>NZ_JBWKOW010000005.1:131276-280527 GCF_059416285.1 Acinetobacter sp. GW821-FHT09D10
GGTGGGCGCTGACGGGATCGAACCGCCGACATTCTGCTTGTAAGGCAGACGCTCTACCAACTGAGCTAAGCGCCCTTTAACGTCTTCATCGTTTGTGAGGTGCATTATAGAGAATCTTTAACAGGTGTCAAACGCTTTTCGACTTCTTTTTAAAAAAATGCGAATGAATGATTAAAAATAAGTCATTATTAAGTAAAAAACAATTTTTTGTATTTTATTTAAACACTTATTTCAATATTTTCTGCATTTACACCGCTAACCAAGAATAGATAAAACTCGCACTCAGGTTAAAGATTGTTCAGATAAATAAACTAATGCATCTTCAGCAACTAAATCAAATAGCTCAATGATTTCTTCATTACGCATTCGAACACACCCATGTGACATTGGCACCCCCATTGATTGCGTGTCTGGAGTTCCATGAATGTAGATATAACGTTGCATAGTGTCGTGGCCTTCCCCTTTATTAAACCCAGTCTCTAGGCCATCTAACCAGAGAATACGAGAAAGTATCCAGTCTCGTTCAGGATATTGGGCAGCTAACTCAGTGCTATAAACCTCCCCTGTTGGCTTACGCGCGATAAAAACTGCATTTTTGGGAGACTCTGCACCAATTTTCTTAGCCACTCTGTGCCATCCACGTGGTGTTCTACCCGTGTTTTCCTGCTCACCAATTCCATTCTTTCCGGTAGAGACAACATAAAACTTATTATGTTTAGGCAAAGTTAACGTTTGATTTGCTAAATCGATGAGAACATCAGCATCTTCGAGTTTAAATTGAGTCATTGAACTTATTCTCTTATCTGAATATCACTTTTGAATATATTTGTTAGGTTTTACAGCTCAACAATGGTTAACCATTACCTATATTTCTATACACAGCCATGTTGAAAAACAAAATATTAGTGGTCTTTGTTTTCTGGCTCAGGTCTTAGCCATAACCAAATTGCAACGATCAACATGGTAGTATCAGTAAAAGCCTTGACCAAAAGTGGCGCTGAAGTAAATAGCATTATAATTCCGCTAATTGCCATCATTATGCTTGCAATCCACTTCGCTTTACGAGGTACTGTGCCATTGGCTCGCCAATTACGTAATGTTGGTCCATATTTAGGGTGATTTAACAACCAATCATCCATTTGTGGCCAGCCTTTTGAAGCAGCCCAAGCAGCCAGAATCAAAAACACTGTTGTCGGCATACCTGGTAAAATTGCTCCAATAATGCCTAGCGTGATAAAAATCACGACTAAAGAGCGCCAGAACAATGTTCGCATATATAAACCTTAACCTGCTGTTGGCGTTAGTATAAAGTGTTTTTCTAATGTTTTTTTGTTGATCCGTTATGAAATTAGGATGAATTACTTCGAGTATTAAATGTATGAATATTGCCTCAGTTAAAACGTCCTATTTCGAGCCATGGCTTCAATTTCAACATCCTATCGTTCGACAACTCGCTTTTTGTATTGCCAGCCCAAATTTACTTTGCCAATTACCCACAAGTTTATCTATCCAGCATCACTTTAATTTGCATAGCGATAAAGTATGGGAAGATCATTTTCAAGATTATTTACCACGGTTAAAAGAACTTGATGAATCACCAGAACCCCTACTTCAATTTTTATCTCAGCTTAAAAGTACACGTTTAGGTTTACGCTTTGAACATCTACTTTGGTTTTGGCTACAAGAGGATCAGTACCATCCCTATCAATTATTGGGACATAGTATTCAAAAAATTGAAGGGGCAAAAACATTAGGCGAGCTGGATTTTTTAATTTTAAATAAAGACACTCAAAAAATTGAACACTGGGAGGTCGCCTTAAAATATTATCTCGGTGAGGCAGATTTACATTTAGAACAATGGATTGGCCTAAACCGTCAGGATACTTTAAGCAAAAAGCTTTACCACTTTACCAACAAACAATTTCAGTTTCCTGAAGCATTAAACTTTGAAATTCATCAACGCTTTGCAGTTTTAAAGGGACAACTTTATCTCCCTATAGAGTTAAATTTGCAGCAGCCCCTACCAAACTGGATCAATTTAAAGCGTCGTTTGGGATATTGGGGCACCACAATTCCACATTCTTCTTTTTATCGATTAGAAAGGCACGAATGGCTGTGTCCAAATAAACAACCTAGTTCCGCCCCAGCACATTGGTGGACAGACGGCTTATATTGTAAAAATGGTCAGGAGGTTGTGTTTTATATGTTTAGACACCCTTCACACTTAAAATTTAAGTCAACATTCAGAAATTCAAACAATTAACAATAACTTTAAGCTTCCAGAAACATTTTATAACGTTTTTACTATTAAACAGTCATGTTTCTTTTTCCGTTTGTTTTTTAATCTAAATTTACTTCATTATTAAATTTAAACGGAGAAAATGATGAAAAAAGTTTTAGCTGCTTCTGTAATGATTGCTGTTGTTTTAACAGGCTGTAATACGTTTAAGGGTTTTGGTAAAGATGTTTCTAAAGCAGGTGATGCTGTAACGAATACTGCTGAAAAAACACAAGATAAAATGTAAGTTAGAGTTGTCACTAAAAAACCTTATCATTCCGATAAGGTTTTTTTATTTTTACATACCCATCCCGTAGAGATTCGCCTATTATATCGGACTATATTTCACCTGATCAGCACGCAATTTCCGGTATGAACCATTCAGATACTCTCTCGCTTAGCCTAGAACTTTTACAACAACCTTCTGTTACTCCAATTGATCACACTTGCCAGACCATCATGGCAGACCGTTTAAGCCAAGTTGGTTTTCATATTGAACCAATGCGTTTTGGTGAGGTAGATAATCTCTGGGCGCGTCGCGGAACTGAAGAACCTGTATTTTGTTTTGCAGGTCATACTGACGTAGTCCCGACAGGTAAATTAGAAGCATGGAATTCAGACCCATTTGCGCCTGAAATCCGCGATGGAAAATTATATGGTCGCGGTTCAGCTGATATGAAAACTGCTTTGGCAGCTATGGTTGTCGCATCTGAGCGTTTTGTAGCAAAACACCCAGACCATAAAGGATCTATCGCATTTCTGATTACTTCCGATGAAGAAGGTCCTGCGGTTAACGGTACGGTTAAGGTTATTGAGACTCTTGAAGAACGTAATGAAAAAATTAAATGGTGTTTGGTCGGTGAACCCTCAAGTACTCATAAATTAGGGGATATTGTTAAAAATGGGCGTCGTGGTTCCCTCAATGCTGTATTAAAGGTCCAAGGTAAACAAGGCCATGTGGCTTATCCACATTTAGCACTAAACCCAATTCATGAAGCATCACCTGCTTTAACAGAGCTATGCCAAAGTGTTTGGGATAATGGAAATGAATATTTCCCAGCAACATCATTTCAGATTTCAAATATTCATGCTGGAACTGGTGCAACTAACGTAATTCCAGGTACTTTAGAAGTTACCTTTAACTTCCGTTATTCAACAGAAGTGACGGCTGAACAGCTTAAACAACGTGTTCATGAGATTTTAGATAAACACGGTTTACAGTATGAAATCGTTTGGAATCTCTCTGGTTTACCTTTCCTGACTCCAGTTGGTGAATTGGTTAATGCGGCTCAAACTGCGATTTTAAATGTAACTGGCACTGAAACTGAGCTTTCAACAAGTGGTGGTACTTCTGATGGACGTTTTATTGCCCCAACAGGCGCACAGGTATTGGAGTTAGGTGTTCTTAACGCAACAATTCATCAAATTAATGAACATGTTGACGTACATGACCTCGATCCACTGACTGATATTTATGAGCAAATTTTAGAAAATTTATTAGCTAAATAAAAATTAAAAAAGGAACTCAAATTGAGTTCCTTTTTTTTATAAATGAAGCGAATTTTGGATATATTGCAAATTAGGAACGTGGTAGCGTTGATTCTCCATACGCACATATTTAAATACAGTTGGGTGCTGTAAAGAGTCCTGTATATCTTCGTTTTCATCTACGACTTCAGAAATACGCAGACGAACTGAAACTGGCATCGATTTACATATGAGTGCAAAACGTTGGCTGATATCTTCACTTTCAATAACTAATGCTACCGCTCGCGAATCAATTTCATTATGCACTGTATAGACTGGAAGTTTTACGTCATGCCATTCAATATGCTTGATACCATTTTTAACATCCATAGCTGATAACACTATGTTTTGAGGCAATAGCATCGGTACTTGCTGATCGCATTCAATAATATATGCATCAATAAAACCAGTTGAAACAGTAATTAAATGTTGAAGTTCTTGCTGATCCATCTCATTAATTAAAGATGTACTGATATGACTCTTCATTAGGCAAGTTCCTCTTCACGTTTCGTGAAAAAAGCATCAATATTGTGAAGTAAGTCTTCTTCTTGGAAAGGTTTACCCATGTATTGGTTAACCCCTAAAGTAAATGCTCGTTCACGGTGTTTTTCACCAGTTCTCGATGTAATCATAATGACTGGCATATCTTGATGTAGATCATGATGTCGAACGAGATTAAGTACCTCAAAGCCATCCATTCGCGGCATTTCGATATCAAGCAGCATCAGATCTGGTTTAATATTTTCCAACTGCTCAATTGCATCGATACCATCTTTAGCAGTGACTACGTCATAGCCCTGACGTTCGAGTAAACGAGTCGTTACCTTACGGACTGTGACAGAGTCATCTACAATCATAATGAGACGGCGTTCATCAGACTCACGTTGTCTATAGATAGCTTCATTCAGCTGCTTATGTCGGCGGGTAGACTGAATTTGGCGAGCAATATTTTGTCCATCTAAAATTAGACAAACTTGACCATCACCTAAAATAGTTGCGCCTGCAATTGCACCAATACTAGAGAACTGCTGCCCGATTGGCTTGACCACAATCTGCGCACGTGAACCAATAAGCTGATCAACCAATAATGCAATTGTTTGTCCATTATTGGTCTTAATCATTAATACTGGTAGTGAATACATCATCCCGCTTAAACGAGGAATCGGTTGATTACCAACAAACTCAGATAAATAGCGTAATGGATAGCGTTTATTTTCAAATTCAAAGAATTCTTGTGCACTTCCAAAATACTGTTCTAATGATGTTGGTGAAACTCGAACAATTCGATCAATTTGAGCCAAAGGAATTGCAAATTGTTGATCAGCAACTTTAACCATTAAGGCATCACTAACAGCTACTGTGGTTGGAACGCGTATTGTAAAGATTGTTCCTTGCCCATACACAGAGTCGACACTCACATGTCCGCCCAAAGCTTTAATATCACTTTGTACAACATCTAGTCCTACACCACGACCTGAAATCTGAGTGACTTGATCGGCCGTACTTAACCCTGGATGGAAAATCAACTGTAAAATATCTTGATGTTCTAATACTTGTTCAGAATTAATCAAACCAGACAATAGGGCCTTTTGACGGACCTTCTCGATATCAATACCTCGGCCATCATCCTTAAATGTAACAACAACATCCGTACCTTGACGATGAATATTCAGTTCAATACGTCCAGTTTCTGGTTTTCGCACTTGTTCACGTTGCACACGATCTTCTAAACCATGGTCAATCGCATTTCGAAGCATGTGCTCAAGTGGTGTAACCAAACGCTCTAGCATCGTCCGGTCTAATTCACCTTCGGTATTATTAACAAAAAGCTCTGCTGGTCGATCCAACGCAGTAGAAGTCTGCCTCACAATTCTTTGTAAACGAGGTAGCAATCGAGAAAATGGTACTAATCGTGTTCGCATTAGCCCTTCTTGAATTTCGGCCTGAATACGTGATTGCTGTACCAGCAAACTTTCGGTGTCTCTGATTTTTTCGGATAATGTATTTTTGAAATCCACTAAATCCGATGCAGATTCGGCAAGTGATTTCGATAATTGATTCAATGAAGAATATTGGTCCATCTCTAGAGGATCAAATTCTGTATAACGAGAGTGCTCAATACCGTGTTTTGCAATAATCTGACTTTCTAATTCGCCTTCCATTCGACGTAACTGGTCTGCTAGTCGTTGAATGGCTAATTCCATTTCTACTAACGTATGACCAAATTGACTGAGATCCATTTCAATTCGTGAACGGTTAATCGAATTCTCACCAGACAAATCAATCATTTTCTCAATTAAATCTGCCGAAACCCGGATCATCTCATTATTTTGTTCAAGATGCTGCGTTTGTTCCCATGCCCCCATCATTGGCGGTGGTTCTGCACCATCACCTTGCACAAAGCTCATTACAGGTTCAGTACTAAATAGATCAGTTCTAGTCAACTTACTTGGAATTTGTATTGCAGTTTCAATAAACTGAATATTTTCTAAACTTTGTTGTAAACCATCGAAATGTTGATAATTTTGCTTAAAAATTGCCTCTTTTAACCAAACAATCGCACTCTCTAGCAAGTTGTCATAAATATTTGAGCTAAAATGATAAAGCGCAAATTTTTCAAAAGCGTTTTCAAGTTGATAAGCAATCGCTTGTACGGTTTCAAGTCCCACCATACGGGAACCACCCTTCAAGCTGTGCACAGCCCTTTGTAGCTGAAGCAAGATACTACGATTGGTACGCTGCTCAAACCACTGCTTTAATAGGTGATCGGCCATCTCTAACAGCTCGGCCGCTTCCTCCATAAATGTCTGCTCGACAACAGAGTCAATATCCTGATCTTGGATACTGTCTGTATAGCCTTCTGCATCAAAAACTTGTAATTCTTTGTGTTCAACAAGTCTAATATTAGACTCAACAATCTGCTCACAATTAGAAGTTAACTCATCGAGATTTAACGCAGTATTGTGTATAGCTTCTTGTTGTAATACTTCAAAACTTGATTCCGGTATAACATCTGTTCCAGACTCTGCTTGCATCTCTTTAGCAGCAGACCCGAGTGAATTATATACCTTACCTGCATTCTTAAGCGCTTGAATAGTATGAGAAGCAGCATAATCTAGGTGCTGTTCACGTACTATTTGTAGGCGATCAGCTAAATCATCTTGGACCAGACGGATAAAATCAATGAGAGCAGATGAAGTAATTAGCTGTCTTTGAATTAATCGCTCATAAATACTTTCTAATTCATGTGCAATTAAACCAATATAATTTGCCTGAATCATATTTGCCCCACCTTTTAAGGTATGCAAATAGCGCATCAAATTATTAAGAGCAGCGAAGTTCTCTTGATCATTAACCCAAATATTAAGATCTGTATCCATTCCTTCAAGCAACTCATCGGCTTCTTCAAGAAAAATATCTAACAATTCTGGATCAAAATAACGGTTTACGTGCTCAGTAGACATGAACTGGCGATCTAAATGCACACTCTGACTCATGACTACATGATCAGTTAGTATACTTTCGATAGATGCTGAAGGTTCATTTGCTGTTTGTTCTACATCAGCACTAAAGAGTGACTCAACAACGTCCTGATGACTTTCTAATGGTTCAGAATTAAGGCTTGGAATATATTGGGTATATAGTTTTAGCTCTTCCAAAATATTTTGGTGTTGCTCAATAATACTAACTCTTTGACCCGCAGCTAATGCATCAAATAACTGAATTAATTGTTGATGTGCTTTCTGATAAATTTCAAAAACATAATCTGATTGTAATAAATCAGGTCGATCAAGCAATACGTCATAGCTATCTTTCAGCTGGTTCGTATATTCATATAAACCAACCATGGCCTGCGACTGAGTATGTTGCAATAACAAATCAGCCTGTTCACTTAAACGTTCAAGATAATGAGGGAACTCAGAACGAATTCCTTTCTCAAAATCTAACTCTGCATCAAGTAATTCTGAAACATCGAGCTGTAACAGCTGAGATACTAAACCATGTGGAGGCGTGAGCGGGCTCGCATGCTCCCCATGTTGTTCCATATAAGCATCCCAAACCTGATTGAACTGTTTCAGGTTAGAGTCTAATTGCTCATTAGAGCAATGCGCAGCCAATAGATCTAAACAATTTCGAATAAACTGACGGTAATCACGGAGTAGTAAAATTTCTTCTGAATGAGAAGATAGCTCTTCTTGTAATAGGATTTTAAATAAATGCTCAACTTTAGTACTAGCATCAAAAATTGCTTCTACCTGAGCCATTGCTGAGCTGCCACGCAACGTATGTAATGCACGGATTAGTGCATTGTAACTCTCGTGCTGATGTATTTCTTGTTCTAAGAACTGATCGATGGTCGCTAAGTGCTCCTCCGCTTCTTCCATAAATAAAACTAAGGTTTCAGCAAGGTTATGTTCACTTTCTATGGCGGTTTCTAGAGTTAAATTATCTGATTCCTGTTCTAAATCACCCACCTCTAAACCAGTCTTAGTTTCCACAGTGAGACTATCAGACAATAATAAAAGTTCTTCTAAAGCAGGCTCTAAACTTTGCTGTTGTTGTAATTGTTGTCCTAATAAAATAAGGGGTCTAAAATCTACTGCATGTTCCTTTTTAGATTTAAAGTCATCTACTAATTTAAAGAAATAGAACTTAAATACCAACTGAACATATTGTTGGATGTTAGGAGTTAATATGAGACTTTCATTGATTACCCGATTAAGCGTATCTTCTACAGTCCAAGCAAGCTCAGCAGAGGATTTCGCTGCAATCATTCGCCCCGAACCTTTCAAGGTATGAAAATGGCGACGGATTTCAGTCAGCGTAGCAACATTTTCAGATTGCATCCATTCATGAATCAAAGATTGCAATTCAACAAAAATTTCTTCAATTTCTTCAACGAAGATATCAAGAAATTCGGCATCTTGTTGAGAATAGCTATCTTCCGGTAGCATCATTGCTTCAGTTAAAGTTTTTAATATTTCTTTCATAGCAAAGGCTTCTTTTGCTTGTCCCCTAAATGGAGAAAAACGACAGAGTCAACACCAGATAAATAGCTGTGTCCCCAATACTTATCTGGTGTTGTTAATACTTTTTAGAAGAATAGCTAGTATAGAAACAGCTATCCTCGTCCCCAATTTAATCAGGTAATTTAAAGTCCGTTACCGATTCACGTAATGACTCTGCCATATTTGCTAATTCAGAAACAGAACGCGCTGTATCGAATGTTGCAGTTGTCGTTTGCGAAGTAATTTCTTGTACGACGGTCATGGTTGTCGCAATGTGACTCGCAGATGCAGACTGAAGTTTTGCTGCATCAGAAATGTTGGCCATCAAGTTTGCCAAGTCACCAGATACTTTTTGAATCTCGTCCAAGGCAATACCTGCATCTTTTGCCAAGTTCGCTCCGCGCACAACCTCAGTGGTTGTTTGTTCCATTGAAATAACAGCTTCATTCGTATCGGTCTGAATTGTTTTAACCAGAGTTTCAATCTGTTTAGTTGCCGATGCAGAACGTTCTGCAAGACGCTGTACTTCATCTGCAACCACGGCAAAACCACGCCCTGCTTCACCTGCCATAGATGCTTGAATTGCTGCATTTAATGCAAGAATGTTTGTTTGGTCCGCAATGTCATTAATTAACGATACGATGTTACCAATTTCTTGTGAAGACTCACCCAAACGTTTAATACGTTTAGAGGTTTCTTGGATCTGTTCACGAATCGTGTCCATACCTTCAATTGAACGGTTTACTACTTGTGCTCCATTAGAAGCAATTTGTACCGAACGTTCTGCTACTTCGGTAGATTCAGATGCATTTGAAGATACTTGGTCAATTGATTGCGCCATTTCATTCATTGCGGTTGATGCGCCAGCAATTTCTTGTGCCTGATGCTCTGATGCTTCTGCCAACTGGTTAGTAATATTTTGTGTATCATGCGTATAGCGGGCAACTTCCTGAGAAGTTTCATGAATCCGGGATACAAGATCACGTAATTGGTCAATCGCGAAGTTAATCGAGTCGGCAATCGCTCCTGTAAAGTCCTCAGATACCGTTGCATATGAACGCAAGTCACCATCTGCCAAGTCGGCAATTTCATCTAGTAAACGTAAAATCGCGTTTTGGTTACGGTCATATTCTTCTTGCAAGGTAGCTACACGTTGTTTATCCGCTTTACTACGAAGTGATAAAAGCTTTAAGACTGAGCTAATTAAACCAATAAGTGATAATGTAAGAAGCGCAACTAAAGCAAAGGCTTTCCAACCATACTGTGTTTGCTTAGAAAGATCACCCAATACAGATAACATTTCATCAGATTCCGAGAAGATCTCACCTGATGATTGACGTACGTTTACAATCTGATCTGTATGTTTAAGAACTGATGCCGCTGCAGATTTTAAAACTTGATCATATTCAGATTTAATACCTTCCAAAGATTCACGTACTTCTGGAGACTCAACTCTAGCAACACCCAATTCAGCATTTCCGTTTAGCTGTGCATTTAAATACACACCAAAGGTCTCAATATCGACACTAAAGTCATGCGCTGAGTTCTCAGAGTTCTCTGAACCAACCAAAACAGAGTTAATAGAGCGTAAAATACGTTCTGCAATAAATACCTGGTTTTTAGCAATAATCACCTGACTACTCGGTGCTTTTTCGCGAACCATCTTATCGACCATCAAGTTATATTCAGCCTGAATCTCTGGAATAGAGTCACTAATCGAGATGTTCATGTTATATAACTGATTAATTACGTCCTGATGTGATGAGATCAAGTTAACGTCATAAGACAAAGCTTTCCACAGAACCGCAACCTTTTTGTATTCTTTTGAAGATGTACCATGAATATTTTCAACATCTTTCATATTTTCTGCAAAAAGTTTATTTGATTCAGCCAAGTCTTTCATCGCTTTAGGTGATCCAGAAGCCGTTGCTTCTGTAGCCTGTCTAGAAATAGTTTGTGACAATAAGCGCAACTCACCCAAACTACGGGTTAATTCGTTATGTCGAGGTACGCTATAAAATAAATAAGCGAGCGAAGTTAAAGCAAATAATAAACATAACAACGCTACATAAAGGATAGGCTTGGACTTTTCACTTTCCCCAAATAAACTGGCGTATTGCTCAATTCCCGACTGGATTTTTGCAATAAAATTGAGACCCGATTTTTCGGACGCAACACGATTGCCGCCTTTCTTTTTAAGCTTAAAGCCCATAGCTTCTCCCCAGAAAATACTCTGTTTTTCACAGCGTAAAAATTAGTTTATAAATTTTGTCGATGCATTCATGTAGTGTGGGTTTTGCAATAAACGACTAAATAAAAAGACATGCCAATGCTGGTTATGTTGGTGAAAATAACCTTGGCAATAATCTTTTAGATTTTCCTCTAAGTCTAAGCTTTGAGAAAAAAAACTTTTTTTATTAAAGTGCTGAATCCCCAAGACCTGATCCACAACCAACCCCACATACTGGTCGTGATGGCTAATACATAACACTTTTTGGGCAGACGAAAATGTACTTCGTTGCCCTGAAATAAAATGAGCCAAATCAGAAACCGAAAGCAATCGCCCCCGAATGTTCGCCAAACCTTTCACCCAACTTTGAGCATTTGGAACTGGCGTATATTTCGGTGGATAGATAACTTCTGACACTTCCCCAAGTGGTGCGACGAAGTATTGCCCTCTCATTTCAAAAGCAATTCCTGACCATCGCTGTGCTTCATTTTGAACTGAAGCGTAATTCTTATTACCCCGTTTAGACAAACGAAGTAACTCGATAAATCCATTCGCTGCCATACTCGATCCTATAAAACGGGCATGTAACCCCGTTATTTATGTTTTTATGGATGGATGAGTTACTTTAGAAATTGTTTAATTACATCAATCAATTGCTTTTCTTCGATAGGTTTAATCAGATAGTCGATTGCACCTTGACGCTTGCCCCATACTCGGTCAGTTGCCTGATCTTTAGTACTCACGATTACCACAGGAATATGCTTAGTGTCTTCATCACGGGTAATCTGGCGGGTTGCCTGAAAGCCATTTACACCTGGCATGACAACATCCATTAACACTAAGTCAGGCTGTTCTGCTTTTGCCAAAGTTACACCATCTGCACCATTAGATGCTTCAAGTACGTCATAACCATGCTTGGTTAGAATTTCTTTAAAACGAAAAGTTTCTGTTGGTGAATCATCAACAATGAGAATACGTGTCATTTCTTTGCCCTTAAATTACTTAATTATGAACTTACGTGATTACGAATCGCGTTTAACAATTCATCTTTGCTAAAAGGTTTCGTCAAGTATTCATCTGAACCTACCACACGCCCTTTTGCCTGATCAAATAAACCATCTTTACTAGAGAGCATGATAACGGGAATGTTCTGATAATTTTGAGAGTTTTTAATCAAAGCGCAAGTTTGATAACCATCTAAACGAGGCATCATGATATCGACAAAAACAATATCTGGATTTGCTTCTGCAATTTTGGACAAAGCTTCAAATCCATCCACCGCAGTAATCACTTCACAGCCTTCTCGCTGTAATAAAGTTTCGGCTGTACGGCGAATGGTTTTTGAGTCATCAATTACCATTACTTTCAGATTTTGGAATGCATCTTCCATTTAATCTTCCATCCCCAATAAATATAAAATATAAATGCAATTTAACTTAAATTTGTTTTTACACATTTATAAGTATTTTTAACATATCTCACGGTCTATTTTCAATGAGGCATTTTTGTCTACTTTCTCATTTATAAACAATAACTTTTAACCTCATCACACTTTAATTGAAATTATCATTTTTTTTATAATGACTATATTTTTATTCAGCTAAATAATAACTAATATAATAAAGATTAATTATTTAAAAATAAGCGATTTAGCTTTCTTTTTTGGGGATTTTCAATGAATAATTGGATGAAATATGCCTTTTATAGGAACTGCTTGTCTGTATCTATAGGCATTATTTCCTTCGGTTCACTCTTTTTCTGGGCTTCCACCCTTGCTATAGCCGATACTTCTAAAGTGGTCTGGTATCGTTATTATGATCAACAGGGTACGGCCAATATCAGTACATCAGTCACACCTGCTCATATTCGTTATGGTTATGAAGTTCTAGATCAAAATATGCAAGTGATTAAAAGAAACCATTCTTATAATGCACAGGCTGATTTAAATCAATCAAGTCAACGGGCATTATCAGCACGGCATAGAGAACTAGATATCAAATTAAAAAAAGCCTATAGCAATAGTAAGACAGCTTTGATTAAAAGAGATCAAGCACTACTTGCTATAAAGAAGCAAATTAACTATCAACAGGAACAACTCGACCAGTTACAACAAGATAAAATTTTATTTAAACGTCAAGAAATGGAATATTTCAGAAAGAGAGAAGTTATTCCTGAGCACCATAAGACGTTGATTGAAAACAATCTAAATAATATTTACAGGGTCAAACAAACACTTGAAACACTTTCCAAGACCTATAACCGTACCAATAGCGAGTATGAAAATATTATCGAACGTTTAAAAAAGCTTGAATAACTGTAAAGGTTTATCAAGAATAGGGACAAAATAAAATTTGAATTATAGGATGATGCTGTATGCACAAAATGCATCTCACCCCTTCCACTATTTTTAAACTGAGTATTATTAGTTTATGTTTGATTTTAGCTGCATGTAATCAGCAAGAAACAACTAAAACAACGGCACCAGCTCCAGCAAAAATTGAACTCATTCCTCAAGACCTGATTGCAGTTAAAGAGGGAGCACTTGACTCTCAAACTGCTTTTACAGGAACGATTCGTGCGGTTCAGCAAAGTTCAATTCAGGCTCAAGTGAGCGCCACGGCGACCACTGTAACTACAAATGTTGGTCAACAGGTACAAAAAGGCCAAGTTTTAGTGAGATTGAATAATCAGGACAATGTTGCACGATTAGCCCAAGCACGCGCCAATCTTGCATCAGCTCAGTCACAAGCTGAACTTGCACGCAATTTAATGAACCGAAAGCAAAGACTGTTTAATCAAGGATTTATTGCTCGTGTCGAGTTTGAACAAAGTCAGGTTGACTACAAAGGCCAACTTGAAAGTGTAAAAGCTCAACAAGCGAATGTTGATATTGCTCGAAAGGCTGATCAAGACGGAATTATTACCAGCCCAATTTCAGGTGTGATTACTAAACGACAAGTAGAACCTGGTCAGACTGTATCAGTTGGTCAAACACTATTTGAAATCGTAAATCCAGACCAACTTGAAATACAAGCCAAGTTACCAATTGAGCAACAGTCTGCTCTTAAAGTAGGTAACAGCATTCAATATCAGATTCAGGGAAATTCTAAACAATTAAACGCAACGCTTACTCGTATTTCACCTGTTGCAGATCAAGACAGCCGACAAATCGAATTTTTTGCAGTTCCTAAAGAAAAAATTGATTCGTTAAGCATAGGAGCTTTCATTAATGGAAATATTCTTCGTAGTGATACCAATCAAGGCCAAACGATTCCTTTAGACAGCATTCAAAATATGCAACATGATCCTTTTGTATGGGTGGTACGTAATCACACCATCCAAAAAGTTAAAATTCGAGTGATTGAACAGCGCTATAACGACAATATTGCTTTGGTTGGCGGTTTGCAAAGCACAGATATGGTGAGCCGTATTCAATTTGAAGATTCCGACATTAATAAAAAAGTGACGGTTACAAACGACAAAAATAAATAAGGTAGCAAATAGCGTATGTGGTTTACTCGAATCAGTGTGAAATACCCCGTTTTTACTATTATGATGATGATCAGCTTAATGGTACTCGGGTTAGCTTCTTGGAAACGGATGACCGTTGAAGAGTTTCCAAATATAGATTTCCCATTCGTCGTAGTGACTACAGAATATGCGGGTGCCTCGCCTGAAGCTGTCGAATCAGATATTACTAAAAAACTCGAAGATCAAATCAATACGATTTCAGGCATTAAGCAAATTACTTCACGTTCAAGTGAAGGTTTTTCGATGGTCGTTGCAGAGTTTAACCTTGATACATCTTCAGCCATTGCAGCACAAGATGTTCGAGACAAAATTGCTCCCGTCGCAGCACAGTTCCGTGATGAAATTGATACACCAATTGTACAGCGCTACGATCCTTCCTCTAGCCCAATTATGTCTGTTGTCTTTGAATCTACTAGCATGAATTTGGCTCAATTGAGTTCATATGTCGATAAACGGATCGTGCCTCAACTCAAAACCGTTTCAGGTGTCGGTAATGTGAATTTATTGGGGGATGCCAAACGACAAATACGAATAAAAATTCTTCCTGAGCAATTGCAAAGTTACGGTATTGGCATCGATCAGGTCATTAATACGTTAAAAAATGAAAACATTGAAGTTCCTGCTGGAACCTTACAACAAAAGAACTCTGAACTGGTTGTACAGATTCAATCCAAGGTTATTCATCCCCTTGCATTTGGAGATTTGGTGATTGCCAATAAAAATGGTTCACCGATTTTCTTAAAACAAGTGGCAACTGTTGAAGACACTCAAGCAGAACTACAATCAAGCGCTTTTTATAATGGTAAAACGGCTGTCTCTATTGATATTTTAAAAAGTTCCGATGCCAATGTAATTAAAGTCGTCGATCAGACTTATCAAACTTTAGAGAAGTTAAAAGCTCAGATGCCTGCGGGTTTAAATTATAAAGTCGTAGCTGATAGCTCTAAAGGCATTCGTGCTTCAATTAAAGATGTTGCTCGTACCATTATTGAAGGTGCCGCCTTAGCAGTTTTAATTGTTTTATTATTTTTAGGCTCTTTCCGCTCTACAATCATCACAGGTTTAACCTTACCCATTACCCTTCTTGGAACCCTAACTTTTATCTGGGCTTTTGGGTTTAGCATTAACATGATGACGCTTTTAGCCCTATCACTCAGTATTGGTCTATTAATTGATGATGCAATTGTGGTTCGGGAAAATATTGTAAGACATACAGAACTTGGCAAAGATCATGTCACAGCAGCCCTTGAAGGGACAAAAGAAATTGGTCTGGCTGTACTCGCAACTACCCTTACTATTGTGGCAGTCTTTTTACCGGTTGCCTTTATGGGCGGACTGATTGGACGTTTCTTTTATCAGTTTGGTGTAACAGTCAGTACCGCTGTTCTAATTTCAATGTTTATTAGCTTTACGCTCGATCCAATGCTTTCTGCTCACTGGAAAGATCCGGTCAAGAAAAAAGATAATTGGCTACAACGGTTTTTTGACCATATTTCTAATTTGCTAGATCGGCTTAGTCATGTGTATGAAAAGCTATTAAAACTTGCTCTACGTTTCCGTTTCATCACGGTGATTATTGCAATCGCTTCATTATTTGCTGCATTAGGACTTTCTAAACTCATTGGAACTGAATTTGTGCCTACCCCAGATAAAGGTGAAATTCGGATTCAGTTCGAAACTCCTGTAGATGCTTCTTTAGAATATACCCAAGCAAAACTCCATCAGGTTGACCAAATTATTAGGCAATTTCCAGATGTCGTTTCAACTTATGGTGTTGTCAATAGTGGGGTTGATTCTGGTAAAAATCGCGCTGGTTTGGGAGTTACCTTAAAGCCGAAACAACAGCGAAACAAGGATCTTAATGCGCTCAATAATGAATTCCGCGATCGTTTGCAAACTGTAGCGGGCATTCGAGTTACATCTGTTGCAGCGGCACAAGATTCTGTCTCGGGCGGGCAAAAGCCAATCATGATTTCTATTAAAGGGACAGACTTAAATGAACTACAAAAAATTTCAGATCGTTTTATCGCTGAAATGGAAAAAATTAAAGGTGTAGTTGATTTAGAAAGCTCTTTGAAAGAACCGAAACCAACTTTGGGTGTTCATATTAATCGTGTACTGGCAAGTGATTTAGGCCTATCTGTTTCACAAATTGCCAATGCGATTCGTCCATTAATTGCTGGTGATAATGTGACAACATGGGAAGATCGGGATGGTGAAAACTATGACGTTAATGTCCGTTTAAACGAAAATAAACGTATGCTCCCGCAAGATGTACAGAATCTATATCTCAACTCAAATAAAACCAATGCAACTGGACAAAACATTTTAGTTCCACTTAGCGCAGTGGCAACGACTGAAGAGAAACTCGGTGCTTCACAAATTAATCGACGTGATCTTGAGCGTGAAGTGCTCATTGAGGCAAATACATCTGGGCGACCTAGTGGTGATATTGGCCAAGACATCGATAAAATGCAAAAGGCGTTTAAGCTACCTGCTGGCTATACATTTGACACTCAAGGAGCCAATGCCGATATGGCAGAATCTGCCGGATATGCATTAACAGCAATTACCCTATCGATTGTATTTATCTATATTGTTTTAGGTTCTCAATTTAATAGCTTTATCCATCCAGCTGCGATTATGGCCTCTTTACCATTATCACTAATTGGCGTATTCCTTGCCCTCTTCTTGTTCCAAAGCACACTGAACCTGTTTTCGATTATTGGCATTATCATGCTGATGGGGCTTGTCACTAAAAACGCGATTTTGCTTATCGATTTTATTAAGAAAGCGATGGATCAGGGTGTCAGCCGTTATGATGCTATTTTACAAGCTGGCAAAACCCGTTTACGCCCAATTTTAATGACTACAAGCGCCATGGTAATGGGGATGGTTCCATTAGCTTTGGGTTTAGGTGAAGGCGGTGAGCAAAGCGCACCAATGGCTCACGCTGTGATTGGGGGAGTGATTACCTCTACCCTGTTGACTCTTGTGGTTGTACCCGTCATTTTCACTTATCTAGATGACTTGAAAAACTTTATGCTGCGTCAAACTCGACGATTCATGTCATAATGCAGCGATTATCGTATAATCTGCGTTTTTATAACGCTTAACTTTTAGGACTTTTTCCATGCGCGCAAGCCGCTTTTTATTTGCAACGTTGAGAGAAACCCCAAATGATGCTGAAGTGATTTCACACCAGCTCATGTTACGTGCGGGGATGATTCGTAAATTGGCATCTGGTTTATATACATGGCTGCCGATGGGAACACGTGTGCTTAAAAAAGTAGATGCAATTGTTCGTGAAGAAATGAACCGTTCAGGTGCAATGGAAGTATTCATGCCCGTGACTCAACCCGCAAGTCTTTGGGAAGAATCAGGTCGCTACGAACAATACGGTCCTGAACTATTACGTTTTAAAGATCGCCATGCGAACCCATTTGTACTTGGACCAACGCATGAAGAAGTTATTACAGATATGGCGCGTAACGAACTCAAAAGTTATAAGCAGCTTCCTGTAAATTTCTATCAAATTCAAACCAAATTCCGTGATGAAATTCGTCCACGTTTTGGTGTAATGCGTTCACGTGAGTTCATCATGAAAGATGCTTATTCTTTCCATGCAACTCAAGAATCGTTACAAGAAACTTATGACGTGATGTACGACACATACAGCCGTATTTTCACTCGCTTAGGCTTAGACTTCCGCCCAGTACAAGCAGATACAGGTTCAATTGGTGGTTCAGCTTCACATGAGTTTCACGTTTTGGCTTCAAGTGGTGAAGATGACATCGCATTTTCAACTGAATCTGATTATGCAGCAAACGTTGAAATGGCTGAGGCTGTTTTAGTCGGTGAACGTGCAGCCCCTACTCAAGAATTAAAATTGGTTGAAACACCAAACCAAAAAACGATTGACGATGTATGTCAGTTCTTAAATGCTGATCCTAAGCAATCTGTTAAAGCATTATTGGTTCAAGGCGTTGCTGACGAAAAAGGCCAAGTTCCTGTCGTTGCTCTATTTGTACGTGGTGACCACGAACTTAATGAAATTAAAGCTGAGAAGCATCCTTTAGTGGCTGCCCCTCTTACTTTTGCAACTGAAGAACAACTTCAAGCATTTGGTTTAACTGCTGGCTTTACGGGTCCACAAGGTTTAGTCGAAAAAGGCTTAACTGTGATTGTTGACCGCGCTGCATCTGTTCTTTCAGACTTCGTTGCTGGTGCAAATGAAACTGACAAACATGCTGTAGGTGTAAACTGGGAACGTGATGCACAAATTACCGAAGTTTTCGATTTGCGTAATGTAGTTGAAGGCGATCCATCTCCAGATGGCAAAGGTACACTACAAATTAAACGTGGTATTGAAGTAGGTCATATTTTCCAGCTTGGTACTAAATACTCTGAAGCTTTAGGCTGTAAAGTTCTAGGTGAAGATGGCAAACCATTTACAGTAACCATGGGATGCTACGGTATTGGTGTAACACGTGTTGTAGCGGCTGCAATTGAACAAAATTACGATGACAAAGGCATTATCTGGCCACAAGCCATTGCACCTTTTGAAATTGCAATTGTTCCAATGAATGCGCACAAATCACCACGTACTCTTGAAGCAGCAGAATCACTTTATGCAGAGCTTCAGGCACAAGGTTTTGATGTATTACTTGATGATCGTAATGAACGTCCGGGCGTTAAGTTCTCTGACCTTGAATTGATGGGTATTCCACACCGTATCGTGATTGGTGAGAAAGGTCTTGATGCCGGCACTTTTGAATATAAAGGCCGCCGAGATGCTGAAGCGAGCAATTTAACTAAAGAAGAACTTTTAGCTAAGTTAGCGTGTTAATAAATACATAAATAAAAAAGCAGCTTTTAGAAGCTGCTTTTTTTTAACTTAGTTTTTATGCCTGAACTGTTAAGTCCTTGATGGTCGTTGATGAACCATTGGTTTTAACAGACTCAATTCCTTTATCTCGCGAAGCTTCACTCGCATAGAACTGACTCGTTCCAATAATCTGATGATTTGCGGCTTTTAAATTGAAATAAGGCTTCCCATTTTTTGCAGTTAAACGCTCATATCGCGCGTCATCACCACTGTTTTTTTGAATTGATTCAATACCATTTGCAGCAGAAGCTTTTGCCTTATATAGCTCACTATTTAAAATAGGTTCACCATTTCCTGCCTTTAAGATAAAGCGGTATTGACCATCACTCGCTTGTGAAATTTCGTACCATCCTGCCATAAAAACCTCATTTTTTTGTTGGTGTGGGTATGACTTTCGTTATTATTCTGGACGAAAGTTATTTGTTATTTATGACAATATAAATGGGCAATCATTCTTTGAATAGCCCATTTTTTATACTTTTTCGTAATAAAATTATAATGATGTTAGGAATTTAAAAAGCAGAGATATAGACATATATCTCTGCTGAAATGTAATAATAATTAACAGTTTAAGCTTTTTTTACAAATTCAGATTTTAATTTCATCTGACCAATACCATCAATTTTACAATCGATATTGTGGCCATCACTTGCATCTGGAACTAAGCGAATCGTTTTTACTTTCGTGCCTACTTTTACCACCGAAGAAGAACCTTTAATTTTTAAATCTTTAATTACAGTTACGCTGTCGCCATCAGCTAAAATATTTCCATTAGCATCTTTAATAATTTCTTGTTCTTCAGCTGCTGAAGCATCCCCTTCTTTCCACTCGTTTGAGCATTCAGGACAAATCAATAAGTCGCCATCTTGGTAAGTATATTCTGATTGGCATTTTGGGCAGTTTGGCAAAGACATGAAAAAAATCTCAAAAAGTATATTATGCGAGATATGACTCATTTTTTAAAGTTTTAAATAAAAGACTTTTACCAAAAAAAAATTTATACATTCATTTTGAATTTTTGCTTAATAAATATTCTTTCAAAATAATTGCATGGTTATTTTCAACATCTTTTGCTGAATATAAAAGCGTAACTGTATGTTCTGCTGCGATGTGTTGTAGCTCTTCAACTGCGGAGTTGGTTTCAAGCTCTTTTAAATAGCGCTGCTTAAATTCTTCCCAATGATCTGGCGTTGCTGCATGAAACCATTTCCGAAGTTCAGTTGAAGGAGCCACTTCTTTTAGCCATAAATCTAAATGAGCATTTTCTTTGCTAATTCCCCTACTCCATAGGCGGTCAACTAAAATACGCTTTCCATCACTAGGGTCAGCATTTTCATAAATTCGTTTAATTTGGATATCCATTTCCAGCACACACATATTCCATACCATGAACATCATCGCATTGATTTAACTATTTCTACAATCGGAAACTTTTACACTCCCCTCTATTTTTATTGCGCTGATCAATTTATTTCAGGCATACAAATTGCTTTTTAATTTCTTATTATTTTATCAAATGGTAAAAAATGAAGCATTCTGTTTATCCCTGTTCATCTCAAGAAGATGCTCCCTATTTGATTTTGTCATCTGGGTTAGGTGGTCATGCTAGTTTTTGGAGTCCACAACTCGAATCGTTAAATGCACATTTCAACGTCGTGACTTATGACCAAGAAGGTTGTCACCAAGACAGTGCTTTATTACCTGCACACTACCAGATGTTCAATATGGCTGAACAGGTACTACTTCTGTTAAAACAACTCAACATTCATGAGTTTCATTTTATTGGTCATGCTTTAGGCGGCATGATTGGTATTGAACTGGCGAAGTTACTGCAAAATAGTCCTCTAGACATGCTCAGCCTAACTGTAATTAATGCATGGGATGTTCTCGATCCACACACCCACAAATGCTTTGATGCCCGTATCGCTTTGCTCACCACAGCAGGCGCAGAAGCTTATGTCCGCGCACAAGCGCTGTTTTTATATCCCCCTGCATGGATTTCTTATCACCATAAACAAATTAATAACGCAGAAAACCAACAACTCAAAGACTTTCCACCCATACAAAATGTACTGGCACGCCTCAATGCCCTTATGCAGTTCCAGTTACAGCCACTACATATCGAAGCACTACAAAATGTTCCCCTTCATGTCGTTGCAAATAATGACGATTTTTTAGTGCCCGTGCAAAAATCTCATGATCTATTCAAACAGTTAGGACATGGCCAACTTAGTATTTTAACTACGGGTGCACATGCCTCAACCGTGACAGAACCTCAATTGCTCAACCACACCCTTACTCAATTTTTCTATAACAGTAGGATTTTATAATGAACGCAAAAACAATGAATATAATTGATCAACTTTTCTTAGAGGCTCGTACCCACACTACTTGGTTAGATCGAGCTGTTAGCATTGATCAAATCCGGCAAATTTATGATCTAGTAAAAATGGCTCCCACATCTGCAAACTGTAGTCCAGCCCGATTTGTTTTTTTAACCACTCAAGAAGCGAAAGAAAAACTAAGACCAGCACTTTTTTCCGGCAATATCGAAAAAACGATGACAGCACCTGTCACGGTTTTAGTCGCAACAGATAAAAAGTTTTATGAAAAATTACCAGAATTATTTCCCTATGCCGATGCGAAGTCTTGGTTCACATCCAGTGAAGCTATAGCAAACGAAACAGCCTTCCGTAATAGCTCTTTGCAAGCAGCCTACTTGATTATGGCTTGTCGTAGCTTGGGACTAGATACAGGTCCTATGTCTGGTTTTGATGCGAAACAAGTCGATGAACTATTTTTTGCAGACACCAATCACCATATTAATCTGATTATTAATATCGGTTATGGAGATAATCAAAAGGTTTATAAGCGTTTACCACGTTTGAGCTTTGAAGATACATGCAAAATAGAATAGCTCATCCATTTTTTTGAATTTAGAAGACTGCTTGCTCTACACATGCAGTCTTTTTTATTACCGAAATTGATCAAAAGATACACAATGAAGCACTTTGGATTTACCGTGGTGCATAATTGCTACATTTTTTACCATTTGATAAATTTTATACCAAACAATATATTCAAGTTACTAATAAATAATAATTTTAATAAGTTGGCACATAGTATGCATTATTAAAAACACAAAGCAATGCACCGAGAATATAAAGGTTTATAGATTTCCGGTGTGATATTACAAACTCATGATGGGGATTCAATATGAAGATCGGCATCTTTAGTCCAATTGGAAATAATGGCTGGTTGCTTTCTGAGAACGCACCGCAATACAAACCGAGTTTTGAACTCAACAAACAGATTGTTCAACGCGCTGAACATTATGGATTTGACTTTGCTTTATCCATGATCAAATTACGTGGCTTCGGCGGAAAAACTGAATTTTGGGACTATAACCTAGAATCATTTACGCTCATGGCAGGCTTAGCAGCTGTTACCAGTAAAATCCAGATTTATGCAACCGCAGCAACATTAGTTATGCCCCCTGCAATTGTTGCGCGTATGGCATCGACAATCGACTCTATTTCAAATGGCCGCTTTGGTCTAAATGTTGTGACAGGCTGGCAAGCACCTGAATATACCCAAATGAATATGTGGCCTGGGGATGAGTACTTCGGCAAACGTTATGAGTATTTATCAGAATATGTCGAAATTTTAAGAGAGCTTTGGGCAACAGGAAAATCTGACTTTAAGGGCGAGTTTTTCCAAATGGAAGATTGCCAAGTTAAACCTAGGCCTCAAGCAGATATGAAAATCATTTGCGCTGGTCAATCTGATAGTGGGCTTGCCTTTTCAGCAAAATATGCAGACTACAACTTTGTGTTTGGAAAAGGTCTAAATACTCCAACAGCATATGCAGAAATCAACGACCGTCTAAAAGTACATACCAATCAAACCGGACGCAATGTTCAAACCTACGTGCTGTTTATGGTCATTGCTGCACAAACAGATGAAGAAGCCATGGCAAAGTGGCAGCACTACAACGATGGTGCAGATCTGGAAGCTATCAACTGGCTCATGAACCAAGGCAATAAAGATAAAACATCAGGTAGTGACACCAATATTAGACAAATGGCATCAAGCGTTTCTCCCGTCAATATCAACATGGGAACTCTTGTCGGTTCTTATGAAAAAGTCGCTGAAATGTTGGATGAAATTTCTACCATTGAAGGTACTGAAGGCATTTTATTGACCTTTGATGATTTTGTACAAGGTGTTGAAGATTTTGGTCAACGTATCCAACCTCTAATGGCATGCCGTAAGCATATTGAAATTGAGATTGAACCCTCTTCTAGCTTGAATATTTTGGAGAAAACAGCATGAGCAAGGTTAATTCTAATGTCGTTTGTGCAGATTTCACTGCACAAATTGGAACTGGCAAAGTCTTAAACGCTGAACCTGAAGCGATTCAACTTGCCCCTGAACAAACAGCACTGATTGTGATTGATATGCAAAATGCCTATACATCTTTAGGTGGCTATTTAGATTTGGCTGGCTTTGATGTATCAGCCACCCAACCCGTTGTCACCAATATTATAAAAAGTATTGATGCAGCGCATGCAGCTGGAGTACAGGTGATCTATTTTCAAAATGGATGGGATGATCAATACATTGAAGCTGGCGGTTTAGGTTCACCAAATTATCACAAGTCTAACGCCCTCAAAACAATGCGCAAAAAACCAGAACTACAAGGCAAACTTTTATCTAAAGGTAGTTGGGATTTTGCTTTAATCGATGCATTAAAACCGCTTCCCCAAGATATTGTGATTGAAAAACCACGCTATAGCGGGTTCTTTAATACAGCTCTCGACAGCATTTTACGTGCACGTGGAATCCGTAATTTAGTCTTTGTAGGCATTGCCACCAATGTTTGCGTCGAATCAACTTTACGCGATGGATTCTTTTTAGAATATTTTGGCATTGCGCTCAAAGATGCATGTTATCAAGCTGGCCCTCAAGAAGCACATGAGGCTGCTTTATATAACATCAAGACTTTCTTTGGTTGGGTGTCTGATACCAATTCTTTTATAGAAAGCTTTCAAACCACACCAAAATTACTCAGTAAATCAGCATAAACATCGCGCCTAAAATATTTCAAAAAATATACCCAAATGAGGACAAAGAATATGCCAAAACAAGTTGTTATTCCTGAAGGAACCTCGGCTCCACTAGCTCCTTATGTACCTGCAACTAAAGCAGACAATATTGTTTATGTTTCAGGAACTCTAGCTTTTGATGAAAACAATACAGTGGTCTACGTGGGTGATGCCGCGGGTCAAACTCGTCATATTTTAGAAACCATTAAAAAGGTAATCGAAACTGCTGGTGGTTCAATGGATGACGTAACCTTCAATTCAATTTTCATTAAAGATTGGAGAGATTATGCGTCGATCAATACAGTTTATGCAGAATATTTTCCTGGCGACAAGCCAGCACGTTTCTGTATTCAAACAGGATTGGTCAAGCCAGATGCATTAGTTGAAATTGCATCGATTGCCCACGTGGGATGAAGGATGGCAACAATTAAACCAACTCAAATCAGGTACAACACAATGTATTAGCCTCGATTCGTCATGCTAAAGGGTATCGGGGCCGGAGACCAATCATGCAAAAATGTAATCAAAAAAATGCTTCTGACTTATTATTGTCTACATCTCATATCCAGCCCAGTTCTATACATTTAGAAATTAATCAGGATATTTTTAGACAAGGAATGGCAAATCTTGGAGCAGCAGTCAATGTTATTACAACAGAAGGCCCTGCTGGACAGGCTGGTTTTACTGCATCGGCAGTATGCAGTGTAACGGATACACCACCAACTCTATTAGTTTGCCTAAATCGCTCGGCTTCAGTCTTTCAAACTTTTAAAAAAAATGAAGTACTTTGCGTCAATACACTTGCCGCACATCAAAGCACGCTATCCACAGTTTTCGGTGGAAAAACTCCTATGCAAGAACGCTTTACTCATGGAGAGTGGAGCAAATTAGTTACGGGTTCTCCAATTTTAAATGAAGCTCTGGTGTCATTTGATTGTGAAATTGTGCAGAGTATGAGCATCGGTAGTCATGACGTCTTGTTCTGTGAAGTCAAAGCAATGCAACACCAAAGTGGGCACAATGCACTGATGTATTTCAACCGCAATTATTGCGAATTACAAACAGCATGCTAATGCAGATAAAAACAAAAAAGAGGATCTGTTATGCGAACAAAAGAATCTTGGTTTCCTAAATTTAAACCGCACGCAGGTAATTTAGAAACTCCCGTACAAATTGATGAATATCTCCCTCCCGGTAAAAGTATTGTTTTGGGGTTACAACATGCGTTTGCTATGTTCGGAGCAACTGTTTTAGCTCCGTTACTCATGGGCTTTGATCCGAATCTCACCATTTTTATTACTGGTATTGGCACCATCTTGTTCTTTTTAATTACAGGTGGGCGTATGCCGAGCTATCTTGGATCAAGCTTCGCCTTTATTGGCGCTGTTGCTGCAGCCACAGGCTATGCAGGCGTTGGATTAAATCCAAATTTAGCTGTGGCACTTGGTGGCACAATCATTTGTGGTTTGATTTATGCCTGCATCGGTTTAATTGTCATGAAAACTGGAACCGCATGGATTGAAAAAATCATGCCACCCGTGGTCACTGGTGCAATTGTCATGATTATTGGTTTAAACCTTGCACCTGTAACAATTAAAAGCGTTTCGACAAATAGCTTTGACACGTGGATGGCTGTAATTACCATTTTATGCATTAGTGCCGTTGCCGTTTTTACAAGAGGTATGATTCGCCGCCTTCTATTACTCATTGGGCTAGTCAGTGCTTATTTTATTTATTTTCTACTCACCAATATCTTAGGGTTAGGTAAACCCATCGATTTTAATGCGATCAATCAAGCAGCTTGGTTTGGTCTACCTACATTTCACTCCCCTGCTTTTAATGCTAACGCTATTTTATTGATTGCACCTGTCGCGATTATTCTAGTGGCTGAAAACTTAGGACATTTCAAAGCTGTTTCTGCCATGACAGGACGTAATCTATCTCCATATATGGGTCGTGCTTTTTTTGCCGATGGTATTTGTACAAGTTTATCTGCCTCAATAGGCGGCACAGGCATGACAACATATGCTGAAAATATTGGAGTAATGGCCGTTACTAAAGTCTATTCCACCACTATTTTTGTAGTTGCTGGACTGTTCGCAATTTTGCTTGGCCTTTCTCCTAAATTTGGAGCAGTTATCAGTACGATTCCTGTTGCTTTATTAGGCGGCGCCTCGATTGTAGTGTTTGGTCTGATTACTGTTGCAGGTGCAAAAATCTGGATCGATAACAAAGTTGATTTCACTAAGAATAGTACGCTAATTATTGCGGCGGTTAGCTTAATTATGGGTGCTGGAAATTTCAGTCTACATATAGGTCCATTTGACTTGGGCGGAATTGGAACGGCAACGCTTGCAGCAATTGCCCTAAACCTGTTCCTCAATCGTACAGAAGCCTCAGAAACGAATACTGTAGAGAAACCTGTGGAATCTCTTAACCATGTACCACATGTTTAAATCAGGAGATATCCATTGATTCAAAGTGTTTCATTTATTGGTTTAGGAGCGATGGGGTGGCATATGGCATCCCATCTTAAAAAAGTATCTGGTCAGGTTTACGTATGGAACCGCAACTTTGAAAAAGCAAAACAACATGAACAAACCTTTGGTACAAAAGCAGTCAGTCTGCAACAAGCAGTACAAGCCGATATTATTTTCTCATGTTTGCCCACCAGCCAAAATGTAGAAAACCTGCTTGAAATTTGCTCACCAAAGCAAGGTAGTATCTGGATAGATTGTACAAGTGGTGTACCCGACATAGCCAAAAGACTTAATCAACAGCTTAAACATCAAGGTGTAGATTATTTAGATGCTCCCGTTTCTGGGCAGACTGTGGGTGCTGAGCGTGGAACCTTGACAGTAATGGTTGGGGGGAATCAGACCGCCTTTGAAAAAGCTCGCCCAATTATTCAAGCTTTTGCAGGTTTAATTGAATACGTCGGTGACAGTGGTTCAGCATTTGCAGTAAAGGCCGTAAATAATACTTTAATGGCAACCCATTTGTGGGCACTTGCAGAAGGGCTCAGTGTACTAAAAGCTCACGGCGTTAACTTACATTCGGCCATTAATTGCATTAATCACTCAAGTGGAAAAAGCAATATTTCAGAAAATATTATGGCTCAACGTGTTCTAAGCAGAAAGTTTGATAAAACCTTTGCTCTAAATTTATTGCAAAAAGATATTGGTATCGCAATAGATTTGATCACAGCAAGTAACTTAGATCTTCCCACCTTAAATCTGATTCAACAACACTTTAACCAGATACATAAAACCGATGCTCAACACCTAGATTTTTCTGCTGTGGTTAAAACATTGGAACAACGCAATCAATTAGAACTATATTGAAATATAAAAAAAGCATGACTATAGCCATGCTTTTTTATTTCTCATTAATCATATTACTGATCAGGAATATCCGCTTCTATCAACAAAGTTAGTAAAGATAAAGATTCTTGCCATCCCAAATAGCACGCTTCCACAGGGATAACTTCAGGTATGCCTTCTTGAGTAATATGTACTTCTGTACCCACCAATACCGTTTTTAATGTAATGGTGACCTGCATAGTCCCGGGTAAATTAGGGTCATCAAATTGGTCGTTATATCGAATTAACTCATTGGGAACTAACTCAACATAGGTTCCACCAAAAGAGTGGGTCGAACCTGTCGAAAAATTGGTAAAACTCATTTTGTATGAGCCTCCCACACTTGAATCAAAACTATGGACCTTTGCGGTAAAACCATGAGGTGGTAACCACTTTACTAAAGCATCCGGATCTAAAAATGCACGATAAACACGCTCGGCTGGTGCCTTAAACACTCGATGAAATTTCACTGTACCGGTTGCCATCATTATTCTCCTTATTTTAATTTCCTTTAAATTATCGAAATTATGCTTATTAGCTTAAACCTTCGGATTCATTCGAACGTATCTTTTTGGTGTTTTTTTAAACAAAAAAGCTATCTTTTATGCAAAATCAAAATAAGAAAACTCTGGCTGATTTTTTAGTAAAAATGGAGCAAAATAGTCAGCAATCATAAAGAAACATATTGAATTTGAGATTAATCATGAGTCTGCTCGCTTTCTCTTCATATACTTTAAACGGTGTAGATGCACAAAAGTTTTTACAAGGCCAAGTTACTGTAGATACTGAACGTTTAATTGAAAATGAAACACGCTATACAGCTATCTGTGATCTTAAAGGTCGTATCCACTTTGGCTTGTGGTTAAAAAAGATTAATGCTGAAAGTTTTGAAATCGTTGTTACTCAAGATCAAGCAGAAGAGTTTGCCAAACATATTAAAAAATTTGGTGCTTTTTCGAAAATGACCTTGATTGAACAAGGTCCTGCTTTTCCAAAAATCTCTGGTCATCAGACTGAGTTTTCTGCACTAGAAACTGATATTTCTGAATGGCAGAAACAAGCAATTATGACTGGCCAAGCTTGGATTACACAGGCAACTGAACATGAGTTTCAACCTCAAGAATTACGTTTACATCAACGTGAAGGCGTTAATTACGATAAGGGCTGTTACCTAGGTCAGGAAATTGTGGCGCGCCTTTGGTTTAAAGCAAAACCAAAACACTGGTTACATCTAGTGCAAGGTACAGGTGAAGCACCTGCGGCGAAAGCTCAACTCCATAACGATATTGAAGTCGTCAATAGTGTTGCAAATGAGGAAGGTTATCTTGCTTTAGTGGTGGCTAAACCTGCTGCTCTAGAAGAGCTAGGACTTCAGGTTCTAGATTTACCTGAAGCCTTAAGCGGTGATGTTGCCAGACCACAATAGCTCATTATTTGCTTAAGCTGGAAAGCCCACCTATAAACTTGTGGGCTTTTTTATAGATACAAAATACTAATGAATTCATTAAATTAGAACGTCAATTTTTTAAGTTTTATATGCCATCATTAACCCTGTTGAAATTAAAGAGAAAAAAGATGAAGACTAAACTTGCTACACTCATGTTGAGTTTGGCTATTTTCGGTTCTGCTCATGCTGATGTTAAAACACTTGAACAAAATCTTAAGACCAATTATCCAGATTTGCCTGTAAAAGGTGTTTACCAATCTCCAGTACAAGGCATTTATGAAGTGTATACAAGCGGTCGTATTGTCTATACCAATCAAGAAGCCAAGTATTTTTTTGTCGGTAATTTAGTCGACATTAAACAACAAAAAAATATGACTGATGAACGAATTGCCGAATTGGGTAAGATTGATGTTAAAAGTTTGCCACTCAATCAAGCGATTAAATACGTAAAAGGAAAAGGCGAACGTACGATCTATATTTTTAGCGATCCTGACTGTCCATATTGCCAACACTTAGAACAAAATATGGTTGGAGTTGATAACGTAACGGTATACGTCTTCCTTTACCCTCTTACCAGTTTGCATCCGAACGCCGAAAAAGTATCTAATCAAATCTGGTGTTCAAAAAATCCTGCAGAGGCATGGAACAACTATATGCTTAACCGTAAGTTACCTACAACGAGCAAAAACTGTTCGACACCAATTCAGAAAAACATAACTTTAGGTAATAAATTAAATATTGATGGAACACCTACCCTATTCTTACAAGATGGTCAAAGAATCGCGGGTGTACCGAGTGATGCTAAACAAATTGAGGCATTACTCAAGTCAGCAAAATAATACAAACAGCCATTCTGAAGTTTTTCTCAGAGTGGCTATTATTTTCTCCATAATTTGCCCAAAGTGCAGTGCTTTATATACAAATCGGCTGTTTACTTTCAGCGTTCAAGATTTATGATGAGAACTTGAAACTATTTTAATGCATCAACGGAATGATGTAGCTATGAAGTAAAAGGTTAAAAAGAAATGAAGAAATTACTAATCGCAAGCCTAATCACCTTTTCAAGTGCATCAATTTTTGCAGCAGATAATACTGCCGCTGCTGCTAAAACAGATGCTTTTAAACAAGCTGAACAACTCTATGCAGCAAAAAATTACCCAGCTGCATTTCAGGAAATGCAACGCTTAGCTCAAACGGGTAATGCTCAAGCCATCTATAACTTAGGTTACATGACCCAAACGGGGCAAGGCACAGCAAAAGATTCTTCTAAAGCCCTTAAGTATTATGAAGATGCATCTAATAAAGGCTACGCACAAGCGAGTTACACACTCGCTCAAATCTATGAGACAGGCGAACTAGGAGTTGCTAAAGATAGCAACAAATTCAGTCAATATATTCAAAAAGCATCGGCTCAAGGGTCGGATGATGCAACTGTAAAAATTGCTACGATTTTATTTGCTCAGAAAAAACCGCAATCACATCAAATCGCTCTGCAAAAGTTAGCGCCTTTAATTAGAAAGGGTAACTACCCTGCGATTCAGGTAAAAGCGCTTTATGATATTAGCCAAGGTGTGGAAAATAAAAATCCTTTAATGAAACGTCAGGGGATTGAGTCTTTACAATCAATTGCACAAAAGGGTTATGCACCGGCTTCTATGGCTTTAGCGACCATGATGGCCAATGGCAATATCATTCCACAAAATTTGCCACAGGCTAAAAAGATTTTTACTGAGTTAGCTAACCAAAATGTTCCCAATGCTAGAGAATCTTTAGCTTCGGTTGATAAAATTATTGCAGAAAAAAGTAAACAACCAGCCACTGCTCCAGCACAACCAGCCCCGAAAAAATAGTGAATGATTTAAGCCCCGCGAGGGGCTTTTTAATTTACCACCACAAAGCGATAAGTCCACTCACCCCAATAAAACCAACAACTGTACTAATCATTAAAGGTGTTAAGGCCTTTTCATTTAAGCCATAGGCTTGTCCAAAAATTCCAAAAGCAATCGGCATTGGTAAAGCAGCGATTAATGTTCCAGCGTAAAGCATTTCACGGCTTACATCTGGAGTGATTAAAAAGAGTGCAAAAATAACAGATGGCATCAGGATAACTTTAAATGTCGCCAACAAAACACTTTGCATGTTTACTGTGGTGATTCCAATCCCAACTAAGCTTCCCCCAATTGCAAACAAAGCCAAAGGTGATGCCGTGCGCCCAAGTAACTCCAAAGACTGATCAAGAGTCGTAGGAAGATTAACATCTAAAAGAATGCATCCCATCCCAACCAAAATAGCGATAATCACTGGATTCTTGAGTAAATTCAAAAAGGTTTGTTTTAAAAGCGGTAAAAGATTTTGTTGTTGATGTAAGCCAGCTTCGGCCAAAATCAGCATGAGTGCCACAATCAATAAATTTTCAATGATTAAGGTTAAAGAAATATAGATTGCTGCATGGTTGCCAATCAACATAGTCAAAATAGCAGTTCCCATGAATCCAGTATTGGACATCGAAGCGCCCATCGCGATTACGGCGCTATGGGTTAAACTATTTTTAAAATATTTTCGATAGAGAATAAAAGCCAAGAAAAATAAAATTAAAGAGCCACCGCCATAAGCAACAAAATAAGCAGGGTGCCAAATGTCCTGTAAGTTTTTATTTGCTAAAGAATGAATTAAAAAAGCTGGTAAAGAAATTTTAATCACAAATGCACTAAGTGCCCGGATCTGTTCAGGCGTTACCAATTTGATGAGGACACAAATATAGCCCATCAATAGCAATATCAAGATAGGCAAAATAACCTGAAAAACCACCGAACGACCTCACTCATCTAAAGAAAAACGGGCAAAGATGACTTTGCCCGATACAGTTAAAAAGAATTAAAAAGCTGTTTTACCCCGTGAGGTTGACAACGTAAATACTGAGGCGCAATTTTAACTTCCGCGCCTAAAGCTGCTGCTGCATGCCAAGGCCATCTTGGGTCATATAACATGGCGCGAGCAAGACCAATTGCATCGGCCTGATGCGAAGTAAGGATACTTTCTGCTTGTTCAGGTTCGGTAATCAGTCCTACAGCAATGACGGGAATAGACACATGTTTTTTGACTTGCTCAGCAAATGGAACCTGATAACCAGAGCCAATCTTAATAGATTGGTGCTCGTGCAAACCACCACTAGACACATGCACATAGGCTGCGCCCAACTGCTCTAAAGCTTTTGATAAACCAACGGTAGATTCAACATCCCAGTGTTCTACACCGTCTAACCAGTCGGTCGCAGACAATCTAACTCCCACTGGATAACCAGCAGGAACAGCCAATTTAATTGCCTGAAGAACCTCAAGAGTCATGCGCATACGGTTTTCTAAAGAACCGCCATACTCATCTGTACGCTGATTCGCAATTGGCGATAAAAATTGATGTAATAAGTAACCATGAGCAGCGTGAACTTCAATTAACTCAAAGCCAGCTTCTACAGCACGTTTTGCAGCGGCAGCAAAATCTTGTTGAACTTGTTTAATCTCAGCAATGGTCAAAGCATGTGGCGCAGCATCATGAACGGAAAAGGTACTTTCACTTGGGGCAACAGTTTGCCAACCATGTGGCTGATCTTTTGCAATTTGCCCTTTCCCTAACCATGGTTTTTCAGTAGAAGCCTTACGACCTGCATGTGCTAACTGAATTCCAAATGGCATGGGTGAAAGTGTTCTAACCTTACCCAATAACGTTTTGATTTGGTCACGTTGCTGATCATTCCAAAGTCCAAGGTCCGCATAACTAATACGTCCTTCAGCTTGTACAGCAGTCGCCTCTACAATACAAAGCCCTGCACCAGACAACGCATAATTTGCCCATTGCTGCTCATGCCAATAGGTCACTTCACCTTCATCTGTTGCCGAATATTGGCACATTGGGGCAATTACAATTCTATTGACCAGTTGTAGTGAACCAAAGTTAACCGTTTCAAATAATTTTGCCATTTTTAATTCCTAGAATTGTTTAATTACACGTAAACCTGCACTCCAGTTACGTCCATCCGCTGGCTCAAAGTAGCGTCCATTACCGTCATTTACGATGACTGAACCTGCATAGTTTTTATCAAAGAGGTTATCAACACGGGCAAAGCTATTCACTTTCCAGTCGCCCATCACCCATGCATAACCAACATTAGCTGAGGTTACACTGTGGCTTGGCGCTGCGTCACTATTGGTATCATTCACGTATACTTTATCCATATACTGTACATCTACACCACCATATAGACCGTGTGTAGGTTGCCAAGCTAAAGAGGCATAAGCCTGATTTTTAGCAATACCTGGAATGGCATTCCCTGATGGAATTGCTGAAGCGAGAACTTTGTCGTCTTGATCAAGCTTTTCAGGAACGTTTGCATCAAAAGTCGCATCTAAATATGTATAGCTTGCAGTCGCTGTTAAATCTCGCCATAACTTTTTATTCCATGCAAACTCTACGCCTTCACGTAGGGTTTTATCGGCATTACGGAATGTTGAACGCCCATCTAAGCTTCCAGCTGAAACAATATCATTCTTAGTTTTTGTTTGGAAAACTGCTAACGTAAAATCACCTAAATGGTTTTGTGACTTTAAGCCTGTTTCATAGGTATCGCTTGTGGATGGTTTTAAATCAAAGTTAAAACCTGACTTTGAGTTATCAGCCTGATAAGCCATTTCAGTAAAAGTTGGAGTTTCAAAGCCTTTGGCATAACTCACATAGGCCATGAGTTCAGGTAAAATTTGCCAGCTTAAAGCAGCAGAAGGCAAAACTTTATCGTAATCTGTTTTGCCACTATCATCACCGTTAACAGTCCCATACTCATCAGGCCCTGAAGTAAAATGATCTTTTGACTTGTAATGGACATTGCTATAACGCACACCCGTATCTAAACGCCATGTTGGTAAAAACTGCCATGAAGCTTGTAAATATGGGTCAATATTCCATAAAGTATTGTCTTCATCACGGCGTAAATTACCTTTGACACCATAAGAAGGTTGACCGTTTACTAAGTTAAAGTTTTCAAAGCCTTTGCGGTCTTCATCCATGGTATCGAGTGCAACACCGACACTTACAGTCGTATTTGGAAGTAACTCTTTACCTGTCCAACGGAAATCAGCACCATAATAATTACGTTCAAAATCAATGACTCCGCCAGCATGATTAGGGCTCTTTTGACCTGTATAAACTGGCTTGCCATTTTCCACTCCTACCTGACCTTGGGGGATAGATTGATATTGAGTAACTTGGCGATTGCCTAAATATGCCATGGCATAAAGTTCGTGCTGATCATTGATTGGTTTAAACCAAGTTATACCTGTTTGAGTTTGTTCAATATCTTTACGGACATTAAATTGCTTTAAAAATGGAACCTGTTGCTTTGGGTTAGCATTCCACTGGTCATGAGTTAAACCTTGCGGATCATCTGCATGAATTTTGACATAGTTGGTCACCCAGTTAATTTTGCTGCCATCATCAAGATTCCAACTGAGCTTTGCATTATTTAATACTTTTTCTGCACCGCTATGTTCTCGGTAACCATCAGTGTCGAAATATGATGAGCTAATAACATAACTTGGTTCATTCGCGCTCTTTGCCCCACCTTGTAGCACGAGTCCCGCTCGGCTTTTATCGTGGCTGCCTCCCGAATAACTCAGCTCAATCGAGTCTTTACCCTGCCCTTCTTTAGTAGACGTTAAAATCGTTCCGCCAGATGAGTTTCCATAAAGCGAAGAAAAAGGTCCTGTTAGAACCTCAACATGGTCCAGACTACTTAAATCGATATTAGACGTTTGGCCTTGTCCATCTGGCATCGTTGCAGGAATACCATCAACATATAGGCGAATACCTCGAACACCAAAAGTAGAACGTGCACCAAAACCACGCATGGAGAGCTGTAAATCTTGGGCATAATTTTCACGATTACGAATCTGTAAACTCGGTATACCTTTCACAACTTCAGTTAAATTTACTTGTGAGGAAGTATCCGCTTGAGGCGCATCAACTCTAAAAACCGAAGCAGGTGTTTGCAAATAGGTTGTATCGGTACGCGTTGCTTCAACATGTAAAGTTGGCAATACCGTAATGTCTTGAGCTAAGTCATCTGCCCAAACGAGTGGACTAGAAATACAACCCATACTCATCAAAATACAGTAATGAAGTCGGTCTAAGCGTAATAAGGACATGCTTATTTCCTTTATTTATATTGTAGTTATGATAACAAAAAGTAGTGTCTTGTCTGGATATAGAATTTGCTCTGCATTGTTTTAAATCTGGAACACATTTAATCACTATCGAAGAACTTACTACCTACTTTAATTAACGACTTAAAGATGGATGATCTTTCCAGCAATATCGTTCAGGCCAATCTTTTGCCTCTTCGGCATAGTCAATTCCTATACGTGGTGTCATCACCACTTCAGGCTGCGTTGATGCCGATTCAATCCACAGTCCAGATTCTTCACCTAAAGTCTGACCTTTTAAACTTCGATCAATGCCTAAATATCGTGTGAGTTTGCCGGGTCCAGCTAAAAGCTTATATTCTTTTTTAGTTGAAGCATTACTTAAAAATACAGACCGAATCATTACCCCTTCAGGGATGCCTTCTGTCTGGGTAATGAGATTGAGCATTTCATACATGCCGTAAATTAAGTAGACGTAAATCGTACCACCATGACCATACATTACATCTGTTCGAGCTGTGCGTTTATCATTGTAACTATGGCAAGCTTTATCTCGAATTCCTAAATAAGCTTCGGTTTCGGTAATCGTACATCGAATGACGTGTCCATCAGGCTGTCGCTTACATAACACGCATCCGATTAAATCATGAGCAACCTGTGAAGTTTCACGTTGAAACCAGCTTAATGGTAAAATATCTGACATAGTAATCTCTGAAATATTACATACCACACGATATACTTGACTATTCCAGTATATCTGTTAATTCTGCGAGTTGGCGATGCCTGAGTTACCCGAAGTCGAAACAACTAAAACCAGTTTATTTCCCTTATTGAATCAAAAAGTTCAAAGTGTAGAAGTACGTAACCCAAGCTTACGCTGGGCAATTCCTGATGATGTTCATAAACTCGTTGGGCAACGTCTTATTGGATTAAATCGACGCTCAAAATATATTTTGGCAGAGTTCGAACAAGATCAAATGCTTTGGCATTTAGGAATGTCTGGCAGCTTCCGCTTGTGTCAACCAAATGATGAGCTGAGAAAACATGATCACTTCATCATTCGCTTTGAGGAACATGAGTTACGTTATCATGACCCACGTCGCTTTGGCTGTATTCTCTGGCTAAATTCCGAAACACAAGGGAAGTTAATTGATACTTTAGGGCCCGAGCCTTTAAGTACCGACTTTAATGCAGAATATTTAGCTTCAAAACTTAAAAACAAATCTGTCGGCACAAAAATTGCACTTATGGATAATCATGTTGTGGTTGGTGTTGGCAATATTTATGCAACTGAAAGTTTATTTAATGTCGGGATCCATCCAGCACAACCTGCTGCGGACCTAAGCCTTGAACAAATCGAGAAACTGGTGATCGAAATCAAACGGATTTTAAAATCTGCTATTGATTTGGGCGGTTCGACCTTACGTGATTACAGCAATGCCATGGGAGAAAATGGTTATTTCCAACAGACCCTTTTGGCGTATGGACGTGCAGGACAGATGTGTGTTAACTGTGAAACCACACTAGAAAACTTGAAACTCGGACAACGTGCTAGTGTATTTTGCCCAGAGTGCCAACCCCTCAAAAAGCCCAATAAGCTCTAATTTTCAGAGGAAGTCATAATGCAAACAGCAATCGTCCGACATATTCTGGTCAAAGATAAAGACTTAGCTGAACAGTTAAAAAAGAAGCTACAAAGTGGTGCTGACTTTGCCAAACTTGCCAAGCAATATTCAACTTGTAATTCAGCAAAACGTGGTGGTGAATTAGGCGAAGTCAAAAAAGGACAGCTGGTACCAGTAATTGATAAAGTGGTGTTTACCGCCGCTGAACGTGTACTACAAGGTCCAATAAAAAGCCAGTTTGGTTATCATCTTTTAGAAGTTAAATTTAGAATGAGCAGCTTACGTTGATTCCATTATTTTAATTGTGGTTTTCAGAAGCTTGAGCCTGTGCATTCAGTTGATATGTCCAAGCTTTGATCTGTTCACCTGACTCAAGCTTCACATCGGCTATGACACGTTGATATTGAAAACCTTCAAAATCATCAAGCATCTGCCAGTTTTCAACCAGTTTTTCTGTGCTAAACAGATAACCCTCTACCCAATCGGCTTTTGCGTCCAAAACAATTGCTTTTAAGCCTTTGTCGGGTCCCCAATCTAAAATATGAATCACACCACGCACACTGGCTTTTATCCAGTTACCGCCAATCTGCTCTAAAATATGAGCATTTGCTTTATTTGGGCATAAGGTTCCATACACAAAAAGCTGATTCATTTATATACCCCTTTTACAATAAGCGTAGTTGAACGTATCGGTAGCCTTTCAATTTTATCAATATCTTTAGCCCAACATAAAATACTTAGTAATAAAAAACGGCACTTTAAGTACCGTTTTTATTAATTCAGAAGATTGTTAAGCTTGCTTTTTCAACTCATCACGAATTTCACGTAATAATTGAATATCTTCAGGAGTTGCAGCTGGAGCTTCTGGCTCATTCTTATCACGGCGAAGTCTGTTTAATAATTTCACCATTAAGAACACAACCCAAGCCAAAATAATAAAGTTGATTAAAATAGTGAGGAAATTACCATAGGTTAAAACATTGATACCTGCTTTTTGCAAAGCATCTAAAGATTGCAGATTGGCAGGGTTTGCTCCTAGAACAATGAATTTCTGCGAAAAATCAACACCACCACCAGTAATTACACTGATAAGCGGCATGATAATATCTTTTACCAAAGAGTCTACGATTTTGCCAAAAGCACCACCAATAATCACACCAATGGCTAAATCCATCATATTGCCTTTAATGGCAAATTCTTTAAATTCTTGAATAATACTCATCTAAACATCTCCAGATGTCGGGGGTCGAAACACGTCATATTTTTCTTTTTCATTGGCATCTTATCCATTTAGATAGTACTCGCCATGATATTGATAATTTAATATTTTTATCAAAAAAAAGAAAACTATCTCACACTTTAACAACATATTCTCTGATAAGAAAAATATGATTTTAAGCTTAGTTTAATTTTAAATAGAACGATTAAAAAAACCGCTAAATTAATTTAGCGGTTTTTTCTTTTTCATTTAAGAAAAATTATTTATCACGGTTACGTTTACGTTCGTTTTCAGTCAAGTAACGCTTACGGATACGGATTGACTTTGGAGTAACTTCAACTAATTCGTCATCTTCAATGAACTCAAGCGCTTGTTCAAGCGTGTATTCAACAGCTGGTGTCAACGTTAACGCTTCATCTGTACCAGATGCACGTACGTTTGTTAACTGTTTCGCTTTAGTTGGGTTAACAACCATATCATCTGAACGAGAGTTAATACCAATGATCATACCTTCGTAAACTTCTAACTGAGGTTTAGCGAATAGACGACCACGGTCTTGCAATGTGAATAATGCATAGCCCAAACAAACGCCTTGAACCATAGAAATCAACACACCGTTTTGACGTTTCGCAACAGTACCTTGTTTCATTGGACCGTAATGCGAGAAGCTTGATGTCATGATCCCTGTACCAGAAGTCATGGTCAAGAATTCAGAACGGAAACCAATTAAGCCACGTGAAGGAACAGTTGCTTCAATACGGATACGGCCTTTACCGTCAACTTCCATATTTGTCATTTCACCTTTACGGTAACCCATTTGTTCCATTACCGAACCTTGGTGCTGTTCTTCAACGTCAAATGTTACGTTTTCGTATGGTTCTTGCTTTTCGCCGTCAACATCTTTCAAAATAACTTGTGGACGTGATACGCCCATTTCGAAGCCTTCACGACGCATGTTTTCAATAAGAACTGAAAGGTGAAGTTCACCACGACCAGACACTTTGAAACGGTCTGGACTGTCAGTATCTTCAACACGTAATGCTACGTTGTGAATCAATTCACGATCTAAACGTTCACGAATATTACGTGAAGTAACAAATTTACCTTCTTTACCCGCAAACGGTGAGTTGTTTACTTGGAAAGTCATCGTAACAGTAGGTTCATCTACAGATAACGGCGGTAAAGCTTCAACATTTTTCGGATCACAAATCGTGTCAGAAATATGAAGTGCATCGATACCTGTTACACAAACGATATCACCAGCATTTGCCTCTTCAACGTCAACGCGATCTAGACCATGGTAACCCATGATTTTTAAGATACGACCGTTACGTGTTTTACCTTCTTTGTCGATAACAGTTACAGGTGTGTTTAATTTAACTGAACCACGCTGAATACGACCAACACCGATAACACCTACGAAGCTGTTATAATCAAGTGAAGAGATTTGCATTTGGAATGGACCATCAACATCAACTGCTGGTGGTTCAACGATATCTACAATTGTTTGGAACAATGGAGTCATGTCGTCAGCAAGTTCTTCTGGAGAAGGACCAGCAACACCACGAAGACCTGAAGCATAAACAACTGGGAAGTCTAACTGTTCGTCAGTACCACCTAAGTTATCAAACAAATCAAATACTTGGTCAATTACCCAATCAGGACGCGCACTTGGCTTATCTACTTTGTTGATAATCACGATTGGCTTCAAACCGCTCGCAAAGGCTTTCGATGTCACAAAACGAGTTTGTGGCATTGGACCTTCTTGAGAATCGACAAGAAGAAGTACGCAGTCAACCATCGACATTACACGTTCAACTTCACCACCGAAGTCAGCATGTCCTGGGGTGTCCACGATGTTAATGCGGTATTCTGTATTTGTACGCGCATCAGTCCATTTAATTGCAGTGTTTTTTGCAAGAATGGTAATACCACGTTCACTTTCAATTGCACCTGAATCCATCACACGCTCGATTTCACCCGCGCGATCACCTAATGCACCTGATTGTTGTAAAAGTTTGTCGACTAAAGTCGTTTTACCATGATCGACGTGCGCAATGATGGCAATGTTACGGAGTGTTTTAATATCTGACATGTAAATTCGATACGCCTAAAGTTTGAGGGCAAATTATACAGAAAAACACTACTCTTGAGTAGTGACAGTTTATTGACATTGACAAAAAAATTTCTAATAGTCTGTATTTCGTTTTGTAAAGATAGTTATCTCGATTAGAATAGCGCCAATTTGCAAAATTGCGGCGGACCTACACCCATGTCCAATCAACACTCTCAAGACCATTTAGACCTTGTTTATGGTTTAAATGATCGACCAAAACCTTTGATCGCTTTTTTAGCAGCTTTCCAGCATTTGCTTGCGATTATTGTACCAATTGTTACACCTGGCCTTTTAATTTGCTTAGCTTTAGGCGTTTCACGCACCGAAACTAACATGATTTTATCAATGTCTTTGGTGATTTCGGGCATTGCTACATTTTTACAATGTAAAAAAGTTGGTCCATTTGGTGCTGGTCTTCTTATTGTTCAAGGCACAAGCTTTAACTTTATTGGTCCTATTATTGGTATTGGTAGTGCAATGGTTGCCGCAGGAACACCTGTAAACCAAGTCATGGCTGCAATATTTGGTGTGGTCATTGCAGGTTCCTTCATTGAAATGGGTGTTTCGCAAATTCTTCCATGGGTAAAAAGACTAATTACTCCTTTGGTGACTGGCATTGTTGTTTTATTAATTGGCTTAACGCTTATTAAAGAAGGCTTGATTAGTATGGGTGGTGGCTACCAAGCCATGCAAGATCATACTTTTGCAAGTGCAGACAACCTTATTATGTCATGTACCGTACTTGCCATTATTGTTGTTCTAAATCGTATTCGAGTGGTTTGGATTAAAAGCTCAGCTATTTTAATCGCTTTAGTGAGTGGTTACATTCTTGCTGGATTTATGGGATATCTAGATTTCTCTGGTATTAAAGATGCGCCACTCGTACAAATTCCAACACCAATGCACTTTGGTTTGAGCTTCTCGTGGGGATTATTCATTCCAATGGCATTCATTTATTTGGTGACCTCTTTAGAAGCAATTGGTGATGTGACAGCAACCAGTAAACTTTCAAACCAACCTGTTAATGGTCCAGTATGGATGCAACGTATTAAAGGTGGCGTATTAGTTAATGGTGCAAACTCTTTATTAGCAGGATTATTTAACACTTTCCCTAGTTCTGTTTTCGCTCAAAACAATGGTGTAATTCAATTAACTGGGGTTGCTAGCCGCTATGTAGGTATCTGGATTGCCATTTTACTGATTTTATTAGGTCTATTTCCTGCGGTAGCTGGTGTGATACAAGCAGTTCCTCAAGCGGTATTAGGTGGCGCTGTTATGGTCATGTTCGGTGCAGTGGCTGCATCTGGTATTAATATACTGTCTTCAGTTCATCTTGATCGCCGAGCATTATTAATTATTGCTATCTCACTTGCATTAGGTTTAGGTGTTGCTCAAGTTCCTCAAATTTTAGAGCACCTTCCAGAATTATTTAAAAATATTTTTAGCTCTGGCGTGGCAACAGGTGGTATAGCAGCATTAATTTTAAATGTTGTGCTTCCTGAAACGCATAAATAACTAATTTTTAATTTTGATTACTGCCCAGCTCCCACTGGGCATTCTTCTTCATGAGAGATGTACATGGATCCTAGAAGTGAAGTGGTATTAAGACAGCAAGACTATTTAAAAGGTAGAATCTTATTAATTAATGCACCGAATGATGCCTTAGTCAGTCAATTACCCGCTGGGACTGATGCGTCAGTCTGGACATGGAACCATGCCGACTATCAGGGATTTATAAATAGTGGAACAAAAGCGCACTTCTCAGTTGAGTTTCCATCACAAGAATTCGACCAAGCAATCATTTTTGTTCCAAAATCTAAAGAGCTTTTGAATTACATATTGCATGTAGTGATGAGCCATCTTAAAAGCAATCAATCTGTTTTTTTAGTTGGTGAAAAAAAGGGTGGTATAGAAAGAGCCGCCAAACAATTACAAAGCCTTGGCAAGGTACTAAAACTTGATAGCGCCCGCCACTGTCAGCTGTGGCATTTAAAGATTGAGAAAACTGAAAAGATCAAACCTCTGGAAAGCTGGCTTAAAACTTACACAGTTCAGGTGAATGAACAAGAGCTTACGATTTGTGCCCTACCCGGTGTTTTTAGTCAAAATCACCTAGATGTCGGAACTGCTGTTTTACTCCCTTATCTTAATCAGGTGAAATCAGGTAGAATTGCCGACTTCGGGTGTGGTGCTGGAATTATCAGTTGCTATTTGGCAAAAATAAATTCAAGTAATATTATTCATGCCCTAGATATTGATGCTTTCGCTTTACGGTCAACGGAAATGACTTTTAGTCGAAATGGAATAGGTTCAGACCAGTTGAGATTGCAGCCTGTTATAGGTATTGCAGACGCTCCAACAGAACTCGATGCCATTGTCAGTAATCCTCCTTTTCATCAAGGTATTCATACCAACTATGATGCAAGTGAAGGACTCTGCCAGAACGCTAAAAAACATTTAAAGGCATCAGGTGAGCTATGGATTGTAGCAAACCGTTTTTTAAACTATCCGATCTTAATTGAGAAGCACTTTGGTCAGTGCCAGATTAAAACTGACCTTCAAGGCTTTAAGGTGTTATATGCCTGTGCATAACAAACTATGTAAGGAATCTCCATGAGCGAAACACATGCTCCTGAAAAACTCCAGCGTAAGCTCGGGGCTCGTCATCTGAATATGATCGCCATTGGTGGTTCCATTGGTACAGGCCTCTTCCTTGCTTCTGGATCAACCATTGCAAATGCTGGCCCAGGTGGAGCGCTACTCGCCTACTCCCTCATTGGCATTATGATTTACTTTTTAATGACCAGTTTAGGTGAGCTTGCAACCCACAATCCGACTTCTGGTGCTTTTTTTACATATGGCAGTCGTTATGTCGAAGAAGGCTTTGGCTTCGCTTTAGGTTGGAACTACTGGTATAACTGGGCGATTACGGTTGCATTCGAACTTGTTGCAGTTCAGTTTATTATGAAATTCTGGTTCCCTGATATACCAGGATTCTATTGGAGTGCCCTGTTCCTTATCGTTATCTTTATGATTAATGCCATGACAGTAAAGGGATTCGGCGAAAGCGAATTCTGGTTCTCAATGGTAAAAGTTATCGCAATTATTGCCTTTATTATCATTGGCTTAGCCATGATCATTAAGATTATGCTAACTCCAGGTGTCGCAGCTTTTGGAAACTGGACCTATAAAGAAGCACCTTTTGTAGGTGGTTTACAGGCCATGATTGGTGTTGCAATGATTGCCGGATTCTCTTTCCAAGGAACTGAGATGGTTGGCGTTGCTGCTGGTGAATCAAAAGATCCAAAGAAGACGATTCCACTTGCAATCAAACAGATTTTCTGGCGAATCTTACTGTTTTATATCTTATGTATTTTCATTATCGGCACTCTCATTGCCTATGATGACCCAAATTTGTTGCAAGCTGCTACCACTGAAAATATTGCGCTTTCTCCATTTACCTTACTCTATGAAAGAGTTGGCTTTGCTTTCGCGGCTGGTTTGATGAATGCTGTCATTCTTACTGCTATTTTGTCAGCAGGTAACTCGGGTATGTATTCTTCAACTCGCATGTTGTTTAAAATGGCTCAAGAAGGCCGTGCTCCAAGGTGGTTTGCAAAACTTGATGGTCGTGGCGTTCCGATGAATGCACTATATGCCACAACATTTATCGCCGCATTTTGTTTCTTGACGACTTTTATTGGTGAAAAGCAAGTATTTAACTGGCTACTCAATATGTCAGGTATGTGCGGCTTTATTGTTTGGCTAGGAATTGCTATTTCACACTATCGTTTCCGCAAAGGTTATATTGCTCAAGGCTATAAATTAGAAGATTTAGCATACCGTGCCAAATTTTTCCCATTTGCACCTTGGTTTGCATTTATCCTATGTTCAATCATTATTTTAGGACAGAACTATCAAGCCATTTTAGGTGGGAAAATTGACTGGTTAGGCTTACTTTCAACCTATATTAGCTTGCCATTGTTCTTAATTATCTGGTTAGGCTATAAGTGGAAAAACAAAACCAAACTGATCCCTTATGATCAGATGAACGTCAAACCTGAACAAGATTAAAAGTCGGTTCTAATAGGTAATTTAAAGTTAATCAAAGATCAAAAACTTGATCTTTGATTAAAAAGAGGTAAAATGCCGTTCAGATTTTCAACGGCACGTTTAAATAAGGAGGACATCATGCCAGCAGTACAAGGTAAAACAGACTAAATAATTTGGCACGATGTCAGCTCACGGATAAGTGTACAAATTCACTTCACTTGTCCGAATGCTCAAATTTAAGACCTAGCATTCGCTAGGTTTTTTTATGCCTGCTCGGACAAAAATAAGAGAAAAATTATGGGCATACAAAAAATATTAAACGAGGAAGCACTTTACGGTGTTCCCGTTAAAATTTTCACTCAAGATATAGATAGTGAAAGTATTGAACAACTCAAGAAAATGGCTCAACTGCAATTTATATACTCACATATTGCTGTTATGCCAGATGTTCACGTAGGAAAAGGCGCGACTGTAGACAGTGTTATTCCGACGAAACATGCCATTATTCCTGCTGCTGTAGGCGTAGATATTGGCTGTGGAATGAATGCAATTCGTTTAAGTCTAAAGGCTTCTCAATTGCCAGATAGTTTAAGTCGTTTACGCGATGCAATCGAACGTAAAGTACCCGTCGGATTTGCTTTACACAAACAGGTTAAGGCAAAAGCTTCAAGCATTATTCCACTTGAAAAAAGCTTAGAGCCGATTATCAAAAACATCCTGGCCTTGTTCGAATGCTTCGACAATTTGATGCAACATGGCAAAAACAGCTATGTACTTTAGGTGGCGGCAACCACTTTATCGAGCTCTGTATTGATGAAAATCAAGACGTATGGATTATGCTGCATTCAGGTAGCAGAGGGCTGGGTAACGTTATTGGCACTTATTTTATTGAGTTAGCCAAGAAAGAAGCTCAGCATCGTTTTGGTCATGTCCCTGATAAAGATTTGAGTTATTTTGCCGAAGGCTCAAAAAGTTTCGATGACTATGTGGAAGCGGTAGAATGGACTCAAGAATATGCTTTTGAAAATCGCAAAGAAATGATGCGATTAATATTAGAAGCAATTCGCTCTCTTCTACCCTCTTTTCAAATGAAAAAAGAAGCAATTAATTGTCACCATAACTATGTAAGCCGTGAAATACATTTCGGTGAAAGTTTATTGATTACCCGAAAAGGTGCAATTCGAGCAGGCTTAGATGAATTAGGGATTATCCCGGGTTCAATGGGAGCAAGATCTTATAGCGTCAGAGGTAAAGCAAATCCTGAGTCATTTTGTTCTTGTTCTCATGGCGCAGGTCGCAAGATGAGTCGAAGCAAGGCAAAAAACCTTTTTAACCAGCAAGATCTTATTGAACAAACCCAAGGTATTGAATGCCGTAAAGACAGTAGTGTTGTCGATGAAATTCCAAGTGCTTATAAAGATATTGATGAAGTCATGGCAAATCAGACGGACCTCATTGAGGTTGTCCACACACTTAAACAAGTTTTATGTATTAAAGGTTAAAATATGAAAATTAAAGAAATGTCAAAGATCAAAGTTCGCAATCAGGTGGCTCTTTCCCCTTTACTTCAAAAAGGTGGGATGCATGAAACGGAAAAACCTCGTGCCCAACATCGTAGAGATAGACAAGATACTAAACAGCAATTGAGAAGAGGCGATTGGTAAATAATTTAGCCCAAGATCGAAAGAAATTATGATTAAGGAGAGGTAGAAATGAGTAAATATTTTAAAAATCGCAATAAAAAAAGCGACTCTAACGAGTCGCTTTTTTTACTGTTCAAAAACTCAAATTATTGAGCTTGTTGACCAGGTTGAACTACTACAGTACGGCTACCAGTGATTGTCGCGAATACACGACGGTTCATAGCACGACCTTCTTTAGTTTTGTTGTCAGCAATCGGTTGATCCCAAGCAAAACCTTGAGTAGACAAACGAGATGCATCAACGTTGTATTCGTTTACAAGAGCTGATTTAACAGAGTTAGCACGAGCTAAAGATAAACGTTCGTTTAACTTACGTGGACCAGTGTTATCTGTGTGACCTTCGATACGTGCAGTAGCGTTAGGGTATTCAGTTAACTTCTCAGCAACTTTAGCGATTTCTGGCTTGTATTGGTCTTTGATATTTGATTTGTTAGTATCAAAGAACACACGAAGTTCCATGTTAAGGTCTTCAGTTAACTCTTGTGGTTGTGGAGCAACTGGAGTTGGTTCAACTGGAGCAACTTCTACTACAGGAGCAGCAGGCTTCAAGTGACCACCAAGAACTACGTTTAAACCAGCAAGAGCTGTATAACGCCAGTATTTCTCATCAAAATCATAAGTACCACGAGCTTCGGTACGAAGTGATAATGCATCATTCAAACGATAGAAAGCACCTACACCAGCGTTACCAATAGTGTCTTTTTTATCAACACCACCATCAAATTCAGTTTTAGTTTGACCAGCACCTAACAATACGTACGGCTTAAATTTGCTGTCGTAATTCTTAGTAATCAAATCTGAAGTTGCGTAGAAGTTACCCGCAATAGTTTTTTGCTTATATTCAGAACCAGCTACGCCAGTACCTTCAAGATCACCCTTAACTTGGTTATATTCAGCTTCAAAACCCAACCAAGGAGTTAATTCAACACCTAGTGCAGCGCCAACGAACAAATCATCTTGTAATTCCTCATGACTTGTTAATTTATCGTTGTTATGGTCAGTATCCTGCCAAGTATAACCAACTAACAAAGGGGTAACAGTTACGCCCGCATTAGCAGCAGCTAATGGAGCAGCGACAAGCATAGCAAGTGCAATACGACTCAATTTCATGGATATCCTCCAGAGATAACAATTGTTGTTCAAGCTCAGCCTAAATTTATTGGCCCCTGAGATATTTTTACCCCAGTATTATTTTTAAGCTATTCACATTTGAATCATACAAACACTTGATAGACTTTCCAAGTGCTTGATAATTTTAATCAAGTAAATTATTGACAAAATTACTTACAATTTCCGTTGTAATTCGGTAATTTTTTACTCAACTAGAAAATATGAACAACTTCTTTCTTTCGCTTAGGATGATTTTACCAGTATTCTAGCGTCCTGATAACCTTTATTTAATTTTGTGTTTCCTCATTATAAAAAACTATATAAATCATTGATAGAACGCATAAAATCAAAATATTATTTTATATATTAAGGAATTTTAATGTTTAAATCTCCCGGTTTCACATTGATGGAACTCACTATAACGCTCGCAATTCTTATGATTATGTTCACTATAGCTCTTCCTTTATACCATCAATTTATGGCTTCGGTAGAATTAAAAAACACTCCTCGACTACTGACAATTCATATACAAAAAGCCAAATACGACGCAATTCTACGACATAAGAGTGTCGTACTTTGCCCAAGTGTTGATTTAACGCTGTGTAATAGTAATTGGGATACAAGCCTTATAAGCTTTGTAGACACAAATCATAATCTACAAAGAGAAAGCGACGAAGAGATATTGACCAATGTTGAACTTAATCATCGTTATGGTTCTTTAAAATTTCAAAAGTTTGGAAAAAAACTCAATAGTATCGTATTTCAAGGAGACACTGGACTGCCACGTGAGTCTAACGGCAGTTTTACTTATTGTTCTTATGATCAGCTTAAAAACTTTAAATTGGTTCTCAGCAAAATGGGACATATTCGTTTAGAAGATATTAAAAATTGTTAGAACTCTACAGTCTAATGCAGAAGATATTTCTCTCTGATTTTTGCAATATACTGCCTAGGTTTTAAACATTTCTTATTTTGAGATTAAGAACAACTGGAGATTAGAACAATGACTGACATCGTAATTGTTAATGGTGCTCGTACTGCCATGGGTGGTTTTCAAGGATCGTTATCGGGACTTACTGCGCCTGAACTAGGCGCTGTAACCATTAAAGAAGCAATCGCAAGAGCAGGTTTACAACCTACTGATGTCGAAGAAGTCATTATGGGTTGTGTTCTTCCTGCTGGTTTAAAACAAGGCCCTGCTCGTCAAGCAATGCGTAAAGCAGGCTTACCTGATTCTACAGGTGCTGTAACGATTAATAAGCTTTGTGGCTCTGGCATGAAAGCAGTAATGCAAGCAACCGATATGATTAAAGCAGGCAGTGCTGAAATTGTTGTTGCTGGCGGTATGGAGTCCATGACAAATGCGCCTTATGTTTTACCAAAAGCACGTGCTGGCTATCGTATGGGTCACGGCGAAATTAAGGATCATATGTTTCTTGATGGACTTGAAGATGCTGAAACTGGTCGTTTAATGGGTTCTTTTGCTCAAGATATGGCAAACACACGTGGCTATACACGTGAGCAAATGGATGACTTTGCAATTCGTTCTTTGAAACGTGCTCAAACAGCGATTACTGAAGGCTATTTCAAAGATGAAATTGTTTCGGTTACCGTACCTAGTCGCAAAGGTGATGTTGTTGTTGATCAAGATGAACAACCTCTAAATGCAAAGATCGACAAAATTCCTTCACTTAAACCAGCTTTTGCAAAAGACGGAACAATTACTGCTGCAAATGCGAGTTCTATTTCGGATGGTGCATCTGCATTAGTACTGACATCAAGTGAAGTTGCTGCTCAACGTGGTTTACAGCCGCTTGCAAAAATTATCGCAACAGCATCAAACTCTCAGCACCCTTCAGAATTTACAATCGCTCCTGTTGGTGCCATCGAGAAAGTTTTGAAAAAAGCTGGCTGGAATGCTCAAGATGTCGACCTATGGGAAATTAACGAAGCTTTTGCCATGGTCACCATGTGCCCAATTGATGATTTCAAACTTGATGCTGAAAAAGTAAATATCAATGGTGGTGCTTGCGCATTAGGTCATCCTGTTGGTTCCACAGGTTCTCGTATCATTCTTACGTTGATCCATGCTCTTAAACGCACTGGCGGTAAAAAAGGTATTGCTGCTCTTTGTATTGGTGGTGGTGAGGCTACAGCCGTTGCAATTGAACTCATTTAATTAAAAAAACAATATTTCAAAATCCCGCTTCGGCGGGATTTTTTTTATGAAAAAACTACAAAAAATGACCCACAAAATCACTTTTACGTTTTAACTTATTCTTCTAAATGAAAACAACAATGGACTATAACAATGCAACTCAATCACTATCTCAACTTTCAAGGTCAGGCAGAGCAAGCCTTTAATTTCTATAAGTCAGTTTTTGGCGGTGAGTTTGGCATGTTGAGCCGCTATGGCGATATGCCACCTACTGAAGGCGTGACTTTATCGGAAGCTGATAAGAATCTAGTTCTTCATATTTCACTGCCAATTAATGAATACACTGTACTTATGGCATCAGATACAAATGATCAATTCTGTGCCCCTAACAGCGTTTTTACCCAAGGTAATAATCACTACATTTCGATTAATCTTGAAAAAGATGAGCAAGAAAAGGCTAAACAACTTTTTGATGCTTTATCTGCAAATGGTCAAATCGAAATGCCTCTAGAAAAAACGTTCTGGGGCGCATTGTACGGCGCTTTTACCGATCAATTTGGCATAAAATGGATGGTCAACTGTCAGCTTGATACTTAATATTTTCAACACTTAAGCCTCATAGAAACACTCAGATATTTCTATGAGGCTTTTAAATATCGATATTGGAATATTGAGCAACAATCATCAGCCCTACCGTAATGAATCCAATTCCGACCCACCCTGCCACATCAATATTTTGCCCAAGAAAAATCTTTGCTAGAAAAGCTGTCGCTAATACGCCAATTCCAGACCAAAGTACGTACAGAATTCCAGCCTGCATATATTTCAAAGCAATGGCAGCACAAGCGAAAGAGATCATATATAGAATCAGAGCAATACCTTGAGCTGTCTTATTAACTAAGCCATTACCTCTGGCAGAATAGAATGTTGAGAGTACATCCGTCGCGATGGCAAATAATAACCACCAAGCGCCGGGGTTTATTTTTGAAATTAAACCTAGCATTCTTGTTCTTCAGTTAAGTCATTTAAAAATTATTTATAAAAAAAGCTGAACCTAGGTTCAGCTTTCGTATTTGAAATCTATTTAAGCACCAGTTTGATAACTTGCTTGCGGTACAGCGGTTGAAGCTTGATATGGATTGGTAAAGTCTTGTAAACCTGCCGCCGCTTCTTGTACGTCTTTGCCTTCTTTTACGACAAAACTATCAAAGCCAGAACGTTTTAAGTAGTTTAAGACATCCTTAAATACATCACCCGTTGCCCGCAACTCACCTTGGAAACCTTGGCGACGTAATAGTGCAGCAAATGAGTAACCACGACCATCACCAAAACCTGCAAACTCAATGAAAATTGCATTAAGCTCGTTTAATGGGAATGTATGATCTTCAGGTGAATCATTCACAGTCACATACAAAGCTTTTTTACCTTGAATGTTTGCTAATTGGTCTAGTTGAGCTGTTGTTACAACAACGTCACCTTGAGGAATAACACCGTCTTCAGCAATGATTTGATAAGTATTGTCAGCGATCGTGCCATCTTTATAAAGCACTGGTAGAGCTGTATTAAGCATATGCACGCTCCTTAAATGGTTGAATTCCTACACGGCGATATGTGTCAACAAAACGCTCACCCTCAGTACGTAAATCAAGATAAGTATTTAATATTTCTTCAATTACGTCAGGCACAGCATCTGCTGCAAATGATGGTCCTAAGATGTCACCGATTGATGCATCATGGTCCGAATTACCACCTAATGTAATTTGGTAGAATTCAGCACCTTTTTTATCTACACCTAAAATACCGATGTTACCTACGTGGTGGTGACCACAGGCGTTCATACAACCAGAAATATTTAAGTCTAAATGACCAAGGTCATAAACTTTGTCCAAGTCATCGAAACGACGTGTAATTGCTTCAGCAATTGGAATTGATTTCGCATTTGCCAGTGAACAGAAATCACCGCCTGGGCAACTAATAATATCGGTAATAAAACCAATATGTGCACGAGCCATATTTTGTTGTTCAAGCGCTTGCCATACATCGAACAAATCTTTTTGAGGCACATCTGCCAAAGCAATGTTTTGTTCGTGAGTCGTACGAAGTTCACCAAAAGTATATTTATCAGCAAGATCTGCAATAAAGTTCATTTCTTCGGTGGTCATATCACCCGGTGCGATACCTGCACGTTTTAGAGAAATCGTAACAATACGATAGCCCTTCACTTTATGCGCATGTGTGTTGATATTGAACCATTGCTTGAATTTTGGATGCTCAGCAAATAGAGCAGTGAAATCTTCATCTGCCAAATTTTGATAGTCAAATGGGATGAACTCTTCATCCAGTTTTTTCAAGATTTCTGGCTGAATTTTTAATGCTTCACGTGTGTGTTCAAATTCAGCTTCAACTTTCTGAGCAAAAACTTCAGGAGTTAACGCTTTCACTAGAATTTTGATACGCGCTTTATATTTATTATCACGACGACCATGTAAGTTATAAACACGTAAAACTGCTTCTAAGTATGCAATTAAATCTTCACGTGGTAAAAACTCACGAATGACGCTACCAATGATTGGGGTACGGCCTAAACCACCACCAGCCATAATTTTGTAGCCAATTTCACCTGCTTCATTACGCACGATATATACACCAATATCATGGAATGCTGTTGCTGCACGGTCTTTTTCTTCAAGTGCAGAAACGGCAATTTTGAACTTACGTGGCAAGAATGCAAATTCAGGATGGAACGTACTCCACTGACGGATCAATTCACATGTTGGACGTGGGTCTGCAATTTCACCTGCAACCACACCTGCATATTGGTCAGTCGTTGTGTTACGAATACAGTTACCACTGGTTTGAATGGCATGCATTTGCACGGTTGCAAGTTCAGCTAAAATTTCTGGTACATCTTCAAGAGCTGGCCAGTTTAACTGAATGTTCTGACGTGTAGATACGTGTGCATAGCCACGATCATATTCAGTTGAAACTTCAGCAATTTTACGTAATTGTTTTGAATTCATTAAGCCATACGGCACGGCGATACGCAGCATAGGCGCATAGCGTTGCACATATAAACCATTTTGCAAACGTAATGGACGGTATTCATCTTCAGAAAGTTTGCCCGCTAAATAGCGCTCTGTCTGATCGCGGAACTGAGCAACTCGTTGATTAATCAGCTGCTGATCGAAATCGGTATATAAATACATGGCGTACGGCTAGTAGTTTCATTATTAAGGCAGATAGCATAGCGAGCTTTTATTCATCAATAAAATGCTTTTTTTGCATATTTAATAACGGTTTTATTGATAAGCTTTAATATAAATCGACATAAAAAAAGCCTGGATAAATCCAGGCCCTTTTTATAGAAGCATTTTATTTGTTATCTGGTAAGGCATAAGCCACTAAATAGTCGCCCATTTTCGTACCAAATGAACCATGACCACCGGCCATAATTACAACATATTGCTTACCATTGATTTCATAAGTCATTGGTGTTGCTTGTCCACCCGCTGGTAAACGCGCTTCCCAAAGTTTCTTACCGTTAGTGACATTAAATGCACGTAAGTAGTTATCTTGAGTTGCACCAACAAACATGACATTACCGGCAGTAGAGATTGAACCACCTAAACCAGGAACACCAATTTTTACAGCTGGTAATTGGAACAAGTTCGGTAAGCTGTCACGAATTGTACCAATACGTTTTTTCCATACCACTTCATGGGTTTTCAAATCTACGCCTGCAACATATCCCCAAGCTGGTTGTTTACAAGGTAAACCAAGTGGAGATAAGAATGCGCTGATTTCTACGCCATAAGGTACGCCGTACATTGGTTGTACGCCCTGCTCAGTTCCCGCACCTTTTGCAGTTTGCGCACGGTTTGGATCAGCAGGAATCAAACGGCTCACAAATGGCAATCCGATTGGGTTCATTACAGCAACCTGACGGTCAGGGTTAACCGACATACCGCCCCACTCAAACACACCTAAGTTACCAGGGAAAACTAAAGTACCGTTTTCAGATGGTGGAGTATAAATACCATCGTAATTTAGACGTTTGAACGAAACACGACACATGAGCTGATCAAGCATTGTGGCACCCCACATATCTTTATCAGTCAATTTGTCTTGTGGTGCCAAGTTCAAGTCAGAGAATGGCTGAGTTTTTGAATAATGCTCGCCTTTCGTTTGTGGCCCACGTTTAACTGTTTGCGGAACTGGTTTTTCAGTCACAGGAACAATTGGTTGACCATTGCGACGATCAAGAACAAAAGCATTACCTGTTTTCGTCAATACATAGATTGCAGGAACAGTTTGGCCAGCTTTGTTTTTAATATCAGCTAAAGATGGCTGAGATGGTACATCCATATCCCATAAATCGTGATGGGTTGTCTGGAAGTTCCATACTAATTTACCAGTAGAGGCATTAATCGCTAACATTGAGTTTGCATAGCGCTCTTTAAGTTCAGTACGGTCACCACCCCAGATGTCTGGAGTACCTACACCTGTTGGCACATAAACGATATCAAGTTTGGCATCGTATGCTAAAGGAGCCCACGCATTTGGTGAGTTATGAACGAAATTCGTACCTTCGCCCGGCATTGCATTTGGATCTGCTGCGCCTGTATCAAATACCCAAAGAAGTTTACCAGTGTTAACGTCGTATCCACGAATTACACCTGATGGCTCTTTGTTTGAGTAGTTATCTGTTACCGAACCAGCAATAACAACAGTTGAACCAGTCACGACACCAGGAGATGTTGGGTTGTAACCACCTGGGTAAGCGTATGGCATAAACTCTTGCAAGTTCACTTCACCATTTTTACCAAAGTCAGTACATGCTTTACCAGTGTCAGCATTCACCGCAACTAAACGGCCGTCATTCACAGGAACAAAGACTTTACGCGGACATTGTGTAGAGTCAGATTTCTTGCCTTGAAGACTCGTTGCAAACTCAGTTGTGTTGTTTGCATCGTAGTACATCACACCACGACAAGTTAAATGCTGGAACGATTTATCCGTTTTAAGCTTCGGATCAAAACGCCATTTTTCTTTACCTGTAGCAGGATCAATCGAGATTAATTGCTGATGAGCTGTACAGATAAACATGTTATTACCGATTTTAATCGGAGTAACCTGATTGGTTGTTTCGCCAGAGTCATTACCCGTTTTAAGATCGCCAGTACGTAAAGTCCAAGCAACTTTCAAATCTTTTACGTTTTGGTCATTAATCTGTTTTAACGGAGAATAACGCACACCTGCCTGAGTACGACCATAAGCGGGCCAATCACTCTCGGCAACACCAGGTACTGCTTGAGCAGTTTCTGGTTGAGGTGTTTTGATTTCACCATTAATTTCTTGCGGATCATTGAAAACAGAGTAAACCATCAACAAGATAGCGATTGCTAACGTTGAAGATAACGCAACTTTACTTGATCCAAGGTTGCTGATTCCACGAGTTACGGCTGGAACCAATAACCATAAACCAAGAATGCCTAAAATATCTAAACGCGGTGCAAGAGCCCAGAAGTCAGTTCCAACTTCCCAGACTCCCCAAATAATGGTACCTAGCATTAAAGCGGCATACACCCACAATGCTGTGGAAGCGCGCTTATACAGTTGCCATGCAACAATCAGGAGTAATACACCAGCAATAATATAGTAAATTGAACCGCCTAATGTAGCGAGCCAAATACCTCCAATTAACAGGAATAACGCTAATAACCCAATAATAATTACGGTAAAAGTCGTTAAACCTGATCTTGAAGTAGGTTGATTCATAAATCACCTCTTATCAATCATCATTTTTATCGGAAAGATACGCCAAGCTTTTGATCAAAAAACTGGCATACCAATACATCTAAAATAAAACTCAGGCACAAAGAAAAAAACGGAAGGTCAAGTTATGTCAATCAATGATTTAACCCTCGACAATCCGTTTTCGGAGTAATTACGCTTAGAATGCAGTTGAGAATTTAATACCGCCTACCCAAGTGTTATCACCATTTTTTAATGCACCAACATGACGAACATATTGCACATTTGGACGGATAGTCAGCCAATTTGTCGCATGAATACCGTAGTAAAGCTCGGTATTGTATTCAGTGTCATATTCTTTATTTTGGACATCGTTCCAATCATCGTTGATATGGATACGCGCAACACCTAATGCCAACTCATCTTGAGGACGTTGATTCAGCAAACCTTTATAGACTAAGCCTACATTTTGCATGTTATCAATTTTGTTGGTGTCGGAATCGTGGAAAGTGAGGTTCACAAAACCAGTCAAACCGCGGTCTGTTTGATCAGCAGGCTGAAATAATTTTTGTTTTGCAGTTACCCAAACACCTTGCTTATGAGAGTTTTTGGTCTTATCAGCAATTTCTTCGGCATCAGCAGTGCTGTAGTAATACCCTAAACGGTATTCACCAGACATACTTTGAGCACCTAATTTAGGTGACCAAACCACTTCAGCAGGAATAATCGCCCCATGCGAACCATCAGTACTTAGGTTAAAACCTTTGCCTCGGTCCAGATTTTCTGGGTTATATTCATATACACCCACTTGCGTATATAAGTCAGGTTGCAAGTTATATTTAACACGCATTGCCCATTGGCTAACTGGCCAGTTATACCACTGATCGCCGACCCAGTTCCCTACTTGAGAGCCGCAAAGCGCCAAGTTCTGGAAATCACAGTCAAAGCTATTAAAGTCTTCACCCTCGCCAAAACGACCGACTTTAACGTCTAACTTTTGATCCATGAATTTCTTCTTGATCCATAAATCTGTTAAACGCCAAGTCTGCTCACGCCCCCACACTTCTTGTGCCGAGCTTAAGTGCCCTGCTAAAGCTGGTGAGTGTTCAGAAAGCGACTGCCCATCACGATAAGTTAATGTGATTTGAGCTTCTGTATCTTGCCAACCTAAAATTTTATTTAGGTCAAAATGAGTTCCTAAAGCAAGTTGCCCTGTATAAGCACTACCATGGGTAGATGTCTGCTTTGAGTCTAAAATACCAGCATATTCACCGGTATATCCAAACGAAAAATCATAACCTTGTGCTTGTAACGCTGTGCGTTGACCGTTCCAATCACCCAACATCCACGGACTATTTGGGTCAAATGCAGCCGCAGCTTGTGCATGCTGAATAAAAAGGGTAATTGATAAAACGGATAAACAAGAAGCCATCAAGGATTTATGTGCTTTCATGTTTACATACCTTTTATGTCTTTGTTTATTAAGGGTACGCTAATTTTATGTAAAGAAATTATTCAAAATGTTAATTAATTGATTAATCAGATAATAATTTTCACCCACCCTGACTAAAAAATAACATCAAGCCCTTACCATCGCCCTTCGCCAAGCTTTTGACCTATAAAGGAATATCTCATTTTAGATCGTGAAAACTTAATTGGACAAGCCAATTGTGGTTCTGTATCTGCTGTATTATTTTGCAAAGGTACATCCACAATCCATCCACGTTCTTGTGCTAAGGGAGAATTTAAAGCCTCAGTTAGGTTTAAAACAGGTTCTACACATACATCAAGATTTGCGAATATTTCATGCCATTCTTTAAAGGTTTTAGTTTTAATTTTTTCTTGAATGGCTTGTTTAACTTCTTGTCGGTCATCGGCATCTAATGAAGCACCTTTTTGTAATAATAGTGGCAAATCAAGAGCTATTGATAAACCTGACATAAATTGTGGTTCAAGACTACCAATTGATAGATAGCGCCCATCTTGAGTCATATAATAATCATAGAAAATGCCGCCATTGAGCATGCCATGCTCTGGGGCCTGCTCGACCTGAGCAGCAAGTGTGGCTGACGCAGCCATACTATTTAAGCTAGCAACACAATCGGTCATGGAAATATCAATGTATTGCCCTATACCGCTACTCACGCGCTCAACCACTGCGGCTAATATAGCAATCACTGCATGAAGTGAACCACCTGCAATATCTGCAACTTGAATACCAAACGGTGGCGGACCACTGTCTTGTCGGCCGCTATACCCAGCAATACCGGCTAAAGCTAAATAGTTAATGTCATGCCCTGCTCTGTCTTTATAGCTTCCTGTTTGCCCATATCCTGTAATTGAGCAATAAATTAAACGCGGATTAATTTCTGCAAGCGTGGCGTAATCTAACCCTAGACGACGCATCACATCAGGTCGAAACTGCTCAATGACAATATCAAACTCAGAAATCTTGGCTTTAATCAGATCAATACTCGCCGGATCTTTTAAATCGAGAACAATCGACTGTTTATTTCGATTTAGATAACTATGTGCCGTTGCTTGTCCATTTGCATAAGGCGGCATGATGCGAATTAAATCTGGACGTGATGGAGATTCAATATGGATGACTTCTGCGCCCATATCGGCTAAGTACATTGTTGCAAAAGGGCCAGGTAAGAGGGTCGAGAAATCTAGAACTTTAAGTCCATTTAATGCTGTCGTCATCGTTTTTTTAACCACTATTATTCATATTTTCTTTTATATTAGTTAAGCAAATATTCTAAAACAATGTCATGTTCAGCCATTTACCTTGATCATTTCGGCAATTTAACATGTAAAAAGTGCTTTTACTCTGTTGTAAATCGCCAATTTATTTTTTTAGACGGTCATTTAGGTCAATTTAAAGTGAACATCAAAGAGACTGAAGGATTCAATATGAGTCGCGATACGATTAGCATCCACTTCGTGAATGCGGCTTTAACAGGCGTAAAACGCCTTGGCATGGATGTCGAGACGTTACTTTCACATGTGGGTATCGAAGCGGAACTATTACGTCAACCTAAAGCTCGAATCTCGCCAGAACAATACACTCGTTTTATAAAAATGTTGTGGATGGTCACACAAGATGAACACGTTGGTTTTGATGTACAGCCACGTCGTTTGGGCACTTTTGCCATTATGTGTCAGTTGATTATTCATGCAAAAACCTTGGGCCAAGCCCTTGAACTCTCATCTCAATTTTACAAATTATTCGGTGACGAATGGTCTGTAAGCCTAGAGCGTGACAAACATGAAGCACGTTTAGTTCCACTCATTCCAAAAACATTAGATCCGGACCATTTCATTACTGAAAGTATGTTAATGATTTGGCATGGTTTGGCATCGTGGCTGATTGAACGTCGGTTACCTTTAGAACGTGTTCATTTTAGCTATCCACGTCCTGCCCATGCAGATGAATATGATGCATTATTTTTTGCACCAGTCATGCAGTTTGATGCACCACGTACTGAGATTACCTTTGCGGCCGATTATCTTGATTTGCCAATCCGCCAAGATGAAAAAACGCTAGAAGAGTTCTTAAAAGCAGCTCCTGCTCAGCTTTTAGTAAAATTCAAAAACACCAACTCGCTGACTTCTCGTATTCGTGACGTGCTCAAAAGCCAAATTGGTGAAGAAATGCCAACGCTTAATGACGTTGCATCAATGTTGTACTTGTCTCCTCAAACTTTACGCCGCCGCTTGGCTGCTGAAGGTAAAAGCTACCAAGGCGTGAAAGATGCCCTACGCCGAGATGCTGCTATTCATTTGTTACTCAACCCTGAATTAACACTTGAAGATGTTGCACAACAAGTTGGCTTTAGTGAAACCAGTACTTTCCACCGCGCATTTAAAAAATGGACAGGTGTGACCCCTGGTTTATACCGTCAGCTACACGGTTACCACTAATTCTTAAATCTCTTTAGTTTCACATTTAGCCCAAGCATGACTTGGGCTTTTTTGTATCTCTATTGGCAAAAATCATCACCTGACTGGTGCGCTTATCGTCATTGCACTCGCTATTAAAACCAGTACACTCAAAGCACAAATAAATTTTAAGCAATAAAAAAGGAACTGTTATGAGCGAGGCTTATATTATTGATGCCATTCGCACACCACGCGGAAAAGGAAAAAAAGACGGCTCTCTTTACGAAGTAAAACCTATTACATTACTGACCACCTTATTAAACGAATTACAGCAGCGCCATCAACTTGATACGTCTAAAGTCGACGATATTGTTCTGGGCTGCGTAACGCCAATTGGTGACCAAGGTGGTGATATTGCTAAAACAGCAGCCATTGCCGCAGGCTGGAATGATGATGTTGCTGGGGTGCAAATCAATCGTTTTTGTGCTTCAGGTTTAGAAGCAGTCAACATGGCAGCAATGAAAGTTCGCTCAGGCTGGGAAGATTTAGTGGTTGCTGGTGGCGTCGAGTCAATGTCACGCATCCCAATGGGTTCTGATGGTGGGTCGTGGGCGTTAGACCCTGAAACCAATCTAAAATCATCATTTGTTCCACAAGGTGTGGGGGCTGACCTCATTGCAACCTTAGATGGTTATAGCCGCGAAGATGTAGACACATTTGCAGTAAACTCTCAGCAAAAAGCTGCAGCAGCTCAGGCAAATGGATATTTCGATCAATCAGTGGTTCCAGTAAAAGATCATTCTGGTGTGGTGATTTTAGAAAAAGATGAATTTATTAAAGGAAATACGACAGTTGAAGGACTGACTAAACTCAACCCAAGTTTTGAAATGATGGGACAAATGGGTTTTGATGCCATCGCCTTACAAAAATACCCTGAAGCACAAAAAATCAATCATGTTCATCATGCAGGTAACTCATCTGGCATTGTCGATGGAGCAGCTGTAGTTTTATTGGCTTCTGAAAAAGCGGTGAAAGAACAGAATTTAAAACCGCGCGCTAAAGTTCTGGCGACAGCACTGGTCGGGACAGACCCAACGATCATGCTTACTGGCCCTGCTCCTGCTGCACGTAAAGCTTTAGAAAAAGCTGGCCTCACCATTAATGATATTGACCTGTTTGAAGTCAACGAAGCCTTTGCAGCAGTTGTAATGCGTTTTATCAATGAACTCAATGTTCCACCAGAAAAAGTTAACGTAAATGGCGGTGCGATTGCTTTAGGTCATCCATTAGGTGCAACGGGTGCCATGATTTTAGGCACGCTACTTGATGAGCTTGAACGTCAAAATAAAAAGCGCGGTTTAGCTACGCTCTGTGTTGGTGGTGGTATGGGTATTGCCACCATTATTGAACGCGTATAAAGATTAGGGATATAAAAGATGAGTGCAATCCAATACGAAAAAAATGCCGATAACATTGTCATTTTAACGCTTGATTCAACAGGTCAATCTGCAAATACCATGAATGCCGAGTTTCGTGACTCGCTTGATGAAGCAACCCAAAAACTAAAAGCAGAAACAGCACTTGCGGGTGTTATTTTCCGCTCAGCCAAAAAAACTTTCTTTGCAGGCGGCGACTTAGATGAGCTTATTCAGGTTCAGCCTGAACATGCCACTGATTTTTTCAGCATGGTTGAAAAATTAAAAGGCCATTTACGTACCATTGAAACATTAGGTATTCCAGTCGTTGCAGCCTTAAATGGCACAGCGCTTGGTGGCGGTTGGGAAATCGCATTAAGTTGCCATCACCGCATTGCCATTAATGACTCAAAAAGTAAATTCGGCCTACCTGAAGTCACTTTAGGCCTTTTACCAGGTGGCGGTGGTATCGTCCGCATGGTACGCCTGCTTGGCTTACAAAACGCATTCCCATTTTTAATGGAAGGCAAGCAGTTCGGTGTTGATAAAGCAAAATCTTTAGGTCTGATACATGACACTGCTGAAAACGAACAAGAGCTTTTAGATAAAGCGATTACTTGGATAAAAGCCAATCCTAAGTCTCAACAACCTTTTGATGTCAAAGGTTATAAAATTCCGGGTGGCGATCCAAAGACTCCAGCTGTTGCTCAAGTTCTTGCTATTGCCCCAGCCATGTTAAGAGACAAAACTAAAGGTTGTTACCCTGCTCCTGAAGCAATTATGGCGGCAGCAGTTGAAGGTGCTCAGGTCGATGTAGATACCGCTTTACGCATCGAATCTCGTTACTTCACCGAACTCACCACGGGTCAGATCTCTAAAAATATGATCGGTACTTTCTGGCATGGTCTAAATGCGATTAAGTCTGGTGCTAGCCGCCCTACCGATGTTGCAAAATGGCAAGCAACCAAAGTTGGTGTGCTAGGCGCAGGTATGATGGGTGCGGGTATTGCATATTCGACTGCAATTAAAGGCATTCCTGTTGTACTAAAAGATGTCTCTATTGAAAATGCTGAAAAAGGCAAAGCCTATTCACAAAAACTTTTAGATAAACGCGTTTCACAAGGCCGTATGACCGCAGAAAAACGCGACCAAGTCTTATCCCTCATTACAGCCACTGCCTCAGCACAAGATTTACAAGGCTGTGACTTAATTATTGAAGCTGTATTTGAAAACCAAGAGCTCAAAGCCAAAGTTACTCAAGAAGCTGAACAATATTTAGCTGAAGGTGGAATCTTTGCATCAAATACCTCCACCCTACCAATCACAGGTTTGGCAACGGCGAGTAAAGATGCCCAGAAGTTTATTGGACTACATTTCTTTAGCCCAGTCGACAAAATGCAGTTGGTCGAAATTATTAAAGGTAAAAACACTTCAAGCGACACACTTGCCAAAGCCTACGACTTTGTACAACAGATTGGAAAAACGCCGATTGTTGTCAATGATAGCCGTGGCTTCTTTACCAGTCGTGTGTTTGGTACTTTTATTCAAGAAGGTATGCGCTTACTTGCCGAAGGTGTTCATCCAGCGCGTATTGAAATGGCAGCGCTTAAAGCAGGCATGCCTGTAGGCCCACTCGCTATTCAAGATGAAGTATCTTTAACCTTAACCGAACATGTTGCCAGTGAAGCACGTAAAGCCCTACAAGCCGAAGGTAAAGATTTGCCTAAGACCTCTGTCGATGAGGTCGTTCATACCATGATTCATGAGCTAAACCGTAAAGGTAAGGCGACTGGCGCTGGTTTCTATGAATATCCAGAAAATGGTAAAAAGCACCTTTGGGGAGGTTTAAACCGCTGGCAAAAAGATCATGATATTTCTGAGCAAGACATGATTGATCGCATTCTATTTGTACAAGCTTTAGATACATTACGTTGCTATGAAGAAGGCGTATTGGAGTCTGTGATTGATGCCAATGTCGGTTCTATCTTTGGGATTGGTTATGCACCTTGGACGGGTGGAGCCATTCAATTCCTCAACCAATATGGTACTGATAAAGCACAGAAGCGAGCAGAAGAATTAGCTGCCAAATATGGTGACCGTTTTACACCTCCAACTTTGCTAAAAACCAAAGCTGAGCAGAAGCAAAATATTCAATAACTTAGACTTATTGGATATTTAAAAACTGTATAAACCTTGCCCATATAAATATATTTTATTTATATGGGTTTTTCTTTATGACCTTTAAGATTTCAGCCTCCTGCCTAAATATGCTATAAATAGACTTCATTTTTGTGCTTCTAAAGCACATTCGAGAAATCCTTATGTCCGATAAAAATTCTTCCGAGTCAGCAATTTTAGGTTGGAAATTTGTTCTGATCGTTGGTGTTTTGAGTGCGATTTTCCTTGGCTTTTTCTATTTAGCGATGAGCAATGAACCTGACTATATGCCAGGGGCTCAGCGCAAAGCACAACAAGAGCAAATGCAGCAAAAAGCTGAAAATTCCACAGAGCAACACGCTCAACATAGTGACAACATGTCTGAAATGGATATGAAAGAACATCAGAACTCAACTCAGTAATTAGATATCAAATGACAGATTTTTCCCGTAATGCACTTGTTGTAGAGGGTGGAGGCATGCGTGGTGCCTTTACCAGTGGCGTACTTGATGCTTTTTTACAGCAGCAGTTCAACCCTTTCGATTTATATGTTGGCGTATCATCTGGTTCAACCAACGTTGCAAATTATTTAGCAGGTCAGCAAGGCCGCACTTTAACGTTTTATATTGATCACTCACTCCGTCCTGAATTTATCGATTACAAACGCTTCTTTAAAGGCGGTGATTTACTTGATTTAAAATGGATGTGGGAAATTGGCGAGCAAGAGCATCCGCTTGATCAGCAAAGTCTGTTTGCCAAAAATCCTGATTTTTATATGGTATTAACGCATGCCAAAACAGGTCATGCTGAATATCTTCGTGCTGGTAAAGACAACTTACTAAATGCACTTCGTGCTTCTAGCTCAATTCCAGTCTTAACGCGTCATCCCGTCGATATTATGGGTGAACCATACTTTGATGGTGGCGTTGCAGATGCCTTACCTGTTCGCTGGACGGCTCAGCAAAGTGATGTCAAAAAACTGTTAGTTTTACGCACTCGCCCGAAAAATTACTTTAAAGCCAGTAGTAGAGGGGATCAATTCCTCGCGAAATATGCGTTTAAACATCATTATGGTTTTGCAAACAGCTTACGTAGCCGTTGTGCTCGATATAATGCTTCAGTGGATTTTGTACGTAGCAATAATCCAGAGCAACAAATTTTAGAAGTTTGCCCGCCACCCCTTAAGAATATGGCAGGTCGTTTAAGTACTAATCCGAAAAAGCTTCGCTATAGCTATGAAGTTGGCATGGAAACAGGTTTACAAGCCATTAAAAGCTGGAATGCAATGAAATAATGCCAAATTGAGATTTCTAAAAAGAAGTCTCAATTTAACTCTAAAGTCATATCAATATGTGGGATACCACAATCTAGATATTCTTCGCCTTGACCCACAAAGCCCAATGCTTCATAAAACGCGGTCACATAAGTTTGAGCTGAAAGCTTTAGATAAGGCAATTTATGATAACGCGCGTAATCAATAATATGCTGCATTAAAATTTTGCCGATCCCTCGCTTGCGATAAGGTACTAAGACAGCTACCCGCCCGACACTATGCTGTGGCAACAATCGCGCTGTCGCAATGGGTTGCTCACGGTCATACATAATAAAGTGCAAAACTGTGGCATCTAAATCATCCCATTCATCTTCAGGGGCAATTCCCTGCTCTTGAATAAAAACCTGCTCACGAATGAGCTTGGCATCTTTCTCAAGCTGCTCCCAACCACCCTCTATAATTTTATACATGGGTTAACCTGCTTAGCACTTACAACCAATATTCTCGATAGGCAACTGGTCTTGTAGTAACAATTCTAGAGTTTGTTTTTTAATACCATACATTTCTTTCAAGGCTTGAATTTGAGCCATGATCTTGGCATCAGGCTGAGTAACATCCTTACGCTTAGTCGCCAGAATCATTTTGTTTTTACTGGTATGTTCCAGCGATACAAACTCAAAAACTTTGGTTTCATAGCCATAAGCTTTTAAAAGTAATGCACGTAATGTATCAGTCAACATTTCAGCTTGCTGACCAGCATGAATTCCAAATTGGAGCATTGGCTGTAAAACTTCGGGACTATGTAATTGTGGGCGTAACTCTTTGTGGCAACATGGGGCACACATAATCATTGATGCATTTAAACGAATGCCGGTATGAATCGCAAAATCGGTAGCAATGTCACAAGCATGCAAAGCAATCATGACATCCAACTTTTCCGGTTGATAACTACGTACATCACCTTCAAAAAAGTCTAAATGATTGAAATCAACTTTATCTGCAACTTTTTGGCAGAATTCAACCAGATTTGGGCGTAATTCAACACCGGTAATTAGAGGTGTTTTTTGTTGTTCTTGCAAATAATCATATAAAGCAAAAGTTAAATAGCCTTTACCTGAACCGAAATCGACAATCCGTAGTTCTTGCTGAGATGCATCAATCTGTTCATAGGCACTCGCAAAAATTTCAATAAATTTATTTATCTGTTTCCATTTGCGGGCCATGCTTGGAATGATTTGGCCTTTTTCATCGGTAATACCAAGCTCTTTTAGAAATGCATTGCCCTGCTGTACATAGCGTTGCTTTTCACGATCATGTGTCTGAACCGTTTGTGTCGCATTTACGGCCTGTTTTTTACCTATATTTAATAGGGCTTTTTTCTTATTTTTTTTAAGTTGGATTTCTTGAGTAGTTGAAAATAAGTTCGCTTGCTTACACTGCACTAAAAGCGCTGCAATCTGTTCTAAGCCTTCTTCAAATGAATAATTTTTGGTCACATCTTGGGTCGTATAGTGATATAAAGCCGAAAGCTGTTTTTGTCCATGTAACTCTACAACACGGAAAGTGATTTTTTCCAGTTGTTCCAACTCTCCTTTATATTGGCTCAAAATCAAACGCTCAAAAGTCTGCTCATCAAGCATTTGTTTGATTTCATAAAAGAATTGCTGTTCTTGCTCAAAGGAGAAAACCGACACGGATATACCTAAAAAATGAAGACTCATATAAAATAGAAGTTTAAAGGGTCTAGGATTAAAAATAAAATAACTTTACGACTGTTTTGTATTTCTATACATTTGTATTTTTAATCAAAAAAATTAAACTCATGAGTAAATCTGTGCTGGAAACTTACGATCCTAAAGAAGAACTACTTAACGCCTATAGCCATGGAGCTGGTGTCGTTATGGCAGTTATTGCTTCTATCTTTTTAATTATGAAGGGATCTTATCTTCCAACTGCTCAGTGGGTGGGTTTATGGGTATACTCATTTAGTCTAATTCTGGTTTTCACGAGTTCAACTCTCTATCACTTTGCTCAAACACAAAATCTACGTTATTGGTATAAGAAACTAGACCACACTGCTATTTATTATTTAATTGCTGGGACATATACCCCTTTCTTAAGCATCGCGATTCCTACACAAAAAGCCCATATTCTGCTTATTGCACTCTGGAGCATTGCTGCAATTGGTACACTTTTCAAGTTAGTTTTTATTAATCGTTTTCAAAAAATTTCTTTGCTGGCCTATATTGTAATGGGATGGCTTGCTGTTTTTGTAATGGATGATATGCGTACTTATTTGAGTAAAGACGCATTGATTTTCTTGATTATTGGCGGGTTAGCTTATACGGTTGGAGCATTGTTTTACGCGTTAAAAAAGGTAAGATATACCCATGCGATCTGGCACATTTTTGTGCTTTTAGGTGCAGGAGCACACTTTCTTGCGATCTATTGGTACATTGTTTAGTTCATTTTTCACTCTTATTCAGTGATCCTGAAAGAGTCATGGATGATGTTCTTTCACGCTATTCTTTTAGAAAAATATGTCTTTAAAAAGAATAGTAAATTAAAAATAAATTTTAACTGATATAAGGTCTTATATGGAGTCAACCTCTGCGACTGCTGCTCCGGCAGTGGCCACTAATTCAAAAGCGCGGGTTTTGTTTGCAAGTTTAGTCGGTACAACCATTGAGTTCTTCGACTTTTATATCTATGCAACCGCCGCAGTACTTATCTTTCCTCACCTGTTTTTCCCTGCTAGTAGTGGCAGTGCCGCAGTCTTACAATCTTTAGCAACCTTCGCCATTGCCTTTATTGCTCGCCCTATCGGTGCAGCATTATTCGGTCATTTAGGAGACCGTATTGGTCGTAAAGCCACTCTAGTTGCAGCTTTGCTCACCATGGGTATTTCAACAGTATGTATTGGTTTACTTCCAACGTATGCACAAATTGGTCTTGCTGCGCCTTTACTATTGGCTCTATGTCGTCTAGGGCAAGGCTTAGGTTTAGGTGGTGAATGGAGTGGTGCTGTATTACTTGCAACAGAGAATGCACCTGAGGGTAAACGCGCATGGTATGGCATGTTCCCACAACTAGGGGCTCCAATTGGCTTTATTTTGGCAACAGGTTCATTTTTATTATTGGGTGCAGCCATTCCTGAGCAGGCATTCATGCAATGGGGCTGGCGTATTCCCTTTATTGCAAGTGCAGTATTAGTGATTGTTGGCTTATATATCCGTTTAAAGCTCCATGAAACTCCAGCATTCCAAAAAGTTTTGGATAAGCAAAAAGAAGTAAATATTCCATTTAAAGAAGTCTTAACTAAACATACAGGCAAACTTGTACTTGGTACGATTGCAGCAATCTGTACGTTTGTGGTGTTCTATCTTACGACGGTATTTGCCTTAAACTGGGGAACCACTAAACTTGGCTATGCGCGTGGTGAGTTCCTAGAACTTCAACTCTTTGCCACACTGTGCTTTGCTGCATTCATTCCTTTATCTGCTATTTTTGCAGAAAAATTTGGTCGTAAAGCCACTTCGATTGGTGTTTGTATTGCTGCTGCAATTTTCGGTTTGTTCTTCTCTAGCATGTTAGAGTCTGGAAATACGTTAATCGTCTTTCTCTTCTTATGTACAGGCTTGTCGATTATGGGCTTGACCTATGGTCCGATTGGCACTGTTCTTTCTGAACTTTTCCCAACCTCAGTTCGTTATACAGGTTCAGCATTAACGTTTAACTTGGCAGGTATTTTTGGTGCATCTTTTGCTCCACTCATTGCCACTAAACTTGCTGAAACTTATGGTTTATATGCAGTTGGTTATTATCTTACTGCGGCATCACTTCTATCACTCATCGCTTTCTTATTCATTCGTGAAACAAAAAATGATGATGTGAATAATCAGATTTAAAAACTAGAAATTCTTATATAAAAAAAGCCGGTTCATTATTGACCGGCTTTTTTTATAAATATATGACTTAATTTATTGATGCTGGATTTGCTGGTGTAACGCTATTTGTTACAGCTGGAGCTGCTACATTGCTTGCTGCAACTGCCGCTGGTCCTGCTACAGCTGCTTCACCAATTAAAGCCACTTTTGCTTTTTCTTGGCTCTTCACAGATAAAGCAGGGTTAGTTGCCACAATACGATTAATGTTTGCCGAGTTTGCCGGAGCAATCGCAGTAGTTTGTAAAATAATTGGGCGATTACCTGTGTTACCTAACGTATAGCGAATACCTGTACGCGGGCTAATCACTGTTGTATTTTCTTGCTTCACTACAGCTTGAGCCGAAGTTGGCCCTTTTGCTGCAAGTACTTTATCAACCGTTGTCGTTTGAGGGGCTGAAGCTGCTTCTGCTGCGAAAACAAAACTAGGGACAGCAAGAACAGTTAAAAATAAAGGTTGTAATACTTTTTTCATTGTCTTTCCAACATACACTCTGGATGAGAAGTAAATAGCATTTAATGCTTAAAACTGCAAACATTATTCACAGGCTTACTACAAACATAAAAAAAGCAGAACAATTGTTCTGCTTTTTTTGTGAAGGCAGATTAGATCTTACCGTGACACTGCTTATATTTTAATCCAGATCCACATGGGCATGGCGCATTGCGACTTTCTGGAACAGGGAAAGCTTGCTGATCGGCAGACTCGTTCATGGTTTCTTGAGAAAGTGTAACTTCACCTGTTAAACCATCTACATCATCATGTTCAAAAGAAAGCTTCATCGATTCAGCTTGCTGCTGCTGTTGAGCTTCCATTTCTGCAAGTTCTTCTGGTGTTGGGATATGTACACGAGACAAATCAGTCACAACATCAGTTTTAATAATACCAAGCATATTTACAAACAGGTTGAAAGCTTCTTTCTTGTATTCCTGTTCAGGATTCTTTTGCGCATAGCCACGTAAGTGAATACCTTGACGCAAGTAATCCATTGCAGCTAAGTGATCTTTCCAATGACGATCAAGAGAGTTTAAAACGAAGTGGCGTTCAAGCATTGCTGCTGATTCATCACCCATTTGAGCACGGCGTTGACGATAACGTTCAATCACTTCATCACTGATTCGCTCAACTAAACCTTCTTCATCCAGACGGCGATCTTGATCTAACCATTCCTGAATTGGTAGCTCAATGCCCAAATCAATACGTAAAGCATTCTCTAAACCTTCAACATCCCACTGGTCATGAATTGACTCAGGTGGAATAAAGTTAGCAATCACGCCTTTCATCACTTCATGATGCATTTCTTCGACGTATTCTTTTAAGGTATTTTCAGCTAACACTTCATCACGTTGTGAATAAATGATCTTACGTTGTTCATTATTCACATCATCGTATTTCAATAAGTTTTTACGAATATCAAAGTTACGAGCTTCAACTTTACGCTGAGCGTTCTCGATTGAACGACTCACCATTTTGTGTTCAATCGCTTCATTTTCTTGTAGACCCATCGCGCGCATCATTCCGACTACGCGGTCACCTGCGAAAATACGCATAAGGTCATCTTCAAGAGACAAATAGAAACGAGAAACACCAGGGTCACCCTGACGGCCCGCACGACCACGTAACTGGTTATCAATACGACGTGATTCATGGCGTTCAGAACCAATGATGTGCAAACCACCTGATTGCAATACATCTTCATGGTCTTGTTCCCATTGTGCTTTCAGATGTGCTTCATCTTCAGCAGTAGGGTTCTCAAGTTTGGCAAGTTTTGCTTTCCAGTTACCACCCAAGATAATGTCTGTACCACGACCCGCCATGTTCGTTGCAATCGTTACTGCATTCGGGCTACCCGCTTGAGCAATAATGTCAGCTTCACGCTCATGTTGTTTTGCATTCAACACTTCGTGATGAATACCAGCTTGCATTAACTTAGAAGATAAAATTTCACTAGCTTCAATGGTCGCTGTACCAATAAGAATCGGTGCCACACCTTGCTCACGAATATTCGTAATTTCCTGAATAATCGCGTCATATTTACCGTTACGGTTTAAATAAATTAAATCGTTTTGGTCATTACGTACCATTGGGCGGTGAGTTGGAATAATCACAACATCAAGGCCATAAATTTCTTTCATTTCCGCAGCTTCAGTATCAGCAGTACCTGTCATACCTGAAAGCTTTTTATATAGACGGAAATAGTTCTGGAATGTTGTGGTCGCTAAAGTCTGGTTTTCAGGCTGAATTTCCAAACCTTCTTTCGCTTCAACTGCTTGATGCAAACCTTCTGACCAACGACGGCCCGGCATTGTACGGCCAGTATGTTCGTCAACAATCACGACTTCACCATCATGAATAATATAGTGAACATCGCGTTGGAATAAGAAATGTGCACGAATAGCAGCAGACACATGGTGAACAAGGCTTAGATTCGTTGCTGAATATAAGCTTTCACCTTCAGCCAACAAGCCCATCTGAATAAGTTCTTGCTCAACAGTTTCATAACCAATTTCGGTCATTTCAACTGAACGCTGTTTTTCATCAATCCAGAAATGCCCGCCATCTGCGACTTTTTCTTCTTTTTGCGGACGTAATCTAGGGGGAATCGTGTTGATTGCAGCATAAAGATGCGAAGAGTCTTCACTTTGACCAGAAATAATTAATGGTGTACGTGCTTCATCAATCAAGATTGAGTCAACTTCATCTATAATGGCATAGTGCAAGCCACGTTGTTTCTTTTCTGCTAAAGAAAACACCATGTTGTCACGTAAGTAGTCAAAACCGAATTCGTTATTGGTACCATAAGTAATATCAGCAAGATAAGCTTCCGCTTTTTCAGACGGACCTTGCATTGAATAGATCGTACCAATAGATAAACCCAAAAATTCAAATAATGGGCGGTTCAACTCAGCATCACGCTGTGCCAAATAATCGTTCACAGTAATGACATGAACGCCTTCGCCACTTAATGCGTTTAAATAACACGCCAAAGTACCCATAAGGGTTTTACCTTCACCGGTACGCATTTCGGCAATCTTACCTTCATGTAAGGTAATACCACCAATAAGCTGAACATCATAGTGACGCATGCCCATTACACGTTTGGCAGCTTCACGACACACTGCAAACGCTTCTGGAAGTAATTTATCTAAACTTTCGCCATTATTATAACGTTGTTTGAATTCTGGAGTTTTTGCAGATAAGTCTGCATCGCTTAAAGCTGATATCGTCGGCTCGAGCGCATTGATTTGCTCAACAATTTTGCGCATGCGTTTGAGTTCGCGCTCATTTTTTGTACCGAAGATACCTCCGATCAGACTTGCCAACATGGATAAACTCTCTAAATCTTGCTTGGTCAAATGAATAAACTTTTTCTCAGTCGTTTATTATGGTGCCAGAAATTTGAAGTACAAGGGTTTTGCACAAAACCCCTAAAAAAAATCTGATAGTTAGACGAATGGTTTTATCATTCACCTAGTCCCCCGTAATGCGCTCTGCCCCTAAAAACGTAACATTAACGCTCATCTATTAAGCATAACTTCCGAGAAATCTAATTTAGCAAATTTACCTTAAAGTTACATTGATTAAGCACATAAAATAGTGAGTTTTAGTCATATATATTTACACTTATATAAAAAACTCATAATAAAATACAAAAACAATAATTTTAATCATAAAGATAATGCTGCATATTCATTGGATCGAATAACAAATTATGACCAATTGAGGAACGATCATGACACTACGATTAGGAGATACAGCCCCCGATTTTCAACAAGAATCGAGTGAAGGCACAATTAATTTTTATGATTTTCTAGGGGATAGTTGGGGAATTTTATTTTCACATCCAGCCGACTATACACCCGTATGTACAACAGAGTTAGGTTACACAGCAAAATTAAAAGATGAATTTGAAAAACGTAATGTTAAAGCGATTGCTTTGTCAGTAGATGATGTAGAGTCTCATAAGGGCTGGATCAATGACATTAACGAAACACAAAACACGACTGTAAATTTTCCAATCATTGCCGATAAAGACCGCAAAGTCTCTGAGCTATATGGTTTCATTCATCCAAATGCCAGTGAAACACTGACAGTACGTTCATTAGTGATTATTGATCCAAATAAAAAAGTTCGCTTAATCATTACCTACCCTGCTTCAACAGGCCGAAATTTTAATGAAGTCTTACGTGTTGTTGACTCATTACAATTAACTGACAAGCATAAAGTAGCGACACCAGCGAACTGGCAACAAGGTGAAGATGTCGTTATTGTGCCATCACTTAAAGATGAAGAAGAAATTAAACAGCGCTTCCCTAAAGGCTATACAGCGGTTAAACCTTATTTACGCTTAACACCACAGCCTGAGCAAGATTAAAGCCTTTAAAAAGGCTTTAATTGAAGCGCAAGACAAGCGAAGCGCGTAGGCAAGCATTTGAAAATTTCGCTACAAGACAAGTGAAACGAGTATGCAAACATTCGAAACTTTTCGAATAAAAACTGTCAGCGACACGTACGCAACCAGTTAAAAAGTTCATAACAGGATATGCGAAGCAAGTACCAAATTTTTAGAAAATCTTAAGTAAATATCACACTCTAAAAAGTCATCCAACGTGATGGCTTTTTATTTATGTATTGAATACACATGGTTTTTACTGCCCAGATCAGTTATAACTCGAAGCGATTCGGTATAAAAAATAAAAATCATGATCCATAAAATTCATCATTTAAAGTGCGGCAGCATGTGCCCAGTTTGTGCCCCACTCTTTGGACAAAAAGGCTTCCGGGCTGAAGTCGTCTGCCATTGCCTTCTGGTTGAAACCGATCGCGGCCTTGTACTTATTGATACAGGCTTTGGGCTGCAAGATTATCTACATATGAAGCAGCGACTAGGTTCATTAGTCCAACGTTTAGGCAAAATTGAGACTAACCTTGAGTTTAGTGCCATCCAGCAAATCCAAAAGCTCGGGTTTAATCCTAAGGATGTACAACATATTTTTGTCACTCATCTTGATTTTGATCATGCAGGTGGAATTTCAGATTTCCCTCATGCCACAGTTCATGTTTTAGCGGCAGAATATAACGCGGCTCAACTACCAAATTTTAAGGGAAAACTTCGCTACAGAAACAATCAATACAAAGACCATCGCTACTGGAACTTCGTTGAATATCAGCAAGGTGAAGCATGGTTTAACCTCGAAAAAGTAAAGGGCTTTCCTCTGTTTCAAGATGAAATTTTAATGGTGCCTTTATTGGGTCACTCAGCTGGTCATTGTGGCATTGCCATAAAGCAACAAAATCAATGGTTATTATTTTGTGGAGATGCGTACTACTCACACCTAGAGTTAAACCCTAAAAATAAATTAAGATCACTTAGTGTGCTGGAAAAAACATTTGCAGAAGATAATGAGAAACGTCTTGTTAATCTCAAACACTTGCAGCATTTAGCTCAACATGAGCCAACGATTGAAATAATTTGTGCTCATGATCTTTATGAGCTTAACCGGTATCAAACATGAAAAAATTATCACTCATCACACTTGTCATCTGTATAAATTTACAGGGATGTATGCAGCATGAAAGTATTGCTCATGAACATAGACCACAAGATTGGGGTACTTTAGTCTCTCAGAGTCATAACTTTTATCAAATTAGTGGTGATGTTTTTCGCAGTGAACAACCCGATGCAACGATGGTTCCCGAGTTAAAACGCCATCAAATTGGAACTATTATTAACCTAAGAGCCAAAGCGGCAGATGATTTAGTTTTTAAAAATGAAAATTTTAATCTTGTACATATTCCTATCAACACATGGGCAATTGACCGACAAGATCTATTAGAAGTCATGCAACAAATTAAGATTGCCAAACAGAATAATCAACGTGTTTTATTACACTGCTACCATGGTTCAGACCGTACAGGAGCCAGTGTTGCCATGTATCGTATTATTTTTGAGAATTGGGCAATTGATGATGCGGTCAAAGAAATGAAACAAGGTGGTTATGGCTACCATATTATCTGGAAAAACATTGACCGCCTATTTACACCTGAAAATGTAAAATGGACTCAACAGCAACTGTCGAATTCCAGCAGCTAAAGACTGGATTGCTTTTGTATACAAACGCGATTTTTAGGCAAATAAGTTGGCTCAATCACCAACTTATTTATTGTTTTCATTCTTATCAATTACATCGAAAAACATACATTTAAAGATAGATGACCATCAAAAATATGATTTAACTTTATGATTTTCCCAAAGCGGCATTGCTAAGTAATACCTTCAAAATTTCAGAATCACCACCATCACTGTCTGTCACTAATAAAAATACTTCGCCATCGGATCTCGACTCAAACCAAGTAATCCCTTCAACCTTGATTGGCAGCGTCTGTCCTTTCGCATCTCGAATCAAATGAGCCGCTAAAGCTTTACCCTCAAGCGAAAACACCAAGATAAAACTTCCCAAGACAGCACCGTCATCATAGGTATTGAGTGTTTGTTCGACCGCAGCTGTAGCAACAATCAAATTTTTATCCGCTAAAAAACAAGCATCTGAAATTCCACTTGCTGAACCATCAAGCTCAGCTAAGCTCAGTTTGAGCGAATGTATAAGTGCATTTTCTAAGGATTTTCCTGCTTGAATTTTGATTAAATCAAAGACTAAAACCCCATGATGGAGATTTATGTTACCACGTTGAAAGATATAGAGATAACGATGGGCTGAACATATGGCTTCTATATTGAGATCAGCCCCGCCTGTTAATTCAACCTGATGCTGCAAAAAATCATAATCAACCGCATCCAAGAAAGTTCTGACCTGATCATTGGCAGGGTTATAGAGTAATGCTCGTTTTCGATTTTCTGTAGAACCCGAGCCCATCACCAAAAGCTGTGATTGTCCGTTCCAACTTATGGAGGTTAAAGCTTCAAAATCAGGCTTCCGTTCTTTGCTTAATGCACTTAGCGGTATTTGCTCTGAAGGATCAAATAACGGAATTTTTTCAAAGACCGTTGCATCGGCCATGTTCTGGGTTCGATTGATTCTTAATAAATAAGGGAGATTATCACCAACAAAATAAACATCATCCCCCACACAAACAACCCCAGACAGCGCGCTAATCCCTGAATCTTGTGCAAAAACAAATTGTTCTAATATTTTGATCGTTGTATTCATCTTCAAGATCCCCTATTGAATGGAACACTCCTCACAAGAATAAAGCCTTTGAAGTGTTCCTGATTTGATTTAGGGGATGATCAGCCGTTATCGCTGATCAAGCGGTACCCAGTCAATTACCCAAGCCGATTTCATATTTAAACTTGAATCAGAAGTAATTTTCTTACGGGCTGCATCTGCTGTATCACGGTCTTTCGCTGGTCCAACCATAATACGAATTCCCTTGCTGGTTTGGCTCGTAGTTACCTTGTAGCCTTTAGCTCGTAATTTAGAAACAACTGCATCTGCATTTGCTTGGTTAGCAGCCAATGCAACTTGCACCATCCACTTTTTATCACCATTTTCCAGCAGTTCACGCGCTTTTTCAGCATCAGCTTTTTTATCGGCTTCAGCTTTGCGTTTAGCATCTGATGCTTTCTTATCTGCTTCTGCCTGACGTTTTGCTTCAGCTGCTTTCTTATCTACTTCTGCTTGACGTTTTGCTTCAGTTGCTTTCTTATCTGCTTCTGCTTGACGTTTTGCTTCAGCTGCTTTCTTATCTGCTTCTGCCTGGCGTTTTGCTTCAGTTGCTTTTTTATCTGCTTCTGCTTGGCGTTTAGCATCTGATGCTTTCTTATCAGCTTCTGCTTGGCGCTTGGCATCAGCCGCTTTTTTATCTGCTTCTGCTTTTGCACTATCTACAGATTTTTTCTTCACATCAGTTTGTGGACTTTTTACTTTGCCATCACTGCCGACAACTTCCGGCGGAATATTGTCTGAACTTTCTTGAGCAGCGGTACGACGTGCATTAATCGCAGCATATTCGGCAGCTGCTTTACGAGCAGCATCGGCTTCAGCTTGCTGTTGCATGGCTAAAAACTCAGCTGCGCGTGCTTCCTGTTCTGCAACAGCCTTTTCACGCGAACGGCGTTGTTCTTCTAGCAAACGCTTTTCTGTTGCAACATCAACCGCTAGAGGTTGTAGTTGTACCATTTGTCCTTCGGTTGCTTGCTTTGGCTTAGTTTGAGTTTTTGGTGATGTAGATGCGGATGGTTGAACTTCAACCTGCTTTATTTCTTCATTTCCTTTTAGAAGTAATGCTGCCAATAAAACACCACCACCCAGTAAAACAACACCACCCATCCAGCGTTGTTTGTTATTCATTGACATTCTTCCAAATACTCCCAAATCGCTTCTAAAGTATGAAACGAACCACAGGCCAAAATCAGCTGATTGTTATTTGTTTGCTCAAGCGCTGATTTAAATGCCTCTTTGATATTGCCATATTGTTGTACTGTCTGACCTTGCAAGGCATCATTGAGTTGCTGAATCGATGCAGCACGCGGCACATTCAACTCAGCAATTTTCCAATGTAAAACAGTAGGTTTCAATAAATCGACTACTGATTTTATATCTTTATCTGCCAGCATTGAAAATACTGCGACAACTTCTGTGTACTGTTTATTGTATTCTAAGAAATTTCGCAATTGCTTTAACAAAAATTCAACACCATGTGGATTGTGTCCGGCATCAAAAATTACTGTTTTTCCTTCCACTTGACGCTGTTCAAAACGCCCTGCTAAGCGTGCAGCTTGAATACCTTTTTCTAAAGCAGACTGAGAAATTTCAAGTCCGCTATTTAAAATGGCTGCAACCGCCCCCGCAATATTTTCGATGGCTAAATGGCCTAAAGGAAGCTTTAAAGTGGTTCCTTCTGAAGCAAAGTACCAGTTTTGCCCATCATCGGCGAGTTTATAAAAATAATCACGATTAACGGTATATAAAATTGCTTGTATGCTTTCTGCTTTATCTTGAATTGCTTGAGGTAGAAGTTGTTCGCCAGCAAAGACAACCGGAATTTGTGGACGAATAATACCTGCTTTTTCAAAAGCAATTTTTTCAATGGTATCGCCTAACCAATCGGTATGATCTAGGCCAATATTAGTAATAATCGCAACATTGGGATCAATTACATTAACAACATCTAAGCGCCCGCCCAAACCGACTTCGAGCACCCATACATCGCATTGCTGCTGTTTAAAAATGACAAAAGCAGCCAAAGTGGTTGCTTCAAAAAAAGATAAGCTTAAATCACAATCGCGACGAGCCTGATCGACTTGAACAAAAGCATCAATCAGACTTTGATCATCGACTTCGACTCCACCTAATTTGACTCGTTCATTAAAGCGATAGATATGGGGTGACTGATATAACCCAACTTTATAACCCTGCTCATTTAATATAGCAGCTAATATAGTTGTCGTTGAGCCTTTACCATTCGTTCCGGCTACTGTAAAAACTTTAGCAGTAGGCTGAGTTACGCCCAGCTTTTCTGCCACAGGAATTACACGTTCCAGACCAAGATCTATCCCTGTAACGTGAACATGGCTCCAATAATTGAGCCATGTATCTAAAGAGTCTATTGAAAGTGGAGCTTGTTGATTCAAGGTAAGTTCATCAATTTCGATACAAGTCGAGATACAGTATCACGTAAAGCATGACGATGAACAATCTGATCGATTACGCCATGATCAAGCAAATATTCAGCACGTTGGAATGGCTCTTCCAATGTTTCACGTACAGTTTGTTCAATTACACGTTTACCTGCAAAGCCGATCATCGCTTTCGGTTCAGCAATATGAATATCACCTAACATTGCTAAAGAAGCTGTTACACCACCATAAACCGGATGTGTTAACACCACGATGTAAGGTAAGCCTGCATCTTTTAATTTTTGGATCGCCGCTGAAGTACGTGCCATTTGCATAAGTGACAACATGCCTTCTTGCATACGTGCGCCACCAGAAGCTGCGAAACAGATTAATGGTTGACGTTTTGCAATAGCAAGTTCAGCAGCCTGAACAAAACGGTCACCCACTACAGTACCCATAGAGCCGCCCATAAAGTCGAACTCAAAAGCACATGCAATCATATCCACGCCATTTAAATTGCCTTGCATTGCAATTAAAGCTTCTGTTTCACCAGTTTTGCTTTGCGCTTCACGCATACGGTCTGGATATGGTTTAGTGTCGACAAACTTTAATGGATCTTTCGCGCTAAACTCTTGACCCAATTCAGTCACGACATTATCGAAGAACCAGTTCAAACGATCACGAGCTTTCATACGTAAGTGTTCATCACACTGTGGACAAACATACGCATTGAAAGAGATTGCTGTACGTGTCACTAGAGCATGACATTCAGGGCATTCAATCGTTGGCTCAGTAAATGTTGCTTTGAGAATTTGTTGCTCATTTGCGACTTCAATACCTGGAACCGGACGTTTTGTCCATGGTGTCGAAGGGCTAAGAACTTTCCCTGATTTCACTTCTTGATTCATACTAACTCATCGAGCGCTGCTCGAAGCTCCTTGACTTTATTCACCGTCTGTTCAACAGCGTCATCCGCTGCCAACGTTGCAAAATTTTTAACGAAAGCACTACCTACAATCACAGCATCAGCAACGCTACCCATTGCTTTTGCTGAAGCGGCATCACTAATACCAAAACCAACACCAACTGGAATATCAGTGGCATTTTTGATTTTCTGAATACGTGCAGCAGCTTCTGCCGTATCTAGTGTTGCTGCTCCTGTTACACCCTTGAGTGAAACATAGTAGATAAATCCACTTGCCTGATTTGCCACATGTTGAATGCGCTGGTCTGTAGATGTTGGCGCGAGCAAGAAGATTTGATCCATGTCATGTTGCTTCAACACAGCACCAAACTCTTTTGACTCTTCTGGCGGTAAATCCACCAGCAATAAGCCATCTACACCACACTGTTTCGCATGAGAAATAAATTTCTCGTAACCAATCACTTCAACCGGATTCAGATAACCCATTAAAACAACAGGTGTATCCTGATCCTGTTCACGGAACTCCTTTACCATATTGAGAGCATCTAATGTGTTAGTCCCTGCTGCAAGCGCACGTTCAGCTGCAAGCGCAATTACCGGACCATCAGCCATTGGGTCTGAAAATGGTAAACCAAGCTCAATGACATCTACTCCTGCCGCAACCATTTTATGCAGTAACGGAACTGTTACTTGCGGTTGTGGATCACCCGCCATAACATAAGATACAAGCGCTTTACGTTGTTGGGACTTAAGCTTTTCAAAACGGGTGGCAAGACGTGACATAGGGTTGTGCTTTCCTTGAATTATTTAAAATTGAGGAGTTGTTTGTAGAAATACAAGAACATCGCATTTTAACGCTATTTTTTGTCCATTGAACAGGTCTAACGTTATGGCGATATTCGATTGTATGATTCATACAACCCATGGCGTACATTTATCAATATTTTGAAACTTTTCTCAATGATCAAAGCTTCCTATTTTCGAGCCATTATTAGATCGTCATCTGAATAGAAAACCATCCAAAAATGCCTATTTCACTGCATTTTTATTGGTTAGCTGTAATTGTCTTTTTCTTGTCAGCAAGGTTTGTCCTGTCAAATTTTTATGAGCCCGTGCAAGTGCTGACTGATCCGAATATCCCAACTGTTCAGCAATTAAAGTGAGGCTTGTATTTTGGTTGAGTAATATCTCACAACGTCTCATGCGCTCTGCATCTAAAATTAATTTAAATGAAGTGTTTAATGACTGTAGCTGGCGCTGTAAGCTTCGTACTGAAATATTCAACTCGATGGCAATATCTTCTATTTTAGGCGCTTGCTGTCTTTGCTTAAAATATTCATGCACGATCCAATGTATTTGCTGAGCTAAATCTGTTTGTATTTTACGCTGAGCTAACGCCTCTTCTGCCTGTTTCACCAAAAGTTGCATTAAGGTCGGGTCTGCATGTTGAGGGCGAATACTTAGTCCTTCACTTGCAAAAGTTAATGCATAGTAAGGTTTTCCAAATGATAATTTGCATTGAAAGAAACGCTGATAGTGCACTAACGGACCACGTGCGCTGTGCACAAACTCAACTTGTTGCAAGAGAAAATCATGCAGTGGGGCTATTTGTTTAGCAAGTTGTACCATAGCTGCCAAGGTCAATTCACAAAGTATGATATTACTGTCATCAACCAACGGCCAATACAAACGAATTTTAGAAACATCTTGCTCGATTTGCATAGGCACGACTTGCTCACCGTCAATCACCAGACGGTGAAACTTCATGATATATTCAAGAACCTCTGCAAAGCTACCACTTCGGGATGCCATATATCCCAATACACCAAAATTGGCAGGTGTAATACAAGTTGCCATTTCCAAAGCTAAATTGGAAACTTGTAGTCGAGATTCGGTCAGCTCTAAAAGCTCAAGAAAAAAAGTTAAAGGTGATTGAGCATCGATAGATGCAGATAAAATGTTTTGAACTTGGCGAACTTGAACATCTGTTAGATTTAATGCCTGCCAGTCCATCCCCTTTTCTTTTAAGTAAGTATTCCAAAGGTAAAAATAACCATTTGAAATCGTAAATTCCTGCATGGCGCATCCTTTTTTTACTACCACCTTGTCGTAAACTGTATAAAAATTGGCAATAACTGTCAAAACAAAGCCGACCAGTCGCGACATACTAGTGAACAAGTTAGATGCGAGAAATAAGAATATGAACGCACATGTTTCTTATCAGGTCGATCCAGTGGTTCGTAAAGATCTAGATTTTCATTTAAACGAAGCACCTCGCTTTTGGTTTAATAATGATCCTTTTTTGACTCGTATGTTTGATGCACTCAGCTTAACCTTTCCAGATGGAGAGCGTTATTTTATTGAATGTGTTCGTATGTTCCGTGACAAAATTGATGATCCAGAACTACAAAGACGAGTTGTGGACTTTATTAAACAAGAAGCTCAACATGGTATTGCTCATGACAAAATGAATCAGATCATGAAAGAGCAAGGCATGCCCGTTGACCAGTTCACAACCACGCTGAAAAGGATTTTCCGTTTTGAACTGACAAAACGCTCACCGCAATACAACATTGCCATGACTGCTGCTGCCGAACATTTAACAGCCTTAATGGCAGAGACGTTTTATAGCAACAAAAAAACATTGGAAAATGCACATCCGTATGTTCGAGCACTGTTTGCGTGGCATGCCATTGAAGAGATGGAGCATCGGGATGTTGCTTTTGACGTCATGAAACAAGTCGGTGAAGTGCCTGAGTCAACACGTCGCTTTGTATTAGTGGCTACAACAGTATTAATGTTTGGTTTTACGCTTTATCGTACCAATGTCATGTTGAAATGTGATGGTTTTAGTTCTAGAGAAAGACTGTTGATGACACTTAAAGGTTTGCCTTGGTTTTTCGGTAAAAATGGCACATTAACAGCCATGAAAAGCCAATATCTAGACTGGTTTAAAAAAGATTTTCATCCAAGTCAGCATCCGGTAATTCGTCAATATCCTGTTTGGATTGAAACACTCGAAAAGACAAATGACCCAATTGCAGCTGGCGAAGCATTCTGGCAAGCAGGTTTATAACCTGCTTGTTACCATTTTGCGTAATGTTGTTCTAATAAACCATATTGCTCATTGCAATTGATTATATCGGTTGCCTCATGCTCAATAGTGCCACTAATTTTAGCTTGCCACTGATTGAACTGGCTTCCAATCATTCTTAAATTAATATTTTCGTATCTACACCAACCAATATGCACTTGGAGATTAAGCTTTTGATCTAGAGAACTAATTTGCCAAAGTTCATCATTTACTTTTTCAAATAAAACGTCAGTCAGTGGAAATAAAACTCCGTTAATCCATAAGCAGTTTTCATTACCAAAACTTTCATTAACGCCAGAAGCTAAATTTAGGCCAATACGTCTGCCTTGTTCATCCCAGAAATTACATGAAAGCCAAAACCAAGCTGTTTCAGGTCGCAAAAAACCACAAGTATCGTCTAAAGATGCAAAAGTCTTTTCATCAAATTGTACAACTTGGTTTTGTCTATTAATAAACATCCCTTCTACACCCAGCGTCGTCTGCTTTTGAGTATAAGTCCAACCATTAATTCCTGTCGGTGTACATAAACTTAATATATCGGTGCCAGCACAAAAAATCCGAGCACTGAGTTTAATCTCACCATATTTAGTGACTCGAATGTACCGCACACCATTCGCATGCTGAATATCAAATTGATAAGGCGATTTAGAAAAATAACTTTGATTAAACAATGGTTGTTCATCAAGATAGGTTTTATGACCTAAAGGCTGAATCGCATTCCATTCAATTACCTGCTGGGTTTCATGATCATAAATATAGAAAAACCCGTGACCGACCCAGCCAATATCCGCAATGGCCAGACCAATACTATAATGTTTATGTTGAATACCACAGAATTTAAATTTCTTGTATTTTAATTGCTTACGCCAGCCTTTTAAGACCTTACCATAAGGGGTTTTATAAATATAATGTTGTACATGAATGGTTGACGGTACAGATTCAAAACGCCCATAACGAGGCTGTCCATTTTCTTGAATTAAATCCATTTACCCACTTCCATATGAATATTAGATTTCAAATGACCTATACAACGGTCAAATACGTATTTTCCCAAACTGTTGCAGCAAAATCGCCTTTTATTAAATGAATATAGCGCCCTGCTACACAATCTATCGCTAAGCAGTCATCAATATCAATGACTCGATCTGTATGCGCTTTTTGCCACTGTTGATCTATAAATTGTTTACCCAATTGTTTTGCAATAACAGCATTGGGCGCAACAACAAACTCATAACGGTGAAGTTCACCGAATTCATGAGCATTATATCCCCCCAGATTAATTAAATATAACTTTAAGTCATCTGGTTTTGGTGCTGCATCAGTGAAATGAATTTGATAATTCTCACCTTGTGAAGCCACACCAGAAAGCTTAGCCCAAGCATCAATATGTAATCCTTGAGCCTCACCAAACCAAGCCTGTTTAAGTTGAGGATAAACTTCTTCCAAAGTATCTCCTACAGCCATGACAACATCATGAACTTCTGTATTAGCGCGTGCATGACGCCCGCCCAACATCACCATAAACAGACTTGGCATTTTTATTCCCGCTTACATCTCAACCATTTCTACGCCATCAATGCGCGCAACAGTCATTAAATCTTTATCACCACGACCTGAAACGGTCGCAATAATAATCTGATCTTTAGACATAGTCGGTGCAAGCTTAGAGACATAAGCCATGGCATGTGAGCTTTCAAGAGCAGGAATAATCCCTTCAATTTTGGTTAAATCACGGAAGCCTTGTAGAGCCTCTGTATCATTAATCGGCACATACTCAACGCGCTTCATATCTTTCAAGAAGCTGTGTTCAGGACCAACACCCGGATAATCTAACCCTGCCGAGATACTGTGTGTCTCGATAATCTGACCTTGCTCATCACTCATCAAGTAAGTACGGTTACCGTGTAACACACCAACATGGCCTGCATTTAAAGGCGCAGAGTGTTTACCAGTTTCAATACCAAAACCAGCAGCTTCAACACCATACATTTTCACATTGGCATCGTTTAAGAATGGGTAGAATAAGCCCATTGCATTTGAACCGCCACCGACACAAGCAACCAATGCATCTGGTAAGCGACCCGCTTGTTCCAAAATCTGTTTACGCGCTTCACGACCAATAATTGACTGGAAATCACGTACAAGTTGGGGATATGGATGGGGACCTGCCACCGTACCAATCACATAGTAAGTACTATCAACATTGGTCACCCAGTCACGCATCGCTTCGTTCATGGCATCTTTAAGTGTTTTAGAGCCACTCTGTACAGGCACAACTGTTGCACCCAACAAACGCATACGATAAACATTCATCGCTTGACGCTTAACGTCTTCAGCACCCATATAAACAACACATTCAAGGCCTAAACGCGCTGCTATCGTTGCTGTTGCCACACCATGTTGCCCAGCACCAGTTTCAGCAATAATACGTTTTTTACCAGAAAGCTTTGCCAATAGCGCCTGACCAATCGTGTTGTTTACCTTATGTGAGCCTGTATGGTTCAAGTCTTCACGTTTCAGGTAAATTTGTGCACCACCTAACTCTTTTGACCATCGCTCAGCATAATAAAGTGGACTAGGACGACCTACATAGTAGGCGAGATCGCGGTCGAATTCTGCCAGAAACTGTTCATCATTTTTCATGCGGGAATATAGATTTTCTAAATCTTCTAATGCCGCCATTAGAGTTTCTGACACAAAACGTCCGCCATGGATACCGAAATGCCCTGCAGCATCTGGGTACTGTGTATAGTCAATCACATTGTTTTGCTGATCCACGTTGGACTCCTTGCATAAATCGTTCAATGAGTTGTTGGTCTTTTATACCTTTTGCGGACTCTACGCCTCCGCTCACATCTACTGCAAAAGCACCGGTAGTATGAATAGCGTCAATGACATTGTCAGGGGTTAAACCACCTGCCAAGATTAATGGAATATCAAGTTTTGGAAATTTAGACCAGTCAAACTGATGTCCTGTGCCCCCTTTAAGCTCAGGATGCCACGCATCGAGCAAGACAGCACTGGCTCCAACCGCCTGATATTTTTGAATTTCAGCAATAACATCAAGATCAGGCTTAACCTGAATCGCTTTATACCAGCGACGCTTACAATGGCGAGCTATCTCCTGACATTGTTCTGGAGTTTCGTCGCCATGTAGTTGTAATACATCTAGGGGAACACAATCAAGTACTGACTGAATCTCAGTAGCACTTGCATTCACAAACAAACCAACAAGTTGTACATAAGGAGGAATAAGTTTAACTAGTTCTTGTGCCTGCTCGAGTGTGACATGTCTTGGACTTGGCGGAAAAAATACAAAACCAATTGCATCTGCTCCAGCCGCAACTACTGACTGAACATCTTGAGGACGAGTAATTCCACAGATTTTCGCTCGTATACGTTTTTGGTTTGATGGGCTCATGATCTGCCTAAACTACAACCATTTCTTAAAATAAGCGCCATTGTAATGCAATTTTTGCCCCTTGCGTAAAAGTTCTCTGGGAATTGGGCTAAATGACATTGTATGAAATAAATCGCCACTTTATACTGCGTTCAATTGGAAGCAAGTGTAAGCTATTAATGCTTTAGGGAAGCTGGTGAAAGTCCGGCACTGCCCCCGCAACGGTAACAATGTAAAGCATATTTTTTAAGTCGATATCGACTTACACCACTGCAATGATGTGGGAAGGTGAATATGTCCATAAATTAAATATGGCGCTGAAGTCCGGAGACCTACTTGTTTCATCTATCTACCCGATCATTCACGTGGGGTGAATGTATGGAGCATGTTATGTCTAAGACTTTTCAACCTACTCGTCTGGTAGGGGCTATCGCTATTGCGATGGGGTTTTCACCTGTTATTTTTGCTGAAGAAACAACGAACGCAACTCAACTTGATCCAATTGTAGTGACTGCTTCAAAAAGTGCTGAAAAAGCGAGTGAAGTTCCAGCGCGTATTTCAGTGATTGATGAAAAAACAATTGGGCAGAATCCAATTGCAGATTTGCCGTCTCTATTAAGAAAAGAAGCTGGGTTAACTATTCATCAAACAGGTGGTTATGGCCAAACAGCTTCTGTATTTATCCGAGGAGCAAGTGCTGGACACACTCTATTTTTACAAGACGGTATGCGTTCAAATACTGCCACTGTAGCAGGTCAAAATATTCACTTATTTGATACAACCGATATTAAACAAATTGAAATATTACGGGGCCCGGCATCAGTTCAATATGGTACTGATGCGATTGGTGGGGTAATTCAATTAATTTCAAAAACTCCTACACAAAATAAAATCTTTACGACTATCGAAGCTGGCGAGAAAAATACTTATAAATCTATTCTAGGTATAGATTTAGCCCAAGATGGTTATTATGCTCAAATTCGTGGTCAACGTTTTGAAACAGATGGTGATCAAATCATTAGCAATGACAATCGTAAAGCTGGTTTTGATCAAAAAGGGTATTCAGCTAAAGTTGGTGTTGATAAAGAGCAATATGCTTTATCAGCTGAAATCAAAGAAAATAAAGGTACTGGTGACTTTTTTTCTTATGGCTCAGCACAAGCCTATGATTTTACTAACCGCTTATATAATGTTAACGCCCGTCTTAATTTAACTAACAATATTATTTGGAATACTCGTCTTTCTCAATTTGAAGACCAATATAATTTAATAAAAGCAGCATATCCATCAATTGTAAATACAAAGCAACAAGAGGTAGATTCAAATATTAAATGGCAATTTACACCAAGCCAAAATATTTTATTTGGTGTAGAACATAATAAAACAACTGCAGAGAAAGTAGTTGCTTATAGTGGCGATACAGGATTCGATAATTCTAATAAGACGACTGGCTATTATTTACAACATCAATATCAACATGATGGCATTAATACCCAAGCAGGTATTCGTGTAGAAGATAATGACCAATTTGGTACACATACAGTTGGACAACTTGCTGGGCGTCTCCTTGTAACACCAACCACTAGTGTATATGCAAATATTGGTACAGCCTTCCGTGCACCAGTTGTAGGACAAATTATTACGGAACCAACTTGGTGGGGAGGAAATCCAGATTTAAAACCAGAAGAAAGCGTGTCATATGAACTTGGATTTGATCAAAAACTAAACCACGGCTTAAATGTATATGGTTCGGTTTATCAAACTAAAGTTGATAACTTAATGGTATCTTCTGCCGCAACAAATTTCGTATTTTATAATATTGATAAAGCAACCTTAACTGGTGCTGAGTTAGGTTTAAAGTGGTCACTAGATAATTGGTTTATCAATGCTGAATATGCTTATATTCAACCTAAAAATGATGAAACTGATCAAGATGCGCCAAATCGCCCACGTCAAAACTTCAACATGAATATTGGTTGGGATAATGGTATATATGGCTTCAACACTGCTTTCGTTGCAAAAGGCAAAGCAAAAGATACACAAGATGTCCCAGGCTACACTACTCTTGATTTTAACGCTTATTGGCAAATGAACCCAAATGTCAAAATCTTTACTAATATTCAAAACTTATATGATACAGACTATAAAACTGCGTGGAATAAAGAGGTTGGCTCATACTATATTGCCAGCGGCCGTCTTGCATCAGCTGGTGTGACCTTAAGCTACTAAGCAAAAGTTTAATTATAAAAATATTTTCTTAACTCCAGTTTCGGGGTAATGTTCTGACCGACATTATCCCCTTTTTTATGTTCAGGATATCCATCATGGGACACCGTTTAAGCAAAATCTATACACGCACAGGCGACTCAGGTACAACAGGTTTAGGCGATGGCTCTCGTGTTGCCAAAGATGATTTAAGAGTTGCAGCACTTGGTGATGTCGATGAACTAAATGCCATTATTGGCGTTCTTCGAGCTCAAATCACTGCAAGTCAAGTAATAGACAAAGCAAATTGGGATAAGAGTCTAAGCTTAGTTCAACACTGGCTTTTTGACTTAGGCGGCGAGGTTTGTATTCCAAACTACAATTTACTTCAGCCTGTTTGCATTGAATTTCTTGAAAAAGAAATTGACCGTATGAATGAAGACTTACCCATGCTTAAAGAGTTTATTCTACCATCTGGCTCTTTAACTTGCAGTTATGCCCATCAGGCACGCGCAGTTTGCCGCCGTGCAGAACGATCGCTAATGTCAGTACAAACACGCGACCAGAATATTCAAACCACGGCACTCCAACTTTTAAACCGTCTGTCTGACTGGTTGTTTGTCGCATCTCGCGCTTTACAACGTGCTGAAGGTGGACAAGAAGTGCTTTGGCAAAAAAATATTAATGAGATTATTTAAAAGTAGATTAGATTAAACATGGTCTCTGCTCTTTTGAAGAGACCATCATTAGAAATAGTTGATAGAAGAAAATTATGCGCATTATTGGTCATCGTGGTGCTCGCAAAGAAGCTCCTGAAAATACGCTAGGTGGTTTTCAGCACTTAAAAAATCTAGGTATTCTTGGTGTCGAATTTGATATTCGTCAGCTTCAAGATCAAGAATTAGTCGTTATCCATGATGACAATTTCTTACGTACTGCGGGAATAGATCAAATTGTTGAGCAATCTAATTTGTCTCAAGCATTGTCATTTGATCATCGTCAAAACTGGCCCAATTGGCCAAACTCTGAACCAACACCTACACTTACAGGCGTTTTAAACTTACTTGATAACTTCGATCATATTGAAGTTGAAGTGAAAGCTGTAAGAGACATGGCTTTAGCAGAAAGACTCGTTCAAAAGCTTGAGACTGAATTGCAGGGTTATGAGAAAGTCGTGACCATCACAAGTTTTGACCTTCAGATCCTAACAGCTTTACGTGAGATGAATTCTCAATTTAAACGAGGCATATTAGTTGAACTTCCAGTGGGTGCAATCGCAATTGAACTCGCTCATCAATATGGTTGCTGTCATATTGGCTGGCATGATCAACTCGCAACAGATGAAATGATTCAGCTTTCACAACAAGCAAACCTAAATATTAGTGTTTGGACAGTGAATGATGTAGAAAGAGCAAAAAAGCTACGGGATTTAGATATACAGGGGCTAATTACAGATATTCCAACTGCGATGTTACAAGCTCTGTAAATATAAAAAAGGTGGTAAAACCACCTTTTATTATTTCTTTTGTGCCTGAATTAATCGCTGACCGCTTTGGTCAAGTAAATATAACGTATTACCTACTAACTGAAATTTTTGAATACGCTGTAAAGAATCAATCAACTCTGCCTCTTGAGCCAACGCACCATCACAACTTGAATGTCCTGCATTGACCTGCATATCAAGTTTCTGTTGACTGAAATCAAAAGTATATCGACCAAAAACGCCATTACAGCCCGTATGGCCTGATACTGTTTTGACAGCAGAATTTAAAGAAAGAACTGGCCATTGGTTAAAAAACTTAGCCTTGTGACCATTAATTTGGGTAATCTGCCAATCAATATCTTGAATGCCATCAGGACTCACTCTCTTTTTTACTACAGGAGGTTGTACGCGATGGACTGGTTTTACTTGAGCTTTCTGGCCTTTCTGAATATTTTGTTGTGGGGTACTTTGACATGCAGCTAATACAAGACTGATCGTGATCAAGATAGACTGCAATGATAATTTTCTTGCAATATCAATGTTGTTCTTTTTTTTCAATCGTTGTACGTTCATTAAACAACTTCTCCTACTTGAAAAACTCTGTGACATAGTTTAAATCTGTTACCGTTCTTTCAATACATCTGTACAATAATGTTAGTGATTCTCACTAAGCACGTGCTAATATGAAGGATAGAATAGCAATATATCTTGATGATTGGTTTTGCTATGTCGTTTTGTCTTTGTACCTTGTCTGACAAGGTTTCTAGGAGCGCTGCCGGATATGACTTCCGCCCCACTCAAAGCCCCAATTAACTGGACCGCTAGCATTACCTTAATTGGTTTACCAATTCTTGCTGCAATCATAATCCCGATTTATGCGTATTATTATGATTTTAGTGTAAGCGCATGGGTAAGCTTAATTTTTCTTTTAGCTCTAAGTAGTATGGGGATTACTGCTGGTTATCACCGCCTGTGGGCTCACCGAGCTTATGAAGCGTCGTTACCACTTAAAATTCTTTTAATGATTGGTGGTACATTTGCCGTGCAAAATAGTATTTTGTTCTGGGCATCTGGTCACCGTACACACCATCGACATGTTGATCATGTTGATGAGGATCCATATTCAATTAAGCGTGGTTTTTGGTATGCCCATATGGGTTGGATGATCCGCGATCATTCACCATCTGAGCCAGATTTTAAAAACGCACCAGACTTATTGAACGATAAACTGGTCATGTTTCAACATAAATACTATGGTTTACTCGTAGTTGCAGTTCATGTTGGAATTTTAGGCTTAATTGGTTGGGCAACTGGCGATTTGTGGGGTGTAGTCCTCATAGGTGGTCTATTGCGTTTAATCATTAGCCATCAAGTGACTTTCTTTATTAACTCGCTTTGCCACATGTGGGGTAAACGTCCTTATACAGACGAAAACACTGCACGTGATAATTTCTGGTTAGCCATTGCTACCTGGGGCGAGGGTTACCATAACTATCATCATATCTTCCAATACGATTATCGTAATGGTGTGAAATGGTGGCAATATGATCCAACAAAATGGTTGATATGGTCATGTTCTAAACTTGGTTTAGCTAAAAATTTACGTCGTATTCCAAGCTTTAATATTAAAAAAGCAGAATTGGCGATGAAATTTAAATACGCTGAACAAGACCTTGCTATTTATGGTCACAATGTAAATGCTGATATGACTCAGATGAAACAACGTATTGCTCAGGAATACGAAGCTTTTACCCATACATTAAATGACTGGGCAAAGCTAAAAGAGCAAGAACTACAAGCGAAAAAAGCAGCAATGGCTGAAAAGATTCATAGAATGGATCACAAGCTTAAAGTTGATTTTCAATTGCTTGAACACCGTTTAAGTCATCATCGTGAGTGTTTAGAAACGTTAATGCGTAACATTAAAAAGAACACTAATGTAGTATCAGACTAGAATAAGTTCTTATCTAAAATAGCTCTTTCGGGAGCTATTTTTATGCCCGCTTTTTAACTATGGTATAGTGAAATCTGCTTTCTCTATTTTGCCAAGCCCATGCAATTTAATCCGCTTTACCCTTCACTTTCGTCTAAATTATTCCATGTTCAGCAACCATCACCTTTACGTGGTGCAAAAGCAGGCCATTTCAATACTGCTTTGGCTGATGAGCTGCAATGGTCAGAAGACGAAAAAAATGCATGGGTTGAAATCTGTAGCGGACAGCGTACTTTCTCTGAATTTCCTTCTCTTGCTATGGTCTATGCTGGTCACCAATTCGGACAATGGGCGGGACAACTCGGTGATGGTCGTGGCTTACTGATTGCGCAAATACTTAATACAAAGGGTCAAACCATAGATCTACATCTAAAAGGTGCAGGCCCGACACCCTATTCAAGAATGGGAGACGGACGCGCAGTGTTGCGTTCTGTAGTTCGTGAATATTTAGCTGGGCATGCTTTAAATGCTTTAGGAGTCGCTTCTAGTCACGCGGTAGGTTTTACAACCTCCACTCAAGGGGTACAGCGCGAAAAACTAGAATTGGGAGCAATGTTACTAAGAACATCTGAATGTCATATTCGTTTAGGGCATTTTGAATGGATTAATCAATACGCTCCAGAGTTACTGCCAGAATTTACTCAAAAATGTATTGAGTGGCATTATCCTGAGTGTCTAGAAACTGAGAACCCTATTTTATCTTTTGCAAAAAAGGTGGTTGAGCGTACTGCAATCATGATTGCTAAATGGCAGTTGGTTGGATTTGCTCATGGTGTGATGAATACAGACAATCTCAACATTACTGGCTCTACACTCGATTTTGGTCCATATGGCTTTATGGAGCGTTTCCGCCCGAACTGGATTAATAACCACTCGGATTATCAAGGCCGTTATACTTACCAAAATCAACCAAGTATAGGTCATTGGAATTTATGGACGTGGTTAAACAACTTAATCCCTCTCGCTGAGCCTGAACAAAAGGATCAGTTTAAAGAGGAATTGGCGCGTTGCTTAGAACAATTTGAACCAACCTTCATGGAACATTACACAACTGGTTTATGTCAAAAAATGGGACTTCCCCATTTTCATAAAGACAGTCTTGATTGTAGTTTTACTTTTTTAAAAATCTTACAAACTGAACAACTCGACTACACTCAAAGCTTTATCCGACTTCAAAATAAAGAATATAAAACTCTACGAGATGATTGCCTTGATATTCGACAGTTTGATGAGTTTCTTAGTCAATATCAAAGCATTCGTGAACATCAAGATACAGATGAGCTTGATGCGAATATGCAACAAGCTAATCCAGTTTATATCTTACGTAATCACATGGCCCAACGTGCTATTGAAGCAGCTGAGCGAGATGATTTTAGCGAAGTAGATCGTTTATTTAAGCTGCTTGATCAGCCATATACAAGACAACCAGAGCTCGAACAATCACAAGATTTAGGTCCTTTACCAAGTGACGTACCAGACGTAGCAGTCAGCTGTTCTTCTTAATACTTTAAAGACTAAAACTCTCTTAAGTCGCTTAAGAGAGTTTCTTAAACATCAAAGAATAATATATGAAAATTAGACCTATCATTATTTGTACACTTCTCATGATTCCATTAGGAATCGCTTTTTATAATTATGAAAAATATTTACCGACTTTTACATCATCCCATAAAGCTCTTTCAACCGAAGAAATCTTAGAAATAATTAAGACCAAGCCCATCACCTCAATTGAAGTATTTAAAAATCAACGCGTACTTCTACTCAAAAATAATAATGAGGTGATTCGTCGTTATCCTATTCGTCTAGGCTTTAACCCTGAAGGGCATAAACACTTTGAAAATGATGGAAAAACACCTGAAGGGGTTTATTCTATAGATTGGCGAAACTCACAAAGTGCGTATTATAAATCCTTGCATATTTCCTATCCCGATACGAAAGATATTGCTTATGCCAAGCAACATAATCAACCAACGGGTGGAGATATCATGATTCATGGATCAGTCCCAAAATCCTTTTTATCTATGCCTTTTAGCTCGACTTATATGCCACACAAGGATTGGACTTTAGGATGTATCGCAGTTAGAAATGGAGATATAGACGAGATTTGGCAATTCGTACCAAATCATACAAAGATTATAATTTATCCATAAAATCTTTAAAATTATCCACATTTTCTGTGGATAACATTGTGGTTATCCACAGAATAACTTCTGTGAGTGCTTATTCTTCTGGATATTCGAAGCGGTAACCTACACCGTAAACTGCTTGAATCCACTCATGGCGGTTACCAGTTTCAGCCGCTTCACTAATTTTTCGACGCAAGTTTTTGATATGACTGTCAATCACACGATCGGCAACGTCAAAACTATCTGGATTAATATGATCCAATAATTGTGCTCGTGAATAGACTTGTCCAACATGCTCTAAAAATAGCTCAAGTAAACGAAATTCGGTTGGCGTTAAGCTCAACGATTTTTGTTGATACCAAATTCTTTGCTGTGCTTTATCAATTCGGAAAGAATCATTTTGTTCAGGCTCTGCCTTACGTTCTAAACGGCGTAAAACGGCCTGTACGCGGGCAACCAACTCTTTTGGGCTAAATGGTTTACATACATAGTCATCAGCGCCCATATTCAGACCCAAGACGCGGTCGATTTCTTCGGTACGGGCAGTCACCATAATAATCGGCAAATCTGATTGTTCACGGACCTTACGGCAAATGGTCAAACCATCCATTCGTGGAACCATTAAGTCCAGAACCATTAAATTAGGTTTACGTTGCTGGAAACTCGCATAGGCGTCTTGACCATCATGAAACATACTTACTTCAAAACCGGCAGCTTCAAGATAATCACGCACCAAATGCGCTAATTCGACTTCATCTTCAACCAACATCACATGTTTCATGAGATATTTTTCCTTTTATATTTAACTCTGCTTTTTAAAAGTGAGTACACAACGTAAGCCACCTAATGGTGAATGTTCAAAACTGAGTGTACCACCGAGCGCCTGCGCAATTTTACAAGACAAAGCCAAGCCTAGCCCTGTTCCACCTGTACTACGCGTACGCGAATCATCTACGCGATAGAATCGTTCACCTAAACGAGATAACTGCTCATCATTTAAACCAAATGGACTGTCATCAACATACAAAGTCCACTCCTGTGGAGTTTGGGCTGTATGAATATGAATTTTGCCACCTGTTTCTGTGTAACGAATACTATTACTAATTAAATTAACAATAATCTGTTTAAACCGATCACGATCTAATAATAGCGGAGAACTTGTTCCTTCAACTTGAATTTCAAGACCAGCTTGTTCAAGTTTCGGGTTAAAGTTCTCAACCTCTTGTAATACAACTTCCCACGGATTGACAGAACTCAAATAACACTTGAGTTGTTGTGCATCTGCCTGCGCCAAGTCTGCAAGGTCTTGTGTTAATTTTTTCAGGCTTGAAACCTGACGCATCATCGCATCAAGATGTTCAGGGGTTGCCTTTCGAATACCGTCTTGCATCGCTTCAATTTGTGCTTGCAATACAGCCAATGGTGTTTTTAATTCATGGGAAGTATCCGCTACCCATTGACGACGTGATTCTTCATGCCGATGCAAAATTTCTGCCAAATGGTTCAATTGGGTGGATAAATCACCTAATTCGTCATTTCGTTTAATAACAACTTGATGCTGATAATTTCCTTTCGTTAATTCATTTGTCGCATTTAATAAACGCTGAATCGGTTTCTTAAAATAAGTCGCCATCAATAGCGCCGCAACTAAACTTGAGAGCAAGGTTAAAGCATAAATTAAGAGTAAATAACGCTTTTGATTACTAAAGAAATTAATACTTAAAGCATCTTCTTTATCCAAAACGGGTTTTAAGCCTAAATATCCCACGACTTGATTGTTTAAGATAATCGGGCGAAATGACATCTGATCTGAAGAAGGCGGTTCACCAACCACAAATTGGTGATTTGCATCATATAAAGACAAACGAGAACTTAAACCCAAACGGTCAGGTAAAGCAATAAAACGCTTCTTACCATTTTGAGTTTCAATATCTTTTAAGCTCCCCTTCTTTGACTTATTTTTATCATCACTTGGGCGAAACTGGTTTGCACTTAAAGGGAAACGTAACCCTTCAAACGGTTGATATTGAGAAGGTAAATTTTGCTCAAGCGTTTTTAACTCTTCATCGCTAAAAATAGTATTTTTATTTGTCGGCGCAACTTGAGGTGAAATATTGATGAGGGCATGTTCATCGAAAGAGTGCTGTTGTATGGCAATATCATATTGGCGACGAAGCCACCACTGCGAGAGGCGATCATAATCATCGGGAGCCGCAGTCCCTTCGATTTGTAAAATTTGTGCCTGAATCGCATTTCCCCAATCATGGTACACCGTATAGACATTGCCAAGATTGGTAATAAGGCGGTCGAGCTTCTGCATTTCAACGTCGGCCACATATTTGGCAAAGTTCTTTTGCATTGTCCAGTGCAAAACACTCAAGCTTGCAGTCGCAATAAGCAATGTGGTGAGCAAGACTGTCAAAAATAACCGTAATGCAATGGGAACACGTAGAACGTTCAAAAGCACTCTCTCATTTTTACCCTATATTTGGCATTGTAACCAACAACGAAAAGAAAAACTCTCCATTGTTTCTACATCTTTATTATCTAATCTTTAAGCCATCAGTAAACACAACATTAAAAGGCTTTAAATATGAAAATGACGGCAAAAATTGCATTATTCAGTGCGGCAATTGTAACAATGGGAAGTTTAGCGGCTTGTCAATCAACGACTCAGCCACAAAAACCAGAACATCGCATGATGCAAGATGGCCCACGTGAGGGTCACCATCGTATGAAGCACCGTGAATTCACACCAGAACAAAAAGCAGCATGGGAACAGCACCGTGCCGAACGTCAAGCTCGCTTTGAACAAATCCAAAAAGCATGTGATGGTAAAGCAAATGGACAAGCAGTGAATGTGCAAGTTGGCGATAAAACAATTGAAGGTACTTGTAACCTTCGTTTTGAACCAAAACGCCCTCAACCACCAGTTAACGCCCTTGCTCCTGCACCAACTCAAGCAAAATAACTCTAAAAATCATGAAACAAAAGGCGCCTATAGGCGCCTTTTGTTTATACATAACTATTTACGATTTTGACTATTTGTATCATATAAACATAACCAAAAGTGTTTACACTCAAAGCACTTAGCTAGTTTAGGCATTTTTTTCTTGACTTTGCAGTCACAAAGTAAAGGTCCTGAGGTGCTTGTACAGTTATGCAAGTTGTTGCACGATGTAATAGTCCAAGGTGCCTCATGGCACATTATCATAGATTAAGATTATAACTCTGGTTTCACCAGTATTGAGGAACCCGATATGCCACAATACAAAGCGCCCTTACGTGATATGCAATTCGTTTTGCATGAATTATTAAATGCTGAAGAACACTATGCAAAATTACCTGATTTCCAAGGTAACGTAAGCCGTGAATTGGTTGATCAATATTTAGAAGCTGCGGCAGACTTTTGTGAAAATGAACTTTCTCCTTTAAACCAAGTTGGCGACCGCGAAGGTTGTACTTGGAATGATGGCGTAGTTACCACTCCAACAGGCTTTAAAGAAGCTTATCAAAAATATATTGAACTTGGCTTTCCGTCTCTATCAGCAGAAGAGCAATACGGTGGTCAGGCTTTACCTAACTCTTTAGGTATCGCAATTTCTGAAATGGTTGGTACAGCAAACTGGTCTTGGGGTATGTACCCAGGCTTGTCTCACGGAGCTGTACGTACATTAGAACATCATGGTTCTGATGAACAGAAAGATACTTATTTACCAAACCTTGTTTCAGGTGTTTGGACGGGTACGATGTGCTTAACTGAATCTCATGCAGGTTCGGACTTAGGTATTATCCGCTCTAAAGCAGAACCAAATGCTGATGGTAGCTATGCAATCTCTGGCGAGAAAATCTTTATCTCTGCTGGTGAACACGACATGGCAGAGAACATCATCCATATCGTTCTTGCACGTTTACCGGGTGCACCGAAAGGTACTAAAGGTATCTCATTATTCATCGTCCCTAAATTCCATGTAAATGCAGATGGAACTATTGGCGAGCGTAATGCGGTACGTTGTGGTTCTATCGAACACAAAATGGGTATTCATGGTAACGCGACTTGTGTCATTAACTTTGACCAAGCTAAAGGTTACTTGATTGGACCTGAAAACCGTGGTTTGAACTGTATGTTCACCTTCATGAACACAGCACGTATTGGTACTGCTGTTCAAGGTTTAGCAGCATCTGAATCATCTTTCCAAGGTGCGTTAACTTACGCGAAAGAACGTTTAGCAATGCGTTCACTTTCTGGTCCGAAAGCTCCAGAAAAAGATGCAGATCCGATTATCGTTCACCCTGCTGTACGTAATATGCTTTTAACTCAAAAAGCGTTTGCTGAAGGCGGTCGTGCACTTGTTTACTTACTTGCTCAATACGCTGACATCGTTGAAAAAGGCGAAACAGAAGAAGAGCGTAAGTTTGCTGACAACATCTTGTCTTTATTAACTCCAATTGCAAAAGCATTCTTAACTGAAACAGGTTCTGAATCTGCTAAGCATGGTGTTCAAGTCTTCGGTGGTCATGGTTTCATTTCTGAGCATGGCATGGAACAAATCGTACGTGATACACGTATTGCTTGCTTGTATGAAGGTACAACTGAAATTCAAGCACTTGATTTGTTAGGTCGTAAAGTATTGCAAACTCAAGGTGCAATGCTGAAAGACTTTACCAAAATGGTTCACAAACTTGTTGAAGCAAACAAAGACAACGCTGCCATGAAAGAATTTGTTGAGCCGCTTGCAGCGCTTAACAAAGAATGGGGCGATCTCACCATGCAAATTGGTATGCGCGCAATGCAAAACCCAGATGAAGTAGGCGCTGCTGCTGTAGACTACCTCTACTTCTCAGGTTATATCACTTTAGCGTACCTATGGGCTCGTATGGCACTTGTTGCACAAGAGAAATTAGCAGAAGGTACTAGCGAAGTTGACTTCTACAATGCAAAAGTAACAACTGCTCGATTCTACTTCAAAAAAATCTTGCCACGTGTTCGCTCACATGTAGATGTTATTGCTGGTGGCTTAGATCCATTAATGTCATTAGATGCTGAACATTTCGCTTTCTAACCATAGTTAGTTGCGATATGCAATGTTAAAAAACGAAAAAGGACTGCTCAGTTTTGACGGTCCTTTTTTTATAAAATCAATGATAAATTTACACTTTAAATTCCATATCCATTTCGTTTTACAGGATATCTAGCACAGGCCAATGTGCACAAAAAAGGTGAACGATTATGCCAATTTACAATGCTCCTTTAGCTGATATGAAATTCATCTTAAATGATGTATTCAAAGCAGAACAATTTTGGCAGTCTAATGAGAAACTCGCTCATGTAGATGCTGCAACTGCTGAAGCAATTTTAGAAGAAATGGCTAAATTTGCTCAGAACGTGACTCATCCATTAAACCGTACCGGTGATGAAGAAGGCGCTCGCTATGAAAACGGCGAAGTGTTCACACCAGCAGGTTTTAAAGATGCATTCCGTCAATATGCAGAAGGCGGTTGGATTGGCTTAGGTGCCGACGAAGAATGGGGCGGTCAAGGCATGCCAAAAATGCTCACCGTTCTTTCTGATGAAATGTTATTTGCAACTAACCCATCATTTATGCTCTACCCGCTTCTTTCTGTAGGCGCAGGTATGGCATTAAACAGCTATGCATCTCAAGAACAAAAAGAAACTTATTTACCTAAGATTTATTCAGGTGAATGGTCAGGCACGATGTGCTTAACCGAGCCACATGCAGGTACTGACTTAGGGATTATTAAAACTAAAGCTGAACCTAATGAAGATGGTACTTATAACATTACAGGTACTAAAATCTTCATCACTGGTGGTGACAACGACTTAGCAGAAAACATCATTCACTTGGTACTTGCTAAAACTCCAGATGCACCTGCTGGTTCACGTGGTATTTCTTTGTTCATCGTACCTAAGTACTTTGTTAATGAAGATGGTTCATTAGGTGAACGCAACCTAGTTGGTCCAGGTTCTATCGAACATAAAATGGGGATTAAAGCATCTGCAACTTGTGTGATGAACTTTGATGGAGCAAAAGGTTACCTCGTTGGTAAAGAAAACGAAGGTCTTGCTGCCATGTTTGTCATGATGAACTACGAACGTTTATCTATGGGTATTCAAGGTTTAGGTGCATCTGAGTTTGCATATCAAAATGCAGCACAATATGCGACTGACCGCTTACAAGGCCGTAGTGCATTAGGTGTTCAATCACCAAACAAACCAGCAGATAGCATTTTGGTACATGGTGACGTGCGTCGTATGTTGTTAAACGTACGCGCAAACAATGAAGCATCACGAGCATTTGCAGTCTATGTAGGTCAACAGCTCGATATCACTAAATTCTCAACTGATGCCGAAGCTGTGAAAAAAGCCAATAATCGCGTTGCGCTTTTAACGCCGATTGCTAAAGCTTACCTTACAGATACAGCATTCCAAGCAACTTTAGATGCTCAAATGGTATTCGGTGGGCACGGTTATATCCGTGAATGGGGTATGGAACAATGTATTCGTGATCTTCGTATTGCTCAGATTTATGAAGGAACAAACGGCGTTCAGTCTCAAGATTTAATTGGTCGTAAAACCATTAAATGTGGCGGCGCGTTCATTGCTGAATACATCACTGAAATCCGTGATTTTGCAAATGACTTAGACACAGATTTGAACTTCATTAAAGATGCAACTTTAGATGCTGCAACTGAAATTGAAGCAATCACTCAGTTTATTATCGAACAAGCTGCTGAAAATGTAGACTTCCCGAACTCTGCTGCTGTTGATTACTTACATGCAGTTGGTTTACTCAGCTTCGCTTATATGTTTGCGAAAATTGCGGCAGCAGCAAAAGATAAGTCTGGTGATTTCTACCAAAACAAACTCGCTTTAGCTCAATACTTTGCTGAACGTATCTTGCCAGAAATTGATGCGCGTATTGCTAAAATCAAAGCAGGTTCTGACTTAATTATGGGCTTTAGTGAAGACTACTTTACGAACCAAGCTTAATTAAGTTCTTTATAAAAAACGCCTGAAAAATCAGGCGTTTTTTATTTTGTATCTACTATTTCAATTGGCATGAAATTTGTTTAATTTCTAAACATTACGAAGCAAATAAAAGATCTTACTATGCCTGATCCCAAAAAGTATGAGCGCATTCTGGACCGATTTGGTCATTATGCCGTTGAAGCTTTTCATTATTTAGCCCTATTTATTATTGGCTGTATGGTGGCGTGGTCCGCAGCCAATACTGTCTTTGAAATTTTAACCATCAAAAAGTATGCTTCAATTGATGATATTTTATTATTATTTATATACTTAGAGCTTGGAGCAATGGTTGGGATTTACTTTAAAACCAATCATATGCCTGTACGCTTTCTTATTTATGTTGCGATTACGGCATTAACCCGTCTACTTATTTCAGATATCCAACATGACCATAAAGCGGATATGGACCAAGTCATTATTACAGGCTCAATTCTTATTTTAGCCCTTTCTATCTTAGTCGTTCGTTTTGCATCTTGGAATTATCCTTCAGTGATGAAAGAAAAGCATGCAAAAACACCCACAACTTTAAAGCCTCCTCAGCCTCAAGATGATGAATTAGCTTAGAAAAATGGCCTCAATATTGAGGTCATTTATATATTCTATATTTCAAAATTAACGAACACGATAAATTTGATGTTTTGAGTCTACAAGTAAATATTGGTTAGGCGTTTTAACCCAACGGTATCCACGTGGCGGCTCATACAAACGATGCGATCTCCAGTCCGAAACATAATAGCGACTATTACGGTATTCCGCAGGAATACGATCACCGCGTTTAAATGCTACATATCGACCATAGTGCTTACCACGATCGGCATTTGACCAACTTGGAGCCCGATGATCATTACGATAATCGTGGCGACGGTCATCACGATGTTCATATCGGTCATGGTCTCTACCATGGTTATTATCCCAACGATGATTGGTATCGGCCATCGCGGTAGCTGATATACCTAACATTAATGTCGAAAGTACAAGAACGATTGGCTTTTTCATGCCCTATTTCCTTTTAATCTTGATATGAAGCTAGATTAGAAGACAGTCAAGGAGAAACCATGAATAAAACAGATAACATTGCTAAGGTTTGTAATGACTATAAAGAAAATATGAAGAATCTGTATCTATGCTAACATTAGCTTTTTTCTAGCTAGGTCAATTGCTGTGTCTGAAATCAGTTTTGAACGTCTTCATCAGTTTTTCTGCAAAGTTCCAAGTGTGCAAGAAGCACGTATCATGGCGAATGGAGCAGATGGCGAACACGCTTGGTGGTTTAAGTTCAGTATTGATGTAGAACATCCACTTGCATGGCAAACAGTTCAAGAGTTAGGGCATGTTTTAAACTACCTATCAACAAACGAACGCCTACCGACCTTATTCTTTCCTGTTTCTCCACCTCCTTACATGAACGGTGAAGCAAAAGATTTTTTATCGTGGATTATTCAGTGTAATCATCCGGAGTTTTCTCCAGATGTGGTCTGTGACTGGCTTGAGGCACGTTTACCAAATCCTGTTGATGATGAGTCACAGTGGAAAATTAAGACTGATTTGAGTGAATTGGAAAAGTTAGATGATAAAACTTTGGATCAGTTGATTCCGCCAGCGCCTTAAATTATTTCAATGATGGGATAGGCTAAGTGATATAGAAATTAAATATTTCCCAATATTCGCTGGTGCTAAATGTCATCCACAACCTGCCCGAAATTTATGAATATATTGTTTTTGCAATAAAATCGGTTAAATGAAGATATTGAACAGGTTTTGTGGATGACAAATGCCTTTGGTTACTTTGGGCAAAACCAAAGTAACGAATGAGCTCTAGGTTTAGGGTGAGACTAAGTAAGACTCCGTCGTGAACATATATAGCCTCAACGTTTATATAAAAAATAGAATTAGAAAGTCGACAACCCTGACCATTCCATAAAACGATAAATCCAATATTTCACTTTAGACTCATCTGCATACTTCACATAGTCCACGCTCATCTGTCTACCTTGCAGGTTTGACCACGATGTATTGAAGTAATTTTGAGCATCTTTAAAGACTTGATCTTGAACTTTCCCAATCACCAGCATGTCAGTTTCAAGGTTATAATTTTTTAAATTACGGGCTGTAAAATTGGCCGACCCTACAATCAACTCAGCTTGCTGAGCGTTATATTTTAAGATCATTTTGCTATGGTTCTGCTCGCCATGGGTATCACACCAACGGATTGGAATGCCTGCCGCATGTAATTCGGAGGCAACTTGTCGGTTAGGAATACCATTCTTTTGTCGGCCAAAAGCATCTTTATTTGGGTCAAGTAGAACTCGGACAATAACTCCTCTATCTTGAGCACTTTTTAGAGCCTGAATAATCTTACGTTCAGACAAATAGAACATACTTAAATCAAGGTGCTCTTTAGGCTTAGCTGAGTTAATCAATTTTAATACAGATTGATAAATCGCCCCTTCAGTTAAGACTTGGACTTGAGGTTTGGTTACGTCTTTTTCAAAATCACCTAAAATGAGCGATGGAGAACTACTTCCCGACATTCGTGCAACCGCTGCTTCAGTTTGTAGAACATCAGCTGCTGTGGCTCCCGTTACAACCAATGCAACATTTGAGTGTCTAGAACTACCATCATGTGGGTTTGCAGAAGTTACAAGTGATTTCCAGCCAGCATCGGTATCAACTACCACGGTTTTACGATGATTTGCCTTAAAGTTAAATAAGTTTAAATAGCTACGCAGTGTAATTTTTTCATCACCGAACGGATTTGGTAACCAGCCTTTGTCTGGGTTATTCCCAATATTCTGACAGCAGATGTACCATAAGCCGGACCAGAATGGGTTAGACGCACGTAATGGGCCTAAATTGGTTTCAATCACATCAACACCCGCTTGACGTAACTGACGGTAATTTTCAGGTTTTAAGCCCCCATAGACCGAATTAATCGGGTCAGTAATCATCACAATCTGAATTTGGCGATTTTGTCTTTTTTTACTTACCAATGCATCAGTTAACTCTTGCATGAGTGGTCTTTGCTTTATTTTTGAGTCGCCAACTTCTGAATTAAACAAGAACATATCCACCACAATCGTGGTTTTGGCCTCATCAATCATTTTCAAGATTTCATCAAAGATGTGCTGATCAACCTGTTGTTGCCCTTTTGCATCAAGGTAGGTTTTATCTGCTAAAAATTTGACATCGGCATGTCTAAGCTTGCCACTAAAGTTAATCCCTTGTGGCAATGGTTTTACTGTGTGGTAAATTGCCGATGCAAGATATGCAATAGCAACAACGCAAAGTAATATCGCCATATAACGACGCCCTGACCAATTTATTTTTTGATGAATTCGTTGAAAAATACGCATAAAAAAGACCTAACTTGATAGTTTCAAGTTAGGTCTTTTGGTTTGATTTTTCAAGTTTAGTTTCGTGTTAAACCCTTAAAATTTAAAATCAACACCTACTGTAAAATTGCGTCCAACTTGTGGAATATTTGATAAGAATGATGCATGTTGATAAACGGTGTCATCTAACAAGTTATTCGCTTTCATATAGACACGATAATCTGTTTTTGCACCATATTGCCCAGAGTATGCCACACCAAGATTGAGCATGTTATAGCCTTCAGTTTCGGTCTCGTAGGCCGCGATTTTGTCTTGGTTAAAGACATGATAATACTCGGCAGAACCACTAAAACCATCACCGAAGTCTGCATCGACTTTAGTCCCTAAGCGTCCTGCTGGAATACGTGGTGCATTTCCTTCAGCATCAATTTTACCGCGCACATAGTCACCAAAAGCACTGATCTTGTACATTGGGGTAATTTGGTAACCAATTTCACCCTCTGCACCATAGAAACGTGCTTTATCTTGAGTGTATTGAACTAAACGGAAGTCTTTATAGCGGTCAAGGGTTTGCGCATAGATATAATCATCAAACCAGTTATGGTAAACATGAAGATGATAATCGAGTTTGTCATTATCAAAATGCAAACCTAACTCAACGTTATTGGATTTTTCCTTACTGAGCTGATCGTTCCCTAACTCATAAGTATTTGTAGCAAAGTGCCCACCATTTGCATATAACTCTTGAGCTAAAGGTAAACGTTCTTGATGTGAGGCTACAAAAGAGAGTTTGTAGTTTGGTGCAAACTCCCAGTTCGCAGCACCTGCGTAAGAAAATGCCGAACCATCAAAATCTTGTTTTGAGTTATCGTCTACATCAATTTCTTGCTGATCTGCACGTGCAGAAAGCTCAAAATGTACATCTTTCCATTGCTTATGTTCTAAAGCAAATACGCTCCACTTTTTTGTAGTGGTCGGTGCCATAAACGCTTCTTCGCCAGTCAAATCTAATTTTTGCTGGCCTAACTGTGCACCAATTACCCCTTCCCAATCAGCAATAGGGTTATGTACTAACTCGATACGGCCGTCATAGCCTTTGTTTTGGAATCGGGTAGCAATTGCCCCTTCTTCAATTTCATCATGCTGATAGTCGGTATAGCTTGCTTGTGCGCGTAACTTTTGAAAGCCTGCAAATGGATCATTTAACTCAGTTTTAAAGTCATAACGCTCAGATTTTAAATCAATCCATGGACCACCATGTTCATGATCATGTTCTTCATTTCCATGGTCATGAGCTTCTTCACCATCTTCATGCTCATGATCGCCACAATGTAAATGCGGTCTTCCGCCTAGATGAGCACTACAACTTTCATATTCATGACTATGCCCAGGCAAACCATATTGGTCTCGACGATTGCTATAAGAAATACCTGTATAACCACGGTCATAAATCCAAGACAACCCAACGTTAACTGAATCACCCTGAGCAAAAGTATTGTCTACACGGCGCTCTTTTTCACCTTCATGAATATAATTTGGTGCGATATAGTTATTCGCATCACGTGTTAACCCCTCAACACGTAAAGCTACTTGGCTACCCAAGCCAACTGTTACACCAGCGCTCGCCAGTTTTTCATCACTTCCAGTGTTGTAACGTAAGCCAACTTGTCCTTCATAACCATTTTCAGGCATTTGCGTAGGGATCTTGTTATCAATAACGTTGACTAAACCACCGACAGTTCCCGCACCGAACAGTAACGTAGAAGGGCCTCGAATCACTTCGACTTGTTTTGCAAGCACAGGATCTACAGTTACCGCATGGTCAGGAGACAACGTCGAGACATCAATATTCTCTGATGAATTTTGAAGCACTTTAACGCGTGGACCATCTTGTCCACGGATAACTGGACGACTCGAACCAGCCCCAAACTGATTAGCGTAAATTCCCACTTCGCTACTGAGTGCATCCCCAATGGTCGCAGCACCTTGCGATAAATGCTTTTGATCAACGACAGTATCTGCAACAGCAAAATCTTGTGAGGTTTGCTCAAGTGGATGAGCCTTAATTCGAATGGTTTCTAACTTTTCAACATTTTCACTTTCTGCTGCAAACGAAGGAACGGATATGACAGCTAAAATGGATAAGGTCAAAATATTTTTATAGAACAACATGAGGTAATTCTCTAATCGCTATGCCTTTTGTTTTGTTATATTATAACATTTCGTTTGTTTTGCAATAAAAAACATTTCTGATTCGACGATTCGTTAGACTGGTCAACTAAATGATGTGAGTAATTTTTGATTTCTAATGCCCTTTACCATCTCTCATGCCGTTATAGCTCCTCCTCTATCCAAGCTTAGCCAAAACACTTTACCGATTGCTGCGTTAGCCATTGGAAGTATGACACCCGATCTTTACCGCTTATTTACAGTTCAGTCCAGCATGCTGACGCACCAATGGAAAGGTCTGATTTATCCCAATCTTGCATTAGGCCTCGTCTTTTGTGCAGTTTGGTATTTTCTTTATCGTCCAGTGGTGTACCGTTTTTTTGGTGTGCAACATGATCTTGGCCTCAGCTCTTTAAAACGTATTTCTATATTTTTTATTGGAATCATATTTGCACTCATCATCGGCATAGCGACTCATCTGATTTGGGATGGTTTAACGCATGCTGATTTTCGAACCTTTGTATTTAAAGATGTATTAGCGACAACAGTTCATCTTTTTGGGCGTCCATATCCATTACATCGTCTTTTGCAACTTGGCTCTTCTGCTCTTGCTTTGCCTTTTCTCGCTTGGATGTGTATTCACTATTACCAGCGCTATGAACAACATTGGAAAGTAAGTAGAAAAATTAAAATTTTTGCATGGTCTTTATTTATTCTATCTACGCTCTTGGGTTTATTTTCTTTTTGGGATTATGCTCGCTACATTCCTCATGAGGTTTGGCACGCCGACACCTACTATTTTACAGGCCGTTCGATTAATGAGTTTATGCAGGGCTGGTTAAGCACCTTTAGCTTAGGATGCTTATTATTCTTGTTTTTAGATCGGCAACAAAGAATGGGATGAATCAGGAAACTTGCTGCCAAATTGCTCATTTTCAGGTTAATTTCTGCGGTTTTTTGATCTACTTCTTGTGACAAACCATGCAACAAGGCATAATCGAAAACTTATTTTTTTTGACGGTGCGCGGTTTACGCATCCGTCTTTTCAGCCAATATAGTTTGGATAATCTTCATTATGATGCGAACTCATTACTGTGGCTCTTTAACTGAAGCCCAAATCGACCAAACCGTTACACTATGCGGTTGGGTACATCGTCGCCGTGACCATGGTGGTGTTATTTTCCTTGATATGCGTGACCGTGATGGTCTCGTTCAAGTGGTTATTGACCCAGATACTCCAGAAGCATTTGCAACTGCAGATAAAGCACGTTCTGAATATGTATTAAAAATTACAGGTCGTGTTCGTCGCCGTTATGAAGGTACTGAAAATGCCAACATGGTGAGTGGTCAAATTGAAGTTTTAGGTAAAGACATCGAAGTTCTTGCCGCTTCTGAAACTCCGCCATTCCCATTAAATGATGAAAACACCAATATTTCTGAAGAAATTCGTTTGAAATATCGCTTCTTAGATATTCGTCGTCCTGAAATGTTGGATCGTTTACGCTTCCGTTCTAAATTGACCAATCTTATTCGTAATTATTTCGAAGACAATGGTTTCTTAGATGTTGAAACACCTATTTTGACACGTGCAACTCCTGAAGGTGCGCGTGACTATTTAGTACCAAGTCGTGTACAAAATGGTAGTTTCTACGCACTTCCACAATCACCACAATTATTCAAACAATTGTTAATGGTGGGTGGTATTGATCGTTACTACCAAATCGCGAAATGTTTCCGTGACGAAGACTTACGTGCTGATCGTCAACCAGAATTTACTCAAATCGACGTTGAAACATCGTTCATGAGTGACGATGACATTATGGACTTGATGGAAGTCCTAACTGTGAAGATGTTCGATGAACTTCTTGGCGTTAAATTCGATAAATTCCAACGTATGACGTATGCAGATGCAATGCGTGACTACGCATCAGATAAACCTGACATGCGTATTCCGTTGAAACTCGTCGATGTTGCAGACTTAATGCAAGAAGTAGAGTTCAAAGTATTTGCGGGTCCTGCAAAAGATCCTAAAGGTCGTATTGTTGCTTTACGTGTTCCAGGTGCAGCATCATTGCCACGTAGTGCAATCGATGAATACACCAAATTCGTTGGCATCTATGGTGCAAAAGGTTTGGCTTACATCAAAGTTAATGAACTCGCTAAAGGAATTGAAGGTCTTCAATCTCCAATCGTGAAATTCATTGAGCCGATCGTACTTGAACTGTTGGCACGTGTTGGCGCGCAAGATGGCGATATCGTATTCTTCGGTGCAGATAAAGCTAAAGTTGTAAATGATGCAATGGGTGCTCTTCGTGTGAAGATTGGCCATGATTTGAATCTTTCAACTTGTGAGTGGGCTCCACTTTGGGTTGTTGACTTCCCAATGTTTGAAGAAACTGACGATGGCAAATGGACTTCTGTTCACCATCCATTCACGCTACCAAAATCAAGCGTAGAAGAAGTGAAGAGCAATCCAGGTGAAGCACTTTCTGTTGCTTACGACATGGTATTGAACGGTACTGAAGTTGGTGGTGGTTCACTTCGTATTTACACATTAGAAATGCAAAAAGCGATTTTTGAAGCGCTTGGTATTTCTGATGAAGAAGCAGAAGAGAAATTCAGCTTCTTGCTAAATGCGCTTCGTTACGGTGCTCCTCCTCACGGTGGTTTGGCATTTGGTCTTGACCGTTTAGTGATGTTAATGACGGGTGCGACTTCTATTCGTGACGTTATTGCATTCCCTAAAACTAAGACTGCTGAATGTCCACTTACTCAAGCACCTGCTCCTGTTGAAGCAAATCAGCTTCGTGACTTGGGCATCCGCTTACGTGAAAAGCCAAAAGCTGAAGAAACTAAATAATTTTTAGATTTTCAAATTAAAAAACCCTGCTTATGCAGGGTTTTTTATTAATTAATTTTCAAATTTTAATGGGATATTTCTTTTTCAAAACTTGATAGCTTTTTAAATTTCTGCTCAAAAATTTGAATAATTTCTGTTTTAAGCTTTTCAAAATCGACCACATGTTCATCGTCATTTAGACAAATTTGTGGAAGCCTTTCACTCTTAATAACATTATTAATTTCAGGAAGATTTTGTAGCCTTAAGTTAAAGTTTTGACCACGTTCAAATATATTTACAGGATAAAAGCGACCTGAGCACAATTGCCATAATCGGAAAAGATATTGGTTAACATCTAAAGGCTGTCTAAACCGATGACTTGATACTTCTTTTAAGTAAGCCTCTTCAGTTTTCCACACTTCTTCAAAGACTGACTTCAAGAAGGGTTGAGGCAAATGAGTACTATAAAAGCTTGAGAATTTTCGATTATATAAACTTAAAAAATTCCCCAAATTACTGCTCATAGAATAGCGATAATTAAAAAGAGCATAGGGATTTTTATGAAATAATTTTCGCTTATCAAAATGCTTATTAATAATTGCAACATCAGTCAAAGCAACTGCGCCTAAAAAGTTCTCTTCACCTACTACCATGAGTGGCTGTAAACGCACACCATCACAAGGTAAACCCTTTCTAAAAAAGAAATCAGGCTCTAACGGCATATTGATAAAGGTATCATCATTAAAATAGACAAAATGCTCTGCTAATCCCTCAATTTTATGAATATTGATTTCAATGGCATGTGAGTTAAATGTCGGTAAGCAGTTTGGTTCTATAATTTGATCGTGTGTGACCAAATTTAATTTCGGATGATTTTTGACTAAAAATTCAGGGAAATGCCCACAAGTCACTAGATGGATCTTTCTGACCCACGGACAAAATTTCTCAACAGATCTAAACCAGTAATGAAGATTATTCCAGTCCCGATATCGACATTGATCAACGAGTTCAACCGTCTTTGTTTTAGTTTCTTTGGATTTATAATATATGTATTGATGCTGCCATTTCGTATCAGTTGAGTCCACCCAAATCATTACAAAATCAACAGGCTGCATTAAACATATATCCAAATAAGTACAGAAATTTACTAGAAAATTTCAGATAAAAAATGGACCTCAAAGTTTATTAATGTTAATAAAAATTCACAATCTATTCATAATTTTAGTTTTTCTACACAATTTTACTCAATTAAGGCTCTATTGAGATGAGAGTGGGCAAATGGCATAATACCTCCACTTTTTCTCCCTTGGTGATTCATTATGGCAATGCGCCCTGATGTACGTCGACATGCTTTAATCGTAATTGTATTCTCTCTTGCGCAATGGTTTTTCATGCGCTATATCCTTGCCAATGAGTTATTTAACATCAATACAAATCAACGTATTCTTTATTTCTGCGTAAGTAGCTTAGCAGGTGCATTGCTTATTTTTGTTGCGCTGATTTATATGGTTTTAAAAGGAAATACGGATAAATAAAAAATTCTTTTTATTTATCATTTGAGGTTGTTATGGGTTTACGCAAATCTACAAGAAAAATTTTTTTCCTTTTAAGGTTTCATCTTAAATTCTATATAGATAAGCGTATCAAAAATCTTGAACCTAACAACCTAGCAAATCTAATTACCCTTCATCCTCAATCTGAAGGTAAAATTAATATTCCAAAAATCATATGGATATACTGGGACTCTAAAAAACCAGAACTAGTAGAACGTTGTTTAGAACGTATTAAAAGTTTGAATCATGAATATACTGTTCACATTTTAGACAATAACAATATAAGTGATTTTTGTGAAATTGACTTTTCTCAATTTGAAGGCCTCACTCCTCAATTAAAATCTGATCTACTACGCTTATATTTATTATATAAACATGGTGGTATTTGGGTTGATGCAAGTGTAATTCTCTATAGTAATTTAGACTGGATTATTGATCTATGTAATAACAATAAAACCAAAGCATTTGGGTATTATAGAAATGCCAATACAACTGTAAAACAGTACCCAGTCATTGAAAGTTGGCTTTTAGCCTCAGAGAGAAATAATATTTTCTTTAAAGAGTGGCTAGATGAGCTCATTTATGCAGTTAAGTTAGGAATTAAAAACTACATTCATGAGATAAAAAAATCTTGTCCAAACTATGATGAATATTTTCAAAACATTGGCCGACTTGAATATCTTGTCATTTATGTAGCTTGTCAAAAAGTTCTTAGAAGAGCAGAGATGAGCATCACATTAATTAACTGTGATGAGAACGCTTTTATTTACCATAGTTTCAACGATAAATCTAATATCCACTTTATTGAGTCATTGGTATTAAACTATAGACCATTAAATATGCCATACCTTATAAAGCTAATTGGCTCAGATAGAAATTTATTAGAGCCGTATATTAAATCAAATAAAGTTAAGAAAAATTCACTTCTTGATTTTTAAAATCCATTAATATCTATACTTAGTTATTTCTTTTTTAAATTTATTATTTAAAAAAAGGAATAGTGCAAAAATAAATATATTAAAAATTAAAGTTATTTTAATATATTGAGTGGAACCATTCCAGAATGTAATAAAGGAACTTATTAGTGATACGATAAAAATGAGACTAACACCTCTACTATACCGTTTAGAAATTTTTATGATTTGATTATTTTTCTCAACCATGTTCCAGATTGATCCAAGTTGATCACTGTATAAATCTTTATGGTTATCAAATATTCTATTCAAAGCAATTTCTTTTGAAATTTTTTGACAATCAATTTGATCAGTTAAACTAGACTGATCTGATCTTTTTCTATAAAAATATAAATATTCTGGAATAACAAAATAGTTTTTATTGTTCTTTAATAAAGAGATATATAAGTTCCAATCTTCACAAACTTTAAGTTTTTCATCATAGCCTCCTACTCTTTTAAAGTCAGCAGTCCGCATTAGAGCAATACATGGAAAAATAGCATTATGAAAAATGAACTCTTTTAAACTTACTATTTTATGGCTAATCTTATTATTTGATCGTTCAAACTCTTGAACATTTGTACACACTAATGCTAAATCAGGACGTGTTTGCAATATATTTAAGCATTTTTCAATATAGCTAGATGCAATTTTGTCATCAGAGTCAACAAACATCAAATAATCACCGGAAGCATTATTTGCTCCCCAGTTTCTAGCACTCGACACTCCTCCATTTTCTTTTTTAAAATATTTGTATTTATCTCTACTTAGATAATCAGATATATTTTCACACAACTCAGCACTATCGTTTGATCCATCATCTACAATTATGCATTCAAAATTTGTATAAGTTTGTTCGTCTATTGATTTAATAGTATCAAGAATAGTATTTGAGGCATTATAAGCCGGCACAATAATACTAACTAAAGCTGTCATATAAAATGTCTCTAAACTTAAAAATATAATTAAAAAATTTAAAAGTATCGCTTATATGATAATTTAGCCAAATTTTTTCTTAAACCATGCCCATATTTACTTTTTTCTAAATCTTCAGATTTTGCTCTTTCACTTTCTAATCGGCTTAATATTGGATCTTTTTCTCCAATTTCAATTACTGGATGATCGACAATAAATGACATTAAGATATGAACAGTTGAATCAAAATCAAATAAATAACTCCAATCATCTGCTTTTCTTATTTTATGATGATATTTAAGTAATGTTTCAGCCATTTTTCTATCAACAACGTACGCAAAAGCATAGCAAGCGCGATGGAAAAAATCTGGAACCACTTCTAATACTTTTTTATTTAAAAAATTGTAGTCTTTAAATTCACCTCTTGTTTTTAGGCATTCCTTCATTTGAATACCGCCTAGACTAAATAGCAAATTCGATGGTAAGGATACTTTTTCTAATTCTTGTTTTAACTTATCAATCGTTAAATCATCAGGCAATATTGCATCATCTTCAAAAATCAATGCATATTCATCTTCCGATTCAAGAAAAAGCTCTAAAGCTTTTAAATGAGATAAGGTACAGCCTAGCTCACTCGGTGTTAAAGGTTGGGAACGACCTTTTACGGCCATTTCAAAATATTGTTTTACGGATAAATCTACCCCTTTAACGCCTACTTTTGTGTAGTCAACCTTACTCGTCTTGAAAAAATTTTGGCCGAGGAACTTACTTAAACGAGGTGATTTTTCATCTTCGATAGTTACAACATAAATCTTCATTAAGCTATTCCCCTTTTAAACAGCGAGTATCATATCTAATGTAAAATAGAGTTAATATATCTTTTTTATTTTCTTGTATTGTCATGATTCGTTCAATTCAAAAAAAATGGTACAAATACCAACAAGCAAAAAAAGCAAAATCTTTTGACTCTCATTGGTATATGCGTTTCGGTTGGCTAGAACAACCCTTTACAATACTTGAGCAATTAGATTCTCTCTTTGAGATTCACTCCCCTAAGAAATTTACATTTGCAGATAGCTTTTATGCTCATGAAAATGATCGTCATTTCATTTTTTTTGAAGAAGTTGATGACGAGCATCCAGTAGGCTTTCTTTCTGTCTTGGAAGTTTTTAAAGACGGAACCTACACCCCACCTGAGACAATCTTAAAACTCGACTATCACCTTTCTTATCCTTGTGTATTTAAAGTAGAAGACACTTGGTACATGATTCCTGAGACTTCTGCTAATAAAACCATTGAGCTTTGGAAATGTACTGAGTTTCCAGTGAAATGGGAAAAGCATTCGAATCTAATCGAGAATATCGAAGCAGTCGACAGTACACCTTTTTATCATGAAGGCTTATGGTATCTTTTTACTTCAACGCGTCGTGATTGTAAGAAGTTTGGTGACCGTTTAGATCTTTTCTTTACCGAAGATATTTTGAATCCTCAATGGCAAGAGCACCCAATGAATCCAGTGTGCCGAGGCAGTCAGCAGTTTCGTATGGCAGGCAAACCTTTTATTTATAAAGGACAACTGGTTCGACCAAGCCAAGATTCTTTAAAACGTTATGGCGGCAATATCGAATTAAAAGCGATTACTCAGCTTAGCCCAACAGCCTATGAAGAAAAATTACTAGAAGTGGTTTTACCAGACTGGAATCAGGCAGATGACGGTTGCCATACCATTAATGTCGAAGATAACTTCGTGGTACTTGATGCTATCCGCCTTACGCCAAAAAATAATTAAGTTTTTAACAGCTGCTTATAAATATTAAGCGTCTGCTCAGCCATGGCTGGGACAGTTAGTTCAGCTTTGGCTTTTTCATACAGAGGGCTAAAGTCATTTTGTGCATCTAGCTTAAGTGCAGCTTGAATTGCGCTTGCTAGGCCTTCTGCATCTCCAATTTCTGCTAGATATTGTTCTGGCAGCCACTCGATCACACCATTCACTTTAGTTGAAGCCATAGCTTTATCGGCCTGTAAAGCTTCTACCATTACGAGCGGAAAACCTTCACGGTCAGAAGATAAAACTACAACATCTGCCAACTGAACCAAATCTCGAGCATCAGTTCTAAATCCAAGAAAAGCGACCCGATTTTGCATGTTTAATTCACTGACTTGTTTCTCTAAACTTGCTCTAAGTGAACCATCGCCTACAATCCATAAATTGGCATCGATATGTTGCAACGACTCAATCAATAAACTGATATTTTTTACTGGTTCTAGACGTCCAATACACATGACAACTTTTTTGCTAGGGTCTAGCTCAGCAAAATCTTTTTGAATCGATTGAAGTAATTTTTCTTTATTTTCAGCTGTAAGAGCAGGTTGAGGATACACTCCATTATAAACCACATGTGCTTTCGACTCTGGAATCCCTTGTGTGAGTGCTTGGCTCACAGCAATAACCGCATCACCGGCTAAATAGGCAGATTTATTCTTTTTAGTACCGTGTACCGTCGTTACAAATTTAGGGCCAGATAAAAATGGCTTAATACGGGCAATCAGCTCAGCCGCCTTTCCTGCTTGTGCATGAACAATAGCCGGTTGAATTTGCTGGATAAGATTTTTAAGTTGCCAGAGTAAAAAAATATTCCAACGGCTACGTGCAAAATCAACCGCATGAAAATGTACTTGTTGGCTAAACTTGTCTACGTAGCAAGGATGTGTAATCACGTGCACTTCATGGTTCAAAGCAAGCTCATTAACAAGGTTAAAAGTGTGCTGCTCTAAGCCACCAATTCCACCACTCGTTGCCAATACCTGAACAATTTTCATAGCTTGCCTACTTATTTTTATCTTTATTCATAGTCTGTTCAAATAATTTGGCTTCTTTTAGAAATGCATAAAACGCGTTAATCATACTATTTACGAAACCACGCCAACCATTTAAGAAACTACGACGAATAAAATAAGACTTCATAAAAGTCACTGGCATCACCAAAACCAATTTTGCAACGCTTGGAGACTTTCCTTTTTGGAATTTCTCTAATGCTTTTAAATTGGAATATTGGTTATTTTTTTCGACTTTAACGAAAATGCTCGACTCGCCATAATGATAAATATCATGTTGAGCGCGCTGAGATTCACCATCCACAATCACATTTTCATGGACTTTATTGGCAAGGTCGTAATGCCCTTTAGACTTGCGAAAAAAACGCACCTTTGCATGCTTTTTAGTATGTTTGCTGTTGGGAACACCTAAGAACACATCATTAATGGGTGTGATTAATGCATCAAGCTTATTCTGTTGAATCGTTTCAACAATTTCTTGTTTTAACTCGTTAGATAAGACTTCATCACCATCTAAATTGAGTACCCAATCATTTCGGCATTTTGCTAAAGCCAAACTTTTTTGCCCAGCATAACCTTGCCAATCTTGGTGAGAAATTTGCGTATTTTCAAAGCGCTGTGCAATTTCATAGGTGTTGTCAGTACTGCCTGAGTCTAAAATAATAACTTCATCAAACTCACTGACACTTTGCAAAGTTCGCTTTAACCAAGCGCCACAATTTAAAGTGACAATATAGACACTACATGGAATTTTATTCATAACTTATAACGTCCTTTAGCAAGGGCGATACGCATCTGTAAAGCATTCATAGCACCATGCGTGCTGACACGTGGAATATTAAATTGATTAATTGCTTCGTAAGCTTCGATTTTTTTACGAGTCGATACTGCGTTTTTAAAGCCAATCTCTTGCGCCATTTTCTGATGCTTTTCGTTAAATCGGCCAAATGGATAAGCAAAGCTAGGGCATTTCCCAACCAAAGCTTCAACATCACGTTTAGACTGAAGCATCTCGTCATAAGCGGTTTGATCATCAAGCTTAAGTAAGTTCACATGATGTTGTGTATGCGCACCAAACTCTATGAAGCCAGAACTTGCCATTTCATGGATTTGCTCATGAGTTAGCTTTTCGATTCCTTCAATTTGCGTAGCCAAATAAATGGTTGCCTTTGCATTATATTTTTTGAGTAATGGATAGGCATAAAGATAATTATCCATAAATCCATCATCAAAACTTAAAGCAACAACGTTCTTTTGACCACGATATTGTTCAAGCTCAGAGACAAAGCAAAAAGTAGCTCCTTTACTCGTCAACAACTGTAAGAGTTGTTCAAACTTTTCAGGAGGCATATTCATGCCAGAGGCCGCATCTTTAGGTGTCACCTGATGCAGCATGACAATACGTGGTAGTTTGCTCGAACGAAACGGAAGCCAAAATGTATAATTACCCAGCACATATAATAGTGCAGCAAGTGCTAGCAGGCCTACCGCAACGTACAAAAACCACATCATGCATACACCTCATGTGACCATTCATAATTTTCTGAAAGGGGCTGCTTAAATGTCACTTCAACCATAAATTGGGTGATGCGCTTAGCATTGAAAGATTTGCGTGTTTTCTCCCATCCCTCTTTCGCTATTTCTTTAGCTTGCTCTGGATTCTGATCAAAGAATTGTATCTTTTTGGCCAAATCGAACTGATCATCAAAGTAAACTACTTCCTGCTCAGTGTAGAGTTTTTCAAAGCCAGGAATTCTTGGGCTAAAGGTGAGTAAACCATTACCGGTCAGTTGTACAATACGGTCAGAACTATACAAGGTTACATCATTACGGCGTGAGTAATTGAGTCCCATTTTTGTCTCAGACAGAACTTTATAATAACCTTTACCGTAAACACCCGGCTGTTCAAAGCAACCATAATATTGATAGTTCACATGGCCTTGTTTCAATGCATCTGCCAAATCTTTTAAGAACTTCTCACGCTCAGGTTCTTTATAAACCACGCCACAGAAAATAAAAGTCTTGTCTGTGTTAGCGTTTGAAAATTGTTGTAGCGTTTCTACATTACGATGACCAACATTTGGCAAATAGGCGACGCTTAAATGAGGCTGCTTTAATTTTTGTAGATATTCGCCACCTGTTGTGCAGAAAATAGCATCTAGGTAAGGCGAAAATGCTTTTACGAAATCGAGTTTGCTTTCGAGATAAAGCGGGTCAACATACCAAAATGCAATTTTAGTATTTGGATAAGATTCTTTAATCTGTCTGAGAACATCTGGACTCATTAAATCACTATGTCCGATGAGTACCAGATCAGGTTCAATATTATTAACGACCTTTAGTACTTCTTTATTGGCCCAATTGGCACCCAGTTTTTTTGTTTTAAAAATGGTTCCCATGCGAGCCATGTCACGAAAACTAAAGTCATAAACGAAATGGCCATTTTCAATTAATCCGGCAGAAATTTTACGGTCTGTGCAGTAAAAATGGGCGCCTTGTTTATTAAAGCCAAAATTCGCAATATGCAATATTTTCATTTATTTACTCAAAATAAAAAATTTAATTTTTCGCTAAAAGGTATGTTGCCACACGGTCTGCTTCTTTAAAAGCATAAGGTTGTGGTAACTGTACAACACAAGTCTGCTGTGAAATTAATTTTGATTCTAACATTTGATCAACTGAGTGGGTAATGCGGTCGTCTTTCAAACGGTCCATCTCCATTACCCCTACTCGACAACCCGCAGTAAGTGCCTCAAAAATCATAGATACGCTATCTTCTGTCACCCAAACAGCTTCTGCTTTTTGCATTTCTTCAAAAATCCAGCCTTGAGGTGTTTGCTCAACCGGAAATATTTGCAAATGTGTGGCAAAGCTTTGTTGTCTTAAAATATCGATAAATCCTGCTGGCGTTCGGCGTGAAGTCGTCAGAATAATTTCAACGTCTGGATTATTCTCAACAATTTTTTGAACACTGCTTAATACTTTATCTTGGTTCCATTGATGTCGTTTTGATGAACCACCTAATGCTATTAACACTCTGGCTGTTTGATGGCGATTTTCATTACGAATTGGATTGAGTGCACCACGCGTGACAATCACATGGCTATCGGCATGGATACCATCATGTTCTGGAATAACAGCATAATCAAAACAAACCACAGGTAAGTTGGGCTTCATCAAAATAATAGTTTTAGCTTTTCTAAAAATTTTACCGAGTAACCAGACCCGAAAATGAGTGTGACTTCCCACTCCAAATATAAAATCGGGAGCTTGTTGAAATAAGGAGTTTTTTGAAGAGAAAAGTACCTGAATTAAAGAAATAATAGGTAAATCAGAAATGAGGATCTCTTCAAAAGTTGTATCTGCCTGTTGTCTTTGCATCGCCTGAAACAAGCCTAATGCTTGTGAGCGATGTCCTGCCTTACCATCAGAGACATAGACAATATGCATAAAAGCTCCATAAGCCAAAAATAAAAAGGCGAAACCAAAGTTCGCCTTTTTATGTTAACGGATTAACTTATTTTACGTAAGTTAACCAGTGTTCATATTTCGGATTTCTACCTTGAACTGCATCAAAGTAAGTCTTTTGAATTTCAGTAGTAATTGGGCCACGGCCACCTGCACCAATTGGACGGTCATCGTATTCACGAATTGGCGTTACTTCCGCAGCAGTACCAGTGAAGAATGCTTCGTCTGCAATGTAGAATTCATCACGTGTAATACGACGCTCAACAACTTGATAACCAAGATCTCTCGCAATTGTCATTACTGTTTGACGTGTAATACCATCAAGCGCACCACCTGCGATATCTGGAGTATGTAAAACGCCATCTTTAATCAAGAATACGTTTTCACCAGAACCTTGGCATACATAGCCTTGTGGGTCCATTAACATAGCTTCATCGTAACCAGAATGTGCAACTTCTTGGTGAGCAAGAATTGACAACGTGTAGTTACCAGAAGCTTTTGCTTTACACATCGTCACGTTTGGATGATGGTGAGTAAACGATGAAGTTTTAACGCGAATACCATTCGCCATTGCTTCATCACCAAGGTATGCACCCCATGCCCATGCTGCAACTGCGGCATGAATAGTGTTATTTGTTGCTGCAATACCAAGTTTTTCTGAACCGATCCAGATGAGGGGACGTAAATAGCAAGAAGCTAATTTATTTTCACGTACAACATCAATTTGTGCTTGTTCAAGCGTTGCTTGGTCATACGGTACTTTCATTTGATAAATTTTTGCTGAATTTAACAAACGTTTTGTGTGGTCTTGCAGACGGAAAATGGCAGTACCTTTAGGTGTTTCATAAGCACGAACACCCTCAAATACGCCCATACTGTAGTGTAAAGTATGTGTTAAAACGTGAATCTTTGCATCACGCCAATCAATTAATTGTCCATCTTGCCAAATAAAACCATCACGATCAGCCAAATTCATGGAACACTCCAAATTGTTATAAAATCATTCACTATCCAACTCAACCGAGGCGGTTGGGTCTATTAATCTTTGCCATAAATTGCAAACGACCGCACGGGTACTACGCCAGTCCGCTGCGCTTACTTGCATGGATTGATTTGCAAGGGCTAAACGGTGGCTTTCGGCACGTTCACTAAGATAGGCTCGAATTAATGCTGTGGCATCTTCACTGGATAAGCAGTCTGCTTTAGCAGCATCTTCTAAAATTCTTACATTATCAGAATAATGGGCGAGATCAGGGTTCGTCCCGCTCCATGCAAGTACAGCATACTGTGCCATAAATTCGATATCGACGATACCACCTGCATCCTGTTTTAAATGAAAAATACCATGTTTTTTTTGTTCAGAAGATGAACCTAGGTGGTCTTTCATTTTCTGACGCATTTTCAACACTTCTTCACGAACATAAGCCTCATCTCTAGATTGAGTCAATATCTCACGGCGAAATATTTCAAATTTCTGGCAAAGCGCCTCATCGCCAGCAATAGAACGTGCTCGAACTAATGCCTGATGCTCCCAAAGCCATGCACTTTTCAACTGATAGTGTTCATAGGCCTTAAGACTTGTCACCAACAAACCTGCTTCACCTGACGGTCTTAATCGCGTATCAATTTCATAGACACGGCCATCAAGCGTTTGAGTGGTCATGAGTGACATAAACTTTTGAGCAACACGCATCGCAAACTCAAAGCCAGTAATTGACTTCGTTCCATCTGTATCGGCTTGTTCATCTAGATAATGAATAAAGACAAGATCTAAATCGGAGCCATAACCCAGCTCAATTCCACCTACCTTGCCATAACCAATGACAGCAAAGGCTTTGTAATCGAGTGAGCAACGTTTCCCATCAACATCACATGGATAACCATGACGCTTTGCTACAGTCTGATAAGCTAAATGGAGGGTTGCGTTTACACTCACTTCAGCAATATCAGTTAACGCATCGGATACTTTCATTAGCGGGCTTTCAGCCAGCACATCGCTTGCAGCGACAGTGAGTACATTGCTCTTTTTAAACAGGCGAAGTGCCCGCATTTGGTCTTCAACCTGATCAATTTCAATACGAAGCAACTGCTGACGCAAAGAGTCTTCTAAGTCCTTGCGTTTTGGCAATTCAAAGTCCATCGATAAAAATTCATCCAGCAGTACTGGATATTGCGTTAGCTCTTCACAAATCCATGGACTTACGGTCGCCATTTTCACTAAGCGTTGTAATGCCCCTTTACTTTCAATCAGCATGACTAAATACACGGTTCGACGCATAACTGATTCAATCAGTGGCATTAAACGTAAAAGTGCAGTTTGAGGTTGTTCGGACTGTAAGATCACTTCAATTAAATGAGGCCAGAATGTTTTTAAACGCTGAACTGCATTTGAAGGTAGTTTTTTAAGTGCATGACCGTGCCAGAACTCATGAATCAGATTTTTCGCATTGTCATCCAGCACTTCATCCAACTGCTGCTCTAACTGCCCAAAGTTTTCAGTCGCTGCATTTGAACTTGTATCTTCAATCAATTGCTTAAATTGAACTTTTACTTTCTGGCGTTTCTCATTGAGAACATCAATAAATTCATTCCAGCTCGTAAAACCCAAGGTATCTATAATGCGTTGCCTTAGGTCAATTTCTTCTGGCAATAGTTGAGTTTGCTGATCGTTGAGCGCTTGAATTGCATGTTCAACACGGCGTAAAAACAGATAGGCATCTTCTAATTCTAAAACGGCCTGTTTTTCTAATAAACCTGCTTCGCCAATGTGCTCAAGGCTGACTAAACATTGGCGGTCTTGTAACTCACGTTTAGACCCGCCATAAATAAGTTGGAACACCTGAACAATAAACTCAATTTCGCGAATACCACCCGCCCCAAGTTTAATATCATCCTCGATATGACGGCGCAGAACCTCTCGCTCAATCATCGCTTTCATATCGCGCATAGCAGCAAAAGCGGTGTAATCGACATAACGACGGAAAACAAAAGGACGTGTCATTTCTAACAAGTCTTGCCCTTCTTTATCTCCAGTTACAACACGTGCCTTAATCCATGCATAGCGTTCCCATTCACGACCATGCTGACTTAAATATTTTTCCAAAGCGGCATGACTAATCGCCAATGCCGAGCCATCACCCCAAGGACGCAAGCGCATGTCTACTCGAAACACAAAACCATCTGCGGTAATATGCTCAAGCAAATAAATGAGTTTTTGTCCCCATAAAATACAGAACTGCTGTACATCAATGCATTTACGACCATTGGTTTCGCCTTGTTCATCAAAGGCAAAAATTAGATCAATATCACTCGATAGATTAAGCTCTTGTGCACCGAGCTTACCCATGGCAACTACAATCAAATCTTGAACTTTGCCAGAGTAACCCACAGGTTCACCGTGTTTCGCTACGAGTGCCACATGTGCAAAAGCCTTTGCCGCACAAATGCTGGCATCGGCAAAATCAGAAAGTTCACGAGTAAGTGTGACAACATCGGTAAGCTGATTGGCATCTTGCCAAATCCAACGGAACATTAAACGACTTCGTAAAATGCGTAATCCACGCATCCAAGATATTTCGTCACTAATTCCATCTAATGTGGTTTGTACAAATTGATAAATCTGTTCGGTCGAGAGCGGTGCAGTAAATTGATCTATTTGATAATCTTGTTCTAAAACAGCCTGATGCAGGCCTAAAACTTGTTCTGCATACTGACTAGCACGCAATGTTTTTTGTAACTGCTCCGCATTCATATAAAAAGCTCTTTTCCTCGTACTCTCTTTTTAGTTATAGCAGTTCGAGTAGTGGTAGGAAAAGGGATTAGACTAATTTTGCTTCCGATGATGATTGATATTCGATATGAGCATCATGACTGTCTTGAGCCGAAGGTAATAAAACTTTAAATGTAGTTCCAACACCCTCTTTGGAACTGACATTAATTTTCCCCTGATTAATCTCAACAAAACGTTTACACAAGCTCAAACCTAAACCCGCACCTTTTTCACCTGCTGTACCTTTAAAGCTGGCCGTAATACGTGGATGGAACAAATTCGCCATTTGTTGCTTGGTCATGCCTAGACCAGTGTCTCGAACTGTTATTTCAATATTTTCGCCAGTTTGTTTGGCTTCAATAAAGACTTTGCCCGAACCATCAACATCTGTAAATTTCAGCGCATTTGACACCAAGTTTTGAATTACCGAGGTCATCATATTGATATCGGCATAGATTTTTAAATCTTCTGGTACAGCATTCACCAATTCAATATTTTTCTTTAAAGCTAAGGTATATAAAACATCAAAAACGATATTACTGACTTGTCTAAGGTTAAAGTTAATCGGGTGATAAACAAAACGCCCCCCCTCAGCCATTGCCCATGTCAATAAACTTTCGAGCAAGTTATAGGTCGATTGCGAAGTGTCATATAGATAGTCTGCAATGTTTTGAATGCTTGATTCATCTAAAGTTTCACGCTCTTTGGCGAGTACTTCTGAAAAACCTAGCAGACCATGAAATGGCGCTCGAAGATCATGTGAAATGATTGAAAAAAATTTTGTTTTACTTGAGTTAATCGCGACTTGTTGCTCATACAGTTCGTTTAACTCTTCATAATTAAACTTCAACTCCACCTGTTGCATAAAAGTAGAGCAGTAATCGAGCAATAACTGGATGTCTTCATCTTCAAATGTTACTGCATCGTCATCAAAAAAAACCGCGAAGCCCATAGAGGTTTTATCAGGGTGTAAAAGATGTACTGCCAACGCCCTACTACACTCAATATTTAATTCTTTTAAATAGTTGGTTAAATTTTGATAGGAAGGATGTAAGTGATTAATCACCTGTTGTTTAGCAAAGCACTGTTTTAAATGTTTTGAAGGTTTAAACGAAATGGCGGTCATACCATCTGGGCAACGATGCCAAAAGTAAGGTTCTTGATTAAAAGTCAATAAGGCTTTTTTACACTTCAAAAGACGAAGACTAAACCGGAAAAATTGCTCGATATAGTTCTGCTCGGCATTTAATCCAAGCAAAAGCGATATTCTACAAGCACTTAACTGCTCAATCTGGTTTAGTTCTAAATGTTGGAATGTCATTGCCCGCCTCACAGATTTTGTCGTTTTTGGTCGGAACCGCTCTAAAAAGAAATGTACTTATAATCATTATGATCTACTACAAACTTTAACACAGTACATTAAAAGAGCAACTTTCTTTTCAAAATAGAAATGTGAAGTTTCAATTAAAGGTTTTTAGATACATAAAGTGGGTAGTTTTTAGGAAAATACAACAAATGTTTGAAGGTAGAGAGTTGTAAGATGTTGGAAATACGAGTTCAGAATACTAGTAAAAAGATGGTCAAAAATATTATTTGAATAAGAGTTTTGAATTTGACTCAATACATCTTCGGGGTTAGCTCTAGTGTACATGAACTCTAATATTTAAACGCCACTCTCCTATTTTGACTTTTGCTACAACAAATAGGTAAACCACGCCTAAACGCGTGGCTATTTACTATTGAGTTGCTACATACCCTGAATAATTAAAAATTATGCACTATCCTTTTTGGTAATACTCTCATTCTTACTTGCGTTATTTCCCCCACCTGAGATTTGTTCAATTGCTTTCATTGCAACTGCACTAACATTTGCAGGTAAATCTTTGAATTTCTCATTTGCAGAATCAACCATTCCAGCATCCTTTCCAAAGTAGTCAGGAACAAGATCTTTATGTATTTGATTGCGATCTTCTTCTTTAAGTTGATTAATGAAAGGGCGTAAAGTCGCGAGTTTAAGCATCATATTTTCACTATGGCGCATGTGAACATAGGCTCGGTATGCAACGCGGCTAGTATAAATGATGGATGAGAAAAGCAAGACTGAAAATATTAAACGTAATATTAGATAAGTTAATGCATTACTTTGTATAACTGAATACATTTTTTCAATTTTCTCAACAGGTTGATCTTTATATTGCTGAACCATTGATGAAATAGATATATTAGTTTTAGCTTTATATTCATCTAATCCATTTAGGGCTAAACAAATTGACCAGATAATAATAGCGAATGTGCCAATTGTCATAACCCAATAAGTAATACGCTCCCAGAAAGCTCTTTTCTTATAATGATCTGTAATTAACATCTCACCTTTAATATTAACTAAACCTTTAAGCTGGTTATAGTCATTAAAGGTACTTTGAAAATCTTGGTCAGTTTGATTAACTGAATTACCCAGAATCTCAACTTTACCCTTTATTTCATTTTCATATGTAGTATGAATACTACTTAACGAAGATCTTAAACCTTCAATTAAATCATTTAATTGTTTTTTGAAATATTTTTCTTGTGCTAACACAAACCCATCGACTGTTTCTTTAATTTGAGTTGAATTTTTATCGACATCCTTAGTTAATTTCCTTAATTCATCTTCTAATAAAACTACTCTATCATACAGCTTCTTCTTATTATCACTTGATTCTATTGGAAATAAAACTTTAATTTTACGAAGACTTTCAAGAATTAAAATAGCATTCCGTTTAAACCCAACATCAGATATTTTTTTAAACAACAATCCCTCATCATTAAATAAATTCTCAAGAAATCTATAAAACTTCAAAACAAAAATTTTAAAATTTTCTATAATTATTTCCAGCTCAACTATACTTATTTCTTTATTATTAATTTCAACATCTAATATTTTAATATCCTCATTAAACAGTACAAATAAACTACTTACATTATTCTTGATATCATCACTATTAATTAAAACAATCAACTCTTCGACTTTAAAAATAATCATTTTTAGTTCATTAAATAAATAATCTTTAGAGATATAATGATTATTTTTCTCTGATACTGACCTATTAGGAAAAATATTTATTTCTTTATTCTTTATAACTAATACAAAATAATAATTATTTAATAATTTTGCAACAACATTACAAAACACATAATTTTTTAACTGTTTATCATCAAACAACATTTTTTAATCTCTAAATCACATAACTCGAACAAAACAACCTTTTGGAAGTTCTCCCAAAAGCTCAGCAATACGAACTAAAAACTCTACCTACGTAACAACGTTTCCAACTTTTCATGAAATATCCCCGCTTTTTTTAACTATTTCCCTTCTGATTCAGCTTTACCACTACTGGGCTTATTTAAATCTTTTACAGCTTTAATAAAATCGGTATTCGCTTTCATATTTTCATGCATAAGGTTTTCGCCCCCAGAGTAACTTTCATGATGGATACCATTTCCAAAATATTTATAAGCCAAATCAAAGCGAATTTTATCCTTTAATTCATTGGACATACCTTCCATATAACGTGGTAAAGCATCTAGTTCTTTTGCTGTTCGGAAGGCTTCATCAGCTAAACGTCTGCTCATAAATGACCGCTTTAGAAAGAATGCAGCAAGTGTTGTAGATAAAACAAGAAATGAGATTTTTTGAATATAAAATTCAGGCGATAAATTTCCATGAATTTTGTCTGGAAAACTTACTTTTATAAAGCCAAGATCAATATTTTTTATATAAATTGTTAAACCTAAAAAATATAAAGCTGAAAAAAGGATTACGAAGTAAAAACCTATTTCATATCTTCTAGCTATTTTTTTGAAATCATCGGAATCAATTTTAAATATTTCATATATATCTCGATTTTTCCAACCTTCAAATACATTTTTTAGTTCATTGACCTCTTCATCAATCTTTTCTTTTTCTTTTCTAAAAATATTCAACTCATTTACTATATCATTTTCAGCAACATTTTCTCTTAAGCTGTTCCAATGGTTTACAAGTTGAACAAGTATGTGTTCTATTCTTACAAGAGTAGCACTATCTTCAGTTGACTCACGTGGTATATTTTTTTTAATATAATCTTGATTAAAGAAATAATCCACTTCTACTTTCAACTCTCTAATTGAGTTTTGTAGTGAACTTGCTTCATCATATAGAACATTATCTATAATAAAATCTTCATTTATGAATTCAAATAAATCAATTACTGAGTTATATAAATCAATTATTAGAAATAAATGATCATGATAATTTACATTATCATCTCTAGATATACTTTCAAAATAAGTATCAAATCTATTTTTTTGTTCTGTTAATTCATTTTTATCTTTAATTAATTCAACTCCAACCAACATTCTTTCATTAGCCACAACTAGCCCCCCAGTTATTATAAAGTCTTGATGCATAATAGTATCTAAGCTTTTCTAAACTTTCTACAATAAAAATTAAGCCAACAAAAAACCCCTAAACCGTTAGCTTAGGGGTTTTCGTAGAATCTTACGATTCTGAATATGGTCCCGAGGGTCGGACTCGAACCGACACGTCATCTCTGACAGCGGATTTTGAGTCCGCCGCGTCTACCAATTTCACCACCTCGGGAGAGGAAGTATGTTTGTGTTGCGTATATTAGCGCGTTTGTAAAACTTGTCAAACCCTAAGTGAATATTATCGTTCACTTTTAGATCACTTAAACATTTTTCATGATTTAAGCCAGAAGCACAGCCATAAAAAAGCGAAAAAGTTTATACTAGACGCAATTTTTGCGGTGTTTTTTTCTAAATATGCAACTGTCTGACTTTTCTTTTGAATTACCTGATGAACTTATTGCCCGTTACCCTCTCGAATCACGTAGTGCTTCACGGTTGTTGCACTTAGACTCAAAGGGTCAATATCACGATCACATGTTCACAGACATTATCGATCTGTTCGAAGAAGGTGATCTGTTAGTGCTCAATGACACCAAAGTCATGAAAGCACGACTAAAAGGAAAACGTTCTACAGGCGGTGCTATCGAGATTTTGGTTGAGCGCATGCTGAACCACACAACAGCATATTGTCATATTAAATCGAGCAACTCGCCTAAAGCAGGTGCTGAGCTTTTTGTTGGTGCAGATAATATTCCTGTGATTGTCCGTGGCCGTCACGAAAATTTATTTGTGGTTGAGTTTTCACAGCCAATTTTGCCTGTCCTTGAGCAATATGGTCAGTTACCTATTCCGCCTTACTTTAACCGTGAAGCAGAAGAAATTGACACCGAACGTTATCAAACGGTTTTTCATAATCCTGAAAAAATTGCCAGTGTTGCCGCACCCACTGCAAGCTTACATTTTGATGAAGAATTATTAGCAAAGTTAGAACAAAAAAATGTTCAAAAAACTTTTGTGACTTTACATGTTGGGGCTGGCACATTTATGCCAGTTCGTACTGATGACATTACCAACCACATCATGCACAGTGAATGGTGTGATGTTCCTCAAGAAACAATTGATCTGATTTTGGCGACTAAAGCACGCGGAAATAAAGTGATTGCCATAGGTACAACTGCAACACGTGCTTTGGAAAGTGCAGCTCAAGCCCATAGCGGTAAAATTGCGGCTTGGACTGGCGACACGCAAATCTTTATCTATCCGGGCTATGAGTTCTGCATCGTAGACCGTTTAATTACCAACTTCCATTTACCAGAATCTACCCTGCTTATGTTGGTGTCAGCTCTTTCAAATCGAGACAACATTTTAGCTGCCTATGAACATGCAGTTAAAAACCGCTATCGTTTCTTTAGTTATGGCGATGCAATGCTGATTGATAAATTAGAAGTTTAAAAAAATTAAGGTTGGGTTAAACCACACTGGTTAATTAAAAGGTTTAACCCAGCCCAGATATTTACAATAAAAAATCATGAATTTAACCCTGTGTGTTGCAGAAATTTATAGCTAAAACTCAAGCATCAATTTTTTAAAGACAAATTCTTAATTTAAAAGTATTTAGTATTTATCTCTTTCAATTTAAAAGATAATCTTAGATAGCACTTTTCTATCATAATCAACTCATTACCTCCATGCCAATCGATACCTTACAAGAAGCTCTTCATATAAGACGTAAAAAAAATACACAGGTTTTTCGCAATATTGCTCGACTTTGGGATGCTGGACAAAAATCTCATTCAGCCCAAGATCTTTTAGATGCTTTACATCCGTGGCGTGAAGATCACAACCTTCGCTTTTTTAATGTGCTCCCCTACTTACTCGCAATTTGCAGCATCACAATATTGGTCTTTGGCTATTTTCTTCATCCGCATATTCAATATATTTGGAGCTTTTTAGGCGCATTTTTAACAGGGTTTCTAGCGTATTTACTCTATCAATCTCAAGAACCCTTAACTCAAGTCATTCATTATCTGGAACAGCGCATGGTGATATTGCGTTATCGTTTACAATTTCAGCAATTGCCAGCCTATCTTCCCATTCATGCGCAGCCAGTTTTAGTTCTGAGCAAATTAAAACAGTATTTCCCACTGTTTAACCGAGGGACTGAATCTAACGAAATTACCCAATATGCTTCTGTCACATGGAACGATGGCGTAACAGATCATCAAGTCTTGCTGTTTCAATATCATTACGTTAATGAAATACCAATTATTCAAGATCAAAGTAGCGATAAAAAAATTATAAAAGAAATTCATAAAGACCTATGGGGCGCTTTTATATTTGAAATGCCTGCCCTAGGTATTGCTGTCAGCAATCAGCGTTCTCGTTTTTTTACTCCCTACATCAGTAAATGGCAAAGTAGTGATATTTTGATTAACCAAGAACTTAATATTTTTGGGGTTAATCAACATCAGTTAGCCAAAGAAGTCAGCCCGAGCTTAACTTTAAAATTACATGATTTTTTTCAACACTTTACAGGTGATTTAATTTATCATCACGAAGAACAAATTTTGTGTTATCTGGGTGAGCAAAATCTTTTTCAGACCACCAGTAAGCAAAGTGAAATTCATGATGTTTCAGCATTACGTGGGCACTTGCGTACCATGACCATGCCGCAATATGAAAAATTTCAGCAATTCATGTTGAACTTAATTAAATAAATCTCTCGTATTACTTAATTGTCGACTCATAAAAATGAGAAGTTAAAAAGTACACTGAGAGAATAACAATAAGGAACTGACCATGACTGGTTTATTTATTTTCCTGGGGATTTTTGTTGTACTGATCGTCTGGGGCGTTCACATCCGTAATACCATCGTACGTTATTTTAATGCGACCAAACGTGCTTGGTCTGAGGTTGCCAATTTCGAACGTCAAAAAGTCAAAACTTTGGAAGCGCTTGAGACAACACTGAATCAATATACTCAGTTTGAAAAATCGACATTAGAAAAAGTCACCGAACTACGTCAGCAAATTCTTAATTTAAATGTAAATAACACTGATATTTCTCAGCTCCAACAAATCGAGAAAATGAGCAAAGAACTGATTCGAAGCTTAAATGTGGTTGTTGAAAATTATCCTGAGCTTAAAGCCGACTCACTTTATAGCAAAATGATGGATGACATTCAGGAACAAAACGAAAATGTGGGTGCAGCGATTACCATTTTTAACCGTAATGTCGAATTATTTAATAACCAAATTGAAGTGTTCCCCAACAATCTCATCAATACATTAACTTTATCTAAGAAAGCTATCCGTCCTTTTAAGGATAATCTTGTTAATGAAAATTTTGACTATAAACCTAATTTTTAATAGGAAAAAAACAGTCTATAACCTAGCTCAAATTTTATCTATTTTATAGCCAGCTACATTTAGTAGTAGAACTACATCGCAGAATCAAGGAAAATAGCTCTCTTTTTAGCAGCGAACTGTTTCTTCGCCTCTGCTCGTGTTCAGGATTTTTAGATGAAGTTTGAAAAATTAGGTCAGTCGGGGCGCGCCCGTCGTGGTCGTTTAACTTTAGAGCATGGTGTTGTTGAAACACCTGTTTTTATGCCAGTGGGGACTTACGGCACAGTCAAAGGTATGCTACCGCGTGATATCGAAGACATTCAGGCACAAATTATTTTAGGAAATACATTCCATTTATATTTGCGTCCGGGTCTTGAAGTGATTAAAGAACACGGCGGTTTGCATGACTTTATTAAATGGAATAAGCCAATTTTGACTGACTCTGGCGGTTTCCAGGTTTTTAGTCTTGGCGCAATGCGCAAAATCAAAGAGGAAGGTGTTACTTTCCGCTCGCCGATTGATGGTTCAAAAGTGTTTTTATCGCCTGAAATTTCTATGGAAATTCAGCAGGTCTTGAACTCTGACATCGTCATGATTTTTGATGAATGTACACCTTATCCTGCAACTCATGAAGAAGCACAAAAATCATTGCAGCTTTCTTTACGCTGGGCAAAACGTTGTAAAACCCATCACCATGATGAGCTCAAAAATAAGAATGCATTATTTGGCATTATTCAAGGTGGTATGTATGAAGACTTACGTGATGAGTCTTTAAATGGCCTTCTTGAAATTGGCTTTGACGGGTATGCGATTGGCGGTTTATCTGTAGGTGAACCTAAAGATGAGATGATCAAAGTTTTAGATTATCTACCAAGCAAAATGCCACAAGATAAACCGCGTTACTTGATGGGCGTTGGTAAACCGGAAGATATCGTTGAAGCGGTGCGCCGCGGTGTCGATATGTTCGACTGTGTAATGCCAACCCGTAATGCGCGAAACGGTCATTATTTTGTCACTGATGGTCTGGTACGTATTCGTAATAGTAAATATCGCCATGACCAAAGTCCGCTCGATCCACATTGCGATTGCTACACTTGTAAGAACTTTACCCGTGCTTATCTATTCCATCTTGAAAAATGTGGAGAGATGTTAGCGTCTATGCTCGGTACCATTCATAACTTACGTTATTACCAACGTTTAACTGAAGGTATGCGTGATGCATTAGAGAATGGCACATTTGATGAATTTGTTCAGGACTTTTATGCCCGTCGTGGTTTAGAAGTTCCACCATGTCCGGTTGATGAATAAGCCCGATTTGCGCTCAACCTCAAGACAAGGTAAATTGCAAAACGAATTAGGATTATGTCAGGTATCTGACTCATATTTTTAACTTTAGGAAATCAAAATGAGCTTTTTAATTTCTGCTGCACATGCAGCACCGGCAGCTGGCCCAACTACAGGTATTTTGCCAAACATCTTGATGATTGTCGTATTCGTTGCAATCTTTTATTTCTTAATTTGGCGCCCTCAAGCAAAACGTGCTAAAGAGCACCGTTCTTTAATCGAGAGCTTAGGTGTAGGTAGTGAAGTTGTGTTCGCTGGTGGTTTAATGGGCAAAGTGACCAAAATTGAAGGTGACTATGCAGTTGTTGAACTTAGCCGTGGTGTAGAAGTAAAAATTCAGCGTGCCAGCGTAATTTCAGTATTACCTGAAGGCACTCTAAATAACCTTTAATCATAAAACAGTCGTGCTTTAGCACGACTTTTTCATTTAAGAAGAAAGCGAATGCGTTACCCTGCATGGAAATATTTACTGATTCTGGTTGTTCTGGTAATCAGTACATTATACGCACTGCCTAGTCTATATCCGGATGAGCCCGCCGTTCAAATTTCCGGTGCCAAAGCTGGCACCCAAATTGATCAAAGTGTGGTGCAAAAAGCAGAGCAAATTTTAAAAACAGCAAACATTGCAAGTCACGATAATACTTTTACAAATAATGCTGCCCTATTGCGTGTCAGCTCTTCTGAAGCGCAGTTGAAAGCAAAAGAAGTATTACGCCGTGACTTAGGTGATCAATATGTTGTCGCCCTAAACCTTGCACCAACCACACCGGAATGGTTGCAAAAGATTGGGGCTAAACCAATGAAACTTGGTTTGGACTTACGTGGTGGTGTCCACTTCTTGCTTGAAGTAGATATGGACAAAGCCGTTGCCCAACGTATGGAAACCTCTGCCACCGATTTGCGTCGTCAGTTCCGTGAAAACAAGATCAAATTTAATAGTCTTGCATTAACTAATAATGTGATCACTGTTCAATTTGCTGACAATGCTGACCGTGATGCAGCAATGGATTTTTTACGTCGTAATGGGAATGAATATACCCAACAGGCATTAACAAGCTCTACAGGTTCTACTTTAAAGCTTTCTTATACTGATGTACGTCGCCAAGAAATTCAGTCATATGCGGTGAATCAAAACTTAACAACATTACGTAATCGTATTAACGAACTTGGTGTTGCAGAAGCATTGGTACAAAGTCAGGGTAGCAACCGTATTGTCGTTGAATTACCGGGCGTTCAAGATACAGCTGAAGCGAAACGTGTTTTAGGCCGTACTGCAAACCTCGAATTCCGTTTGGTTTCTGACGCAAATGATCAATATATTGACCCATATACAGGTAAATATAATGGTCAACCTTTACCTCCGGGCACAGAAGTTTTTGCTTATGAGTCTTTAGATAGCGGTCGTCAACTTTTGTTGCAACGTAACCGTATCTTGACGGGTGAGCGTGTTCAAAATGCAAGTTCTGGCTTTAGCCAAGACTCTGGTGGTGCCGAAGTAAATATTACTCTCGACAGTGCTGGCGGTAAGCTTATGTCCGATGCAACTCGTAATGCTGTTGGTAAACGCATGGCGGTATTGTTCATCGAAAATAAGCAAAAAATTACTTATGTCACAGATCCTAAAACTGGTGCACAAACAGAAGTTCGTACTCCATACACTGAATCTGTAGTCATCAATGCTGCAACAGTTCAGGCCGTTTTAGGTTCAACTTTCCGTATTACCGGTTTAAGTTCTCCTCAAGAAGCATCAGAACTTGCATTAATGCTACGTGCAGGTGCTTTGGCTGCGCCAATGTATTTTGTTGAAGAACGTGTAGTTGGTCCAAGCCTTGGTCAAGAAAACATTGATAAGGGCGTATTATCAACTCAAATCGGCTTCTTGCTTGTTGCAATCTGGATGGTGGTTTTCTTCCGTCTATTCGGTTTAATCGCTAACTTTGCACTCGTTGTTAACTTGGCAATGATTTTAACGGTTATGTCATGGATTGGGGCTTCCCTCACCTTACCAGGTATTGCGGGTATCGTTATTACTATTGGTATGGCCGTCGATGCGAACGTATTGATATGTGAGCGTATTCGAGAAGAAATGCTCTGGGGTGCATCGCCCAAACAGGCCATTGTGGCCGGTTATGATCGAGCCTACAACACCATTTTTGACTCGAACTTAACGACGTTCCTCGTTGCATTCATTTTGTTTGCAATTGGTACAGGCCCGATCAAAGGTTTCGCCGTAACATTAATGATTGGTATCGTGTGTTCGATGTTTACTGCAATTACAGTGACTCGCGCAATTGTACAAATCATTTATGGTAAACGCCGTAATTTGAAAAAGTTGAGCATTTAAGGAGATCGATGATGACTAAAGTGACTCAACAAGATTCAAAACAATATGGACGTCCGGATGATGCAAAAATCATCCCGTTCATGAAGATTGCTAAACCTGCGGCAATCTTCTCGATCCTTATTACGTTAGCGAGTATTTTCTTTATTGTAACTAAAGGTCTTAACCTCGGTTTGGACTTTACTGGTGGTGTTTCAGCTGAGCTTAACTACGCTCAACCAGCAAATCAGTCTGAAGTTATTCAGGCACTCGACAAAGCTGGCTTTAAAGATGCTGTAGTACAAACACTTGGTAGTAATAAAGACTTACTTGTGCGCATGCCTGTACAAGAAGTTAAGGTTGAAGACCTTAATAACGCGATTACTAAGGCTGTACAGTTGCCAAACAATGCCGCAGAAGTTCACAAAGTGGACTCTGTAGGTGGTCAAGTTGGTAACGAGCTTTATGTTCGCTCTGCTGGTGCGGTTGCACTTGCACTTATCTTAATGTTGATTTACGTGACTATCCGTTTCGAGTTCAAACTCGCGATGGGTGCCGTGATGTCTTTATTCCACGACATCATCATTATTATTGGTGCTTTTGCATTATTCCAGTGGCCATTTGACCTTACAGTTTTAGCTGCGGTACTTGCTGTTATTGGTTTCTCGCTTAACGATAACATTGTAGTGTCAGACCGTATCCGTGAAAATTTCCGTAAAATTCGCGGAGCGACTCCTCGTGAAATCATCGATATTGCTTTAACCGAAACTTTACGTCGTACCATTCATACATCAATGACCTTATTGCTTGTCGTTCTAGCAATGATGTTCTTAGGTGGTGATGGTCTACACTGGTTCGCTGTTGCAATGTTTGTTGGTGTCTTTGTAGGTACTTACTCTTCAATTTATATCGGTACAGCTTTTGCCTTATGGCGTGGTCTTAACCGTCAGGACTTCATCGTTCAGGTTAAACCTGAATTTGAGGATGAAATTCCTTAAGTTGTCTAAAGTAAGACATATAAAAAAAACCGCGATTCATTCGCGGTTTTTTTTATATAGAAAAAATTATTTACGGCGCAATGCATCCGAAATTGCTTCAACCAACTGTTGAGAAATTTCTTGTTTAGAGGCTTTCTCTAACTCACGCTTTTTCATGTGATAGTTTTCAGCGAAGAAAACCGTCATGGCATTTTCATCAGAAGCAAAACCAATATCTGCACGTGACACATCGTTGCATGCAATCATATCTAGTTTTTTAGCGACTAGTTTTCCTGCCGCATATTCTTCAACATTTTGTGTTTCGGCTGCAAAGCCCACCATAAATGGACGTTTTTCCTGACCCGCAATGGTTGCCACAATATCTGGATTTTTCACAAGGGAAACATTCAACTCATCCCCTGCCTTCTTAATTTTATGCTCCGCAACTTCTGCTACGCGATAGTCTGCGACTGCGGCAGTTGCAATGAAGATATCACAGCCTGTTTCTAACGAATCCATACTGATATCTAACATTTGTCGTGCTGAGGCAACATTTACTCTTTTCACACCATTCGGTGTATCTAAACTTACAGGTCCAGCAATCAGAGTCACTTGCGCACCAGCAGCGTAACAAGCAGCAGCTAAAGCAAAGCCCATTTTACCGGTACTATGATTCGAGATATAACGAACAGGGTCAATCGCTTCACGCGTTGGCCCAGCAGTAATAACAACTCGCTTTCCAGCCAACAGCCCAAATTTTTCAGCGATTGCACGTTGAGCCTGATGGAAATAGCCAGCGACTTGCCTTGCAATTTCTTCTGGTTCTGGCATACGGCCTAAACCGACATCACCACACGCTTGCTCACCCGCATCCGGCATAATCACATGCACGCCATCTTCGACTAAGGTTTGTAAATTTCGTTGCGTTGCTTTGGCTGCCCACATTTGCTGGTTCATGGCAGGTGCAACCCACACCGGAGATTTTGTTGCCAAAAACACTGTACTGAGCAAGTCATCTGCTAAACCATGTGCAAATTTTGCCAAAGTATCGCAACTTGCAGGCGCAACCAGTAATAAATCAGCCCAACGTGCTAATTCAATATGTCCCATCCCAGCTTCAGCCGCAGGGTCTAAAAGTTCAGTATGAACGGGATTACCAGAAAGAGCCTGAAAAGTTAGTGGGGTAATAAATGCCTGGGCACCATGTGTCATGACCACACGTACGTCAAAGCCATAATCTTTAAGGCGACGGACTAAAATGGCACTTTTATAGGCAGCAATTCCGCCAGTAACAGCTAAAACAATGTTTTTATGAGGAATAACACTTAGATCAAAGCTCACGAACAGGATACCTTACTGTTGCAGTGGCGCTCACAATAGCATTAAATACGCGCAGACCCAAGATTGATTGGGCAAACAAAATAAAATTTTAAGCGAATTACGCTGGGGAATATGAATACTTCTATTAAAAATTGGCCCGAACAAGAACGGCCAAGAGAACGGTTATTACAACAAGGTCCGCAAAGTCTCTCTGATGCAGAGCTACTGGCGATTTTTCTTCGATCAGGTTCACGACAACATTCAGCAGTCGAACTATCACGTTTACTCATTCAGCACTTTGGTAGCCTAAATGCAGTATTTGATTCATCGTTAAGTGAATTAACTCAATTTAATGGAATTGGAGCAACGAAATATTCACAATTACTAGCAGTCAAAGAACTCGGACGGCGTTATCTCGATCATCACTTTGAGCAAAACAATCTTAGTCTCCACACTTCTGATTTAGTTTTGGATTATTTGCGCTACGAATTAAAAGGCGAGAAACAAGAAGTCTTTGCAGTGCTGTGTCTAGATCCAGAATTAAGAAAGCTCCATTTTAAAAAGTTATTTTTTGGGTCAGTTCAACATTGTGCGGTTTCAGTCAATCAAACCTTACGCTACGCTCTACAGCAACATGCTTGCCAACTGGTCATTGCACACAATCATCCATTTGGTTCAGCGCAGCCTTCTGCCGAAGATATTGCCTTAACTCAGCAACTGGAACATGCCTGTCAGCTTGTCGAAATACGCCTCTTGGATCATTTTATTATCTCACCAGAAGGAAGCTTTTCATTTGCTGAACAACAACTGCTCAACCCAACAATAATATCAGTTCAATGATATTGACAAAGGGGCACTAAGCCTAGAAGATCAAAGCAAAAATAGTGACGTTAAAAATAAAATGATTGTTCGTGAGCAGCCTAGTATTTTCAAAGTATTATTCTCTTGGCGAGGGACAATTTTACCCAAAATTTTACCCTCTCTCGGGGTCGTTATGCTGATTTCGGCGGTCATTGGGGGCGTTGAATATATCAATCTTTATCGCTTTCCCGAGATTCCTTTGGTTGGCTTTACTCTTATTGGCGTCGTACTTTCTATTTTCTTAGGATTTAAAAATACTGCATGTTATGACCGTTGGTGGGAAGCCCGAAAATTATGGGGTGTTTTAATTGCAACTTCACGCCATTTTGACCGCGACTGCCGAATTTTGACTCAAGCCCGCCGTGAACGTGTTATTCAGCATGTGATTGTTTTTGCTAACGTGTTACGTGATCGTTTACGTCGTCAGACGGCGAACCCAACTGAGCTCATACAAACCAGCGGTATGAGCCAGCAAGCACTCACCCAACTCTATCAGCAAAATAATGCCCCTCAATACACACTTAGCCTCATTCACTGGGAATTATTGCAAGCGCTTAAAGAAGGAGAAATCTCAGACATCATCTATGCACAGATGAATAGAAATGTTGCAGATTTAAGTGTCGTACAAACTGGCTGTGACCGAATCGCCAATACGCCCATTCCATTTGCCTATTCAGTTTTGCTCAATCGCACTGTCTATTTTTTCTGTTTTATGTTGCCATTCAGTCTTGGTTCATTGCTTGGGTTAGCAACACCTTTACTGGTTGGAATTTTGGCATATACATTTTTAGGACTTGATGCACTCAGCTCGGAAATTGAAGAGCCTTTCGGTACTCAAAGTAATGATTTACCTTTAGACGCCATGGTTCGTAGTATCGAAATTGAACTTTTAGGAACTTTGGGCAAACCTACCCCACCACCAATTCAAGCTCAAGATAATAACTTGTTGTAATGGCTTAGAGAAAACGTTCCCAAACACCTTGCTGATTAGCCGTTGGCTTAGGTGTATTTCCCAGTTTAATCCATGGCATATTTTCACCATGAAAATCACTGCCAATCGATACAGCTAATTGATATTGCTCAATCATCCGATCAATCATCTGGCGAGTAGATAAAGTTTCCATCGGTGGAGGTAACTCAATTGCATCTCCACCTGAAGTTGCGAACAATTCAATTAAATATCGAACGTTAGTTGCAGATAAATCATAACGAGTCGGATGTGCTAAAACTGCCAACCCTTTACTTTCGTGAATCATGTCAATTGTTTCTTTCAACCCTAATCCTTCAAACTTTACAAAAGCACGTCTTCCCTCTTTTAAGAAACGATCAAACGCTTGTTGAGGACGGGTTACAACTTTTTTCTCGACCAGCGTTTTAGCAATGTGTGTTCTGGTGATGCGGTCTGCCTGATTTTCTACTTTGGCAAGAACATCCTCATAAATCTGAAAACCAATACATTTTTCTAATAAATCGCAAATTACTTTAGCTCTTTGCGCTCGTACTCTTTTTTGTTGTTCTAATGCTTCTAAAATTGGTGCTTCATTTTGCATGTTTAAAGCAACAATATGTACGCCATAACTCTTCTTCGTTGTTGGACGTGACCACTGACTTGAAATCTCTGTACCAGAAATGATTTTTAAATCATGACCTTGTGCAGCAACTCTAGCTCGCTGCAACCCATCCATTGTATCGTGGTCAGTTAAAGCCAAAGTATGCAAATTCACATCTATAGCAGCTTGCACCAATAATTCCGGAGACAAAGTTCCATCAGAAATATTGCTATGTGTATGTAAATCTATGCCTTGCATCTTTTATACTATGCCATTCACCAAACCTGATCAGATACTCTAACATGAAAGCACTTCTGGACTTTGTTCCATTAATTATTTTCTTTTATTTATATAAAACAGTTGATCCAACCGACACACAGCATCCTTTACTTAAACTGATCGGGTCTGCTGGTGGTGCCGATAATAATAATATTCTTGTAGCGACTACTGGCTTAATTATTTCAATGCTTGTGGTATATGGTGCCCTATTTGTTTTCCAAAAATTCCGTCTAGATAAACAGCAGTGGTTTGTATTGTTTATGACTGTCATTTTTGGTGGCATCACCCTCATGTTAAGTGATGATTTCTATATTCGTCTGAAAGCTGCAATTTTGAATTTGGTTTTTGCAGGTGCATTCTTAGTTTCACCTTGGTTTGGTAAAGATCGTAAGCCACTCATACGACGTCTATTTGACCCTATTTTAGAGTTAAGTGAAAAAGGTTGGAAAAATCTAAATTTCGCTTGGGCAGTCATGTTTGTGGTGATGTCTTGTTTACATATCTTCTTCGCATTTTTATTTCACGGCGGAAAATATTGGGGTGAATTCACTGCATTTGGTGACATGATTGTCATGTTTTCATTTATCATTATTCAGTTCATTATTTTACGTAAACATTTTAAGTCACCTGAAGCTTAAAATGATTCCTGATTGATTACAGAGATACGATTACATGCCTTTTTTTGTTCTAAGCTGTACCGATAACGAAGGAACTTTAGAAAAACGCTTGGCAGTACGCCCTCAGCATATCGAACGTTTGCAAAAACTTGATGATGAAGGCCGCCTTGTTACAGCGGGAGCTATGCCAAAAGACCCGAATGATCCTCAAGCAGGTTTTTATGGCAGCACCATGATTGTTGAATTCGACAGTCGCGAAGCATTAGACGAATGGTTAAAAGAAGAACCATTTCTCAAAGAAGGCATTTACGCTCATATTAATGTAAAACCGTTTAATAAAGCATTTCCAAAAGGGTAATCATATGCACCCTGCAATCAAAAGCTTTCTCGGCTTGTGTTTGATTTGTTCAACTGCTAGTGCAGTTGAACCTGCTGCCACACCAGCAACGACTCCTCCAAGTGCGCCTTCAACTCAGGCTGCGAATCAGCCAGTTCCAACAGCTGCTACAACGGCGTCGACCGCAACAAAACCACTCACGGCTGAGCAACTTGCAAAGAATAAACAACAGCAAGATGCGAAAATCAAAGCTTTAGTTCAAGATCAGGCATCTCGTTTAAAACAGTTAGAACATGCCAATCTTGAAGCACTCGCCCAGAACCAAGAGTTACAGTTAAAAAATGATAGCCTCTCTGTTCAGGTTCAAGTCTTACAAAGCGAACGTAGTGCGCAAATGTTTTTATATGGCGCGGTTACCTTAGCGGGTGGCGTATTACTAGGTTTCTTTATCTCTAGTTATATTCATACAAAACGTCGACGCCAGTGGTAAATCCAAGCGATCTATTAAACTAAATGAACGTATCAAACGGTATACAAACAGCAGAACTGGACTGGGAATTAATCGATGGTATCGAGGTTCCCATTTCCAAACAATTTGGTGATGTCTATTTCTCTAAAGATAATGGCCTACTTGAAACACGGCATGTTTTTCTAAATGGTAACGACTTATCAGAACGCTTAGCCAATCTAAAAGATTTTGAATATTTTAGTGTAGGAGAAACCGGTTTTGGTACGGGTTTAAACATTCTTGCACTCTGGCAACTTTGGCAACAAGTCCGTCCTGATAATCAAAGCCATTTACACGCCATTAGTGTTGAGAAATTTCCATTAAGTAAAGCCGACCTTATTCGTGCTTTAAATGTCTGGGATGAGCTTAAACCACTTGCAGACCAGTTAATTGAACAATATCCGCTACCTATTGCTGGATGTCATCGTTTAACTTTTCCCAAAGAACGTTTTAGCATCGACTTATGGCTAGGAGATGCACAAGATATTTTCCCAAGCATGGCTAAAACTAAAGCAGTAAATGCTTGGTTTTTAGATGGCTTTGCACCCTCTTGCAATCCAGACATGTGGGAACAAAACGTTTTAAACCATATTGTCCGTCTTTCTGACTATGGCAGTACATTTTCCTCTTTTAGTGTCGCTGGTGTTTTAAAACGTGGGCTAAAAGCGCATGGAATTAATATTTCTCGTCCACGTGGTTTTCGGCATAAGAGGGAAATGCTCAAAGCGATCTGGAACCCACCTCAATCTGATGATGAGTCCTCCCCATTAGACCTAGTTCACTCATTGGGTAAGGGACAACAGCATATTGCGATTATTGGAGCCGGTATAGCAGGTTTAACTACAGCATGGGCATTTGCAGCACGTGGACATCAAGTCACCCTATATGAGCGAACAGAGGCATTATCTGGCGCTTCTGGAAACCCTTTAGCCCTGCTTAATCCAAAACTATGTCCAATTGAGCAAAGTCATGAACATCTAATGACTTTAAGTTGGCAACATGCCTTGAATTTTTATAAAAATTTTCAAGCATTTCGTCCACTAAAAATACAACAAATCGCCTTAAAAAATGCTGATGAACTTCTCGATCTTGTAAATCAATATCCAGCTCAGATTGTTACCCACTCAATCAACTCACTTGAAACCGCATATTCTAGTGTTGTACTTACCGACGCGGGTTCTGTTTCACCACATCAACTACGTGATGAAATTTTGCAACATCCTTTGATCGATTTAAAAATTCTCAATATTACAGAGCTTGTATCTTGTGAAAATAAAGTACAAATCATAAGCGAGAATAAAACTATCGATGAAAGCGACCATGTGATCGTATGCTGTGCACGTCAAAGCGCGACTTTTTTTGAAAGCTATCCGCAGTTAAAACCAATACGTGGGCAAGTAAGCTGGGTTGACAATACTTTTGCTCCCCTGCCTTTACAGGAAGCTTATAGCTATGGCGGCTACTGTATGCAACTTAATGCATCACAGATGATTTTAGGTGCGTCTTTCTACCCAAATCGTGAGGATCAAGAAGTAGTGCCAGAAGACCATGTGCATAACTTTGAATTAATCCACAGCGTATTCCCTGAATATGCACAACAATTGCCTTCTACAACTACTTGGCAAGGTCGAGCATCTATCCGCGCACAAAGCTTAGATTATTTTCCTCTCGTTGGAAAAATGCAGGAGAATAGCCGAATTGCTACTTTTGCTGGTCTTGGTTCTAAGGGCTTCTTATTTGCTCCGCTATGCAGTGAGATCTTAGTTGCCCAAATGTTAGAAGAAGCTTGCCCAGTACCGGACCGCTTATTACAAAAATTGAATCCGCAACGATTCCAAAAAAAAGTAAAACCTAAAAAGCCTTATTTCAAACCACAATAATTCAATTCCATAAAAAAGCACCCGAAGGTGCTTTTTTTTATGCGCCCTGCTCTAGAGGCAAGCCGGCATCACGAGCTGCACGTGTCCCCCCCATCAGCACGACATATTCACGCGAGGCATCGAATCCTTCTAGTGTCTCAGCTGCACGAGGAGCTTTGCTACCACCACCACATAAAATATAAATCGGCTGACCCGCAGAGACCTGGTTCAAAATATCAGCATTCAAATCATTAATCGGGCGATTTACCGCACCTTTAACATGCCCTTCTGCATAAGCATTTGTATCACGGACATCCCAGATAACAGCATTTTCTGGGAATTCAAATGTTGTAATTTCTTGTTTACGGATCATTGTGCACTCCTTTGATGTAAACAACACTTGGCAAATGAAGAAAACCCTCTTAGCATCTCAAATATTCTTTCCCTTTGTAAAGGTCTAAACTATGCCTTCTTTCGATATTGTCTCTGAATTAGAGATTTTTGAAGTTAATCATGCTGTACAGAACACACAAAAAGAGATTGCAACACGTTTTGACTTTCGTGGTCATGATGTTTCAGTCGAAATAAACGAAAAAAATAAAGAAATTAAAATCAGTACCGAAAGCGATTTCCAGTGTGAACAAGTTTACAACATGTTAGAAAATCATTTTTACAAACGTAAAATTGATGTACAAGCTCTAGACCCGCAAAAAGCTGCTGCTTCAGGCAAAAATTTTGTACAGGTCATTAAACTGAAAGACGGTCTTGACTCAGATACTGCAAAAAAAATTAATAAAGCCATTAAAGAAAGTGGCGTTAAAGTGCAATCTTCTATTCAAGGTGACAAAATTCGTGTAACGGATAAAAAGCGCGACACTTTACAACAAGTGATGAATTTTTTACGTGAACAACAATTTGGTGTGCCATTACAGTTTAATAACTTTAAAGATTAATCTCTTGTCGTGACATTTAAAGCTAAGGTAATTCCATGTCTCAATCCAATCGTCTATCAAAACTGGTAAAAGCGACTTCAAAATTCCCTAAAGGTATTCGGAGTACTCTTTGGAGCAAGGCATTTGGTCGTATCGTGCCAATGGTGGGTACAGCAAATATTCGCTATCTGGAAGTAGACTCAAACCACGTTACTGTCCGTTTAGAAAACCAAAAAAATATGCAGAATCATATTAAAGGAGTCCATGCTGCTGCTATGGCTCTTTTAGCAGAAACTGCAACTGGTTTCCTAACGGGTTTACACATTCCTGATAACCGCATTTTATTAATCAAATCATTGCATGTTGATTATTTAAAAGTGGTTGAAGGCGGTTTGACTGCTACAGCGACGTTATCTGCTGAACAGCAAAAGTTTATTGCAGATAATGAGAAAGGTGAACTTGTAATTCCAGTTACTGTGATTGATGATGCAGGCAATGAACCAATCCATTGCCAAATGCTGTGGGCATGGTTACCTAAACGTAAGAAATAATAACGAATCTAAAGTACTGTTAGATTTTTATTTGCCTCAAGATATAAAAATTATTTTTTGTATCTTGAGGTCGAGAATGAAAAAAACTCTTATTATTTCCTCCTTATTTACCAGCTTAATATTTACAACAATAACGACTCATGCGACTGAACCTAATCTTAAAATCAGTAAAATAACTTCGACCAAATCTGAAGCTCTAGATAAAGTAAGTGCTCAAAATAAAAAAATAGTGATCGACTTTTATGAAGGCGTCTTTTTACAACATAAAGTCAAAGAATATGCAGACCGTTATATTGGTCAACAATACATTCAGCACAATCCTAATGTGCCAGATGGGAAAGCACCTTTCGTTAATTTCTTCACTGAAAAATTCCAAAAAAATCCACAAGCTAAAAATGAGATTAAACGTGCGATTGCTGAAGGTAATCTTGTCGTTTTACATGTCCATTCGACCGAAAATGAAAAAGATCGAGGAAGAGCGATTATTGATATATTTCGTGTCGAAAATGGAAAAATCGTAGAGCATTGGGATGTGATACAAAATATTCCAGAGCAAAGTAAGAATACAAATACGATGTTTTAATTTCTAAAAACTAGTTTTTTTTGAATAAAGATTAAAGCCTGAATACTGATATTCAGGCTTTATACGTTTTATTGAGTATCTAAAAACTTTTGTCTCGCTTCTTCAGGAATCTGACGCTTATTACCTTTTACATCAACTGCCACAAAGGTAAAGACTCCTTCGGTAATGCGTATTGGTTCACGAGAGTCATCATGACTATCCCAAACTTCAATTTGCATCTGAATAGACGTATTTCCAACTTTTAAGATTTTGGTATAGCAGCTAATGACAAAGCCAACCTTTACCGGAACCAAAAAGGTCATTTGATTAATGGAAATCGTAGCACAACGGCCACGACTGAAACGTTCTGCGTGAATTGCTCCAGCCAAGTCCATTTGTGACACAATCCATCCACCAAATACATCACCACTCCAGTTTGTATCGGCTGGCATCGCAATCGTTTGTAAGGATAAAACCCCTTCTGGTTTGGTATAAGCTTCTGACACCTTAGCTCCCGAAATTCGTTTGAAGTTGTTGATCAAGCCACTGCTGCAATTCAGGCGCACGTAATGCGCCGCTAATACGCGCAACCTCTGTCGTTTTGTTCATTAAGACAAGTGTCGGAATACTTCTCACATGAAAAGCTTGGCTCAAGCGAGGAGATTCTTCGGTATTAATCTTGGCAAAAATAACGCCTGGATTCTGTTTTGCGACCTGCGCAAAATGTGGTGCCATCATTTTACAAGGTCCGCACCATTCTGCCCATAAGTCGATGAGAATAGGTAGATCACTATTCGTGATGTAGTTACTAAAATTTTGCTCATTTAACTCAATAGGTGCAAGCGGTAGTAATGGCTGATGACATTGCCCACAGCTTGGTTGCTCAGGAAGTTTTTCTTCAGGAACTCGGTTTTTTGCACCGCACGATGCACATACAATAATCATTTACACCACTCCTATATGCTGATGTAAAAATTCTAATTGGGTTATCACTGCTTTTTCAAACCATGAACCGTGATAAATATCAAAATGTTTCATATCCCACTCATGATAACTCACAAAAGGCGCAATATTTGTGGCAGCTTCGCGACTGGACTCAATAGGAATAAGTGAATCTTTTTGGGCCGCAATAAATAAAACTGGAATATTAATCTGGCGTACAACTTGAATTGGGCGGTATCGCATCAAATTAAAAAAGACACGAGCTGGGACTTCCCCACTCCAATAATAGTCAGGATTTACAATCGATAAATAACCATAATAACTATCAGCTGTAGGCATAAAACATAAATTATTTTGATCGACAACAGGCAATCTTTTGGGATTAAGGCCCATTTTTGATCCCATATAATCCTGACTCGATAACTTCAATGCTTGAGGATAGCGTTGCAAAGGATAAAGCTTGGCAGTTTCAGCACCATCGACATAAGGAATTTGTACTAAAATTGCCTGAATATTTTTTAATTCAGAAGCCAGACTTAGCGCATATCCCCCACTTAATGAAGTCCCCCACAACACGATCCTTCGATTATCCACAAGCTTACAGGTAGAAGCATATTGAATTACTGTCTTCCAATCTTCTAACTGTGAGTTGATGGAGACCATTTCTCTTGGCTTGCCAGTGCTCCCACCCCAATAGCGATAATCAAACAGAATAACAGCATAACCTGCTTGAGCGAACCGCTGAGCATATTGGATTAATTTAAATTGACGCAACGCAGCAAAACCATGGGCCATAATAATTACGGCAGATTTTTTATTTGTTTTTGGAATATAAAAATCAGCTGCGATCGTTTCCTGACCACATGGAACATATAAAGGCTCAACCGTATAAGCGTGCATATGTGCTCCGTTGAAATAGAATATGAATAACCAATTTTAAAATAGCTTGATGATCATTTTTAAAATTTATAACTTAGCTATAAGACATAACTTTCTCAGTCAGAACAACACACGAGTGTCTTGTATCTCAGGTTAAGCTTAATGCTATGATACAGCATAAGAGGTTTTGTTAAATTTTGGAGTGACGAAATGTCAGAGAATGTTGGTTTCGCAGGTCAAATTGGTCCAGAGCATGTTGGCCAAGTTGTAGAAAAAGGATTTAAATCGATTATTAATAATCGACCAGATATGGAAGGCGGCCCAGAACAACCTACAAGTGCTCAAATTGAAGAAGCAGCACGTCAAGTAGGCTTAGACTACGTTTATCAACCTGTTGTAGCTGGACAGATTACAGAACTCGATGTACGTACTTTCGCAAATCATTACAATGAGTTACCAAAACCTGTACTTATGTTCTGCCGTACAGGAAACCGTTCAAACAACCTATATCAGTTAGCAAAACAAATGGATTTGCTAGACGATTAATTTTAAGAAATTAATATTTTATAAAACCCTATTTCTTCTTTAAAGTAGGGTTTTTTGATAACTTATTTTGCATATCTCTGCACGAATTCAACAGAACTAAAAATAATATTGATCTAAAGTATTTAAATCTTTTTGAATCATTTATTAATTTTCATGAATAAATTTATATTTGCTCTTTTAACCTGTTTAATTCTTACAGCATGCTCATCAATGCAAGTAAAGCCTACAGTTGGAGTAACTATGGGTACACATATCTAAAAAAGAAGCAGCTTAAATGCTGCTTCTTTTTACATTAATTACCATTTGAACAATTTGGATCTAGTCCATATGGGCTTTCTATATTCGGTCCATTAAGATCAATAAGACTAACATCTTTACTTAAATAACCTAAAGTTAAAGATGTAGATCCTCTGATTAAACTTCCTGAAACTGTAGATTTAGCCGTTAGCTGAACAGTTAACCATGATGCATAAATTTTAGGATATTGAATCTTAAGATCAAAGCGGCCATTCGTATCTGTCGTATATTTATTATTCGTTGCAGCGGTACCTGCACTATTAATATATGATACAACTTGGACCGTTGAATTTTCTTTAAGTGGCTTTAATTGATTAATAACTTCTCCATTAACATTTACAGCTTGAACTGGTGAAGTACATGCAGCTCTAATAACAGGAAGATATTCATCTGATTTACCATCAGCAGGACTAGAAGTATCAACAAAACCGAATCGCCCTTTATAATAGGCAAGAGCATTAACACCCATTGTTACATCTTGATTTGCTATTGGCTTACCATCCACATCAGTCACTTGTACTGAGATATTTTTATAGTAATAGACTCCATCGCTTGAGTCTTCCATGGTCGTCGGGTTATATGCTACAGCAATTGCACCCACCGCTACCGGTACATCAGAATTAACAACATCAAGTTTATAAGTATAAATTTTCGTTGATTGACCAAAGTTAGCTTCTAGGACAAGATCATCTGTCACAAATTGTGCAGCATTATATGAGGAATTTCTTTGATTTTCACTAAAAGATAAAGTATAGCTGATCTGTCCATTCGCATCTGTTTGAGTTGCATTCGGTGTAAATCTGACACCGTTTGAGGCTGAATTTTTAACTTTAAGCGTGATCGCTTGGTTTGCTAAAGTTGAACCATTTGCATCTACAGCTGTTAATGTAACTGTTGTCTGATCTCCTCTAACATTTAGAGAAGTTTTTGTCGCATCAAACAATACAATGCTAGTGGTATCAGCTTCAACAGTACTATTACTGCCTGTCACTGTTACAGTTTGTTCTTGAGTAAGCGTACCATTATTTGTAGATGCAATTAATTTAAAACCATTTTTCACCAACTCATTTAGTGAAATTGATGTTTTTGGTGTTTTTATAATGTATACAGCATTACCTGCTGCATCTGTAGTTTGGGTTGATACTCCCTCTATAGACACATTATTTGTTGGATCAACTAATGCCAAAGTAACATTAGCACCAACAACGCCACCTTTATTTTTATCTAAAGCTCTGACAGTGACTGTTAAAGTATCATTCGTCGCCGTAACTGATAATTTATCAAGCTCTATCTTTAATGCTGAAGCAGTTGTTTGCTGAGAACTGCTATTATTTCCAGATGATAAGTTGCTATTTGATGAGCCATTTTGATAATAACCATCTCCACCTCCCCCACCACAACTTGCTAACATAATAGATACAGCAATAGCCGACAACTTCAAGGTAAGTTGTTTTTTATACATACTTTTCATTTCCCCAATCTTTCCTAAAGGTATAAGATTTTTTAATTATTTATATTATTAGTGTAATCATATTCACTACACTCTGTAAACATAAATTACATTATGTTTTATTGTGTAACCTGTTAAATGAAAAATTCATAGATAATGGAATTTATAATGTTCGATATTATTATCATTGGTGCAGGTACCGCCGGTATTAGCGCATATAAAGAAGCTGTTAAACATACCAATAATATTTTAATTATAAATGATGGGCCATGGGATACCACTTGCGCTCGTGTAGGCTGTATGCCGAGTAAAATCCTCATCTCTACAGCAAACCGTATGTTTGACATTCAAAATGCTCAAGAGGTTGCTTTAGATGTATCTGCAAAAATTAATACTGATCAAGTTATGCAGCACGTACAAACTTTACGTGATCGTTTTACTCAGGCAACTTTAAAAGATGTAGAACAATGGCCAGCTGAACATAAAGTTTCTGGTAAAGCACATTTTATTGATGCACAGACTGTAAAAGTTAACGGGAAACAGTACCAATCAAAAAGTTTTATTCTGGCGGTTGGTTCAACTCCTAATTATGATCAAACATGGAAGCAAGAACTCGGTAATCGACTTATAACAACAGATCAAATATTTGAATTAAAAACACTACCTAAATCCATTGCCGTCATTGGTAGTGGTGTGATTGCCCTCGAGATCGCACAAGCCTTGCATCGTTTGGGCGTAGAGACCACTATATTTGCTCGCAGTAAACGAATTGGAATACTGACTAGCTCAAAACTTCAACAACTTGCGCAAAAAGAGCTAGGGAAAGAGTTAAAAATTCTATTCGAGACTTTACCAAGTGAAGTTAAGTGTAATTCTGAGGAGGTCATATTACATTATAAACTTGAAGAAAAAGAGAAAACTCTCAAAGTTGAATATGTTCTAGTTGCAACAGGCCGTTCAAGTTTGCTTGATACTTTAAAACTAGAAAATATTGATGATTCTTTTAAAGATATTAAGTCATTACCTATAAATGCAAAAACCAAGCAACTAGAGACCTATCCAATTTTTATTGTCGGTGATGCTTATACCTCAACACCATTACAACACGAAGCAGCACATGAGGGGAAAAAAGTTGTTCATAACTGTTTGGACTATCCACAAATCAATTCAATTAAGACTCTTACCCCATTAGGAATTGTATTTAGTGATCCAGAAATGGGGATCGTTGGGCAAAGTTCTAAACAACTAAAAGAAACTGGTATAGACTTTATTACTGGCGAAGCCTCTTATGAACGACAAGGTAGAGCTATCGTCCTTGGAAAAAATAAAGGAGGCATTGAGGTTTATATAGATAAAGAAAGTCAAAAGCTTCTGGGTGCTGAGTTATTTACAGAAGCAACAGAACATATGGCTCACCTATTAAGCTGGATAATAGGCGAAGGTTTAACCTTAAATGACATTTTAGAGAAACCTTTCTATCACCCGACTCTAGAAGAAGGTCTTCGCACTGCTTTAAAACATGCTCGTAGACAGTTATAAATGGATTTTATTGATTAGATATTTTTATTAATTAATTGATACTTACGCAGGTCCCATTACTTTAGGCATAAAAAAATACCCCTGGCCTATTGGACAGGGGTGTTTGAATAATGAGCTGGCGATGACTTACTCTCACATGGGAAACCCCACACTACCATCAGCGCTAAGAGGTTT
>NZ_JBWKOW010000006.1:0-280424 GCF_059416285.1 Acinetobacter sp. GW821-FHT09D10
GACATCACGGTAGTAGGCGGTACATTGACTGGCCTGACTACGACTGACAACATCACCTGGACAGCAGTGTTCACACCAGATGGCACAGGCACAGCACCAAGCATTGCGGTGGCTGACGGTAGCTACACAGATACTGTGGGCAACCTCGGTACAGGCGATGTACTTGATGGTACAGACGGCTTCGTTGTAGACATCGTTCCACCAACGCTTGCGATCACGACTGATGACCTAGCTCTTGCGGCTGGTGAAACAGCGAACATTAGCTTCACATTCAGTGAAGCGGTTACAGGCTTTGATGTGAGTGATATCACCCTAGTAGGCGGTACATTAGGTGCATTGACTACGACTGACAACATCACTTGGACAGCAGTGTTCACACCAGATGGCACAGGCACGGCACCAAGCATTACTGTGGCTGATAATACTTACACAGACCTTGCAGGTAACTTGGGTACAGGCGATGTACTTGATGGTACAGACGGCTTTGTTGTAGACATTGTTCCGCCAACACTTGCGATTACGACTGATGATCTAGCTCTTGCAGCTGGTGAAACAGCGAACATTAGCTTCACATTCAGTGAAGCGGTTACAGGCTTTGATGCAAGTGATATCACCCTAGTAGGCGGTACATTAGGTGCATTGACTACGACTGACAACATTACTTGGACAGCAGTGTTCACACCAGATGGTACAGGCACGGCACCAAGTATTACTGTGGCTGATAATACTTATACAGACCTTGCAGGTAACTTGGGTACAGGTGATGTACTCGATGGTACAGACGGTTTTGTGGTAGATATTGTTCCACCAACGCTTGCGATCACGACTGATGACCTAGCTCTTGCAGCTGGTGAAACAGCGAATATTAGCTTCACATTCAGTGAAGCAGTGACAGGTTTTGATGCAAATGACATCACTCTTATTGGCGGTACGTTGAGTGCATTGGTTACAACTGACAACATCACCTGGACAGCAGTGTTCACACCAGATGGTACAGGCACAGCACCAAGCATTAGTGTGGCTAATGGTACTTATACAGATCTTGCTGGTAACTTGGGTACAGGTGATGTACTCGATGGTACAGACGGCTTTATCGTTGATATTATTGCGCCAGTAGTCGGCTTCACAAATGTAACTACTAATGATGATACGCCACCATTAACTGGTACGATTGATGATCCTACTGCGACTGTTGTAGTGACTGTTGATGGCTTGAACTATAATGCGACCAATAACGGTGACGGTACTTGGACGCTTGCGGACAATACACTTCCTTCATTAATCGATGGTCCACATACTGTAAGTGTAACTGCAACAGACCCTGCGGGTAATGTATCGATTCCTGCAACTGGTACGGTAACAATTAGTTCGTCTAGTATCTTGGCCTTTGATAACACTGATACAGCCGTACTTGCTCCTCAACCATTACTTGTACAAGATGATGCCTCTTTAGGTAGCGAAACTTACCTAGCCTTGGTTTCACTTGCTGGACTTGATTTACAGCTTGGTTCTGAAGCAATTGATTTTACAGTGGGTGCTGGTCAAGAAGGCAACGCGACATTTACCTATAGTGCATTGCTTGGTGCAGATGTTTTATCCGATTACTCATTGGTACTACAAAAACTAGACCCAATAACGGGTGATTGGACCTCTGTTTACGGTGGTGGTGAAGCTGATATTCTAGATTTAACTCTGCTAGGTGGAACTCCGAGTGTAGTTATTGATGGATTAGAAGAAGGTCAATACCGTGCATTCATGACTTATAACGGTCTTCTAGGCATCGGTTTACTTGGTACCTTAACAGGTACAATGGATGTCTATGATACGACACAAGTAGGTGGATACTACACCGAAGTTGCCGATGGTAATGTTATTACTGATATCAATACCAGTGGTGAAATAGACATCGTAACTTCTACGACTGTAGTTACAGCGGTAAATGGTCAGCCTGTTACAGCGGTAGATACAGTGATTAACGGGTTGTATGGTACTTTGGTAATTGATCCAGACGGTACATACACTTACACACCTAACTTAGATTCCGCTGGAGTTGGTCAAACAGATGTGTTTGTCTACACATTAACTGATCCTCTGACTGGTGATACTGCTCAAGCAAATCTCAATATTCAATTGAGCTCTGTGAAAGCGGTAGACAATGTAGTAACGGCAGAAATTAACCCAGAGCCATTGCTTGTTGCAGATGATGTAGCTCTTGGAGATGCGTCTTACCTTGCAGCCGTATCGTTGGCTGGTCTGGATTTACAATTGCTTGGTAACGAGGCAATTGAATTTACTGTTGATCCAAACCGTGAAGGTACAGCAACGTTCACATTCGATGCTTTACTCACTGTCGATTTACTCAGTGATTATGCGATTGTTGTTCAGAAGTTTGATGAAGCAACAGGAGAATGGGTATCTATTGGTGGAACTAATCCAGAAGCTTCTCTCATTGATCTATCACTCATCGGCGGTACACCAACAGCCGTGCTTGAAGGATTGGATGCTGGTCAGTACCGTGCATTTATCGGATATGAAGGTTTGCTAGGCATAGGCTTAGGCGGAACATTAACTGGTACGATGGATGTCTATAATCCATACATCGTGGCTGGTTACTCTGTTGAACCGATCTCTGGTAATGTCATCAAAGATGCAAGCCTCACTGGTGAAGTTGATGCGGCAAGCAGCAGTGCTGTCATCTCTGAAGTGAATGGTATTGCTGTTGATCCAACAGCTGGTGCAACAATTGTTGGTACTTACGGTACCTTGGTGATCGATCAAGATGGTAACTACACATATACACCAACTGTGAATGGGGCAAACCTCGGTCAGGTAGATCAATTTACCTACACCTTGCTTGATCCTGTAACAGGTAACACTTCTGAGGCAACACTTTATGTTCGTCTCGATAGTGACAGTGTAGATATGACTTGGAACGATGCAGATCCATCTCAACCAGCTGTAATTACTAGTCCGCTTCCAGTAGATGCGATGGATAACGTTGCTTCAGCTGAAATAGACATGGTGTATCCAGTAACAACTGAGGTACTTGATAATGCGATCAGCTATAACTGGTTACTCGGTGTAGGTGGAATCGTTATCGGTTCTAGAGAAGGTACAGCTACATTTACAGTTGACCCAGGTAACCTTACTGATGCCATTATTGCAGTGAACTTCGGTTCGGTTGCAACAGTTATTGATGGTTTACATGTGGTATTAACACGAGTAAATCCAGACGGCACTCGTACAGTAGTTGCTGACAGTTCTGATACTGGTGTGATTGATTTGTTAGGTATCTTTGGTTCGGAAGTTCAATTCAAGATTGATAACTTAAGTGCTGGTACTTATGAATTGTTCATGGAAAGCAACACACTTCTAACAGCTCTAGGTAGTGTTACAGCAGATATCACACTAAATCATGGTGATATTACTCAGCCTCCAGTACTAGTTGTTGATCCTGTCACTGGTAATGTACTCGCTGATGATAACTCGGCAGTTTACGGTACAAACTATGTACCAGACTACATTACGACAACTTCAGTAGTAACTACAGTTACAGCTGAAAATGGTAATACAGAGGCGGTTGTAGTTGGTACTCCGACAGCGATCGTAGGTGCATATGGCAGCTTGATTATCAATTCAGACGGCAGCTATAGCTATCAAGCAACTGCAAATATGGCGAATGTAGGTAAAGTTGATAGCTTCACTTACACAGTCACAGACCCAGTTACTGGTAGAACTGATACAGCCACATTACATGTTCAAGTGGGTTCACCAGATGTTGATGTAACTTGGAATACAGCAGATCCATCGGCAGACGCTACACTTCCGACACCTGCTGTAACAGCTGATATAGATGATGCAACGATCAGTATGTCACCAGTGGTAGATCCACTTGTGGATGTGGTAAGTGGTAATGTGACCATCGGTAACTTGGTTGGTTTCCCAATTCCACTTCCTGTACTCAGCAGTACGGTAACGTCGGATCAATTTGTGATTGCTGCTAATACAGTAAGCGATGTACATGTACAGTTGAACTACACTGCATCATTAAGCTTGTCTGCTTTCCCAACAACTGGATATACAATTCAGCAGTTCGTTGGTGGAACATGGGTTGATACTGCATATTCAGGTTCTGCAACTGCCTTGGCAGGTGTACTCGGTGCTCCGGCATTCTCGGCAGATGTACCACATTTGACGGCGGGTACTTATCGAGTTGTATTCAGTTTATCAAGTGTGCTTTCACTAGGTGTGGTAACTCTAGACTCTGTAGTGACAACTACAGCGACTCATCTAGACCAATACACACCAGATGGTCAAACAGACTGGATTACTGGCAACGTACTTACTAATGATGTCGTAGAAGGTACTCAGCTCTATGTACTGAACTCAACAACTGGCACATATGAGCTAGCTGCTGGTCAAGGAGTGAATACGGGTGAAGGCACATTGTATCTATACAATGATGGCTCTTACTTCTACAAACCATTAGACAGTGCTGCTAATGCGACAGTTGATGTGATTGATTACAAGTTAGTTTCGGTGATTGATGGTAGTGAATATCCTTCTTCATTGACGATTAACTTGAGTCAAGAGTTGAATAGCCTTGCAGTAAGTACTGCGGCAAATGATACATTTGCTCTTGGTAATGGCTCTGATACCTTGATCTACAACACATTAACAGCTGCAAGTGTCACTAACGCAACTGGTGGTAACACAACAGGTGGTGGTGTAGATACATGGACTGACTTCCATGTAGGTAATACTGCAACTGATGATCAGGCTGATAAGATTGACTTGAGTAACTTGTTAATTGGTTCTCAATCTAACTTAACAATCGGTCAATATGTGTCAGTAAGCTACGATGCGGGTACGCAAACTGCGACAATCAGCGTAGACCGTGATGGTGGAGTACTTATTGAAGGTACTTACACTGAAACACCATTGCTTCAATTGACTAACCTCACAGGTCCAGTCACATTGAATGACTTGATCAACAATGGTCAAATCATTTTCTAATCTGACAATCGACTTATAGAAAAAAGAGCCTTCGGGCTCTTTTTTTATGTTTAAACAATACGTTAACTTTGCTTTTAGAAGGGGCATGATATGATGCTTGATTGGCACTTTATAGAACAACAAACAATCAGGGACTGAATTCGAGTGACGGCATTTTTAAACTTCCAAAGACAACTGAACCTTTGGTTAGAACAAGTTGTTCAGCATGTTCCGAGTCTTAAACAGGATATTATTTTATTTTTATCTTATGGCCCTAAAGACCAAAGATGTAGCGTATGGCACAGTGAGAAAACAGATTTAGAGTCTGCTAAAAAACAATTATTAGATTTTATTAATGACCAGTTTGCACAGGCACCACTTGCTGATTATATAAAAATCGATATCGCATATAATTTAGCGAAACAAGCTTGGAAGGAAATAGAGCAGCAGGTCCACCATCAATTTCACAACAACCATTACCGTAAAGGCATTGGCTTTGATGAACACTGTTCAGTGGCTTTTCTTGAACAAGAGATCTATGGAAAAGCAATTATTCGAGGCTTGAGCTACGACAAGCCGAACTTCTTTGATGAAATCAATTTGAATTATGCAATTAAGCAAAAATATAACGCTACAAAACTACAGATTAAACTACAAGAGTTGCAAGACATTTGGACTTTTGATACCTACGCAGGATTTTATGAAAATGGGCAATTCATTAATTTAGCGAGTCGCTCTGATGTAAATGGTATTAGAGGAATATCAAACAATAAGAAACAGCATTTTCAGCGGCTAATTGAACAAAATTCGGTATTCCTGCATAGCCAGATTCAAGAAAATGGCAAATTTATTTATGGTTATTTTTCTGCCTATGATCGGGACATTCGTAACTATAATACGGTACGTCACTGTACCTCGGCGTATGCCTTAATAGAAACATTTGAGGTGCAAAATAAGCCTGAATATTGGCCTAAAATTCATGCCGCGATTCACTATGCACTGACCAACTTTTATAAAGAAAAAGATTCATCAACCGCTTTTATGATTGATGGTAAAGAAGGAGAATTGGAAATTAAACTGGGTGCCAATGCGGCAGCTATTTTAATGCTAACAAAATATCAAGAAATTACTCAAAAAACTGATTATCAAAAATATGCAGAGAAACTCGCAAATGGTATTTTAAAGCTAGTAGATTCAAATGGCTCAACAACTCATGTATTAAATTATCCTAACTATGATTTAAAAGAAAAATTTAGAATTATTTATTATGATGGGGAAGCTGCTTTAGCTTTATTACGTTTATACCAAATTAACCAAGATTCTAGATTATTAGAAACAGTTAAGTTAATGTTTGAATGTTTTATTGAAAAAAGATATGAAAAATATCATGATCATTGGTTAAGTTATTGTACCAATGAACTCACTAAAATATGCCCAGAAGATAAATATTTTATTTTTGGTCTAAATAATTATTTAAAACATTTTATTTTTATTCGAAATCGAAAAACAACATATGCAACTTTGTTAGAGATGTTAATGGCTGCTTATAAAATGGTGAGTCGTTTAAAAGAGCAGGGACGCACAGCACTTTTTGAGCAATCTTATATGTCTGAGCTTCAAAAACTAATTGAGTTTAGAGCAGATTTTCAAACTACAGGATTTTTTTATCCGGAAATGGCCATGTATATGGCACGGCCAGATAAAATCTTGCATGCATTTTATATTCGACATGACCGTTTTCGAGTAAGGATTGATGACCAAGAACATAATTTGTCGGGTTATATCGCCTATGTAAAAGATTACAAGGGTGATGAGCCATGAAATATCAACCCGTTGAGATCAAGTTATTAGCACATGTCGGCACTACAAGTTTTGATGAAACTTTATGGCAATTCGAATTTGATGATGATATTTCAACATTATTGCTTATTGACTATGCTCTAGAGCAATTTCAGCAAAAAAATATACAGGCTCAAGATGTCTATGTCATGCCTGAACAGCTATCTGAGCAACTAGGTCAGCAAAATCTAGGTTTAAAGCCTTCTGAACATTACACCTTTATTGAACTATTACAGTTCTTAATTTTTACTCAAGCTGCAGATGTAAAAAATGCTTTAAGCAATATGCTTTGCGGTACAAATGAGCAAGCATATTTAGCTTTATTAAAAAGAGCTGATATCTATCACTTAAATTTTAAAAAAGAGGGTACACGAAATCAGCTAAAACATTTGTTTTTATTAGTCAAAAATATTTATACCTATCCAGCTGAAATCAGAAAAGTTTTCTTTATTAAAGAGCTTATTTTTAAAGGAAAGTCTTATCATCCACAGACGCCATTAATGGCTCAATCAGTTGTAACGGTATTATATCTTTCTAACTCGTTTAGAAAAATTTATCTCACGTTTTTTGAAGAAAACCAGACCATCGGTTTCTTTTCATTTTTAGATGATATTCATCGAATTGAACATTTGGTTCCTTACTATCACTGCTTTCAAGAGCAGAACGTAAAACCTAAAGTTTGCTCTACTCAAAGTGGCATGATCAACATTTTTGGAGATACTTATTTTGGGGAGAGCTATACAGAAAAGCGTAAGTCTAAGGGGCAAAAAGATGCTCTACAACAATATGGATACAGCTATTCATTCGAAAAAATAAAAGCCTTTTTAGGTGAAAATGACTTGAATATTGCTAACTTTGAAGCAGTATTTTCTTTAGAAGATCAGTCACCATTAGCGCGTAAAAAGCCGTTTATTCTTAAAGCTGAGGCTGAAAAAACATTAGCAGAATTTAAGAATATTCACCTTAACCATGTTGTGTTGGCCAATAATCATCTAAAAGATCATGGTGATCGCGGATTAGCTTATACATTACAGCAATTTGATCAGGCCAATATTTCTTATATTGGCGCAGGATTGAACCAAAAAGATGCCCATAGCTACTTTGAAATCGCTTTTAATAACAAGCATTACGCTATTTTTAATGGCTATTGGCACAGAGATACAGCCTATTTAGATTATGATTTTTACGCTTTAGCGCATAAGAGTGGAGTGGCCTGTCTAAATGGAGTTTTAATTGAACAAATAAGCCGTTATAAGTTGGCTCATCCTCACCATAAAGTCATTGTTATTTGTCATTGGGGCGTTGATTTTAAACCTATTACAAAAGAACAAAATAAACTCGCCAATATTTTAACCCAAGCGGGGGCCGATCTTGTTATTGGGCATGGTGCGCACACTATTCAACCTATTCAACCTATTCATCAAAAGCCTGTAGTATTTGGTATTGGCAATGCAGTTTTTAATAGTAACGGTGAATATGAAGAGCACAATGCTCTACCATATGGATGTATAGCACGGCTAGATTTGTCAAAAGATCGCCTGCGTTTATATCCGATCTATACCAATAATTTGAAAACATTTTGGCAGCCGTATCCTGTCAATGAGGAAGATTTTTCAAAGATCAGCAGTTATATGACTTCATTACTTTCCCATGAAAATTATAGTTTGGCTCAAGATGAATTAGGCTTTTATGTAGAGCTTGGTTTTTAAAATATGTTAAGGATAACTTTGATAATTCGATAAAATTGTTTGAAGTTGTACAGGTGTAAAGCCTAAATTCCTTAATCCACCACTACCGCGTTTACATTCAGCACTCGCCATAATATTTGTTGGAGTCCGTTTTGTAGCATTCGGTGCGCAAACATGTTTTAGACCAAATACATGTCCCATTTCATGCACGCTACCAGCTTGAATATTATAATTTAAACGATTCCAGTCTAATAAAATAAAGGGTTCGCCATTGTTGCGAAAAGCTCTGCTTGTAACGTCTTCAAATTTCCATTTAGGTGAGTATGCATCGTAAATAAAAATAATGACTTCTTTACTTGCTGTGCGTTTTGGAAAACAGGTCTTTATGCTTGTCGGAATCGTTTCGAGGGAAATAGGATAGGGCTGATTAATTTGCTGCTTTAAATCGCAATGTAATTTTGAAAAATCTTCGTAAGAGATATAACGGTTTAATTTGAACTTAAAGATTTTATTGTTTTTATCATCTACATAATATTTATTTAATATTTTAATTTCTTTCCGCATTTGTTGGTAATTATCAAACTTTACAGCTTCCGGAGAATCAGTGGTAAAAACGAAAGTGACTGGAACAATAGGGCGGCCATCTATAGATACTTTAGGTACTTCTCTTGAAGGAAGAATAGGGGGGCGAGTAGTACAAGAAACACATAGTAAAGTTCCAGTGACTACCAGTATGGTTTTTTTCATGTAAATGTCCCTCAAACCTACCTTGGATTACATTTAATTTTAGTCAGATTTTTTTATATGATATAAATAATGTCAATTTTTATGGAGTCCATTTTGACAACTCAGTATGAACTACATCGGCAGATTTTAGAAGTCATTGCTTTGATTCCTTACGGAAAAGTTGCAACTTATGGGCAGGTGGCTCGTATGGCAGGGTTACCTAAACATGCGAGGCTGGTGGGCTATGTTTTGAAACATCTTGAAGCAGATCATCAAGTTCCGTGGTATCGCGTTATTAATTCTCAAGGCAAAATTAGCCTAAGTAAATTTAATGAAAAGGGGGAAAATGTTCAACAGTTAAAGCTGGAAGCTGAAGGCGTCTATTTGTTAAATGGCAAAGTAAACTTAAAGCAATTTGTTTGGCAGCCTTAAATTGACTTAAGGGCTATTTATTTAAAAATAATTGCCTAAATTATTAGAATTAACAAAATAGGCAATATGGAAGTTATCGAACAATCAAAACAGGAATATGACTTTCGCCTAAGACTTTTTGTGCAACGCTACCCAGTACAAGTTTTCGGACACCTGTACGACCATGTGAACCCATCACGATCAGATCTGCATTTAAGTCTTGAGCAGCCTGAATAATTTCTTCATGCACCACAAAACCTTCAAGCAGTTTAGTTTCAACAGGAATGCCTTCTTCGGCAAATTTTTGTTTTGCTTGTTCTAAAATATCGAGCAAATAAGTTCGTGTGCGTTCAATCAAATCATTAGTTTGACCCGTTTTTACATATACGTCTGCAATAAACGGGTCAAGTGCCATAACTTGTACAACCGTAATTTTGCTATTTAGCGCTTTTCCCAGTTTGATCGCCTCTTTCATGGCGATCATAGAAGTTTCAGAACCGTCAATTGGTACAAGAATATCTTGATATAACATGGGTGTTTTCCTTATTGTAATGATGTTTATTTATGCAATACTTTATACTTATTTTTTGACGATTTAAATTCAAGCACGTAATCATTTGTGACTTTATAACAATAAATTTTTCTAGATAAACTTTTATAGATTTCGCAAATTTTCTATATGTGTAGATAAAGCAGCTATATCATCAGTTTGCAAATATTCACGTATTTTTAGAATCTGCTTTTCATCTAAATCATACAGTTTTAAAGCAAGCAGTTTATCGATTTGTTCTTGAGGAAAGCGATATTTAATAATTTTCGCAGGCACGCCACCTACAATTGCATAAGGTGGAACATCTTTAGTTACTACAGCTCCAGTTGCAACCACTGCACCTTCACCAAGTTTGACACCTTGCATGATCATTGCCCGGCTACCAATCCAGCAACCATCAGAAATAACAGTGTCACCAGCAGCTAAAAAGCTACGCGTATCAAAAGGAAAAGTCGAAATCCAGTCTGGTCTATGAAGTTGGTTACCACCCATCATAATTACGCATTCAGCGCCAAAACAAACAAAATTACCAATATAAAGTTGGTCAATCGGTTTGTCAGGTGTCGAGGCTTTGTCATGTAAATAACGTACGACACAACGTTCAAAACCTTGGTCCCAATAGGCTGAATAATATGAATAATGACCTTTAATATGGATATTTGGGTTTTTAACAGTTTTGGAAATAAACTCAAATTCACACCAATGACGAACTGGGGTGTTAATTAAAGAAGTATCCATTTGTGATTTCCCAAAAATATATCAATGGTATTGAATAAAAACCCCTCATAAAGAGGGGTTAGTTGTGTATTATCTTAGAGATATTCTACACTTACGATTTCATATTCGACTTCGCCTTGAGGAGTCACGATTTTTACTTCATCGCCTTCACTCTTACTCAAAAGACCACGTGCGATTGGTGAGTTCACAGAGATTTTATTAATTTTAAAATCTGCTTCGTCATCGCCTACAATTTTATAAGTCTTACGTTCTTCAGTATCAAGATTTTCAATGGTGACAGTCACACCAAATACAACACGACCATTTTGCTCAAGTGTTTTGACATCAATTTCTTGAACTGCACCGAGTTTACCTTCGATATCCTGAATACGTCCTTCACAGAAACCTTGCTGTTCACGAGCAGCATGATATTCAGCATTTTCCTTTAAATCACCGTGCTCACGTGCTTCAGCAATCGCCTGGATAATACGTGGGCGTTCAACAGATTTTAAATGTTGTAATTCTTTCTCTAAGGCAATTTTACCTTCAGGGGTCATTGGATAGCGTTGCATTTTGGTCCCTCTTAATTTGAGAAAACACAGTTAAAAAAATGAAAAAATCCCGCCACCGATAAGGTGACGGGACTTATCGGTAACAAATTAACCTACAGTTAAATCTTGCAAGCGGTATACATCCATTGGCAATTTCACAGCAAAGGCTTGGCAAACAGCTTCTGCACCATTGATAGTCGTTGTGTAATACACTTTGCCTTGTAGGGCAGCACGACGAATCATTGCAGAGTCATATTGAGCCTGTTTACCTTCAGTGGTATTGACAATAAGGTGTATTTCACCATTTTTCAAGCGGTCAACAATATGTGGACGACCTTCAGTTACTTTATTCACAGATTCACATTCTAAACCTGCTTCTTTAAGCACTTGGTATGTACCACCTGTTGCAATAAGCTTGAAGCCATATGCAGCTAATTTCTTAGCGATATCTGCAATATATTTCTTGTCAGATTCACGTACTGATAAGAAAGCATGTTTTACTTCGCCTTCAGTTGGTAAACCTGGTAAGCGTTCATTTGAGCCTAAAACAGCTTTATAGAATGCTTCACCAAATGTTTTACCTACGCCCATTACTTCACCTGTAGATTTCATCTCAGGTCCAAGCATTGGATCTACGCCTTGGAATTTAGCGAATGGGAAAACAGCTTCTTTCACAGCAAAGTGTGTTGGAATGATTTCTTTAGTAAATCCTTGAGATTCAAGTGATTGACCAGCCATACAACGTGCAGCTACTTTTGCTAAAGAATCACCAATACATTTCGATACGAATGGAACTGTACGTGAAGCACGTGGGTTAACTTCAAGAATGTAAACATCATCGCCTTTAACTGCGAACTGAACATTCATCAAACCAACCACACCAAGTTCTTTTGCCATCGCAACAGTTTGACGACGCATTTCATCCTGAATTTCTTTTGATAAAGAATAAGGAGGAATTGAACATGCTGAGTCACCTGAGTGAATACCAGCTTGTTCGATGTGCTGCATAATACCGCCGATCACAACGTCTTTACCGTCAGATACACAGTCAACATCAACTTCAGTTGCATCATCTAGGAAGCGGTCAAGAAGGACAGGGGCTTCGTTAGATGCCTGAACTGCTTCACGAAGGTAACGTTTAAGTTCTTCTTCGTTATACACGATTTCCATTGCACGACCACCTAATACATAAGATGGGCGAACAACTAACGGATAACCTACTTTTGCAGCTTCAGAGATACCTTCTTCAGCAGATTTTACAATGCTGTTGTTTGGTTGACGAAGCTGTAAACGTTGGATCATTTGCTGGAAACGTTCACGGTCTTCTGCACGGTCAATTGCATCTGGTGATGTACCAATAATTGGTGTACCAGCTTCTTCTAAAGCACGTGCCAATTTAAGAGGAGTTTGACCACCGTACTGTACGATTACACCTTTAGGCTTCTCTGTACGTACAATTTCAAGCACATCTTCAAGTGTTACAGGTTCGAAGTATAGACGGTCAGATGTGTCATAGTCGGTAGAAACAGTTTCAGGGTTACAGTTAACCATGATTGTTTCATAACCATCTTCACGCATAGCAAGCGCCGCGTGTACACAGCAGTAGTCAAATTCGATACCTTGACCAATACGGTTTGGACCACCACCAATCACCATGATCTTGTCACGATTTGATGGGTTTGCTTCACACTCTTCATCGTAAGTTGAATACATGTATGCAGTACCAGATTCAAACTCGGCAGCACATGTATCAACACGTTTGTAAACTGGATAAACACCCAAATTCCATCGTTGTTTACGGAATTGCTTTTGTGAAATACCCATGAGGTCAGCAATACGCAGGTCAGATAAACCTTTGCGTTTGAAAGCACGGATATTGTCAGCGTTTAAGTCACCAAAACCTAGAGCTTTTACTTCAGCTTCAGTTTTAACGATGTCTTGAATTTGAATGAGGAACCAACGGTCAATTTTGGTTGCTTCAAACACTTCATCTAAAGAGAAGCCATGACGGAAAGCATCTGCTACATACCAGATACGCTCAGGGCCTGGAACTTTAAGCTCTTTTAAGATGGTTTCTTTTGCATTTGTTGCACCAGCTTCGATTTTTTCATCAAAACCGCTTACACCAACTTCAAGACCACGTAATGCTTTTTGTACAGATTCCTGGAAGTTACGGCCAATAGCCATTACTTCACCAACAGATTTCATCTGAGTGGTTAATACAGGTTCTGCTTGTGGGAATTTCTCGAAGTTAAAACGAGGAATCTTCGTTACAACATAGTCAATCGATGGTTCGAAGCTTGCAGGAGTCACGCCACCAGTGATGTCATTTTTCAATTCATCAAGGGTATAACCAACAGCAAGTTTTGCTGCGATTTTTGCGATTGGGAAACCTGTTGCTTTAGAAGCAAGAGCAGATGAACGAGATACACGAGGGTTCATCTCGATGACAACCATACGTCCATCTTTCGGGTTAATACCGAATTGAACGTTAGAACCACCTGTTTCAACACCAATTTCACGAAGAACTGCAACCGAAGCATTACGCATCAATTGATATTCTTTGTCTGTTAATGTCTGAGCAGGAGCAACGGTAATTGAGTCACCAGTGTGAACGCCCATTGGATCGAAGTTTTCGATAGCACATACGATAATACAGTTGTCGTTTTTGTCACGAACAACTTCCATTTCGTACTCTTTCCAACCAATTAAAGATTCATCGATCAATAACTGGTGAGTAGGAGAGAGGTCAAAACCACGTTCACAAATTTCAAGGAATTCTTCGCGGTTATATGCAATACCACCGCCCGAACCACCCATTGTAAATGATGGACGAATAATTACAGGAAAACCAAAGCGCGACTGGATTGTTAAAGCTTCTTCCATTGTTTCAGCAATGGCAGCTTTTGGACATTCCAAGCCAATTTTACGCATAGCGATATCGAAGAGTTTACGATCTTCGGCTTTCTCAATCGCTTCTTTGCTTGCACCAATTAATTCAACATTATATTTAGCAAGAACGCCGTGCTCATCCAGTGCGAGGGCACAGTTCAATGCAGTTTGACCACCCATAGTTGGTAATACTGCATCTGGACGTTCTTTTTCAATAATCTGTGCAACTGTTTGCCAAGTAATCGGCTCAATATAAGTTGCATCAGCCATTGAAGGATCTGTCATGATGGTTGCTGGATTAGAGTTAACCAAAATAACACGATAGCCTTCTTCACGAAGTGCTTTACACGCTTGAGCACCTGAGTAGTCAAACTCACATGCTTGTCCAATCACAATCGGGCCAGCACCAATAATTAAGATGCTTTTAATATCCGTACGTTTAGGCATTATTCGCTCCGTAATTACTGTTTAGATGCTTCGATAAGTTCGATGAAATGATCGAACAAAGGTGCACAATCATGTGGACCAGGGCTTGCTTCAGGGTGACCTTGGAAGCTGAAAGCTGGTTTGTCTGTACGGTGGATACCTTGTAGGGTGCCATCGAACAATGATTTATGCGTTGCTTTTAAGTTAGCCGGTAAAGTTTCTGCATCTACAGCAAAACCATGGTTCTGTGAAGTAATCATCACTGTACCATCTTCAAGATTTTGTACAGGATGGTTAGCACCGTGGTGACCATGGTTCATTTTTACAGTTTTTGCGCCAGAAGCGAGTGCCAGAATTTGGTGACCTAAGCAGATACCAAATACAGGTAATGTTGTGGTTTCAACAATAGTTTTTACAGATTCGATCGCGTAATCACAAGCAGCTGGATCGCCAGGACCATTTGAGAGGAATACGCCATCCGGATTAAGTGCCAATACTTTTTCAGCCGGAGTTTCTGCAGGAACAACGGTTAGTTTGCAACCGCGGTCTGCAAGCATACGCAAGATGTTGGTTTTGACACCGTAATCGTATGCAACTACATGGTATTTTAATTCAGGTTGAGAGAAGCCTTTGCCTAAGGTCCATGAACCTTCAGACCATTCAAAACCTGCTGGATCACAACATTCTTTTGCAAGGTCTAAACCGTTTAAGCCACCAAAAGCACGTGCTTTTGCAATTGCTTCTTCTTCTGTAATATTTTCGCCAGCAAGGATACATCCGTTTTGAGCGCCAGTCTGACGTAAAATACGAGTCAGTTTACGAGTATCGATATCTGCGATAGCAACAACATTATGCGCTTGCAAATATTCACTCAACGACTGCTCAGCACGGAAATTACTGTGTAGTAGTGGAAGGTCACGAATAATTAAACCATTCGCCCATACTTTATGGATACGACCAGATTCAACGTCTTCCGAGTTGCAACCAGTGTTACCAATATGAGGGTAAGTTAATGTCACAATTTGTTGTGCATAACTTGGGTCAGTCAAAATTTCTTGATAGCCTGTCATGGCTGTGTTAAAAACGACTTCTCCAGTCGTACTTCCCGGTGCGCCGATTGACGTTCCTTTAAAGATCGTTCCATCTGCGAGGGCTAAAATGGCGGGGATGCTCAAACCAAAGCTCCTGAATTTCGGCTGTAAAAAAGCGAGTAGACCCAAAAAAGATCGGCGATGTTTGGATAAAACATGCCCTCCCTATCGGTCTGCCCGCTTGTAACTTAACAGCGCATTATACGCATGGAACCCTCTAAAGTCTATTTCTTTTCTGCTAAAAAATATAATTCATTGCTTGCTTTTTACAAAAAAATATCCGCTTATCTGAATTAGATACTTTTGATAAATTGTCTAACAATTTGGAAGGGGAATTCTTGGAACTAGATTTATTGTATTGCTAGTTAAAAAATAAACAATATGAGGAAATAGTATGAGCAATAATGAAGTTTCAAAAGATGTGAGCGAAAAAGCTCAAGCGGTAGTTGAGTCGGTAAAAGCTGAGGTTAATGAAGTGAAAGAAACCATAGCTGCTACTACAACTAAGGCTAAAAAAACAGTAACTGCTAAAACTGCACAGGTAAAAGAAGCTGTTGCCGAAAAAACTGAGCAAGTTAAAGAAGTTGCTACAGAAGCAACAACTCAGGTAAAAGAGGCAATTACTGAGACTCAAGAACAAGTCAAAGAAGTTTTAAGCGAGACTCAAGAGAAAATTGAAGCTGAAACTCACGAATTAAATAAGAACATTCAAAATCAATTTGTTCAAATTAAACAAGATATTCTACAGCGTCTGGATGTGATTAAAGCTCAATTTAGTACTTCACAAGAAGGCTTGTCTGACCTTAAAAATGCTTTGAAAGCAGAAATTAATGCACTTATTGAAGATTTAACGAAAGTGAGCAAAGAGCTTAAGGGGGATATTAGCCAGATCTCTTTGAAACACAAAGATTCTCTAAGTGAAAGTATTAAGCGTACTAAAAGTAATGCAGTCGAAGCTTGGAATAAAGCACGAGACAATTAATGATCTCTGCTTTGATCCAGCTATAAAAAAGCGAGAATTAATTTCTCGCTTTTTTATTTTTAGAACTGATGTAACCAGTCACGTTTATTATGGAAATCTGCACTTTTTCCACTATGCTGCATTGCATAGTACTGCATACCTTCTTTTGTCTTTAAAACTGTAGTCAAGCCTAAATAAAGGTTTGCCCATTTCAAGCGATGCTGTTGCATAAATTGTCCTAAATCAAGACTAACATTTAAGCCATAGTGAGTACGCTTGAGATGATTCAGTTCAATATCGTAAGCAGCAAGGGGAGGTATACTTTCTGGATAGCGATATTCTTCAAACTGATATGACTGCCATGCTTGAGAAGGGGAAAGATTAATTTCCCGATAATAATCTTCACCATGCACGCCAACAAAAATTTCGAAACAAGTTTCTTCCCACAAAAAATCTTGACGAGGATGAGCCGCGACTTCTTGAGGCCAGATAATAAGTTGATTTGGATCGCGAATCCAAAAACCGATATTTAAGGTATAGGGTGCTTGCTGTTCAATTGCGCCAACAACGGAAACAGCTTGAAAACGATCAAAAGCTGAAAGTTCGTAACTTGCCATAGTTTGTCAAATTAAATTAGTTTGCTAGATGAGCGTGACGAACAAGATTAGATAAATGCTGGTTTTGTTTAGCTGCTTTTTTGTAAAGCAAAACAATTTTACCAATTTTTTGCACAGCTTGAGCACCTGTCGCTTCTACAATTGCGTCAATTGTTGCAGTACGCGCTTCACGGTCTTCACCAGCAATCTTAACTTTAATAAGCTCATGGTCATTTAAAGCACGAAGTGTTTCTTCGATTACCGCGTCTGTTAAGCCTTGTCCACCAATCATGACAACTGGATTAAGCACATGACCAATTTGACGTAAACGTTTACGTTCATGGATAGATAAAGCGGCCATTAAAAATACCTGATTTTAAAAACGGCTTAGTATAGCAAAAAACTTAAATCCAGATGTACGAAAAACTGTATAAATAATCGATCAACATTATTGGAAAAAAACTGTAAAACTTAGTGAGATTACGCTACATCCGTACTGTAATGAGAGTAATTTTCACGTACAATGAACGATCAGAAGTTTTTTTGATATTTAGTGAGTTATGGCAACACGCATTACAAACCAGAAATTGTCGAAAAGTAGTCGTGTATGGATGAGGGAACATCTTGACGATCCTTTTGTAAAAAAAGCACAAAAGGAAGGATATCGTGCTCGAGCAGCCTATAAACTTCTTGAAATCCAAGAAAAATATAAGTTGATCAAGCCAGGCATGACTGTAGTGGATTTAGGCGCGGCTCCTGGTAGTTGGTCTCAAATCGCTGGGAAACTCGTTGGTAGCAAAGGTTTAGTGGTTGCTTCTGACATTTTGCCTATGGATGCTTTGCCTGATGTCACTTTCTTACAAGGCGACTTTAGAGAAGAAGATGTATTTGAAAAATTGTTAAATATTTTAAATGGGCGACAAGTAGACATTGTAATTTCTGATATGGCCCCCAATACATCAGGTAATAGGGCCGTTGATCAACCTAGACAGATTTACTTATGTGAATTGGCTTTAGATTTTGCTCAAAAGGTTCTGGGTCCTAATGGACAATTTGTTGTTAAAGTGTTCCAGGGCACAGGATTTGATGAGTTTCGTAAACAAGTAGTTGATAGTTTTGATGTGTTAAAGACAGCAAAACCAGCAGCTTCTCGGGCGCGGTCTAAAGAGGTTTTTTTGATTGGACAAGGGCGTAAGAAAGCATTGCAATAAAGTTTACTTGCCAAGCTCCTAAAAATTGTGCATTTTGTACTTTTAGGTTATCCGCAAGCAATACAGTTGCTGCTTTTATGACGATCGGCCAAGATTGGGCATGATCAAATTAGATCGATATGGGAATAAAGCTTTGAGCGATTACTTCAAGAATGCCGTATTGTGGCTAATAATACTTGGTGTTCTGATTTTAATTTTCAGTAATATCAGTGACCGCAATAAGCCTACTGCGATGAAATATTCAGATTTCGTTGCAGCGGTGAATAGTGGCCAAATTAAGCAAGTCACAATTGACGGTTTAAATATAAATGGTGAAAAAACTAACGGATCACAGTTTGAAACTGTTCGTCCGCAAGTTGAAGACACTGAACTTATGCCAAGCTTAAATAAACAAAATGTTGTTGTAGAGGGAACAGCTCCACAACGTCAAGGCATTTTGATGCAACTTCTCATTGCTAGTTTCCCTGTACTGTTAATCATTTTGTTATTCATGTTCTTTATGCGTAACATGGGTGGTGGTGCAGGCGGAAAGAATGGACCGATGAGTTTTGGTAAATCAAAGGCAAAAATGCTTTCTGAAGACCAGATTAAACTCAATTTTTCTGACGTCGCCGGCTGTGATGAAGCAAAACAAGAAGTTGTTGAAATTGTAGATTTCTTAAAAGACCCTGCAAAATTCAAACGTTTGGGCGCTACTATTCCTCGTGGCGTACTTATGGTTGGCCCGCCGGGTACTGGTAAAACGTTATTAGCTAAAGCAATTGCTGGTGAAGCCAAGGTTCCTTTCTTCAGCATTTCAGGTTCTGACTTTGTAGAAATGTTCGTGGGTGTGGGTGCGTCCCGTGTCCGTGATATGTTTGAGCAAGCGAAGCGTCACGCACCATGTATCATCTTTATTGATGAGATTGATGCAGTGGGTCGTCATCGTGGTTCAGGTACAGGTGGTGGTCATGATGAGCGTGAACAAACCTTAAACCAAATGCTTGTAGAGATGGACGGTTTTGAAGGTAATGAAGGCGTAATTGTTATTGCTGCAACTAACCGTGCTGATGTGCTTGATAAAGCATTATTGCGTCCGGGTCGTTTTGACCGTCAAGTAATGGTTGGTCTACCAGATATTCGTGGTCGTGAGCAAATTCTGAATGTACATTTGAAAAAGTTACCTTCAGTCACGGGTGTGGACATGCAAGTCTTAGCGCGTGGTACACCAGGTTTCTCTGGTGCACAGTTGGCAAACCTTGTTAACGAAGCTGCATTATTTGCTGCACGTCGTAATAAGAATACTGTTGACATGCATGACTTTGAAGACGCAAAAGACAAAATCTACATGGGTCCAGAGCGTAAGTCGATGGTTCTACGTGAAGAAGAGCGTCGTGCTACTGCTTATCATGAAGCTGGTCATGCAATTGTTGCAGAGATTTTGCCTGGTACAGATCCTGTTCATAAAGTAACAATCATGCCACGTGGTTGGGCTTTGGGTGTAACTTGGCAGTTACCTGAACAAGACCAGATTAGCCATTATAAAGACAAGATGCTAAACGAAATTGCGATTTTGTTTGGTGGTCGTATTGCTGAAGAAGTGTTTATCCAACAGCAATCTACTGGTGCTTCAAATGACTTTGAGCGAGCTACTAAAATGGCGCGTGCAATGGTTACTAAGTACGGTATGTCTGACAAAATGGGCGTAATGGTTTACGAAGACGAAAACCAGAATGGTTTCTTTGGAAATGTAGGTAGTCGTACTATCTCTGAAGCAACTCAACAATTGGTTGACGAAGAAGTACGCCGTATTCTTGATGAGCAATATAAAGTTGCGCGTAATATCTTAGAAGGTAATAAGGATATTGCACATGCAATGGTAAAAGCTTTGATGGAGTGGGAAACCATTGATCGTGATCAAATTCGTGACATTATGGAAGGTCGTGAACCACAACCACCTAAGGTCTATATTGCTGAAAATCCAGTGGCTGCATTTGAACCACCAAAAGATGGTCCATCTACACCACCACCATTACCAGCAATGAACTAAACCTGTTAAAAAAAAGAGCCACTATCATGTGGCTCTTTTTTTATGCGCGTATTTCAGACAAAGCCGAAAAGAAATCAACAGTATATCGAGCAGAGACTTGTTAAAATGTTGCCGAATATTAAATTGGAGCTTGTCATGCAGTTAATGCCTTTACCTCAGCAAATTCTACAATGTGGACAGCTTCAGTTAGATTTATCACAGCCTCACGTTATGGGCATTTTAAATGTCACACCAGACTCTTTTAGTGATGGTGGAAAGCATAATCAGTTAGATCAAGCTGTGGCGTATGCATTAAATATGATTGAACAAGGCGCCACAATTATAGATGTTGGCGGGGAATCTACTCGACCAGGTGCATCAGAAGTAAGTGTAGAAGAAGAGGTACGACGAGTTGTTCCTGTAGTTGAAGCTTTAGCTAAACATAATGTGGTTTTATCGATTGATACAAGTCAGCCAGATGTTATCTGTGCAGCGAAAGAAGCAGGCGCGCATATTTGGAATGATGTACGTGCGCTTACTCGACCAAATGCTTTAAAAACTGCAGTAGAGTTAGATATACCTGTAGTGATCATGCATATGCGTGGTGAGCCCACCACAATGAATCAGCTAGATCAGTATACGGATGTAACGTTGGATGTAATGCAAGAGCTTCGGCAGCGTATTAATGAGGCTCTAACCGCTGGTGTGAAAAAGCATAATATTATTATTGATCCGGGATTTGGTTTTGCAAAAAATGCTCAGCAGAATTTAAAACTATTAAAAGAGTTTTGGAGACTTAGTGATATGGGTTATCCAATTTTATCGGGTCTTTCTCGTAAACGTTTTATTGGTGAAGCTTTAAAGGGTGTAGTAGCAGATCAACGCGCGGTAGGAAGCGTTACAGGGCATTTGCTGAGTATTCAGCAAGGAGCATCCATTGTTCGTGCACATGATGTAAAAGCCATGCATGATGCAATTCTCGTTTGGAAAGCGATGGAACAAGCTTGAAGAAACAGGCTTTTATAATCAGATTATGATTAATTAATTGCATGGATTGGATGGTTGAGTCAGGGAAAATTGTCGTTATTATTTTGAAAATATGTTATAAGCGGCAGGTTTCTGCTGCTGTGTAAACTTTTGTATGTTCGAAGACTTACTTCTCCCAATGTTTGATGATGAGTATTATCCAGATATTTTAGTCGCTGAACTCAAGCAGTTAATTGAACAATTTGCCAAAAAAGTTCAAAAGTCTGCTTTAGCTGATCAGGATATCTATCGATATGCTCATCAAACTGTTATTGAAATTAATGAAATGAAACCACAGTTCGAAGATCTGGATTCTTCACTAGATGATAGTGCTGCTGACTATATTGCTGAGGCAATGATGATGGTGGCGCAGGGTGCAGGATATTTGGATCTTGAGATGGAAGAGTTGGTTGTGAATCGAGAGTGGTGATTACTCTCGATTCTCAATATTTTCAAATGCATCTAATAAATGACAAGATGCCTTTGAATGAATTTCGTTTATTTCTTTAATTTTTAACACTAAAACACCATTCTCTTGATAATCGGCATCTGCTAATAAACTGATCCAATAGGTTTCTCGTTTTTGCTGTAATGCTTTGAGTTTATCTATGATCTGTTCAGGTGCTTTAATTAAGTAATCATCTTTGGTAATAGAGCAGCGTGAAAAGTACCAGTTGTCATCTTTGAAAGAAATAGTGCCAGAAAAAAGATCTGTAGCGTAAACCTTGGATATAAAAAGGATACTACACAGAAGTAATAATATTCTTATCATAAAATTCATTTTAATTAGGCATAAAAAAACCAGCTTACGCTGGATTCTTTGTAACACCAAATTCAATATTTGAAAATGGTGCCCGGGGCCGGACTCGAACCGGCACGCTTTGTGGGCGGGGGATTTTAAATCCCCTGTGTCTACCTATTTCACCACCCGGGCATGTGCGCAATAATAGATGACAAGACGGCGATTGGCAAGAGAAAATCGGATAGTTTGCTTTATTTTCAATCAGTTCGTACATGTATTTAAAAATAAGATCTACTTAAGTCATAATTTCTTCATCAAATTGAGATCAGTTGTTCATCTTATCTACTTAAGTTTAAGGCACTCATTGCTTAAAACTTAGGTAGTTGTATGTCAGAGAAAATTTCACGCCGAGAATTAATTCAAAAAAGTCTATTCGGTTTTGGGGCACTGTCTTTGCCTGTAGCTTTTACGGGTTGTAATGATGGCTCAGACGATGAAAGTGCAGAGACACAAGCAGATTTTTTACATGGAGTTGCGACCGGCGACCCTTTACAAGATAAAGTGATTTTATGGACGCGATTAACACCAGTAGATCTTAGTGCACGTCTTAAAGTTACTTGGGAAATTGCCACTGATAATCAATTTAAGCAGAATTTAAAGACGGGGATGGTTGAAACGACCAAGACTGATGACTTCACGGTAAAGGTGGATGCAACAGGACTACAGGCGAATACCATTTATTATTATCGTTTCCGTTTTGGAAATAAAATTTCATCTGTTGGTCAAACTAAAACATTACCAATAAGTACCAATAAAGTTAGCTTTGCCGTATGTTCTTGCTCGAACTATCCGGCAGGTTACTTTTATGTTTACCGTGAAATGGCAAAGCAGAATGTCGATGTCATTATTCATTTAGGTGATTATATTTATGAATATGGGGCAGATGGCTATGCGGCGGAAGATGCAGCAAAACTTGGTCGAACCTTACCAACAGATAATAATAAAGAAATTATCAAACTAGATGATTATCGCAAACGTTATGCACTTTATCGTCAAGATAAAGACTTGCAGGCAGCTCACCAGCGTCATCCTTTTATTGTAATTTGGGATGACCATGAGTTAGCAAATAATACTTGGCGTGATGGGGCCGAAAATCATCAAAGTGATGAAGGGTCTTTTTCTGATCGTAAATTAGCTGCTCTACAAGCTTATTTTGAATGGATGCCTATTCGTCCAGTTGCTAGCACAGATCATTTAAATATTTACCGACAGTTTAATTTCGGTTCATTGGTTGAGCTGACGATGCTGGATACACGTATTATTGCGCGTGATAAACAGCTTGAATATGCTGATTATATGACAGCTGCTGGTTTGGATGCTCAAAAGTTTCAGGCCGACTTAACTGATCCAAAGCGTACTTTAATGGGCTATACACAAAGGGATTGGTTGGTTGATAAATTGAAGCAATCTACGGCAACATGGAATGTGATCGGTCAGCAAGTTCTAATGAGTAAGATGTGGATTCCTGCTGAGTTATTGTTGTCTTTAGGGCAAATTACCTCAGGTGGGGCTTCGGCTGAAACCTTGGCTAAAATGAATGCTCAAATTACAGAGCTAGTCACCTTGAAATTGCGGTTAGAACAGGGCGATCCAACATTAACTGCTCAAGAGAAAGCGCGAGTCACAACAGTAGTGCCATATAACCTTGATGCTTGGGATGGTTATTATGCTGAACGTGAAACCGTATATGAAAACTTAGCTAGTTTGAATAAGAAAGTTATTGTTTTGGCAGGCGATACTCATAATGCATGGGCATCTTATTTGTATAGCCAAAAAGGTCAATATGTTGGGGTTGAGCTGGCGACGAGTTCAGTTTCTTCACCAGGCCTCGAAAAATATTTAAGTATTCCAATAGCTCAATTACAACAGTTTGAATTTGCTTTTACTACGCTTATTGATGAATTGGCCTATTGTAATTTAAATCAGCGAGGCTATTTATTGGTTACGTTAGATCAAGCGCAGGTACAGTCGAATTGGATATTTGTAGATTCAATTAAAAATGCAGAATATAAAGTAGATACAAGTAGACAATATCAATTAGTGTTAGATGTGAATTTGACGCCTGCAAAAGATAAGCAGAAAACCGCTTAGATATATTGGGTAGGGTAAGGGGTGCTAATAGCATCCTTTACTTTTTTATAGGCATAAAAAAACCAGCTTACGCTGGATTCTTTATGGCACCATTTTCAATATTAAAAAATGGTGCCCGGGGCCGGACTCGAACCGGCACGCTTTGTGGGCGGGGGATTTTAAATCCCCTGTGTCTACCTATTTCACCACCCGGGCTTTACCAAATTTGGAGGCGGAGGTCGGAATCGAACCGGCGTCCACGGAGTTGCAGTCCGCTGCATGACCACTCTGCCACCCCGCCTACATTTGGTGATGCACATATTAGCAACCTTTACAGAAAAAACAATACTGTTTTTAGTGAAGATGAACATAAAAGCAACATCTAGAATAAAATTGTCCAAATAATCATGTATTATTGGCATATTAAATTCATGTCTACCTTGGAGATGTGCTGTGGCATTGGTTTTAGACGGTCGTGCATTAGCAAAGCAAATTGAAGAAAATTTGTCGGTACGTGTTGAAGCTTTAAAAGCTAAAACAGGTCGTACCCCGATTTTGGCGACTATTTTGGTTGGGGATGATGGCGCATCTGCAACTTATGTACGCATGAAAGGAAATGCCTGCCGTCGAGTAGGGATGGATTCTTTAAAAATTGAATTATCACAAGAAACAACAACAGAACAATTATTAGCAGAAATCGAAAAGCTTAATGCCAATCCAGATGTTCACGGTATTCTTTTACAACATCCCGTACCTGCACAAATTGATGAACGCGCATGTTTTGATGCGATTTCATTAGCTAAAGATGTAGATGGCGTGACTTGCCTCGGTTTTGGTCGTATGGCAATGGGTGAAGCTGCCTATGGTTCAGCAACTCCAGCCGGCATTATGACTATTCTAAAAGAGAACAACATTGAAATTGCAGGCAAACATGCAGTTGTGGTTGGCCGTTCAGCAATTTTAGGTAAACCAATGGCAATGATGCTTTTGCAAGCTAATGCAACAGTAACGATTTGTCATTCACGCACACAAAACTTACCTGAGCTTGTGAAACAAGCTGACATTATTGTTGGTGCTGTGGGTAAGGCGGAACTTATTCAAAAAGACTGGATTAAACAAGGTGCAGTGGTTGTGGATGCTGGTTTCCATCCTCGTGATGGCGGTGGTGTAGGTGACATCCAGCTACAAGGTATTGAAGAAATTGCTTCTGCATATACACCAGTACCAGGTGGTGTAGGCCCAATGACAATTACAACATTAATTCGTCAAACTGTAGAAGCTGCTGAAAAAGCTTTAGTTTAATTTGTTCACGACGGCATCCTACCGTTTAACGCAAATGTTAGGAGCTCGTATGTTACTTTTCTTTCGGGATGAGTAGCAAATGCTACGCAAGACCAAAACGGTTGCTGTAATTAAAGCAGTGGTAAAATTGAAGTAGTGTATTTATAGTGATTAGCCACTTTATTATGCTTTAGCCACTGTTTTAGTCTTGCTCAAGTTGCGGATGACGTTAACGCGTATCAAATAGTAATTATAAATTGTTGAGCTTATTTATGAGCTGCACCTTTCAACTTACCAAAGCCCCTGAACATTTACTTCAAGCCTTGCAGGAAGTCATCCCTCATTGTGAATTAATGGCACAGCAGTTGCCGGAAACATCTATTTCTTTATGGTTGATTCCGCCAGTTTTTCCAACTGATCGCTTAGATGATGAAGTGATTCGCCGTATCTGGAATGACACGCCGTACTGGATTTTTTGCTGGGCATCTGGTTTAGCAATGGCGCAGTGGTTGCTTGCAGAGCCACATCATGTCAAAGATAAAGTTGTTCTCGATTTTGGTGCAGGTTCTGGTGTTGTTGCAATTGCAGCAAAAATGGCTGGCGCTAAAAGAGTAATTTGTTGTGATATTGATCAAGTTAGTCTTGCAGCCTGCCGTGAAAATGCTTTGTTAAATGATGTTGAGCTGGAATATTTAGACGATTTATATAAAGCAGAGCAAGTTGATATTTTATTGGCAGCCGATGTGTTATATGACCAGTGCAACCGTTTCTTTTTAGATGAATTTTTAAAGTTTGCCCCAGAAGTCTGGGTTGCAGATAGCCGTGTTAAAAACTTTAGTCATCCTAATTATCAAAAAATTGATGACAGAAGTGCATCAACATGGCCAGACCTTGATGAAGCTAAAGAATTTAGAAATGTAAGTTTTTATAAGACGCTGTAAAAACAGCGTCTTTTTTTTATATTATGAGCAGGTATAACGAACGACTTTTAGCGTACTCGGGCGTGCTTCAAGCGCTTGGCGAGTCGCATAATCTTCGCCGTTGTTTAAGCTCGGTGTATTAGATAAACCAAATGAGGCACGAGTTTCACCCAATTGAACACCATAATGTTCTTGTTGAGCTGGGTTTGAAATCTCATTAATGCTGAGAACTGACAATTTATAAACTTTTTGAGCACCCAATACATTTTGACAAGCACGTTGCAATTTACGTTCATCTAACTGCTGATTAGTGCGGCTAGCCAATGTATAAGCTAAAGTTGCAGAAGTTTTTGTTTTGTTTTCAATCTGATAGCCAGTTGAGCCATTATATTGTCGAGGGGTGGTCTGACAAGCAGTTAAAATAAACATGCTGCTTAATGCCAAACATAAAATACTTCTATTCATCAGTATCATCCTTATATTCTTATCTCTAGTATCTCATAAACACAACGATTGTTGGGGCTTAATCGCACGATTTAAGCTAACATCGGCTGGCGATATTAGCGCTTATTGGTAAAATATTAATGTTCTTTAATTTTTGAATGATGCTTAGTATCTTTCATAAAAATATAAATAATGAGTGAAATGAAGATCATAATAGTTACATAAATAAAGTACCAAGATTCATGACCAGCCTCTTTAAAACTCAAAGCAAAGAACTCTGCTGTACCGCCAAACAATGTATTGGCAATCGCGTAGGGTAAAGCTACCCCTAAAGCCCGAATATGAGCAGGGAAAAGTTCAGCTTTAACCACGGCATTAATAGATGTATAGCCCGTTACCATAACTAGACCTGCCAAGCACAACCAGAAAGCAGTCCAATAATTATGTGTGGTTGCAAGGGTATTAAATAAAATATAAGTAAATAAAACCCCAGTTACACCAAAAGCGATCATGAGTGGTTTACGTCCGATTCGGTCTGACAAAGCACCAGCTACAGGTTGTAAGCACATGAAAATAAATAGCGCTAAAGTAGTAATTTGAGTGGCTTCGGGTTTTGTAAATCCGGAAGTATTCACTAAATATTTTTGTAGGTAAGTCGTGTAAGTATAAAAAGCTAAAGTTCCGCCAGCTGTTAAAAATAATACTGTAAAAGCTTCTTTTGGGTAGTGCTTGAATAAAGCAAACATGCCTGATTCGGGCTGGTCTTTTTCAGCTTGAGCATTTTTAAAAGATTGTGTTTCTAATAAGCCACGACGAATACGGAATACAACAATGGCAAGTAAAGCGCCAATAAAGAATGGAATGCGCCATCCCCAGTCATGCAACTGTTGTTCGGTTAATACGATTTGTAATATTAAAAGAACACATAGAGCCGTCAATTGTCCGGCAATTAAAGTTACATATTGGAAGCTGGAGAAAAAACCACGTCGATTTTTTTCAGCCATTTCACTTAAATAGGTAGCACTTGCACCATATTCACCGCCTACACTTAAACCTTGAATTAAACGTGCGACAACCAAAAGTAGTGGAGCGAATACGCCAATGCTTTCATAGGAAGGGGTGACTGCAATGAGTAGAGAACCGACACACATTAAAGTGACCGAAAGCGTAAGACCTGCTTTACGTCCTTTACGGTCTGAATAGATTCCCATAATCCATGCGCCAATTGGACGCATAAGGAAACCTACAGCAAAAATAGCGGCTGCTTGAAGTAACTGAGCAGTTTGACTTCCTTTTGGGAAAAAAGCATGAGCAAAATAGAGAGTAAATGCAGCATATACATACCAGTCGTACCATTCGACAAGGTTACCAGCAGAACCACCTAAAATTGATTTTAGGCGAGTTTTTGTATCTAAATGAGGTTGTGGGGTTGTTGCTGTAGAGGGTTGATCAACCATGGGTCGCTCCATGTTTCGCTTGGGTTGAATGCTAAAAAAGAGAGAGAATTTATTCCGTTTTTACATAGTATCCAGAGGAGTATTTCACTTTATTTTTTTTATGTCTGTAAAACAATGTTTATTATTTAAGCAAAGGGAGAGGTTGAATATTTATGTGATTTCAAATTAGACAATTCGCATGTTCTTGTAGCTAAATTTTGATTTACTGCACATTATTTTCCCATAAAGATAAGAAAATTGATCAAGAATGACCAATGTTTAGTTTAGAAGCAATATATGCGTTAAAAACAATGATATATTCCAAAGAAAATTTTGAATAATACAGTTAGACATGATGTTTTATCGTCATGAGCTAGTGTGTGTAAATAATGAAAGGGACGTTCAGATGTCAAATTGCCCAAAAAAATATATTGTCGCTTTCGATCAGGGAACAACAAGCTCAAGAGCAATTGTTTTAGATCATGATGCTAACGTTGTAAGTATTGCTCAAAAAGAATTTACCCAGATTTATCCTCAACCAGGTTGGGTCGAGCATGATCCTATGGAAATTTGGGCGACACAAAGTGCGGTATGGGTAGAGGCATTGGCTCAAGCTGGCATTAAGAGTGAACAAGTTGCGGCAATTGGGATTACAAACCAGCGGGAAACCACAATTGTATGGGATAAGAAAACAGGAAAACCTATTTACAATGCAATTGTTTGGCAAAGCCGTCAAACTACAGAGATATGTAATCAATTACATAAGGCGGGTTGGCAAGATCACGTCCGTAAAGTGACAGGTTTAGTAATTGACCCTTATTTTTCTGCCACCAAAATAAAATGGATTCTGGACCATGTAGAAGGAAGCCGTGAACGGGCCGAGCGAGGGGAGTTATTATTTGGTACGGTCGATACATGGTTAATCTGGAAATTAACCAATGGCGCAGCCCATGTCACTGATTTCACCAATGCTTCGCGAACGATGCTTTTTGATATTGAAAAGCTTGAATGGGATGAGAAACTTTTACAAGCTTTAGATATTCCTAAAGCAATTCTACCAGAGGTACGTAGTTCATCTGAGGTGTATGGCTATACACATACAATTAGTGGACAAGAGGTGGGAATTCCAATTGCAGGTATAGCAGGGGATCAACAAGCTGCACTTTTTGGGCAAATGTGTGTAGAGTCTGGGCAAGCAAAAAATACCTATGGCACAGGCTGTTTTCTTTTAATGAACACGGGTAAAAAGATTGTCCGTTCAGAGCATGGCTTACTGACGACGATTGCTTGTGGTGCAAATGGTGAAGTGAACTATGCCTTAGAGGGCGCCGTGTTTAATGGAGGCTCTTGTGTTCAGTGGCTTCGTGATGAGCTGAAGGTAATTAAGAACGCTAAAGACTCGGAGCTTTATGCAACACGTGTAAAGGACAGTAATGGCGTATATGTAGTACCTGCCTTTACAGGTTTAGGTGCGCCATATTGGGACCCGACCGCTCGAGGGGCAATTTTTGGACTCACTCGTGGAGCGAGTATAGAGCATATTATTCGTGCAACTTTAGAGTCAATCGCTTACCAGACACGAGATGTACTTGATGCGATGCAGCAAGATGCAGAAGAAGAGCTTCGAACACTCCGAGTTGATGGTGGAGTAACAGCTAATAATTTCTTAATGCAATTTCAGGCTGATATTTTAGCCACTCCAGTTGAAAGACCCACCATGAAAGAAACAACAGCTTTAGGTGCTGCTTTTCTTGCTGGGTTGGCAACAGGTTTCTGGCAAGATTTGAATGAATTGAAGAATAAGTCTGCGATAGAGAAAGTTTTCGAGCCACGTACCAGCCTTGAAGAAACTGAAGTTATGTATAAGGGATGGTTGAAGGCAGTTCAACGTAGTCAAAATTGGGCAGAAGATTGATTTCTTCTGAAAGTAATTAAATCGCAGAGTAATCAATGAAGAATTAACCCAGTAGCTATTTAAAATTGATTATTCTGCTTTTTTGATTGTTGTTTCATCAATTTGATGTTTTAATTTTTAATAACATAAACAATAAAAAGAAAATGAGAAATGAGAAATGACAGTACAAGCTAATGATTATTCAAAAATATATGATATTGCTGTGATTGGTGGCGGTATTAATGGTGTCGGTATTGCTAATGATGCGGCAGGCCGCGGATTATCTGTATTTTTATGTGAAAAAGACGATTTAGCTAGTCATACTTCATCTGCGAGCAGCAAATTAATTCATGGCGGTTTACGCTATTTAGAACATAAAGAATTTCGGTTAGTCAGAGAAGCTTTAGCAGAGCGTGAAGTCTTGTTGGCTAAAGCCCCTCATATTATTAAACCAATGCGTTTTATTATGCCTCATCGACCACATTTACGTCCTGCATGGTTAATTCGGGCAGGCCTGTTTTTTTATGATCATTTAGGAAAACGAGAAAAATTATTAGGATCAAATCTGATTTATTTCAAAGAAGATAGTCCTTTAAAGCCAGCTATAACCCGTGGCTTTGAATATTCTGACTGTACTGTAGATGATGCACGTCTTGTCGTATTAAACGCACTACAAGCGAAAGAGAATGGAGCTGAAGTTGTAACACGAACACGATGTATTAAGGCTTATAGACAACAAGAGTTATGGCATCTGGAATTACAAACTGGGGCTGAGCTTTATCAAATACGTGCAAAAGCGTTAGTGAATGCAGCTGGCCCTTGGGTCGAGGAAATTATTAGTGAAAACCTACAATTAAAATCGCCATATCAAATTCGGCTTATACAAGGAAGTCATATTGTTGTGCCTAAACTGTATGATTGCCATAAGGCCTTTATTATGCAAAATGAAGATCGACGTATCGTGTTTGCCATTCCTTATTTAGAACAATACACATTAATAGGTACGACAGATCAGGAATATTTGGATGATCCTCAAAAGGTAGAGATTACAGAAGTAGAAATTGATTACCTTTTAGCAGTGACAAATTCACATTTTAAAAAGCAGCTCACCCGCGCAGATATTGTAAGTCAGTTTTCTGGAGTTAGAGCTTTATGTGATGATGAGTCAGATAATCCTTCAGCAGTGACCCGTGACTATACTGTGGTGTTGCAAGTGGAAGATAAAACCACTCCCTTGCTGTCCGTATTTGGTGGAAAGATTACGACTTACCGGAAATTAGCGGAATCAGCTCTGGAACAACTTAGCCCATTTTTCATAGAAATGGGAGAGGAGTGGACCGCAAATGAAGTATTACCTGGTGCAGAGAATTGGACCACACTTGAAGATTTAGTTATAAGGATTCAAAACCAAGTGGAAGGGGTAACTGAGCAGCTTGCTACGCGCTGGGCAAATGCGTATGGCTCTAGAGTTTGGAATATTTTGCATGAGCAAAAAGCTCTTGAGCAGTTAGGACAAGATTTTGGTCACGGTTTATTTGAATCTGAAGTTCAGTATTTATGTGAAAATGAATGGGCAAATACGGCAGAAGATATATTGTGGCGTAGAACTAAGCTAGGTTTGGCATTTGATGAAAAACAAGTAAAAAATTTGGAAAGCTATTTGGCTGGACGTCGACAAAAAGATGATGCCGCATAATAAAAAAGGTCGCATATAGCGACCTTTTTTATATTTAGCAATTAGAAGCCAGTTTTTACAGCTTCAAGTAAAGCTGTTTGACGTTCTTTTAATGCTTTTGGTAAGCGTTCACCAAGTTTATTGAATAACTCAGTGTGGCTTTCAATTTCAGTAACCCACTGATCTTTATTTTGAGCTGTGATAAGGTCAAATTCTTCTTTAGAGAAATCAGTACCTTCCCAGTTCAAGTCATCGTAAGTTGGAACAAGACCAATTGGTGTTTCAACAGCGTTTGCACGACCTTCACAACGATCAATGATCCACTCAAGAACACGCATGTTTTGACCGAAACCAGGCCATACGAAGTTGCCTTCAGCATCACGACGGAACCAGTTTACGTTGAAGATTTTTGGTAATTTATTACCAGCAGCTTCAGCTTTTGTACTTACTTCTTCACCAAGGCTTAACCAGTGATCGAAGTAGTCAGCCATGTTGTAGCCAGCAAATGGAAGCATCGCGAATGGGTCACGACGAACGATACCTTGTTGACCAACAGCAGCAGCAGTGGTTTCTGAACCCATAGTTGCAGCTTTATAAACGCCATCAACCCAATCAAAAGCTTCAGATACTAAAGGAACCGTATCTGCACGGCGACCACCGAAGATAAATGCAGAAATCGGAACACCTGCTGGATTTTCCCAGTCAGCATCGATAGAAGGGCATTGACCAGCAGCAACAGTGAAGCGCGCATTTGGATGAGCAGCTTTTTCACCATTTACGTGAGGTTGACCTTTCCAGTTAGTTAAGTTAGTTGGAATTTCTTTAGAAAGACCTTCCCACCATACTTCACCATCATTAGTCACCGCAACGTTTGTATAGATAACATCTTTGTGAAGAGTTGCCATACAGTTAGGGTTAGTTTTGGTATTTGTACCAGGAGCAACACCAAAGAAACCAGCTTCTGGATTGATTGCGTATAGACGACCATCTTCACCTGGTTTGATCCAAGCAATATCGTCACCTACAGTCTCAATTTTCCAGCCTTCATAGCCTGCTGGTGGAATTAACATTGCAAAGTTTGTTTTACCACATGCAGATGGGAATGCTGCAGCGATATAGTGTTTTTCACCTTGTGGGTTAGTCACACCAAGAATAAGCATATGTTCAGCTAACCAACCTTGTTCGCGTCCCATAACAGAAGCAATACGAAGTGCTAAACATTTCTTACCAAGTAATGCGTTACCGCCATAACCAGAACCGTAAGACCAGATTTCACGAGTTTCTGGGTAATGAACGATGTATTTTTCAGGGTTACAAGGCCATGCAACGTCTTTTTGCCCTTCAGCGAGTGGAGCACCTACGGTATGAATACAAGGAATAAATTCGCCGTCTGTACCTAACACGTCATAAACTGCTTTACCCATACGTGCCATTTTGCGCATGCTAACAGCAACATAAGGAGAGTCAGTTAACTCAATACCGATATGAGCAATATGGCTTCCAAGTGGACCCATAGAGAAAGGCACAACGTACATTGTACGACCTTCCATTGACCCTTCAAACAAACCATTTAACTTTTCACGCATAACAGCTGGTTCTTCCCAGTTGTTTGTCGCACCAGCATCTTCTTTCTTTTGAGAGCAAATGTAGGTACGATCTTCAACACGCGCAACATCAGATGGATCAGAATTTGCAAGATAAGAACCAGGATGTTTTTCTTGGTTTAATTTCTGCATGGTGCCGTTAGCGATCATCAAGTCGATTAGACGTTGATACTCTTCTTCGCTTCCGTCACACCATTCGATTTTTGCTGGTTTGGTTACGTTTGCAATTTCTTCAACCCATGCGATAAGCTTAGGATGACGAACGAATTCTGGTGCGTTCACTGTGGTCATGGTGAGGCCTATTCAAAATATGTACAACAATGTACAAGTCATTCATTGAGGTACAATGAAAGATCAAATAAAAAAGTGGCTGTATTAAAGCATAAAATCATAAAAAAAATAAGACTAAAGAATAAGAAATAGATATTTTGATTTTTAAATTTTCTTGATTAAAATCATTGATTTATTGTTTTTTGGTGTATTTTATTCTTTACATTTTTATGTTGTATGTGTGTTATTTATATTATTTATTTATTTTAAAATCAATGACTTGATGTTTAAATTTTTCTTGAGAATTATTATTGATTAAACAAATGATCATCATTCGAAATTTACATAAAGAGACTTTTATTAGGCGATTTTCTATACAAAATATAGGGTGAATCCTCTCTAAGATAATAAAAATGCGGACTTTAAAACCTCTCTCTATCATCTACAACCAGAAATCGGGTTTTCATGCTTCGAAACATGAAGATATGTATGAACAATTAATGACTGTACTCACTGAGTTTGGTTTTGAAATACAAGTTTTTGAATTAGCAGAGGAGGTCACCTTTGATGATTTGATGAATAAAGTCATCCATCGGCATAGTCAAAGTGCAAATTTAGGCGTTGTTGTTGCAGCTGGTGGGGATGGGACGTTAAATGCAGTCGCATCAAAACTTCGACATACCAATATCCCTATGGGAATTTTACCTTTGGGAACTTTTAACTATGTCGCTAAAGTTTTAGATATTCCTTTAGATTTGTTAGAAGCTGCTGAAGTCATCGCTACAGGTACACCACGTTCTGTACATATTGCGACGATTAACGATCATATTTATTTGAATAATGCGAGCCTAGGTCTTTATCCATTATTTATAAAAAAACGTGAGCTCTACAATAAATACTTAGGTCGTTTGCCTTTACATGCCTATACCTCGGCTTTGGACGTTTTATTAAGAGAAAATAAATCAATGAAACTCTCCGTCACGGTTGATGGTAAGAAATATCCAGTCAAAACACCTCTAATTTTCTTTGGTAATAATCAATTGCAACTATGTGATATGAAACTAAGAATTGCGGATTGTGCTGCACAAGGGCGAGTCGCTGGAGTGGTCATTACAAAAAGTGATAGGCTTAGTTTATTAAGCATGCTATGGCAGTGGATTCAAGGCAAAGTAGAAGAGGCACAAGATGTTTATAGTTTTTGTGCAGACCATGTGATGGTAGATTGTGCAAAAAGATCAAAACTTACCGTGGCTTTAGATGGTGAAATATTAGAGATGAAAACACCATTAAATTTCACTGTAGAAAAGAATGCTTTAAATATTATGGTGCCAAATGTTACTACATCTGTCTGATTTGCATTTTGGAACAGAAATTGAGGCCTGTTTAGATGCGATTCGGCTTTTTTGTACCCAACATAGACCTGAAGTTATTGTTGTGAGTGGAGATATTACTCAGCGTGCCCGATATCAACAGTTTTATAATTGTCGACAATTTTTAGATAGTCTTAATATTCCTTATCTTATTGTACCGGGTAATCACGATATTCCTTTGTATCATGTCTGGAACCGTTTTTTTTCTCCATTTACTCGCTATCAATATTTTTTTGGTCAGCTTGAACCAACATTAGAAACTGAGCATTTTTATATTGTTGGCGTAAATAGTATACGCCGCCGTTATCACACACGTGGGCATATTTCGATTGAACAAATACAAGCTACATATGAGCGATTACAGCAAGGGCCAGCGAATAAAATCAAGTTAGTGGTTTTTCATCAGCCTTTTTATACTCCACCTGATGACGAGCACGGTATTAAAGATTGCCCTGTATTAGGAAAAATGGCACTCGAAAAATGGAGCATGACAGGGCTATTCGGTATGTTACATGGGCATCTACATAAAACTGCTGTATATGATTTGACGCAGATCTATCATTTAGAAATAGATCATCCTATTTATGACATTCATGCAGGAACAGCGACATCTAGCCGTCTGCATTATCATGTTCCAAATAGTTTTAATGTCATTTCAAATAAGGGGGAAATTGATCATTACTGGTTTAACTCCACGAAGGGTGAGTTCACTTCTAGTTAAGTTAAATTTTGATGATGTTTCTTAATGATGCGGTTGTCTTAAAAATAAACAAAAATAGAAGTTTTTTTTCATTTTCCCCTTGAAGCGTTTTTTTTCATCCCCACAAAAGTGACATCTAAATATTTTGTTATTGCTCTGGATTATGGCAATAACGATTAATCAAAAAGACTTAGTCTGGTGGAGTTAATTATGAGCAACATTCGTCCATTACATGATCGCGTTGTAATTCGTCGCGTAGAAGAAGAAACCAAAACTGCTGGTGGTATTTTACTTCCAGGTTCTGCTGCTGAGAAACCTTCGCAAGGTGAAGTAATTGCAGTAGGTAATGGTCAAATCACTGAGAATGGCGTACGTGCTTTAGATGTTAAAGTTGGTGACAAAGTATTGTTTGGTACTTATGCAGGTACAACAGTGAAAGTAAGTGGTGAAGAACTCTTAATCATGAAAGAGTCAGATATTTTAGCTGTGTTGGAAGGCTAATCAATCCATAACTCAATCCATTATCAGATTCAGTATTTAAAAAGATTCGGAGTTTAATATGTCAGCTAAAGACGTAAAATTTGGTGATTCAGCTCGCTCAAAAATGATTGCAGGCGTAAACGTACTTGCAGATGCGGTTAAAGTGACTTTAGGTCCTAAAGGTCGTAACGTAGTAATTGATCGTTCTTTCGGTGCTCCACACATCACTAAAGACGGTGTAACTGTTGCTAAAGAAATTTCATTAAAAGACAAGTTTGAAAACATGGGTGCTCAACTTGTTCGTGAAGTTTCAAGCAAAACAAACGACATCGCTGGTGACGGTACGACAACTGCAACTGTACTTGCTCAAGCAATTTTAAATGAAGGGATCAAATCTGTAACTGCAGGTATGAACCCAATGGATTTAAAACGTGGTATCGATATCGCAGTAAGAACTGTAGTTGAAAATATCCGTGCAAATGCAAAACCTGCTGATGATTTCAAAGCGATCGAACAAGTTGGTTCTATCTCTGCTAACTCTGATACTACTGTTGGTAAACTTATCGCTCAAGCGATGGAAAAAGTAGGTAAAGAAGGTGTAATCACTGTAGAAGAAGGTTCTGGCTTCGAAGACGCATTAGACGTTGTAGAAGGTATGCAGTTTGACCGTGGTTATATCTCTCCGTACTTTGCAAATAAGCAAGATACTTTAACAGCTGAGCTTGAAAACCCGTTCATTCTTCTTGTTGACAAGAAAATCGGTAACATTCGTGAATTGATTTCTGTTTTAGAAGCAGTTGCGAAAACTGGTAAACCACTTCTTATCATCGCTGAAGATGTTGAAGGCGAAGCGCTTGCTACGCTTGTTGTAAACAACATGCGCGGTATTATCAAAGTATGTGCTGTTAAAGCTCCTGGTTTTGGTGACCGCCGTAAAGCAATGCTTCAAGATATCGCGATCTTGACTGGCGCAACTGTTATTTCTGAAGAAGTTGGTATGTCTTTAGAACAAGCGACTCTTCAAGATTTAGGTACTGCACACAAGATCACTGTTTCTAAAGAAAACACTGTTATTGTTGATGGTGCTGGTGATGCAGCTGCAATCGCTGAGCGTGTTCAACAAATCCGTGCTCAAATTGAAGAATCTTCTTCAGAATATGACCGTGAAAAATTACAAGAACGTGTTGCTAAATTAGCTGGCGGTGTTGCTGTAATTAAAATCGGTGCGGCAACTGAAGTTGAAATGAAAGAGAAGAAAGACCGTGTAGACGACGCGCTTCATGCAACTCGCGCAGCAGTTGAAGAAGGTGTGGTTGCTGGTGGTGGTGTTGCGCTAGTACGTGCTGTAAATGTATTAGACAACCTAAAAGGTGCTAACGAAGATCAAACTGCGGGTATCAACATTTTACGCCGTGCGATCGAAGCTCCACTTCGTCAAATCGTTTCAAACGCAGGTGATGAGCCATCTGTAGTGATTAATGCAGTTAAAGCTGGTGAAGGTAACTTCGGTTACAACGCAGCAACTGGCGAATATGGCGATATGTTAGAAATGGGTATTCTTGACCCTGCTAAAGTAACTCGTTCTGCACTTGAACACGCTGCTTCTGTAGCTGGTTTAATGTTAACTACAGAATGTATGATTACTGACATTCCAGAAGATAAACCAGCTGTTCCAGATATGGGCGGTATGGGTGGTATGGGCGGCATGATGTAATAACACATCAACGCTTTAACCAAAAAATCCCTGCTTATGCAGGGATTTTTTATTTTAAGTGATTTTAAGAAATCGTTAAGTTCAATGACTTATATTAAAAAACAGGAACAGCAGCTAGAAGTTCCTCTTTGTTACAGCCATGCTTATTTACTTATAAGCATGGTTTTTTTTATCCTAATAAAATGAACAACCATGTAATGGCAATAATAGAAAGTGCAACAAATTGAGCAGCACTTCCCATATCTTTTGCATTTTTAGAAAGTTGATGTTTTTCAAGAGAAACTCGATCAACCACTGCTTCAATAGCTGAATTGAACAGTTCAACGATCATTGCAAACAAACATACAATAATGAGTAAGACATGTTCACTGCGGGTTACATCAAGAAAAAAACTGACTGGAATTAAAATAAGATTAATAAAAACAATTTGACGGAAAGCTGCCTCATTTTTATATGCTGCTTTAAATCCGGAAATAGAGTAGCCCGTTGCATTTAATATGCGCTTAAGACCAGTTTTGCCCTTATAAGGAGAATAGCTATTCATTTACTTATATTTCTGACACATTTCATGCATTATATAATTTGGGTCTTAAAAAATTATTAAATCTTTTTTAAAGATTTTGACTTTATAACTGAATAGAGAAGAAGAGATGAAAAAATTATGTGTAGCTTTGGGTCTTGCATTCTGTAGCATGCATGCAACGTATGCCGAGCAAGCTCCTACCCAGCAAGTACCAGGTTATTATCACCATCAATTTGGTAAATATCGTGTGACTTCTTTACTTGATGGCACAATTTATCTAAATCCTAATTTATTTAAAAACTTAAATCAGACTCAGAAAACTAAAATATTAACTAAATATGCTGCTGTGAATGAGAAGGGGATTCAAACTTCGGTCAATGCATTTTTAGTAGATGATGGCAAAAGTTTGACGCTTGTAGACAGTGGCGCAGCAAGCTGCTTTGGTCCACAGCTTGGCTCGATTGCAAAAAATATTGAATTGGCAGGTTATCAACTGGCAAATGTAAAAACAGTATTGCTTACACATTTACACCCAGACCATGTATGCGGTATTGCTCAAAATGGAAAAGCTGTATTTCCAAATGCAACCGTTTATGCACATGAACGTGAGGCTGATTATTGGTTAAATCCAGCTTCTGAAAAAACAGTGCCAGCAGATAAAAAAGAAAGCTACTTAGGTACTGTGAAAAATGTAAAAACTGCTCTTGCTCCTTATCAAGCAAAAAAAGCATTTAAGACATTTAAAGATGGTGATGTCATTCAAGGCTTTGAAGTGATCGATACACGTGGCCATACGCCTGGTCATCACAGCTTTCGCTTAAAGAGTAATGATCAGCAAATCATTTTTGTTGGAGACATTGTTCACTCACATTCTTTGCAGTTTGATGCTCCAAAAACAGGGGTAGATTTTGATGTGAATTCTGAGCAGGCGATTAATACCCGTTTAAAAATGTTTGCTGAAATTTCAAATAAGCAGCAATGGGTTGCAGCGCCACATTTACCATTCCCAGGCATTGGTCATGTTTATAAAGTAAATGCTGAGCAATATCAGTGGATCCCACTTTATTTTGATAATGTCGTAGAGAAATAAAAAACAGGGCATTTATTGCCCTGTTTTTTATTAGAAACTTTGATTATTTTGCTGCTTTCTCAAAGTTATTCACGGCTTCACGGCCAAGTGCTGGGTCATCTGTAAAGACTCCATCAACACCTGCTTTGAAATATGCTTCAAACTCTTTTAAAGCACCAGATGGGCAGCGCTCAGCTGGTTTATCTTGACTGCATTTTAAAGGCGCTGGTAAAAAATTATTTTCTGGACGGAAAGTATAAGGATGTACTTTTAAGCCAACCGTATGTGCATCAGAAATAAATGAAGTCGTTTGAACTGAGCCATTGTCATTAAAGCTCAGAATATAGCCTTTACTTGGTCCTACACCGTTCGCATATTTAGCAACATCTTTTAAGCCTTGTCCTGTGGCTAAATCAGCATAAGTTTTAGTATCGCCAGATTCAACGAAGTCGGCTGGTTGAGAGGTTTTAGCATCATATAATTGAATGATTTGTGCGTGTTTAATGGTTTTATGAAGGTCGAGTTGATCTTTTAGATATTTTAAATTGCTGACTTCAAAAGACTGTAAATAGACAGGTGCAATATCACGTGTATATTTATATTTGGCTAATGTTTTAAGAAGGGTATCTTCCATTGCCAGATTATGATTTTTAAAGTAAGTCGGATGTTTAGTTTCAATATATAAACCAATAATTTTTCCAGTTTTTTTATAATTTGCTTCAGCCAGCTCAATCACTTGTTCTAGGGTCGGGACTGGATAGAGATCATTATAAGCGGTGTTTGCAGGTCGGAACTCTGGAATACGCTCACGCGCTTTAATTTGCTGTAATTCATTTAAAGTAAAGTCTTCCGTAAACCAACCTGTTAAGTCCTTGCCATCAATATTTTTCGTTACTTTACGGTCTGCAAATTGAGTTAAGGTACTCACATTGGTTGTTCCACCAATCTCATTTTCATGGCGAGTAACTAATACGCCGTCTTTTGTAGACACTAGATCTGGTTCAATAAAATCTGCACCATCGTCTATGGCTTTTTGATATGAAGCTAGGGTGTGTTCTGGACGTAAAGCGCTAGCTCCACGGTGTCCTATCACTAAAATTTTAGGAAGTTGATATTCTGGTGTAGTTGGCGTGTTTTCAGTTTTATCATCGTCATTACAGCCAACCAAGCTAATTAAACTTAAGCATAAAATTGCTTTTTTAAACATAATGCTACTCATATTGTTTTAGTTGAAACGGCTCTAGTCTGCTCATTGAACTTGACGTGATCATGAAGAATTCATGAATTTTCAGTGACACTTGTTAAAACCTTGTTTATGGGTTTGTAGGAAATGCCCATTCTGGCTTTGTTTTTGTCTTAATTGCATTTATTGTGTTAATTCTACTTGTCTTTTATATATCGCTCGTTGATGATCAAGATGCCGAATTCGGTATTGCCACCTGTTAATTGACGACTTAATTCTGAGCAGCCATGCTATCTAAATTCTTTATTCAGCGCCCTATTTTTGCCAGTGTACTAGCAATTATTGTTATGGCATTTGGTATTTTCTCGGTGCTGAATTTACCCGTAGAACGTTATCCTGATATTGCCCCTCCAAAAATTACAGTATCGGCAAGTTATAGTGGGGCAGATGCACAAACGGTTGAGCAAAGTGTTACTCAGATTTTAGAACAACAAATACAGGGTATAGATCACTTACTTTATTTCAGTTCGACCAGTGATTCATCGGGACGTAGCCGAATTACGATTAGTTTTGATAATGGAACAAATCCAGATACGGCACAGGTGCAAGTACAAAATAGCATTAGTGGTGTCATAAGACGTTTGCCAGATGAAGTACAACGCCAAGGGGTGACGGTAAGTAAGTCACTCGGCGACACTTTTATGGTGGTAGGTTTATATGACTCGACAGGTAAAGCGGGCAATATTGAGCTATCGGACTATTTAACAACGCACGTGGTAGATGACTTAAACCGTATTGAAGGGGTCGGTGAGTCTGATGTGTTTGGTTCGCAATATGCAATGCGAATCTGGCTAAACCCCGATAAATTAAAACAATATAATTTAATGCCAAGTGATGTTGCCAGTGCAATCACCGCTCAAAATACACAGGTGGCTGCGGGTGCAATTGGTGATTTACCTGTTATCGATGGGCAATATTTAAATACGAAAGTTACAGCCGGTTCTCGACTAAAAACAGTCGAAGAATTTAAAAATATTGTAGTGAAATCAAATCAAACAGCGAGCTATGTCTATTTAAAAGATATTGCCAGAGTTGAGTTGGGTGCAGAAAACTATCAGTCTTTTAACACCATTAATGGTTATCCTGCTGCTGGTTTAGGTATTTCGCTATCTTCAGGTGCGAATGCCATTCAGACCTCTAAGCTTATTCATCAAACTCTAGATCAGGTTACAAGCAAGTTACCAGCCGGATATAAAATTGTTTATCCACGAGATAATACGCCGTTTGTGCAAGAGTCGATTAAGGAAGTAGTGAAAACACTTATTGAAGCGATTATTCTCGTTATTTTGGTGATGTTCCTATTTTTACAAAGCTGGCGCGCTACACTCATTCCGAGTATTACTGTGCCGGTTGTTATTTTAGGAACTTTTGCTGTCTTATATGTGCTTGGTTTTAGTATTAACACTTTAACTTTATTTGCACTGGTACTCGCCATTGGCTTGTTAGTTGATGATGCCATTGTAGTCGTGGAAAACGTTGAACGGCTCATGCATGAACAGCACTTAACACCGAAAGAAGCAGCCATTGAGTCGATGGGAGAAATTAGTGGAGCCTTAATTGGGATTACATTGGTTTTAACCGCGGTTTTTATTCCAATGTCCTTTTTAGGTGGTTCAATTGGGGTTATTTACCGTCAGTTTTCCATTACTTTAGTTGCCGCTATGGCGTTATCGCTCGTCGTTGCATTAGTCCTAACACCTGCTTTGTGTGCCCTAATTTTAAAACCTAACCCTAAGCCTATGCGTTGGGCGGTTTGGTTTAACCAAAAAATTGATCAACTTAAAAATCAATATATAAAAATCGTACAAACAAGCATTCGTTACAGTAAATCGGTTGTTGTGATTTTTGTGGCTTTGATTGCTGTTTTCGCCCTGTTCTATAGTGGTTTAAAAAGTGGATTTATTCCTAAAGAAGATCAAGGCATTTTAAGTGTTCAAATTAAGCTTGTGGATAGTGCCCCAATTTCTCAAAGTCAGAAAATTGGTGAACAAGTTCGTCAATATTTCCTGACTCAAGAAGATAAAAATGTCGACTTGGTTTTAATCCGTTATGGCCGAAATTACTCGGGTACAGGACAGAACTTGGCACAAGGATTTATTGCTTTAAAACCGTGGGATGTGCGTACTGGAAAAGATGATTCGGCAGACGCTATACAAAAGCGTGCGATGAAATATTTTAGCCGTTTTAATAATGCTCAAATCAATGTGACTTTACCTGCTTCAGTCAATGGTCTAGGTCAAACTGATGGTATGGATTTATGGATTCAAGATTTAAATGGGCAGGGTCAAGATTTTCTAGATAGCATCTTCCGTCAGTTGCAAACACAGAGCAAAAGTTACTCAACTTTCGAAAATTTTGATAAGCAATCAACCAACAGTAAAGCAAACCTCAATATCAAGATTGATCAAAAACAAGCATTAGCCAATGGATTAGAGCTACCTGCGATTAATAACACCCTGTCGAGTGCATGGGGTGGAACTTACGTGAATGACTTTATCGATCGTGGTCGTATCAAGCGTGTCATGATTCAAGGTGATGCTGAGTTTAGATCGAAACCGGAAGATTTATATAATTGGTCTGTACGTAATAACCAAAATGAAATGGTTCCGTTTAGTTCATTTGCTAACTTTAGCTGGGGCGGGGCTCCTGAAATCGTAAAACGCTATATGGGTTATAGTGCTTTACAGCTACAGGCAGATGTTGCGAGTGGTAGCAGTTCAGGTCAAGCAATGAAAGATGTTGAACAACTCGTAAATCAGCAAAAGGATGTGGGTTTAGCATGGACTGGTTTATCTTTTGAAGAACAGAAGTCGACAAATCAGGCCGTCTGGTTATATTTAATCTCGGCAGGCTTTATTTTCTTATGTTTAGCTGCTTTATATGAAAGCTTGAGCATTCCAGCCGCTGTGATGACATCTATTCCGCTTGGCGTAGGGGGAAGTGTAATTTTCTCTTATATTTTTGGACTGCCAAATGACGTGTATTTCCAAATCGCAATGTTAACCACGATTGGCTTATCGTGCAAAAATGCAATTTTGATTGTTGAGTTTGCAGCCTTGGCTCAAGAAAAGGGTAAGAATGCGATTCAAGCGGCTTTAGAAGGCGCTAGCTTGCGTTTAAGACCCATTCTAATGACTTCCTTAGCCTTTGGTGCTGGAGTAATCCCTTTGGTCTTTGCTCAAGGTGCAGGGGCTGTGAGTCGTCAAGAAATCGGTATTAGTATTTTAGGTGGCGTCATGTTTGGTACAGTGCTGGTTTTATTCTTTATTCCAGTGATGTACGTGTTGCTTCGTTCATTGTTTAGATCGAAAGCTTCTAGCTAAAAGTAAACAATTTTAAAAAGAGGCATTAAATCAAGTATATTAAGTTTAACTTCTCTTCATATATTTGATTTAGATGCCTCAAGAAAAAAAATTAACAGAGCAGCAGGTCATCGCACTAGAACGAGACCTTGCCAAGTTTGCCACCATGATGGACAGCGCAGTGCGTATCCCTTTTACAAAGCAGGGTATTGGTGCTGATGCTGCATTGAGTACGATTCCAATTGCTGGTGATGTTGCTGGTTTCGCGCTGACGTGCTATGCCATATATAAAGCCAAACAGATTGGTGTACCTCAACATAAATTAACTCCAGTCATTAAACTGGCAGTTGTAGATGCTGTAGTGGGCTTTGTTCCGGTTGCAGGAACTATTTTTGATATTTTTATACGTCCTAGCAGAAAAGCATTAGATGTGGTGCATACGCACATACGTGAAGAATATGCGATTCAAAGTGATATTCATGTCGTTCATCCATATTTACATGAAAAGCTTGAAAAGAAGCAGCAGCACTCAGCCTTCTGGCGTAATCCTGTGGTGAGTTGGTTATGGTTACATATACCCGATTTATTAGGTGCTTTTGTACTACTTTTAATTGGCTTGGCTGTTTGGTGGGGAGCAAGTTATCTGTGGAGTTTTTATCAATCAATGTCATAAAAATAAAGCCTCCGATTGGAGGCTTTATTTCTTCACGTTAAACGTTTTATGGGCAATCTAATTGATGTAAAGCTGCCACACGTTGTTCAATTGTTGGGTGGGTTTGGAACAAAGCAGCTAAGCTGAAACCTTGTTCTTTACCTTCCGCAATCGCGAAAGCTTTCATTTCTTTTGGCATTTGATCTGGCATTTCTGTCTCAGCTTGTAGACGTAATAATGCAGAAATCATTGCTTGTTTACCTGCTAAACGCGCACCTGCTTCATCAGCACGATATTCACGATAACGAGAGAACCACATCACAATCGCAGAAGCGAGAATACCAAAGACAATATCTAATACCATGGTAATAACGAAGTAACCCATACCCGGTGCTTCATCATCTTGACGACCAAAAACATTACGGTCGATAAAGTCACCGACTACACGAGCAAAGAACATAACAAAGGCGTTCACGACACCTTGGATGAGTGCTAGGGTAACCATGTCACCATTCGCAACGTGACCAATCTCATGCGCAAGCACAGCACGGAGCTCATCTTTATTCATACGCTCAAGTAGACCAGATGAAACGGCAACTAAGGCATCATTTTTATTCCAACCTGTTGCAAAAGCATTGGATTGATATGATGGAAAAATACCAACTTCTGGCATATTAATACCAGAACGTTGAGAAAGTTCAGCGACTGTTTGCAATAACCAGCTTTCAGCTTGGTTACGAGGAGCATTCGGGTCGATCAGTTCTGTACCGGTCGTTTTCTTAGCCATCCATTTTGACATGAATAACGAGATTAAAGATCCCACCATACCAAACACAAAACAGATTACTAAAAGGTTGCCTAGATTTAAGCCACCCGCGCCATGGTAACTACCGACACCGAAGAGTGACAAAATAATGCCAGCTACAACCAGTACCGCGAGGTTGGTAAGCAAAAACAAACCAATCCGCATCATTGAGAAAATCCTCTTATAAATAAAATGTTATCTGATTTACAAATTCTAAATCATGCAGCTAATATGCGGGGCTTAGGAGAAAAATTCAAGAAAAAAATAAGGAATTGATACATTCTTTCACGAAGTAGAATGTACCTAAATTTAAAGAATTATTGGCTAAATTCGCCTAAATGGTAAGGATCAGGTAATAGATCTTTACAATTTAAAGCACAGCAACTTGACGAAATAGATCCGTCAGTAAAAGTTCTTATTCAATTCGAATATGTGCAATAGCCGTGGCGTTGTTCGTGACATAAGTACCCGTAGGCGCATCAGTAAATGTCCCATTAGATAAAGTCACAATTTGACGAGAAGAGGAATATTTAGGTGCTGGCGCTGCTATTTGAGCTGTTGTGTTTTCCGTTAAATTAGAAGACTGAGAAGAGACTTGCGCTGAAGTATTAGAAGAATTAGTAAAAGATGAAAAACCTGAACCAGATGAATATAAGTTTTGATATCGACTGGTTACACGGCGAACGTAATCTTGTGTTTCGCGAAAAGGTGGAATACCGCCGTACTTATCAACGTTACCTTCACCTGCATTATAAGCAGCAAGTGCCATTTGTGTATTGCCACGAAAACGCTTGAGCAACCAGCTTAAATATTTTGCACCTGCAAAAATATTTTGTTGAGCATCGAAGGCATTGGTTACGTTAAATCGACGTGCAGTCGCAGGCATAAGCTGCATAAGACCTTGTGCACCCACAGGAGAGCGAGCATTTACATTAAATCCTGACTCGGTATGCATGACGGCCTTAATTAAGCCTTCTGATACGCCGTGTTGCTGTGCAGCCTGTTTAATAATGTGGTCAAAAGCGTTTTTATTTTTATTGTAGCTTGGTAGAACAGAGGCCTCTGAGGCTCCCCAGTTCGTATAACTATGAATATTACTGTCAGGGTAATAGGTCACTTTTACTTTTTTAAGTGATTGATCATAACTTTTCCGATTCGTCAGTAAAGTACTACCATTTTTATCTTGGTAAATATACATTTGGCCTGCTGAGCTCGACGTTATGCCGACCGAAAAAGTGGTCATCCCCAGTAAACAAGAAAAAAGAAATTGAACCGGTTTTTTCATTTTATGTTATTCACAATTTTAAGGTATTCAAAACTTGTCGAAGAGTTTATCAAAAAATATTACAGAAAGAACTTTTGTGTAATTTTTTTTATTTCGACTCTTTCAAAAAATCAAGCTGTTTTGTTCGAATGCTCATCAAAAAAAATTAAAAATTATTTTTAAAATGATTCTATTGACTTGACTAACATGTTGATATTTAACGGCAAAAAACATTGGTTAAAAAATGATCAATTTAAATAAAACCCTTAACAGAAGGTCTAAACAGTTTGTCAAGTACGAAGAAATCCACAATTTTATCCACAGGTTTTGTGGAAAACTGTGGAAAAGTCCAAAAAGTAAGCACTTTGCACGTATTTTGAACGCTTCAGTCAAAATAAAGCACGACTTTTGCATCATGCAGGAGCAATGTGACGGCTTCAAGAATTGAAACTATTCTTTTGATGCGATTCTCGTCCGAATCATATAAAATTGCGCGGTATTTTTATTTATGGGTATATCTCGTCTATGTACGCGCCAGTTGAGTCTAATCAGGGATTTAATTTTAAGCCTGAACTTCCAACAAGCTCGGCCTATTACCGTTTGCTCAAGAAGCTTCGCCGTCAAGTTGGGCATGCTATTCGTGACTTCAATATGCTTGAAGAGGGCGATAAGGTCATGGTGTGTGTGTCTGGTGGTAAAGACAGTTATACCTTGCTCGATATCATGTTGCAGTTTAAACGTATTGCACCAATCAATTTTGATGTTGTTGCGGTTAACCTTGACCAAAAGCAACCAGGCTTTCCTGAAGATGTCTTACCTCGTTATATGGAAGAAAATAACATTCCATATTACATTTTAGAAAAAGACACCTATACCATTACTAAGCGTTTAACACCGGAAGGTAAAACCTACTGTGCAGTATGTTCGCGTTTGCGTCGTGGTTCTTTGTATGGCTTTGCACAAGAAATTGGTGCGACTAAAGTTGCTTTAGGACATCACCGCGATGACATTCTTGCAACGTTCTTCTTAAATCTGTTTCATGGTGGTAGTTTAAAGGCAATGCCTCCAAAGCTTTTATCATCAGATAAGAAGAATATTCTGATTCGTCCATTGGCATATGTTGAAGAAAAAGACATCATCAAATATGCCGAGTTGCGTCAGTTCCCAATCATTCCATGTAACCTTTGTGGTTCGCAGGAAAACTTACAGCGTGCCATGCTTAATGACATGCTACGTGACTGGGATAAACAATATCCAAAACGCTTACACAGCATTTTCGGTGCGTTACAAAACGTATCTCCGTCTCAGTTAGCGGACCGTGAATTGTTTGATTTCGAAGCGCTAGATTCTCAGCGCGAGCTGGATTTTAAAGATCCAGAAGAGCTTAAGAATCGCTTAGATGTTGTGAACTTAAGTTTTGCTGCTGAGTAAAACTACTTGATAAGTCAATTAAAGGCACTTTATAAACAAGTGCCTTTAATGTATCAAAATACTAAAAAATGAATGTTCCGTACAAAAAGTCATAGCCCAAAATTTAAATTACATGCTATAACAACGCTCAAGCAGAATTGCTTCACATGATGTTGTCTGGATAGGCAACTAGAGAAATTGAACAAATAAATTTGAGGAAGAATCATGCCTGCATTTTTAACTGAAGATTGGTTTGCTACTGTCGAAAAATTAACTGCTGAAGCAGGGGATCTTAATTTGCCACCCGCTCTTGCGAATTTGGCAATTAATTTAGTAGTTACAGATGCTTCTGGAAATACCGAATTAGCTTTAGATGGGGGTAAAATCAAAAAAGGTTTGTCTTCAAATGCCAAAACAACTTTAAATATGGATGCTGAAACTTTACGTAAAGTATTCTTAGAGTTTGATATGGCTGCTGCTATGCAGGCATTCATGACTGGTAAAATTAAAGTTCAAGGCGATATGTCTCAATTGATGGCTTTGCAAACAGCTAAGCCAAGCCAAGAACAAAAAGATTTATTTAAGAAAGTATTAGAGCAAACAGCTTAAATTTAAAAGAATTCATATAAAAAGCTTACCCCAAGAGGTAAGCTTTTTATTCATACAAACAATGAATTTATCAACTTTTAAACAATAAAAATTAGATATTGATTCGTGTTTGCGCCGTTTTGATATGTTCAAGATAAGCACGAATACGAGTGACATATTGAACCGCTTGCTTATATCGACCATTACGCGTTTTATTACTTTGCAAATAATCGTAGAGATTAACCCACTGATTTGGATCTTTCCCTTGTGCCTGCAAGCGCTTCTGAATCTGGTTTACCGCACCTGGTCCCATATTATAGGCCACAAGCGCATACCAGTTCCGATCAGGGAAAGGAATATCATCATATTCACTTAGCATCTGGTCGTAATACTTTGCTCCACCTTGAATGCTTTGAGCTGGATCACTACGATTGCTTACACCCATTGCTCGAGCAGTGCTATTGGTCAGCATCATTAAGCCACGAACACCTGTGGGAGAAACAGATTCTGGCTTTAAGTATGATTCTTGATAACCAATGGCGGCAAGTAAATGCCAGTCGAGATCATATTTAGCTGCACTTTGTTTAAAGCTCGCTTTATAAATCGGTAAACGCGTCGTTAAGTCACGTTGAATGGTTGACCAAGCTTCTGGTTTCACTACATTACGATTATAGAAAGAAGCGAGTTGCTGAGTCACACCATTTTGCTTACTTTGGCATACAAAGCCACTAGCAGTCTGGGTGAGGGGGTCATCAGCTTGTTTAAATACCCAGCTTAACTCAGAATTTAAACCATTTTTCTGCAAATTGACTGTGTCACCACAACTTGCAGAAAAGGACATTAAACCTTTGTTCTCGATGGTACTTAAGCCTGCCGTAGTCATCGCAAAGTTTGCTTTACCTTGCTGAACCCATCTAAGTGCAGTGGCATTGTCTGCCACAATTTTAAAGTCCAGCTTTACATTAAGGCTTTGTGCATAGTTACGTGCTAAGTCGTAACCAAAACCATGTAAGAACTGATCTTCTTTGAAAACGGTTGTCGGGCTTTCCACCGCAACAACAGTTAGAGTGTTTGTATTTACTACAGTATTGTACTGTAGGGTTTTTCCTGCATTAATACTATGAAATGGAAAAAGCATAGTACTGAGTGCAAGTGCTTTTAACGGGAGAGAAGAAAATAAAGAGTTAAGGCAAAGCCTCGACCCTGAACTTGAATTACTGTGCATGTTGTCTCCGCTACAGATAATTTATGCCCAAAAAGTCAGACAATAAGCTGCCATAACTTTTAAAAGTTGATAAATTCAATAAGGGGTGGGCAGTCATGACGTCATTCAAAATGACATGAAATGAAAAAAACAAACTGTGTAGAAAATCTACATAGTTTTCTAAAAGGTTAAAAAATGCTCAACATTTAATCTGCGCGCATCATAGTATTGAAAAAAAGTATTGTCAAATTTCGTACAATTAAATATTCGATATATCATCATAAACACATGAATTTCTTAAGGAAGAAAATTTATACACTTCTGATATGAGAAAATAGGGTATAAAATGCTACATCTTGTAAGCGATATGTTGTTGAACAGTGGTTTTTAATCATGAAATCTAACTTAATCACCCGATCAGGGCATGACAAATTAGTTGCTGAATTAAAACAACTTTGGCATGAAGAAAGACCGGAAATAACAAAGAAAGTGAATTGGGCTGCAAGCTTGGGTGATCGCAGTGAAAATGCAGATTATCAGTACAACAAGCAGCTACTTAGAAAAATTGATCGACGAGTACGCTATTTAGGAAAACGTTTAGAAGAATTAAAAATCATTGATTACTCCCCTGAGCAAGCCGGTAAAGTTTATTTTGGCGCTTGGGTCGAGATTGAAAACGAAGAAGGTGAGCAAAAAACTTTACGTATTGTAGGGATTGATGAAATTTATGATCATCACCCGCAGCATATTTCGATTGAATCACCTATGGCCCGTGCACTGCTCGGCAAAGAAGTAGATGATGAGATTGAAGTACACACGCCATCTGGGAAAAAGCTTTGGTATATCAATACAATTCGCTATGAGAAGAACGGAAACCCAGAAAACTAAATCAATTTGTATTTATTTTGAGCGTTTGAATTAAAAGTTAAATAAAAGGTTTGCCAACTTGGCTTTTTGTTTATATGATAGCGCTCGTTGGAAGCGTGGCAGAGCGGTTTAATGCACCGGTCTTGAAAACCGACGAGGGTGTGAGTCCTCCGTGAGTTCGAATCTCACCGCTTCCGCCAAATTCTTAAAAAGCCCTTGTTAATGACGAGGGCTTTTTTTTATGCCTGTTTTTTATTTTCTCGACTTATATCAATTTTGAATAAAGCTATTTAAATTTTATTGAAATACGTGCCTATATTTTTCCTTATTGTCATTCTAGTTTGATTTATAAGTAATAAAAATTGATTGCTCTTTTAATTAAATAACTCACTCCTCAATCTTAAAAGAAAATCTTTAATCTTCATTTAAGTTCAACTCTTTAATTTGTCGCCTAACAATTGATTTCTTTAATAAGTCATAAAAATCCAAACATGACTGTATTTAGGTTAAATCAAAAACTTAAAGAGAGTTATAAAAATGAACCAATGCGTAACAAGCTCGAAAAATATTATTCGTGGTAAATATCACCCTGAGTTTTTACAAGATGAAGTGCTGGCCGATATTTTTATTCAAACTGCTCAAAATCTCTCAGATAAAACAGCTTTAATTGAAGCAAATAAAACGCTGAGCTATGGAGAGTTATATCAACAAGCTTTCGTTATGGCGCAACAACTGACTTTAAATGGGGTAAAAGCAGGCGATATTGTCGGGTTGTGGCTACCAAGGGGTATTGAGCTTTTAAAAGCACAACTGGCAATTTGTTTGAGTGGCGCAGCGTGGCTTCCTTTTGATATGGATACGCCAGCAGACCGAATTGCAGTTTGTCTTGAAGATGCTGAAGCTGTAGGAATGATTACTACAGATGAATGGTATGAACATTTAGCTGAAGTGCCACAAACCAAATGGACAAACACTGAGCTACAACACCTTGTTATTAAAGAAGTAAGCTTACCGAAAACTACCCCAGATCAACCTGCCTATATTATTTACACTTCAGGCTCAACCGGAAAGCCGAAGGGTATTGTGATTACCCAAAAAAATATTTGTCACTTCCTTCGCAGTGAAAATAATATTTTGAATATTCAAGAGCAGGACAAAGTCTATCAAGGCTTTTCAGTCGCTTTCGATATGTCGTTTGAAGAAATCTGGCTTTCGTATTTGGTTGGGGCAACATTATGGATTGCTCCAAAAAACTTGGTGAGTGACCCTGAACGTTTATGCCAAACATTAAAGCAGGAACAAATTACAGTATTGCATGCTGTACCAACATTACTGGCTTTATTCCCTGAAGATGTACCTAACTTAAGAATTATTAACTTAGGTGGGGAAATGTGCCCGGATTCACTCGTTGACCGTTGGGCATTACCTCACCATCAAATGTTTAATACCTATGGCCCAACCGAGACTACGGTTACTGCAAGCTTAGAGCTATTACAACGTGGTAAACCAGTCACGATTGGGAGGCCGTTACCGAACTACGGTATGTTGGTGATTAATGCAGAACGGGAATTACTGGCTCAAGGTGAAACAGGTGAGCTCTGTATTTTTGGCCCAAGTGTGGCACCAGGCTATTTAGGGCGACCTGATTTAACGGCTGATAAGTTTATTGAAAACCCTTGGGCTATGAGTGCGGATGAAGAGTTACTTTACCGTACTGGGGATTTGGCAAAAATTGATGAATTTGGTCAAGTACATTGCTTAGGCCGTGCTGATGATCAGGTGAAAATTCGTGGTTTCCGTGTTGAACTCGGTGAAATTGAAGCGGCACTTTGTGATATTGATGGCATTGGCACAGCAGCAGTAATTCTACGTCAAGAAGACGGAATTGATCAGCTTATTGCTTTTATTGCATCTGAGCTTGATGCAAAACAGCCTATCGAAATTAAGCAGCTTCGTCATACTCTAGCTCAACGGTTACCGCCCTACATGGTGCCGAATCGTTTTGAGATTATTGAGGAAGTACCACGTTTATTATCTGGAAAAATTGACCGTAAAGCGTTAAAAGCAAGACCGCTTATGAGTGTGATTGACCGCAGTGAGTCTGATCAGCCACAAAATCCAGCAGAAGAAATCTTATTTGAAATTTTGACTCGTTTGTTTCCAAACATGCCAATTAAATTAGATTCGGATTTCTTTGATGATTTAGGTGGGCATTCGCTTTTAGCGGCCGTTTTAATTTCAAACCTGCGTGAACATCAAGAATATAGCCATCTTACAATTCAAAGCTTATATCAAGCCCGAAGAGTGGGGGCTATTGCAGCTTTAATGTTGGAGCAACCAGAGCCTACTTTATTTGATAGCCAAATTGGGCAAGACAACCCGCGTAATCAAACTTATAAATGGCTATGTGGTATTGCGCAGCTTGCGACTATTCCAGTTTTAATCTCGATTAATATTTTGCAGTGGTTGGCACCATTCTTTACCTATCACTATTTTACAGGGGGAACCCGAGATAGCATCCCGTATGCGATCTTGTTGTCTCTATTGGTTTATATCAGCGTTATTATTAGTAGTTTTATACTTTCCATTACTGTAAAACGATTATTAATGTTGGGCATTGGTGCAGGTCGTTATCCACTTTGGGGAATGACTTATTTCCGTTGGTGGTTAGCAGACCGTATTAGCAATATCTCACCAGTTTATCTTTTGTCAGGTTCAACTTTACTTAACCTCTATTTAAAAGCACTCGGCGCGAAAATCGGACATGATGTCACGATTAGTTCGGTTCATATTCGCATGCCATCTTTATTAACAGTTGAAGATGGTGTGAGTATTGGCTCTCAAGTGAATTTAGAAAATGCCAAAGTCGAACATGGACATTTGGTGTTGGGTTCAATCCACCTTAAAGAAGATAGTTATGTGGGTTCGTATGCTGTATTGGAAGAAAATACAGTGTTAGAAAAACAAGCTCACGTAAATGCCTTAACTTCAATTGAATATGACACAGTAATACCAGCCGGAGAAATTTGGGATGGAACACCTGCTAAAAAAATAGGACATGTCGATGAGCACGCTAAATTGCCTGAGCGTCCTAAATTATCGTTTATTCGCAAAATTGCTGAATATGGATATTATGGTGTTAGTGCTTTAATTATTGCTTGTATCTTCTTTATTCCGATTTTTCCAAGTTTCCTTTTAGTCGATTGGTTAGATGTAAACGTATTTAATATTAACCCGAATAACCACTTCCAAATCGCACTTTATTATTTCATTTTAGCCATTCCAGCTAGTGCAATGATGATGATGATTACTGCGGTAATTTCTTCTGGGCTGCGCAAAATTGTATTACCGAGCCTTGAGACAGGAACGTACGCTGTTCATGGCGGAACGTACTATCGTAAATGGTTTGCGGCTCAAATTTTAGAAACAAGCTTACAAACACTGCATGGCCTGTTTGCTACGATTTATGCGCCAACATGGTTCCGTATGTTAGGGGCAAAAGTCGGTAAAAATACTGAAATTTCTACAGCAACGGGCGTGATTCCCGAAATGCTGACTCTGGGCGAAGAAAGTTTTATTGCCGATGCGGTAATGTTGGGTGATGAAGAAATTAAAGGCGGTTGGATGTCGTTAAAAGCAACCAAAATCGGAAATCGTAGTTTTGTCGGAAACAGTGCTTATATTGCTGATGGAACTGTCTTACCAGACAATGTCTTAATTGGCGTACAGTCAAAAACACCAGATAACCTTGAAATGTATGATGGTCAAACTTGGTTTGGTTCGCCGTCATTATTATTGCCTGCACGTGAAGCTGCTGAAAAATATCCTGACCATTTAACGTTTAAACCAAGTTTCAAGCGCCGTTTCATGCGTGGTTTTATTGAAGGACTTCGTGTTGTATTGCCAGCCGCACTCGCAATTGGCGTAGGTTATATGATTGTATTAGATGTTATTGATGTTATTAATAACTACGGCATAGCGAAAGGACTATTAGCATTAACCATTGCAGGGCTGCTCTATGGCGTCGGCTGCTTCATTATTGTTGCATTGATGAAGTGGATCTTGATCGGACGTTATCAACCAAGTTCAGCACCAATGTGGACCATGTTTGTGTGGTTAAGTGAAGGGATTACCAGCTTATATGAATCAGTTGCCATTCCAAACTTCTTAAATTACTTAAGAGGAACGCCAATGTTACCATTCTTCTTGCGTATTTTAGGTGTTCGAATTGGTAAAGATGTCTACATGGATACGGCTGATATCACTGAGTTCGACTGTGTAAGCATTGGTGATCGTGCAGAGTTTAATAGCTTCTCAGGCCCACAAACCCACTTGTTTGAAGATCGTATTATGAAAATTGGACAAGTGAATATTGGAAATGATGTGGTTGTAAATTCACGTAGTATTATTTTATATAACGCCAATGTTAGCCACCATGCAGTGTTAGGACCTTTAACATTAGTTATGAAAGGTGAAAATATTCCTGCTAAATCTGCGTGGATTGGCTCACCAGCCGTGCCTTGGGTTCATAAATAATTGAATTTAAGTTTAACCATCTAATAAAAAAAAGCCTTTGTGAAAACAGGGGCTTTTTTTATACATAAGGCATAAATTAGCGTCATAGTTAGCTTAAATATTGCTAACAAATCCTGAAAATTTCATATAAATCAAATAAGTATATATTTTAATCGAAATTGTTATATTTATATAATATGTTTTTTATTATCAGTACCTTACCAAGCACGCGTCTATATATCAAAATCGAACAAGTTATTTGTAGAATATTCACTTATTGATATATGATGATCCCATATTTAGAAACTGATTCAAAACATAATTCTATTGTTCAGCGAGCAAGATCAAGGAAGAAATTAGGCTGAATTCAGGCTTCTAAACCCTTATATATCTGGAAATTATTTCCAGCCAAATATTGCATTTCGACCCAATGGTTGGGAATGCCTCGCTCTTTTGTAGAGTAGGCGTTTCCTATTTTAGGATATATCTATGAAAAAATTATTTAGTGTCCTGTTCAGCGCCTCTGTACTCACACTGACTGCATGTAATAAACAACCTGCACAAACTGAAAATACAGCACCAGCTAATGACAAAACTGAGTCAGTACGCACAATTAAACTTGTTTCAACAGGTTCAGATACTGACGTATGGAAATATGTTGCAACGCTTCCTGAGACTAAAGAAGCGGGCATTAAACTCGAAGTGACTAACTTGACTGACTACGTTGTGTTAAATACATCTGTAGCAAGTGGTGAGCAAGACGTAAATGCGTTCCAGTCATTTAACTATTTAGCTGCTTACAATGCTTCAAATACTGCTAAAGTTGCTGCTGTTGCGACAACTTACCTAGAGCCAATGGGTCTTTATGCAAATAAAGTTAAAACTGTTGATGAGTTCCCACAAGGCGCTACAATCGCGATTCCAAACGATACTGCTAACGAAGCGCGTGCATTAACATTATTACAGTCTGCTAAACTCATTAAACTTAAACCAGACTTTGACCCTGTAAAAGGGACAACCAATGACATCGCTGAAAATCCTAAAGGTTTAAAATTAAAACCAATTCAAATGACGACAGCAGTTCGTGTTAAAAACGATGTAGATGCAATTGTATTAGGTAATACATTGGCACTTGAAGGCGGCTTAAACGTACTGAAAGATTCTATCTTCCGTGAACCTATTGACCAGTCTACAAAGCTTTATGTGAACTTATTGGGTGTGGCTGAAGCGAATAAAAATGACCCGATCTATACGAAATTAGGTGAACTTTACCACTTACCTAAAGTACAAAAATTTGTGAGCGAAAAATTTGCAGGTACAAAAGTTGAAGTCAACAAACCTGTTTCTGAGTTTACAGACATTAAATAAGTAATTTTTTAATTAAAATTATTTTCAAAAGCTAAGTCTCGGTAATCGGGGCTTAGCTTTTTCTATGGTATGTTCTGTTTTAGAGTAATGAGCTCTTAACAGATTTAAGAGCCTCTAGAAAAAACGCTATTCAGATGCAAATAATGTAATAAATAGATTAAAAGAAATGGCTAAAATATATGAAAATAGGGTTCTTATGATCCAATAATAATTTTAGAGCCATACATAAGCTTATCAATATTAACAAAGGCTTAATTACTCTTGATCCAAATCTTACCGCAAATTTTGCGCCAATCGAAGCCCCAATAAAAGCTCCACCAGCCATCACTAAGGCGATTGGAAAAATGACATATCCTTTAATGATGAAAATAGATAAAGAACCTAGGTTACAAGCCACATTTGCCAATTTTGTATAAGATAAGGCACTTACCAACTTAAAACCTAATAATAGTACAAATGCAACTATGAAAAATGAACCGACTCCAGGGCCAAAAACTCCATCATAAAACCCTAGTAATGGTGCGACTAGAAGTGCAAATAGAAAATAAGGAATAAGTGGTTTTTTATCTACATCACTTAGTTTTGGTGAAAAAATAAAATATAAGGCTACTAAAATTAAAAGTATTGGAACAATCGTTAAAAGTACATTTTTAGGCATGAGGGTAACTGAAAGTGCCCCTAATATTCCACCTAAAAAAGACATACAAGCTATAGGGATTGCTTTACGCCACTCGATGAGTCCTTTTCTTGCGAAACTAATAGTTGCTGAAAGTGTTGCAGAGGCAGCTTGCAATTTATTGGTTGCTATTGCAGATACAGGAGGAACCCCTGATAAGAGCAATGCAGGCAGAGTTATTAAGCCACCCCCACCTGCAATAGCATCAATAAATCCAGCTACCATAGCCACTAAGCCTAAGATAAGTAGGAGTTCGAGATTCAATTTATTAGCCTTTCACAATAAGAGGATTTTTTTGCAGTACAATATAATCAAGATTTTTTCTATAACCAAATAAACGAACTAATGTTCTCCGGTTATCTTTAATAACATCTCGGCAATGTAAGCATAAACTATTATTAATAATTAAAACGGTATTAGGATTTAAATTAATAGAATCAACAATACTAGTTTTTCGAACAATTGATTCAAATTTATAAAAAGCATTTTTAATTTTTATAGAGGCATTCTCATTTGGAGTGAATCTATATGAATTGTATTTCATGGCTTTATAACCATATTTATCTACTTCTAGGATAGAAACATTTTCTCCTCCAGATCCTTGGCCCTCATTAAATGTTTCACTTCTTGTGAAATTAAAACTTTCTGTTGTTAAAGCCAGTATCTCTTCAATAGTTAATTGGCTTAACACTCTTGATATTGGAATTAAACTTGTAGGTTCATTTAAGGGGTTCCATCTTGCTGTTAAAATTAAGGAAGAAGGAGCTGGTGAGTGATTGTTAACAACTTTAGTAACTGTATGGTAAGGAGCTTCGGTGTGCGCAGTTAATTCTATACCTGAATGTGAACTCTTATCAGGATTCTCATTATCAATTTTTGTAGCTCCACCGCCTTTTAGGTTTGCAACAACTCTAACGATTTTACCCACATTATCAATATCAAACGCAAAAGCATCTTCCTCAAGGAGTGCCAATATTATTTGTTCAGAAGAGGCTAAGGTTAATATATCTATATCTTTTTCGAGTGTTTCAAGGGGTGGTAGTTGAGTTGATTGAGTAATATCAATTTTACTACGATCTAGTTTTTTAATATTTAGCCCTTCAAGTACTAGGTAAGGTATTTCTCTATGAATGTATTTTTCTATCATACTTTTTTCATATGAATTTAACTTTGCACTTAGTATTTCCTTAAAAGCCAGAATCTTTTCTTGAACATATAAAGAATCTGGACCTCCTAATAACGCCAACTCATATGACATTTCATTAATTAAATGAGAAATCTCGGAAGAAAGATGAAGGTGATAAGTTTCTAAGTTCTTAACTATTTGATTCATGGCTAGTTTATTGTGATTAAAATTCTGCTACAGACTAGAGTGTCTCTTTTGATAAATCAATATTTTTTTTAATATTATAAGTTTTTATATTTTTTAAGAGATAATGATCTTTATCTTTCTCAATTATTAAATTAAAGTTAGCTTTTCGCATAGAAATTTTTTTAAATGTTTGGACTATCTCATAGGGAATTGGAGAATACTTAGTCATACCATTAATTTCATAAAACCCTTTTGACTTTCCATCACTCGTTTTTATTCCATCCAATTCTCCATATACTATTAATACTTCTCTTTTATATGCCATTAAAAAATGCCAAATTGATGATGAATAAAAACTATAAGGTTTAGAAATTTCATTCTTAAATTCATTTCCATAATTTTTGCTTACTGCTTGATCTGAATATATAGCTGGACATAATAAAATTAATTGATCTATTTGAAATATTTTTGCTAAATTTATTGCAATATAACCACCCAAACTATATCCAATAACAATATCTACCTTTTTTAATAGACTGTAAAAAGAAATACTTTCATTTATATTTTGAGATAACGATGATTTTGTTTTACTGGTACTATTTAACCCACTTAAATTAAATGAAAGAGTTCCAATATTTTCCCTTCTAAGTAGATCTTCTAAAGGACTTAAAGAGCTTAAGTCAGAGTTACCTCCATGTATAAGTAGAGCTACTTTTTTGGGAAAACCATCACAATAACTGAATTTGGCTTCTAATTCATAAGTACCAAAATCATGTATAAAAAAGAAAGAGCTTTCACTTTCGATAGGATTATTATTTTTTAGCTTATGCATAGGTAACTTTGTTACTTTAGAAATAGTATTAGAAAGATATCTATGAGCAATTGATATCATGTCTTGGTTTTCCATGACTTATATTCCTATTAGAGGTATTCAGGAGTTTGTTGTATAGAAATAAAATTTAAATAAATAACAATGAAAATTCTAAAAATCCTTGTAAAACAGGAACTCTTATATATTCTTTATCATATAATGAATAGAGATTATAACTTTATATATTTAATAAGATATTATGAAAAATTTAGATGGCTTACTTAACAGAATTCAAGCAGAGACATTGAGTTTAGTTACTCATAGAGATGGAGCTACTGTATACAAAGCACAAACTACTCAAGGAGAGGTTTTTGTAAAAGCCTATGCACGGAAAGTAGATAATGACAGATATTGTGAAATATTGAATGAGCTTAAGGCATTTTCCCTAGCCCCAGAGTTATTAAATAAATTTGAATGGGAAAATTATTCTATTGTTGTAATGAGTGCTTTAGAAGGGCAGCCAGTAAACAATATTTTAAAAAATTGTTCGAGAACAGAAAAATTATTATTGCTAAAATCCGCAGGATCATCTCTAGGAAGTTTTCATCGAGCGATTAATTCTTCTCGTTTATTTGAGATGAACTTCTGGAAAGGACGAGATGATTCTTCTGAAAATCCAACTTTATGGAGCGAACATCTAAAATTAATGACATCAAAGTGGATGTCCCGAATCGATCCCTCTAAAGCTGACTATCAAGAATTTAGTTGTGAGTTGAATGTATTGCTTTCATATTGCAAAGATTTACGAGAACCAAAGCAGTTGAGTCTTTTGCATTGTGACTATATTGGTCGGAACCTTCTTGCAACTAGCAGTAATAAAATCTCTGGTGTTTTAGATTTTGAGGCTGCTCGTATTGGAGATGCGGTTTATGATCTAGCGAAGATGGTCTGGGTAGATATAGATTTCTCTGATTTAGAATTAAGAAATTCATTTCTACGAGGTTGGGAAATGACTTATGGGGAAGAAGTTCCTCAAAGGGATTTTTTATGCTATGTCGGTATTCAATGTCTTGCAGCAATAGCATGGACAGATAAAAATAAGCTTATGGACGGTAATACTATATTTAGGGCTTCAGCCGTTAAGACATTAAAAATAGTATTAGAAGAGTTGCAGACATAGTTTTAGGAAATTTCTTATTTCATAACTCATTATTTATAAAAAGTTTTATTTTTAAATTTTATATTATGTTGAATGAGTATATTGTGTACGACACTTAGTGTCGTATTGCTTGTATTTTGCTCTTGTTTTTTTGTGATATATTTTATAAATTTATTATTTAATTCAGGGTTTTATAAGTATGAAAATCAATATTCCAGATCAACAGATTACTTTACTTTGTCCTAATTGTGAGAATACTCTTTTTTCTATTGATGAAAACAAAATAGTTACATGTGGCACTTGTAATTTAAAGCTTCATAAAGATGAGCTAATTGAACAAAATCAGGTTGCAGACAAAATAGATACTAATCAGCTAGCCAAGGATTTAGCTAAAGAAATGAAAAAGATATTCAAAGGTAAAGGATGGAAATAAGTAATTAATGGATATAAATTGGGAAATTACAATAGCTGGAATTTCGGCTATTTTTGCAGGTATATCAATAGTATTTTCAATATATAGCTTTTTCTCTTTTAAAAAGCTTAACAAGAAGATTCTAGAACAACAGGTTGAAATTAATAGCCTTTTGATCACTAAAGAAAAAGACTACTCTAATGAACAAAATAAGGCTGACATTCGAGCATACAAAACAGGGGCTAAAGGAAATTATCAGGTGATAATAACTAATGCTGGCAAGGCTACTGCTGAAAACGTTTATTTAGAAGTTTTAATTGATAGTGCCTATATTGGATGTTTTTGGGATATTGATGAAATTTTTCCTATGAATATTGTTTCAGGTCATTTAGGAAAGCTTTCCTATTCAAGAGGGATGGACTTTCCAAGTAAGTTTACTGTTAGGATTACATGGGATGATCAATTTAAAAAACAAAATTCAAAGGATATTGAAATAGTTAGTTAATACTATTATTTGTTTAATTTTCCTAAAATCAACATAATACCTCTTATACGAAATCTTTCTAGCTTAAAAACAGCCTTCCAAGCCAATTATCTCCCTCTTTAAAACCCCACTTTAACAATAACTCACTCATTATTTATCCTTACTTTTTAATGATCTAATTTAAAACAAATGTCATTTTGTGTACTTGACTGAAAAAGGGCAGAGCACTATCCTTTGCCTGCTGGCCTACATTGCCAGTCGGTTGTCGCAGACCGCATATTATCTCCCGCATCAGAATTATTCCTTCTGAGGAATAGTCTTGTGTGGTGTACCACTCGTTCCCTCCCGTAGCGGTAGGACGGGAGAGGGACACCTTCGGGTGTGCTAGTTTGAGATAATACTAGTCTGCGAACCCTTTCTCGTTCTGCCACCATAATTCTATAAATGTCTGGCAGAACTCCCAATAAAAAGGAGTTGGCTTTGCACATCCATTATTTCTTGGCAGCCATTGCCACAAGCTATAACGACACGACTTAAACGTTTAAAGCAGTTTGATTGCCACTAGGCTTTTCAGACTTTAAATCGCTTCGTCTAAAAACTTAATCAACAATAAAACTTGAGATGTGCTAAGCACAGTCTTTACGGCTTTGCTATGCCTTTTATTTGCTTAAAAAAGTATCTCATTTATATACAACAAAAATTTAATTTATAACGGTAAAACTATGCCACATTCAGATCTCCCATTTCGTGCTTTAAGTGTGCTTCATACCTCCCGATTTCTTTTTAATAAATACGGTTTTCACAAAGTCGGGGTGGACCGCATTATTGAATCTTCGAAAACGCCTAAAGCAACTTTTTATAACTATTTTCACTCAAAAGAACGTCTTATTGAAATGAGTTTAACCTTTCAAAAAGATGGGCTTAAACAAGAGGTCATTTCAATCATCTATGTTCAAAAAGACTTAACCCTGCTTGAAAAGCTTCGTAAAATTTACTTTTTACATGCCGACTTAGATGGACTCTATCATTTGCCTTTCAAAGCTATTTTTGAGATTTCAAAAACACATCCCAAAGCGTATCAGGTGGTCGTTGAATATCGAAAGTGGTTCATTAATGAAATCTATAATTTACTTTTAACAACCAATGAAAATGCTTCAAAACAAGATGCGCATATGTTCTTGTTTGTGATTGATGGGGCAATGGTTCAACTTTTAGACCCAAATAAGGCAGGGGAAAGGGAAAAATTATTAGATTATTTTCTAATCCAGTTTAAATAGGACTCAAAATCAGCTTTATCATGATACAAAATTAAAGGCTTCCAACTATTCATAATAAAATTAAGAAATAGTATGGAAGCCTAAAATCTGACTAAAAACTTAGAATGTATTTTGAATAATGACATCATCAAAAGGAAGTTTGCCCACACGTGGGTAAGGTTGAGTCGCTGATTTACCAACGGCAATCATTAAACACACCACATGATCTTCAGGTAAGTTAATGAGCTTCGCCATCGCATCAAAGTCAAAACCATCCATAGGGCAACTGTCTAAACCATGCTCTTGAGCAAGAAGCATTAAGGTCTGAGCAAAAATACCCGCACTACGCATAACTTCGTCACGTTGAGTTTGTGGGCGGTCACGATAATATTGATCAATTGCACCAACCATAATATTTTGAACTTCCGGAGCAGCCCCATCCCACACACGTTTAGCATCAGTTTCCCACGAGCTTACTTTTGCGCATAAAACAATGAGTAAGGATGCTTCAGTCACTTGTGGTTGGTCCCACGCAATAGTACGAATTTTTTGTCTTAGTTCAGCATCTTCAATTACAACAGGGCGCCAGTGCTGCAAATTAAATGCACTTGGTGCATTTGCTAAAACTTCATGTAATAACTGTTGTTTATTTTCTTCAGAGAGTTGAAATGAAGGGTCGAAGCGCTTAATAGCACGACGTTTCTGAATAGCATCAATAACGTTCATAAGACATTCCTATTTGTTGGTTTAACCGTTTTAAAGATTACTGGGTAAATTGTTATGGTTGCTTCAGATTAAACTTAATTAATCTAGCAATATCAATTGTTCTATCGAAAATGAGTTCTGATGCATGTTGGCAGGCTTGTTCTAATGTGATTGGACCATTTGTCAGTGAAAAAGCAGCCGTAACGCCATGTTCATAAAGCGCTTGGTAGCCTTCGCCTAAAGTTCCTGCAATCACAATAACAGGTATATTTTGCATTTTCGCGACTCGACTCACACCAAAAACTGTTTTGCCATTTAAAGTCTGTCGGTCAAATTTGCCTTCACCTGTAATCACCCAATCTGCGCTAGAGATTTTATGAGCAAGCTGATTGAGCTCAGCTACGACTTCAACCCCAGCCTTAAACTCAGCATTTAAATAACTTTTGGCTGCAAAGCCTAAACCACCCGCAGCGCCCGAACCCGCTTCATCTCTTTTATCGAAACCTAGAAGTTGGGCAGAGACATCGGCAAAATGAGCAAGGGCTTCATCAAGTAACTGTACTTGAGCAGGGGTAGCACCTTTTTGTGGACCAAAAATATAGGATGCACCGTTTGGGCCACAGAGTGGATTTGTCACATCGGCAGCCAATAAAAAACGTGTTTGTTGAATACGCGAGTCGAAATGGGCTAAATCAATTTTTGACAGGTTACTTAGAGCGAGACCGCCTAGGGGTAAAACATTTTGGTTGGTATCGAGCAAAACTGCGCCCAAAGCACTGAGTAGTCCTGTGCCGCCATCGTTGGTTGCACTACCGCCCACAGTTAAAATAATGTCTTTTGCACCTGCGTCTAAAGCATCTAAAATGAGTTGGCCTGTTCCAAAAGTTGTGCTTTGGCAGGCATCACGTTCTGAAGGTGGCACTAACTGTATGCCGCTGGCTTGAGCCATTTCAATCATGGCTATTTTTTGTGTTTCTAACCATCCCCATTTTGCTTGAACAGGTTTACCTAAGGGTCCAATTACGGTTTTTTCACGCCATTCACCTTTGCAGACTTCTAACACTGCTTCAAGTGTGCCTTCACCCCCATCTGCCATAGGGCATAGAATTGTTTCGGCCTCAGGAAAAACCTCTTGCCATGCTTGAGCAATTGCCTGTGCTACGCCCAAAGCCGACAGGCTGTCTTTAAAAGAATCTGGCGCAATCACAACCTTCATACGTTCTCTAAATCTGTTTTTTTCAATTAATTTATACTGCTTAAACCAATAAAAACCTACTTAAAATGACGTAAATTTCAGTTCATCACACCATTTCTATTTGTGAAAAATATAAAGTGAATTATGTTTTTATCTGTAAAAAATAGATCTTTCTGATGTTAAGGTATTGTTATTATTTAATTTAAATGATTTTTTAGATTTGGCTAAATTATTGTAATTATAAAAAATATGGCACATATTATAAGAACGATTGAGCCAGCTTTTAAAATATTGGGAATAGCATAAAAAGCGGACTCTACCCATAAGCTAGACAGCAGATAGCGTAGATATAACCATAATGAAGTTGTGAATTTATTGCATCTGTTGAATGTGTAAAAAGAAATAAGAGGATGACAAAGTGGATAATTCTGAAGAACAAAAGCATATACAAGAAAATAACGGCTTTGCGCGAATTGAACCCTACACTCATCCTGCTGGGGGATGGGGGGCACTACTGAGTGTCGCTCGAAATCTAAAACGACAAGATATTTTAAAAAAAGGTTCAATTACCTTACTCAATATTAACCAGCCTACAGGCTTTGATTGTCCGGGCTGCGCATGGCCTGAAAAGAAAAATGCTCATGCGTTTAATTTCTGTGAAAACGGAGCAAAAGCGGTTGCCTTTGAAGCAACCAGTAAAACAGTTACTCCTGAATATTTTGCAGGTCATACAGTCAGTTGGTTGTCTGAACAAAGTGATTTTTTTCTTGAAGACTTAGGGCGTTTAACCGATCCAGTCCGCTACGATGCAGCAACTGATAAATATGTACCCATTTCATGGGATGAAGCTTTTCAGATTATTGCTAAACATCTTCATGCGCTAGACAATCCAGACCAAGCGGCATTTTATACGTCTGGTCGCGCCAGTAACGAAGCGGCATTTCTATATCAACTGTTTGTGCGAAGCTTTGGTACAAATAACTTTCCAGATTGTTCGAACATGTGCCATGAAACCACAAGTGTTGGTTTGCTTGATTCGATTGGTTTAGGAAAGGGCACAGTCACCCTAGAAGACTTTGATTTAGCCGATGCGATTTTTAGTTTTGGGCATAATCCTGGAACCAATCACCCACGTATGTTAGGTACTTTGCGTGAAGTGTCTAAACGTGGCGGTAACATTGTTGCGATTAACCCAATTAAAGAACGAGGACTTGAACGTTTCCAAGACCCACAAGCACCACTTGAAATGATGACCAATGGCAGTACACCGATTAGCCGTTATTATTTCCAACCTAAAATTGGTGGTGACTACGCACTGATGTTAGGTATTTTAAAGCATTTAAATGAGTGGGATAAAAAAGCCCTTGCCTCAGGAAAACCAAGTGTTTTTGACCGAAACTTTATTGCGGTCAATACCATTGGTTTTGATGAAATGATTGCTGAGGTTGAAAAAACTGAATGGGCAGATATCTATAAACATTCAGGTTTGTCTGCTGAACATTTAGAAAAATTAGCCAAACTCTTTTTAGATTCTGAACGTTCAATTTTTTGTTGGGGTATGGGAATTACCCAGCACCGCCACGGAACTGCCAATGTACATATGTTAGCGAATTTATTGTTGGCACGTGGTCAAATTGGCCGACCGGGTGCAGGGCTATGTCCAGTTCGTGGGCATAGTAATGTACAAGGCGACCGAACTATGGGCATTAATGAACTCCCTAGCCCTAAATTACTCGACAGCATTGACCGCGTGTTTGGAATTAAATCCCCTAGAAAAAATGGGCATGGTGTCGTCGAAACCATTAAAGCGATGGCTGAAGGCGAAGTCAAAGTCTTTATTGGTCTAGGCGGAAACTTTGCAGTTGCCACCCCTGATACACCGTATACCCAAGAAGCACTTAGAAAGTGTAATTTAACTGTTCATGTCGCAACCAAGTTAAACCGTAGTCATTTGGTGTGCGGTAAAGAAGCACTCATTTTGCCATGTTTAGGCCGTACTGAAATTGATGAGCAGCTTCATGGCCCACAGGCCATTTCAGTCGAAGATTCAATGAGTAATATTCATTTGTCGGCAGGGCGTAATACTCCAATTTCTGAAAATATTTTGTCTGAGCCAGACATTGTGGCAAGAATGGCAGAGGCAGTGTTACCAGATAGCCAAATTAAATGGAAATGGTACATCGAAAGCTATGACCGTATTCGTGATTCAATTGCCGATGTTTTTGATGAATTCCATGACTTTAATTTACGGGTCTATGAACCGGGTGGATTCCACTTAGAGCATCCAGCCAATCAGCACATCTGGAATACAAAAAGTGGTAAAGCACAGTTTATGATTACGCCACTTAATGAAGTCTATGGCGATAAAGAAAATCAATATGCTGCTGCCTATACCGAGAGTAAAGTTTATACCTTAATGACGACTCGTTCTCACGATCAGTACAACACGACGCTATATGGTCTTGATGACCGTTACCGTGGGGTCTTTGGTCAACGCCGTGTATTGTTTATGAATCAGGCCGATATTGATGAAGCTGGCTTCGAAGCAAACCAATGGGTCGATATTGAAAGTGTTTTCTCGGATGGCGTTAAACGTATTGTGCATAGTTTCCGAATTGTGCCTTACAACATTCCACGGGGCAGCTTAGCCGCTTACTATCCGGAAACCAATCCTTTAGTGGCCTTAAGCAGTCATGATAAATACGCAAAGATTCCAGCTTCAAAAAGTGTTCCTGTGATTTTGCATGCCGGTGATGCACCTGAACACTTTAATTTGGCAACAGCAGTTGACCCTGAAGATGCAGATAGAAAAGTAAGCAGCCTTTAAATCAAAGGCAATATTAGAAATGTAATTGAAACAGATGGCGCTCCCAAAAAGCGCCATTCCAATATAAAGGAAATTATTTTGACACCACATTCTTATGGGGTTGAAACATTACAAGTACAGCGGTTTAAGAAAACCGAATCTGAAAGTGTTTTAGATAATATTGTTCAAGAGTATCCAATTGCTTTGGTATATAACGGTATTTCTCATGCAGTGATGATGGCAACACCTACCGATGTGAGTTTGTTTGCTAAAGGTTTTAGTCTCTCTGAAGGAATTTTAACGAGTTTAAAAGAATTGTATGCCATTGAGGTGCATCAAAGTGAATTAGGTATTGAAGTCGAAATGACGATTTCATCTAGAGCATTTGCCACATTAAAAGAACGTAGACGAATGATGGTTGGGCGTACGGGCTGTGGTTTATGTGGTATTGAAAGTTTAGAGCAGTTTCATCTCGATGTTCCTAAAATTACAACCACACCTTCTAAAGAATGGCTTGAGCAAATTCCGATGGCAATTGCTCATTTAAAGAATCGGCAAGAAATTACTGCTTTAACAGGAGGCGCCCATGCAGCAGCTTGGGTCGTTGAAGGCCAAATTATCGCTTTGTTTGAAGATGTGGGACGTCACAATGCTTTAGACAAATTACTCGGTTATTTAGCCCAAGAAAATTATGATACAAGTTCTGGTTTTGTTGTCATGACCAGTCGTGCAAGCTATGAATTAATTCGTAAATGCGCTCAGCTCAATATTGGTTTATTGGCTTCAATTTCTGCCCCAACCAGCATGGCTATTCGGTTGGCAAAAATATCGGGTCTAACTTTGGCTAGTTTTTGTCGTGGTGATGGCTTTGTTTTATATACCGAAGTATGAAGCCTTAAAATAACCATTAAATAAACTCTCATTAAAAGAATGATCAAAAAGATAGAAATTTACATTTCTATTTTTTCTAATTTTAAGCTAGGCATGAGTTTTATACTTTATTATCAGACTTCGGTAGGTTGGAGTGAGTCCCAATGTCTTGGTTGCAGTCTCTAAAAGATTGGGCAAAACATCTAAAAAAACAAATTATTATGCTGTGGTTTGCATCGAAGCACCCGCAAATGCCGTTGTTACCAAAAATTATTGCTGTTGTAGCGGTAGCTTATGCTTTTAGTCCCATTGATTTAATTCCAGATTTTATTCCTGTTTTGGGTTTACTTGATGAGGCTTTAATTTTACCAATACTCATTTGGTTAGCTGTTCGCTTTACGCCCAAACACGTCATTTTAGAGGCGGAACAACAAGCTGAAGAATGGCTTGAACAACAAGAACGCCGTCCTCAAAATTATTTGGTTGCTGTGTTGATTATTCTAGTTTGGATAACTTTGGCTGTGATGGCTTATTTCTATTTTAGCGGTGGTTTATAAGTTCTAAAGGTTCAAGATATAGAGTACTAATTTAAAAGCATTAACATTGTACTTTGCTACAACTCAAAGGATAATAACGTTTTTATAAGCTATGAGTTGCAGACAATGAAAATCGTCGCAGATGAAAATTTGGCATTTACCGATTACTTTTTTTCAGAGTTTGGCGATATTCAACACCATGCAGGGCGTACCTTAACTCATGCAGATGTAAAAGATGCAGAGGCTTTATTGGTTCGCTCGGTAACAGCAGTTAATGAGAATTTAATTCGAGACACTTCAATAAAATATGTAGGTAGTGCCACAATTGGTACCGATCATTTAGATATTCCAGCTTTAGAAAAACAAGGAATTACGTGGGCAAATGCGGCAGGTTGTAATGCCCAAGCAGTTGCTGAATATGTAATTACTGCTTTACTGCATTTAGATGCTAACCTTTTAGAACAACAAGAAAAATTTACCCTAGGCATTGTTGGGCTTGGAAACGTGGGTAAACGTTTAGCATATATGGCTCAGTTGCTTGGCTGGCGTGTGATTGGCTTTGACCCCTATGTACAGTTAGATTCAATTGAAAATGTAAGCTTAGAAACGCTTTTGAAACAAGCAAATGCAATTTCAATTCATGTGCCTTTAACTAAAAATGTTGAGCATGCGACGTATCATCTTTTTGATGAGCAAGCTTTTGCAGCACTTCAACCTAATACAATTTTAATTAATAGTGCGCGTGGTCCAGTCGTTAAAGAAGCGGCTTTAATTGAAGATATTCAGCGGACAAAGCGTAAAGTTGTGCTGGATGTATTTGAGCATGAGCCGGTCATATCAGAAGAGCTTATAGATATGTTGGCTTTGGCAACACCGCATATTGCTGGTTATAGCCTTGAAGGGAAGGCCCGCGGTACACAAATGATTTACGAAGCGTTTTGCCAAAAATTTGGTTTCGATATAAATAAGCGTTTCGAGACACAATTGCCTGCGTGCGAAGATTATTTTTCAGGTCATGACTTAAAGGCTGTGTTAAAGCAAAAATTAACTCACATTTATGATATTGCACAAGACGATGCCAACATACGTGCTTGCATTAAAGACGGCAAAGTAGAGCAAAAAGCATTTGATTTATTACGTAAGAACTATCCGCTACGTCGGGAGTGGGCAGCACATGGGGGGCCGCAGGCATGAGTTTAAGTTATCAACCTACTTGTTCAATTGATGCCTTAAAAGCACGCGCCAAGCTCTACACCCAAATTCGCCAGTTTTTTGCTGAACGTAATGTCATCGAAGTTGAAACACCGATTGTTTCACAAGCAGGTGTTACCGATGTGCATTTAGCTTCTGTTCAGGCTTTGCGTCATATCAATGGCAAAATGCAAACTCAATATTTACAGACTTCACCTGAGTTTGCTATGAAGCGTTTATTGGCAAGTGGCAGTGGGCCGATTTATCAAATTTGTAAGGTTTTTCGAGATGATGAACATGGGCGTAAACACAATAGTGAATTTACGATGCTCGAATGGTACCGCCCGAGTTTTGACCTAAAAGCTTTAATGCATGAAACTGCTGATTTATTGCAAAGCTGTTTGCATCATCGTTTTGGAGAAGTTCGCCCATTTATTTTAAGTTATAAGCATGCCTTTCAAGATCGTCTAGACATTAATCCATTACAAGCAACTTTAAAGCAACTCAAAGATACGGCAAATCGTGTGGGCTTAAACCTTGATTTAGGTGACGACCGTTTAGCTTATATCGACTTGTTGTTTTCGCATTTTGTTGAACCAAGTTTGGGGTTTGATGCGCCTGTATTTTTAACTGACTTTCCACCAGAAATGGCATCTTTGGCGAAGGTAAAACTCGATGAAGATGGGGAAGAGGTTGCTGCACGTTTTGAGGTTTATATTGAAGGTTTAGAACTGGCAAATGCCTATGACGAATTGCTTGATGCAGAAGTTTTGCGTTCACGCTTTGAAGCAGACAATGCAGAGCGGGCTAAGCAAGACCTCCATGTCATGCCTTTAGATGAACATCTATTAGCTGCTTTACCTCATATGCCAGAATGTTCAGGAATTGCTTTAGGTGTAGACCGTCTATTAATGGTTGCGATGGATCAGGTCAAAATTGAAAAAGTCATTACATTTCCCGCAGACATTGCTTAAAAAACTAACAAATAAAAAAAGCCACAATATTGTGGCTTTTTTTATTTAGAGCTTATTCAATTTAAGCTTGTTGAATACCAGCAACTACCCAGTCTTGCTGAGAGCCAGCAGGTTTAACAAAGTGCCAGATTTCAGTAAATGGTTGTGGCAAGCTGTTTAAATCTTCACTCACATTACCTGTGAAGCGTACGCTCACAACGTATTGACCATTTTCAGTCGCACTGTCTACAACCATCGCATTAAGATTGCTAAATTCAGCAACGTCTTGATCTTGGTTTTCCATGATGTCGTTATACATAGAAGTATAAAGTTCTGGTGTTAAGTAACGGCGAATTTCTTCAATGTTACTTGCAGTATTCATCGATTGGATGTGGTTAAAACGTTGACGTGCGATACGCAAGAACGCCGCTGGTTCACTACCGTCTGGAAGTTGGTTGCCATTGCTGGTTGTTACACCGCCAAAAGGCGCTTGGGTTGCAGCACCACCAGTCACAGACTGACCAAAGATGTTTGTATTATCCCCAGCATTACGTGGTGTTGCTTGTGGCGCAGCAGAACGGCCAAATGGGTTTTGACCGCCGTTATTTGGTGCGTAAGGATTATTACCCGCTAATTTTTTTTTTGCGCCCAATTTGCGGAATACAAAAAAGGCTAAAGCTGCTGCAAGTAAAACCCAAATCCAGCCAGGGATACCACCTTTTTTCTCTTCTTGTGCTTGAGCAGCTTGGTCTGTTCCAGCTTGAGTTGCTTGATGTTCAGTTGATGTCGGTTTGTCATCAGCTAAAGCATTTGCTGCAACAGCACCTACGGCAGCACCAGCTACACCAGCTGCAACCATTGAACCCACACCTGGACCAGATCTTTGAGGCGCAGTAGTAGGTTGTTGAGCAGGAGTCACTTGACGAGGTTGTTGATAAGACTGGCTTGAAGTAGTAGAACGTGCCATACCGTGGTTTTTACCACCACCTGCACGTTTAGCTTCAGCAAGAGGCGAAATTGCTAAAGCAGCCATTAAAATACCGGTAATCAAGCCACGCTGGTGTACTTCCATAGGAAATTCCTGTTTAAAATTAAATTGTAATAGTATTTATGAAGGTATTTGCACTAAATTTCAACTATAAAAGTATGTTTTTTTATGTCAATTCATCACTAAGTTGCATTGCTTCGGTCAATGCTTCATGCAGGCGGGCAACCGCAATGACTTGTACGCCTGGAATTGCTTTTTGCGGCGCATTCCCTCTTGGTAAAATGACATATTTAAAGCCATGTTTAGCCGCTTCTTTTAAGCGCTCCTGACCATTAGGGACTGGACGAATTTCACCAGAAAGACCAACTTCTCCAAAAACTGCAAGTTGTTGGGGTAGGGCTTTAGTACGTAGACTTGAAGCACATGCTAACAAAACCGCTAAATCGGAACCTGTTTCAGTAATTTTTAATCCACCTACAATGTTGACATAGACGTCTTGTCCCGTGGTTTGGACACCGCCATGACGATGCATTACAGCAAGGAGCATGTTTAAACGGTTTTGTTCAAGACCTAATGCGACACGTCGTGGTTGGCCTTGTGCATCGTCAACTAAAGCTTGTACTTCGACCAAAAGAGGACGAGTCCCTTCACGGCTAATCATGACAATTGAACCGGGGATCGCTTCATCATAACGACTCAAGAAAATGGCAGAAGGGTTAGCAACTTCACGTAACCCTTTATCTGTCATGGCAAATACACCCAGTTCATTGACCGCACCAAAACGGTTTTTAACAGCACGAATCATTCGATAGCGCGAGTCGGATTGACCTTCAAAGTAAAGTACGCAATCCACCATGTGCTCTAAAACACGGGGACCAGCAAGTGCACCTTCTTTGGTCACATGACCAACAAGAAATAGCGCCGTGCCACTATTTTTTGCATAGCGTGTAAGTAATGCAGCAGATTCACGAATTTGAGAAACACCACCTGGTGCCGATTGAAGTGTTTCGGTGTAAAGGGTCTGAATAGAATCTAAAATAGCCACCGCAGGCTTTTCTTGTTCTAAAACTTCACAAATTCGTTCTACACAGGTTTCGGCCATGGCTTTTAATTTGTCAGTAGGCAAATCAAGACGTTGAGCACGAAGAGCAACCTGAGATAAAGATTCTTCACCCGTAATATAAAGTGCAGAGCTTTTTGCGCTTGCCATGTGGGTCGCGGTTTGTAACAGAATGGTTGATTTACCAATACCGGGGTCACCGCCGATCAGTACGACTGAACCGGTAACTAAGCCTCCACCAAGTACACGATCAAATTCGCTAATACCTGTCTGTAAGCGGGTTTCATGGGAAACTGAGACTTTATTGAGTGTTGTAATATTGGCGGCTTGGCCTGCATAGCCCCCAGTTTTGGGACGTGCTCGGTGCGCAGTGGTTGGTTCAACTCTAACTTCACTAAGACAATTCCATTCACCACACTCTGAACATTGACCTGCCCATTTAAGGTGGTCAGCACCACATTGTTCGCAACGGTAAACAGTTTTGACTTTGCTCATATTCGACTTCAGCTAAAAAACTTCATAATCAGTAAAAACACAGTATAGCAAAAAGCGAAATAGAGAAATTGACTGATGTGGAATACATTTTGCTTAATTTAAAACAACGTAAAAATCAGGTCTTTGTCATGTGTTAAATAATCTAAAAGATTAAGATCGAGCAGGGGTGTTTTTTAATAAACAGATGAAGGACTGAAATGAAATTGAATATGAGAGAAACAATCAAATCGAGTTGTCTTTTTAATTTAAAAATCAGACCAGTTCAAGTCATGTTTTTAGACCGTAAAGTGCGTTGTATTGCTATGGGCTTGTGCGTATTATCAGATTTAATTGTATGTAGCTTGAAATCATCAGCAATACAGATAAAAATCGGTTAGCTGAAAAATTGTCAAAAAATATACATTTAAAAGATACCTGCAAATGGTGCGATATCGTCTTTTTGATTTTAGCTAACGGACTAAAAAAAATTACTGGAGTGTATTGATAAGATGTCGAATCAAAATCTGAGTGAGTCTCATGAACAAGGTGAGCTCCATCGTAGCCTCTCTAATCGGCATTTACAGCTGATCGCGATTGGCGGTGCAATTGGTACGGGATTGTTTATGGGATCAGGCAAAACAATTAGTCTTGCCGGTCCATCAATCTTATTCATTTACCTGATTATTGGTGTGATGGTGTTTTTTGTCATGCGTGCGCTTGGCGAACTACTTCTTTCAAATTTGGCCTATAAATCATTTATTGATTTCACAACAGACTTAATCGGCCCATGGGCAGGTTATTTTGTAGGGTGGACGTATTGGCTATGCTGGATCACCATTGGTATTGCCGATCTTTCTGCAATTATCTATTACTTACAATTCTTCAATAATGGTCTACCTTTCTCACCTGTCGAAGGGGCCATGATCAGTGTTGCGGCCATCGTATTCATTATGGGCTTGAACTTGTTAACAGTTCGCTTGTTTGGTGAATTGGAGTTTTGGTTTGCGCTTATTAAGATCCTTGCAATTATCATTTTAATTGCTGTGGGTTTATGGATGATCTTTACGGGCTTTACCTCTACTACCGGTGAAGTTGCTTCATTTACTCATCTTTGGGCCAATGGTGGTTTCTTCCCAACAGGGGTGCATGGTTTCTTGGCAGGCTTCCAGATTGCGATTTTTGCTTTCGTTGGTGTAGAACTAGTCGGAACAACAGCTGCGGAAACTAAAGATCCTGAACGTAATTTGCCTAAAGCAATTAACTCAATTCCAATTCGTATCATTATTTTCTATGTGTTCGCATTAATTATTGTAATGTCAGTAACACCATGGAATCGAATTGATCCAGCCATCAGTCCATTTGTAAATTTGTTTAGTCAAGCAGGTGTTGCAGCAGCAGCAATCTTGATGAACTTAGTCGTATTGTCATCAGTGATGTCATCAATGAACAGTGGCGTGTTTTCAACAAGTCGTATGTTATTTGGTCTATCACGTGAAGACCAAGGACCTAAAGCTTTTGGTAAACTTAACAAGCGTGCAGTACCTGCAAATGCATTGTATTTCTCTGCTGCGTGTTTATTGTTAGGCGCGGCTTTACAGTATTTTGTACCAAATACCGTTGAGGCATTTACACTTGCAACAACACTTTCAACGATTCTGTTCATTTGTGTGTGGTTGTTAATTATCTGGAGTTATATCCGTTATTACACTACGCGTCCTGAGTTACATGCCAAATCAACATTTAAATTACCGGGTGGTTTATTTACATGTTGGATCACCATTATTTTCTTTGTTGGTATGATTTACGTGTTGTCTTTAGAGCCTGACACGTTTAAAGCGCTTAAAGTCAGTCCAATCTGGTTTATTATCTTGCTCATTGGTTATTTCTTCTTCTATAAACCACGCAATAAAAAATAATTAAACTTATTTGGTTATGACTAAACGCCGGCTGAAAAGCTGGCGTTTTTTATGCATATTGTTTTTCTCTTTAAGTTTACTCTTTAGCCGCTTGCATGATCACGGTATACTGCATCGAATTGTTTAAATCAGGTGCTCAGATGCGTCGTGTCATTTGCCTCATCAGTTTATTGAGCAGCAGTGTTTTGCTTAGTGCTTGTGGTCAGTCAGGAGTATTACAACTACCTTCTGATCCAAATTATGACAAACGTGCAAAATACTTGCTCTATCGTAATAAAGAATCAAAACAAGTTGTGCAAAACGATGAAAAGGCTGAACAGTCAGCCGAATCTTCAACAGCTCCAACCCAAACAACATCACCTTAAGCTTTGAAATAAGGACACATTCATGAGTTTCACCCGCATTAATGGAGTATTGCACGCAGAGCAATGTTCTCTGGAGCAGCTTGCGCAGCAATTTGGCACACCGTTGTATGTTTATTCAAAAACAGCTTTTGAAAAACATTATCTAGATATGGATCGTGCTTTTGACTTTATTGATCATCAAATCTGTTTTGCGGTGAAATCTAACTCAAATTTAGCTGTTCTTAATGTATTGGCAAAACTTGGTGCGGGTTTTGACATTGTATCTGGTGGGGAACTTGCACGTGTTTTAAAAGCGGGCGGGGATGCATCTAAAATTGTTTTTTCGGGTTTAGGTAAAACGGAAGCTGATATTGAAACATCATTAAATGTGGGTATTGCCTGCTTTAATGTAGAGTCATATGCAGAACTAGACCGTCTCCAAAAAGTTGCGGCTCGTTTGGGTAAGAAAGCTCCGATTTCTTTACGTGTAAATCCTGATGTAGATGCAAAAACTCATCCTTATATTTCAACAGGTCTTAAAGAAAATAAATTTGGTATTCCAAGTGATACCGTTTATGAAACCTATCAATATGCTGCATCTTTACCTAACCTTGAAATTATTGGGATTGACTGCCACATCGGTTCGCAATTAACTGAGACTAAGCCATTTGTTGATGCTTTAGATCGTGTCATGTTAATGATTGATGAACTAAAAAAACTTGGCATCAATCTTAAACATATTGATATTGGTGGTGGTTTAGGCGTTTGTTATAAAGATGAAACACCGCCAAGTGTTGAAGAATATGCTAACTCAATGAAACCTGCTTTAGAAAAGTTAGGTCTCAAGGTTTACATGGAGCCGGGCCGTAGCATCAGTGCAAATGCAGGCGTGCTTTTAACAAAAGTTGATTTGCTTAAACCAACGAGCCACCGTAACTTTGCCATTATTGATGCTGCAATGAACGATTTGATTCGCCCTGCATTATATGAAGCATGGATGGATATACAGCCTGTGGTACCAAGTTCAGACACTGAAGAAAAAACTTGGGATCTTGTTGGTGCAATCTGTGAGACAGGTGACTTCATTGGTAAAGATCGTTCATTGGCTTTAAAAGAAAATGACTTGTTAGCTGTTCTCGGTGCTGGTGCTTATGGTTTTGTAATGAGCTCAAATTACAATACACGTGGACGTGCCGCTGAAGTAATGGTATCAGGCGATAAAGCCCATTTGATTCGTGAACGTGAAACAGTTGAATCCCTTTGGGAAAAAGAACGTTTATTGCCTGAGGAGTAAATGAGATGTTATTAGAATTTACTAAAATGCATGGCTTAGGCAATGACTTTATGGTGGTTGATCTGATTAGCCAACGTGCTTATTTAGACACAGAAACAATTCAACGCTTAGCTGACCGTCATTTTGGTATTGGTTTTGATCAGCTATTGATTGTTGAACCACCAGATTTACCAGAAGCAGATTTTAAATATCGTATTTTTAATGCTGATGGTTCTGAAGTTGAACAGTGTGGTAACGGTGTCCGTTGTTTTGCGCGGTTTGTACATGAACGTCATTTAACAAGCAAAACCAATATTACTGTTCAAACCAAAGCAGGTATTGTAAAGCCAGAACTTGGGCAAAATGGTTGGGTGCGCGTGAATATGGGCTACCCAAAATTTTTACCAAATGAAATTCCATTTGTTGCTGAAAAACCAGAAGCTTTATATACGCTTGAGTTAGCCAATGACCAAAACATTAGTATTGATGTGGTCAATATGGGTAACCCTCACGCTGTAACTATTGTTCCTGATGTACTCACCGCAGATGTCGCTGGTATTGGTCCACAAGTTGAGTCACATGTTCGTTTCCCTGAGCGTGTTAATGCTGGTTTTATGCAAGTAATTGATGAAAACCATGTGCGCCTTCGTGTATTTGAACGTGGTGTAGGTGAAACACTTGCATGTGGTACAGGTGCTTGTGCTGCTGCGGTAAGTGGCATGCGCCGTGGCTTACTTGCTAATTCTGTAGAAGTTGAATTGGCTGGCGGTAAGCTACAAATCGAATGGCAAGAAGGCGATGTGGTCTGGATGACTGGTCCAACAACCCATGTATATGATGGGCGTTTGGATTTACGTTATTTCCAAGGCTAATAGCGTTACCTAAATAGAAGCCTCTTTTCATCAACTAAACTGATAAAAGAGGCTTTCTTTTATATGTACAATAATATTTGATTTAACTACTTTATAAGAAATATGAATAATTTAATTTTTTTACCCGGTGCTTCAGGAAGTATTAGTTTTTGGCAGCCATTAATTGAAAAACTACCTCAGCAGTATCATACAAAAATTATTGGTTATCCGAGCTTTGGAGATACACCAGAATCTGTAGAGGTCAAAAATTTTAAAGACTTAACAAACTATGTTCTTAATCAAATTAATGATGAGTCTGTAATTATTGCTCAATCTATGGGAGGAATTTTTGCTGTTGCCGCAGCTTTACAAAAACCTCAACTGGTCAAAGGGCTGGTCTTGATTGCAACTTCCGGTGGAATCAGCCTTGAACGCTTTAATGTTCAAGATTGGCGCGAAGCATATCGCCAAGCATTTTTAAAATATCCAGATTGGTTTATTACTACCAATATCAACTATGAAGAATTTTTGTCAGATATAAACGTCGAAACTTTACTAATTTGGGGCGATAACGATCTAGTGAGTCCAGTTGAAGTCGGGACATACTTAAATCAGATATTTAAAAGTTCAACATTACATATTGTTCAAGGGGGAGATCATCAGTTGGCAGAAAAATATGCAGATGAAGTTGCAATCCAAATAAAAGACTATTTAAAAAAGCTAAAGTAACTCTTTAAGTTATATTAAGCGTGCTAGGTACCAGCACGCTTTTTAGGTTTACTTTTTGCTCAAAGCCAATTTCAAAGCAAACAACACAAAAATACTGCCTGTAATACGGTCCATATATTTCACAAATTTAGGTTGCTTTAGATAACGTGACAGTGGTTGCATGGCTAAAATTAACAGAGTTGACCATAACATTCCAATTACGACATGAATCATTACAAGCCCCATGACCCAAGTAACAGCCGATGCTTGCGGTGGAATAAATTGGGGAAGAAATGAAATATAAAAAATGCCGACTTTAGGATTAAGTAAATTACCCAAGAAACCTTTAATGAACCAATTCTGTGAAGTAGTCATATTTGAATTACTCCCTTGCATCTCTGCAAGTTGACTACGCGGTTTTAAAATCATATTTAAACCCAGCCATGCAAGATAAGCGGCCCCCATCCATTTCAATATGTTAAAAGCTAAATCAGAAGCCATGAGCAAAGCACCCAGACCACAAGCAGCTACAATTCCCCATGCAATACAGCCAAGGCTAATGCCTACAGCTGCTTGGAATGCTTTAGATTTACCTTCAAGTGTAGCGGTACGAATAATTAGAGTCGTATCTAGACCAGGGGTAAGCGTAAGTAAGGTGATTGCAAGTAGATAGGGTATGAGTATGGTGGTCATGGCAGCAAGGTTCCGACAAATACTTGAGCTAAAGTGTAATACATATATAAGGTAGTTAGTTATTATGCTGTACGATCTCAATTTTCCTGATCAACTACTTTTTGGTACACTGAAAAAAATAAAATGAGCAAATAAATGGAGAGCAATTTGGATTTTGCATTACAACTGCTCTCAATGTGGTTAAAAGAAAGAAAAATTCAAAACCAGTCTGAGCACACGATTACTGCTTATGAAAGAGATGTTAAAAGCTTTCTTGAGTTTTGTGATCTCAAACAAATTGATTTAAGAAATGTTGAAGCTTCAGATTTACGTGAATATTTGGCCCAGCGTGTTGAGCAGGACCAGTTAAGTTCAAGCAGTATGCAGCGTCATCTCACTTCCATTCGCCAGTTCATGAAATGGGCTGAACAAGGAAAATATCTAGAAATTAACCCTACAGATGACTTTAAACTAAAACGTCAGCCTAGACCTTTGCCGGGTATGATCGACATAGAAACGGTTAATCAGATTTTAGATCAACCTATGCCTGAAAAACCAATTGATCAGCAACTATGGTTACGTGATAAAGCCATGTTGGAATTACTTTACTCAAGTGGTTTACGACTCGCTGAACTGCAAGGTTTAACAATTAAAGATATAGATTTTAATCGGCAACTGGTCCGTATTACGGGTAAAGGAAATAAAACCCGTATTGTACCGTTTGGAAAAAAGGCGAAAGAAAGCCTATTGAATTGGCTAAAAATTTACAAAATTTGGAAAGGTCATTTTGATCAAAATGCTTTTGTTTTTATTTCTCAAAGAGGTGGCGTGTTAACCCCGCGACAAATTGAAAAACGTGTAAAGCTTCAGGCGCAAAGAGCCGGTGTAAATGTGGATTTACATCCTCATTTATTAAGACATTGTTTTGCTAGCCACATGTTATCAAGTAGTGGTGATTTACGCTCAGTTCAAGAAATGTTGGGGCATAGTAATTTGTCTACGACACAAATTTATACGCATATTGATTTTGATCATTTGGCACAAGTCTATGATCGAGCTCACCCAAGAGCACAAAAGAATGAACACTAAAGAAGGTTTGATTTTATCACTTGATCAAGATGCGTTTAGTCAATGTAGTATTTTGATTGAGATGATTTTGAAGAAATATCAAACTATTATTGATGCCGATTATCAAGGATACTTAAATCACTGTAAACGTGTGGCTGCATGTTGTTTAATATTAAGCCAAGATAGTCGTGAAGACACTATTCGTAAAATAGCGATTGCAGTTGCTTTTCATGATATTGGGATATGGACAAGTAAAACAATTGATTATTTAGAGCCATCCGTCAAAGTGATGTTAAGTTATCTTACTTTGCATCGGTTATTAGATTGGCAAATAGAAATAACATTGATGATTACAGAGCATCATAAATTAACAACGACAAAGTGTTCAGAATATCCATTGGTTGAATATTTTAGACAAGCTGATTATGCAGATTTTTCTTTAGGTTTATTGCGTTCAAATATTCCAAGAAGCGAGTTTAAAAAGTTAACGAGTCAATATCCAAATTCTGGATTCCATAAAACGCTAGTTTATTTAGGATTAAAACTTTTTTTACAAAAGCCTTGGAGTCCTTTACCTATGTTTAAATGGTAACTTAATATTCTGTTTTTAATAGAAATATGTGCTGAGATATTAAGTGGTTAGCAGTAAATGGCTTTTTATTTTGTGTAACATTATTTTATGGATGTTCTTACTTAATTGCCAGTTTTTCAGAGTACCTTAAGTACTTTCATTGGGTGGGAAAATGATGTTTTTGTTGTTTTTCTCCTCACTAGAATTAAAGGGTTTTAAGCTGCCGTATTTTTTAAAATATCAAGAAATTCAAGGTTTAAAATTTATTTGGCTGATTTGCTAAATTCATTGAGCGAATAAGCAATTTGAATTAGTGAACTGGGCATTTCATCTTTTTTATAGCAGTAGCGAAAATTGTGACTTGACCGAAATGCCAAACACATTGCAAGATAGGGCACCTAAAAAATTTTAATTGAAGAGTTAATATACTTTTCTCAACATTTACTTTTGCTAGAACAGCCGAGGATTACATGAAGGCTCTTGTTGCTGTAAAACGCGTGGTTGATGCCAACGTCAAAGTTCGTGTTAAGCCGGACAATAGTGGGGTTGACCTAACTAACGTTAAAATGTCAATTAACCCATTTTGTGAAATCGCAGTGGAAGAAGCGGTTCGCTTAAAAGAAAAAGGAACAGTAACAGAAATCGTTGTTGTTTCTGTAGGTCCTAAAGAAGCTCAAGAACAAATCCGTTCTGCAATGGCTTTGGGTGCAGACCGCGGTATTTTAGTTGAAACGACTGATGAAATTGGCGCTTTAGAAGTTGCTAAAATTTTAAAAGGTGTTGTTGACGCTGAAAAACCAGAACTTATCCTTCTTGGTAAACAAGCAATTGATGATGACTCTAACCAAGTAGGTCAAATGCTTGGCGCATTATTAGGTGCGGGCCAAGGTACATTCGCTTCTGAAGTGAAAGTTGATGGCGGTAAAGTACAAGTAACTCGTGAAGTTGATGGTGGTTTACAAACTGTTGAACTGGCACTTCCTGCAATCATTACAACTGACTTGCGTTTGAATGAGCCACGTTATGCAGCTTTGCCTAACATCATGAAAGCTCGTAAGAAGCCACTTGATACTAAATCTCCTGCTGATTATGGCGTTACAGCTGGTACTAAGCTTAAAACTGTTAAAGTTGAAGCTCCAGCAGAACGTAAAGCTGGCGTACAAGTGAAATCTGTAGATGAGCTTGTTGAAAAATTGAAAAATGAAGCGAAAGTGATCTAATACGGAAGGATAAAATCATGAGTATTTTAGTTATCGCTGACCACAACAACCAAGTACTTAACGGTGCTACTTTAAACGTTGTTGCTGCAGCACAAAAAATCGGTGGTGATATTACTGTATTAGTTGCTGGTTCTGGTGCTCAGGCAGTTGCTGATGCTGCTGCTAAAGTTGCTGGTGTAAGCAAGGTTTTACTTGCTGACAATGCTGCTTACGCAAACCAGTTAGCTGAAAACGTAGCTGCTTTAGTTGCTGATTTGGCTAAAGGTTACAAATACGTATTAGCTGCTTCTACAACAACTGGTAAGAACATTCTTCCACGTGTTGCTGCTCTTCTTGATGTAAGCATGATCACAGACATTATTTCTGTTGAATCTGCTAACACATTCAAGCGTCCGATCTATGCAGGTAACGCGATTGCTACTGTTCAATCTGACGAAGCAATCATTGTTGGTACAGTTCGTGGTACAGCATTTGATCCAGTCGCTGCTGAAGGTGGTTCTGCTGCGGTTGAAGCAGTAAGTGAAGCGAAAGATGCAGGTATTTCTAATTTTGTATCTGAAGAAATCGTGAAACTTGACCGTCCTGAATTGACAGCTGCTCGCATTGTTGTTTCTGGTGGTCGTGGTGTAGGTTCTGGTGAGAACTACCATAAAGTACTTGATCCATTAGCTGACAAGCTTGGTGCAGCACAAGGTGCTTCACGTGCAGCAGTTGATGCAGGCTTTGTACCTAACGACTTCCAAGTTGGTCAAACTGGTAAGATCGTTGCACCTGACCTTTATGTTGCTGTAGGTATTTCTGGTGCGATCCAGCATTTGGCTGGTATGAAAGATTCTAAAGTTATTGTTGCAATCAACAAAGACGAAGAAGCGCCAATCAACAGTGTTGCTGACTACTGGTTAGTTGGTGATTTGAACACTGTAGTACCAGAGTTAGTAAGTAAGTTGTAATTTACAGCTTGTCACTTATTCGAAAACGCCCTTGTGCTATAAATAGCCAAGGGCGTTTTTTATTTAGATCAACATTATGAATATCAATTTTTCTGCTTCCGTACAAGCTCATCAATTGCATCAATCACTTGTGAGATTGGCAAGAGCAGATATGGCGCGAGATTATTTGTGTATTCGATCTAAAAGTCAGCATGGCCTGTCAAATGTTAAAGTGAACCGGTTGCACATGGGCATCATTTTACATGGACAGCAACAACTAAATATTCAAACAAAACAAATCAATTTAAGTGCTGGCAACTTGTATATCGTGAAACCAGATACGATTATCGATGCAGTTAATCTACCAGATCCAGTGACGGGTGAATACTTAACCATTCTTGTACCCATGTGTGAAGAGGTGATTCAAGCTGCACAGATGATTTGGTCTAAGCCGATTGTAGACAAAACTGAGGCTATATTAAAATTTTCAATCGATGATTTTGCTACACATCTAGCTGAGTGGCAGACGGCTTTGTTTGATAATGATCTGGTGAAAGCCCGTTTATGCATTGCTTCTATACTGGTACAGTTATGCCAACAGCATTATTCAGATGTATTAATTCTGCCTCCACCTAAATTGGCAAAAATAATTCATGATTGGGTGATAGATAATCCAGAACATCATTGGCAATCTAGCGAGATTGAAATGCGTTTAGGTTTGAGTAGTGCAACACTTCGTCGTAAACTTAAGCATGAAGAAACATCCTTAAGAGAAACGATTACTCAGGCACGTCTTGCTTATGCACTTGAGCTGTTATATTCAAATAAATTGCCCATGAAAACTATTGCAGCAAAATCGGGTTATCAATCTGTTTCCATCTTTCGTGAACGCTTTATGCAGCGTTATGGTGTAGACCCAACTGTACTAGCTGCCTAATAATTCAATTTGAGCGTTTCTTATCGCTTATTGAGCGATTTGAACAGATAAAAGTCGATAGAGTTAAAGTATTAAAATATTAAGGGCTCTATGATGAAATCATTAAAATCAATTTCGATATTATTGCTAGCAAGCGCCAGTGTTATCACACATGCTCAACAAAATTCCAGCGTTCATCAGGTTGATGGTTATTTTTTACAACCTGTAGGCAATCTCAAAGTAACAGCATTATTTGATGGAGAACTAGGATTACCCCGAAGTGATTTATTGGGTATTTCAGCTGAAAAAGCCAATCAGTTGTTTACAGAAAATTTTGTTCCTGTAGATGAACATAATCATATTGTCACAGATTTCTCTGCCTATCTTGTACAAACACCTACACAAAATATTTTAATTGATGCAGGTACCGCAAAATGTTTTGGTCCAACCTTGGGTTTTGTACGTGAAAATTTGAAGAAGGCGGGGGTACAGCCTGAACAAATAGATACGATCTTGATTACACATGCTCATCCTGATCATTTATGTGGAATTACGCTAGATGGCAAAATGGCTTATCCGAATGCCAAAGTATATTTAGCTAAAGAGGATGTGGATTACTGGACATCGACTGTTAATAAAGCAAAAGCCACTGATTTTTTTAAGCCAATATTTAAAATGACCAGAGACGCATTAAAGCCTTATCAGGAGGCTGGCCGATTGATTGCTTTTACTAAAGCTTCTTTCAACGTACCTAATGTTCAACTCATAACGACTCATGGACATACGGAAGGTCATTCATCTTATTTGGTAGATGGACAGAAAGGGCAAAAGTTCTTAGGTTTAGGTGATGTTGTACATTATGGGGCAGTACAATTTCCTTACCCCGAGGCAAGTTATAAACCTGATACTGACTCTAAGCATGCGATAGCAGTCCGTAAAAGTATTTTTGAGCAAGCCTATAAAAACCAATGGTGGGTGGGGGCGGCACATGTTGCTTTTCCTGGCATAGGACATATTGGTAAAAATTCAAAAGGATATCAGTGGGTTCCTGCTCAATATCGACCTGTAAAATAAAAACTCTAAAATGATTTTTAAAGAAATCAGAAGAATAATAGATTTGACTAAAAACAAGAATGTTCAAGCTAAATATCGTTGAACCAAGCTAATTAAAAAAGTTTTATTTTTAAGAATAAATAAAAAGTGCTCTCTAGGGAGCACTTTTGTGTTGGTTGTATTTTAGTCGAATTGTGCAGTTTTTAAAAATACATTTAAAAGCCGAAATGTCTAATTTTAACTTGTTAATTCTAATGGAATTTTTATTGTAAAAAAATGCTATTTTCAGATTGTTAAACTCCCAGTTAATGAGCAGTTTGTGCTATAGTATACAGCTATATTTTTTTCGACTTTAGTTCAGTTTTCGGAACTAAATTTTTTGCAAGATCAAGACATATAAGCAGATGGAAATTTCTATCTGTAAGAAGGAGTATGCATGAGCGTATCGGAAATCCGACCGATTGCCATTGAGGATGAACTCAAGCATTCATATTTAGATTACGCGATGAGTGTAATCGTATCTCGTGCATTGCCGGATGTGAGAGACGGTCTAAAACCTGTTCACCGTCGTGTGCTATTTGCCATGCACGAATTGGGCAATGACTATAACAAAGCCTACAAGAAATCTGCACGTGTTGTTGGGGACGTAATCGGTAAATATCACCCTCATGGTGACTCAGCTGTTTATGAAACCATTGTACGTATGGCTCAGGACTTTAGTTTACGTTATTTATTGGTAGATGGTCAGGGTAACTTCGGTTCGATTGATGGCGATAGTGCAGCTGCAATGCGTTATACCGAAGTCCGTATGACAAAGTTAGCGCACGAACTTCTTGCAGATCTAGAAAAAGACACTGTTGACTGGGAAGATAACTACGACGGATCTGAGCGTATTCCTCAGGTGGTTCCGACACGTGTTCCAAACTTGTTAATTAATGGTGCTGCTGGTATTGCTGTTGGTATGGCAACAAACATGGCACCACATAACATGACAGAAGTTGTGAATGCATGTTTAGCCTATGCCGACAATCCGAATATTTCGATTGAAGGGTTGATGGAATATATTACTGGTCCTGATTTCCCTACAGGCGGTATTATTTACGGTAAATCAGGTATTGTTGATGCTTACCGTACAGGTAAAGGCCGACTACACATTCGTGGTAAATACCATTTCGAAGAAGATGAAAAGACAGGTCGCATAACCATCGTCTTTACTGAAATTCCATATCAAGTTAACAAAGCAAGAGTTATTGAGCGTATTGCCGAGTTAGTTAAAGAGAAAAAACTTGAAGGTATTTCAGAGCTTCGTGATGAGTCTGATAAAGACGGTATGCGTATTGCGATTGACTTGAAACGCGGTGAAAACGCAGAAGTCATTGTAAATAACTTATTCTTGAATACACAGCTTGAAAACTCATTCAGCATCAACATGGTTTGTCTTGACAATGGACAACCAAAATTGATGAATCTGAAAGATATTATTGCGGCATTTATTCGTCACCGCCAAGAAGTAGTGACACGCCGTACCATGTTCGAATTGCGTAAAGCACGTGAACGTGGTCATATCTTGGAAGGCTTAACCGTTGCCTTAGCCAATATTGATGAAATTATCGAAACCATTAAAACTTCTGCTAACCCAGCTGAAGCGCGTGAGCGTTTACTTGCAGGTGAGTGGGCTGGCGGTGGTGTTGTTTCTTTACTCGAAAAAGCTGGTGCTATTTCTGTTCGCCCAGATGAAATCGAAGGTGAAAACCCAGATCGTCCATTTGGCTTATCTGAATCGATTTATCGTCTATCTCCAACGCAAGTAGGTGCAATTTTAGAATTGCGTTTACATCGTTTAACGGGTCTTGAGCAAGATAAATTACATGCTGAATATACTGAAATTTTAGGTCAAATTGCTGAACTTACTGCAATTCTTAATGATTTCAATTTATTGATGGCTGTGATTCGTGAAGAGCTAGCACAAGTATTACAACAGTATGGTGATGGACGTCGTACGGAAATTATTGAATCGCGTATTGATTTTAGTCGTGAAGATTTAATTCCAGAAGAACAAGTTGTATTAACGGTTTCACAAACAGGCTACGCAAAAACTCAACCGCTTTCTGACTATCAGGCTCAGCGCCGTGGTGGACGTGGTAAGTCTGCAACTTCAATGAAGAGTGATGACTTTATTCAACATCTAATCGTGGCTTCAAATCATGCGACTGTGTTGTGTTTTACTAACGTAGGTAAAGTATATCGCCTTCGCGTATTTGAAGTGCCTCAAGCATCACGTGGTGCAAAAGGCCGCCCGATTATAAACTTGTTACCTTTAGATGCGAACGAAACAGTAACTGCGATCTTGCCGTTAACAGAGTTCCTAGAAAACCATTACGTATTTATGGCAACAGCTTCAGGTACAGTTAAACGTGTTGATTTGGAGCAGTTCTCTAACATTCGTTCAAATGGCTTACGTGCAATTGAACTTAATGAAGAGGATACCTTAATTGGTGTTGCGATTACTGATGGTAATCAGCAAATCATGTTGTTTTCAAATGAAGGTAAGGCAATTCGTTTTGCTGAAACCGATGTGCGTTCAATGGGTCGTACTGCTAAAGGCGTCCGTGGTATGCGCGTTAGCATTGCAAGCAACACTTTAAGTGAAGAAGATGCAGAAATTGAAAATGATGAATCTGATGATAATGAAGATTCAGCAGAGTTAAGTGTAGTAAGTCGCATCGTATCGCTTGTTGTTGTTCCTGAAACGGGTGAAGTGCTGTGTGCGAGTGCCAATGGTTATGGTAAACGTACTCCTGTAAATGACTTCCCAACCAAAAAACGTGGTGGTAAGGGTGTTATTGCGATTAAGACAAGTGAACGTAATGGTGAGCTTGTAGGTGCAGTATCTATCGATGAAAGCAAAGAACTGTTGCTTATTTCTGATGGTGGTACATTAGTTCGTACTCGCGCGGCAGAAGTTGCAATGACTGGTCGTAATGCACAAGGTGTACGTCTAATTCGTTTAAGCGAAGAAGAAACCTTGGTGGGTGTTGTGTCTATTGAAGCGGTTGAAGATGAAGAAGAGTTTCTCGAAGGAGAGGTTGATACTTCAGAATTAGATACCGAAGATGCAGTGTCTACGAATGACGATGCATCAGAAGAGTAAGTAGAAATTAAATAAAAAAAGGAAGCATATGCTTCCTTTTTTTATTTTATGAAGAAGATTTTTTAACAAGTTGATAATAAGCTAAGCACATTAATATTAATCCGGCTGTCGCAAGAAAAATCAGTTTTGGTATAACCGTGGCTAAAGGAACACCCATCTGGTTAAGTTGCACAAACATTTGTACCCCATGTGTTGATGGTAAGCACCATGCAAACCATTGTAACCACTCAGGCATTGCTTGATGAGGCCATGCAGTGCCTGTCAGTAAGAATAGGGGAACAGAGCTAAACACAATAATATGTCCAGCACGTTCTGGCATATCTAAAAGTGAGCCGATCAGCATGCCTAATCCAATCACACAACTAATAAAAATAGGAACGGCGACTAGCAAACCAGTAAAGTTCCCACCGTGTGGATAGTCATTGAACCACAAGGTAAAACCGAAAAGATAAAAACATCCTAAACAGCCAATGGTAAATATACTTGCAAAAATTCCAGCGAAGCGAACACCTGTAATTTTTTGGTGTTGTTCACGGTAGCTTGCGATTAGCATCGCTAAACCTAGCACAATCGTTTGATGGATAATTAAACCTGCAACAGCTGGAAAAATATAACTTCCATATCCTGAAAGTGGGTTAAATAATGGGACTTGATGAATAGAAAGCGCAGGTTGGAAATGTGTGCGCTCTCCAAATCTTTCAATATATTCTTTTAATGTGGCTTCAATGGATGTAGCTAAGCCTAAACCAATTTCTTTAGTTTTTAAAAAGTTTGTTGTGCTCAGATATAAGCCAATTCCCCCTGTTTCTCCTCGACGCAAGCTTTGAGTTAGGTTGCTTGGTAAAAGTAAAATACCATCAGCCTTTTGTTCACGAACCATTTGTTCCGCTTGTAAAAAATTACTTGTAACGGTAACAATATGAACATGTGGACTATTTGCACTTTGTCCTATTAATTGAGAGGTTAATAGGCTTTGTTCTTCATCAACTATTACAATAGGAATTGATTCTGCACGCTCAGCTTTATAGGCGGTAGGATAAAAAAAGCTATAAAGAATGACCGATAAAATCAGAGTTGTGAAAACCGAACTATTACTAACAATATCTTTAAATGTTTGCCCATAAGCCTTTAAAAACTCTTTCATGGAGTTGCTCCCCGAATTAATTTTTTAAGCAGCAGAGAGCTTAAAAAGAAGTAAATAAGGCAGTAACCCAGAAGTATTAAAAAGGGAATCATTGAAATGAAAAGTGGGCTACCAATCACCCATTGTTCGGTTTGCAGCTTGGCATAAGGTGTATAGGGGATAATGAGTGACCAAAATTTAGTGAAAATCGGTGCATTATTTAAAGGCAAAGTAACGCCTGCAAAACTTAAAGATGAGCCACCATAGACGGCAATAAAGCCAAAAGTTTTACTTAAATTTTTAGTGGCAAGAATGACCGTACTGCTAATCAGAGCATAGGCAAAATAAAGTAAGAACTGTGCAACCAGCAATAAACTTAAGGAACCCGCTACGAACCAGCCACGGATTTCAACTAGCCAAAACATCCATAGCCACGTCCATACACAAAAAATAAGGCTATAGAGCAAATTTTTAGCCAATAAGCCTTGAATAAAATTTTCTCGGTTCACCCATTGAGTGAGGGTATTACGTTTTAGTTCTTGTCCAATTGCAAAAGCAACACAGCAGCATAGCAATAGATGCAATACGGCAGGAACCATAAATGGCTCTAAATAAAACTCATAGCTCATGCTTGGGTTGTAAAGCGTTGATACTTTTACATGAGCTGTAGGTACATCTAAATAGGGAATATTATTTGCAAGATAACTTTGGCCTGCATAGTCTGCTAAAGCATTGAGGGTACTTACCAGCATTGCTGAAGAAATCGTATTTCCCACGCTAAAGAAAGACTGGTTAAATGCAATGCTGATTTGAGCATCTTGCGCTTTCACAAAGCGCTTTTCAGCACCGTCTGGAATGAAAACATAACCCCAGATTTTAGTTTCGTTAAGTAATTGTTCAGCTTCAGTAGAGCTTGCCGTAATCGTTTTAATATCTACCGTATGATTCAACGAAAGATACTTTTCAATATTGCGGCTAAGTTCACTTTGATCCTGATCAATAATGGCAATGGGTAAATGTTCAGCTTTACCTGCGTAAAACATGCTGCTAAACAAAAAAATGATAAAAGCGGGGATAAGTGTCACCATGCACAAATCCCATTTATTGCTTTTTAGATAGTTTAGTTCGCGTAATATACTGGCAAACATAAGTTATTTTTCTTCTTTAATTTTAAATAGAACACTCATACCCACTTTTAAATCTTGCACTGGTTTTTCAGGTACAAGATGAAGTTTAAAGCTACGAATATCATAGCCTCCAGTTTGGCGAGTAGTTTTTATAGTGGCAAATTCACCTTCAGCATCAATATTCTTAATTTTAAAAGTCACATTTTGATTAAGTGCGGGAATAAAACCTTCAAGGGTTTTATTTTTATAAACAGAGGCATATTGATTTTCACCCACGTTTAAGCTGACCCATAAATCATCATCTTCTAAAATGCTGACAACAGGTACACCCATAGCGACTAACTCGGAAGGCTTCCCGTAAGTTTTTGAAACTGTACCTGAAATAGGGGAGAATAAACGTGTCTCAGCTTCAAGTGCTTTTGCTTCGCCTACAGCTGCTTTTGCAATTTCAACCTGTGCATCTGCTGTAGATTTTTGTTGACTTGTACTACCACGTTTTGCACGAGCATATTGTTGATAAGAGGCTTCACTTAATTCTTGGGCAGAAGTTTGAGCCGCTAGCATCTCATCTCGTCTTTGGCGTGAAATAACACCTTGTCTATATAAATTTTCACCACGTTGGTAAGTGGTTTTTGCAAGGTTTGCTTGTGCTTTGGTGCTTTGCCAGTTGGCATAGAGAGTATCGATATTTTCTTGCTGAGAACCGCGGTCTATCGTAGATTGAAATGCTAAAGCTGATTGTAAAGCTGCCAAGGCTTGTTGCTTTTTAGCTTCTATTTCTGGGCTAACCAAGCGAACAAGTGGCTGGCCTTTGGAAATTTTCTGGCCTTCTTGTACATAAATTTCTTCAATACGACTTGGAACTTTCGTACTCACGTGAATAGTTTCGGCTTCAACCCGACCTTGTAGTTCAATAGGCTTTGGCTGATAACTTTTCCATAAACCAAAAATAATTAAACCTAATAGTGCAATAATTACTAAGCCAATAATCAGTTTAAGCTTGGAGTTTTTAGGTGGTTGAGAGTCGCCGTTATTTATGTTTGATTCAGGGTTGTCACTCGCTTGATCGTTTTTTTGAGATTGGTTAGTTTCTACCGTATCCGCAGCAAGAGAATCCTGTTCTGAATGAGATGATTCTTGATTCATTTTATACTCCTATTAACGGATATAGTCGGTATGTGGTTGATTGACATAAGCTTTAAATTGATCAATTGAACCATGACTTTGCAATAGAGTCGCGAGTGACATGACATATTTATAGGCATTTAAAGCCATTTCAGTTTTTAAAGCACTTAAAGCATTTTGTGCATCAATGACTTGGGTAGCTGTACCCATTCCTTCACGGAAAGAAAGCTCTTGAATACGCAAGTTTTCTTGAGCTGCATTTACGTTTCTTTGTAAGAGTTGATGGCTTTGCTGAGCAGAGTTGAGTTCGTTATATGATTTATTCAGAAGTGCCTCAATTTCTTGCTTGGTACGTTCGGTCATAAGTTCAGAAGCATAACGCTTTAATTCAGCAGCATGGATATTCTTATTTTTATCTACACCAGAGAATAGGTTGTATTTTGCCATTACACCGACAATCCAGTTTTCATTTTCATCAAGGGCATATTCACCAAATGCAAAAAGACTTGGTTTTTTTGCGGCTTGTTGAGCTTGAATATTTACATTAGCCAGTTGAGTATCCATCTGCATTTTTTGTACAAGACTGGATTTTTGCGAATAACTAGTTAAAAGTGATTCTAGAGACTGGCTTGGAGTGTTATTTACAAATAAGGGTGTACTTAAATCTACATTATTTTCTTGATGTAAAAGATTATTGAGGCTAAAGCGACTGGCATTTAAGTTGGCTTGAGTACTTTGTAAAGTACGTTCCGCATTATTACGAGCCACTTCAAACTGCATGCGTTGCCCTTTACTAATAAATCCTTGTTGTTCGAGCTTTAGGGCATTGCTGTAATGTTTTTGCATGGCATTAAAGTTGAATAAACTACTTGCTACCAGTTGCTGCTGTAATTGAACATTAAAATAACTTTGTACAACTTCAAACCGCTGTACATCTTGTTGCTGTTGACTTGAAAGTTCCGAACGCTGTGCTTGAATGTTGGCTATTTTTTTTGCACTGCTGGTTAAGCCACCTGTATATAGGGGCATAACGACCGAAATAGATGGGCGTACAACCTGATCTTCTATAGTCAGATTCGCATAGTCGGGAAAGCGATTTATACCATCATGGATGGTTTGATTCGCACCTTCTTGAACTTGTCCAAGAACATCCGATGGAATGACATTGTTCCACTGTGAAAGTTTATCGTTGAATCCCTGGCTTAAATCATTTTCAAGCTTTTGTTTAAAAGAGGCGAGGGGTACGTCTGTTTCGCTGTGAAAGGCATATGCTCTAACATTTAAATCAACTCGAGGTAATCCGAGTCCTTTCACTGCTTCAGCTTCTAATTGAGATGCTTGCTGCAAAGCCTGATTAGCTTGAGTGCTATATGAACTCTTCAAAGCTTGTTGTTCTGCTTCAGCATAGCTTAAGCTTTGAGCATATAAATGATTTGTGAAAAAAAGTCCTAAGGCCAAAGCAAGATGTTTGGGTTTAAAGAAAAAGGGGCAAATAGACTGTCTATATCGATGTACTGGCATTTTAAATAACAATTTCTGGCATCCCTTATAGTTTAAATTTCTTGTTATTAAATTCAATTATCATCTTGTTTCTTATACATTTGTATAGAAACAAGATAGTTTAAGCTCCCTTTAATTCTTAAATATTATAAAGCCCATATTTTGTACTACATATCAAAGTATGTGAAATCATAATCACAAGTCAAGTTGATCTTTACTCAATGAAAATGTTTTAAACTGATAAAATCACAAATAAAAGCAAAGAAATAAATCCAACAATAATTGAAAAAATGATCCTAAATACAGTCCAGCATTGAAATATTTACTTGAGAAGCTGCTGCAAGCTTAAGCAATCTGTGGTTAAATGCCATTTTTATTGTGTTTGACTTTATACAAGGGAAAAATCATGCGCGCGTACAATTTCTGTGCTGGTCCTGCTGCATTACCTACTGCCGTTTTAGAAAAAGCTCAACAAGAAATGTTGGATTGGCATGGTAAAGGTCTATCCATCATGGAAATGAGTCATCGTAGTGCTGACTATGTTGCTATGGCTGAAAAAGCTGAAGCAGATTTACGTAAGTTAATGAATATTCCAGAAAACTATAAAGTACTGTTTTTACAAGGCGGTGCGTCATTACAATTTTCTGCGATTCCTTTAAACCTTTTGGGTAAGAACAATAAAGCTGATTATATTGATACTGGCATCTGGTCTGAAAAAGCGTTGAAAGAAGCAAAACGTTATGGCGACATTAATGTTGTAGACGCTGGTATTAAAGTAGATGGTAAGTTCGCAATTTCTGAACAAAGCGAATGGAACTTGTCTGATGATGCAGCCTATGTACATTATGCCGATAATGAAACGATTGGTGGCTTACAGTTTGCAGGAATTCCTGATGTAGAAGCACCACTCGTTTGTGACTATTCATCAAGCATTTTATCTGCTCCATTAGATGTGACCAAGTTTGGTTTGATCTATGCTGGCGCACAAAAAAATATTGGTCCTGCTGGTTTAACAATTGTCATTATTCGTGATGACTTACTTGATCAAGCTAAACCAGAAATTCCAAGCATCTTGAAATATGGTGACCAAGCGAAAAATGGTTCTATGGTTAATACACCATCGACTTACGCTTGGTACTTGTCTGGTTTGGTATTTGAGTGGTTGCTAGAGCAGGGTGGGGTAGATGCTATCCATAAAGTTAACCTCGCAAAAGCTCAGTCATTATATGGTTATATCGACTCAAGCGATTTCTACAATAACCCGATTGCAATTCCAAACCGTTCAATTATGAATGTACCGTTTACCTTGGCAGATGAAGCTTTAGAAAAGCAATTCTTAAAAGAAGCGGAAGCAAACCATTTATTAAACTTAGCTGGACATCGCTCTGTCGGTGGTATGCGTGCAAGTATTTACAACGCAGTGCCTTTAGATGGTGTACAGGCTTTAATCAACTTTATGGATGATTTTGCAAAGCGTAATGGTTAAGCAAATCAAATAAATAAAGCCCTCAAATGAGGGCTTTATTTTTGAATAAATTTTATAAACTAAAAAGGAACTAAACCAAACTGGTGCATGAATATGGCAGCTAAAAACATACCCAATACAAAAAAGCAAAACGCACCAGTATCGACCTTTACGCGCAGGCTACTAGATTGAATGAGGCTGGTAGTTTGTTCGGGTATAATCTTCATTCAATAACCTAATTATTAAAATATTAGTGAAATTCAATTAGTTTCACCCTTTTTAGCACAAATAGTCGCCTGAATCCAGATATTACCGCGAATATATTCGCCAATATTAAAGTTTTTATACAAATCGTTTTTGGTTGCAATGCGCACTAATATGGCAGGAAGATCATCTTCTAAAACCAAAGTAACATCATAAAGGGTATATTCTGCCCCCATAAATGTCATAGAAGTTTTACCAACGATATTACCTTGGAACCATGCTTCATCTTCTTGACCAAGAGTTTCACCATATAAATAAGCAACCATTTTTGAAAAATCAACGGTTACAGGTTCTTGATCTTCTGGAGTTTTTGGTTGCCATTCATTAATGAGCTCCTGTAAATTTTCAGGAGCAACACCATTATGTTCAGTTAAAATTGCATTTAATGCACGGTGATGTTTAATAGAGGCTGGGTCATCAACAACGATTTTTTCGCCTGCTGGAACAGGTTCTAATTCATAAGCCCATGCATTAAATTGAACTTGATAATCTTTAGTTTTGTCATATTGACAAGCGTTAACGCTAAATAAATTATCAAATGCATAAACCGTTGTATCTTTATTTAGTTTTAAACTTAAAACAGCTTGTGTCGAAGAGTCACAAGTAATGATACGTTCAATTTTTGCATTATATTGATATGGACTTTCAAAACTTGGAAAGGCTGTTTTGAGCGCACGAGGTTTCTGATTTTCAACCGCAATAATCTGGTTGATTGTAACTTTTTGGTCTTGTGGGCCTTGAATTAACCAAAAAGATTGATCCATCTCTTCTTCATGTTCACATAAGCCCATTGGCATTACGGGCGCATCAAGTGCTAGTCCTAACCATTTTGGTACATCTGTTTCGGGATGGGACGTCAATAGATTCCAATGTTCGCCATGACTACCAAAATTTTGGTCATTTACTTTAATAACTTCTGGACTGTTTTGATTTTTCATAAGCATGATGCTGTTGGGTTCACATTACTTGTTATATTAAATCGAGGGTGTTTGCTATTTTTCAAGTCACCATATGTAAATTCTCTTGTAAAAGCACATATTTAGTCATTGAAAGATAGATATTGCTGCTAATTATAAAATAAAAGGTAGATCTGGCTCTTAAAAAAACTTAAACACTAAATTAAAAATAAGTTTAATGTTTATTACTATTCACCTTAGAAAAGCATCTGTTAGACTTATATTTTTAATGGAAATAGAGAATAACTTGCTGCCATTTAAGCTATGGGTAGATGCAGATGCTTTACCAAGAATATTACGTGAAGTGATTTTGCGTGCATCAGATCGTTATCAGTTAGAAGTCATCTTTGTTGCAAATCAAAATGTTGGGATTACGCCTTCTGTTCGCATCAAGTCAATACAGGTTTTAAGTGGTGCAGATCAGGCCGATAAAGAAATAGTTGATCGTATGATTGAAAATGACATTGTCATTACGCAAGATATTCCACTAGCGGCTCAAGTCATTGAAAAGGGTGGCGTTGCTATTCACCCCCGAGGTGAGGTTTATACAACTGCTAATGTTAAAGCGCGGTTACACCTACGTGATTTCATGGATACGCTTCGTGGCGCAGGAGTACAAACTGGCGGGCCGCCCCCTATTTCAGAACGGGATAAGCGTGAATTTTCGAGTGCATTAGATCAAACAATTTTAAAGCAAAAACGTAAAATAGCTAAGTGAGCATCGCATGCCATCGCAAACCAATTTGGCTTTAACCTATGCCTTGTTAGTGTTTATATGGGCAACAACTCCATTAGCCATTGTTTGGAGTGTGTCCGATTTACATCTTATGTGGGCATTGTTGTTACGCTTTTTTATTGCATTGCCTTTGGCCGTGACTATATTACTGATTTTAAGAACACCTTTTCCAACTCATCGACAAGCAATTCATAGCTACATTGCCGGATCTTTTAGCTTAATTGGTTCTCAAATTTTCACATATGCTGCTACCCAATATTTAAGTTCAGGCATGATTGCGCTTATGTTTGGTTTAGCTCCCATTATGGCTGGGCTGATTGGCCGTTTTGCATTCGGTCAGCAACTTTATAAGTTGCAATGGTTAGGTATGGCTATTGCCGTAAGTGGTTTAGCGATTATTTGCTTGAATGGATCGAATCAGCATGTGCATCCGTTTGGCATCGTTCTCATGCTGATCAGTGTTTTTGTCTATTCTTTCTCAATTTTTTGGGTTAAGAAAGTTAATGCACAAATTCAGCCTATGGCTCAGGCAACGGGATCTATTTTAGTTTCTTCGATTTTGGCAAGTTGTCTTATTCCATTTATTTGGCAATATGCACCAACACATTTACCAGAAGCTAAATCGTTATTTGCCTTAATTTATACGGTATTGATGGCTTCATTAGTCGCCATGTTTTGTTATTTCAAGCTTATACAAAACATTCAGGCAACGACTTTATCTTTAACGACAGTTATTACGCCAATGTTAGCCATGATGATTGGAGCTGCTTTAAATCATGAACAACTTTCGATTATGGTTTTTGTAGGTGCTTTAATTATCCTGTTTGGACTATTTTTATATTTCTATAAAGACATTCAAGCAAATCGAAATTTTGTCCGACATATGAAACCTAAATAGGAGAAGATTTGGGTAATTTGTTGAGCTTATTCATTAAATTGTTCTAATTCGTAGCGAAATGCATGATCAAATTGATCTCCCAACTTAAGTAGTAGAAAATAGCGCAGCAATATAATATTAGGATTGTTAAGGAAAGATCAGAACTTACTGATTTTTAAACCTTAATACAGCATCTAACGATATGGCCAAATAGTAGATGTGGATGCGATTTGACATGAGCATCTGCTATTTCCCATCAATCACCTTGGATTTAGAAGGTATGTTTAAACCAATCTCACTGTATATAGGGTTGAGATATACTCGCGCAAGACGCAGTAATCATTTTATTTCTTTTATTGCATTGGTTTCGATGATCGGTTTGACACTAGGTGTCGCTGTGCTGATTACGGTACTTTCTGTGATGAACGGTTTCGATCGAGAACTAAAAAACCGTGTTTTGGGAATGGTTCCGCAAGCGACAGTTTCATCTACACAAATCCTCACGGATTGGCCTGAACTGGTAAAACGAGTTGAACATCATCCACATGTAACTGGGGTTGCACCTTTTACCCAATTGCAAGGTATGTTAACCGCGCAAGGGCAAGTCGCAGGTATTATGGTGACGGGTATTGACCCAAAATATGAAAAGAATGTGTCTATTATTCAAAATCATATTGTTGCTGGTAGCTTAGATTCACTTAAAAAGGGTGAGTTTGGTATTGTCCTTGGTAAAGATATGGCCGATTCATTAGGCTTACGTCTAAACGACAGCGTGACATTGGTTTTACCTGAAGCAACGCCATCTCCAGCAGGTGTAGTACCTCGTTTCAAACGCTTTAAAGTGGTTGGTATTTTTAGTGTAGGTGCTGAAGTCGACTCTATGGTGGGTTATATCGCCCTATATGATGCGTCAACCCTATTACGCTTACCAGATGGTGCTCAAGGTGTTCGTTTAAAACTAGATGATATTTTTGCCGCACCACAAGTTGCAGATGACTTGGTAAAAAGTTTGCCAAGTAATTTCTACGCGACGAACTGGACCTATACGCATGGCAATCTGTTTAATGCCATTCAAATGGAAAAAACACTGGTTGGTTTATTACTTGTACTTATCATTGTGGTTGCAGCATTTAATATCGTTTCGTCTTTAGTGATGGTTGTTACTGATAAAAAATCAGATATTGCCATTTTGCGTACATTAGGGGCGTCACCATCGATGATTACTAAAATATTTATGGTGCAAGGTACTGTCATTGGTGTGATTGGTACAGTTGCGGGTACGGTTTTAGGTGTAATTTTAGCTTTAACCATTAGTGATATCATTTCATGGTTTAACAATGTTTTGGGCCTAAATCTATTTGATGCTTACTTTGTGCATTACCTACCTTCTTATTTAAGATGGCAAGATGTGACGATTATTGTGATTGTGTCTTTACTTCTAAGCTTCTTGGCAACTATCTATCCGGCGCTTCGTGCGGCCAAAGTTCAACCTGCCGAGGCACTGCGTTATGAGTAAAATTGTTTTAGAAGCAAAAGATATCTATAAACATTTTGATGATGGTAAATCTAAGGTTGAAGTCATTAAAGGTCTTTCTTTACAAGTTGAAGCAGGGCAGTTTGTTTCGATTGTTGGTGCGAGTGGTTCAGGTAAAAGTACTTTGCTTCATGCGCTAGGCGGTCTAGAGCAACCAACGCAAGGACAAGTATTTTTAAATGGTCAGCGTTTTGATAATTTAGGCGAAGCCGAACGTGGTTTTCAACGTAACAAATACCTAGGTTTTGTTTATCAATTTCACCATTTGTTACCTGAGTTTACTGCGCTTGAAAATGTGGCAATGCCTCTTATGCTTCGCCCAGATAGCCAATACAAATCGGTAAAAGCACAAGCTGAATATTTACTAGATCGAGTGGGTTTATCTCATCGTATGGATCATCAGCCAGGTGAGCTTTCAGGCGGTGAGCGCCAACGTGTCGCTTTGGCTCGTGCTTTGGTCACTCAACCTGCGGTTGTTTTGGCTGATGAACCAACAGGAAACCTAGATCGTAAAACAGCTTTAGGCATTTTTGAATTACTGACTGATCTTAAGAAAGAACTCAACATGGCCATGCTCATTGTGACTCATGATGAGCAGTTGGCTCAGGCAGCAGATTCAATCTTGCATATGGAAGATGGTCTTTGGGTGAGTGGTTCTTAAAAAATTGTCATTAAATCACATTGTTAAAGCCCACTCAGTTGGGCTTTAATTTTGCCCCTAAAAAGATAACGATATGATTTTAAATGTTAAAGCTTATTTTAGTGGGGTGGGTTGTAGGTATTGCATTTATGGGAATAGATCTTCCCCTAATAACGCAATATGGTTGGGTTGGTAAAGTTCTCCTCTTTATCAGCTTTATTTTTTATATTTTTAAGCAGTATATCGTTGTAAATCGTCCCATATTAAAAGGAGTTTACTGTTTAATCTGTGGTCTAAGCCTTTTTGTTATAGGTCATCAATATGCTCATCATGCCTTAAATGAAAGACTACAACTACGGGAGATGCAACCTGAGTCTTTAGACATTGTTGTGTATATAGACCGAATAAATGAAGAAAAAGATAATAAGACACAGCAACTCGCTCAGGTTCTAGGGCGGTCATCCCATGTAGTCAATTGGCTATTATATTTAAAAAATGAAAATGAGAAGGCATTGATAGAGGGTCCAAAATTACAATTAGGCCACTACTATCGGATTTCGGGTAAAACCAGACCTGCCCATAGTTACGCAGTATCAGGTGCTTTTGATCAGGAACAATGGTTCATTCAACGAAATATAATGTCAGGTTTCAGTGTTCAGCATATTGAACCTTTAAGCTCTGATGAAATTTATCGGTTGGGTTATCAAAGTCACTTAAAACAGCAACAAAAGTTTTTTACTAGACAACAATTAAATATAGAAAAACTCCGTCTAAAATTTAGATTAATGCTAAAAAAATCTCCCTTACAGAACAAAGGACTGTTATTAGCACTTCTAACAGGAGATGAAAGCCTTTTAAATGAACAGACTAAAAATCAATTTAAGCAGTTAGGAGTCTCTCATTTGTTGGCCATTTCAGGGCCTCATGTCCTTATTTTTGCAATCATGTTGTCTTGGGGATTACATCAATTAGTACGACGTTATTATCCGCAGATTTACTTGTGGCAACCCAAGCAAATATTGGCAATGATTCCGTTATGTTTTGGGGTTTTGATGTATACCGCATTTGTCGGCTTTGAAATCCCAGCCTTAAGAACTTTACTTTCAGTATTTTTATTTGTTTTTTTATTGTGGGTAAAACTACCTGTTAAGCCATTTTCACTCTTGGTTTATAGCGCAAGTCTACTTTTGCTTTTCGATCCATTTAGTGTCTTATCGGCAGGTTTTTGGCTCTCTTATGGTTCTTGCTTTATTTTATTACGCATTTATCAAACCATAGTACAGACTCCGAGTCTTGCTTCAGTGAGTCTGCTATCTAGAATAATTCTTTTAACTAAAACCCTAATTGAATCTCAGGGCAAAATATTTATCGCCCTATGTCCTTTAATGCTGATTTTCTTTCAACAAATTTCATGGGTTGCACCTCTCACAAATATTATTGCAGTTCCTTTGCTAGGAGTAATTATTGTTCCTTTGAATATTTTTGCCGCTTGTGTGTGGCTTATTTTTAATTCACTTGGAAAAGTACTCTTTCAGATTAACGATATTTTGCTCAGTATAGTGCTGACATGTTTTAGTCTTTTAGAGAAACTATCCTTACCATTACAAGGTTTTAGCCTGACACCACTTACTTTGGTGTGTCTTAGCTGTGTCATTATTATCTTATTTTTACCACGTGGTGTTTTACCGAAATCTTGGGGTCTCATATGTTGTTTACCATTAATCATTCCAAATAAGTCATCCCAGCAAATCCAATTAAATATTATAGACGTAGGTCAGGGCCAATCTATTTTTTTACAACATCTAGAGCAGACATGGTTAATTGATACCGGCGGTTCTTATGATGAGAAAGCTTTTAGTATTGGCCAAAATGTAGTGATTCCATATTTACGTCAGAAAGGTATTAAACAATTAGATCATGTCGTGTTATCTCATCTTGACCAAGATCATAGTGGTGCATTTCCGGCGATAAGTCAGGCTTTTCCTATCAAACAAGTCATATCGAATGAGTTGTGGAAAGAGCAGGTTAAAGAACCATTTACTTATTGTCATCAAGGGCAAAAATGGCAATATCCACAGTTAGATATTGAGATACTTTGGCCTAAAGAAAATGATTTAAATTTAGCTTCTTCAAATCAAAATCAATACTCTTGTGTCGTTTATATTCATTTAAAACAGATAAAAGGTTATCAAAACTATTTAATTATGGGGGATGCAGGATGGGAAGCAGAATATCAACTAATAAAGGAATATCCTGATTTAAAAGTAGATGTTTTGGTATTGGGCCATCATGGTAGTAAACATAGTTCTGCCTATGACTTCTTAGCGACTTTAAAGCCCAAGCTTGTTGTTGCTTCTGCTGGTTTTAATAACCGATACGGGCATCCAAGCAAAGAGGTTTTAGCCAGAATACAAGCACTTAATATTCCTTTTAAAACCACAATCGAGCAAGGAACATTAAGTTTTGTATCTCGTAATCATCAAATGGCTTTATACACTCGACGTTTTGAGCGCACTTGGCTTCACAGAACTTTGTGAAGCTTCGGCTTTAAGTCTATCTACAATTTGAAGTGCTTCATTTGGATCAATATTGTAAATATTATCTAAAGCAGGATTTGCCTTAAAACGTTTATAGCTCCAGTGATAGTGTTCTGGATAACGCTGGATGAGTTGTTCAATAGCCTGATGAATGACATAAGTTCCATCATCCGCACTACCTTCGTAGATTTTCTCATCCATAGGTTCAATGTGCATCGTAAAGCCATCATTTTCGTTACGAATTGCGTAAAGAAATAAAGCTTTTGCTTTAGTTTTTTGGATGAGCTTGGCACTTAAATTACTTGAGGCAAGTGGAACGCCAAAATAATTGATCATATCACCACCAACATTTGGCGTATGGTCAGGTAAAATTACGGTGGTTTCACCTTGTTTTAAAGCTTTAAAAATTTGTCTTACACCAGTTTCATCGGTAGGGACCAAATTGGCTTGCTCACGACTACGTGCTTCTCGAACAAAACGGTCTGCATCTACATTTTTTACAGGCTTGTATAAAATTGTCATTGAAGTGAACTGTGAACACCAGGCATTCATGATTTCCCATGTGCCAAAATGTGGGATGATCATAACAAGCCCTTTTTTTGCTGCAAGCGCTTCGTGATAGTAATGTTCACCTTCAACATGATGAATTCTTTCGATATTTTTACTATTTGATGAACCCCAAATACTTAAAAATTCAAAGTATGAGGTGATTTCATTACGAATAGCTTGTTGCGTAATCTCTATTCGCTGCTGTGGCGTTAAATGTGGAAGGGCGATTTGTAGGTTTAGTTCTATACTTTTTGATGTTTTAGTAATTTTTAAAGTATTGATTAACCCTGCCAACATACGAGCAAAAAAACGTCCAAATTTAATTGGCTGGCGGCTAAAAGTTTTGAGTAGGAAATAGTTCATGCTTTTTATATCTAATTTGGTCATCTATCGCGGGAAAGGAAGCAATAATTAAAAAAAGATAAAATTATTATAAATGAAATCATATTATTTAGACAGTTTTTATCAAATCAACGTATATAATGACATCATTTTAGATTAATTTGGATTGGAATTTTATGTCCGATTGGCCGCCAAAACCACAAAATGAACCTATAATCCCTAAACAAAATGGACCAGAATGGCAAATTCTCGAGAAGGCTGTACTTGCCTCTGTAGAGGAACAGCGTCGAAGTCGCCGTTGGGGTATCTTCTTTAAAACATTAACTTTTATTTATTTATTATTCATTATTGTACTCATGGGCAAAGGCTGCTCAACCAGTAAAGAAGGATCTGCTGTAAGTAGCAGCAGTGCTCATTTGGCAGTGGTAGATATTATTGGAACTATTGACGCTTCAAGCAATCAATCTGTGAATAGTGAAGATACCAATAAAGCGCTTAAGCGTGCTTTTGAGGCATCAAATAGTAAAGCTGTTGCACTTAATATTAACTCACCTGGCGGTTCTCCTGTTCAGTCTGATGAAATCTGGCAGGAAATTCGTTATTTGAAAAAACAGCATCCTGATAAGAAGGTTTACGCCGTTATTGGTGATATGGGTGCATCGGGTGCGTACTATATTGCTTCTGCTGCAGATGAAATTATTGTCAATCCATCGAGTTTAGTGGGCTCAATTGGTGTCATCATGCCTAACTATGGGATTACTGGTTTAGCTCAGAAACTTGGTATCGAAGATCGCACTTTAACAGCAGGAACGAATAAAGACATTTTAAGTATGACAAAACCGATTGATCCTGCACAAAAGCAGCACATTCAATCTGTTCTTGATAATGTTCATACTCACTTTATTACCGCAGTTAAAGAAGGACGTGGAAAGCGTTTGAAATCGAATGATCCAGCTATTTTTTCTGGTTTGTTCTGGACTGGTGACCAAGCAATCCAGTTAGGTGTTGCTGACCGTTCAGGTAACATTACGAGCTTGATGCGTGAGCTAAACCTTGATAATAAAGTTGACTACACAATTGAGCGTAACCCATTACAATCAATTTTAGGTCGTATGGGTGCACAAATAGGGCAAGGGGTAAGTGAATCTATTGCTCAAGAAGTGCAGACTCGTCAAAGCGCAAAATTACAATAAAATCTGTTTTAGGATAGCGGTATGTCAATGAAACCAGTTATACACTTTGCTCATGCGAATGGCGTACCCTCAAAAGTGTATCAAAAACTGTTTGACCAGTTGAAAGGGGAATATGACATTATTTATGTTCCCCTGATTGGTCCTGATAAGCGTTATCCTGTGACTAACCATTGGCCTTCTTTGGTTGATCAGGTGATTGATAGTATTGTGCGGCAGGCGAAAGGACGTAAAGTCATTGGACTTGGGCATTCTCTTGGTTCAGTTTTAACTTTGATGGCTTCTTTTCAGCGCCCTGAACTCTTTTCTCAAGTGATTATGTTAGACCCGCCTCTTATTTTAGGACGATATTCATTTGCTTTTCATATGGCAAAATTATTTCGTCCTAAATTGGTTGATGCGATGACACCAGCTGGCTTATCTGCACGTCGTCGTGAACATTGGGAATCGAGAGAACAGGCTGCTGAATTACTGCGCCCTAAAGGTTTCTATAAAGATTTTGATGAAGATTGTTTTCAAGCTTACATTGACTATGCTTTAAAAGAAGACTCGGTCCGCGGTGGAGTTACTTTAACTATTTCTCGTGAAGATGAAGTTGCAATTTTCCGTAAAAATCCTTCTTGGTGGTGGCTACCTATGCCAAAACCTAAGATGCCCGTACATTTAGTGGTGGGGGAAAAAAGTGATTTCTTAAAAAGAGGCTTTCCTCAAATGGCAAAGCGAAAAATGGGAATCCCATTTACTGTAGTTGAAGGGGGACATATGTTCCCTCTAGAACATCCTATTGATACGGTGAACTCTATAAAGAAATTGATTCATACTCAGCCAAATTAATTTTTAAAATTATAAAAAAAGGACATGCTAGCATGTCCTTTTTTTATTTTTGCTTTTAAGTAAAATGCTTTACCAATTTGCAAAACGAATAGGGTGCTTAAGAACTTGATCACGGAAATAAGCTTGGCCATTTTTCCATGTAAGTTGACCATTACATATCCACTCTGCTACTTGTGGGTAGATAAAGTGCTCAAGTGTATGTACTCGATCTGCTAATGAAGCGGCAGTATCATGTTCTTTAACTGAAATAGCGGATTGGGCAATTGATTGACCAGAATCTAGTTCAGCCGTTACAAAGTGTACGGTACAACCATGTAAACGATCACCTGTGTTTAAAACACGTTGATGAGTGTTCACGCCTTTGTAAGCTGGAAGAAGTGAGGGATGTATGTTCAGCATTTTCCCTTGCCATTTATTGACAAAGGTGGGAGTTAAAATGCGCATGAAGCCGGCTAAAATAACTACATCCACTTGCCAAGCCAACAGTTGTTGATGCATTGCTTCATCAAACACTTCACGAGTTGGAAAGTCTTTATGCGAAATAACTGCCGTAGCAATATTGGCTTTTTGAGCACGCTCTAGGGCATAAGCATCTGCTTTATTAGACAGTACACCTACAATTTGCCCTGATAGATTTGCATCTATCAAGGCTTGTAAATTACTGCCGTTCCCAGAGACTAGAACAGCAATTTTTATCATGCAAAGATCACACGAATTTTTTCGTCTGCACCTTCCACTGATTCAGCATTTTCTTGGATGTGTCCGATTTTCCAAGCTTTTTCACCTTGAGCATTAAGCACTTCAATTGCTTTTTCTGCATCATTTGCATCAACCGCAATGACCATACCTACGCCACAGTTAAACGTACGGTACATTTCAAAGCGTTCTACATTGCCTTCGCGTTGTAGAAGTTGGAATAACTCAGACCATTCCCAAGAAGCTTCATCAATGACAGCTTGTGCACCATTTGGTAATACACGAGGTAAGTTACCTGGTAAACCGCCACCAGTGATGTGTGCCATAGCATGTACATCAACTTGTTTGCATAGCTCAAGAACTGGTTTTACATAAATACGAGTTGGCTCCATTGCTACATCAGCAAGAGGACGGCCATCAATCGTTTGAGTTAAATCAACATTTTTAACGTCTAAAATTTTACGTAATAATGAATAACCATTTGAGTGAGCACCACTTGATGCAACACCAATAAGTACATCACCAGACTTTACTTTAGAGCCATCAATAATTTTACTTTGCTCAACAACACCAACAGCAAAACCAGCAAGATCGTAATCTTCGCCTTCATACATGCCTGGCATTTCTGCGGTTTCCCCACCTACAAGTGCGCAACCTGCAAGCTCACAACCTTTACCAATACCAGTAACAACATTTGCAGCAACGTCAACATTTAAGTGACCAGTTGCATAATAATCAAGGAAGAATAATGGTTCTGCACCACAAACTAAAAGGTCATTTACACACATAGCCACAAGATCTTGGCCGATTGTGTCATGACGATTAAGATTAAGTGCCAAACGTAATTTAGTTCCTACACCATCGGTTCCAGAAACTAAAACAGGCTCTTCATAACCTTTAGGAATTTTGCATAGTGCACCAAAGCCACCAAGTCCGCCCATTACTTCAGGACGACTTGTACGTTTAGCGACTGACTTGATACGATCGACCAGTGCGTCGCCCGCTTCAATGTCGACACCCGCATCTTTATAGCTTAAACCGGTATTTGGGGTAGAAGTTGAGTTGCTCATAAATGAAGTCTCCGCATTGGCGGCAGATTATAACCTGAATATACGAAACTCTTATGTTATTTATGCTCGAAAATGCTATCTTTAATAAAAATATTTTTTCATTTATAACGATTAAATCAAAAAAGGCTAGATTTTATGCAAGATCGTATACTGCGCCGTATTTTTTTACTCGCAGGTATTGTATTGCTGGTATGGGTATTGTACTTACTCAAGCCTGTAGTCATTCCTTTTATCGGCGCTTTTTTCCTGGCTTATTTATTCAGTCCACTTGTTGATGTTCTGGTAAAAATCAAATTGCCTCGCTGGTTAGCAATTAGCGTGGTGTTTATAGGAATAGGTGTAACTTTAACCATCGCTTTGTGGTATTTGGTTCCTCTAATCTGGAAACAATTGGTTTATGCCCGAGATAGTATTCCAGCTGGTATTCACTGGATTAACGCTACCTTTTTGCCTTGGGTATCTTCAACTTTTAATCTCCAGGCAATGGAAATTGACACAGAGCAGATGTCAAAAGCTGTGATGGAATATGTTCAAACCAATTATAGTGCCGATAGTATTCAGTCAGTGTTATTAAAATTGGCCCAGTCTGGTTTGAATTTTATTCAGATTGGTGGAACAGTTGTTTTAATTCCAATTATTGCTTTTTATTTTTTACTAGACTGGGATCGTATGTTACAGAACTTACGTCGTCTCATTCCACGTCAATATGAAGCAACTACCTTGCAAATCGTTGGTGAATGTCATAGCGTTTTAGGGGCATTTGTTAAAGGTCAGTTTCTCGTCATGCTGTTGCTAGGCATAGTATATGCGGTTGGTTTGCAGCTCATTGGTTTGGAAGTTGGTCTTATTATTGGTATGGTGGCTGGCCTTGCCAGTATTATTCCTTATTTAGGGTTTGCAGTAGGTATTATTGCAGCGGTTATCGCAAGCTTGTTCCAGTTCGGATTGGACTGGATGCATTTATTACTCGTTGGTGTAGTTTTTATGATTGGCCAAGCGGTAGAGGGCTATATTCTACAGCCATTCTTACTGGGCGATAAAATTGGTCTATCTCCTGTAGCAGTTGTTTTTGCAGTATTGGCAGGCGCGCAACTTGCAGGGTTCTTGGGAATGTTAATTGCATTGCCTGTTGCGGCTGTTATTGTAGTGTTGTTGAAACACTTAAGAGATAACTATGAAAGAAGCTCACTTTACGCTTCACCGTCTGCGTTAGTCATACAACAAGGTGATATTGAGCAAATTCATGTAGAAACCGAAAGCACTAAGCTTGATCTTGAGGTTAAAACACAGCAAGATACAGATAAACTGAAACCATCTGACCAGAAATAATTTCAAGGTTAATTCGATATATGCGTCAACTCCAACTGGATATAGAACCTCAACTTGATGCTCGAATCAGTGATTTCTCGGGACCAAGTTGGGGGAATGTAGTCGATGCTGTGCGTCAACTACATGCTGGTCTAGTCAGTAGGTTTTACATCTATGGTGGGGCAGGGACAGGTAAGAGTCATTTACTTTCCGCAATTTGTGACTCTTATTTAGAAATAGGCAAATCTGCGATTAAAGTTTCTTTGCTTGAACTCCTGGATGCTCCTATCGAAGCAATTACTTCTTTAGAGCATTATGACCTTGTTGCTCTGGATGATATTGAATCGATTAGTGGTGTTCCTCATTGGCAAAAAGCTGTCTTTCATTTAATGAATAATCACGAAGGGCAGTTGGTATTTTCTTCGCGTGTAGCGCCTATTGAATTAAAGTTGGAATTACCAGATTTACAGTCACGACTTACCCAAGCTGTCAGTGTTAAAGTGCCGAGTGGAAGTTTATATGCGGACCGCTATGCTTTGGTGACATCTGTAATGTCTAGACGTGGTATTCATTTTGATCAGCAAATTGTTGACTATTTATTGTTACATGGCCCTCATCAAGCTTCTCTTTTGCTACAGACAGTTGCCCAATTAGAAAAATTGCTCAAAGGCGAAAAAACAAAACTTTCAAATGCAACTTTAAGACAAATTTATGCTTTGATTGATGAATATCAACAATAGATATTCTTTCATTTTGCTTTATTGCATTGTCTAAATTTATAAAAACCTATTAAAAATAGAGTCTCTGGCACAAGATATCTAGTTTCAGAGCACTTGCCTATATATCTTTTTAAATCTCTTTCTAATTTTTAATGGTTCACATTTTTGTATTTAAAAAAGTTTTTTAAATGTATGAAGCTTTTTGTAATCTGGTTCAAAAATGACTCTACAGACCGACCAAAATGTCTTGAGAAATTCTACTTGCTGTGACAAAGTACGCACAAAGGATGCGATTGCAAAAGTAAAATTTTTGCAATATTGACAAAAAAAATGAAAAAAGATGTAAGGAGATGGGTATGCTCAAACGGAGCATTGCTTTTGCTTTATTGGCTGCTGCTGGACACGCTTATTCTGCCGATATTCAAGTCACAACTACAATTGATGAAGACGTCGATAATACAGTCTGTTCATTACGTGAGGCTGTAGAGCTGTTAAATAAGCGTAACTCAAGTAATTCTACAGATGTAGATTCTGTAAAAGAGGGTTATCACGGATGTAAAGGTAGTGACTCAACAAACATTATTCTGCAAAGGGATAAAGAGTACACACTTAATGAAAAAATAAAGATCACAGCACCTTTAACAATCAGTACTGTTAAGAATGATTCTACGTTAGTTGATACCGATCAGCCAGGTTCACATAACGCTACAATAAAAATGATTGGTACAGATGGGTTATTTATAGTTGATGATGCAAGTGTTGAAAAAGCATCGATTTCTGTTTCGCTAACTGATCTTAACTTACAAGGTGCGGGTTTAAAATCTAAAGCCGTCACTGGTGGGTTGATCGATAATCATGAAATGTTGAAGATCCAAAACTCTCGTTTAATCGATGGATATGCAGCTCAAGGGGGAGCAATTTATAATAGAGGGCTTGTCACAAAAAGTGGCCAGACTTATGGTTTCGTCACTATTACCAATACTCTTATTCAGAATAATAAAGCAACAGAAGGTGGAGTAATTTATAGCGAGCAGCCTTTGTATTTGGTCACTCAGTCTGTGATCCGAGATAATGAAGCTAGTTCAGCAGCTGGATCACTTTTTTTTAATGCAAATAAATTTGATGATGCAAGCACAGCTGGATACTTAAGTCAGCGCGCTACCGGATTGAGTAACAGTACTTTTTTCCACAATAAAGTAGGTTTTATTGCAAATATTCGAGATGGAATGTTTGTTAATAACATTACCATGATCAAAAATGACAAAGGGCTATTTCTAGATGCCCCGCAAGGTAATGCTTCTATTTTAAATAGTATTTTAGTTGGGAATACAATCAATTGTCAGGCTAGTACTGCTGATAAAGCAATCATACAAAGTAATTTAGTTACAGCAGAATGTAATAGGAATGCGACCTCAAAACTTCCAAATATTATCTATCCTAATAATGAAAAATTAATTGCAGGAACTACAGATGAAGGTGTCTGTGATGTAACAGCAAAAGAAGGATTGTTATGCCCATTTAGCACGCCTAAAGATAGCTTCTTGGGTTTTTTTAAACCTCGACTGTTAGAAAGTTATAATACTTTAGCTGATTCCTTAATTATTAATAAAGGTCGTTTATATAGTGACGCCACTTCAGTCGGATTAGCAAGCTGTGAAAATGTTGATCAACGTGGGAAAAAACGTAGCGGTTATGATGAGCTGTGTGATCTAGGCGCAATCGAATATATTTTAAACACAGAGATGTCTTCAGTAGGTCAAGATATTAGATACGGCCAAGTTGCTAAATTTAATATTTTGGGTTCTTTAAGTGAAGCAGATCTAGTGACTCCAGCTACATGCAAACGTTTATTTGGAGAGCGTGCTGATGGAAAAGAATGGCAACCAGGATGTCTTCGAATTAAACAAAGTACGGATACTCCAGTTTCTAAAGGTACTATAACTCTAGATCAAAATGGAAATGTAATTTATACACCAAATGGTAACTGGCATGGTGCAGATATTTTTAGCATTCAGGTTATTACGAGTGTTTCTCGTTTTAATGAAGGCGTAGAGTTTCAATATATTACTATCCCAACAAGAATTGTTCAGGACCCTGTATCTGGAATTGAAGACAAATCTGTCAGTACTGGAGGTGGGGGTAGTGTTGGTGGCGGCTTTATTTTAAGTTTATTAGGTTTAATTGCTTTGCGCCGTTTCAAGTCATAATCAGGGATGAGGACTATGAAAAATTATAAAAAAGCATTATTAGCATTAGCTGTGCTTGCAAATATACCACTTTTTGCAGATACCACAAATAAAAGAATTGAGGTTACAACTTTTGCTGATGAAGATGGTGAAAATGCTAATGCATGTTCATTAAGAGAAGCTATTAAAGTTGCAGAAACTCGTAAATCCGCCTATGGATGTACTGTTTTTAGTTTGGATGCCGATCAGGTAATTCAACTAAAAGCAGGGACTTATACTTTAAATAAAGAATTAGTACCAAATGCTAATATTTCTATTTATGGTTACGGAGAACGCGAGCAAGATAAAATTTGGTCAGAAAAGAATGTATTAACAAATGATTATCCTGCATTACCACTTCTTCAAACTCGTATTAATGCAGCAGGCAAGTCACGTATATTTAATACAGCAGAAAATCAAAAAGCATTATTTTTGCAAAATATTATTTTAGAAAATGGTATGGCTTCAAATCAAGGCGGGGCTATTTATGCGGGTGGTAATGTTACCTTATTAAATACTCAAATTTTGAATTCACAAGCACTGAAAGGTGGAGCTGTCTTTCTTGGTGGTAGTGGGGTGAATTTATCGGTAACTCATTCCTTATTGCAAGGCAATCAGGCAACGACTGGTAGTGTGTTAGCAATGAGTTGTAGTAACGGTACCGAGTATTCCAAACGTGATGTTACTCTTACATCTTCAAGTATTATCAAAAATGGTTCAAATAATTCTGCTAGTACATTTGAATTTTGTGGTGAACCGAAAGTTGAATTTACTATTAATACGATTGCTCAAAATATCGCAAATACTGTAAATGGAGTGATTTTGAAATTTACAGGAGATGCGGTTCCGGGTACTACAACGAATCCATCAACCATTCTAAGTGGTGGAAGTAGTTTAAAATTACAAAATAATACTATTGTCCAAAACAAGGCCCACACTACTTTTCTCTACGATAGTTTAGGTGGAAAAGAATTAACGTTTAATATAATTGGATTTAACACAGATGGTTATTCTTGTCGATATTTGGCAGGCTCAGCAGCTGATTTGAAAAACTCTGGTCTTAGATTATCTTTTAATGCACTAAATTTAAGTAATAATACTGATAAATGTGATTTACCAACAGAAATACTTTCTTCAGCTAATAAGACAATTGATATTTCAGGTGTTCCATTTAGTGCTTTACTTGAGCGCCATGAAGCTGCAGCAGTAACAGGCTTCTTACCACTTTATTTTCCATTAAAATTGCCCTCAGGAAAAGAAGATCTGATAGATGTAGATTCTGATGGTAAAGCTGTATGTGCTAATATAGATCAACGTGGTTTAGCTCGACGCCCAACTAATAAATTATATTATCAGCCAGATAACATTGCTCGTAATAGCTGTGATATAGGTTCTGTAGAATTAATGAAATTGACTGCTGGTGATTTAAGAGGTTTAGGCAATGAATCACTTACTACTTTACTTGAGGGATATCAAACACAATATGATACTGTAGAAAAAAATCTCACTAATCCACTTTATTCATATTTATGGGATACCTTAAAAATAGATTTGGCAAATTATAAAAATCTTCTTGATCAAACTAAGGCAAATGCAAAATATCGAGCTATCTATATTGATTTGAAGGCAAATGGTTTACCTTTGCCAAATGAAGGTAGTAATCATATATTAAAATTTTTTAATAGTACGGACTATAATATTAATCTTGAATCTGTTGGAACAGGACTGATAGACGATAAAGTGACAAGCGTCAAAAAAGACGATAGACTTTTTTGTGAATGGAATAGTGCTTTACAGCAAATTATATTCTATCGATCGGATGATATTACTACCCAAGCTGGTGATTACAACTATTGTAAATATACGATTAGTACTAAAGATGGTTCTACGCAAACATCCGGACTGTTAGAAGCCCGATTTGATAATGTTGCACCAGTAGTAAATAATGACAAGGTAATATTCCAATATTTAGCAAATGAAATAATTCCATTAAATTTACTTAAATATGCAAACGATGATGGAGATGGGCCAGTTAGTGTACTTATTACAAAGCCTAATAAGCCTCAATTTGCGGACTTACCAATTTATTTACCTAGTAAAAGCTCAAAAGATGGAATTTTTACGGTCGTGAAGGCAGATAGAGAAGGTCCTTGCCCAGGTGATGATAAGGATAATACTTGTTATGGTGGTAATATTTATATTCAGGCTAAAAATAGTTTTAATAACTTCAATGATACATTAACTTATTACGTATATGACGCTGATAATAAAATTTCAAATGCTGGTACTCTAAGTTTAGTTAGTAGTAATACTGCTGCTGGTGGAGGGAGTAGTGGCGGCGGCGGTAGCTTAGGAATTCTATCTATAGCATCTTTACTTGGTTTAGCGGTCTATAGACGCTACCGTAAATAAACTATATAAAATAAAAAAGCCTCCAATTGGAGGCTTTTTATGGAAACTCTATAAATCATGAAACTCACGGTGTGTGAACTTCACATACTATATTAATGTTCTAAATACTTATTCATATATTCTTCACGAATAGCTGTTCTTTCTTCACCATTCGCTTTAAGCATACGCTGGCGTAAATCATTACGTTCCTGTGTACTCATTTTTTGCCATGCTTCACGCATTTTTTCTTTTTCAGCATCGGGGAGCTGAGTAAACCAGTCCATACGTTGCTGTAGGTTCGTACTTTGATTCGCTGGTAACTCTTTTAAGCTCTGGTAACGTTTAATAACTGCACGTTGTTCCTCTTCAGAAAGGGCATTCCATGTGTCATCAACTTGTGTATTGGCATCTTTAGAAAAAATCCAAAATCGTTCAAAACCTGCAAAACTGGTTTGCAAGAAACTTAATGAACAAAGGATAAGAGCTAATTTTTTAGCTGCCATGTTGTACTTTATCCTCACCCAAGACCATTAGCATTTCTAAATCTTCCACCATTTGTGGGGATAATTTAGGATTTACAATCACTTGATTTTGTGGCTTATCAACAATATCTGCTGAATTAGGTAAAATTACAAAACCTGTGATCGCTGCTGCAAGTGCAAAACCAGACATTTTCCAGACACTATAAAAAGAGGCTGGTTTTTGTTCAATATGGTCAAGCACATGATTCATGACCACTGTTTTATTTTTATGGTGATGTGCCAAACTATCAAGTTTAGACGTCACCTTTTTAGTGAAATCATCATGATTCATCAGAACCTCCCAAGGGATTTAAATGGGCCAAGTACTCTCTAAGTCCCTGAATTGCTCGGTGATAATGGGTTTTTACACTACCTTCGGTACAGTTCATGATCTGAGCTGTTGTGTGTGTGTCAAAACCTTCCCATGCACGTAACATAAATGCCTGTTGTTGACGAACTGGTAGCTTTGAAATCGCTTCTCGAATTTCTTCGATAGTCACTGCTTGATCGAGAAAATCCGCAGGATTAATGGCTTTTTCATCAACTACATCAATAATTTCGTCGTCGTCATTGTCCAGACTAACTTTTTTGAAGAATGAAAATGGGTTTGCTCTACGAGATTCTTTGCGGCGCCAATCCTGAAGTTTGTTGTTTAAAATCGTATAAAACAGGGGATACCATTCTTCAGTACTTTTATCGGCATAAGATTTGTGTAAAGCAATAAATGCTTCTTGAACCAAATCCATTGCAATACCTTGTTGACCTTGGGTAGCACTCTCCATCATCACCAAAGCACGACCAGTTACATCTTGCATGAAAACTTTCAGGCGTTGCTCAGCCGTGCTTGCATGAGCACTAGATGTTTCCGATCGAGACTTTTTCGGTGCTAAATCCATGGAGATGGAAAATCCTGTCATTGGACATACCCACCTTATCTTCAATATATCTCTTATATAACGTTGAAAAGAGGTGGGAGGTTGACAACAATCGGCTATTTTTTACTAGTGTAATTGATTTTTTTCACAAATATGTGAGATGTAAAATAAATTAACGTTTTATTGGCGTTGACGAACCATCTCAAAAAAACAAATAGATCCTGCAATTGCTACGTTTAATGACTCTTGCCCACCTGGTTGAGGAATAGTCACTGATTGTGCGTGATCTAATGCGTAATCACTAGCACCTTGACCTTCGTTTCCTAAAATCCATACACAGGGTTTTGAAAGATCTTGTGAATAGAGGCTTGTTGAGTGATGAGAGCTCGTAACAAAAACTGGAATTTGAAATTTTGGAAGAATATCTGTGAGTTGGAAGTTTTCAAAACAATGTAAGCTAAAATGAGCTCCCATACCTGCTCTTAAAACTCGTGGAGACCAAAGTGATGCAGAGCCTTGTGTGCAAATAATTTGTTTAATATTTGCTGCTGCTGCTGAACGTAGTAAGGTGCCTACGTTACCAGGATCTTGGATATTTTCTAAAATCAGGGTATCTACGTTGTAATCGATTGTTGATGAAGTTTTAGGCAGATCGATAATAGCCAAACAAGGAAGACTCGTACCTAATGTACTCAAATCTCTATATAAAACTTCACTAATAACAAAGATATGACCTTGATGCAGTTCGATTATTTCTTTTAAATCTGCGTGTTCTAATGCTTGTTCTGTCGTAAATAAAGAGAAAAGCTTCTTCTGTTGCTGTAGCCAAGCTAAACAAAGATGGGTACCTTCAAGGACTGTTTGCTGGTGTTTTTTTCGGGCGTTACTAAGTTCGATTAATCCACGCAAATGTTTAATTTTTGCATTGTCTTTTGATTCTAAAAAAATAACAGCCATAAGGAAATATCCAACAAAAGGGCACCATCATACTATGATGCCCTAAGTAATTAAAATTATTAATGATAACTTGTTACGCGTTCAACTTCATTTTTAGAACCAATAATCACAGGAACTCGTTGATGAAGTTCTGTTGGTTCAATGTCTAAAATGCGAACACGGCCTGTAGTTGATGCACCACCAGCTTGTTCAATGAGCATACTCATTGGATTTGCTTCATACATTAAACGTAAGCGACCCGCTTTTTTCGGATCTTTTAAGTCATATGGATAAAGGAAAATACCACTGCGGCATAAAATACGGTGAATATCACCCACCATACATGCTACCCAGCGCATGTTGAAATCTTTTTCACGAACAGAGGTTTTACCTGCAAGTAATTCATCAATATATTGTTTTACAGGATCTTCCCAATGACGTTGATTAGAAGCGTTAATTGCAAACTCTTGAGTATCTGCTGCAACTTGAACATTGTCAGTAGTGAGCAAGAATGTTTGAGTTTCTGGGTCTAAAGTAAAGAATGCTACGCCATTTCCAACTGTTAAAGCCATCATGGTTGATGGGCCATAAAGTACATAACCAGCAGCAACTTGCTGTGTACCAGCTTGCATGAAATCTTCTGCTTGTGTTACCGCATTTTTTGCCGGCAGAATAGAGAAAATTGTACCTACACACATATTAATATCGATGTTACTTGAACCATCTAATGGGTCAAACAAAACTAGATATTTACCATTTTCTTGGGCTGGTGTGAATTCATCAAGCTCTTCAGAAGCAAGACCACCTACTTGTGGATGAACTTTTAATGCATCGATTAAATAGTCATTAGAAATCACATCAAGTTTTTTCTGTGTTTCACCTTGAACATTTTCATTGCCAGCACTTCCTAAAATACCAGCGAGCGCGCCTTTTTGTAAGGCTAGATCGATAGTTTTACAGGTAGTGGCGATAGTATCGATGACTTGAGCCAACTCCGGTGTTAGATTCCCTTTTTGTTGTTCTAAAAATTGGGACAAGGTGAGGTTGGACATAGAAAATAGCTCCTGTGCTTCAAGCATCAAAATGAGTCAGATAAATACGTGGCATATTCTAGATGAGAATGTCACAAAATAAAAATTATCTTACTTTATTTGTGTTGGATTTATGCTTACAACCCCCATTTTAAGTGGTATGTTGATTATATAACAACGGACTGTATATTTTAGGAGAATCGAAATGACAACAAAGAAGTTTGATGCGACCCCAACGGCAGGTGAACCAATCAATCTAGATGAAATTTCGAAAGAGAATGTTCAGGATGCTTGGAAAGATTATGAGGCAAAACCTGAATATAAAGATTTTAATAAGCATGATTTGATTGAATCGATGCAACATTCTGAAGAAGAAAAGAAATCTTCCTAAGTTTTGTTGTTATAAAAAAACGCTCATAAAAATATGAGCGTTTTTTTATGCGTATTCTTTATTTTAATAAAGGAGGCACTGCTTCATAATTAATTTCAACGCGGCGATTTTCTTTCCACGCAGATTCATCATGTCCTGCATTAACAGGAGCTTCTTTACCATAACTTACAGCTTCAAGTTGCTGTGGGTTTACGCCATTGGTAATTAAATAACTTTGCACAGCTTTAGCACGACGCTCACCTAATGCCATATTGTACTCACGTGTACCACGTTCATCTGTATGACCAGTTAAAGCAACTTTTGAATTTGCATTTGCCATAAGAAATTGTGCGTGAGCTTGGAGAGTTTGATAGTCTTCAGTAGATAAGTCACTGCTGTCATAATCAAAATGAACAACGCGTTTAGCCAAAGCAGCTTTATTTGCCTCAGTTACACCTTTCGATGAAGCACCTGCCAAATTTTGAGCATTTAATGCTGCATCTTCACTTAAACCAGAAGTGTTTACCGTACTTGGATTTGTACCAGTTGTTGTAGTCGCTGCCGGTTTGCGGCTAGCACAACCTGTCATCACAAGTGCTACGCTAAGAAAGGGTAAAGCTAAATATTTGATTGATTTCATGATCATCTCCATCAATGGAATTAAAAGTTATTTTGGTGCCCATGCCGGTTCACGTACTTCACCTTGTTCACTTGGTAAATTCATACGGAAACGTCCATCAGTAGACATAATAGACAACAACCCACGGTTGCCTTCACGAGTTGCGTAGACCACCATTTGCCCATTTGGTGAGAAACTTGGTGATTCATCTAAACTGGTTGGGGTAAGAATATTGGTGATGCCAGTATTAATGTCCTGAATTGCAACTTTATAACTGCTGCCACTTGGGCGATGAACAAGAGCAATCTTTTTGCCATCTGCACTCAGAGTTCCACGTGCATTAAATGAACCTTTAAACGTTAGACGTTTTACTGAGCCATCAGCAAAGGTATAACGATAAATTTGGGCAGAACCACCACGGTCAGAAGTAAAAATAAACGATTTTCCATCTGGTGTATAACGTGCTTCAGTATCAATTGCCGAGTCGTTTGTCATACGTTTGACTTGGCGAGTTGATAAATCCATTTGATAGATTTCAGGGTTACCATTCATAGATGCTGTAAATAGCATTGATTGGCCATCAGGTGAAAAACTCGGTGCGCCATTTAGGCCTTTAAAGCTTGTGAGTACTTCACGCGTCCCTGTAGATAAATCTTGTAAATAAATTGCTGGACGTTTGGTTTCAAACGAAACATAAGCAATTTTCTTGGCATCAGGTGTCCATGCCGGAGAAAGAATTGGATCACGAGATGACAAAACAGTTTTTGGTTGTTCACCATCCGTATCTGCAATTTGTAAAGTATAACGTTCAGCAGGAGTTGCCGGATTTCTGAGAACATATGCAATACGGCCACTAAAATCACCCGGAATGCCTGTAAGTGCCTGATAAATAGCATCACTTACCATATGGCCAGCTTGACGTATGCGTGAAGCAGGTACATTTAAAAGTTCATTTAAAATGTATTGCTGCTTTTGCACATCATAAAGTTGGTAATGAACTTCAAAACCTGTAGCTGTTTGTTTAATTTGTCCAGTAACTACATATGGAATTCCGGCAGCTTGCCAGTCAGAAGCTTGGATCTGATTGATTGCAGCATTAGCAGGTAAATTTTTAGATGAGCTTGTAAAGCGTCCTGAACGGTTTAAGTCAGTTTCAACAATAGGAGAGAGCCCATTGTCATTATTAAACGGGACAATAGCAATTTTAGGTGCCTGATCTGGTGCTTTAGCAATTTCCAGATATAACTGGGCAAAAGCAGTTGTAGAAGCTAGAGGGCTTAATGCGGTGATCAATGCTAAAGATAGCAGGTGTTTGCGGCTCGTATTCATAAGTTTAAAGTCATAGCTGGTATTTTTGTGACTGTTGATTTTGTAGCATAGTTACATGCCTTAAACTATTTAAAGCATGTAACTCTTTCAAAATTATTGCGCTCTAAATGTAGAATTAACACTTCTTGCTTCGCGCCTTGCATCTGGGTCTGATGGCATAGGATATGGAGCAGAGGCTTGAATTGCGGCCTTAATACTTGCATCTAAAGCATCATCTCCGCTTGAACGCGTGATTACAATTGAATTGACACTTCCCGAATCTGAGAGGGTAAAACGAACACCAACTGTTTTACCACTACTGCCCGTCGGAACATCCCAAGAGCGTCGAATTTTTTGCTCAAAATCACGTCTAGCTGAAGAAGCAACTTTTTTAGCATCAGCTTTCTTTTGAGCTGCCTCTTCTTGTGCTTTTTGAGCAGATGCAGCTTTTGCTTCAGCCTCTGCTTCAGCTTTACGTTTAGCATCGTCATTGGCTTTTTGCTGCTTAGCTTTTGCATCGGCGTCAGCTTTGCGTTTAGCGTCGTCATTGGCTTTTTGCTGTTTAGCTTTTGCATCGGCATCAGCTTTGCGTTTAGCGTCGTCATTGGCTTTTTGCTGTTTAGCTTTTGCATCGGCATCAGCTTTACGTTTAGCGTCGTCATTGGCTTTTTGCTGTTTAGCTTTTGCATCGGCGTCAGCTTTACGTTTAGCATCTTCATTTGCTTTTTGTTGCTTAGCTTTTGCATCGGCGTCAGCTTTACGTTTAGCGTCGTCATTAGCTTTTTGTTGCTTAGCTTTTGCATCGGCGTCGGCTTTACGTTTAGCATCGTCATTAGCTTTTTGTTGCTTAGCTTTAGCATCTGCCTCAGCTTTACGCTTAGCATCGTCATTGGCTTTTTGCTGCTTGGCTTTTGCCTCAGCTTCAGCTTTACGCTTAGCCTCTTCAGCGACTTTTTGTCTAGCCTTAGCATCTGCTTCAGCTTTCGCACTTTGTTCGGCTTTGCGTTTTTGTTCAGCTTCCGCTCTTGCTTTAGCTTCAGTTTGACGTTTAGCTTCAGCCTGCTGCTTTTGTGCTTCCTCTACACGTTGCTGCTCTGTTGCTTGTTTAGCTTTCGCCGCTTCTTCAGCCTTGCGTTTTTGTTCAGCTAATTTTGCTTGTTGTGCCTGTTCAGCTTTTTGCTTTTCAGCAGCGAGCTGCTGTGCAGTCGGAGGAGGGGGCACTGCTGGAAGATTTTGAGGAAGAGTTTCATCTACAATAGGGCTTAATACCTCTTTTGCTTCATTTGTAGCAGTTGTCTCTTGTTCAATTTCTTTTGCTAAAGGCGGGGGTAAATCTTCTGGCTTAACTAAAATAGTTGTTAGCTTTTTTGGCTGTTCAGGTGGTTTACTCAAGCCTAAAAAAAGCAAGCCAACAATGGCAATTGCATGAACTCCAATTGTAAAGCTCAATGCAATCGCATTTTGTTTAAAGTGTGGCTTTTGATTTTTATTCATAGCTTATTTTAAAGGCTCTGTCAGAAGGCCAACTTGAGTTAAACCTGCTTCTTGTAAACTTGCCATCAGTGATACGACCTCTCCATAAGGACGAGACTTATCACCATTGACTAAAACTGTGAGTTGTTTATTTTCTTGTTCAGCTTGTTTTTGAGCATCGCTTAAAACTTCTTCAAGTTTTTCACGAGATAATGGCTCACTATCTTTGTAATCTTCATACTGAAGATAAATATTGCCATCTTTACCAATCGTTACCATAGCTGGCATATCTTTTGATTCGATTGGATGATTATTTGCTTGAGGTAAATCGACTTTAATACCACTGGTAATCATGGGAGCAGTTACCATGAAAATAACCAAAAGTACGAGCATAACGTCAATATAAGGTACGACGTTCATATCACTTTTCAGTGGTTTTTTTATGCGCTCAAAGCGCCCTGAACGCTGAATTGCCATTATGCATCTTCCTGTGATGAACCCACAGACTGACGTTGCAATAAAGCAATCATCTCTTCAGCAAATAAAGCACGATCAGAGTAAACACTTTCGCTTTTAGACGTGAAATGGTTAAAAGCCAATACAGCAGGAATTGCAGCAAATAAACCAATTGCGGTTGCAATAAGTGCTTCGGCAATACCCGGCGCAACAGTTGCCAGAGTAACTTGATCAACAGCGGCTAAACCGATAAAGGCATTCATAATGCCCCAAACAGTTCCGAATAGACCAATATAAGGAGCTACAGAACCGATACTTGCTAAACTACCTAAGCCATATTCTAAATGGCTCTGATCACGACTCAAACCTACACGTAAAATACGTTCAGTTCCTTCAATTGTTTGTGAAACAGGAGCCTGACGTTTTTTAAGTTTAAAAAATTCACTTAACCCTTGATAAAAAATATCTTCAAGACCTGAGCGTTTTGAGTTGAGTTGAGCATTGTTGTAAAGCGTATTGAGTTCAGCACCAGACCAGAACATTTTCTGAAAATGTTCATCTTCTTGATGTGCTTTTTTATAACTCATATGTAACTTGGCAATCAGATACCAACTAAAGATTGATGCTAATAATAAAATTAGCATGACCAACTGAACGACTGGACTTGCCTGTAAAATAAGGTCAGAAATATGCAGGGTTGATTCAATGTTTGTTGCCATAGTTACATATGCCGGTTGTTTTTTTAGTCTTGTTCCAATTCTTTACGAATAAGATCACGTATTTCTTCTGGAAGACGACGAGCTATCAGTTCTTTGCTTAAACATGCCAACTCAACCTCGCCAGAAGCAAGCAAGATTTCACCACGATAAATATTTTGTTGCAACACAAATGACGCAGCTTTACATGAAACTACACGTGCTGTAACAGTAATTAAATCATCCATTAAAATAGGACGCATGTATTTTACATCAATTTTATGTACGACAAAGTTGTAGTCTTTTTGATGCCAGTAATGATCAACGCCAGAAGCACGGAGCCATTCAGTACGGGTACGTTCCATATAGCGAATGTGGTTGGCATGGTAAACAATACCACCTGCGTCCGTATCTTCAATATAAACACGAATGTTGAATTCAAAATGATTCGCCATGAGAGGATTCCGTTTTAGTTCACTATAGAGCTTTGCATTTAAAATATGACTGCTGAATAAAACATCAATTTTATTCGAAGCCACGTATATGCTTTAAATACGGGGCAGTTTAGCAGATTGCATACTAAGTCCTATGGCACAACCTTTCAATTGCGATTGCTGTATTTCTAGTCTAAAAACGGTCCAACTTATGGCTAGCATGCTTTTAAATTATGACGGTTTCTATGTGGTTTGAACTTGTTTTGATATATTCGGATAATCTAATACGAACCTTACATGTAACTCGGTTCCTGTTTTTAAGGCCTTGTCATCTACAATAAAATAAGGATTATGATTCGGTGCAGCCTGACTTACCTCTTGATTTTCTGGTGTAGCTCCTAAGAAAACAAAGAATGAAGGCATCAGTTTGCCATAATATGCAAAATCTTCACTTGCACTCGCATTATGATCTAAAACATGTAATTTTGAATCTCCAGCAACTTTGGCTAAAGTTGGCTGAATAAGTTGAGTAAGGGTTTTATCATTCATGGTCACTGGTGCATAAGGTGCAATTTCAACTTTAGCAGTTACATCATTGGCTTGAGCGTTATGCTCTATCATGACCGGTAAACTTTTTAAGATATTCGCCCGTATCTTTTCGTTATTAGAGCGAATGGTCCCGATCATATTGACCTGTTCAGGAATAATATTTCCTGCTGTACCACCTTGAATATTGCCGATACTGACTACACCCATACCTTCAGTCAGATCTGTTCTTCGGCTAATAAGACTTTGTAAATTATTAATCATCAGTGCAGATGCATAAATTGGATCTTTGCCTAACCATGGGGTAGAGCCATGGACCTGTTTGCCATTGACCTGAATACGTAAGTGATCTGCACTATTTAAAATGGCCCCATCTTTATAGTAAAGATGTCCACTTTTCATACCTGCCATGACATGCATTCCAAAAATAGCTTCTGGCTTATAGTCTTTAAAGGCGCCGTCTGCGATCATTTTTCTAGAACCGATTTGATCGCCATGAATAAAGTTATCTATATCTGCACCACCTTCTTCAGCAGGTTGGAAAAGAAAAACAACTGTGCCCGATATTTTATCTTTATTAGCAGCCAGAATTTTTGCTGCGCCTAATAACATTGCAGTGTGTGCATCATGTCCACAAGCATGCATCACATAAGTTTCTTTGCCTTGATAAATTGCTTTTTGTTTACTTGCAAAGGGTAGGCCGCTTTTTTCTTCCATCGGCAGAGCATCCATATCAGCTCGAAGTGCGATGATAGGCCCAGGTTTGTCGCCTTTTAAAATGCCGATTACACCAGTTTTTGCATAACCAGTTTTGACCTGAACGCCATAAGATTTCAATTCTTTTTGAACAAGGGCAGATGTTTTAAATTCCATATTGCCCAGTTCAGGATGTTGGTGAATGTTTTGTCTTAACTGAATAATCTGATTTTCATTTTGTTGAGCAGCATCGTTGACCCAATCTGCTAGGCTTAGTTGACTCATGAGGGCGAGTGGCAAAAATAAAGCGGCTTTCTTATACATGTCCTTATCCTAAAAATATTATTGTTCATAAGCTTTAATAGCTAGATTTCTTATAATGCAGTTTTTAAAAATATTAAAAAATCAATAAGGTATAAAGAAAGACTTAAAAGGTATCGAGTTGCTAATTGATTGATAAGACAATTATTATTTTAGTTAATAGAATAGTTGAATTAAAAAAAGGAAGAGAAAATTCTCTTCCTTTGGCTAGTTTTTAGGCTCAGGTGGAGTCAATCCAAACTGTAAATAAGATTGATTGGTTGCAATACGACCTCGAGCAGTACGCATCACATAACCTTGTTGAATCAAATAAGGTTCAAGAACGTCTTCAAGAGTGCCGCTATCTTCAGCCATTGCTGCTGCAAGCGCTTCAACTCCAGCAGGACCACCATCAAAGCGCTCTAATAGCATGCTCAAATAACGTCGGTCTAGGGTGTCTAAGCCTGCCTTATCAACATTGAGCATATCAAGAGCACGTTGCGCCATGTCATGGGTCACTTCACCTGTACCTTTTACTTGTGCATAGTCACGCACACGACGTAATAAACGATTGGCAATACGAGGTGTTCCACGTGCACGGCGTGCAACTTCTTCTGCACCCTCAACTGTAATTGGCACATTCATTAAGTTTGCAGAACGCGACACAATATGAGTGAGGTCTTCTACAGAGTAAAACTCAAGACGTTGTACAATACCGAAACGGTCACGTAGTGGCGAGGTAAGCAAGCCCGCACGTGTAGTCGCAGCGACGAGTGTAAAAGGTGGTAAATCCAGTTTGATTGAACGAGCAGCAGGACCTTCACCAATCATGATATCCAGTTGGTAATCTTCCATCGCTGGGTAAAGAATTTCTTCAATAACTGGAGAAAGACGGTGAATTTCGTCAATGAACAAGACATCGCCTTCTTCAAGGTTGGTAAGCATTGCAGCTAAGTCGCCTGCACGCTCCAAAACCGGGCCCGAAGTAGATTTAAGATTACCGCCCATTTCACGCGCAATAATGTTGGCAAGTGTGGTTTTACCCAAGCCGGGTGGACCAAAAATCAGCGTGTGATCGAGTGCTTCACCACGACCGCGAGCAGCGCCAATGAAAATTTCCATTTGTTCGCGTACTACAGGTTGCCCAATATAGTCGGCAAGTGAAGTTGGTCGAATCGCCCGATCAAAATGATCTTCTGGTTTTTCTGCTCCACTGATTAAACGGTCTTGCATAATTGTTTTACTTCATCATTGATTTTAGAGCAGCGCGAATAATATCGGCTGATTCGGTGTAATCGGCTTTAACAGCAGCAACAGCTTTTTGTGCCTCAAGTGGCTTGTAACCTAAAGATTGCAAAGCTGCTTCTGCTTCTGCCACAGGTGAGTTTGCAGTAAACTGAATTTGAGGTAGGGTAGCTGAAGAGGAAGTTCCTTGAGCCAATGTTTTGAAACGGTCACGAAGTTCAATCATTAAACGCTCGGCTGTTTTTTTGCCAACGCCTGGGACTTTTATTAACGTGTTGATGTCGTCATGTTCAATCGTGTGCACAAGTAACTCAACACTTAACGTCGATAGAATCCCTAATGCCATTTTCGGGCCGACACCATTTACTTTTAATAAGGTGCGGAAAATTATTTTTTCTTGAGCATCACTGAAACCGTAAAGCTGTTGAGCATCTTCACGGACAACCAAATGCGTCCATAACGTAACTTTTTGGCCTTTTTGTAATTGGCAAAATGTTGAAAGTGGCGTATCAATTTCATAACCCACACCATTTACATTCAGTAAGACAGTAGGGGCTTCCAGGGCAAACACTTCGCCAATTAAACATCCGATCATAGAGTAATTTCACTTATTCATAACTGTAAATCTGGTCGTTCTAACATTCATTGAAAACGACACAGGTTTTATTTCTTTCTATATCAAGCCAGCTTAAAACAAGCCAATTTTATTACCTTGTAACTCTTGAGCCAAGCTATAAGCCTGATGATCTGAGAACTTACTGATAATATCGAGTACTTGCATAATATTACTGTAGTGATTATTGCTAAAGTTAGCACCATACAGATTAAGGATAGACATTAAACGTTGTTCTTTAAAGCTCAAAGATTTATGTGGCGTGGTCAAAGGTACAAATGCATCCAAAATTGTTTGCAAACTTTGATGCGCAATAATTTCTAAACCAGACTTTTGGGGATGTTCAAAAATTTTGTCGCGTGCCAGATTCTTGGCTGTTTCGATACCAATTGCAATATCGGGGGAACAATATTGTAAAAGGTTGCCTTTAAGCTGACCGGTAATAATTTCATAATGATGTTTAGCGAAAGCTGTGGTGACTTCATCCACAAGCCGTTTCATAACACGACCACGTAATGCTGAAATCTTTTGTTGCCACGTACTGTCTGGGTGTGACAATTCTTCAGGCTGACCATAATCGGCAATAAGGTTTAAGAAAATTGGCTCAACTTCTTGGTAACTCAGCATATTCAAGATAATGCCATCTTCTAAGTCAATTAAGGCATAGCAAATGTCGTCAGCGGCTTCTAATAAGTAAGTCAGTGGGTGACGACAATAATGATATTCACCTAACTGAATAAGCCCGAGTTGTTCAGCAATCTGTTTTAAAATTTCTTTTTCAGACTGATAACAACCAAACTTTGCTCGCTGATGGGAAGGGCGATCACCTTGTGAAGCAATGGTTTTTGAAAGCCATGGATACTTTAAATAAGCGCCTAAGGTTGCATAGGTTAAGCGCATCCCGCCATCATTTGGATGATAGTCAATGCGACTTAACAAACGTAATCCTTGAGCATTACCCTCAAACTGACGAACATCGGCTTCTTCTTCGGGGCTTAGTTTCTTCAAGAAATCATCATGTGAGGCATCATCGAACCATTCGCGAATTGCATATTCACCTGCATGCCCAAAAGGTGGGTTACCGATATCGTGAGCCAGACAGGCTGCTTGAATAATTGCCCCGACATCGGCAGGAGAAATCCAGACAGGTAATTCATTTTTTATTTTTTCTGCTGCGAGCATGCCCATTGAGCGGCCAATACAGGAAACTTCAAGTGAGTGGGTTAGGCGAGTGTGAATGCCATCATGCTGTGCGAGTGGGTGAACTTGTGTCTTACGATTTAGCTGACGAAAACTTTGAGAAAATATAATGCGGTCATAATCTTTATGGAATGGGCTACGAGCCAGTTCTGTACTGCTTTTTTTACTACCTAAACGAACTGCAGAAAGCAGCTCTAACCAACGCATTTGTTCCATTTATCATTATTCAAAAATGTAAAACCTGATCATGCCAAAAAAAAGTTAAAAGCACTAGCTTGGTGCGACATAGTTTGTCTTAGTTCAGGTTTTATTATGTTATTGAATAAACATGAAACAATTTATTTTTAGTTAGAATGCCTAAAAAAATGATTTTGAACAAAAAACTAATCACTTCTTGCAGAATTAGGTTACAGAATACTGATTCTACATCTAGCTGATTTTAGCAAGAAGCAGTAGAATATGCGCTCTCTCTAAAGTCACATTGCGGTAAGGTTCACAAGACCTGCCCGTGGAGCCAAAATCAACATGTTTATCGTGGCCGGTGCAGCAGCACATTCTTCTTTTAAGAAAGCTCAACTATTAACACGTTTATCGTCAATTAGTTCTGTTCAATCTTTTGACAGCCAATGGGTCTATTTGTTTGATCAAGCGCTCAACGAGCAGCAACATCAATCTGCTTTGCAATTATTGAATGACGGTGCGTCTTTTGAACTTCGTCAATCTGCAAGTGATGAGATTCAGATTTTAGTTACGCCACGTGTGGGTACTATTTCACCTTGGTCTTCTAAAGCAACTGATATTTTCAAAAACTGTAATACGCCAGTACATCGTTTAGAACGTGGTCTTTTATTTACGTTAAAAGGTGTTTCTGAACTTTCTAATGAAGTTAAACAAGTACTTCATGATCGTATGACAGAAACAGTTTTTGCTCAAATTGATGATGCAAAAGCATTATTTTCAGAAACGGCACCAAAACCATTAAATTCAATTGATATCTTAGGTCAAGGTAAAGAAGCTTTGGTTAAGGCGAATAATGAGTTCGGTTTTGCGTTATCTGAACAAGAAATTGATTACCTAACTGAAGCATTCGGTAAGCTGGGTCGTAATCCAAATGACATCGAGTTAATGATGTTTGCACAGGCAAACTCTGAGCACTGTCGTCATAAAATCTTTGGATCTGAATGGACAATTGATGGTGAAAAACAACCATTATCATTGTTCCAGATGATTAAAAACACTTATAAAGAATCTCCAACTGATGTGTTATCTGCATATAAAGATAATGCTTCAGTGATTGTAGGTTATGACACGATGCGTTTTTATCCGAAAGCGGATGAAAATGGTCACTTTATTTATAAATATAAGAGTCAAGCTGCTCATATTTTAATGAAGGTTGAAACCCACAACCACCCAACAGCAATTTCTCCATTTGCTGGTGCTGCAACTGGTTCAGGCGGTGAAATCCGTGATGAGGGTGCAACAGGTCGTGGTGGTAAACCAAAAGCGGGTTTAACAGGTTTTACAGTTTCAAACTTAAACATTCCTGGTTTTGAACAACCTTGGGAAGAAAACTACGGTAAACCTTCACGTATGGCATCGCCATTACAAATCATGATTGAAGGTCCATTAGGTGGCGCGGCATTTAACAATGAATTCGGTCGTCCTGCGTTAAATGGTTATTTCCGTACTTTCGAACAGAATGTAAATGGTGAAGTGAAAGGCTTCCATAAACCAATTATGATCGCTGGTGGTTACGGTAATATCCGTCCAGACCATGTAGAAAAAGATGCGATTCAACCAGGTGATTTACTCATTGTATTGGGTGGCCCTGCAATGTTGATCGGTCTTGGTGGTGGTGCTGCATCTTCTGTAGATAGCGGTACAATGGGTGAAAGCCTTGATTTCGCTTCTGTACAACGTGAAAACCCAGAAATGGAACGCCGTTGTCAAGAAGTGATCGATACTTGCTGGCGTTTAGAAGACTTCAACCCAATCGTTTCTGTACACGATGTTGGTGCTGGTGGTTTATCAAATGCTATGCCTGAACTTGTGAATGATCATGAGTTAGGTGCTGTACTTAATCTTCGTAAGATTCCTTCATTAGAGCCGGGCATGAGCCCAATGGAAATCTGGTCAAATGAAGCACAAGAACGTTATGTTCTCGCAATTCGCCCAGAATCATTGGATCAGTTCGAAGCAATCTGTGCGCGTGAACGTTGTCCATTTGCTGTGTTAGGTGAAGCAACTGAAGCACGTCACTTAACAGTTGAAGATCCATTGTTCCAAAACGATGCTGTTGATATCCCAATGCAAGTAATGCTTGGTGGTACACCACGTATGCAACGTTCTTATGAAACTATTGAACGTAGTGGTGATGATTTCGACGCTTCAAAAGTTGATTTGAAAGATGCGATTTTCCGCGTATTGAAAAACCCTACAGTTGCGTCTAAATCATTCTTGATTACCATTGGTGACCGTTCAATTACAGGTATGGTTGCACGTGACCAAATGGTTGGTCGTTGGCAGGTTCCTGTTGCAGATGCAGCAGTAACGACAACAAGTTTGCAAGGTTTCACTGGTGAAGCAATGGCAATGGGCGAACGTCCACCAGTTGCATTGTTAAATCCAGCGGCATCTGCTCGTTTAGCAGTTGCTGAAGCAATTACCAATATTGCATGTGCGAACATTGAACAAATTAGCGATATCAAACTTTCTGCAAACTGGATGGCTGCTGCTGGTCAAAAAGGTGAAGACCAAGCATTGTTTGAAGGCGTGAAAGCAATTGGTATGGAAATGTGTCCTGCTTTAGGAATTGCGATTCCAGTAGGTAAAGATTCACTTTCAATGCGCACAACTTGGAATGACGACGGTGAAGATAAAGCCGTCACTTCTCCAATGACAGGTGTAATCACTGCGTTTGCTCCAGTGACTGATGTTCGTAAGACCCTAACACCTGAACTTAAAAATCTGGAAGATTCAGTACTTGTACGTATTGATTTATCTAAAGGTCAGTTCCGTTTAGGCGGTTCGATTCTTGCGCAAGTATATAAAGCAATTGGTTCAATCACTCCAGACGTTGATAGTTTTGATGATTTCAAAGCGTTCTTTGCTTTAATCCAAGACTGGAACAACCGTGGCTTGATTCAGGCTTACCATGACATCGGTGATGGTGGTTTATTAGCCTCTGTAGCTGAAATGATGTTTGCTGCGCGTTTAGGTGTTGCATTAGAAGACCAAACTCAAGCAAGTTTGTTTGCAGAAGAAATTGGTGCAGTACTTCAAATCAAAGCAACTGATTGGGAAGCTTTACAAGCAGAAATCGCTGCTTCTAGCTTGAAAGATGCAATTGCTGTAGTTGGTCGTGTAAATAACTCAGATCAATTATCTGTAAATGGTTTAACTCTAGATCGTGCTGAATTACAACAAGCTTGGTCTGAGGTATCTCATCAGATCCAACGTCTACGTGATAATGTAGAAACTGCTGATCAGGAATTTTCATTAATTACTGATAATGCACATCAAGGTTTGATTGCTAAACCAACATTCGATTTGAATGAACCTGTTGAAGCGCCGTTTATCAACACACGTCGCCCAAATATGGCAATCTTACGTGAACAAGGTGTAAATGGTCATATTGAAATGGCAGCAGCCTTTGATAAGGTTGGTTTCAATACTGTTGATGTGCACATGAGCGATTTACTTGCTGGTCGTGTTAGCCTAAGTGATTTTGAAGGTTTGGTGACTTGTGGTGGTTTCTCTTACGGTGACGTAATGGGTGCTGGTGGTGGTTGGGCAAAATCAGTATTGTTCAACGCTAAATTACGTGATCAGTTTGAACAATTCTTCCATCGCGATGAAACGTTCAGCTTAGGTATCTGTAATGGTTGCCAAATGTTGTCACAATTAGCGCCACTTATTCCAGGTGCTGAACACTGGCCACGTTTCCACCGCAATATGTCAGAAGTTTTTGAAGCTCGTAGCGTAAACGTTCGTGTTGAAAAATCTGTTTCTGTATTGCTTGATGGTATGGAAGGTTCAATCTTACCGATTGCTGTTGCACATGGTGAAGGTCGTGCTGTTGCAAGTGAAAGTGCTCTTGCTGGTTTAAATGCAGGTAACCAAGTGGCATTACGCTATGTTGACAGCCTTGGTAACCCAACTCAGCACTATCCATTGAACCCGAATGGTTCGCCTGAAGCGATTACTGGTGTTACTTCTAAAGACGGTCGTGCAACGATTATGATGCCACACCCAGAACGTACTTTCCGTGCGCTTCAGCATTCTTGGAAACCAGAAGAGTGGACTGAAGATGGTGCATGGTTACGTATGTTCCGTAACGCACGTAAGTTTATTGGTTAATGTAAAGATTGAAATAAGCCACCGTAAGGTGGCTTATTTATGTGTAATAGAATATTAAAAATAGTGGAGAAGAAAAATGAAATCAAAAATCCATTTTCGTGAGTTTGCACTGCTCATGGCATTACTCATGTCGATTGTTTCTTTTTCTATTGATGCAGTTTTACCAGCTTTAGGTGAGATTGGACGTATTTTTGAATTAAAAAATAATAACCAGTCACAATGGGTCATCATTGGTATTTTTTCAGGAATGACAATCGGGCAGCTCATTGCGGGACCGTTATCTGATGCAATCGGGCGTAAACGGATTTTATTCACAGGAATTATTATTTATTTTCTGGGAAGTTTATTGTGCTTTTCCACACAAAGTTTTGAGTGGTTTTTAGTTGGGCGCTTTATTCAAGGTATCGGTGTTTCAGGGCCTTATGTTGCCTCTATTTCCATCGTGCGGGATAAATACAGCGGAGCTCAAATGGCTCGCATCATGTCTTTAATTATGATGGTATTTATGGTTGCTCCAGCAATTGCACCGAGTTTGGGGCAACTCATTATTCATTTCTTTGGTTGGCGTGAAATCTTTGTTTTATATATGGTCTATGCGACAGTTGTGGGAGCATGGGTCGCTTTACGACTAGAAGAGACTTTACTTCCCGAAAATCGTTTACCTATGCGTATAAAAGCATTTAAAGAAGGCTTTAAAGAAGTTGTGAGTAATAAAACCACCATGAGCTATCTATTGTGTGCTGGCTTCTGTTTTGGTGGATTTATTGGTTATTTAGGTACGTCACAGCAAATTTTTATGCAGCAGTTTGGGAAAACAGGGCAAGAGTTTAGTGCTTATTTTGCTGTACTGGCAGGTGTAATGGGAATTGCATCATTTACAAACTCTAAAATTGTTATGAAGTTTGGTATGCGTCCAATCTGTATTTATGGCTTTCTTGGACTGTGCTTAATTTCTTTGATTTTCTTGTTGATTCAACTTGCGGGTGTAACGGTATCATTTTGGATGTTTATGCTTTATGCCTGCATTTTGTTTTTATTGTTTGGAACCCTCTTTGGTAATTTAAATGCGATTGCAATGGAACCGATGGGACATGTTGCTGGAATGGCATCGGCTATTATTGGTGCAGCTTCTTCTGTATTGTCACTTATTCTTGCTTCTATCATTGGGCAGTTATATAACGGCACATTGATTCCAATGACCTGTGGTTTTGTCATTTTGTGTGGTTTAGCTTTTGCTATGACAATATATGAGAATAGATATTTAAAGAAATCGAATGCTTAAAATTATATTAAAGATGAAGATAGATTACTGAATTTTAAAATTTTCTTCAGACTAAGATTTGCATATGGATGAGTGCAGCTCTTTTGAGCATTTTAGACAACTTATGAGACTATAGACATAGAGCTATTTATCCCCGTATGCTTGGTCCGTTCGAGGTTGGTTCAGTTTTTGCTTTCTCTGTAACAACGATAAAAATCGGAGATCAAAATGATGAAAAACAAATATCACATAAGAACGTTTTATAATAAAGATAAAGGCTGGCGCTTATTTGGCTTGGCGCTTGCTATTCAAATACTCTTTATTGGAGCAAATTATTTAGCAATGATGAGCTGACTTTGCTTCTAAAGCTTTCTTAACGGTATGATCTAAATCTAATTCATAAAGTTTTGAGTCATTCTTGTTATGTTAAAGCTGATTTATTACGTACCTGAGTCACATCTTGAATTAACTAAACAAGCCATTTTTTCTGCTGGTGCAGGTGGTATCGGTAATTATGAACACTGCGCATGGCAAGTGAAAGGAATAGGGCAGTTTAAGCCAGTTAAAGGGGCTGCTCCCTATATTGGGCAGCTAGAAGAACTTGAACAAGTTGATGAGTGGCGTGTTGAAACAATTGTGCTTGAAGAAAAAGCAAATGCGGTAGCGAAAGCATTAAAGGCAAGCCATCCTTATGAAGAGCCTGCCTTTGAGTTTATTCAAATCATAGAAATTGATTTTAATTAAACTGAGAGAAATCTGGTTTACGTTTTTGCATAAATGCTTGAACAGCCTCTAGCATTTCAGGTGAGCGCACACGTTGCATAAAGATTTCAGCTTCATGATCAACACATTCGATAATCTGTTCTAAATTATGCTTCATGAGTGCTTTGGTTTGTTTCAATGATGCAAGAGGCAAGGCCGTTAATTGTTGAGCAGTTTGTTGAGCTGAAACATAAGCATCTTCAACTACTTCATTGACTAAACCTGCTTGCACCGCAGTTTCTGCATTAAACTTTTTCGCAGTAAATAGCAGCTCAGCTGCTTTATGGTAGCCAGCTTGTTGAACAAGTAATTGACTTGCACCACCTTCTGGAGAAAGACCTAGGCTTACAAATGGAATTTGGAAAAGAGCGGTGTTGTCAGCAAAAACTAGATCTGCATGCAATAAAATTGTAACGCCAATACCAATTGCAACGCCTTTTACCGCAATGATAAGTGGTTTTGATAATTTGGCAGCCGCTTTAAGTAAAACGAATGGTGGGACGTCTCCTGCTGGGCCGATGTTAGGATTTTGTACAAAACCCATAAAATCTTTCATGTCATTGCCAGCTGTAAAATCTTGTTCTACACCGCGTAGAACGACTACTCTAACTTCTTTATTGAGATCGGCTTCATTCAGTGCTTTGGCAATCCATAAATAAAGTTCGCCGTACAATGCATTCTTTGCATCTGGGCGATTTATGGCTAAGGTGAGTACGCCACCTTCTAAATTTGCGTTTAAATGTTGATGAGGTTGTTGAATACAGCTAAGTGTCATCGTACTATCCTTGCTTTAAACCACGTTGTTAATTTTTAGGTTCTCATTATGGCGCATATTTTTTGTAATGAGCGTTACTGATGAGTTCATAAAAAGTGAAAATCTAATTATGTATAAATTTGACTATCTCGTTTTTATAGGTCGCTTTCAACCATTTCATTTGGCTCATATGCAGACAATTGAAATTGCCTTACAGCAAAGCCACTATGTGGTTTTGGCATTAGGCTCTGCGCAAATGGAACGCAATATTAAAAATCCATTTCTTGCGATTGAACGAGAGCAAATGATTTTATCTAATTTCTCATTAGATGAGCAAAAACGTATTAAATTTGTGCATGTGGTTGATGTTTATAATGATGAAAAATGGGTGAAACAAGTCAAATCTTTAGTGAATGGTGTGATTGAACCGAACTCAAAAGTAGGTTTGATTGGACATTTTAAAGATGAGTCTTCTTATTATTTAAAACTTTTCCCTGAATGGATTATGGTTGAACTCGATAGTTTAAAAGATTCTATTTCGGCTACTCCGATGCGTGAAGCTTATTATCGTGGTGAAATCCAAACTGAATTTTTTCCTGTAGGAACCATTCAGTTTTTGGATGAATTTCAAAAAACACGTGTTTATCAGCAATTGCAGCAACGATTTGAAGAGGACGATCTCTCTAATCTAGATGAGTTTGAATAAGAGCATATAGCTTAAGCATCTGCCCAAAAGATAATTCGGTTGGAAAACGGATCGGTGATACTGAGTTCAAGTGTTTCCCAATCTGTTTTTTCAACCTGAGGTTTGGCGAACTTATAATCTTTTTGACTCAATTCGCTATGCAACTCATAAATAGGTTCCCAATAAATGCGGATTGCACTATGTGGGCTTGCATCTCCAAAATGCTCAGATAAATGAATAACGCAATCATCTTTGGAAATTTGTAGATATAACGGAAAGTTATCTTCAAATTGATGTTGCCAATCAAGTTGGAAACCTAAGAATTCAAGATAAAATGATTGGGCCAAATCAACATCAAAAATTCTTAAAATTGGGGTGATTGAACCTGATTGCATCATTTTTTCCTTTTAACGTGTACCAAATTGTTGAGTCCAATAGCTCTTTTGTTTTGCAGACTGATCGGAAGCACAAGCGATTGCGTAAGTTGTAAATTTGGGATTCATTAGATTACTACAATGTAGAGGACTCGGCAGCCATTTAGACATAACTTCACTCAAAGTTTTCTGGCCGCTAGCGACATTTTCACCATTGGCTTTACCGAGTGTATTATAAATTTTCAAACGTGACTTTAAGTCTAGTCCTGTTGAACTCACATGTCCCAGAAAGTTATGTTTTGCCATATCTTCACTATGAGAAAGTGCACCTTTATATAAATTATTATTCCAACTTAGCGGTTTAGCAGCAGGGAAAAATTGTTGACCACACTGGCGTGGTTGTTGGCGGATCTGGTTAATTGTATTAAGTATGGCCTGTTGATAAGCTGGGTTTTGTAAATCTTGGCAGCTTATTTCAATGGCAGTTTTCTGAATTTGAGCAATTGATGGGGTGGTGTCGGTTGGCATGGGTAATGTATTTGCACTACATGCACCGATAAAAAGAGTCAAAGGCAGTAAAGAGTAATTTTTGAGTAGACTCATGTGAACGCCTTAAAATAATTATTCTAATGTTTTTATCATACGCCAAAGTAAAATTATTGAGCAATTCTTTGCAATAAAAAAGCGAGTTCGATACTCGCTTTTTTATTGCATACGTTTATTAAGCCGATTGAAGGGCTTTTAGGTCTTCAAGTACTTGTTCAGCGTGTCCTGCTGCTTTGACTTTACGGTAGCTTTTAACTAAGGTTTTGTTATGGAAAATGAAAGTAGAGCGTTCAATTCCCATAACTTTCTTGCCATACATATTTTTTTCTTTAATAACATCAAAATGATTACAAAGTACTTCTTCTTTGTCGCTAATGAGGTCAATCGTGAGCGCTTGTTTTTCAGTGAAGTTTTGATGTGCCTTTACCGAGTCGCGTGAAACACCGAAAATACGTGTACCCAAAGCTTCAAATTGGTCTTTTAAACAAGAGAAACCGACTGCTTGTGTTGTACATCCAGGGGTTGAATCTTTTGGGTAGAAATAAATGATTAACCATTCATTTTCGACCTCGGCCAAGTTCACTTCACCGTGGGTAGTAGGGAAAACCTGATTTGGTAATTGAATATTCTCAGTCATTTCTCATCCTTCAAAAAGCTAAATTTGATCTAATTCAAGTGGTAAAAAAGCATATTCTTCATGATAAACAATATCGAGCTTTCTTACAGGAATTGGTTTGTTAAAAATTGGACCGTCAATCACAGTGGTATGAAATTCACCGCCTTCACCACATGGATCAATACCGCGATTCTCAAGTTCTTGGATATATTCTAAGGTTAAAGTTTTCCCTAGATCTCCAATTGTCATGCCTAGTTTTAAGTTCACTGTCACAATGACACTATGGAAACCAAGATTGATAAACTCTTCAACAACCTCACGATGTGGAAGTAGCCAAAGAGGCATGCCTAATTTGAGTCCTACTTGTTGAGTGATCCGATCATGCCAACATCCATGTTCAGGCATATCAAGGTCACCTGTAACGAGTACCTCGGCACCTTGTTGTTTTGCATGAGTTAGTAATTCAATAAATTTAGCTTCATAGTCATTCCAACTTGATGAGGTCATAAATACGGGTAGGCCGATTGCTTTAGCTTGTGCTTGAATAATATCAAGTGGCATAGCATGTGAACGAGAGCGCTGGCCTTGTTCTTCTAGCATGACGATGAGTCCACTAACCGTACCAGTTTGCATTGCATGGTAGAGTGCAAGGGAGCTGTCTTTGCCCCCACTAAATGAGACAATAGACTGTTTGTTAATTGCGTTGGTTTTCCATTGTTCTTGCATGGTTTATTTCAAATGAATTGGTCAAGATCGATTTTATTTTAACAGAGCTACAAAAAAGCCTGCATAAATGCAGGCTTAATTTGGAGGAACAAAAGCTTATTTTTTAGGAGCTTGTTGTTGAGCTGCTTTCATTGCATCTTCAGTTAATTTTTCAAGTTTAGTTGTTAACTGAGGACCGAAACATGCTTTAAGATCACGGTTTTGTTGTTGTACAAATCCTAGAGAGCTTGGGCTTTTCTTCGCATTGATTGCACTTTGGATTTCCCATTTTTGTGCTTCAGTTACTTTACCTTGTGCTTCAACTTGGCAGCTACAGAATTTGCTAACTTCAGATGAACTTAGTTTGCCGCCTTTAGCTGTTTGATCTTTACAAACGTTAACTAATGAACCTTTAACGTTAGTACTTTTATATGCTGCTTGTACTGGGTTTTCCGCAGCATGTGCTGCACCAGCCATAAGAGCAACAGTTGAAAACAAAGATGAAAGAATAAGATTTGATTTTAACAACTTCATAAATTTTACCTACTTATTACGGTATATAGCGTGTTGGGTCGGCAACACCGGCCTCGATAAAGCCTTCTTTACGCAAACGGCAACTGTCACATTTGCCACACGCACGTCCTTGAGCATCTGCTTGGTAGCAAGATACCGTTTGACTATAGTCTACGCCATGTTCAATCCCTAAACGTATAATATTCGCTTTGGATAAATGTAACAGCGGTGTTTCAAATTTAAGTGGTTTTCCTTCCACGCCAGCTTTCGTTGCTAAACGTGCCATATTGGCAAAAGCGTCAATAAATTCAGGGCGACAATCAGGATATCCTGAATAATCAACGGCATTGATACCAATAACAATCGCTTCAGCATTGAATACTTCTGCTGCTGCTAGGGCATAAGAGAGGAAAATAGTGTTACGTGCTGGTACATAAGTTACAGGAATACCTTCTTGTAACTGTTCTGGTACGGCAATGTTGTGGTCTGTAAGTGCAGATCCACCTAAATTAGCCAAATCGATATTAATTACACGATGTTCAACACCTGCACGTTGAGCTAATGCTTTTGCTGCATCGAGTTCAGTGGTTGAGCGTTGACCATACATAAAACTAATAGCAATACATTCATAGCGTGCTTGTGCCCAAGCTAGGCAAGTGGTTGAGTCTAAGCCGCCTGAAAGTAAAACAATGGCACGAGGGCGCATATTTTTCTCCATATTCGGAATGATTTATTTTATTGAGTGATTAGCGACCTGATTCGTCATTCCACAGCAGTTTATGTAACTGAAGTTGGAAACGAACAGGTAATTTATCATCCAGTATCCACTGTGCCAGATCACGCGCTAGACGTGGCAGGCCAACAGCACCTTTTTCAACTGCAAAGGCAGGGGAGAACCAAACGGTACTGACTTTTTTATGCAGTTGATATTTTTCAACTTGTTGCTTTGACCATTCATAATCTTCGCGGTTACAAATGACGAATTTAATTTGGTCATGCGCAGTCAAATGATCAAGATTGCTGATGAGGTTACGATGTTCCTCACCAGAAGTTGGAGTTTTTAAATCGAGAACTTTAGAAACACGCGAATCTACTTTTGAGACATCGAGCGCGCCACTGGTTTCTAAAGAAACATCAAAGCCAGCTTCACATAGACGTTGTAATAAAATCAAACAGTTTGGCTGTGCAAGAGGTTCACCACCAGTTACACAAATATAAGGTGTTTGAAATTGTGTAGCTGTTTCAATTATATGTTCAAGTGAAAAACGTTCACCACCTTCAAAAGAATAAGTGGTATCACAATAGCTACAACGTAATGGACAGCCCGTTAGACGAATAAATACAGTCGGTAGGCCAGAGGCATTTGCTTCACCCTGCAACGAGTAAAAAATCTCGGTAATGCGTAAACCGGACGCAGGGTCTGAGACAGGGATTGCAGAGGAACGTAAGGAAGCCATTCTAGAAATACCACACTATATAAAAAATAAAATCTCTACGATCAGTGTTGACCGTAGAGATGTTTGATCAAACTGAAATTAGTCAGCGCGTAACAAATCATTCAAACTTGTTTTTGCACGTGTTTTTGCATCAACTTTTTTCACAATAATTGCAGCATATAAGCTGTATTTACCATCAGCAGACGGCAGGCTACCTGCTACAACAACTGAACCTGCTGGAACGCGACCATAATGGATTTCGCCAGTTGCGCGGTCATAAATTTTAGTCGATTGACCAATGAAAACGCCCATTGAAATTACTGAGCCTTCTTCAACAATAACGCCTTCAACGATTTCTGAACGCGCACCGATAAAGCAGTTGTCTTCAATAATGGTTGGGTTAGCTTGTAATGGTTCTAAAACACCACCGATACCTACACCACCAGACAAGTGAACATTTTTACCGATTTGAGCACATGAACCTACAGTTGCCCATGTATCAACCATTGTGCCTTCATCTACGTAAGCACCGATGTTGACATAAGATGGCATTAACACTACGTTTTTAGCTTGGAAGCTACCACGACGTGCTACAGCAGGAGGAACAACACGAACACCTGCTGCTTTAAATTGCTCTTCAGTCCAACCAGAGAATTTAGTTTCAACTTTGTCGTAGAAACGAAGATCACATGACTCGATTGGTTTATTGTCATTTAGTTTAAATGATAATAAAACAGCTTTTTTTAACCATTGGTGAACAACCCATTCACCATTGATTTTTTCAGCAACTCGAAGTGTACCGTTATCTAAACCAGCAATTGCTTCTTCAACAGCTTGGCGGATTTCGCTTGAGCAATCTGCTGCAGTAAAATTTGCGCGGTCTTCAAATGCTTGCTCAATGATCGTAGAAAGCTGAGACATGATCTTCCTTCCATAAAAAATTTTAAAGATTTTACACTAATTTGTGACAAGAATCTTTGAAAAAACGTGTTACGTTTAATCGAGGGTATAAATGAGGTAAATGAAATTAAGCTTATTAGATAATCAAGTGTTTTTTACACAAAAATGATTTGAAAATAAAAAATTAACTCAATTTGTATCAAAAAATAACAGAAATCTAGCATTTTTTGTATAAAAAAGACTCTAAGCTCTTTTATTATGATTTTAGTCACAAAATTAAAAACAGAGCCTTTTTGAGGAGAAAACTATGAAAGCATTACGTGTTTTAGTAACAACAACAGCTTTATTTGCTGCTGGTGCTGCAATGGCAGATGAAGCTGTTGTTCATGACAGCTACGCATTTGACAAAAACCAATTAATTCCTGTAGGGGCGCGTGCAGAGGTAGGTACAACTGGTTACGGTGGTGCTTTATTATGGCAAGCAAACCCATATGTAGGTTTGGCACTTGGTTATAATGGTGGTGACATTTCTTGGTCTGATGACGTAAAAGTCAATGGTTCAACTTATGACATTGATATGGATAATAACAACGTTTATTTAAATGCTGAAATTCGTCCATGGGGTGCAAGTACTAACCGTTGGGCTCAAGGCCTATATGTAGCAGCTGGTGCAGCATATCTTGATAACGATTATGATTTGACTCGTAACGTTGATGCGACTCGTTCATTCCGTGTCAATAACCAAGACTTTATTGCGGGCGCCGATGGTGTAAAAATTAATGGTCAAATGTCTTACAAAAATGACATCGCTCCATATTTAGGTTTTGGTTTTGCACCTAAAATCAATAAAAACTGGGGTGTATTCGGTGAAGTAGGTGCTTATTACACTGGTAACCCATCAGTTAAACTTGTTTCAACAGGTTCAGCAGTTACAACTGGTGACCAGTCACTTGAAGAAGCAGTAAATGCGGAAGCTCGTAAAATCGCGAATGACGATAAATACCAATGGTTACCAGTTGGTAAAGTTGGTGTGAACTTCTACTGGTAAGATCCTAAAGAAAAAACGAGCTACGGCTCGTTTTTTTTGTGTTTAATAAAAATAAAAGAGCTAAAAAGCTCTTTTATTTTTTCCTTAATTTTTTATTCATCCGGATAAGCAATTTTCTTAAGTGCTTTAATATCGGCATCAGGTGAGCATAAAGAAATAAACTCATAACCATAACCGCGTAATAGATGACCTTTACGAACGGCAATCCATGTCGTATTGACACCAAAAATATCAGTTTTAGTTTGTTTTAAACGATGATCACGTTCTGTGTCATAAGCTACGGCATTGACAATTCCGACTCCCATGCCCAATTCGACATAAGTCTTGATAACATCCGCATCAAGAGCTGACATCACGATATCTGCATCGAGGTGAGCTTCTTCGAAAGCTTTGTCAATTTTAGATCGACCTGTAAAACCGCCATGATAAGTTATGAGAGGGTAGTCCGCTAAAAGTTCAAGCGTAATCTTGTCCGCCTTCACTAAAGGATGATTTTGCGGTGTGATAATACTGTGTTGCCATTGATAGTAAGGGATACTCGCTAGATTTTCTTCAGTCGTTAAAGACTCTGTAGCAATCCCAATATCTGCTTCACCTTGTAAGAGCATTTCTGAAATTTCAACAGGGCTGGCTTGTTGTAAAATCAAATGAACTTTAGGAAATAACTTCTTAAATTGATTGACGATTGGAGGCAGTACATAACGTGCCTGAGTATGGGTCGTCGCGATCGTTAATGTCCCTTCATCAACTTTATTAAAGTCTTCCGCAAGACGTTTAATATTTTCAGCATCAACTAACATGCGTTCAACGATGCCAAGAAGAGATTGTCCTGGTTCGGTTAAACCTAAAAGACGTTTACCTTTTCGTATAAAAAGTTGTACACCTAGCTCGTCTTCTAAATCTTTAATATGTTTACTTACGCCTGATTGGGACGTGTAGAGCGCAGCTGATGCTTCGGTTAAGTTAAAGTTTTGGCGTACAGTTTCTCGGATAATTCTTAATTGTTGAAAGTTCATTCACACTTTTCCTTACCAAATATATTTCTTAAGCAACTTGATCTGCAAATAAGTGCAGTTGAGATGCACTTACCCAAACGGTTTGATTCGGTTTAAACGCATGTAATTTTGCAGCTTCATTGCTTAGAGCAATCTCAATTAAACGTCCATTACGGTCTTGTAATTCCGCCACAACTTTTCCAGCAATCCAGATTTCACGTACAAAAGTCGCTTCAATAGTATTCGCCTGCGGTTGCGAGTGAATATGTAACTCATCTGGACGGGCAAAAGCAATCACTTTTCCTTGAGGCGCCTCAACTAACGTTGGTAATTGAATACGGTCATTGCCAATACGGATAATACCGCCTGTGTTTTCACCTTCAAAACGATTTGCCTGACCTAAGAAATCAAATACAAATGGTGTTGATGGTTTTTCATAAACTTCACGAGGTGAACCAATCTGCTCTACATTACCTTTATTCATTACAATAATCTGATCGGCAACTTCAAGTGCTTCTTCTTGATCGTGGGTTACGAAAATTGAAGTAATATGCAATTCATCATGTAAGTTGCGTAACCAGCGGCGTAATTCCTTACGAACTTTGGCATCTAGCGCACCAAATGGTTCATCAAGTAATAATACTCGTGGCTCTACTGCCAAGGCGCGGGCTAAAGCAATACGTTGACGTTGTCCGCCCGAAAGCTGAGCAGGGTAGCGGTCTGCCAAAAATCCAAGTTGAACTAGATCAAGTAAACGAGTAACGCGTTTTTTAATTTCAGCTTCTGAAGGACGTGTTGCACGTGGACGAACACGTAAACCAAAGGCAATATTGTCAAATACAGTCATGTGACGGAATAAAGCATAGTGTTGAAATACAAAACCGACCTGACGCTCACGCACATGTACATTGGTTGCATCTTCGCCTTCAAGTAACACTTGACCGCCATCAGCTGATTCTAGGCCCGCAATAATACGAAGTAGGGTTGTTTTACCGCAACCAGATGGGCCGAGTAGGGCAACCAGTTCACCTTCAGGAAAATCTAGGGAAATATTTTTAAGCGCATGGAATGCACCAAAGTGTTTTTCAATATTTTTAACTTGAATACTCATGATTTCATTCCTTACGAATCAGTTGAATGTGGTTCTGGTTTGTCTTGATGTATTTCTAACCACGTTTTCAATACCAGTGTTAATAGGGCTAAGAAAGCAAGTAATGAGGACACGGCAAACGCTGCGCTAAAGGTGTACTCGTTATATAAAATTTCGACATGAAGTGGCAGGGTATTGGTTTCACCACGGATGTGGCCAGAAACTACAGATACTGCGCCAAACTCACCCATTGCACGGGCATTACATAGGATCACGCCGTAAATCAAACCCCATTTAATGTTTGGTAGTGTGACTTTCCAAAAGGTTTGCCATCCTGATGCGCCGAGTACAATCGCTGCTTCTTCTTCTTCAGTTCCTTGAGCCTCCATGAGTGGAATTAACTCACGTGCGACAAATGGAACAGTAATAAAAATAGTGGCTAAAACAATTGCAGGTACGGCATATAAAACTTTGATGTCATGTTCCATTAACCAACCGCCAAACCAACCTTGGGCACCAAAAATCAATACAATCATTAAACCGGCAATAACGGGTGAAACCGAAAAAGGCATATCGATGATGGTTGTTAAAATTGCCTTACCTCTAAACTGGAACTTAGACACAGCCCATGCAGCGCCAACACCAAATATCACATTAATTGGTACAGCAATTGCTGCGGTTAATAAGGTCAATTTCACTGCCGATAGCGTGTCTGGATCAATCAACGCTTGAACATAGACTTCAAGTCCTTGTTTAAATGCTTCTACAAAAACCAGAATGAGTGGCAACATCAGGCAGCTTAAGAAAAAAATCAGAGCCACGGTAATGAGCGTGTAACGTACCCAAGTTGGTTCACGTGTCGCATCTCGTGATTGCAATTTAAACGCTAGTGCATTGCTGTCAGTATGTAGGTTCATGTGACATTTCTCCCTGTACGACGGTTTGCCCACGCTTGAAGTAAATTAATGGCAAATAAAATGATGAAAGAGAGAACTAACATGACCGCAGCAATCGTTGTTGCGCCTGCATAATCATATTCTTCAAGACGTGAAATGATCATGAGTGGAGCAATTTCTGTTTTAAATGGCTGGTTACCTGCAATAAAAATAACTGAACCATATTCACCCACACCGCGGGCAAATGCTAAAGCAAAACCTGTGAACAAAGCTGGTAGTAATATCGGTAAAATAATTTTAGTAATCGTCTGCCAGCGATTTGCACCAAGTGCTGAAGCTGCTTCTTCAAGCTCAGTTTCGATATCACTGAGTACTGGTTGAACTGTTCTTACAATGAATGGAATACCAATGAAGACCAATGCCAACGTAATGCCGATTGGGCTATATGCGACTTGAATGCCTAGAGGTTCGAGATATTGACCAATCCAGCCAGTAGGTGCATAGAGTGAAGTAAGTGCAATACCTGCAACTGCAGTTGGAAGAGCAAAAGGTAGATCGACTAATGCATCAACCAGACGTTTCCCTGGGAAGTTGTAACGTACAAGGCACCAAGCCAGAAGTAAGCCAAATACAACATTAATAAATGCTGCTATTAAAGCTGAACTAAAACTGAGTTGAAGCGATTTTAAAATACGTTCAGACGTTAAAATTTCCCATAATCCGTCCCATCCAATTCCAAATGATTTGATAAAGACTGCGGCTAATGGAATAAGCACAATAAAAGACACATAGGCGAGGGTGAAGCCCAAAGATAGACCAAACCCAGGCAGCACTCGGGATCGCTGCGACATGATATTTCCTCAAAGAGAAAAGCCTGCTGAAACCAGTAAGCGAATAAATAAAGATAAACGGTGCGATATAAAGATGGGTATTAAGCAAATTTCAAAGAGAAATGAGTTTTTACCGGGTCGATAGATGAGTGACTACACATCGAATCTTCTGGAATCAGATAATTCAGCAAATCTGGAAATGGTCCAAAACCTGAAGCAACATTAATATGGCCGACTTCACCAAGATTAACTGGATTTAATTTCCACGACTTAGCAAGTTGTAAAGCATCAAAAAAGCCGAGCCAAGGATCATTTTCACTAATGAGCAGAGATGTTGGGACATCAATTTTTAACTGATGAAAATATGCTTTGTAGTCGGTCAAACTATGGCGGGCAAAACCAGCTTCCCCAAAGCGTGCTGGATTTGCTGGAGCAACCAAAATAAGTTTCTTAACTTGGCTCTTTAACTCTGGATATTCAGCTAAAGCAGCAACACTCGTTAAGCAACCAAAACTATGCGCAACAATTTGTACAGGAGCTTGCGCTACTTGAACTGTTTTAACGAATTGTTCAACCCATTCACTTAATACTGGTCTATCCCAGTTTTTTTGCTCAACACGAGAACTAGACACGAGTTGACGCTGCAACCAAGATTGCCAATGCTGATGTTCACTTCCACCTACACCCGGAACAATTACAGTGTGAATCATGTCTGTTCTCCTTATCTTTAGTACAAAGAATTACTTCTCTGTACTATTGATTTTCACGATTTGATCGAAAACACCACCATTGTCAAAGTGTTGTTTTTGTACCTTCGTCCAACCACCAAATTCTTTGTCGATGGTTACAAGCTTCAATGGCTTAAATACATTGCTGTATTTCTTAAGAACGGCTGCATTACGTGGACGGTAGAAGTTACGTGCTGCAATTTCTTGGCCAGCTGGTGAATACAGGTAGTTGAGGTAACCTTTTGCAATCGTGAGGTTGCCTTTTTTAGTTGCATTCTTTTCAACAATTGCAACTGGAGGCTCAGCTAGGATCGAAAGAGAAGGGGTAATAATTTCAAATTTGCCCGGCTGTTCGCGAAGCGCTAAATGTGCTTCATTTTCCCAAGCCAGTAACACATCACCAATGCCACGTTCAGCAAAAGTCGTGGTTGCGCCACGAGCACCCGAATCTAAAACTTTAGTATGTTTATAAATTTGACGAACATACTCTTGTGCTTTTGCATCATTACCACCTGGTTGATGTTTTGCCCAAGCCCAAGCTGCAAGATAATTCCAACGAGCGCCACCAGAAGTTTTCGGGTTTGGTGTAATAATTTCTACACCCGGTTTGATTAAATCAGCCCAGTCTTTAATTTGTTTTGGATTACCTTTACGCACTAAAAACACAATTGTTGAGGTGTATGGGGTAGAGTTCTGCGGCAACTTTTTCTGCCAGTCAGTTGGAAGTAATTTTGCTTTTTCAGCAATTTCATCGATATCTGCTGCAAGTGCTAATGTCACTACATCTGCATTTAAGCCATCAATCACCGCGCGGGCCTGTTTACCAGAACCGCCGTGTGATTGTTTGAACTCAATATCTTGACCAGTACGTTGTTTCCAGTAAGTACCGAACTGTTTATTGAAATCTGTATATAACTCACGAGTAGGGTCGTAAGAGACGTTTAAAAATTCTTGAGCTGCAAATGATGAAACTGAAAGAAGTGCAGCAATAACCCCGACTTTTAACTGAGAAAAACGCATGAGATAATCCCTCAAAAAATATGAAATGTTCAAAACATGAACGCAGAATAGCGCTAGTCTTTATTCTAAAAAAATAATAAAAAACGAATTTAATATGAAAAAAATAGAAATAGTAAAAACAGATAAGTTATTCTTAAATCTTGATATACAACAAGTTTCAAAAGTAGATACTAAATCGGTATAATTTTTTAAAATCAGTCATTTATTATTTAAATGAAAGGTGTTGTATTGTTGGATCGTTTTAAGCAAAGGGTGGATTAAACATGTGGTGTTTTAAAAATGGTCAATCTGTTGAAACCATTCCTTTACTGGATCGAGCATTTCATTATGGAGATGGGTGCTTCACCACAATTCGTGTTTTTCAAAACCAGATTGAGCTTAAAGAAAGACATTGGGAACGCCTAAAACTTGCATGTCAAAAACTGTTTTTAACTGCAGATTTTGAATTAATAGAACAGAGTTTGCAGCAACTACAAAAACAGCATCTTGTGCTCAATGGCACTTTAAAAATTGTGATTAGTCGTGGGATAGGTGACCGTGGTTATAGTTTGCCAAAGCATAATGCTGATATTTATATCTGGTTCTATCCGAAGGCTTCAGAGCCATTTCAGCCAGACTCTATTCAGTGTGGTGTTTTAAATCAGGCTTTAGGTTTAACCATGCCAAGCTTAGTTGGGCTTAAATCTTTAAACCGTCTTGAACAAGTATTGCTAAAAAAAGAAGCAGATCAACTTGGGTGGGCTGAAGCATTAGTTACTGATGTACAAGGTTATATTGTTGAAGGGGTCAGTAGTAATTGTTTTATTCGTTTAAATGATAGATGGATTACTCCTGAACTTCGTTATAATGGCGTCCACGGTGTAATGCGGGCGGAAATTTTAGCGCGTATGCAGCACCATGGTATTGCCTGTGAAGTACGTATAATTGAGCTAGATGAAGTATCTGAAATACAAAGTCTATTCTTTTGTAATGCTTTACATCCTATGCGAGTGGTCACTCATTTAGGAGAGAAAACGTTAGAAACACAGGCATGCATAGATTTATTTCATCTCCTTAACTTAAATCAGATTCATTAATATGCCGAAGCCACCTGTGAATGCGAAAGCAAAAAACGCCAAGAAAAATAACAAAAAACAAGCTCCAAAATTTTCTAAGCGATTGGTTCTAATTGGCCTGTTTATTGTTTTAATTTCTACTTTTGCCATTTTATGGTCGAGTCTATTTAAAGCTTATCCGATTGAAGGCAAAAAACAGATGTTATCCATTACATCTGGTGAAACCTATTCTGGTTTTATTGATCGGTTGGCGAAAGAAGGCAAAATTAGCTTTCCAGTGGTATTAAAGCTTTATCAGAAATTTATGATTCATGACAGCATGAAAGCTGGTGTGTATGAAATTGAACAGGGAATGAGTGTAAGAGAAGTATTAGAGATGTTATCTGATGCAGATAATGCTCAGATGAACCGTGTTTTGGTTATTGAAGGTACAACTTTTAAACAGCTCATTACTGCATTAAAAAATGATAAAAACGTAAAAAATACAATATTAGATTTACCTGATGATCAGCTGATGAAGGCGCTTGGCATTCCTTATGGACACCCTGAAGGTTTGTTTGCACCTAATACGTATTTCTTTGCAAAAGGTGAGACTGACAAGAAAATTCTTACCGATTTATATCATCGTCAAATCAAAGCTCTAGATGCAGCTTGGGCAAATCGTGCACCGAATTTACCTTATAAAGATAAATATGAAGCATTAATTATGGCTTCTATTGTTGAGAAAGAAACAAGTTTAGATAGTGAACTTACACAAGTTTCTGGGGTTTTTGTCCGCCGTTTAAAAATTGGTATGCGTTTACAAACGGATCCAACTGTTATTTACGGTATGGGTAATAACTATAAAGGTAACATTACCCGAGAAGACCTGCGTACCCCAACAGTATATAATACCTATACTATTAATGGCTTACCGCCAACTCCAATTGCTTTGCCAAGCCAAAAAGCAATTGAAGCTGCATTGCATCCAGATGATTCAAACAACATCTATTTTGTAGCAACTGGCAATGGTGGTCATAAATTTACGGCAAGCTTGCAAGCGCATAATCAAGCGGTGCAAGACTATTTATCCGTGTTGAGATCGAAGAAATAAGGAAAAGAGATGTTTATTAGCTTTGAAGGCACGGAAGGTGTAGGTAAAACTACGCTTATTCGAAAAATTCATCAGCATTTTGAAGAGCAAGGCAAACAAGTTGTTTTAACGCGAGAGCCGGGTGGTACTCCGCTAGCTGAACAAATTCGTTCGATGCTTTTGGCTGTGAATCATGATGAAAATATGAGCCATGATACCGAGCTATTACTCATTTATGCGGCACGTGCTCAACATTTACAACAGGTCATTTTGCCAGCTCTAGAGTCTAATAAAATTGTATTAAGCGATCGTTTTACAGATGCAAGCTTTGCTTATCAATGTTCTGGTCGAGGTTTGAGCCAAGATAAATTACAGCTTTTAAATCAGAACTTTGTTTCACGCATGCCAGAGGTGACTTTCTGGTTAGATGCACCGATTGAACTCGGTATGAACCGTGCGCGTGAACGTGGAGCTTTAGACCGTTTTGAACAAGAAAAGTTAAGTTTTTTCACTAAGGTTCGTGAAGGTTATGAAACCTTGTGGAAAGCTGAACCTGAACGTATTAAGCGAATAGATGCAACCCAAAGTCCTGATCAGGTGTTTGAGCAAGCTTTGCAATATTTAGGATAAGCAATTGGATGAGCCACTCTTATAATTTATGGGAGTGGTGAAAAATGACGACAATTCTGGTTTGAATCGTCATAGAAAATATCTGTTATTTTCTTATGCTATCTTACATATGATTTATAGATTGAAGAATAACAAGGATGAAAAGCTCAAAAGAAGAAATCGTGGCATTTCTTGAAAAGGAATTTCCGCCAAGTCTTGAACATTGCACCATTGAATCAGTCACGCCCAAAGCTGCGGTTGTTTATTATCATGTCGATCAAAGACATCAACGCCCTGGTGGTACCATATCTGGTCCAACTATGATGACTTTGGCAGATTTTGCTTTATATATTGCAATATTAGGTGAAATTGGAATTATTGGTTTAGCTGTGACTACCAACTTTAATATTAACTTTTTACGTAAACCTGCGGGTGATCAAGACTTACGCAGTGAGTGTAAGCTCATGAAAGTCGGAAAGAGTCTGGTTGTGGGGGAAGTCTGGATTTATTCAGTCGGTTTGGATGAACCTGTTGCACATGTAACCGCGACTTACTCAATTCCACCTAAATCATAAATATCAAACCAAATAAAAAGCACAGCCTGAACTGTGCTTTTTTTTGTTTTATAAGAATTACAGCTCTGTATTAACCAATGGCTGTTCTACTGCAAAATTTGGAGGAGTTAAAACTGTTTTACGAATCTCACTCGAAGTTTCAGGATAATCGAGTGTGTAATGTAGACCACGTGATTCCTTGCGTTGCATCGCACAACGGACAATCATTTCAGATACGAGTACAAGATTACGCAGTTCAATCAGGTTCTTGCTTACACGATAGTCTTGATAGTATTCAGTAATTTCACGCTTTAACATTTCAATACGGTGTAAAGCACGTTCTAAACGTTTCGTGGTTCTGACAATACCGACGTAGTTCCACATGGTGGAACGTAACTCATCCCAGTTTTGTAAAATCACCACATCTTCATCTGGATTGGTGACTTGAGAATCATCCCAACTTGGCACTTCTGGTAGTTTTAAATCTTTATCAAATTTATTTTCGATGTCTTTTGCTGCACTCATGCCATAGACGAAGCATTCAAGTAATGAGTTACTCGCCATACGGTTTGCGCCATGTAAACCCGTATAAGACGTTTCCCCAATAGCATATAAGCCTTCAATATCGGTCTGGCTATTTGAGTCAACCACAACACCACCACAGGTGTAATGAGCTGCCGGCACTACTGGAATCATATCTTTGGTAATGTCGATGCCCAATTCAAGCAATCGCGCATAAAGTGTAGGGAAGTGTTCTTTAATAAACTCTGGTGATTTGTGCGTGATGTCTAACCACACATGGCGAATACCTAAGCGTTTGATTTCATGGTCAATGGTACGTGCCACAATATCGCGTGGAGCCAGTTCTGCACGATCGTCAAAACGCAGCATGAAACGTTCGCCATCTGGCAAGCGTAAATAAGCACCTTCACCACGCATCGCTTCGGTAATTAGAAATGAGCGAGCTTGGGGGTGATAGAGACAAGTTGGATGGAACTGATTAAATTCCATATTCGCAACACGACAACCTGCGCGGTAAGCCATGGCAATACCATCACCAGTGGCAATATCTGGATTAGATGTGTAGAGGTAAGCTTTCATTGCACCGCCGCAAGCAAGCGCGGTAAATGGTGCAAGGAAGGTATGAACCTTTTCTGTGTTTTCATCTAATGCATATAAACCAATAGCGCGATTGGTTTGGTCAACATGGCCTAATTTTTGCGAAGTAATTAAATCAATCGCAATATAGTTTTCAAAAATAGTAATATTTTTACGTTCTTGGGCACGTTCAACCAAGGTGGTTGAAATGGCTTTGCCTGTTGCATCAGCAGAATGGATAATGCGACGCTGTGAATGACCGCCTTCGCGGGTTAAATGAAGTTGTTCATCTTCATCTAAGGTAAATTGCACGCCTTGCTTTAAAAGAAAATCTACAGAAGGGCGACCACCTTCTACGGTATGTTGTACCGCATCCATTTCACACAAATGAGCACCTGCAATCATAGTGTCATTAATGTGCTGTTGAATAGAATCAGTCTCGTCAAGAACAGCAGCAACACCACCTTGGGCGTAGAAGGTACTTGCTTCAGTTAAAGCAGCTTTGGCTAAAACTGCAATATTAAAATGATTTGGTAACGATAAAGCCAGACTTAAACCAGCGCCGCCGCTGCCCACAATAATCACGTCAAAGTGGTGAATTGTCTGTAAATTAGGCATGTCCATTCGCAACAATTTAAAACGTCCGCTAATGACACCCCTTTTTATCTAAAAAGGCAAGAGCTTAAGCGCTCTAACTCAGAGAAAAATTGCAATTGGCTTAAAAAGTTGCAATGCGTAAAATAATCATTGTGATGATGCCTTACAAATAAACATATTGTTACGCACAACCCCAAAGCGTTGTGATACAACAGTTTTATTCTTATTCTCGTAGACCAATTGTGGGTGAGCACCGAATGAAAACTCGCTATTTACAACAAGGAATGTATGCAGCGGTATTTACAGTTGCTGCTGTTCAAGCAAATGCTACTGTTGATTTTTCAAACCTCGTTGAACAAGTTAGTCCAGCCGTGGTGAGTGTAAACGTCGTAAAAAAAATGACTCAGGATGAACTATTGCAGCAGCAAGTTCCTGAAATTTTAAAACGTTTCTTTGGAAATCAGGTCATCATTCCGCAGCAACAAGGTCCACAAGAAAAAACCGCATACGGTAGTGCATTTTTTATTAGTAAAGATGGCTATTTACTGACAAATCATCATGTGATTGAAAATGCCTCACGCATCAGTATCACTTTAAATGATCGTCGTGAAATTGATGCAACGGTGGTAGGTAGTGATGAGCGTACAGACGTTGCATTATTAAAGGTGACCGGAAATAGCTATCCAGCTTTACGAGTAGGAAACGTTGACCGCTTACGGGTGGGAGAGCCAGTTTTAGCAATTGGTTCGCCGTTTGGTTTTGACTATTCAGCTTCGGCAGGTATTGTCAGTGCTAAATCACGAAATATGAGTGGTGAAACTTCGGTACCGTTTATTCAAACTGACGTTGCGCTAAACCCAGGTAACTCCGGTGGTCCATTGTTTAACCAAAATGGTGAAGTGGTCGGGGTAAACTCTCGAATATTTAGTGGTACTGGCGGCTATATGGGTTTGTCTTTCTCTATCCCTATTGACGTAGCGATGGATGTTGCCGAACAGCTTAAAACTAAAGGTAAGGTAACACGCTCTTATCTTGGTGTGATGATGCAAGACATTGACCGAAACCTTGCTGATGCTTATAAATTACCAAAACCTGAAGGTGCTTTAATTACTCAAATTTCTCCGAACTCACCTGCACAAAAAGCAGGACTGAGAGCTGGAGATGTCATTTTAAAATTAAATGGCGTATCTGTACTTCGTACCAGTGATTTGCTCTATGCATTGAATAAGGTGCAACCAAATCAAACTGTTCAGTTTGAAGTATTACGTGATGATAAAACCCGTAATATTTCAGCAACTTTAACTACTGCTCCAGATGAAACACCTGCCACAGGTGCACAAAGTGCTGTATCTAAAGGACCAGTTTTAGGAATGAGCATTCGTGATTTAGCTGAGCCAGAAAAAAGTGCTTTAAGTGTAAAGGGCGGCATCTATGTACAAGATGTCCGCCGTGGCGGTTTGGCATCATTGTCAAATATCATCCCAGGTGATGTGATTATTCAAGTCAACAATAACCAGATTTTAAATAGTCAGGATTTTGCAAAAGTTGTTTCTAACTTGCAAAAAAATACCGTAGCACGTGTTGCGATTATTCGTCAGGGACAACGCGCGATGCTTGGTTTACGTATCCAGTAAACTTAAAAAGAAACAATGAGCCACCCTAAACATGGGTGGTTTTTTGTTATTTATCTTGAGCGTATAGTGATATCTACCTACACTTATTTCAGTTTAAAAGTTAATAAATAAGAGTGAACATTCGTGAGTAGTATTTTTGATTTACATATTCAGGTACAGCCACATCATATTGATGCGTTAGGACATGTGAATAATGTGATGTATGTACAGTGGATGCAAGATGTAGCAGCTGCTCATGTTGAAACATTAGGAGTAGGGGTCACTAAATACCTCGAGTTAAAACATGCAATGGTCGCGGTTGAGCATCATGTGCAATATCGTAAAGCTACATTTGAAGGCGAACAAATTGTATTACGCACATGGTTAGATGATATCAACGCTCTTTATTCTTTCCGCCAGTATGTATTTTTCCGTCCATCAGATCAGGCTGTATTATTTGTTGGAAATACAAAATGGGCATGTATTGAAATTGCCACAGGGCGCCCAAAACGAATGTCTCCAACTTTTACCCATGCATACAAGCCACTTGATTCAAGCATAAATGCTTATGATTTTACTGTTTCATATGTTAGCTAGTAAAAAAGAGAGGCTGAAATTTGGAGTATTCATTTTCCATAGAAACTGATCGGTTGGTTTTAAGTGATCTTACAGATGATGATAAAGATTTTGTCTTTGAATTATTTTCAAATTCAAGCGTACTCGAATTTTATGATTTACAAGCCTTGACTTCATTAGAAGAAGCTCAGGCTCTGATTGAAAAAATGCATAAAAAATGGGACCAACGGCTAGGTTTTAGACATGCTATTCGTCTTAAACAAGATGCAACTATGTTGGGAACATGTGGAGTAAATGCTGTCAAACCGATTGGTGATGATTTTGCGGTAGTCATTGGTTATGAGCTTCATCCTCATGCATGGGGTTCGGGATATATGCATGAAGCTCTTACAGGGCTAATTCACTATTTGAAACAAGAGGGATTATTCCAACGAAAAATAAAATATGTTTGGGCTGAGATATTTGAGCCCAACATTAGATCCCAGCAAGTTGTTCACAAACTTGGATTCAAATTGATTGAAAAGATCGCTAATCATACTGGCAATAATTTATCTGCAAGCCTGCTTAGGTTTGAGCTAAAGCTGTACTGATTTACATACTCTTCAAAGAGAAATAGTTTGTTATGTTGAGAAGTTTAAAAAGCTTTTTTAAAAGAAAGAATTTATGTCTTTTTCATATCTGCAATCTGTTATAATCGCACGCAATTAATTTAACTGCTTTGGCTGTGTATTAAAACAAGCTACATAGCACTCTATATTTTCTCAAGGTAACCCATGGCGCAAGCTAAAAAATCCGTCGATATCAAAAATATACGAAATTTCTCGATTATTGCTCACATTGACCATGGTAAGTCTACATTGGCTGACCGCTTTATTCAGATGTGTGGTGGTCTACAAGATCGTGAAATGCAAGCCCAAGTATTAGACTCAATGGAGCTTGAGCGTGAACGTGGGATTACCATTAAAGCCGCTTCTGTCACGCTGTATTACACTCATCCGAATGGTCAAGAATATCAACTTAACTTTATTGATACTCCTGGACACGTAGACTTCTCGTATGAAGTTTCTCGTTCATTAGCTGCATGTGAAGGTGCACTCTTGGTTGTAGATGCTGCACAAGGTGTAGAAGCACAATCAGTTGCAAACTGTTATACCGCAATTGAACAAGGTCTCGAAGTTCTTCCTATTTTAAATAAAATTGATTTACCACAGGCAGAACCTGAACGTGTAATTCATGAAATTGAAGAAATCATCGGGATTGAAGCGACAGATGCACCGACTTGTTCAGCAAAAACTGGTTTGGGTGTTGAAGGTGTTTTAGAACGTTTAGTCGATGTTATTCCAGCGCCTGAAGGCGATCGTGATGCTCCATTGCAAGCATTAATTATCGACTCATGGTTTGATAACTACTTAGGTGTAGTTTCTCTTGTACGTATTAAACAAGGTCGTATCCGTAAGGGCGACAAAATGTTGGTTAAATCGACAGGACAAACTCATCCGGTAACTTCAGTGGGTGTATTTAATCCTAAGCATACTGAAACAGATATTCTTGAAGCTGGTGAAGTAGGTTTTGTTATTGCGGGTATTAAAGATATTTTTGGTGCGCCAGTAGGTGACACTATTACCCTTGCTGCTACACCTGATGTTGCAATTTTACCGGGTTTTAAAAAGGTTAAACCACAGGTTTATGCTGGTCTTTTCCCGATTGATGCGAGTGACTTTGAGCCATTCCGTGAAGCGTTACAAAAATTACAGATCAATGACTCGGCTTTGTTCTTTGAACCTGAAAGCTCAGATGCATTAGGTTTTGGTTTCCGTTGTGGCTTCTTAGGAATGCTACACATGGAGATTGTACAAGAGCGTTTAGAGCGTGAGTATGACCTTGATCTCATCAGTTCTGCACCTACCGTAATTTATGAAGCATTAACCAAGAAGGGCGAAACGATTTATATCGATAGTCCATCAAAAATGCCAGACGGATCTACTGTAGAAGATTTGCGTGAGCCGATTGCAGAATGTCATATCCTTGTTCCTCAAGAATATTTAGGGAATGTAATGACCCTATGTATTGAACGCCGTGGTGTTCAAAAAGATATGAAATTCTTGGGTAATCAAGTTTCTATTACCTTTGAAATCCCGATGGCTGAAGTCGTTATGGATTTCTTTGATAAATTAAAATCATGTTCTCGTGGTTTTGCATCGCTAGACTATAACTTTGTGCGTTTCGAAAGTTCAGCTTTAGTTAAGGTTGATGTATTAATTAATAGTGACAAGGTTGATGCCTTGGCTATGATTTGTCACCGTAATGACGCGCGTCATCGTGGTATTGCATTGGTTGAGAAAATGAAAGATTTGATTCCTCGCCAAATGTACGACGTTGCTATTCAAGCAGCTATCGGTGCACAAATTATTGCTCGTTCTACTGTAAAAGCGATGCGTAAAAACGTATTAGCGAAATGTTATGGTGGTGACGTTTCACGTAAGAAAAAACTACTTTCTAAACAAAAAGAAGGTAAGAAACGTATGAAACAAGTGGGAAGTGTTGAAATTCCACAAGAAGCGTTCTTGGCTGTATTGAAAGTAGAAAGATAAGAAATGAGGGGGGAGAAGTAAGATATTACTTTTTCCCCACTTTAAGACAAGCAGCTAGGCTGCGAGTGAGGTCGTGTGGATTTTGATTTTAATTTAATTCTTGTTCCAGTTACGCTGATTCTATTTGCAGTGTGGTTGTTAGATAAATTTGTATTCAAACAGCGTGCAAATAAAGGGCGCGGGAACGAAAATTTTGTTATTACATGGGCCTATGACTTTTGGCCAGTTTTAGCTGTAGTACTTGTACTTCGTTCATTTCTTTATGAACCATTTAATATTCCATCAGACTCTATGGTACCTACCCTAGAAACTGGTGATTTTATTCTGGTTAATAAATTTGATTATGGTGTGCGTTTACCTATCGTCAATAAGAAGATTATTGATGTGGGCGAACCAAAGCGTGGTGATGTGATTGTATTCCGTTATCCACCTCAACCTACCATTAGCTATATTAAACGTGTAATCGGTTTGCCGGGTGATCATCTTGTTTATGATCATGGACAATTGATTATTAACGGACAAAAAGTACCGAAAGTATTAACACAGTTTAGTCGCGAAAAAGATGTGTTAGATACCCCAACGTCTATTTATCATAAAGAGACGGTTGGTGAACACACCTTTACGATGCGTGAGCTTGAAGGCGTAAATGTGGCACGTCAAGCACCGTTTATCAACTATGTTGAAAATGGTAAATATGCAAACCAAGACGGTTTATATTGGGAAGTGACTGTTCCAAAAGGACATTACTTTGCAATGGGGGATAACCGTGACCAAAGTGCAGACAGTCGTTTCTGGGGCTTCGTTCCTGAGGAAAATTTAACAGGACGAGCATTCTATGTCTGGATGCATAAAGAACCGGGCTTACATCTTCCTAACTTTGGCCGAAATGGAAAAATAGATTAAAAACAACCATTAGGAAAAAAAGAAATGCGTAAGGCACAACAAGGTACTTCGTATTTAGCAATTTTATTTGGGGTGGTTATATTTGCAGTTGCAGTAAAAGCTGTACTTGCAGTTTGGCCGGCATATTGGGATGATCGACTGATTAATAATCAGATAGAGGAGCTTTTACAAGAAAGCTCTTCTGAGATCACACCACAGAAATTTGTGACACAAATGGATCAGCGACTGGAAATGAACAATATTCGTGATCTCCACTTTAAAGAGATTGCGCAAGTGTTTAATCAGTCTGGTCTGACAGTCAAAAAGAAATATGAAGTAAGAAAACCTTTCTTATCAAATATTGATTTAGTTTTAACATTTGAGAAGAGTTTTGATAAAACATCAGTTCAAACTAAGTGATCCTCGCTTATTGAGTCGCATCGGATATCAATTCAAGCAGCTTGAGTTGTTACAGTTAGCTTTGACTCATCGTTCGGTGAGTCATAAATACAATTACGAGCGCTTGGAATTTTTAGGCGATTCATTATTGGGCATGATTGTTGCCAATTATCTATATCATGCCTATCCAAATGAAAACGAAGGTCGTCTAACGCGTATGCGAGCGACTTTAGTCCGTCAGGAAGCTTTAGGTAAGATTGCAACCGATTTGCAACTTAGTCGGTGTTTAATATTAAGTACGGGTGAATTGAAATCTGGTGGTCATCATCGTGAGTCAATATTAGCTGACACGGTAGAAGCCATTATTGGTGCAATTTATATTGATAGTGGTGATCTCAACTTACTTACAGATATTGTGCTAAAATGGTATGTACCCTATTTAGACCATATTGAACCTACGGATCAACTTAAAGACCCGAAATCACGTTTACAAGAGTATCTACAAGCACGTAAAAAACCTCTCCCTGTTTACGAGGTTGTAGATATTCAGGGTGATGCACCTCACCAGCACTTTAAAGTTGAATGTTTGATAGATGGTTTATCAAAGATTTATGGTGAGGGTTCAAGTCGTCGTTTTGCCGAGCAGGCAGCAGCGGCGGAAATTTTAAAGTTATTGGAGCAATAACCTGCATGTCGATGCATTCTGATCAAATCAATCCAGATTCAAATGATAACCAAGATCCTAATAATCTGATTGATCAATTTTTTAGTTCCAAAGGCGTGACAATTCCTTCGGATTTTAAGAGCGGATTTGTGGCGATTGTAGGACGTCCAAATGTGGGTAAATCTACCCTCATGAACCATTTATTAGGTCAAAAGCTCTCTATTACTTCGCGTAAACCTCAAACAACACGTCATAAAATTATTGGTATTGATTCGCGTGAAAAAATGCAGGCGGTATATGTAGATACCCCAGGTATGCATAAAAAAGAAGTACGCGCTATTAATAAAATGATGAACCGTGCAGCTCATTCTGCATTACGTGACGTCAATTTGGTCTTATTTGTTATTGATGCTTATAAGTGGACCCCAAATGATGACTTAGTGCTTGAAAAACTTAAGAATGCTGAAATGCCAGTTATCTTGGTGATTAATAAGGCTGATACTTTTGAAGATAAAAGAGATATTCTTCCTTTAATTCAAGAGCGTGCCAAGCTTATGAATTTTGCCGAGATTGTTCCTGTATCTGCATTACGCGGAGCAAATCTGGAACACTTGAGTGAAACGATTGAGAAGTATCTTCCTTATCAAGCGCCTTTGTATTCATTTGATCAGATTACTGACCGTTCTGAACGCTTTTTAGCTAGCGAAATTATTCGTGAAAAAATCATGCGCCAGTTAGGTGAAGAACTACCTTATGATTTAACAGTACAAATTGAATCTTTCAAAACGGAAGAGGCTGCTGTTAATGAGAAAACTGGTCGTTTAAAACCAGCTTGTACCTATATTGATGCAACGATTTTTGTAGATCGTGCGGGCCAAAAAGCGATTGTGATTGGTGAAAAAGGTGCCAAGCTTAAAACAATCGGTATGGACGCTCGAAAAGACATGGAAAAGATGTTTGAGCAAAAAATTATGCTCACACTTTGGGTAAAAGTGAAGGGTGGCTGGTCTGATGATGAGCGTGCTTTAAAAAGCTTAGGATATAGTGATATCTAAAGGATAAGGATACTGGTATGAAAACAATTACATCATTGGTCGCTATAATTGGATGTACATTGATGTTACAAGGTTGTGTATATAAGCTTGTAACCGTACCAGTAGGTATCGCTTATAAAACTACAAAAGGTGTTGTCAAAGGTACAGCAGCTGTTGTAGGTGCGGTGATCCCTGATGGTGATGATGATAAAAAAGAAAAAGAATCTGAGGAATAGTTTCTTTTTATGATGCGCAATGAAGTCCTTCATGGATATATGATTCATCACCGTAAGTACCGTGAAAAAAGTCATATTGTGCATCTTTTTACTCAGGAGTATGGGCGAGTCGATGGTATTTTAAGACAGACTCCGCCCCCTCAGTATCAACCTATCCGATTGCAAGCAACTGGTAAAAGTGAGCTGAAGAACTTTACTAAGTTAGAAATATTAAATCAGCCTGTTTTCTTTTTTGGTGACGCCTTTTTTGCCGGATTTTATTTAAGTGAAATCATTCTTCGGCTATGCCCACTTGAAGAGGCAATGCCTCAATCTTTTGAGCAATATCAGTTAACTCTATTGCAGTTACAGCAGCTCGCTTCTAATGATCAGCCCGATCTTTTTTTAAGACAGATATTGCGTCAGTTCGAACATGTGCTTTTGCCTGAACTTGGGTACGCACTTGATTTTTCAATTGATACTCAGCAGCAGCCAATACAGGCTCATCAGTTTTATCAATTTCAAGTGACCGAAGGTTTTGCTCCTGTTGCGCAGGCGAGTCGTTCCTCTTTGTCAGGAAAAGCGATTTTGTCTATGGTGGATTATGAGCAAGGACAGGATTTTTCTCACGAACAATTACAATTATTAGGTAAACTATACCGTCAAATGATTACATCGCTTTTAGGAGATCGTCCCCTAAAAAGTCGACAATTGTGGATTCAAAATACTCAAACTCAATCGTAATTAGGATTTTTTTATGGCTGCATTGCTTGGTGTAAACATAGACCATGTTGCTACTTTAAGACAGGCGCGCGGTACTACTTACCCAGACCCTGTAGAAGCTGCTCTTATTTGTGAACAAGCTGGTGCAGAGGGAATTACCTTGCATTTGCGTGAAGATCGTCGCCATATTCAAGATGATGACGTACGCCGCATGCGACCATTACTAAAAACACGCATGAATCTAGAGTTGGCTGTTACTGATGAAATGGTCGAGTTTGCGAAAGAAATTCAGCCACAGCATGTATGCTTCGTTCCTGAAAGACGCCAAGAAGTAACAACTGAAGGTGGTTTGGATGTAGTAGGTAACTTTGAAAAAGTTAAAGCTGCAACTCAGGCCTTAGCCGCTATTGGTTGTGATGTATCATTATTTATTGATGCTGATCTAGCTCAAATTGATGCAGCAGTTGCATGTGGCGCACCTACGATTGAGTTGCACACGGGTGCATATGCAGATGCGGCAACGGAGCAAGATCAACAGGCTGAGTTGGCGCGTATTGTCAAAGGTGTTGAATACGCAGCTTCAAAAGGTTTGGTGGTAAATGCTGGTCATGGCCTTAACCTTAAAAATATTGCTCCAATTGCTGCTATTTCACAAATTCATGAGTTAAATATTGGACACTCAATTATTGCTGAAAGCATTTTTGTAGGTCTTGTTCAAGCTGTCAAAGATATGAAAGCAGCAATTCAGGTGGCAGGTTAATTGGTTATGTCGAGTATCAATTACGATGAGTTAATGCAACCTGTCTTGGCCTTTTTAGGATGTCAAACGCCAAATGCATGGCTAGATGAGGCGGTCAATAATTTAGATATCTTGATGCAAGATCATGCTAATTGTGAAAAAAAAGCAGCTAGCACAGCAATGAACTTAATGTTCCGCTATAGTTTTTTCCCTGATTTGCAAGTAAAGCTTGCACAACTAGTACGGGAAGAAATGCTCCATTATGAACAGGTGCTTGAGCTAATGGCCAAGCGTGGTCAGAAATGGGATGGCTTAAGTGCGGGGCGCTATGCAGGTGGATTGCGTAAAGAGATTCGTACTTATGAGCCGGAAGCTTTAATTGATGTACTTGTGGTAGGTGCTTTTGTTGAGGCGCGCTCATGCGAACGCTTTCATGCGCTTGCTCCGCGCGTAGATGAAGAGTTGGGGCGCTACTATCGCTATTTGCTTAAGTCAGAGTCTCGTCATTTTGAAGATTATTTGGCACTTGCACTCGATGTTGCAAAAACTGCAAAAATGAAAAATCCTAAAGAGGATATTCAGCAGCGCATTGAGCATATTCGTGAGGTTGAAAAGAATCTGATTTTAACGCCTGACGATACCTTTCGTTTTCACAGCGGCGTGCCTGCATAATTAAAAAAGTTGTAAATAAAAAAGTTTATCTTCCTAGGTAAACTTTTTTTATTTTAACTCTTTAATTTTTAATTATTTTTATAAGTGGTTAGTATCTGGGGATGTGGTATTTATTACCTGATACTCCTGATAAAATCATATCTATATAATTAATTTCCTTAAATATTGTTATCCATAATTAAATTTTTTAGAAAATTCTTTTATTTTTGAAAGTAATAACGAATATTATGTAAATATAAAGATAGGTTTGTTCATAATCGGTTCAACTAAAGTAGTCGAATATTTTAAGGATATAAGAATGTTAGCATTAGTTACAGGCGCTTCTGCGGGTTTTGGTTATAGTATTTCAAAAAAACTGATTGAGTTGGGTTATAAGGTTATTGGCTGTGGAAGACGAGCAGAAAAACTAAAAGAATTACAGCAAGAGCTTGGTGAAAAATTCTATCCACTCGTATTTGATATGACGGATACAGTAGAAAATATAAATAAAGCATTGGTTGATTTACCAGCTGAATTTCAAATCAGTCAAATTGATTTATTGGTTAACAATGCCGGATTAGCATTAGGCCTAGAGCCAGCAGATAAATCAGATTTGGATGATTGGTACACCATGGTAGATACCAATATTAAAGGATTGATTACTGTTACGCGGTTAATTTTACCGAATATGGTGAAGAAAAAGTCCGGTTTAATTATCAATATGGGATCAATTGCAGGTACATACCCATATCCGGGTGGTAATGTTTATGGTGCAACCAAAGCATTTGTGGAGCAATTTAGTTTAAATCTTCGAGCTGATCTGTCAGGTACTGGTATTCGAATAACTAATATTGAGCCAGGTCTTTGTGGTGGTACAGAATTTTCTTTGGTGCGTTTCAAGGGCGATCAGGAAAAGGTAAATAGTCTGTATGATAAAAAGAACCCAATCTTGCCTGAAGATATTGCAAATACGGTAGCGTGGGTTGCATCACAGCCTCCACATATTAATATTAACCGTATTGAAATTATGCCGACTACTCAGTCCTTTAATCCCCTAAAAGTTGTTGAAGTAGAATAATAAGTTTAAAAATGACCTAAGAAGAGGATTGATGGTGATATTTCTTTTAGATTTAGATTAGGTCATTGAATGAAACTAGTAGATTAATCATTAAATCCTCTACGTCATGATAGGGGATTTTTTTATAGTTATTGATAAATTTATGGCAAAAAAAAGCCCGCTTTAATGCTGCGGGCTTTTTAGTATTTGGCTCTCCCACCTGGGCTCGAACCAGGGACCTGCGGATTAACAGTCCGTCGCTCTACCGACTGAGCTATGGGAGAATCTGCATGCGATTATAAGGAGATTTTGAGAAGGGTCAAGTGAAAATCGCCATGTTGCCTTCATTTTTGTGTTGTATGCTTTTTATTTGATCAGTTGGACGGTGTTGGAGTAAATTACTTGCACTTTAGAAATTCAATTGCTAGATTTAAATAAGAACAAGCGTTTGAAGAAATTCAAACAGTGTGGATTTAAACCAACTTGCCAGCACTAAAATGGCTAAATCGGAGATAAGTATGAAAACACTTACTATTGCCTCTATTTTTTCTAATTTTGATTTTTATCAACGCAATTATCTCAATATCTTAAGTCGAACAGAATCTTATTACACACCTGTAGAGGGTGCGTCGATTGATGCTTATCCTTTTAAAAAGCAGGACTTGTACTTAGGTGATTTATTGCAGCTTTGGTTCAGTTCTAAATGGGATGTGCATAGTTCACTAAAAGTTTTAAAAAGTTCAAAACTATTAAATCCCTCTAAACCCTTATATATTTTTCAATTAGAAGGGGAGTTACTACTGGGTAAAAATAAAGCTCTAGCTTGGTCTTTTGAATATCAAGAGGTGGTAGAGCTTCAACTCAAGAGTATTTGGGCACCTTATGTAGTGGCGCAAACCTGTGATCGTCCAAATAACCAATATTACTCAATAAAAAAGGCAGCGGTTTAAGGCTGCCTCTTATGACTATGGGCGAATAATCATGCAGGTTGCTGTTGCATAAGCATAAAGTTTACCTTCCTCATCAATAATCTTTCCTTCGGAAATTCCTAAGTTTTTACTTATGTTAATGACTTTACCTGTTGCAATTAAAGGATGGTTTTTTGGAATTGGACGACACATTTTTACATTGAGGTCGATGGTTCCATAGCCTACGCCAGCAGGTAGCATAGTGTGTACGGCACAGCCAGTCACAGAGTCTAAAACTGTAGCAGCAAAGCCCCCATGTACGCCGCCTAGCGGGTTTAGATGATTATGATCTGCTTGGGCTTTGAACGTAACAGATCCTTCTGAAATTTCAGTAGGTTGCATAGGTATGGTTTTACTAATACTTGCTGCTGGAATATGGCCATCAATCATCGCTTGTAAAAATTCAAGACCAGTCATTTCCATGGGATTTTTCATTTTTGAGTCCTTTAATTCTATAAGTTCTTAAATGGAACTTGTATTTAAATTATGATGTAAAAGTACTATTGTCAAGTTAGAAAAATGAAGTGATAAGTTCAGTTATAGTTTACAAACTTGTAAATTTTAATTAGACAGAATATTTTATGAAATTAAAAATATAAAACTTATCAATGGGAAATAATAATGAACGGTCAATGTTTATGTGGTAAGACTACATTTGAGGTAGAGCTAAAAAATCATGATGTCCATGTTTGCCATTGTTCGATGTGCCGCCGACAAACCAGTGGTGTTATTATGACGATTGATGTTGTACAAGGTAGTCTAAAGTTTATTCATCAAGAACATCTCAGTGTTTTTAACTCTTCCGAATGGGGAGAAAGAGGCTTTTGCAACGCCTGCGGAACTACAATTTTTTGGAGAACTAAGGATCAAGGCTACTGCAACATTAATGCATTTTCTTTAGATGAACCCGTAAATGACTTAAAGTTAGATCTGGAAATTTTTATTGATTCAAAACCTGGTTTTTATGCCTTTCAAAATAATACAAAAAAAATGACTGAAGCTGAGGTCATGGCTTTATTTAATTCTGCTGAGTCATAAATAGTAGCTAAGAATAAAATTTTTAATTTTCTATTCATAAAAAAAGGAGGCCTCAACTTGAAGTTGAAGCCTCCTTTTAAAATTACAAATTACTTAGCTGTTTTTTCAGCTTCAATAGAAGCGATAGCAGCATCTACACCGTCAATTGAGTCAGCAGCTTTTTTGATACGTGCTAACGCATCAACGAGTACTTCGTCAGCTGTTGCATATGAAATACGCATAAAACCGCCTAGACCAAATGCATCACCAGGCACTACTGCTACACCAGTTTCTTCTAGTAACCATTCAGAGAATTCTGTGCAAGATTTTAAGCCTTTTGCACGAATAAGAGGGCGAATGTTTGCATAGGCATAGAAAGCACCGTCAGCAGGCAAGCAAGAAATCCCTTTGATTTCATTCAAGCCGTTTACGACTAAGTCATGACGGCGTTTGAACGCTTTAATCATTGGTTGAAGGACGTCTTGAGGACCATTCAATGCAGCTTCAGCAGCAACTTGTGAAATAGAAGTTGGGTTTGAAGTTGATTGAGACTGGATTTTTTTCATTGCGCCAATGATTTTTGCTGGGCCGGCTGCATAGCCAATACGCCAACCTGTCATCGCATATGCTTTAGAAACACCATTTAAAACAATCGTACGATCATATAAATCTGGAGCAACAGTTGCGATGTTGTAGAACTCATCTTCCCAACGAATTGGTTCATACATATCGTCAGATGCAACAAACACTTGTGGATGGCGACGTAATACTTCAGCTAAAGCTTCTAATTCAGCTTTGCTATAGATCATTCCTGTCGGGTTAGATGGGCTGTTTAATACAACTAAACGAGTGTTAGGGGTAATAGCCGCTTCTAATTGTTCAGGAGTAATTTTGAAGCGTTGGTCTTCGCCACATTTCACAATGACTGGAGTACCTTCAGCAATAATGACCATATCTGGATAGCTTACCCAGAACGGTGCTGGAATGATAACTTCATCGCCTTTGTTTAATAGAGCAAGAGCCAAGTTAAAGAAGCTTTGCTTACCACCACATGAAACCAAAATCTGATTCGCTTGATAATCAAGATTATTATCGCGTTTAAATTTAGCAATAATTGCTTTTTTTAACCCAGGAGTACCATCTACAGCCGTATATTTGGTGAAACCATTATTAATCGCTTCAATTGCAGCATCTTTGATGTGTTGAGGGGTATCAAAGTCTGGTTCGCCAGCACCTAAACCAATCACATTCTTGCCAGCAGCTTTAAGTTCAGCAGCTTTGTTGGTTACAGCAAGTGTAGGGGACGGTTTGATGGCATTGACACGATCAGAAAGACGTACGTCCACGGCAATATTCCTCTTATGGGATTAAAAAATAAAAAGCATACTATCTTATCGCAAAAATTAAGTAATTTGCGGATGTGAACCTTTTCAGATGTAAAAAAGTTTAGTTTAGTAATCACCTTAAGCAATATTTATTCAATTGAAGCTTTTTTAGAAAGAAATGAGAAAATCATTTATAATAGGTCGCAATCGAAATTTCGAGAATGAATCATGACTGAGCAACAGCCAAAACAGAAAAAGGCTTTGGTGAAATTGCCATTCCCAATGCCGAATGATAGCAATGAAGCCGACGACGCGGTACACAACCAAGTGCGTCCAAAACCAGAGCAATACGCAGATAGAACGTGGATGCCTCCGCGTGGTACTCGTCGTTCTATGGGAAAACGCTAATCTCGAAAACAGGCAATATGCCTGTTTTTTTATTGATTAAATAAAATTTCCTGATAATAGCTTTTTTTCTTTTGGTACATGTGATGGTCAGCTCGCTTTAACATGTCCTCAATTTGTTCATTTGTTTGAGTGGTTGCATGTCCAATTGCAATGCTAATTGGGTGGCTTGAATAATATTGATTGTCGATATTAAAAAGCTCTTGAATGGTTTGAAGCATAATTAGAACATTCGCCTCATCTGCCCCTGGCATTAAAATTACGAATTCATCGCCACCTATTCTAGAAGCCGTATATGCTGTATTTAAAATGGCCTGACTTAAAATATTTCCGACGCGACGCAATAAGCCATCCCCAATATCATGACCAAACTGATCATTTGTTTCTTTTAATCCATTCATATCTAAGAAAATTGAAGAAACAGGTCGGATAATACTTCGGTTTAAACGGTTCAATTCCTCTGTAAAAAAAGCGCGATTATATAGTTTGGTCAGGACATCGTGCTGCCCCAAATATTCAAGATAGTTTTCCGCTTTTTTTCGCGCCGTAATATCGGTCAGTGCAACCTGTACCAGTCCCCAAGTGTCTTCATAACCTGGGAAAACAGTAAATTGAAGTAAGACATTTCTCATTTGCCCATCTAAAGCATAGTTAATGGCTTCACGCTTATGATGAATATTACCTTGCCATAATTCGATGAGTTGTTCCCGAAAAGTTTCAATCATCTCTTCAGCAAAAATCTTATGTGTATTTCTTAAAAGTGTCGACTTATCAGGAGCCTTAAATAAATCAAGAGTTGCCTGATTAACATCTAAAATTAGAATATCTTCTACACACTGACGGACAAATTCAGGATGGACATCTAGAAAAGTTCTAAAATCTTCAATACCTAATAATCTGAGTTGATCAATTCTATTTTTTATACGGCTGAAATCTTCGACCCAAAGAGAAGTGGGTGAATAGATAAACATAGACTCAGCTAATCGACGATTTTTTGCTTCCTCACGAAGTGCATTTTGATAGGGCGTAATGTCTTCGGTGGTAATTAATACACGCTCAAAGGTCGATTCAGAGCCGGGTAAAATTGAGCCTCTTAGCTGAACATCAATACGTTTGCCTGATAAGGTGTAATTTACAGTCGTACTTGAAAAGTGAGTTTTACCATTCCATAGTTCTTCCAGTTCATGAATATGTGATTCGAACATTTCTTTTTTAAAAATAAGATTTAAATTCGAATATAGCTCTTCGTGAGTTTTGGCTTCAAAAAGTTCTAATGTTTTTTGATTAACACGAACAATTTTAATTTTATGTGCACATTCACTGATTAAGTTTTTATTTTGACTTAAAAATTCATGGAGGTTTTCAATACCTTGATTTCTCCATAAATCAAATTGTTGTTTAACTTCACTGAAATCCTCAATCCACATTGGAATTGGGCTAAGGTCAAAAATTGAAGAATCTAAAGTTTCCATATGTTTCTTTAAGTATTCAGTTTGCCTTAAAGTATAATGAGAAAAATTAAGATTTGGGAAGATAAAGAACTTAAATCTATTAGAATAATTAAAAATATAAAGATTAAATGTAAGTGAAAATCAAATAATGAGAAAGCAGATATTATCTGCTTAACTCATAAATTTATAAGAAAAATTAACGATTAATGGGGTGATCAATATTCTTTTCACCACGCCATAGTTTGATAAAGTCTTGCTCGTCAAAATCATAAAGTTCCATGAGTGCAACCACAGCACTTACAAAAATCATGGCGCCCTCAGAGTTTCCGTGCAGGTCGAAAATTTTACCATTGAGCTTACCTAAAATATCACTCAGCTCATGATCACGGCCTCGTCCATAACGATCCCGAGGGTATAGCTCTTCATTTAAAACAATAAGAGCAATGGCTTTTTCGGCATTTGATAAATCTGTTTTATCTAAGGCTTCTTCAAAAGATTCACTTCCATGATTAAAGTAAAAAATAACATCATCATTAATGAAACTTTTCACCATCTTTTGGGTTAATGTCGGAAATTCAGAAACTGCATTATCTTCAACATAAGGTTTAAAAGATTCTGGAAAGATAACGTTGTGATGAATATCTTTAAACAGTGGCGCAATTTCAGAAACTTTATAACCTGCGATGCCACAACCTAAAGCCGTGACAAAATATTTCATTTTAGGATGATTTTTTGCATATATCTTAAAATCTTCAACATAGTGCTCAATCTGTGAAAGAGGCATTTGTTGAATATGTTCATTTAAGGTGGGAATTGCAAAGCTTTGACCAGCCCAGCCGCGACCTACACCTTCAACTGCTCCGAAGTGTTGACTGGCAACGCGTGCTGCACCGCTACCGTGCTGTCCAGCAAGGTTACTTCCAAATACAAAAACTGTATCTTCGGGAAGTTCGGTTACAATACTTTCATCATGATATTGATAGGTCATGGTTATGCTTTTTATTTAATGGATAGCTTCATGTTGCAACTGATTAGGGTATTGGTCAAGTGTTAAGATGCTTAATCTTTTACATTGAATTTCCAACTCAATTTGCACTTTAAATTAAGATAAAAATCCCCATTAATGGGGGAGACGTTAAATTCAATTTTTTCATAAAGAGAGATAACTTTGAACGAAAATCAACCTTTCGATTTGGTCACTCATTATCAGCCAGCAGGTGATCAGCCACAGGCAATTGAAAAGCTGGTCAATGGTATCGAGCATGGTTTTCGTAATCAGTTATTGCTAGGGGTAACGGGCTCAGGTAAAACCTATACCATGGCAAATGTAATCGCCCAAACACAGCGACCTGCAATTGTGATGGCTCATAACAAAACTTTGGCTGCCCAGCTTTATGGTGAGTTTAAATCTTTCTTCCCCAATAATGCGGTCGAATATTTTGTAAGTTATTACGATTACTACCAACCAGAAGCTTACGTTCCATCTTCGGATACGTTTATTGAAAAAGATTCAGCCATTAATGATCACATTGATCAGATGCGGTTATCAGCAACACGAGCTTTATTAGAACGTCGTGATGCAATTATTGTGGCATCAGTTTCTGCAATTTATGGTTTGGGTGACCCGAATGCTTATATGCAAATGTTGCTGCATGTGGTTGAGGGCGACCGAGTAAGTCGCGATGAAATCATCCGCCGATTGGTTGAAATGCAATATACGCGGAATGAACTTGAATTTTTACGTGGTACTTATCGTATTCGCGGCGAAATTATTGATATTTTCCCAGCGGAATCTGATCAACATGCGATTCGTATTGAACTATTTGATGATGAAGTCGATTCAATCCGTTGGTTTGACCCGCTAACTGGTAAAATGGTTCGTAAAGTTTCTCGGATAACGATTTACCCGAAAAGCCACTATGTGACACCAAAAGATCATTTGACCCGTGCTATTGATACAATTAAAGACGAATTACAAGATCAGCTCAAATTCTTCCGTGAACATGACAAATTGCTTGAAGCACAGCGTATTGAGCAACGGACACGTTACGATCTGGAAATGATGCAGCAGTTGGGTTATACCAATGGTATCGAAAACTATTCGCGTCATTTGTCTGGGCGTCCGTCTGGTGAAGCACCGCCAACTTTATTCGACTATATTCCGGAAGATGCTTTGCTCATTATTGACGAATCACACGTTACTGTTCCGCAAATTGGAGCGATGTATAAAGGTGACCGGTCACGTAAAGAAAACTTAGTGAATTATGGGTTCCGTTTGCCAAGTGCGCTTGATAACCGTCCAATGAAATTTGAAGAGTGGGAGCGTATTGTACCGACGACCATTTTTGTAAGTGCAACACCTGCTAAATATGAATTAGAAAAGTCAGATCAAATCGTTGAACAAGTGGTACGTCCAACAGGTCTCATCGACCCTGAAATTGAGATTCGTCCTGTCTTAACCCAAGTAGATGATGTTCTTTCTGAAATTAATATTCGTAAAAACTTGAATGAACGGGTATTAATTACCACTTTAACCAAGCGTATGGCAGAAGACCTAACTTCTTATTTAAAAGAATATGGCGTTAAGGTCGCTTATCTCCACTCAGATATTGATACGGTTGAACGCGTCAAAATTATTCATGAACTACGTACAGGTGTATTTGATGTTTTAGTCGGTATTAACCTGTTACGTGAAGGTCTGGATATGCCGGAAGTTTCTTTGGTTGCTATTTTAGATGCAGATAAAGAAGGCTTTTTACGTTCGGAACGCTCACTTATTCAGACGATTGGTCGTGCTGCGCGTAATGTGAAAGGTAAAGCAATTTTATATGCTGACCGAATTACCGATTCTATGCAAAAAGCAATAGATGAAACTGATCGTCGTAGAGCCAAACAAATTGAATTTAATGAGCTGCATGGTATTACGCCACGTAGTGCTGTTCGTCAGGTTGTCAAAGAAATTGACTCGGGTGAGGTACTTTCAGATGACGAGATTGATGAAAAAGTACTTGAGCAAGCACAAGCATTGAGTGCCGACGAAAGACATATTCTTTCGGATCCTAAACTGTTTAGTAAGCATATTACTAAGCTTGAAAAAGATATGTTAAAGGCCTCGAAAGATTTACAGTTCGAGCAGGCAGCGCGGATACGTGATGAAATCATTCGATTAAAAGCGCAAATGTTGCAATAAACGAATACATAACGCTACATAATGTGTTTAAAAAACAAGCTACTGTAGATGTTTGAGTTCTTTTGTATTCACAACTAATCGTTGAGGGCAACAATGGCATTTCGAAATAATGTTCCGCAAGCCAGTTGGCGTTTGGCTAAAATTGCGTTGGGCGGTGTTGTTTTGGCTGGTTTAGCTGTTGGAACGTATGTCTATGCTCAGCCGAAACCTTTGCAAACCGTTTATAAAGTTGAACTGGACCGATATTTAGGTGTCTGGTATGAGGTCGCCCGTAAGCCTGCTTTTTTTCAAAAAAAATGTGCTTACAACGTATCTGCAACTTATACCTTAAATGAAAATGGAAATGTGGTTGTAGATAATCGCTGTTATGACAATAGAAAACAATTACAGCAATCTATTGGTGAAGCCTTTGTCGTAAATCCGCCATATAACACGAAATTGAAGGTGAGTTTCTTACCGGAAGCTGTGAGATGGATTCCAGTTATTCGTGGAGATTACTGGATTTTAAAAATAGATGAAGACTATCAAACTGTTTTAGTAGGAGAACCTTCTCGTAAATATCTTTGGGTGTTATCAAGAACACCTCATCCTGAACAAGAAGTGGTTGATGAATATCTAAATTATGCAAAAACATTAGGTTTTGATATTCGCGATATTATTCATACAGAACATAAAGAATAGCTGTAGATGTCTGATTAATAAAAAACCATGTTTTTACATGGTTTTTTTCTTTTTTATAGTGGATAAATCAAGTATTGTGGTGAGCTGTTTTTACTAAAGTATAAGAGGGTGATGATGTTTAAGGGCGTGAGCTTGTCTGTCATGGCATCTATCACTTTTGGTGTACTTTATTTTTATACTCAATTGTTAAGTCAGCTTGATAGTGAACAGACTTTTGGATGGCGGATTATTGCAACACTACCAGTTCTCACTTTGTTTATGTGGTGGAGCGGTGATTTAGGATATATAAAAAATATCTACCAGCGTATTTTGGCAAAGCCGTTTTTATTATTGTTGTTAATCACAACCTCTATTTTAACTTCAGTACAACTTTGGCTGTTTTTATGGGGGCCAATGCATGGGCGTGGCTTACAAGTATCTTTAGGCTACTTTCTATTGCCGCTTGTTCTTGTCTTGGCTGGAAGTGTGCTGTATGGCGAAAAAATATCAAAATTTCAATGGGTCGCAATTATTCTTGCTGTCATTGGAGTGGGCCATGAGATCTGGCGTTTAGGAAGTATCGCTTGGGAGACTGCACTGGTTGCAGTTGGTTATTCTGCCTACTTTTTATTACGTAAGACCATTAAAACAGACAATTTAGGCGGTTTTTGGTGGGACTTAGTTATTATTCTGCCGATTGCGATTTATTTGACCCATACGGGTTTACTCCCTTATAGCAAATTTATAGACCAGCCGAGTCTTACTTTGGTCATTGTTGGGCTTGGAATTTTAAGTGCTATTGGTTTAGGAAGTTATATTCTGGCAAGTCGCTTTTTACCGTTAGTTGTGTTTGGACTTTTAGGATATTTGGAACCTGTATTACTTGCTCTAGCTTCTTTAGTTTTAGGGGAGAGTATTGGCCAAGAAGAATGGTTCACTTATATTCCGATCTGGTGTGCAGTATTTGTGTTAGTTTTAGAAGGGGCGGTTCACCTTTATCAGCAACGTCAAAAAGCCAAAAATTTGCAGCTCAACATCGCGAAATATCAAAAAAGATTAAAAAATGATGAGCTTGATTAGAGGCTCAGAATCTAAAAAGTAAGAAAAAGCAAAAATTTAGCTGCTTTAAACAATAAAATAATAAAAAATAATTATAGGTATTTTATGAATTTATGATGAATTTTAGGAAAATCTAATCACTAACGTCAGCTTTTGATTCATTCTTGCCAATAATTCCATTACAATTACGGGGTTTAAAAAATCACGCCTAGATATAATTAATTAGAGGACGTATCTGTGAGCAAAGACACTATCATCGCCCTGCATGCTGAACACCAAGGCCGTTGGAAAAACCGTGAAGAAATCGCGGAACGTATGATTGCATTAATCGGACAATTATACCGTGAAAAAAATATTGTCGTATCTGTTTACGGTCGCTCTTTAATTAACCGTTCTGTTATCCAAATTTTGAAAACTCACCGCCGTACACGTGTTGTAGACGTTGAGCTTTCTGTTGTAAATACATTCCCAATTTTAGAAGCTTTAGCTAAGCTTGAAAATATTGGTTCTGCAGAAGTTGATATCGGTAAACTTGCTGTTGAATATAAAGAAAAAGGCGGTGATGTTGATGCTTTTGTTGCTCAAGCAGTTGAGTCAATCAAAGGTAGCGCAACTTCTGAACAACCTAAAGATGTCGTTCTTTATGGTTTTGGTCGTATTGGCCGTATCTTGGCTCGTTTGATTATTAGCCAATCAGGTCTAGGTCGTGGTTTAAGCCTTAAAGCAATTGTTGTGCGTAAATCTTCTGATGGTGATTTAGCAAAACGTGCTTCTTTACTTCGTCGTGACTCTATTCACGGTACTTTCGCTGGCACAATCGCTGTTGATGAAGAAAACGAAGCAATCATTGCTAATGGTAACTTCATTAAAGTGATTTATGCGTCTAGCCCAAGTGAAGTTGACTATACTGAATACGGTATTTCAAATGCACTTTTAATCGACAATACTGGTAAATGGCGTGATGCTGAAGGTCTAAGCCAACACTTGAAATGCCCAGGCGTTGCACGTGTTGTATTGACTGCACCAAGTAAAGGCGAAATGAAAAACGTTGTATTTGGCGTAAACAACACAGACATCTTAGATGAAGACAAAATCATCTCTGCTGCAAGTTGTACAACAAATGCAATTACTCCAATTCTTAAAGTATTGGATGACAAATATAAAGTTCTTAATGGTCATGTTGAAACTGTTCACTCATTTACAAATGACCAGAACTTGATTGATAACTACCATAAAGCAGATCGTCGTGGTCGTGCTGCTACTTTAAACATGGTAATTACAGAAACTGGCGCAGCTAAAGCAGTTGCTAAAGCATTACCTGCATTAAAAGGTAAGTTAACTGGTAACTCTGTACGTGTTCCTACACCAAACGTATCTCTTGCTATCTTGAACTTAACGCTTGATAAAGAAATTGATCGCGAAGAAGTGAACGAATACATTCGTCAAATTTCAATTAACTCTAGCCTTCAAGGTCAAATTGGTTATACCAACTCGACTGAAGTTGTATCGAGTGACTTTATCGGTTCTCGTACTGCTGGTGTATATGACGCTCAAGCAACGATTACTTCTGGTAACCGTTTAACTGCTTATGTTTGGTACGATAACGAAGTAGGTTATAGCTGTCAGGTATTACGTATCGCTGAACAAATGTGCGGCGTAAGCTACAAAAAAATCCCAGCAGAATTGAATGCTTAAGATCACTTAACGATCTATAAAAGATTTTCACAAAAAGACCCAGTTTAGACTGGGTTTTTTTACAACCGTACAAAATATATGCTGACTATTTTTTGTAAATAAATGAGAATATGAATTAAGGAAAAAAAGAAAATAGTAAGGGATTGGAATTGTCGCAGTTTAAACGTTTGTTGGTCGTTTTTATATTCATCATTATTGCCAATTTATGTGGTGTACTCATTGCAATATGGGTGTTTAAGCATTTTAATATTTATATTCCATTGAAGAATCAGGCAGTTGCTATTGATTTGCAAGAACCCCTACAGGTTAAAGTTAAAGTACAAGATGCTTTAAATGTTGATGTAAAAGGGCGGGTAAATGCCAGTATTCCAATTGATGAGCAATTAAATATTCCATTAACACAAACGTTAACTCCGCGTGTTTATTTCGATAATATGGTGCCCATTAGCACAACAATTCCTGTCAAAGAAGTATTAAAAGTTGAGCAAAATTTACCAATTGATACGAAGGTTCAAGTCAGAGTTTTAGGGCGTGATATTACCTTACCGTTAAAGGGATCAATTCCATTAAAACTTGATGTTCCGATTGATATTAATGTTCCGCTTGAGCAAAAGGTTCATTTGAAATTTGATGCGCCAGTGCGGACAGTATTAAAAGAAAATTTACATATTCCTCTAAAAGCAAGATTAGATACAAATATTCCAATTGAGGGTAATTTGAGTGTCCCTGTTAAAACAGCGCTAAATGCTTCGGTTGATGTGAAAAATACTTTACCTGTGAAGATTGCAAATGGTGAGTTAAAAATCCCTCTGTCCAGTATGCGATTAAATCGGGTATTAGGTTCAGAAACGTCGCAGACGACAGCTGATCAATAGGGTGGATGGTAATGTTTCGTTCACTCAAGAGTATGCTCATCAGTTTCATTTTAATGATGATACTTGCCGCTGTTATGTTTTGGGTATACCTCAATATTCAAGCAAATGTAGTGGTTTCGGCTCATAACGCAGATATTAGTTTACCTGACTCTTTAGAAACAAAGATTCAAGTTGGCAACACTTTGCATGTCCAATCTATTGGTAAACTTGATACAACATTGGATATAGACCGCCAACTGACTCTACCGCTGAAAGGGAAATATTTAGCAGATATCAGTTTTGCTGTAGAGACACCCGTTACAGTAAATGTTGATTATACAACGACTCTAAAAATTGATCAGGTTATGCCTCTTGAAACAACTACAGACTTGATCTATCAAAATAAGTTGTTACCTAAATTTCCACTTAAACTTGATATCCCCATAAAGTTAGATGTGCCTTTTCAGTTAAAGCGTAGTTATACCATTCCGATTAAAATTGTTTTTGATGGTCCTGTTTATTTTGAATTCGATGAGCCAGTAAATTTATCGGTTAAACATCAGTTTAAACCAAGTCTACAAGTGAATGACCCTATGGAAATGGGGAATGTCTCTTCATTTAATGCCATTATGTATAATTCGGTTCCAAAAACAAAAGCAAATCTTGATATGCAAATGACCTTACCTCTACGCAATGTTCATCCTTAAAAATTAAATAGTCATCCTGCATTTTATTTTCAATATAAGCTGTATTTGTGGATCTAAAATGCTTCTGATGACTTAAATATAAAAACAGATCGTTATAAATAGGAATTGTCCCATTTTATATTCGAGAATTTTATGAAAATATGGCAGAATAGGCGGTTTTAGAGTTTTTAGAGGATTGGCAGATGCGCTTTGTTGATGAAGCAGTCATTACCGTAGAGGCTGGCGACGGTGGCAATGGCGTAGCCAGTTTTCGCCGTGAAAAATTTGTACCATTTGGTGGTCCAGATGGTGGTGATGGTGGACGTGGTGGAAGTATCTATATTCAAGCTGATGATGATACGAGTACGCTAGTCGATTACCGTTACACACGTAAGTTCCGTGCTGAGCGCGGAAAGAATGGTGCAGGTGCTAACTGTACCGGACGTGGTGGTGAAGATGTGGTTTTAAAAGTACCTGTTGGTACAACAATTGTTGATACAGATTCAGGCGATATTATTGGCGATTTGGTTGAAGACGGCCAAAGAATTCTGGTTGCAGGTGGTGGTGATGGTGGTTTGGGGAATACCCACTTTAAATCATCAACTAACCGTGCTCCGCGTAAATGTACGACTGGTATAAAAGGTGAGTTTCGTGAAATTCGCCTTGAATTAAAAGTATTGGCAGATGTTGGTTTATTGGGTATGCCAAATGCTGGTAAATCAACCTTTATTCGTGCTGTAAGTGCTGCAAAACCAAAAGTGGCAGACTATCCATTTACAACCATGGTTCCAAACCTAGGTGTAGTAGATGCTGACCGTCATCGTTCATTTGTAATGGCCGATATTCCTGGGTTGATTGAAGGTGCAGCAGAAGGTGCAGGTTTGGGAATTCGTTTCCTTAAACATCTGGCACGTACGCGTATCCTTTTACACATTATTGATGTGCAACCAATTGATGGTTCCGATCCGGCGCATAATGCAAAAGCAATTATGAACGAGTTAGCTAAGTTTTCACCTACTTTGGCTAAATTACCGATTGTTTTGGTACTGAATAAACTTGATCAGATTGCTGAAGAAAGTCGTGAAGAGTGGTGTAAGCATATTCTAGATGAACTAGAGTGGACTGGACCTGTCTTTAAGACATCAGGCTTATTAAGTGAAGGAACTAAAGAGGTTGTGTATTACCTCATGGATCAGCTTGAACAACAACGTGAACGCGAAGTTGAAGATCCTGAATATGCAGCAGAAGTAAGAGCTTTCCGTGAACAACTAGAAGTTGAAACACGTGAACAAACCATTGCGGCAAAAGAAGCATATCGCGCTATGCGTCGAGCACAACGTCTTGAAGGCATGTTAGGCGATGATGATGATTTTGACGATGATGAAGACGACAATGATGTAGAAAGCGTCTACGTTCGTGACTAGAAAACCGAGGAAAACATGATAGAAGTGGTCGATGGGCAACGTCAGCTCAGTGAGTGTAAACGAATCGTTGTTAAAATCGGATCATCTTTACTCACAGCCAATGGGCAAGGTTTAGATTTGGATGCTATTTCGCATTGGGCGAAACAGATTGCAGATCTACACAATGCCGGACACGAAATTATTTTAGTGTCTTCTGGAGCTGTGGCTGAAGGTATGGTTCGTATGAAGCTTGCGAGTCGACCCACCGATCTACCCAGTCTACAAGCCTGTGCTGCGATTGGGCAGATGGGTTTAATTCATACTTGGTCTAGTGTGCTTGAAGAACATGGTATTCGTACTGCTCAGGTTTTACTGACACATGATGATCTAGCGGACCGCCGTCGTTATTTAAACTCATGTGATGCTTTGCAAAACTTGATTGATTGGCGTGTGATTCCGGTCATTAATGAAAATGATACGGTATCTACCGATGAGATCCGTTTTGGTGATAACGATACTCTAGCTGCGATGGTTGCAGGTCAGGTTCATGCAGAATTGCTGATCATTTTAACGGATCAGCAGGGTATGTTTGACTCAGATCCACGTCATAACCCTGATGCTAAACTACTCTCTACTGTTCGTGCCATGGATGATGTTTTATTCGAAATGGCTGGCGGTGGTGGTTTACTCGGTAGAGGCGGTATGGTGACTAAGGTTCGTGCTGCACGTTTAGCTGCCAAGTCGGGTTGTCCAACGCTCATCGCAAGTGGTGAAAGTGATAATGTCTTATCACGTGCGATGTCGGGTGAAATGCTAGGTACGTTGTTTACTACAGATAAAGACCGTATGACTGCTCATCAACAATGGCTCGCTGCTCATTTACAGACAGCAGGCCGTCTTGTAATTGATGATGGTGCTGTTGAAGCGATTAAATTGAAACATCGCAGTTTACTCCCTGTTGGGGTTAAAACTGTTGAAGGACATTTTGATCGTGGTGATGTGGTTGAATGTGTCGATAAACAAGGTAAGCGTATTGCAGTGGGTCGAGTGAATTTTAGCTCACGATCTGCTGAGATTATTAAAGGCTTAGCCTCTGATAAGGTTTATCAAGTGCTTGGTGAAGCTCGTTCACTTGAAATGATTCATCGTGATCATATGGCGATTTACTAGATTGCTGTAAAATTAAAAAAGCTCGCTTTATGCGAGCTTTTTTTCTGGCGCTAAACGAGGTAGAACACGATCTTCACCCACCATGTACGGATGTGTGGCGAGACTCAACATATCTAGGTCTTCCGAGCTATTACCGTAAGCATAAATTTGATGATAATGCTGTAGTGTATATTGCTGATGTATTCTTAACTTCTTTTGTTCACTACTACAATCTGGGGTGGAGTAGTAACCCGTCACTATGCCGTTTTTAATTTGAGTTTCAGTACAAATTAATTCGATATCTAGTAACTTGCACAGTGGGGCAAGGTAGACATCGATTGAAGCAGAAACCAGTACCACACGATCACCACGTAACTGGTGGTGTTGTAACTGTGCGAAAAGTTCAGGTGAGAGCGCAGAGACTAGCTCTTGTGCGTATTCTTCACCTAATCTTTGCAGTTCAATTGCGGAGGTATCTTTGAACATGCTGCGAAATAACTTGGCGCGCATAGCATGGGCTGGATAAAAGTTAAGATAGTAGGCTTGAATCCATGGCAGGATTTTCAAGCCTTGCTTAACAATGTGGCGCTTAGATAAAGCATAAAAGATGAACCCTGTAAAACTGTCTTTGCTACACAAGGTTCCATCAAAATCGAACAGGGCGAGACTTTTTATAGTCTTATTCGTTTCGCTCGTTGCATACATGATTCATATCGTCCGTTTACGCGGGTTGCATACCAGTTGGTATTATAGTCACGACTTAATTTTGGCCCAGAAATAACGACTTGCGGCATAATTGCATAGATAGGTTCTTTACCTGTCTTCGTTTTATAAAGTTTAGTCAGGGCAATATAGGTTTGTGTACTTTCAAACTTTTTCTCTTTTTCTAATTTAAGATCATCACGAATTTGTCTGGCCGTAACTAATACATTATTTTTTGCAAATACAGTAATCAGTTCTTTTTCTGACTGGCTCTTAGTCGGGCGTGGATCACCATCTTTTGTGTAAAGAAGTAGATCGCCATCAAGACTGATTTCTGTATCTGTTAGGTCCTTTAGCATGCTTTGAAATGCAGCATTACGGCTAGAATACATGCCTGAGTTATAGTCTGCAAATCGATAAATGGCTTTATCATAATTAGCTGGATACACCATTAAACGATGAATACCATAATATAAACCGCCATATTCCGTATATAAGTCATCACGAAGTGCAGCAGTATTCATGCTTGAGCGTTTATTGGCTTTCGCATAATTAATATGGACTTGCATAGAACCCAAGGTCGTAATAGGGTTCATTTTCTCGCCAATATCTTGACCAACCAATTTGGCAGCACCCGTTAATGCGCTCACATGGTAATGCTTAGCCATAAAATCGAAAATTTCTCGATAAAGTAAATCGAGGTCTTTCTCGGTTTTAACTTTACGCATTTGGCTCATATAGTTGTTATCAGGAGAAGGCTGAGTTTTTAGCACTTCTTCAAAATAACCAGCAATTGTTCCACCAATGGTTTTGCCAAGCTTATCTTCAAATTTTTCATTTAAACGTGTGCTAACTTCTTCAACTGCTTTTTGACCTAATCCTGGCACTTGAGGGTTGGCGACAAAGTTAGATTCTTGATCTACTACTGCCACAATACTACAGACATTTGTCTTGGTTTTAGGAATATCCAAGTCTTTCATAATGTCGTCAATATCTTTAGCCCATGATTCACGGTCATGCACACGTGATGGAATTAGACGTTTAATCTGTTTGTTTTCTAGTTCAGGCTCATCATTGTTTGACCACCAAGCTTTATCACCACAAGCAGCTAAACTCATGCACACGGCAGCCATACCGAATGATTTTAATAAAAAACGGGAAGACAACGGTTTGTTCATGGCGAGGAAAGCACCTGCATAAAAAGATGAGCCGATTAAGCGGATGAAGTATACTATGTTGATCATCAATTGTATGAATATATATGTATATTGGTCCCTATCAACTGTCAAATAATTTAATCGTTGCTCCTATGGCTGGAGTCACTGACCGTCCATTTAGAACGCTCTGTAAGTATTTTGGCGCAGGCCATGCAGTCAGTGAAATGATGACTGCCGATAAGACTTTGCAGATGAGCAAGAAAAGCCTCTACCGTGCAAATTTTGATGGGGAACTTGCTCCAATCTCTGCACAAATTGCCGGTTCTGATCCTGAGCAGTTAGCTGAGGCTGCACGTCATCAAGTGGCAAATGGCGCCCAAATTGTTGATATTAATATGGGATGTCCTGCTAAAAAAGTATGTAATAAACTCGCAGGTTCAGCTTTATTACAAGATGAAGATTTGGTGGCACGAATTCTTGATACGGTAGTCGCTGCTGTTGATGTTCCTGTTACATTGAAAACCCGATTGGGATTTTTAAATGGTCAAGAAAATATTTTAAGGGTAGCAAAAAGGGCAGAAGAGGCAGGAATTGCTGCACTCGCCTTACATGGTCGTACACGTGAAGATATGTATTTAAATACAGCGCGGTATGATTTGATAAAACATGTCAAAGAATTAATCAATATTCCACTTATTGCAAACGGGGATATTGATAGCCCTGAAAAAGCAAAATATGTACTCGATTACACTGGTGCAGATGCCATTATGATTGGTCGTGCTGCTCAAGGCCGACCATGGATTTTTCGTGAAATTGCTCATTATTTGAAAACTGGAGAGCATTTAGCGGCACCTAATATTGAAGAAGTTAAGCAGGTGTTACTTGGACATTTATCAGAACTTTATCAATTTTATGGTGAATACTCAGGATGCCGTATTGCCCGTAAACACATTGCTTGGTACACAAAAGGATTGCGTTCAAGTAACGAATTCCGCCAAAATATGTATAAAGTTGAAAGTACGGCTGAGCAAGCAATAGTGGTTGAAAACTATTTTAATCAGTTATTGGCTCAAGGTGATTTGATGAGTGATGTGCAAGTTGAGCAGGTTAATTTATTGCAAACTCATTAAATAAAAAAGCCAGTATCTTCACTGGCTTTTTAAGGTCTTACTCATCTTCTAATATTTCTACCACTAACTGGTTAATCAGGTCAGCAGCATCTAGTTCTCTTATTTGCGATACATTACTACCTGCCCAAAAAGCACCATATCCATAGTCTTGATGTTTGCTTGCAATCGCATTTAACTGTTTCGCTAAATCATAAGCATATGGATATTCTGGTTGAGGAGGGCGATTTGGTAAATCAATTTGTGTATGCCAGTGGTTCAATAGACCACGGGCTGGACGACCAGAAAGACTCGCACTAATTTGTGTTACTGGTTCATTAAATAAAGCTTTACGATATTCAGTAGATGCATTGGATGATCGACATTGAACAAAAGCGGTCCCGAGTTGAACAGCCGCAGCTCCTAAGCTCAACATATGGCGCGCTTGTGCTCCATTCATAATTCCACCAGCAGCTACGACAGGCAACTTACAGTGTTTTACAATAAGCTGGACTAAATCGCTGGTTTTGATGGCTGCATCAAAGGTTTTATTAAAGATTCCTCGATGACCACCTGCTTCAATACCTTGAGCAATAATAATATCGATGCCAGCAGCTTCAATTGCTTGTGCTTCAACCAAATTGGTAGCAGAAACCATTGTTAAAATTCCTGCATTTTTTAAAGCCTGAATTTGATGGGAATGGGGAATACCAAAATGGAAACTAACAGCTTTAGGTTTTGTTTCTAGTACGACATTTAAAAAGTTATCGTTATCAAGAAAGCTTGGATAAATGCATTTTAAATTTTGAGGAGGTTGCTCACCAAACTTTTCAAATTGTGGACGTAAATATTCAATCCATTGTGCTGAAGTCTGAGGATTAAGTTGCTCTGGTTGATGGCAGAAAAAATTAACCTGAAAAGGTTTCTCTGTAAGTGTTTGGGTTTTTAAAATCTGTTCGCGCGCACTTTGTGCCGTGTTTGCTCCGAGTCCTAATGACCCAAGTCCACCTTGATTAGAAACTTCCGCGGCAAGTTCGGGGGTAGATACACCTGCCATGGGTGCAAGAAAAATTGGATGTTTAATTTCAAGTTGTTGTAACAGGGTCATTTTATTCACCTCATTTCTTTATGTTCACCATAACGTGAAATTTGAATCAAGAGCAAATAATATTGGCTATTTAGTTTTTAAATATTTAATTATTGAACGTTCATAAGTTCTATTTTTTTAAAGTGGAGTAACATTAAATAATGAGCCAATCCAACTTGAAAAAGCCATTGCTAGAATACCCCACAATGTAATGCGTAAACTGCCTTTAAGTTTAGATGTGCCAGCAAAATAACTTGAAAGGGCACCTAAGATAGCTAAAGCAATAATCCCTGTAACGAGAACACTTTGCATAATTAAATGTTCAGGAGTAAATAAGATTGCGAGCATCGGAAAAAAAGCGCCAAAAGAAAACGATGCGGCGGATGAAAGAGCGGCTTGAACTGGGTTTGCAGCCGTATTTTCATGAATACCAATTTCATCACGGGCATGCGCACCTAAAGCATCATGTGTTGTGAGCTGTATCGCAACCTCTTTTGCTAATTCACTTGAAAGCCCTCTAGAGATATAAATTTGAGTTAACTCATCTAATTCTTTCTGAGGATATTTTTTTAATTCTTTTTCTTCAATTGCTAAATCTGATTTTTCAATATCTTCTTGAGATTTAACGGAAATATATTCTCCGGCAGCCATTGAGGTTGCACCAGAAATTAATCCGGCAATACATGTAATTAATAGAGTGTGTGAGTTGGCTCCACTAGCTGCCATTCCCATAATTAAGCTAGTAACAGAAATAATTCCATCATTGGCTCCTAATACGGAAGCTCTTAACCAGCCTGAACGGTGAATAGCATGATGTTCTACATGATGTGGAAAAGCCATAATTTTTCCTTATAAATTCTTTATAGATGCTATGAAATTTTACAATTTATTGATCAAAAAATATGTCATTATTATAGAGATTTTAGCGATAAGACAGAATAGATTAATAACAAAAAATGGAGACTAAGTTATTTATATAAAACATCGTTAACCTAAATTAACGATGTAACTCATTATTTTTAATTATGATATTTATTGATCATTTAAAAAAATTGCCCCCTAATAACTCTAATTTACTGTAGAGGTGAAAATGAAAAATAGCAAAACAATAAAATCTCTAACCCGTTCCTTTATCGTTATCGGTTCGCTTTGTCCAACTTTAGGCTTCTTAACTATTGAAACTACATTTGCCCAAGAAATCGTTAATCAAGAATATAAACCCGGTAACCCGATTTATGATAAATGGGACCAATTTTATAAAATTGAGAAGACTCAGCCTGAGAATGCTGAGAAATTATTACTCGAACTTGGAGAGATGACTCCACAAGATATTAAGGTATGGAAAAGCCTAACCTATTTGCAGATTAGGCTAGGTAAACAAGACGCTGCTTTACAAAGTCTAAGAAAAGCAGGGGCATTAGATCCAGCAGATGACACTTTAAAACTACAAGAAGCCTATCTACTCAATTCGCAAAAAAATAATAAAGAAGCTTTGGTGGTTTTCAAAGAGCTTACAACATCTAAAGATGCTGATATTGCCAATAAAGCGACACAAGCCGTAAAAAACCTAAGTGGAGGAGAGGTGAAAACTTACTTCCGTGATGTTTATTTTGCGCCTTCATATGAGTCACGTTATGACGATGTGATTTTCCCACTCAAAGCCCGTTATGGTAAAAACTTTGATAATGGCCGAGCACAAGTTTATGGCTTTTTAAACTTAAACCGTGATACTCAGTCTCAAGGCGGAGTACGTCCTGAAATTATTGATGAAAATGCAGTGACGCTAGGGATAGGCGCTAATTATCAACCTTGGACTTCAATCCCTATACGTGCATATCTAGAAGTTGGCGGAAGTTATGATCTGATTGACCGAAATAGAGATAAATTTCGTGAAAGTGTAGTTGGTGGGGTGACAGGTTACCAAGAGTGGAATTCTCAAAATAATTGTAATAATTCACTTTGCTTTAATGATTACTTCACCGACTTGTATGGTAACGCGGCAACTTATTCGAGAGAGGATTATAACGTTATTGGGGATTTACGCTTACGTACGGGTTTAAATGTATATAAGGGTGAGAATGGAACTGTCCAAGCTTATGTGAAATTGCATGGCTTAGCTGATAGTAAAGATGAATATTACAATAACTTATTTGAATATGGCCCAGGGATTTCATGGCAGCCTTTTAATTATCAACCTATAAAATTACGTGTTGAACGACTATATGGCAATTACTTTAAAGATGTGCCAGTAAATACGAAAGATCATTACAACAATACGCGAGTAGAACTCGTTTTTTATAAGGATTTCTAAAATGAAGAAAATTTTTATATCTATTGTATTTGGAACCCGTCCTGAATTAATCAAACTTGCCCCTGTTATTTTATTGGCAAAACAAGATTCACGTTTTCAAGTTGAGGTTATTTTTACGGGGCAGCATGATGAGTTGGTAAGGGATGCGATAGATTTCTTTGGGGTTGAAATTGATCATCGTCTTAAAATTATGAATGCGGGACAAAGTCTAAATCAGTTATTAATACATGGTTTAAGCCAAATCGAACAAGTATATACAGATGGTCAGAAAAGAGATGCAATTGTTATCCAAGGGGATACAACGACTGTTTTAGCGGCAGGTTTAGTCGCGTTCTCTATGAAAGTACCTGTTGCGCATGTCGAAGCGGGTTTACGTTCTTATGATTTAGATCATCCTTTTCCTGAAGAAGGGAACCGTCAGTTAGTTTCCCGTATTACAAAATGGCATTTTGCTCCGACTGAACAATCAAGACGGAACTTACTCAATGAACAAATATCGCCAGAACTGATTACTGTTACAGGCAATACGGTTGTAGATGCGGTGTATTTAGGACGTAAATTAATTTCTGAAAAATCTGGTTTGAAGAACCAGCTTGAACCTTATGGAATTCAATTAAAGCAAGATGACAAAGTTGTGCTGATTACGGCCCATCGCCGTGAAAACTTTGGTGAAGGAATTCAAAACATTTGTAATGCAGTTGAGCATTTAGCAAAGGGGCATCCTGACTTACATTTTATTTGGCCAGTTCATTTAAACCCTGCCGTGCATGATGTAGTCCATGAGAAATTTAAAGACCACGCTCAAATTCATCTTGTTAAGCCGCTAGACTATCCAAGTTTATTAGCAGTCATAGACCGATCTACATTTATTTTGACCGATTCGGGTGGCTTGCAAGAAGAGAGCCCATCATTTAATAAGCCCGTTTTAATCTTGCGAGATACCACAGAACGGCCTGAAGTTGTTGAAGTTGGAGCAGGTGTTTTGGTCGGGACCAACCAACAAAGAATTATTGAGGAAGCCGAAAAGTTACTCACCGACCAACAGCACTATGAAAAAATGGCGCATGTAGAAAATCCATTTGGTGATGGGCAAGCTGCTCGGCGTATTCTTGACCAAATTGCACAATCTTATGAATTAACATAATTGTGAATTAAAGGTTTATTCTCACTTACGGAGGTATTCTTACCACCATAAGTGAGGCGATACCACAAGCTCACAATATTGACGCACCAACGGTTCATATAGTGTGGCCCATCAAAAATGTAGACAGTTTTTCCTTCATATGCTTTCAGTTGAGAAATAATTTCCCAAGGATAGGCAGCTCTAAATTGTCCATTTTTTTTAACTCTAAAAGCTTCTAGCACTATAATGACTTTATCTTTTCCAAGCTTTTGTTCAAGCTGGTCTAAAATATGTTTGGCTTGCTGAGGGGACCTTACACCTACGCCAACCCCATCTTGGAAGAAAACACCGTTATGTTCCGGTAACCAGCTTTTAACCCATAAATCGTAATTTTCAGGTTCGCTTTCACCACTATAAATACTTACCCAAACTGGTACTGGAAGTTTAGCTAAAACCTGACCTAAAGCACTGACTCGTAGCCAAGTCGGATCTGCTTCTACCGGAAAATAATAACCTTTAGGCACCGTTTTTTGCTCTTTTATAATTTCGGTAGATTTTTCGCCTAACTCAGTTACATTTGCCCGAGCTTTAGGTTCATTATATTCGCCTGCTAAGCCTAAGATTAGATTTTTAGCCCACGGCTCTTGTTTAATTTTTTCTAAATTAATTGCTTTTTCCCATTGAGGAAAGTTTGATTCTTTCCACCATGATTTAGACTCAACAACAGACCATTGAGGGACAAATGTGTTAACACCCAAATAATGCCAGTTTCCCTCTGGTGGTGTCGTGTTATTGTCAGGTTGCCAAAAAATTCCTTCAATACGAGGGGCTTGTCCTTGATGTCTGAACAACCCCGCACCAGCCATAACACTACATATAATTAAAATAATAAAAGCAGCTATTTTAATTGGTATCTGTTTTTTCATTATTTCGTCTTAACCAGTACCACAAGAAGATAATTATTATCATAATTGCAGAGATAATCACAACTAATAAGAAGAAAGAAGATTGTTGGACTAAAGGTGCTTTTTGATTTCCGACAATGAGTTTTTGTAAAACATAAATATTTCCATTTTCTGAAACCAACATTTTTGTCACGTTATTTGGAATTTTATGCTGTATTTTCTCCCAAAGATGCATAAAGCTTTGTGCGCCACCTTCTGAGTCGGTAATCACATCAAAACGGTTATTGTTATAACTCACAATAAAACCATTAACAGCAGCAGGTGCATAAATAATATCTTGATGCATTAATACCTGTTGTCGATAAATATCTTTATTCACACGGACATTTATGGATTGAGGTGCATTTGGTGAGAAACGTACAAGGTTTAGCGGAATAGGAGCGTCTGTTAACAACATTTTTTTAGCAACTTGGCCCAGAATAATAGCAATATTTAAAGCGCCAGATTGGTCATCAATGGCAATGGTCGGAGTAGTGGCCAGAGTCATAGAAATTGCAGCTACTCCATTTTTGAGTTTATGTGGGAGTTTTACTGTCGATTTGGCTGTATCAATCCAGAGTGAACCATGAGCATTAGGTAAACACTGAGAATTGGCGATCACTGAGTTTTCAAGTTTTAGGCTGAAATTGGTTGTATTTGAAATCGCTTTTGCAAAAATATTGAATTGTCGATTTACTGGGTCTGAAGCAAGGTCAGCTGTTTTCATACTTCCTGCTAACCCACCATCAAGCCAGGCTGTAATATTTGAACCTTGTAATAAACCACTTTGAATACGAAGAGCGATCTGTCCTTGCAAAATATCAGTGGGTTGCCATACAGCAGGGAAATCAAGAAATAAGTTTTTTTCAGCATGGTTCAATCTGAAATCTTCAATGCCTAAGTCTGCAAGTGTATTAATTTTCTTAAATTGGGCCCAAGCTGGGTTTGAAATAGTCGTTGGAAAAATCGCACTTCCTGTATTAAGTTGCTGCACATAAGAGGGATTAATTAATCCATTTATGGCCGCAGTGAGTTCTTGTGGCGTGTGATAGGTAATTGAAAGAGTCGGCACACCTTCTGCTGGTTTTGCAATTTGTACTAAGGCACCCCCTTTGAGTGGCGTAGCTGAGCGAATCACTTCAATAATAAAATTTGTTTCAGGGTTTAAGTTGGTTTGACCTGAATCAACCCATTCAATTGGCGTTATTGAGGTCCACGAACTTGCTAATCTAGCCAGCATGGAAGCTTCTACAATCTCTTTACGGTTATATTTTAAAATACCAACAAATGGAGTAGGCCGTCTCGCTTGTGGATTAGCTAAAGCATCTGGTAAGTCTTTCAAACGGTATTCATTACGAATAGGCGTAAAATCGAGTTGAGAATTACTTAAATAAGTTAAGTGATCAATATCTTCAGAACAAAAAGAATCCTTAGTTTGATTCAGAGTGGTGGGTTTCGCATATTGCTGAATAATAAAATCTAAACGATGAAAGCCACTCTGACTTGCTGGGATATCAAATTTGAATTGACCGTCCCCACTCAGCGTAGTGTTATAAATGAGTTTATCATCATATTTTACGAGTAAAGTTGTTTCACTTTCAGTGGAATAATCACTTGAAAACTGAATGTTTTGCCACTGAGCACCTTTTCCAATATAGAAAAAATGGGGCTCGACCGTATATTTAGTGGAGGTACTAATATCGTCTAGTTCCCATGTGTTTGCATAACTAGAAGCCACAAACATGAAACTGGTGCTGGCAAGGAGTGCTTGAACCATTTTGTAGAAATTAGAAGAGTATTTCATTTTTTTTTCTCCTTGCTACGTTCCGTTTTGTACCATTGAAGGGAGTTGCCCTGTATTTTATTTTTAAGCATGTCATATGCCGCTTTAAATACAATAAATAGAAATATTTGTGAGTAAGTTACATAAGATAAAACAGAGTAAAAATAGAGTTCTGGTTTGGCCCTTTCTAAAGATAGGGTAAACCACATTTGTGCAACGTACAGGCAAAACGAGAGGCCCCACAATAATGTGAATGGACCAGGAACCGAAATACCTGCAATACCGAGTAACCCAAGGGCTAAAGTAATATGACTCCAGAGTAATGCGGGTACGAAAAGTACGTAGCACATAATGTTATTCAGAATTTCAATTCCGATAGGAAAAGGTGTTCTTAACGCTACAGGTAAATATTTACGAGTCACATAAAAATTACCTTGAGTCCAACGTGAGCGCTGTTTAATAAATACACTCAAAGATGGTGGATCTTGCTGCCAACCAATTGCGTAGGGTACCCATTTAATTCGTTTTTGGCCGATAAAAATCCGGAAGCTCATTTCAGTGTCATCGACCAATGATTTCTCATCAAAACCACCTAAGGTTTCTAATGCATCACGCCAAATGACATAGTTGGTACCCATCAATGTCGATAGTTGGAAACGTTGCCAGCGGCCGCCTTGAAATATCCATTGGAAAAAGATGAACTCAATGGCAATAAAGCGAGTCAAAATACTATCTTGCCAATTACGAGTCCTGACTTTGCCATTTACAGCCACTAATTTTTTATCGGCAATTAGCGTTTGAGCTAAGAGACGTACACAATCAGGCTCAGGTGTACTATCTGCATCATAAACAACAATGAGTTCACCTTTGGCATGGGGTAAGCCATTATTAAGCGTTCTAGATTTACCTTTGCCTCCCATTCCTTTAGGAACATTGACAATTTTTATGCAAGGATAAATCTGCGCTAGATTTTCGGCAATTTCTAGGGTGTTATCTTTAGAACCATCATTAATGAGCAAAACTTCATATGCTTCGGCTGGATAATCCTGCTGAGCGATTGCATGTAAAGTATCTTCAATTACTACGCCTTCATTATAGGCAGGAATCAAAACACTCAAAACAGGCCATCTATCTGGCACAGGAAGGTTCTGCAACTCTTTTTCTGCTGTTTTTGAATATTTCCAAGCTTGATAACTTAACCAAGCCCAAAATGCTTGTGGAATCCAGATTCCCAAAAAACCAAATAGGAAGAGAATATCAATGGGGGCCATTTGATTTAACCCTCCTAATAATAGACGAGATCAGCAATAACAATAAAATCAGCCCAACTACCAAAGAGATCCATGAAATATAGCTGCCGAAGGTACCAAGAAGGTCAGGATAGGTACTGGTTAAAATCAAATCGAGTGGTACTACGACTGTGCTTAAAGCAATAAAGATGTATCCAATAAAACTAGTTTTTACATGTTCGGGCGTACTTATGTAATTGATATGATTAAATCGCCATGATATTCCGAGTTGAGGGTATCGAATATTTGTGGTTGGTAAATCAGCAGGAGGATTGATAATAATTTCATAACCCGAAACATGACCATCAAAACTTTTAGCCGAATAAAATAAGTGCTGTTTTTGTCTAATCTCTCTAGAGGGCAGAGGAAGTATCGAAGGATTGAACTGAACAATATAGCTGCCCGCAGTTTGTGAAATTAGGTTTTCATCCCAACCTGTAGAAACAAAAGCAGCCATTGGTCGTAATCCAATTGCGGTGGAAAATGTCGCTTTTGCTGCAAAATATTTAGGCTGTTCAGGTTTGAAAAGTACAATAGGAATTGCACCTTGAGTGACAGCTTCTTTTAATAAGAAATAATGAGAAAAGCTAAAAACTTCATCTGGTAATATGATGCCGGGCTTTATACCTGTATGAATAAGCCTTTGAAAACTATCCGAACTGATCTGGTCAATTGTAAAGACAGGCCACCATGTGTCCTGTGATGGGAAAAACATGGAAAGGTCATTAATATTCTGAACTTCGGTTTTTGTTTGTTCAGCTTTAATTTCACAATGATAATATTGACGATAGAACTGCTGCAAAGTGCCATCTGGATATTGGCTAGATGCAATAATAATTCCACAAATATTAAGAAGATTAGACATTAAGTAATCTCCTCTTCAGGTGGAATCTGAATAACTTTATATTCGACTTCAAGCCGCAAAGTCATAATTTCTTTTAGCTTTTTAATAAATTCAGGTTCTTCCTCAGTTTTTTGCTTGCGAATAACAATACTGTATATCGTTTCTAGATCATCATCTGCAAACTGGAAAACAATTTCTTGTGGATGATGCTGGCTCAAAATTTTAATCATTTCATTTTGAGTGGTTTTCCATACATCATCGCCTAACATTTCTTTAATTAAGCTTCGGTTGAGAATTCTAATTTCAAAGACTTCATAGTCTTGTATGTTATGATGATCAAGAAGTTTAAAGAAACTACGTTGGAAATATTTGAGTGCGCTAAGCGGGAAAATATCACGGCGGTAATTTCGATCATAACTCTGTATATCACGATATTTTTGAACGTTAATTTCAATATTGTGGCGTACAGCACTAAGAAAAAGAGGAATAAGGGGAATAATAAAAAGTAAAAGGAGCTGACGTTCAATATGAGTTTGTGCACCCAAGTCGAGTAGAAAATATACTGCAACGCCTACGAAAGCGATTAAACCAACAATTAAAGATGCGCCGACTTCTAAAAAAGCACCCGAAATTAAAAGAATAAGAATAAAAATCCAGCTTCCTCTAAAGCTTACAGGCAACCACTCATATGCCACCATTCCCATAAAGAGGTGAGCTGCAATAATCCATAAGACGAGTGTTCTACCTGGGTTCTTTTGTTGCATGCGAGCTCTGGCTACCTTTTTTTGTAATGTTAATTTTTATACTTTTCTAATGAACTGTGATGTTTTTTGAATTTATTGTTGTGTTTGTCCTTTTATAAATCCCTTTATAATCATTTTTAGAGTAAAGTCACAATATAGTCAAATTTCTCGTTTTTTTTTAATCAAAAATAAACACAAAAGACAGAAGTGGCGTCTAAAGATTCTTGAATGTTTCAATTGCGTTGATACGCGTTTCTTTTAAATCAACAATTGGCTTTGGATAATTCAATTGAAGATTAGTTTTGGTTGAGTAGGGTTCATGAATTATTTTATTGTCCAGATGAGCTAATTCATTCACCCATTGACGAATATAATCTCCATTTGGGTCAAATTTCTTAGATTGAGCAATAGGGTTAAAAATTCGGAAATACGGTACAGCATCAGTTCCAGTCGATGCACACCATTGCCAGCCACCATTATTCGCAGCTAAATCACCATCGATTAAGTGTTCCATAAACCATTGTTCACCAACTCGCCAATCGATGAGTAGGTTTTTACACAAAAACATAGCGGTAATCATGCGGACACGATTATGCATCCATCCTGTTTTTTGTAGCTGGCGCATGCCTGCATCAATAATCGGTATGCCTGTTTGGCCATTTTGCCATGCGACCAAATGCTCTTGATTATTTTCCCACTTAATATTTTGAGTATTTTTCTTAAAAGGATAGTGTTTAGAGACGTGCGGAAAATCAAATAAAATATGTTGATAAAATTCACGCCAAAGAAGCTCATCTAACCATATTTGCTGGCCTTCATTTGATATATGAAAGTTGCCATGTTCAGCTCGAAAAAGGGCTTGTAAACATTGACGAATAGATAAAATTCCAAGATTTAAATACGGAGAAAGTTGGCTGGTTCCTTTTACATTTGGAAAGTCACGTTCTAATTTATAATCAGATAAATGATCTTCAATAAATAAATCGAGCTGCTCCAGAGCAAAATCTTCTCCAGTCGGCCATAAATCTTGTTGGTCTTTCGAAATTGATGAGTCAAAAAAAGCGTCAACATCTTCTAGATCTAAACTTTTTATATTTGAATAAGACTCTGGATAGGCTTTTTGTTTCTCAGGAATTGGATAGCACTGAGGCAAACCACTTATATCTAGTTTTGAATAACAAGCTTTTTTGAATGCACTGAAAACTTGATATGGTTGCTGTGACTGATTGCGAATGGAACGTAAAGGAAAAATCGTACGATCATGAAATAAAAAAAGCTCTTTACTCTGCTGATTTAAAGCCTGTTGTACAGTTTTATCTCTTTTCAATTCATTCACGCCTACTTCTATATTTGAGTAAACATTTTCGATATTGAGTTGTTGAGCGAGTTTAGAAATATAGTCTGCAATATCTTTCCAGTAGGGAATGACTTGAATGATAAGTGGAATATTAAGCTGTTCTAATTCTTTTTTGAGTTGTTGAAGCTGGCGTAAATAGAAATTAATTTTTATAGGCGCATCGTGATGTATTTTCCATTGCTCAGGCGACAAAATAATTAACCCAATCGAAGGGCCTTGTTGGCAGGCATGCCATAACGCAGCATGATCCCGAACTCTCAAATCCTGACGAAACCAAATAAGCTGATTTACGTTTGACATGAAAGATACCTTTATAAAGTTGAGTGAGTTAGATTTTTGTTATCAAGATATTATATAAAATAAAGACATAAAAAAAGCAAAGCCGAAGCTTTGCTCTTATCATCTTTACAGATGAATTAGTGGTGATGACCACCCGCACCGTGTACGTGACCGTGATCTAATTCTTCTTCAGAAGCTTCACGGATTTCTACGATTTCAACTTCAAAAGTTAAATCTTGACCAGCAAGTGGGAAGTTAGCATCAACAACAATGTTGTCGCCTTCAACCGCTTTAACAGTTACGATCTGTACGCCGTCGTCTGTTTGCGCTTGGAATTGCATACCAGGTTGAATGTTCTCAACACCTTGGAACATTTGAGCTGGAACTTCTTGAACTAGATCTGGGTTATATTCGCCATAACCTTCAGCTGCTGGTACATTAACAGTAAATTTTTCACCAACAGTTTTACCTGTTAATGCATTTTCTAAACCAGGAATGATATTGCCTGCACCGTGCAAATAGGCAAGTGGTTCACCTTGAGATTGATCAAGTGTTTCACCCTCAGCGTTTGTTAATTTGTAGTGGAATGAAACCACGTGGTTATTTGCAATAGCAGTCATGTTTTTGATCCATTCAATCAATTAAAGCGTACATCATAAAGTGAAAAATAAATTTTGTAGACTACAAAATTTGAATCTTTAACACTTTTATATAATGCGTTTTTATCTAAATAGGGATGAACTTAAAAAATTCAACTCAATATAGTTTAATTTTTGGACGTACACGTCTTGTAAGTAAATCTTTCATTGTGAGTAGTCCAGCTTGGGTGTACCCGTGAATCGTTGCTTGATGTAAACGATATAAAGATACGTACATTGTTTTGGCAATATATCCTTGCACACTTACATCGCCAAGTAATTCTCCAACGGCTTTATTACGGCTTAAAGACACAAGCGAACCTTTGTCGTTAAAGCTAAACATGGGTTGTGATCGGCCATTAAGTCGAGCAGCCATAGCATCGACTAAAAAGCTCGCTTGTTGGCTTGCAACTTGAGCACGCGGTCCAAGTGGAGGATGTCTTGCATCAAGTTGGCAACGGGCGCAATCACCAAAAGCAAATACATTTGGGTCGGAATAGGTTTGTAATGTTGCGTAGACCATCAGGCGGTTAATATTATCGCGTTCAAAATCAGTAAAGCTTTCTAAAACTTTTGGTGCTTTTACACCAGCAGCCCAGACGGTAATATCACTTTTTAATTGATCACCATTACTAAAATAGATGGAATGCTCATCAATTTTTTCAACGCGATGTTTGGTTAAAACTTCAATGCCCATTTTTTTGAGCTGTTTTGCACTATGCTCAGCTGTTTTTTCACTAAGGGCAGGTAAGATACGCTCGGATGCTTCAATCAATGTAATTTTGACTTGGTTTGGGTGAATCTTTTTTAAACCATATCGATAAAAGTTTTTAGTGGTTTCAATTAACTCGGCAGCAAGTTCTACACCTGTTGCACCAGCACCCACAATCCCAATATTTAAAGTCCGCTGATTTGGTTGATTTTGAGCTTCAATGTACAGATGTAATAAATCTTGCTGGAAAATATCGGCTTGTTTTCTGCTGTCGAGGAAATGACAGTTTTCACGGACACCTGCCGTATTAAAGTCATTTGACACAGAACCAAGCGCTAAAATAAGCGTGTCGTAACTCAATTGCTGAATATTGGTATTTTGTTCTTTAGAAACCTGAGGGGGAATTAAATCAATTAATTTTTTATCTTTATTGACCCCAACTAATGTTCCAAGCACAAATTCATAGTGATGCTTTTCTGCATGTGCAAAATAGTTAGTTTGTTCTTCGTGTGGATTTAAAGATCCGGCAGCAATTTCATGAAGTAAAGGTTTCCAGATATGCGTCAGGTTTTGGTCAATTAACGTAATCTTCGCTTTATGAGTTTTCCCAAAAGTTTCACCGAGTTGTGTCGCAAGCTCTAAGCCTCCAGCACCACCACCAACAATTACAATATGATGTAAATTTTGGGTCATTTTTATCACCTAATTATTTTTCTATAAAAAAAAGATGGCTGAATTATGCCATCTTTTATTTATAAAATTTATTGTGCATCTGTGCACAATTTGATGTTTTTAGTGTGAATCTACAGGGTAGAGTTTTGCAGAACTATGTTCACTCGATGAAAAAATAGAGAAGAGGCTAGAAAACCACATCATGATTCTTTGGAAAATATTGGCTTCTTCAATATGTACGTTATCTTCAATTTGAAGACTACGGATCAGCTGGTTGTTTTGATAAATAGATACTGTTGCCAAACTCATGACTTTCATTAATGGCGCGGTTAATTGTTTTTCATTTAGTTCAATGTTTACATGTGTTTGAGTCTTTTCGAGTGGAGCAATCACTTTTGGCTGTAAATTACTATCAAGTACTTGAATGCGTTGAGTCACATTGTCAAAAGTATTTAAGTCAATTGGTGCTGGGTCTGCATATAGCGACGTCGTTACAATCGTCGGCTGCTTTGTTGCGACCTTAAACATTTTTAAAGTCGATTTTACAACAGGCAGTTCGGCAATTAATTTCTGCTCAGGAATGATGACTTCATCGCGTGTATAGGAATAAGCAAGATTCATTAATTTATCTGCAATCTCAGCTCGTTTTACCGCACTCGGTGTACCTAAAACAATTACCAATAAACGTCTTTGAGCTAAGTCAGATGAGAATGAAGGACGTGAAGCCGTTAATGCCAAATTATAACCAGCTGCTTTAGTGTAACCAGTTTTTAGACCGTCAACAGATGGGTCATATTTCAATGCAAGGTTTGTTGCATGATGGAAGCGTTGGTTGTAGCTAAAGCTTGGCATTTTTGAATAATGTAAATATTCAGGAGTTTGTTTAATTAAAGCCTGACCTAATAAGCTTAAATCATGAGCCGTAGTGTAATGATCAGGCATCGTAATTCCGGGAGGATTACTAAAATGAGTATCTTTCATACCCAAAGCTTGAGCTTCCTGATTCATACGTTGTACAAAGTGAGGCACATCACCAGAAATTTTTTCAGCTAAAGTCACTGCTGCATCATTCGCAGACATCACAATTAAACCTGCCAATAGCTGATCAACTGAAATTTGTTCACCAGCTTTAAGATACATTTGTGATTCATCCCACTGCACTACACTTACTACCGGTGTTGCAGTAATGATTTCTTCTTTTTTTAGCTTTCCAGCTTTAATCTCTTTTAAGGCAATATAAGCAACCATCATTTTGGTTAAAGATGCTGGTGCGCGCTGCACATGGCTATTATGCTCGGCAATAATTTGACCCGATTGAGTATCTACAATAGTCCATGCAGCGGCTTCAACACTTTCAGGTGCAATATTGAGTAACGCAGCATTGGTTAGGGTGGTGCAGAAAATACTGAAGAGGGTAAAAAGAGATAGAAAAAATTTCACGGATGACCTTAACTTTTACTGGCAAATACGGGACACAGATGAACAGCATGCTATGCCTTTTTTTTATGGAAGGCTAGTGGGAATTGTTGCCAAAAAATACATCTACGCAAGACGATACAAAAAAGTGATAATCTAATGTGAAGCCGTTCTTATTTTAAATTGAAGAATTTATGTTGCATTATCAAATTGAGTTCGATGATTACAAACAACACCTTGTTCACGTGACAATTCGTTTTTTAGCCAATCCGAATCAGGAACTTTGGCTGCCAACGTGGATTCCGGGTAGTTATCTAATTCGAGAGTTCTCAAAACATATTGAATCCGTTAAAGCTTATGATGAAGCTGGACGTATGCTAGACATTAAAAAAACGAGCAAGAATCGCTGGCGTTTATTTAATACAGATCACGAATTAATGACGATTGAATATGATGTTTATGCATATGATTTGTCTGTACGTGGTGCATATGTAGACCAGACGCGTCTATATATTAATCCGGCGTGTGTCTGTTTGGCTTTAGATGGGCAAGAACAGTCTGCTTGTGAAGTCGAAGTTTTCTTGCCAGATGAGTTAAAGCATTTTCAGTTAGCAACCGGCTTAGCTTCAAAAAGTCTAGTCAAAGGGCGCTTTACTTTAAAAGCCGATCATTATGATCAACTGATTGATAGCCCGTTTGAACTGGCTGATCAAACACGCTTTAATTTTGAAACGCATGGTATTGAACATGAGTTCGTGATTTCTGGTTCGCACACGACCAATATTGATCGCTTAAAAGCTGATATTGAAAAGATTTGTGCAGCTGAAATAAATATGTTCGGTTCGGCACCATTTAAAAACTATACCTTTATGACGATGGCAACAGGGAATAGTTATGGTGGATTAGAACATTGCAATAGTACAAGTCTGATTACACCACGCGACGATTTGCCAAAATCGAATGAACCAACTGAACCTTCTAAAGATTATCAACGCTTTTTAGGCTTATGTAGTCATGAATATTTTCATTCATGGTTAGTAAAGTTTATCCGTCCAGAAAACTTTGCAAATTATAATTTGCATCAAGAAGGCTACACCTCTTTACTTTGGATATTTGAAGGTTTTACTTCATATTACGATGACCTAATTTTATTGCGCAGTGGCGTAATTTCTCAGAAGTCTTATCTTGATTTACTCAAAGCACAAATTGATCGCTATTTACAAAACCCAGGTCGTTTTGTTCAAACAGTTGCCGAATCAAGTTTTGATGCTTGGATCAAATTTTATCGTCAAGATGAAAACTCAAATAATGCAGGTACCAGTTATTACAATAAAGGTGCTTTGGTTGCATTGTGCCTAGATTTAGGTCTACGCCTACGTGGCTCTAGTCTTGATGCTTTAATGCGTCGGTTATATGAAAATACTCAAAATGGTATGCAAGTAAATGAGCGAACCATTTTTGATTTATGTAAAGAACTGACGGGTGATAACTGGACTGAACAGATTAATCATTTGATTAACACGACTGATGAATTACCACTTGATCAGTTGCTTCCTGAATTTGGCTTAAGCTATAGAGTTAAAACTGACAAATCTTTGCCATTAGGCTTGAAACTTGTCGATAAGCCAGAAGGCGTGCTTGTACAAAGTGCTCGCCGTGAGAGCGCTGGAGCAAAAGCAGGTATTTCTGCCAATGATGTGATTATTGCAATTGATGGTTTAAAAGCATCCACTAAGCTTATCGAGAAGTATGCAAAACAGGGTGGTACTTATACTGTATTTGCTTTCCGTCGTGATGAGTTAATATCTTTTGAAGTCGATTGCGCTACAACTGATTTAACCGAAGTTGAACTTGTCGTTGAAGATCAAGCTAAAACTGAAAAATGGTTAAAAGCTTAGATTAAAGCTAAATAGTTTATAAAAAACCGATGTTTTGCACATCGGTTTTTACTTTTAAGTATGTCCAAATGGTGAAATCCGTTTTACCTTTGAGTTTATTTTGAATGAAAAGTATAATAATTGTCAGAACACTGAAAGATATCTCATGTAAGTTAATCATGTTTAATGCCTGAAAAGTGATCTGAATATGCGTATTACAATGACTTAGATATCAGAAAATTATCTATATATTTGAATTATGTATTATTTCGCTACGAAATGTCGTTATCACTGGATATTTCGTTGACTGGAAGGCAATGAGAGCCGATACTCTCAGGGTTTTATTTAAGCATATCGGTTCGTAGGCACTGGGCCAAAAGCTCGGTCCTCAACACTCAATCAAACGGAAGGGGCTATATATGGCTGGTGAAAAGTCAACTATTATTTACACACTGACTGACGAGGCGCCACTATTGGCGACCTATTCGCTACTGCCGATCATTGAGACCTTTACTAAGCCAGCTGGCATCGAGATTATTAAAAGTGACATCTCTGTAGCTGCACGTGTGCTCGCAGAATTCGCTGAATACCTAAGTGAAGAGCAAAAGGTATCCGACAACCTTGCAGAGCTAGGTCGTCTTACACAAGATCCAGATACTAACATTATCAAACTCCCGAATATCAGTGCGTCTGTTGCGCAATTAACTGCATGTATCAAAGAGCTTCAATCAAAAGGTTATGCAATTCCTGATTATCCGGAAAATCCTGCAACCGAAGAAGAAAAATCAATCAAAGCTCGTTATGGCAAGTGCCTTGGTTCAGCAGTAAACCCTGTCCTTCGTGAAGGTAACTCTGACCGTCGTGCTCCAGCAGCAGTTAAAAATTACGCCAAAAAACACCCTCATTCAATGAGCGAATGGAAACAGTGGTCACAAACTCATGTTTCACATATGGAAGAAGGTGACTTCTACCATGGTGAAAAATCAATGACACTTGATCGCGCACGTAATGTGAAAATGGAACTTATCACGAACAGTGGTAAGAGCATTGTTCTTAAGCCAAAAGTTGCGCTACAAGACGGCGAAATCATTGATTCAATGTTCATGAGCAAGAAAGCACTTTGTGATTTCTATGAAAAAGAACTTGATGATTGTAAAGAAGCGGGAATTTTATTCTCTCTACACGTAAAAGCGACAATGATGAAAGTTTCACACCCGATTGTTTTCGGTCACTGTGTGAAAATCTATTACAAAGAAGCTTTCGAAAAACACGGTAAGTTATTTGACGAATTAGGTATTAACGTTAATAACGGTATGGCTGGGTTGTACGAGAAAATCGAAACTCTTCCAACGTCGTTACGTGAAGAAATCATTGAAGATTTACATGCTTGTCAAGAACATCGTCCTGCACTTGCAATGGTAGACTCAGCAAAAGGCATCACAAACTTCCACTCACCAAACGACATCATCGTGGATGCTTCTATGCCAGCTATGATCCGTGCTGGTGGTAAAATGTGGGGTGCTGATGGTAAGCAATATGATGCTAAAGCTGTTATGCCTGAATCAACATTTGCTCGTATTTACCAAGAAATGATCAACTTCTGTAAGTGGCATGGTAACTTCGATCCGAAGACTATGGGTACTGTACCGAACGTTGGTTTGATGGCTCAAAAAGCTGAAGAATACGGTTCTCACGACAAGACTTTTGAAATTTCAGAAGCTGGTATTGCAAACATTACCGATCTTGACACTGGTGAAGTGTTATTGACTCAAAATGTTGAAGAAGGCGATATCTGGCGTATGTGTCAGGTTAAAGATGCTCCGATTCGTGACTGGGTAAAACTTGCAGTAACTCGTGCACGTAACTCAGGCATGCCTGCGATCTTCTGGCTTGACCCGTACCGTCCACACGAAAATGAATTGATCAAGAAAGTACAAAAGTACTTAAAAGATCATGACACGAATGGCTTGGATATTGAGATCATGTCTCAAGTTCGTGCAATGCGTTACACACTTGAGCGTGTAGTACGTGGTCTAGATACTATTTCTGTGACTGGTAACATCTTACGTGACTACTTAACTGATTTGTTCCCAATTATGGAACTTGGTACTTCTGCGAAAATGTTGTCTATCGTTCCGCTTATGGCGGGTGGTGGTATGTACGAAACTGGTGCGGGTGGTTCAGCGCCAAAACACGTACAGCAACTTGTTGAAGAAAACCACTTGCGTTGGGATTCGCTTGGTGAGTTCCTTGCTTTAGCAGCGTCTTTAGAAGAGATGGGTATTAAAGAAAATAATGCTCGTGCTAAGTTACTTGCGAAGACTCTTGATGAAGCGACTGACAAGTTACTTGACAATGGTAAGTCACCATCACGCCGTACGGGTGAGATTGACAACCGTGGCAGCCATTTCTACTTATCACTTTACTGGGCTCAAGCGCTTGCTGCACAGGACGAAGATGCTGAGTTGAAAGCTAAATTTGCTCCTCTTGCAAAAACTTTAGCTGAAGAAGAACCGAAGATTGTTGCTGAACTTGCTCAAGTGCAAGGTAAACCTGCTGACATCGGTGGTTACTATGCAATTGATAAAGCAAAAGTAGATGCTGTAATGCGTCCAAGTGCTACATTTAATGCAGCTCTTGCAACTGTTGAGGCTTAATTACTAACTCGTTAGTAAATAGCTTAAAGGCCGGTGCATATGCACCGGTTTTTTTAGAAAAATAAAGGGCATTAAAAAAGCCCACTGATGTGAGCTTTTAAAAGTTTAAATCTTATCGATCATTGCGGCCACGACCACGTGGTGCTTTAGCATTTGGACGAGTTGTACCATTGGTTTTACGACGAGGTTTTTCACCTTCATCCATTTGCCAAATACGTTTTGTACCAGACTTTTTCGTAGAACCGTCTTTATTCTTACGAACCATTGGTTTACCGCCAGTACCACCTGGTTTTTTCACGTATGAACGTGAACGATAAGGTTCTTCAGCTGGAACATCTTTAAAATCAGGGTAAAGCAAAGGCTCAATTTCTTTAACATCACCAGGTTTTAAACCGAGTTGAACTAAATCAATTGAACCAATTTTCGTACGAATTAAACGTAAAGTTGGAAAACCTACCGCAGAAGTCATACGACGAACTTGACGGTTACGGCCTTCGCAAATTGAAATTTCGATCCAAGATGTTGGAATGTTTGCACGAAAACGTACAGGCGGGTTACGTTCCCATAACCATTCTGGTTCACTTACTTTAATGGCTGTAGCAGGAAGCGTCATACCATCATTAAGTTCTACACCTTTACGAAGCTGCTCAAGCGCTTCTTCAGTTACATCGCCATCAACTTGAACTAAATACGTTTTGTATTTTTTATTTGCAGGGTTAGTAATGAACTGATTCAGACCACCATGATCAGTTAAAAAAACTAAACCCTCAGAGTCCATATCAAGACGGCCTGCCAAACGCAAAGTCGGGTCATCAACAAAGTCAGAGACGGTCATATGCGCTTCGTCTTTACGAAACTGGGAGAGAACGTCATATGGTTTGTTGAGAATGACAATTTTCATAAAAAATGACTTCTTCTTTCAAATAACTAGAGAAAACATTGAGGTTTATTTAAGTGAGAAATCTTATTATTTCTCATATAAATCCCAAAAATGATTAATTTCAATTAAGCTATTATGCGTTAAGAAGAGTTGAAAGTATTGTGTATCGATAATTATTTTTAGTTAATTAAGTATTATAAAAGGGAGAATTCACATAATGGGTTATCAGAAGATCGTGGTTCCTGCAGATGGCGACAAAATTAAAGTAAATGCAGACCTGTCACTGAATGTACCAAATCATCCAATTATTCCTTTCATTGAGGGTGATGGTATTGGTGTGGATATTACACCAACCATGAAAGCAGTCGTAGATGCTGCTATTTTAAAAGCTTATGGTGGCAAGCGCTCAATCGAATGGATGGAAGTGTATTGCGGTGAAAAAGCCAATAAAATTTATGGCAGCTATATGCCGGCAGAAACTTTTGAAGCACTTCGTGAGTTCGTTGTCTCAATCAAAGGTCCTTTAACGACACCAGTGGGTGGCGGTATTCGTTCACTCAACGTTGCCTTACGCCAAGAATTAGATTTATATGTTTGCGTACGTCCAGTGCGTTGGTTTGAAGGCGTACCTTCACCAGTTCAACATCCTGAATTAACAGACATGGTCATTTTCCGTGAAAATTCGGAAGATATCTATGCAGGGATTGAATGGAAAGCTGATTCAGAAGAGGCTAAGAAAGTCATTAGATTCCTTCAAGAAGAAATGGGTGTGACAAAAATCCGTTTCCCAGAAGGCTGTGGTATTGGAATTAAACCCGTATCGAAAGAAGGTTCACAGCGTTTAGTACGTAAAGCCATTCAGTTTGCGATCGAAAATGATAAGCCTTCGGTGACGCTTGTTCACAAGGGTAATATCATGAAATATACCGAAGGGGCATTCAAAGAATGGGGCTATGAGCTGGCGCTTGATCGTTTTGGTGGAGAACTGATTGATGGCGGCCCATGGGTTAAAATTAAAAACCCAAGAACTGGTAAAGACATCATCATTAAAGATGTGATTGCAGATGCTTTCTTACAACAAATTTTAATGCGCCCAGCTGATTACTCTGTTATTGCAACGCTTAATTTAAATGGTGACTATATTTCCGATGCGCTGGCAGCAGAAGTAGGTGGCATTGGTATTGCACCGGGTGCAAATATTGGTGGTGCAATTGCAGTTTATGAAGCAACTCATGGCACTGCGCCTAAATATGCAGGTCAAGATAAAGTAAACCCAGGTTCTATCATTTTGTCTGCGGAAATGATGTTACGTGATATGGGCTGGACAGAAGCTGCTGATCTGATCATTAAAGGAATTTCTGGAGCGATCGCCGCTAAAACCGTAACTTACGATTTTGAGCGTTTAATGCCGGGTGCAACCTTGTTACGTTGTTCTGAATTTGGTGATGCGATTATAAAACATATGGGAGAGTAATCTTCTATAAAAAAGCCCTCGGTTGAGGGCTTTTTTTATTGCAAAAATTCAGGGTGCTTCGTGGTCTTCGTGATGCCGACTTTCTTTTGATAACTCTGATCTAGGGCCTGAATAAAAAGAATAAAGGCAATTAAAAATAGGGGGAAGAACAGAGATTTCATGATTCGGTTTCTCCGAGAATTGAGATGTAAGTAGGACGTACAGGAAGTAAAAGGCAAACTGCAAAGAGTAGAACGATTCCACCCAGAAGAAAGAGATGTGCATAAGACCAGTGCAAATGATGCAAAGTACTAATGACGACACCACCTAAAAGCTGAGTGCTAGCAAATCCAATCGTGGCAAGGCTCCAGAGCTTTTGATAACGCTGTTCGTAAATCTGTAGCAGACTATAAGAGCTAATAAACACCGTTGCGGGAGTCAGCAATCCTGTAAGAAGGGAAGATAAAGCGAGCAAAGAAGTGGTCTGGGAAAAGAAAGGTAAAACAACAGCTAGACAGTAAATGGCATATAACCATTTAATGGTGTGTAAATATCCCATTAGACGGCTTAAGCAATAAGCGACAAATGCACCAATGCAGCTTCCTGCTCCATAGAGAACCCAAAATAAATTCCTTTGCTCTAATGAAAAATGCAAAGTTCCAGATAAATAATCCATCCAGAATAGAGAGTGAGGAATATAAGCAAAGGCACTGCACATATAGGCAATAATAATGACAAGACCTAAACGTGATTTTTGTGAGACTTGCAGGTTGGTAGAATGCGGCTTAATCACCTGAGCAGAATTACGACTTAATAATTGATAAAGCAGTACGCTTCCTAATATGGAGATGCCCGCAAAAATATCCCAAACATAATGCACAGGTATATTTTCAAGTACAGGGATAATAATGGTGGCAGATAACACACCCACGCCAATCCCGCTAAATCCTAAAAAATTAACTTTTAATCTTTGCGTGGTGGGAATGTATTTCATGGCAAAGCTTGGGGCTAAAATCATAAGTAAGCCGCCAGCAATACCAGAAACCGTACGCCAGAAAATGAACCATGCTAGAGGCATATCCAGGAATGAGCAGCATAGGAGGCTGAGGCTACCGGCAATAGTTGAGAGTACGATCATGGATGGGATGTACTTTTCTTTAATACTCAATAACGCCAATAAGGCACCAATGAGATATCCCAATAAATTTGCACTCCCTAAGAAGCTGGCAAAATCATGGGTCCAGTGATATTGCTCAATCATGATGGGCATGAGCGCAGTATAGGAAAATCTGAACACTCCAATACCCAAACAAGTTGCCAAAAAGACAAGTAAGCTCATTCGATAAAACGTAGACATGAGAAGACTCTCAATTTTTTTATTATTAAAAGCTAGTTTTGTCATCATTAAAAATGATTTAATAAGATGATAGTTATCTTGTTTTGAGATAGTGTAATGTTATTAAAGTCACTAGAGTTTTTCTTGGCGGTCGCAGAGAGTGGAAGTTTTTCATTAGCTGCACAAAAAATGTATACCGTTCAATCGAATATCACGAGCCATATAAAAAAACTTGAAGAAGAGTTGGGTGTGATTTTATTAAATCGCCATAACCCAGTGACACTAACCAATGCAGGACAACAGCTACATAGTTATGCTGTTCAAATGCTTGCACTACACCATAAAGCTAAAAAAATCTTTCAAGAAGGTGGAATTGATCCTGCTGAATCAATCCGACTTGGAAGTATGGAGACTACTGCTGCAATACGTTTGCCACAGTTACTCAATCAATGTATGCAGCAATATCCTACTTTACCGATTGAGCTCCAAACTCATCCGACACGTTATTTATTAAATGCTGTACATCAGGGGAAATTGGACTGTGCTTTTGTGGCTTCTAAACATTCCATTCCTGAGTTATATAGTTTTCCTGTGTGGCATGAAGAGCTGGTTCTGGTTTGCCCTAAGCAACAAGAGAGCTTTCCAGACATGGCAACCCTTGCAAAAACAAGGTTTATAGCATTTCGGCAAGGTTGCTCATATCGACATGCTATAGAACTTTTCTTGAATGACTTTAGTATTCCACCTTCGCAAATTATGGAAATGGGCAGTCTTGACGGAATTGTGAGTTGTGTAGAATTGGGTGTAGGTTTTGCTTTATTACCTAAGTCTTATCTGGCAAAAGTTGCAGATAAAGTGTCCATCAATTGTTTTGGACTAAATACGGAGTCTGCTTTTTTCACTACATATTTAGTTGCCCAGTTACCAGAAACATGGGGAACTAATTTAAAGCAATTTATTTATTTTATTGAGCAACAATTTGAATTAAAGGTTGCTTAAGTAGAGGCTGATTTTTATACATAAATATCTTACGTAATTTATAAATTAAAAGTGATATATATGTATTAAAAAGTCATTTTATATTCTCACGCAGGTTTGTAATCATCTTGATGCTATAAAATTGTTGAAAAGGGTAGTTTATATAGGCCGGCTATGGTCAAATATGCCCCCTTGAAAGATGACACAAGCAATAATTTGGAGTTTGGGAATGAATATACCCTTAATCATCAATATTGTGGTTTTTGTCGGGTTAATATTTTTACTCGCCCAAACACGTAAAACGGACTGGAGCTTATCAAAAAAAGTTCTGGCTGGCTTAATTCTAGGTGTGGTGTTTGGCTTAGGACTACATTTGATTTATGGCGGTGGCCATCCGATTCTTGCTGAATCTATTAGCTGGTTTAATATCGTTGGAAATGGCTATGTAAAACTTTTACAAATGGTCGTCATGCCTTTGGTATTTGTGTCTATTTTGGGAGCGGTTGCAAAATTACACCAAGCATCGTCTTTAGGCAAAATCAGTTTTTACACGATTGGTACTTTACTATTTACAACGCTGATTGCTGCACTCGTAGGAGTATTTGTTACTAACCTGTTTGGCTTAACGGCAAAAGGCTTGGTGCAAGGTGCTGCTGAAACTGCACGCTTAACTGCCATTAATACAGATTATGTAGGCAAAGTTACCGATTTAAGTGTGCCGCAATTTATTCTTTCCTTTATTCCAAGTAATCCATTTGCTGAATTAACTGGTGCCAACCCAACTTCAATTATTAGTGTGGTTATCTTTGCCGTCTTCTTAGGTATAGCAGCACTCAACCTAATGAAAGATGATGAAGAAAAAGGTCAGCGTATTTTAACTGCAATCCAGACTTTACAGTCTTGGGTAATGAAATTGGTTCGTTTGGTGATGACGCTTACACCTTATGGTGTTTTTGCACTCATGACCAAAGTTGTGGCAAGTTCTAACGTAGCAGATATCTTAAACTTAGGCGGTTTCTTGGTGGCGTCTTATCTAGGCTTGGCGATTATGTTTGTCGTACATGCCATTATTTTGACGCTTACCGGTGTTTCTCCACTTAAATTCTTTAAGAAAGTTGCTCCAGTTTTAACGTTTGCATTTACCAGCCGTTCAAGCGCTGCAAGTATTCCGCTCAGTATCGAAGCACAAACTCGTCGTTTAGGTATTCCTGAATCTATTGCAAGTTTCTCTGCTTCTTTTGGTGCGACAATTGGCCAAAATGGTTGTGCTGGTTTATATCCAGCAATGCTAGCGGTAATGGTTGCGCCAACAATGGGAATTAATACGCTAGATCCAATGTGGATTGCATCGTTAGTCGGTATTGTGACTTTAAGTTCAATTGGTGTAGCTGGAGTAGGGGGTGGTGCAACTTTCGCTGCACTGATCGTACTTCCTGCAATGGGCTTACCTGTAACTTTGGTTGCGCTTCTTATTTCAATTGAACCATTAATTGATATGGGACGTACTGCGTTAAACGTAAATGGTTCAATGACTGCGGGTGTTGTTACCAGTCAATTTATGGGCCAGACAGATAAAGAAATATTAAACAGTGAAGATGAAATTGAATTAACACATCATTAATAAACTGTAAGAGACGACTCAATCTCATTGGATTGGGTCGTTTTTTTATGTGTGAATAATGGCTGTAATGCTAATTTTTAAAAATCTGTGTCTGTTTATATTTAAAAAAATTGAAGACAATGAATTAATTTAAAAGAGTTGAATATCATGAAAATGTATCAAGTCGATGCTTTTACAAAAGAGTTATTTCGTGGAAATCCCGCCGCTGTGGTTGTTGAAAAAGAATGGCTAGATACAGATTTAATGCAGAAGATAGCACTTGAAAATAACTTGTCTGAAACTGCTTTTGTAAAAATCATAGACTCTGAAAATTATGAAATCCGTTGGTTTACTCCAACAGTTGAAGCTGATTTTTGTGGGCATGCCACCCTTGCAAGTGCTTTTGTAATATTTAAAGATTTTACTAAGAAAAAGACGATTAATTTTCATGTACGAAACTTAGGTCTTTTTGTGGTTCATCAAGATGAAGACGGCAAAATTAGAATGAATTTTCCAATTTGTAAAGCTCATCAAGTTGAAGATTATCCGGCTATTTTACGTCAAGCTTTAAGCAAACCTTTTAAAGCGGTTTATCAAAATCCTTACGCCTACGTCATTGAATATGAGTCAGTTCAAGATGTATTAGATGAAAAACCAGACATGAATTTGCTAAAAAAATTAGGTAAGTTACGTACTGCTGTTACAGCAAATGATGTGGATGTTGCAATAACATCAAAAGCCGACCAGCAATATGATTGTGTCTCTCGCTATTTTGCACCTGTCGCGGGCATCGATGAAGACCCGGTTACAGGTTCAATTCATACGGCAATAGCGCCGTTATGGGTAGAAAAGCTTGGGAAAAATAATATTTTGGCTTATCAGGCTTCTAGTCGTGGAGGCATTTTATATTGCAATGTTCTGTCTGAAGAACGTATTGAAATTTCAGGATATGGGAAACTTTATATGCAAGCTGAAATTTTTCTTTAAAATATAAGGCCGTTTAAATAAACGGCTTTTTTTTCAAAACTTTACTATTAATGTCAGCTTAAATTTCCTACTATAGTCCCACAACTATTGATTTTTTATTATTCAAATTAATTGGTATTTATATGTTTATGCAGTTTAAACAACTGACTCTCTCCCTATGTATTCTTAGTTTAAGTGCTGCGTCTTGGGCACAAACCACACTAGTAAAAAGCAAGCAAAATATTGAGGAATATAAATTAGATAACGGTTTTCGGATTGTACTTGCACCGAATGACAAAGAAAATAAAATCTTTATTAATACCATTTATTTAACAGGTTCATTAAATGATCCGCAAGGTAAAAGCGGCTTAGCTCATTTACTTGAACACTTGGCTTTTAAGGGGACAAAAAATGTTAAAGGGGAAGAATTCCAGCGTCGTTTAGATCAATATACGCTGATGACGAACGCAAGCACAGATTATTATTCGACCAAGTATACCAATATCGTTCGTCCGGAAAAGACTGCACTCAATGAAGTGTTGTATCTTGAATCTGAACGTATGGATAAATTGGTTCTACAAGAAAAATTTGTTCCTTCTGAAATTGAAATCGTAAAGCGTGAACGTGAAGTCCGCATGGATCAGCCTTTTGCTGTTTTAATGGACCAAATGTGGAAATCGGCTTATGGCAATCAATATTTAGGTCGTTTACCGATTGGTGATTTACCTGAGCTTAAATCTATTAAAATGCCTGAGCTAGACCGTTTTTATCGTAGCTGGTATGCACCGAATAATGCTGTCATGGTTGTTTCGGGTAAATTCGATAAAACAGATGTATTAAAAACAATTGATCAATATTTTAGTCCAATCGTGGCACGAGAAGTTCCGAAGGCTGTACAGATTCCTGTACTCGACTCTACAAAAATAAAAAATCGTCAGTTCGTGGTGAAAAAGGGGAGCGATCTCGCTAAATTCCATATCTATATGAATGGTAAAAATACCAAAATTCAGCCGACACTCGCTTTAGCTCCTTTGTTATATACCATGCAACCAAGTGGTCATTTATATCAGAACATGGTTGAAACAGGCATTACCACAAATGTTGAAGCTAGTACTTGGTTAGACCAAGATTTTAATGTGGTATTCCTGGGCGCCATTTATGCGCCAAGTAATGACCCTAAAAAAGTTGAAAGCTCTTTGCTAGCGGGTATTGAAAAAGGAAAGCCTTTTACTGAAGTTGAATTAAATCGTGTTAAGAGTTTAATGAAAACTCAAGGCGACTTAATCACTAAAGATGCGGTAGCACTTGGGTCGCGTTTAAGTGATTACACGGTCGCTGGTGAGCAATGGGATCAATATTTTAAAGATCTAGATTCGGTAAAAAACGTTAAGCTAGATGATGTGAATCAAACTTTAAAACAGTTCCTTGTTGCTGAGCATCGTATTGACGGTGATATTTTGCCAACACCTGAAGACCAGAAGAAAGCTCAACAACAAAACTCAAAAGATGCGCCTAAAACCTTAGATCAGGTGGAAGCACAGGCAGAACCTTTAAAAGACCCGAAAGCCTATCAACAAGAAGTTACTGAGTTTTTAAAAACTTCAAAACAGTATGTAGAAAGTAATGAGAAAAAGATTATCCGTGGAAAGCTGAAAAATGGAATGAAGTATGCTTTATTCCCAGTTGAAACACGTGATGATCGTACTTATGCCACAATTACGATGGATTTCGGAACAGAGAAATCTTTATTTAATAAAGGTACGGTAGTCGATTTAACCTCATATTTATTACTACGTGGTTCCGATAAATATAGCTTGCAGGATATTGCCGATAAATCGATTGATGCGGGCGGGGCTGCTTATGCAAGTGCCGATGGCAATGGCATGACCATTAACATTCAATCTAAATCAGAAAAATTTGATGAGTATTTCAAGTTTGTTCTTGATGTGATGAAAAATCCGAAATTTGAGCAATCTCAATTTGATTTAATTAAATCGCAAAGTTTATCAAGCCTTGATCGTCCTTATACCGAGCCAGATGTCGTGGCTGGTTTAACACTTTCACGTTTGCTTGAAGAATATCAACCAGGTGATTTGCGTTATCACTTTGAACCTGAACTGGCAAAACAGCAATTGAAAAACGCAACTCAAGAGCAAGTGAAAGAGTTGTACGAGCGTTTCTTTGCAATGAACCATGCTCAAATCGCGATTACGGGCAAGTTTGATGCGAAAAAAATGCAGAAATTACTTAATCAGGAATTTGGTCGTTGGAATGGTAAACAGCCTTATCAAAAAATCTTGATTAATCATGTCGATTTTCCAGCACAGCAAGTTCATGTTTTATCTGAGCAGCGCGAATTTGGTAGTTACCAAAGCGTGCTTTCACTGCCAGTTGGGAAAAACCATCCAGATGCATCTGCTTTAATTTTACTGAATTATATTTTAGGTGAGTCTCAAATTTCATCACGCTTGGCTCAAGAGCTTCGTGAGAAAAATGCATTAGTGTATGGTTTTGGAAGTGGGTTGCAACTTGATCGTGATACGAATGTTGGGGCTTTAAGCATTAGCGCAAATTACACTTCGGGTCGCTCAGCGCAAGTTTCTGCCTCAATACATAAAGTGTTAAATGACTTGTTGAAAAATGGTGTGACAGAGCAAGAGCTTGAAGCTGCTAAAGCAGATATCATGAAGAAACGAGTTACGGCATTAGAAGATGAACGTAATATTCATGGTATGTTAAATCTCCAGCTTGAGTCTGGTAAAACATTACAAGACCGTGTTCGACATGACCAAGAGTTAACTAAACTGACTGTTGCAGACGTAAATGCAGCAATTAAAAAATATATTAAACCTGAACATTTAGTCGAGGTTATGGCTGACCAATATGGTCAGGCAGCAAAAAAATAAAGTCTTCTTTATAAATAAAAAGCCACTCAATCGTGGCTTTTTATTTGGGTATTTAAATCATATTAATGATCATGTTTATGCGCGTGAAAATCTTCATTTTTACGGAAACGTAAATAATTTTCGAATTGTTCACAATATTCATCGAAATTATCTTCAAGCATCATTTGAAATTGTTGCACAAGATAAGACATGACTTGATCTTTAGCATCACGCATTTCATCGCCATCTTTAAAGTTATTTGCTGCTACCCATGTGTTAAAACGGGCACTAGCAAATAACATTGCCGCACTTACTTGACCACGGAGTTCAGCTGGATCTGGTTTTTCACCTTTTGGCGGGCGACAAAAATCATTCGCTTGTTTGATAAATTCATCCGCACGCTCAAAGAAAACCGCATTTAAAGCTTCTTCTTCAGTAACATCTGTTGCATTGATCTTTTGAGACATGACTTATTCCCGCAAAAATAGAGCTGCTTATTATAGGCAAAGCCTTGCGGAAACAAAACCTTTGCCTTAGTCTGTAAATAGCCTAAGTATCGGGAGGTTTAATATGCAAGATGCAATTGCTATTCAAAGTTTAAAAACGGATATCGCTTTATTACGACAGCATATTTTCCCGCCTCAATATTTAGAACATGTGGAAGGGCTGCCGATCTATTATGGTTTACAACAAGAAGTCGAAACCTATTATCAACAATGGCAAGGTTTAATTGAAAGGGCACAAGAACTTTTTCAGCCATTTATGGAAGATGAATTACCAGATGCGATTCATTTGCCAAGTCATTTAAATTTACCGTTGTTCTTTTTTCATGTAGACCGAATTCGGATTAATAAAACACGAGCTAAGGAATCTAAGACTTTCCGTGGTGTTGCAAGCTTAATTGAAAAATGTGGGCAGTTCGAAACAGACCAGATTTTTACGATGCAAGAATGGTTGCAGAGTGATGATACTGCTGCACTGGTAGCTCATCGTGAGTTTATCGATTTAAGAACTTATGTATTCCAACATGGCCAAAGTGAATATACCCGTTCACGTTTTTATACCAATGGTATTGTGTTAGGGGTTGAGCCGCATTTTAAATTGGTCGATGCCCGTGATAAGCCAAGAAAGCAACGTAGTGATAGCTATAATGACCCGTTAGCAGATAACGGTGTATGGAAAGTATTTGGTAAGTATCGATAAAAAGTCGCTGCACGTTTACAGCGACTTTTTATAAATTACCAGAACGTTTCAGCCTGACTAAAAGTTTGTAAAGCTTTGGCGGACCGCTTTTGTAAGTGAGGCTGTTTGGCTTTTACCCAGCCTAATGCAAACCAGAAAGACGAGTCATTTTCGACAGCTTTATTAAAAATACCTTCAGCAATAAACAAATCGTTATATTGACCTAAAGTATTTTGTACAGGTTGTAGCTGTTTTAAATATTGCTGTACTTTTTTGTCAGGATAAAGACTTGAAATAAACTCAACACAATAACGTAATTGCTTAGCTGTCTTGCGTATTTTGTGCTGTTCAGCAACTTCAAGCTCAGAGAAATGTTCAGCATTGCTGATCACTTTATGATGTAACTTATCTAAACTCTTTTTAATATGTTTTTTTAAGCCACCTGTTTTGGACTTTGGATCTTCTTCTGAATACGCAAATGCTAATAAATCGAGTAATAGTTTAATCGTGTCCGAAGATGTAAAGAGTATTGAGAGGTCTTTTAATGGCTGTGCTGAAACGGGTAGTAAAAGCTCAGGTGAACCGTGTTGCTTAATGATTGGTAACACTTCGGTGCGAATAGCATCTTCATCACGAGTGTCTCCAAGCTGACGGAAAAGCTCAGCAATTTGTTCTTCCCAAAGAGGATTTACCTCGTTTGACCAGCTAGAAAAATGTTTAAGTGCGCTACGTAAACGGCGCAAACTCACACGTGCCTGATGAATATGTTCAGCTTCGGCAATGCCATCGGCAATTGCTGCCATATTCGGTAAGAATTGTCCTAAACAGTTTTCGACAATCTTTTTGAGGGCCTGTTCAGCAGTAATATCTTTATTTAATGTTAGCGCTTTGGCATGAACAGCTGGTGAAACAGCTTGCTCCAGCGCTAATAAATTACCACGCTCGGCTTTGCTTCTTACATCAAGCCAAAGCGTATAACGATTAATCCATTGCTGTGCAAACTGAATAAGTGTTTTCACTGCGCCTTGCTTGAGTTCAAATTCAACTTCGCAAATTATGCTTTGAGCAGTTGCGGTTTTTACTACACCGTCATCAAGGCAAACTTCAATCGCTGTATTGTCTGCTTCAAACATATGATAAGTGCGCTGTACATCCGTTTCAAATTGCAAACTTAATTTTTTAGCTTCTTTGCCTAGGGCTGTATTAAGTAAATCAGTCACTACTTTATTGTCTTGATATAATTCAAGGTTTAAATCAGGTTCTTGGTCACATTTGCCTAAAAAAATTTCTTCTTCAACACGGTGTAAATGGCTTTGACCAGCAGCTTTAAAGGTTTGGACCCAAAGATCATTTTCTTTACGCAAACGTAGCGCCATGCCATTTTTTGCGAGTAACCGATCGGGGGTGTCGTAATATTTTGCCTGTAGATGAATCTGCTGTGCTTTATGCTTTTTTAAGTATTGTTGAACAGATTTTTTCTTCGATTCAGGTAACTGAAACTTAAGCTCAACTTCAACCATAATGTATCTCCCTGAATCAGTTATTTAAACTATCTTGAATGAGTATAATAGCTTAGTACTAAAAGTAATGGTTTTGATAGAGAAAGTTACAATCAAACATATGACGCTACACTTTTATTTCGGTATATAATCAGGTGACGTTTTGATCAAATAAAAATCAGGAAGATGATCGTGAATGCACCCATAAACTTTAATCATGAAGCTCAGCCAGAGTTTGAATTACCGATTAAAAATTATCAGGAATTTTATCGTTTTTACTTAACTGAACACCGTAACATCATGAGCAGACGCTTACATGTGGTGGGTAGTAGCATTGGCATATACTTTTTTTCTAAAGCCATTCGTAAAAAACAAGCCAAATATGTACTCTATGGTTTGGTAGCGGGTTACGCAAACGCTTGGGTTGGACATTTTGTGTTTGAAAAAAATAAACCTGCGAGTTTTAAGCAACCTTTTTATAGCTTTATTTCAGATTGGCGCATGTTATCTGATGTTGCACGTGGTCGTTTGAGTTTGATTGATCGCAAACACGATAAAATTCCAAGTTAATTTTTTATTTCTATTCTTAATAGACCGATTGGTACTGGTAAGCCCATATCAATCGGTACTTATGATGACCCATAAATCCGTTATACTAGCGAAGTTTTTTAAAGCAAGAGTAGAGTATGCGCGGTTTATATCTCATTACCAACGATGACCCAATCCAATTATTATTAGAAAAACTAGATGTCGCGCTCGCAACTAAACAGGTCGCAATTTTACAGTACCGCCGTAAAAAAATAGAAAAATCCAACCAACCTGCTGAAGTTGAACAGATCAAACTTTTATGTGAAAAATATCAGGTTCCTTTTGTGATTAATGATGACCTAGAACTGGCTGCTCAGTTTGGTTTAGGTGTGCATTTAGGGCAAAGTGACGGTGAAATTACAGATGCAAAATCTCAGTTACCACATAATGTCATTATCGGTCGTACTTGCTTGAACTCTCTAGAGCTTGCCCAAAAGGCGATTGCAGATGGTGCAACTTATATTGCATTTGGTGCTGTCTATGCGACCTCTACAAAACCTGAAGCAGGTAATGTTGGCATAGAAGTGATTAAGCAGGCAGCGATTCAATATGATCTACCGATTTGTGCTATTGGCGGTTTAACTGTTGAAAACTCAAAACCTGTGATTGAGGCTGGGGCTGACCTGTGTGCCGTCATTAGTGATATATTAGGCCGATCAACTGCTGAAATTCCTGCCCGTGTACAGGCGTGGGCACAATTATTTTCTTAAGCTTTCAAAATTATTTTTTAGATATTTAAGACGAGCATTTCCATGAGTTTATCTCCAAAGCAAGAACAGTTATTTAAACAAGCCAGCAAACACATTCCAGGTGGTGTGAACTCTCCGGTACGTGCCTTTAATGGCGTTGGAGGAACACCTGTTTTCATCGAGAAAGCCAAAGGTGCATATTTGTGGGATGTGGATGGTAAGCGTTATGTTGACTATGTTGGTTCTTGGGGACCAATGATTTTGGGCCATGCTCATCCAGAAATTATTAAAGCAGTACAAACAGCCGCAGAAGATGGTTTAAGTTTTGGTGCACCGACCGTACACGAAACAACATTGGCAGATATTATCTGTGAAATCATGCCATCAATTGAATTGGTGCGTATGACGAACTCGGGTACAGAAGCGACCATGACGGCTATTCGTTTAGCGCGTGGTTACACTGGCCGTGACAAAATTGTGAAGTTTGAAGGTTGCTACCATGGGCATTCTGACTCGCTGTTAGTAAAAGCAGGTTCTGGTTTACTCACTTTGGGTGAAGGTGAACCAACTTCAAAAGGTGTTCCGGTTGACTTTGCTAAACACACTTTAACGCTACCATACAACGATATTGCTGCATTAAAAGAATGTTTTGTTAAGTTCGGTCATGAAATTGCTGGTGTAATTATTGAGCCTGTCGCAGGTAACATGAATATGGTGAAACCAATTGACGGTTTCTTACAAGCCATTCGTGATGTGTGTGATGAATATAAATCTGTCTTTATTATTGATGAAGTCATGACAGGTTTCCGTGTTGCTTTGGGTGGCGCTCAATCGGTTTATAACGTTAAACCAGACTTAACGACTTTGGGTAAAATTATTGGTGCTGGCTTACCCGTAGGTGCATTTGGCGGTAAACGTGAAATCATGGAATGCATCGCACCTTTAGGTGGCGTATACCAAGCAGGTACTTTATCTGGTAATCCACTCGCTATGCGTGCTGGTATTGAGATGTTCAAACATTTACGTCAACCAGACTTTTACAGCAACTTATCAGCTCAACTTGAAAAGTTACTTGCAGGTTTACAAGCAGCAGCTGATGAGGCGGGTATTCCATTTAAAACTCAGCAAGCTGGTGCAATGTTCGGATTGTATTTTACCGATCAAGAAGACATTACAAGCTTCGACTCTATGTTGGCGTGTGATATTGAAGCTTTCAAAAAGTTTTTCCATGGCATGTTAAAGCGTGGTGTAAACTTGGCACCGTCAGCATTTGAAGCAGGTTTTATTTCATCTGCTCATTCTGATGAAGATATCGAATATACGATTCAGGCTGCAAAAGAAACATTCGCTGAAATGAAGTAAGCAAAAAGGCCCGTTTAAAACGGGCTTTTTAATTTGAGCTATTTTTTATTTGTAGAGAACAATGTTTTATCCTTTACCTCGAAAAATCCAATTAGCAGCAAATACTTCAAATTGGTCAATTGAGTCTACGCAAAGTATTTTGTTGATGGTTGGGCTAAATGAATTTAAAGTTTTACCGGATTGGGCAGGGCAGCCACTAGCCGATCATTTAGAATTGCTAAGTAAATGAGCACAGGCGCTCGAAATTCCAGTTATTTTTATTGATGCATCTCAGCTTCAGCAAACCATGTTGCAGCTTGGTCAGCGGCTGTCATCAAATAGTAAAGCCCAAGTTGTGATGGCAGGCAATTTGTCACCTCTTTTTAAACAGGTCATGCAGCTTGTTTTATCTATTACCGATTATGTAGCTATTGTAAATGATGCGATCTTGGCGGCTAATCTAGAGCAACATATCCAATGGGTTGAAAAGATCAGTTTTGACCATATAAAACATTTAAATACACAGACCTTAATGCGCTCATGGTCTTTAAGTGCGCCGTCTGAATATATTCTGTCGGATAAAGGAATTTTATTGGTGATTGCTGAACAGATTGGACGGCACCCTATGGAAATTCACCCTGAAATTGATCTAGGAAACTACGAATTAAATCAATCTGCTGTGAATTATCTAGTCGACCTATGGCGTGCGAACGGTGCAAGCCTGAGCGCTGAAGAGGTGATGCAAGCACCTACCTTGCAACATATTATGCAGTTATTGAAGCATTGACTCACCATAGACCCAACGTGCGCCATAATATTTGCAAATTATGCTGTTAATTTACCCGAACGGCATTGTAATTCGGACGTAAGCTTTTTATTATTGCCCGCTTGTTTTTCATCTTACCTTGGGAATACAACTTTGAGTGATTTTCTAAGTGAACATCTGATCTATCGTGATGATGATTTTATGGTGATTCATAAACCTTCGGACATCTTGAGTGTTCCGGGTAAGGGTGATTTACATGATAGCGTTCTGACAAGGTTGGTTGCGATTGAGCCTAAAACTTTGCTCATTCACCGTCTAGATCGAGACACTTCCGGTATTTTGGTATTTGGTTTATCTAAGCGTGGTCAAAGTGCGATTGCACGCCAATTCCAAGACCGTCAGACTTCAAAAATATATGAAGCACTCGTCGCTGGTCATTTAGAGGGTGAGGGGACTGTAGATATTCCCGTTATCTATGATCCAAGCCGACCACCTTTACATATTGTCGATGCTTCTCACAATAAGCCTGCTTTAACCCATTGGCAGGTTCTAGAAAATTTTCAGATTCAGGGACAACCTGTAACGCGTGTGAAATTAACACCAATTACGGGTCGATCCCATCAACTCCGTGTACACATGCAATATCTTGGGCATCCAATTGTAGGTGACACGCTGTATGCAACACCGGAGCAGCAACTTGTTCCGCGTTTGTGTTTGCATGCCAAACAGTTAAGTTTTAATCATCCTGTCACAGCAGAAATATTAACTTTTGACTGTCCTGTACCGTTTTAATGTAAAAAATTTTAATGCGTGATTTTTTGTAGCAAAACGATTTAATTGGTTTTTGCTTCAAAATTTTGCTTTAAAGACTACATAAAAAGATGCAAAAATAAGCTAATTTGCATCGTACAATATGTAGTGCGAACTTGAGAGAAAGGTGGAAAAATTGCAGCAGTATGCTATTGGTCAACGTTGGCTATCAGACACAGAGACTGAGCTCGGTTTAGGTGTACTTATTGATGTAGATGAAAGATCTGTCAGCATTTTATTCCCCAAAAGTGATGAGACACGTGTATATGCACGTAATAATGCTCCACTATCTCGTATCATCTTTAACACAAATGATGAAGTTCAAGATCAAGAAGGCAAGAAGTGGATTGTTGAATCTGTTGAAGACCGACATGGCGTTTTGCGTTACAACGTTGTTCGTACCTTAGAAAATGGTGAACAAGATCGTAAAGCGCTGAATGAAACACGTATCGGTGCGCAAATTCAGTTGTCGAAACCTCTAGATCGTTTGCTTGCAAGTCAGGTCGACTATAAAGAGTGGTATGACCTGCGTATTGAAGCGATGCTCATGCAAGCACAAATGCAGAATAGCCCTCTACGCGGTATGATTGGTGCGCGAGTTGGTTTAATTCCGCATCAGCTTTATATTGCACACGAAGTTGGTAAGCGTTTTGCACCTCGTGTTTTACTTGCCGATGAAGTGGGCTTGGGTAAAACAATTGAAGCTGGCTTAATTATCCACCAACAGCTTAAAACCGGTCGCTCAGAACGAATTCTTATTTTAGTCCCTGATTCTCTACAGTATCAGTGGATGATTGAAATGCGCCGTCGTTTTAACTTGCAATTCTCTCTGTTTGATTTAACACGTACCGCATCTATTAAAGAACATGATCCAGAACTCAATCCATTCTTAACTGAGCAATGCATTATTGCCAGCGTTGATTTAATGGTTGACCATGATGATTTGCGCGAGCAAGCCATTGAAGCTGGGTTTGATTTACTCGTGGTCGATGAAGCACATCATTTGATGTGGAGCGAAGAAGAAGGCGGGAATGACCGCTACGATTTAATTGAAGAGCTAGCTGAAAATACCGCTGGGGTGTTATTGCTTACAGCAACACCTGAACAGCTTGGTGTAGAAAGTCATTTCGCACGTTTACGTTTACTTGATCCGCAGCGTTTTAGCAGTTTAGAGCGCTTCTTGGATGAAGAAACTCAGTACCAGCAGACTGCAAAAATTGCTGAAGTGCTGATGTCTGATCAGCCTTTAGCGCCTGAGCATTTATCTGCTTTAGAGGGCTTGTTAGGTCATAGTATTGAAGATCAGCCTGAACAGCGCTTTAGAGCAATTCACGAATTATTAGACCGTCACGGTACTGGACGTATTTTATTCCGTAATACGCGTGAAGCAATTCAAGGCTTCCCAGGGCGTGATTGTCAGCCAGCACCATTACCAGCACCAGAAGATTGGTCAAAAGATGGAAAGCTGCGTGAGCAAATGTGGCCAGAAGAAGCACATCTTGATGGTTCATGGATGCAAAATGACCCACGTGTGTTATGGGTAATGGAAGTTCTGCGTAAAGATCTCAAGCATAAAAAAGTGCTTTTAATTGCGCGTAGTGGGCCAGTTGTTGAAGCTTTAGAAAATGTGTTGCGTTTGCATGCGGGCATCCGTACAGCCATGTTCCATGAAGGCATGAGCCTACTTGAACGTGACCAAGCTGCTGCTTATTTTGCTGAAGAAAGCTATGGCGCACAAATTCTACTGTGTTCGGAAATTGGTTCGGAAGGCCGTAATTTCCAATTCGCCAGTGATCTAATTTTATTTGATCTACCAGCTAACCCAGATGTTTTAGAGCAACGTATCGGGCGTCTAGACCGTATTGGTCAAGAAAACCGAATCCAGATTCATGTGCCATATCTTGTGGGAACAGCTCAAGAACGTATGTTCCGTTGGTACAATGAAGCACTTAATATTTTCAGCAATATTTCGCCAACAGCGCAAACGTTGCAAGAAAACTTTATTGTTGAATTAAAAGATTGTTTGCTTGCCGACCAAGGCCAAACATTTGAAGATTTGCTTGAAGAAGTGAATGTTCAACGTCAAGCCTTAGAAGCTGAACTTCAAGCAGGGCGAGATCGTTTACTTGAATATAACTCATGTCGTCCTATCGTGGCGCAAGAGATTGTTCAGGCATTAGAAGATTATGATGACAACACAACGCTTCCGATGTTTGTGAAGCGTTTCATGTCATCAACCAATATCGACTTTGATGAGCAAAGTAACGGTACTGTGATTATTCGTCCAACAGACCAGATGCAAGTGCAAGGTTTAGCATTAGACGAAGAGGGCATGACAGCAACGTTCTATCGCGATCAAGCACAGCTTCGTGAAGATGCTCAATATTTAACTTTGGAACATCCATTCATTGAAAGTGTAATGGAAATGATCCGTACACAATCATTTGGTAGTACCAATGTTGCTGTACTCAAATCTAATGCATTAAAGCAGGGTTCAGTATTAATTGAAGTGTGGTTTAAAGTCGATGTGGTGGCGCCTAAGGCATTGAATTTACCATCGAGCTTACCTAAGCAATTAATTCGTGTACTGTTAAGCGAAAATGGTCAAGATTTGTCTGAGAAAATTGATCCGACTATCTTAAAACCATATTTACACCATTTAGATGGCAATAGCTGTCGTCAGGTGGTTAAAGCTCGCCGTGATATCATTGAGGAACGTTATAAACAAGCGTTAGATATCGCGAAAGTTGATTTGCCACAGCTTCAGCAGCAAGCAAAAGAACACTATGGTAATAAATGGCAATATGAAATTGACCGTTTAACTTATCTAAAACAGTTCAACCCAAGTATTCGTCAAGATGAAATTGAACGCTTACAAAAGTTGCAAAAAGAAGGCTTGAGCTTGCTGGATGGTTTAACTGTTACACCAGAAGCAATTCAAGTATTAGTTGTGGTTAAGCCATAATTAATTTTAAATAAAAAAAGCGCCTAGAGGGCGCTTTTTTTATAGATCGATTTTGAATTAGATGAGACCAGCATCTTTTAGTTCTAGTTTTAAATATGCATAAAAAATTGGAGCCGCGATTAAACCACCTAAGCCAAAAATTGACTCAAATACCAGTATTGCCAATAAAATTTCCCATGCATTTGCATTGATTTTATGGCCAATAATTTTAGCATTAATAAAATATTCAAGTTTATGAACGAGAACGAGATAAAGTAATGCTGCTCCTGCTAGTCCGAGTGAAACAGTAAGAGCGGCAATGAACGTTAAAGTATTGGAAATAAGATTACCTAAAATTGGAATCAATCCAAACATAAAGGTCAAAATAGTGAGAGTTTTGGCAAAAGGAAGGTGGACTCCCCAAAGCGGTAATAAAATAAACGCAAACAAAATAAAGAGCAGGGTATTAATTGCTGAAATTTTTATTTGTGCAAAAACAACATTTTTAAATGAAATTGATAATTTTTGAATACGTTGAATCAGAAGAGATTTAAAAACAGGCTGCGGCCTACGGTGGTGAAAACCATGTATAGCGACCAAAATACCGATAATGAGGCCCATCACCATAGTCACGAAGTTATGTAAAATATCGGAACTGGTATTTTTTAATATGGTCACGTTATCTTTCATAAACGCAAAGATTTCGTCTTTTAGTTCTGTCACGCTATCGGGAATATAGCCCGGAAGATATTTGCTAATTTCAGCTTGTAAATGTAGTAGGGTTTGATCGACTTTGCTGTTGATATTATGGATGCCTACACCTTTTAAATCATGAACTACAAAGCTAATCAGACTCGTAATGAAAAAACCAATAAGTGAAATAGTGACAATACTTAATAAAATACTAATAAAAATACGGGCTCTTTGACCATCAATATAACGTTCTACAACCGAGCTTAAGCTAATAATAATTTCATAAATAAGAAAGCCTGCAAAAAAACTTGCTAATAGATGTAATGGGATAACCGAAAGCAAAAAGATGCCCATAAGAATGTAGCTTGCAATCAGACTTTGACGATTATTCAAATTTTGCATGTTGATCCCTGAGATCGTTGGGAATATAGGAGAAAGAGCAAATGGAATAATTATTTATACTCTCGCAAGCTATTCGCTTCAATCGGTGAATTATATTTTTATTGGAAAATAGAGGAGTTAGATGTAAAAATGGCCTGTTCATCAACAAGCCATTCTGTAGATAATTTTAACGAATTTTTGCTTCATCCAAATGACGTGCACCCTCTAAAATCATTCGAATCATGATCATGGTCTGTTCGGCAAGTTCTGACCTTTGCTCAATAGGAAGGTCAATCGCTTTTGCGCCCATGTGAAACACAAGTTGAGTAATTGCTTTTGCAACAAGTTCAGGGTGGTAGAGGTGATTGTTATTTAAGCGCTCCAGCCGAATTAAATCTTCTTGTAGCTCTTGTTGAAAGAAATTTAATTGACGTTCAACTGCGGCTTTATAAGAGGCAGAGCCTGTAAAACCTTCACGTAGTAATAAACTTAAATTACCCTCATCGGCATCGAGCTGCTGAAGAAAAATATCGACAGAACTACGAATAATACTTTCTTGTAAGGATGCGCGTAGGCGAGCGTGGCGAATAATTTTACGTAAGACAATACCAGCACGATCAATTAAAGAAATCGCTAACTCATCAATATCTTTAAAATGTCGATAGAAACTGTTTGGCGCAATTCCGGCTTCTCGTGCTACTTCACGTAAACTTAATGAAGCAATACTTTTTTGTGGACCAATAAGATTCAGAGCAGCCTGAAAAAGTTCTTCTTTAGTAATCGTCGCTTTTCTTCCTACAGAACGCGTAGCTGTTTTAATTTCAATGACATCTTGTTGTCGAGATGTGTCATTCAGGCTCTGAGAAAGTGAAGATTGGGTCATGCTGTTCAATATATTTATAAACTGTCAGGATTATAGCCTTAAGAAGGTGAACTTGTGAAATTGTAATTAAAAGTACAGGTGTATATACAAATATATATACATGTGTATAATAATTAAAAAAGAGCGATAGAGCCTCCAGCTATGCACGTAATCGAAAAGAGAAATTCTCTATTCAATTCATTGACACAAGCCATCTTTGATAGAGATACGGCTAACTTCTGGCTACAAAAAGTTAATCCTTTATGGTCCGTAAAACATGGACTTGTTCAAATTGTAAAAAAAGAATTTGTGGCTCATGACATGGTGAGTCTCACATTAAAATGTAACCGTTTAGTGAAAATTGGTGTTGCTGGTCAACATCATCCTGTCATTGTTGAAATTGCTGGACGTCGTTATGAACGTACTTATAGCTTGACGCAAATTGACGAACAACATTTACGTTTAACGATTAAAAAAGTGACTGATGGTATTGTCAGTAACTGGTTTATGACTGAAAGCCAAATTGGTGATGTTTTTGAGCTTGGTCAGCCTTATGGCGACATGCAACAAAACATCAAAACACCAAAATTAATTATGCTTGCTGCGGGTAGTGGTATTACACCAATGTTGAGCTTAATCACTGCAATTAAACAGAGTCAGCAGTTAGATAAAGTTCAAGTACAACTTCTATATTGGGTAAAACAGCGTTCTGATGTCGCTTTTATTGAATATTTTGAACAAGTTGCACAGCAATTCCCAAATTTTAGTTATCAGATTTTTTATACACAAGAAACACCAAATGATGAGCGTTTAAATCCAGAGCATTTATCATTAGTAGACGATTTAGAAAACAGCACCGTATATGCTTGTGGGCCTTCAGGTTTTGTTTCGACAGTGCAACAGCTTTTTGAAAAAGCGCCCGCTTTATTAACAGAAGCTTTTAGCTTAACTCAAGATAGTACGGCTGAAGTTGGTTATGTAAATGTCACATTAACCCAGTCTAATAAGGTCATTGCAATTCCAAAAGGCCAATCAATTTTGGTGAGTCTGGAACATGAAGGCATTAAGCCAACACATGGCTGCCGTATGGGAATTTGTAATAAGTGTGTTTGTAGCAAAGCTCAAGGTTTTACTCGTAACTTACTCAATGGTAGTGAAAATACAGAGCCAAGCCAATTACTCAAAATTTGTGTGAACTCAGCACAATCCGATCTAGTTATTGATCTTTAAGAGAGAACTCTTATGAATATGCCAGTGAAAGTCGAATATTTTAAAAATCCTAAAAATCGAGATTTGACGCCTGCAGAACTTGACGCATTTGCAAAAGAGCTCGATCAGATCAAACAAGAAGTATTGGATGATTTAGGTGAGAAAGATGCAAAATATATCCGCCGTGTCTATGCTGCAATTCGTTACAGTAGCTTTTTAGGCCGAGCATGTTTGTTTGCAGGTTGGTTCCCACCAGCATGGGTTTTAGGAACAGGTCTGTTAGGCTTTTCTAAAATTATGGAGAACATGGAATTGGGTCATAATGTCATGCATGGCCAGTATGACTGGATGAACGACCCTAAATTTAATGGTCAAACTTACGAATGGGATACCGTTGGTACTTCTGATAACTGGCGTCAAACTCATAACTATAAACATCACACTTATACCAACATCAAAGGTATAGATGATGACATTGGTTATGGTTTGCTTCGCTTATTCCCTGAGCAACGTTGGAAACCAGGTTTCTTGCTTCAACCGGTTTATAGCATTCCATTTTGCTTATTGTTCCAATGGGGCGTAGCCATTCAGAACCTTGAAATTGGTCGTGTTCTCTACAAACGTAAGACCAAAGCAAAGTTTTTAGAAGAGTTAAAACCAGTGAATAAAAAGATTGGTACTCAGCTCTTCAAAGATTACGTTTTTTTCCCATTAATTGCAGGCCCAGCAGCTTTACCTGTATTTACTGGCAATCTGGTTGCGAATGGCCTTCGTAATATTTGGACGTTTACGATTATTTTCTGTGGTCACTTTACTAAAGATGCAGAAGTATTTCCAAAGTCTGTTTTACAGGACGAAAGCCGTGGTCATTGGTATATGCGCCAGATTCGTGGTTCTTCAAACTTAAAAGGTTCAGAAGCATTACATATCTTAAGCGGACATTTGAGTCATCAGATTGAGCATCATTTATATCCTGATGTTCCAGCGCGCCGTTATCGCCAAATGGCTCCAAAAGTTGAAGCTGTATGTAAAAAATATGGTCTGAACTATAACAACGCAAGTTTGACCAAACAGTTTGGTCAGGTTGTAGGTCGTATCTTGAAATATGCCTTACCATTTAAAAAATAAATAAAAAAGCCCTGATCAGTTCAGGGCTTTTTTTATTACTTCTTTTTAGAAATCCACATGGTAATCGTAGCTTGGAAGACTTTCTCTTTCTGAGAATCATAGACTTCTACATTCACTAAATATTCTCCAGCTTTATCCCAGTCATAATTTTTTTCTACAGGCGTTGCAACTGCAATTAAGTCTGTTTCTGCCTTTTTTAAATATTCGACAGTCATACCTTTGGGAATCCAGCGATGTGTGGAAGGCACAGTAACTTCTGTCATTGTGCCACCTGCGAGTTCAGCCATATTACACATCGCAATCGCATGAACTGTTCCAATATGGTTGAGAACAGAACGCTTTTTCTTAATCGCTATTTCACAATAATTAGGTTTTAAATCGATAAAGAGCGGTGAAACACTGCCGAAATAAGGTGCTTTTAAACATAGCATGCGTGAGAAAGTCCATTTTCCCTTAGGAAAAGCAGAGACTTTGTTCCAAAGTTCTAAAGTAGTTGCCATGGTTTAAAGCTCCATATTAAGAAAACAGAATTTTGTTCTGTTAAAGAATATAATTCTGTTTACAAAAGAGAGTCAAGTCATTCAGAATATCTCCGATAACTGGTTAGGGAACAAACAATGCAATCTGCACAAGAGCTATTAGAACGGTTATATGCAGGCAGAAGGGCTGCTTTAAAAAGACAGATTTTATTAGATGCTTTGTCTTGTTTCTTAGAAAATGGAATTGAAACTACAAGCATTGAGATGATTCGTGCGAAATCTGACAGTAGTGTAGGAGCTATTTATCATCACTTTAAAAATAAAGAAGGGATTGTTGCGACTTTATTCTTTGCAGCTTTAGATGACCAAGCGGCACGAAGAGATGACTATCTGGAGGGCACAGAATCCTTTCAAGACGTTTTATATGCTTTTATTCATAGTTACATTGATTGGGTAAGTGAACAGCCAGAGTTTGCTAAATTTTTAATATCTGCTCGTTTTAGTGTGATGCAAGGTGAAGACCAAGAACGTCTTGTTCAGAAAAATAAATCAAGAAATCAAAAGATCTTTAGCGAAATTTCAAATTATGCAGATTCTGAGTTTTTAAAATCTATACCTCATGAGCTATTACTTTCATTAGTGATTGGATCTACAGAAAATTACTGTCGTGCATGGTTGTCCCAACGAGTTCCTTCCAACCCTAAAATTTATAAAGATATTTTGGCAAAAGCGGCTTGGGATTCTTTGCAAAACTTGAGTTGAATATTTTGATCAGTAATAAAAAAAGCCGCATATTACATGCGGCTTTTTTTGATGAAAAGAAATTATTTAAATTGAATTGAACCGTTTGCATTTACAGTAATTTTAGACTCACCAGCCGCCATGTCTTGAGCAGGAGCCGCTTCGGCAGCAGCAAACTTAGCCATGCTTGCACGCATTACAGGCTGTGGGAAATAGTTGTTAGTGTTTAAGTTTAAGTTAACGAGCGAGTATTGGCTTTTATTCCATGCTTGCGTCAACATTTGAGCACGTTGTTGAAAGTTTTTAGAAGCTTCGACCATCAACTCGTTTTCAACTTTTTTACGTTGTTCATCTGAAACTGTAAAATTAATTGATTGAGTTTGGAAGCCTTGCTGTAATTCATTTACTAACTGGCTTGCTGCTTTAAAGTCTTTACTTTCAAGACGAATTTCAGCGCGGCCACGCCATTCTTTTAGCTTGTTACTGTCATTATCGTAAATTGGATAAGTACTTTGTGCACCAGTTTCCACTTTTACTTGCGGATATTTACGAGAAACGGCAAGTGCATGATTCATGAGTTGATTAATTTGATTTGAAAGTTCGGCTGGTTGTTTATTACTTTTTTCAATATATAAAGTTGCATGCATTTCATCATTAGAAACTTGACGAGAAGCTTCAGCTTGTACATTCACAATATTATAGTTCAAAGCGTTATCATCCTGAGCAAAAACTAAAGGGCTAAGGAGAGAACCTAAAAGAAGGGTTGAGACAGCTAAAGTACGCATAATTTTTTCCTTTAAAAATTAATATAAATTTAATTTTTTTCATTAAGAAATGTTAAACATAACTTGTGCATAACTTTTGCAGATTTTGTGGCGTATTTGTAATATTTAGATCAGGTTTTTTAAATTTTGGTAAATATAAAGTTCTCTAAAAATAAAGACTTAAAATTAAAGTGTGTCAATGTAACTTAAAAAATCAAAGTAATATAAAAAAAGAATATTTTCTTTAGGTTGTCACATAGTATGATGATAATTCATCTTAACTATTGGGATGATACATTTTTTCAATAAGATTAGATGAGTAAAGTACATAAAAGACGTTTTTTTTCTTGTAAAATTAGGTATCATCGCGCTCCTAGTTACAAGATATAAAATAAGTGTCTTTACTAGTTCTATAAAGCACCGAGTCAAAGGACCCATCGTCACCAGACTTATTTCTTTCTACCCCTATCAGAGATGGTAATCCGATATGAGCGTTACTTCCGTTAACCCTGCCACTAATGCTACTAACGAATATTATTTGACTCGCCAAAGTCAAATGGAATCAAATGTTCGTAGCTATCCACGTAAATTACCGTTAGCGATAGCGAAAGCACAAGGATGCTGGGTTACTGATGTTGAAGGTACACAGTACCTTGATTGTTTAGCTGGGGCAGGTACATTGGCTTTAGGTCATAATCATCCTGCGGTGATTCAAAGTATTCAAGATACATTGGCAAGTGGTTTGCCATTGCATACTTTAGACTTAACCACACCTTTAAAAGATGCATTCACTGAAGCATTGTTAGCATATTTACCTGGTGGTAAAGAAGAATATTGCTTGCAGTTCTGTGGTCCTGCTGGTGCAGACGCAACTGAAGCAGCAATTAAACTTGCTAAGACTTACACTGGCCGTAGTTCAGTGATCAGTTTCTCTGGCGGTTACCATGGTATGACCCATGGTGCACTTGCTATGACTGGTAATTTAAGTGCGAAAAATGCAGTTAACGGTTTAATGCCAGGCGTACAATTCATGCCATATCCGCATGAATACCGCTGCCCACTTGGTTTAGGTGGTGAAGCTGGCGTTGACGCTTTAACTTACTACTTTGAAAACTTTATCGAAGATGTTGAAAGCGGTGTAACAAAACCGGCTGCTGTTATTCTTGAAGCGATTCAAGGTGAAGGCGGCGTAGTTACAGCTCCAGTAAAATGGTTGCAAAAAATCCGTGAAGTGACTGAAAAGCACAACATCGTTTTAATTTTAGACGAAGTTCAAGCTGGCTTTGCACGTTCAGGCAAAATGTTTGCATTTGAACATGCAGGTATTGAACCTGATGTTGTTGTAATGTCTAAAGCAGTGGGTGGTGGTTTACCACTTGCAGTATTAGGTATTAAACGTAAATTTGATGCTTGGCAACCTGCAGGTCACACGGGTACTTTCCGTGGTAACCAACTTGCTATGGGTACAGGTCTTGTCGTATTAAAAACGATTACTGAACAAAATCTTGCTCAAAATGCGCAAGAACGTGGTGACTATCTACAAGCTGAATTTAAAAAATTAGCTCAAGAATTCCCATGTATTGGTAACGTGCGTGGCCGTGGTTTAATGATCGGTGTTGAGATTGTTGACGAGCGTAAACAAGCTGACCGTATTGGTTCGCTTCCTGCGGATTCACAATTAGCTGCTGCAATTCAAACTGCTTGTTTCAACAATAAACTATTGCTTGAAAAAGGTGGCCGTAACGGTACAGTAATTCGTTTACTTTGTCCGCTTATTATCACTCAAGAAGAGTGTGTTGAGGTAATTGCTCGCTTTAAGAAAGCAATTGCAGAAGCATTGGTTGCAGTACGAGGCGCATAAGCATGGTGGATTTTGCAGAACATCGTAAAGCGTTACTCTGCAATGATGCACAATCCATTGCTGACTATGAGTCAGCAATGGGCGAAGCGGTAAAAGCCGTTTCAGCATGGTTGCAAAATGAAAAGATGTACACAGGCGGTAGCATTAAAGAATTGCGTTCAGCGATTTCTTTCCAGCCTTCAAAAGAAGGTATGGGTGTACAAGAATCACTTCAACGTATGATTGAGCTTTTCTTAAATAAAAGCTTAAAAGTACATCATCCGCACTCATTGGCACATTTGCATTGTCCAACGATGGTAATGAGCCAGATTGCGGAAGTACTGATCAATGCAACTAACCAGTCTATGGACTCATGGGATCAAAGCCCAGCCGGTTCATTAATGGAAGTTCAGCTTATTGATTGGTTACGCCAAAAAGTAGGTTATGGTTCTGGTCAGGCGGGTGTTTTCACTTCTGGCGGTACTCAATCTAACTTAATGGGTGTATTGCTTGCTCGTGACTGGTGCATTTCGAAAAACTGGAAAGACGAAAACGGTAATCCGTGGTCTGTACAGCGTGATGGTATTCCAGCTGATGCAATGAAAAACGTCAAAGTCATTTGTTCTGAAAATGCGCATTTCTCTGTGCAAAAGAACATGGCAATGATGGGCATGGGCTTCCAGTCAGTTGTTACTGTTCCTGTGAATGAAAATGCACAGATGGATGTAGATGCGCTCGAAAAAACGATGGCGCATTTGCAATCAGAAGGCAAAGTAGTTGCTTGTGTCGTTGCGACAGCAGGTACAACTGATGCTGGTGCAATTGATCCATTGAAAAAAATCCGTGAAATTACCCATAAATATGGTTCATGGATGCATATCGATGCGGCATGGGGTGGTGCATTAATTCTGTCAACAGACTATCGTGCAATGCTTGATGGTATTGAATTGTCAGATTCGATTACCCTCGACTTCCATAAGCACTATTTCCAAAGTATTAGCTGTGGCGCGTTCTTGTTAAAAGACGAAGCGAACTATCGCTTTATGCACTACGAAGCTGAATATTTGAACTCTGCTTATGACGAAGAACATGGTGTACCAAACCTTGTTTCTAAGTCATTACAAACGACTCGTCGTTTTGATGCATTGAAATTGTGGATGACAATCGAATCACTTGGTGAAGACCTATATGGTTCAATGATTGACCATGGTGTAAAACTTACTCGTGAAGTTGCAGATTACATCAAGGCAACGACAGGCTTAGAGCTTTTAGTTGAACCACAATTTGCTTCTGTATTGTTCCGTGTTGTACCACAAGGCTATCCAGCTGAGTTGATCGATAGCTTAAACCAAAACGTAGCGGACGAATTGTTTGCTCGTGGTGAAGCAAATATCGGTGTAACAAAAGTTGGTAATGTACAGTCATTGAAAATGACAACATTAAGCCCTGTTGTAACATTCGAAAACGTTAAAAACCTTTTAGGTCAAGTATTGGCTGAAGCTGACCGCATTAAAGATGCGATTGCTTCTGGTAACTATGTACCACCAATCGACTAATTGAGTTGATAACAAAAAAAGCCCGGTTTATTGCCGGGCTTTTTTATTACATATTATTTTTATTAAAAGTGTGTATCGGAAGAGTTATATATGCACAAACCATGCATATTTTCAAAAAACAAAAATAATTATGCATGATTTATGGGGAGCAAATTTCTTATTGTATTGGTATGTTCCCGATATTTTTGGTCGCATTGATATATCTATATCGTACTTACTTTAAATAATCCTGCTTTAACTGAAAATAAAGTAAGTGGCTGTAATTACAATTAAGACAAGGAAGAAGAAATGCAACAAGCGAATATGCTCAATGAATTTAAACTTATTATTGGTGGTCAACTTTGTTCAGGTGAGCAAGGTGAACTAGAAATTATTAACCCTGCTACAGGTTTAACTGCCGCACGCTGTGCAAAAGCATCGGTTGAGCAAGTGAATCAGGCTGTTACTGCCGCTAAAAAGGCATCTAAAGCATGGCAAATGGTGTCGCACGATGAACGTAAATCAATTTTAAACAAGATAGCTGACGGTATTGAGAAGCACGCTGAAATGCTCGCAGAGCTGGTTGTGCTTGAACAGGGTAAGCCATTGGCACTCGCGCAAATGGAAGTGCAGGGCGCAATTGGTTGGACTCGTTATGCAGCTGCTATGGATTTACCTGTTGAAATTATCGAAGACAGTGAAGCCAAGCGTATTGAACGTCATCGTCAACCATTAGGTGTAGTGGCTTCAATTACCCCTTGGAACTGGCCACTCATGATTGCGGTCTGGCATATCATGCCTGCATTGCGCGCGGGTAACGTTGTCATTAGCAAACCTTCTGAATATACGCCACTATCGACTCTGCGCTTATGTGAAATCATTCAGCAAGAAGTTCCGACTGGTGTTATTTCAATTGTGGTGGGTGCTGGTGAGATTGGCGAAGCATTATCTTCCCATCCAGATGTACAAAAAGTTGTGTTTACGGGTTCAACCAGAACTGGACAGCACATTATGACTGGTGCAGCTCAACAGCTAAAACATTTAACTTTAGAGCTCGGTGGGAATGACGCGGGTATTGTGTTACCTGATGCAAATATAGATGAAATTGCAGCTAAGATTTTCAATACTGCATTTTTAAATGCGGGTCAAACGTGTGCTGCGTTAAAGCGTTTATATGTGCATGAAAGTCAATACGATGCTTTATCCCAAAAATTAGCTGATATTGCCAATGCCCAAGTTGTGGGCGATGGAATGGAGTCTTCTACAACGTTTGGTCCAGTACAAAACCAAATGCAATATAACAAGGTGAAAGCTCTTATTGCAGAAGCAATTGAACAAGGTGCAAAAGCACTTTCTGGTCAACAGCAATTACCAGAGCAGGGCTACTTTATTGCGCCAACTATTTTAACTGAAGTTTCTGAGTCTTGTCGTGTGGTCCAAGAAGAACAATTTGGTCCAGTGTTACCTGTCTTAAAATATACCGATATCAATGATGCAATTGCCCGCGCCAATGATAGTGAATTTGGTTTAGGCGGATCAATTTGGTCTTCTGACATTAAAGCTGCTCAGGTTTATGCTACTCAGCTTCAATGCGGTACTGTTTGGGTCAATACACATGCAGAGGTTCTCCCTCATGCACCTTTCGGTGGCTGGAAAATGTCAGGCTTAGGTGCTGAGTTTGGGTTAGAAGGTTTGCTTGAAAACACGATTGGTCAAACACTACATATTAGTAAAGTTTAAATATTAATTTTAAGGCGGATGATAGATCCGCCTTTTTATTCTAAATTATTTTATTAAAAAGCCTAACTTGCTTAAGTTGTGTGATGGTAGCCGTGACTTTTAGGTTTGATCAAAAAATGATTCTGTTCTTTAATTTTTTTTAGAACAATGTAAGACTTTATGTGACCAATAAAATTATAAGAAAGCAATCTTTCAGTCACAAATTGAGAAAGCTGTTCTAAGTTTTCAGCAACTACTTTTAAAATAAAATCAGCATCGCCACTAATTGAAAATGCATCTTGAATGTTATCTTCAGCTTCAATTAATTCTTGAAAAGCCTGCTGCGATTTAGCTTCGTGTGTTCTTAAATTAATGTGAATCATCGCTGTGACTTCCAGTCCTAGCGCTTGTTGCTGGATGCGGGCGGTGTAGCCTAAAATTATGCCTTTTTGCTCAAGTAGCTGTCTTCTTCTAGAACATTGGGAAGCAGATAAACCGATTAAATCTCCAACTTCCTGATTGGTGAGCCGTCCATTCTTTTGTAATGCCTGAATGATTTGCCAGTCGAACTTATCCATTGCATAAAATCCTTTTATGATACACAAATCATGTATTTTTATTAAAATGCGTTTTCATTATGCACGAAATCTAAAAGGTAGATGAAATATTATTTTTCTATGGAATAAAAATTGGTCTCAAAGGATATAGAGCAATGTTCATAGAAATCGGTGACTTTTTAAATCTTCGTCTAAAACAAATGGGTATCCAACATCTCTTTGGCGTACCTGGTGATTTTAACCTCTCATATCTCGAACAAGTTGAAGCAGATCCAGAACTCGAATTTATTGGAAATTGTAATGAATTAAATGCTGCTTATGCAGCAGATGGTTATGCACGAATTAACGGTTTTTCTGCCTTGGCAACCACATATGGTGTAGGTGACTTAAGTGCCATTAATGGCATTGCAGGTGCCTATGCAGAAAATGTACCTCTTATTCATATCTCTGGCATTCCGCCTTTACATGCGGTTCAAAAAGGTACTTTGATTCACCATACGTTGGTTGATGGTAACTACGACAATATTATGAACTGTATGAAAGAGTTCACAGTTGCCCAAACACGTTTAACTCCAGCAAATGCAGCTTTCGAAATTGACCGTGTATTACGTCAATGTTTCCTTGATCGCCGCCCTGTACACATTCAATTACCTGGAGATATTACTCACGTTAAAATTGAAGTGTCTGAGCGTCCGCTCGACTTAAGCTACCCAGCTGTTGAACCTGAATTATTGCAAACTGTGGTGAGCAAACTCTGTGACATTATCGCGAATGCTCAAAGCCCAGCGCTTCTTATTGATAATGAAGCTTCAGTTTTTGGTGTAACTTCACTTTTAAATGATTTATCTCAAAAATGCTCAATTCCATTTGCTGGTATGAATACTGCAAAAAATATTATGGATGAGGGTTCACCTCGTTACATCGGTACTTATGTGGGTGGGGCAAGCCAGCCACATGTTAAAAATATCATTGAACAATCTGACTGCCTAATTGGTATTGGCGCACGTTTTACCGACGTCGGTTCAGCTGTATTTACTCATCAAATTGCGACCAAGAATTACATCGAAATTAAATCTTATGGCTTAAATATTTTTGGTCAGGATTTTCCAGGCATTGAGATTGGACAGTTACTTGTCGAGCTAAATAAAAAAGTTGCTCCACGTAAATCGTCAACGCCTCTTCTTGAAAAACAGCCACAGAAAGTAGTTGAAGCCCCAGCACAACAAAAGCTAAGCCAAGATGTACTTTGGAACTATATTGCAGGTTTCTTAAAAGAAGATGATGTAATTATTGGAGAGGTGGGAACTTCAAACTCAGCTTTGTCTGGTTTAAAACTTCCAGCTACAGCTAAATATATTGCTCAACCACTTTGGGGTTCAATCGGTTATACCTTACCGGCTTTACTTGGTAGTTTGCTGGCTGCTCCTGAACGCCGTCAAATTCTATTTATTGGTGATGGCTCATTCCAGCTTACGGTACAAGAGCTCTCTACAATTATTCGCCATGGTTTAAAACCAATCATTTTCTTGCTAAACAATGGCGGTTACACCATTGAGCGATTAATCATGGGCGAAAATGCTGCCTATAACGATGTACAAAATTGGAAATATACTGAAATTCCAGCCGTATTTAACGGTAAAAAAGGCCATACCACCTATGTGGTTGAAACTGCTGGACAGCTAAAGAGTGTTTTAGACAATGTTCATCAGAATGATCAATTAACGTTTATTGAATTAAAACTACCAGCAATGGATGCACCGGTGAGTTTGAAAAAATTTGCTTCTGTGATTGCTCGTTTTGACTACGGTGATCGCGGTTACGAAATTTTAAAGGAGCGTTCCCAGCCTATTAAATGTAAGGATGCAAGCTCGTTTTAAATAGAAGACAGGACAAGTCTTTTCAAAAATTAAATGGACTCATATTAAAGCAAACTTATGTCCGAAGGTCGGTTTCTGGCCTTCGGATATGGTGCTGAATAAAGGTGTACAGGAAGTGACACCAACATTGGAGATAATGTTATGGATGCAAACAATAAGCACGAGTTAAAACAAGGCTTATCCAATCGGCATATTCAACTCATCGCGCTCGGAGGTGCGATCGGAACAGGGTTATTCTTAGGTCTTTCTCAAACGATTAAACTGGCAGGTCCTTCAATTTTATTAGGATATGCAATTGCCGGAATTATCGCTTTCTTAATTATGCGTCATTTAGGTGAAATGGTTGTTGAAGAGCCAGTAAGCGGTTCATTCAGTTATTTTGCAAACAAGTACTGGGGCAAAATGGCTGGTTTTATGTCTGGCTGGAACTATTGGGTGTTGTATGTACTGGTCAGCATGGCTGAACTCAGTGCAATTGGAACCTTCATTCAGTTCTGGTGGCCTGAAATTCCCACTTGGCTGACTGCTTTATTTTTCTTTATTTTAATTAACGGCATTAACTTGGTAAATGTCCGCTTTTTTGGGGAATCCGAATTCTTATTTTCCTGCATTAAGATTGTTGCAATTTTAAGCATGATTGGTTTTGGTACCTATCTCTTATTTACAGGTTCTGCTGGTCCGCAAGCTGGTATTGCAAATTTATGGCAACACGGTGGTTTCTTCCCGCACGGGATTCACGGTTTTGTCATGGCTTTGGCCGTCATTATGTTTGCATTTGGTGGCTTAGAATTAATTGGTATTGCTGCGGCTGAAACTAAAAAACCTGAAACGACTATTCCAAAAGCAGTGAACCAGATTGTTTACCGTATTTTAATTTTCTATATCGGTGCGATTGGGATTTTACTATGTCTTTACCCTTGGAATATGGTTGCAGAAGGCGGTAGCCCATTTGTAATGATTTTCCAATCATTAAATAGTAATGGTGTTGCGAACGTTTTAAACTTTGTGGTCTTGATTGCTGCCATTTCAGTTTATAACAGTTGTATTTATTGTAATAGTCGTATGTTGCATGGTTTAGCAGAGCAGGGTAATGCCCCAGCTATCTTGAAGAAAGTAAACAGTCGTGGTATTCCAGTTCCAGCAGCAGTGGTATCTGCATCAATCACAGCAATATGTGTAGTCGTAAATTACCTAATTCCAGGTCAAGCTTTTCAGCTCTTTATGATGCTGGTTGTGGCTGCACTTGTTATTAACTGGCTCATGATTTCAGTGACTCATTTGAAATTCACTAAAGCAATGAAATTACAAAAACGTCAAACCAAATTCCAAAGCATTCTTAGCCCATGGAGTAATTATTTAACCATTAGCTTTGTATGCTTTATTCTTATTATTATGGCAATGACGCCAGATATGAGACTGGCCGTTATTTTAGGTCCAATTTGGTTGGCTGTTTTAGCGCTTACATATTTCTTAAAATATCGTAAAAAAATGGTTGCGATGCCAGAAGTACAATCGAGTTGATCGTTTAAATTGACAATGATATTGCGGTTACCTGATTTTGAGGAGGTAACCGTTTATCTTTTGTCATATTATTTTCATGTTACAAAGAAATTATTATTTTTAGAAATATTTTAATAAAAACTTCCTTAATCAAAAATATTTTAATTATTAAACTAGAGATAACTAAATTATCGTTTTTTAATAAATTTATAACATCTTTATTTTTTATATTTTATAAATACAAAAATCTTATATTTTTAACGAGTGTAATAATACAGACTAATATACAAGGTAAAATACCTACTAGGATTGAATTAAATATTTGATAATAGATAAAAAATAATAATGTGACAATTAACAATATCGAAATCATTAAAGCGTCATCATACTGTAACTTAATTGTCATATTTTCTATTCACAATGCAGCTATCGAAGAGCGTACAAGCACTCAACAAAAAGTGACGTACAACCTATTGCATTAATGAGAGAGAACAGAATGCGCTTAAATCCACGTCAAATCGCAATTGCGTTAGCAGTAACTGGGGCAGCTGTAACAACGACTGCAAATGCAGCTCGTGATACGATTCAAATTGCTGGTTCTTCAACTGTATTACCATTTGCCAGCGTTGTAGCTGAAGAGTTTGGTAATACTTTCCCTCAATTTAAAACTCCTGTAGTTGGTTCTGGCGGTTCTTCTGCTGGTTTGAAACAATTCTGTCAAGGTGTTGGCGATAACACAATCGACGTTGCAAATGCTTCTCGTAAAATTAAAAGCACTGAAATCGAAGCTTGTAACAAAGCTGGTGTAAAACAAATTCAAGAAATCAAAATTGGTTACGACGGTATCGTATTTGCGTCTAACTCACACAAAGCAGCTTATAAATTAAAACCTTACCATGTGTTTGCTGCTTTAGCTGCACAGTTACCTTCAAAAGGTAAATTGGTTCCAAACCCATATACAAACTGGAACCAGATTGATAAATCTCTTCCAAATGAGCCAATTACACTTGTAATTCCTGCATCTAACCACGGTACTCGTGAAGTTTTCCAAGAGAAAATGGTTGATGCTGGTTGCGAATCGTATGAATACTTCAAGAGCCTAGATAAAGATGCTCAGAAGAAAGCATGTTCGACTTTCCGTAAAGATGGTCGTGTAATTGAAATTGCTGGTGACTACACAGAAACATTGGCTCGCTTAAAGACTTCTCCAAGTGCAGTAGGCGTGTTTGGTTTAAGTTTCTATGACATGAACCGTGACAAGTTACGTGTAGCGACAGTAAACAATGTTCTTCCATCTGAGAAAACAGTTTTGAATGGTACATACCCTGTATCTCGTCCATTGTTCTTCTATGTGAAAGGCGAACATTTAAAATCAGTTAAAGGCTTACCGCAATATGTAGAATATTTCGTAAGCAAAAAAGCAACAGGTAAAGGTTCTAAAGCTGAGCGTGATGGCTTAATCGCAATGTCTGATGCTGAACGTGCAAAAGTTTTGGCTGACTTTAAAGCAGGTAAAACTGTTAAATAAGTTAGTTTGAATGGGGGCTGGTGATCTTGAGAGTTCATCAGCCTTTTTGTCTAACTTGTTTTTCCAAATTATGACAATTGAGAAAACAGTGGAGAGTACATGAATCTGCTACTTATCGGTGTGTTGTTAGCCCTTGTGGCAATCGCATATCAACTTGGGCTAAGAAAGAGCCGTAGCCTAGCAGGTAAGGGAAGCAACTCGGCGACGTTACATTCTCGTCCTGGTTATTATGGTGCACTGGTTGGACTTTGGTGCGGTATCCCTGCTTTTTTAATTCTGATCATTTGGAGCTTGGTTGAACCAAGTATTTTAAACCATATTATTTTTAATAATATTCCTGCGTCTATAAGTGCTTCACTTGATGAGGCCGGCAGAAGTGTATTAGTTGATCGTGTTCAAGCCATTGCTTCAGGTTTTGGGGTAAGTGATAAACCGGCAGCATATGAATTAGCGGCTGCTCAACAGTTCGCAAAATTTCAAACCATTGGCTCGTTTGCCAAATTCGCTGTTGTCGTTTGTGCAGCTTTATTGGGGTTAGTTTGGGCAAAGAAAAAAATTAATCAACAATATCGTGCGCGTAACCAAGTTGAACGTGCCATTAATGTTGCTTTGATTTTATGTTCTGGCGTTGCGATTTTAACAACCATCGGTATTGTGATGTCGATGTTTGGTGAAGCAATGCACTTCTTCCGTTTTGTAAGCCCACTTGATTTCTTCTTTGGGACAGAGTGGAACCCAGGTTTTAGTACTTCAGGTAATGTTGAAGGTAGTTATGGTTTATTGCCATTACTTTGGGGCACACTCATGGTCAGCGGCATCGCCTTATTGGTTGCCGTACCTGTAGGACTCATGATTGCTATTTATTTAGCTGAATATGCTTCGCCATGGTTACGTTCATGGGCAAAACCAACAATTGAAGTTTTAGCCGGTATTCCAACAATTGTTTATGGTGTTTTTGCCATGATGGTTATTGGACCATTTTTCAAGACAGCTGGTGCTTATGTGGGTCTTGAAATTAACGCGACCAGTGCTTTAACTGCTGGTTTCGTGATGGGGATCATGATTATCCCGTTTGTTTCTTCTTTATCAGACGATATTATTACCCAAGTACCTCGTGCATTACGTGACGGTTCTTTAGGACTTGGAGCAACTAAGTCTGAAACAATTCGTCAAGTCGTTTTACCCGCTGCGTTACCAGGTATTACGGGCGCCTTTTTATTAGCTGTCTCTCGTGCCGTAGGGGAAACCATGATCGTGGTTTTGGCCGCAGGGAATAGTCCACTTTTACATGCAAATCCATTTGAAGCTGTTTCGACAGTGACCGTTACGATCGTAAAACAGTTAACAGGTGATACTGACTTTGCCAGCCCACAAGCTTTGGTTGCATTCGCGTTAGGTCTAACACTCTTTGTGATTACCTTATGTTTAAACATTGTTGCACTGTACATTGTGCGTAAATACCGTGAGCAATACGAATGAGTACATCAAATACATCGTCTCCTATGGATCAGAACGTATTTGATCCAAAAGTTGCTGCTGAATTAAGTGAACGACGTAAACAAGTCATCGAAAAATCTTTGGCTAAACGTCATCGTAAAGAAAAAGCTTTTCGTTATGCTGGATTCTCGGCAGTCGTAATTGGACTTGCATTCGTTGCACTCTTGTTTAGCAGTATTTTGGCAAAAGGTTTACCTGCTTTTTGGCAAACGAGTATGAATGTTCCAATTTACTTTGATCCGAAAGTGATTGATGCAGGTCCGGTACCTGTTCGTGGGCAGGGGGAAACACCTGCACATTATCAAGAGCGTTATATCGACTGGCAAACCAAAATGGGTATGGTGGATTGGGACGGCATTATTGTAAATGGAATGATTGCTAAAGACCCTGCACTTGCTGGGCAACGTGATTACTTAAGCAGTCTTTATGCAAGTTCAGAAGCTTATCGTTTACGTGACATGGTGTTTGCGGACCCATCACTCATTGGTAAAAAAGAAACTCTTAATTTCTTGGGCGATGCCAATGTTGATGTCTGGTTAAAAGGTAATATTGACCGTTCATTACCAGATGATCAGCAGCAGCTTGATCCCGAAGTGCGTAAACTTGCAGATGAGCTAAAAGCAAAAGGTGTTCTTGAAAATACGTTCAATTTGAACTTGTTTAAGAATCCAGACTCGCGTAGTTCACCAGCAATTAGTGGTCTTGCAGGTGCATTCATGGGTTCATTATTCATGATGCTGATTGTGATCATTATTGCAATTCCAATTGGTGTTGCCAGCGCAATCTATCTTGAAGAATTTGCTCCAAAGAATTTTATTACAGACATTATTGAAGTCAACATCAATAACCTTGCTGCTGTTCCTTCAATTGTGTTTGGTTTACTCGGTGCGGCAATTTTTATTGGCTGGATGCATTTGCCTTTATCTGCTCCGTTAGTGGGTGGTTTAGTTCTAAGTTTAATGACATTACCAACAGTCATTATTACGACTCGTGCTTCATTAAAAGCAGTACCACCTTCTATTCGACAAGCTGCACTTGGTTTGGGAGCTTCTAAATTTCAGACCATTTTCCACCACGTTTTACCATTAGCTTTGCCAGGCATTATGACTGGCGCAATTATTGGCGTTGCTCACGCACTTGGTGAAACAGCACCTTTACTTTTAATCGGAATGAGTGCATTCGTTGCAAGTATTCCAACAACCCCATTTGATCAAGCAACAGCGTTACCTGTCCAAGTTTATTTATGGCAAGGTAATGAGTTGCGTAACTTCTTCGAAGGCCGTACTGCCGCTGCGATTATCGTACTCCTTGCATTAATGATTGGTTTAAACAGTCTTGCAATTTGGTTACGTAAAAAGTTCGAAGTGCGTTGGTAATAGAGGATAAATCATGAATACTATTGATATTACGAATTCCTTAGAAAAGGATAAGTTAGTGAACACTGAACAATCTCAATTTACAGATAAATCGCAAAATCATGGCACTTCGTATGTTTCGCATTTTGAACCACATACTTCAAAAAAGCAGAACTCAACCGAAATCAAAATTAGTGCACAAGATGCACATGTTTATTATGGTGATTTTGAAGCGATTAAGGGTATTGACCTCGATATTTACCAAAACGAAGTTATTGCCTTTATTGGACCGTCAGGTTGTGGTAAATCTACCTTTCTTCGTACGATAAACCGTATGAATGACACCATTGATGGTTGCCGTGTAACAGGTAAGATTACACTTGATAACCACAATATTTATGACCCAAACCTTGATGTCGTATTATTGCGTGCTCAGGTTGGTATGGTGTTCCAGAAGCCAAATCCATTCCCTAAAACTATTTTTGATAACGTGGCTTATGGTCCTAAACTTCATGGTCTAGCACGTGATAAATATGATCTTGAAGAAATTGTTGAAAATAGTTTGCGTAAAGCGGGTTTATGGGACGAAGTGAAAGATCGTTTGAATCAACCAGGTACTGGTTTGTCAGGTGGTCAGCAGCAACGTTTATGTATTGCACGTACGATTGCAGTAAGTCCAGAAGTCATTTTAATGGATGAGCCGTGTTCTGCGCTTGACCCAATTGCCACAGCAAAAATTGAAGAATTGATTTCTGAATTGTCGAATCAATATACAATTGTAATTGTGACTCACTCTATGCAACAAGCAGCACGTGTTTCAGATCGTACTGCCTATTTCCATTTAGGTGATTTGATTGAAGTCAACTCAACTGAAAAAGTCTTTACTCAACCTGACCATCAGTTGACGGAAGCCTATATTACTGGACGCTTCGGTTAATTAGTCATTCATATAAAAAAAGAGCCATGTGCTCTTTTTTTTATTTTATAAATGAAAATGAATCTATTTTGCAAAAACGCTATTGAATTTTAATCAAAAGGACCACATCTTAAGGCTATAAAAGATAACTTATGAGCTTAGAATTTTATGTTATTCCATTTGCCTAAACTCCCTGCAGAAATACGTGTTAGTCATTTAAATGCACGTGTAAATGAACAGAGAAAAAAAATTGCACAAACAACTGCAAGCCGTTTAGAACTTTTACAATTGGCTCAACAACTTGCTAAAGAAGCTAAAATTCGCCGTAAAAATAATCAGAAAATCTTTGTGTTGGATTTTAAAGGTGATATTCAAGCTTCAGCAGTTGAAAACATACGAGAAGAAATTACTCTCATTTTAGCAACTGCTAAAGCAGGGCGTGACCGCGTTGTGGTTCGCCTTGAAAGCCCTGGAGGCATGGTACATGGTTATGGTCTAGCAGCAGCTCAATTGGTGCGCTTACGCGATGCAGGGTTCCATCTGACCATCTGTGTAGACAAAGTGGCAGCAAGTGGCGGCTATATGATGGCATGTATCGCAAATGAAATTATTACTGCACCTTTTGCTATTGTCGGTTCAATTGGCGTAGTTGCTCAAGTTCCAAATTTTAATCGTCTTTTAAAACAACATAATGTTGATTTTGAGCTTTACACCGCAGGGCAGTATAAGCGTACTGTAACTATGTTTGGTGAAAACACCCCTGAAGGTAAAGCGAAGTTTGAAGAAGAGCTTCAACAAACTCATGTGTTATTTAAGCACTTTGTTGAAAAGTATCGACCACAGCTTAATGTTGATAAAGTCGCTACAGGTGAACATTGGTATGGTGAAGATGCGCTTAATCTCAACCTTGTTGATAAATTACAAACATCTGATGAGTATCTATTAGCTTTATTAGCACAGCATGATGTCTATGTGATTAACACTCGTAGAAAAGCGACTTTAGGTGAAAAGTTGGGTTTGCAAGCGGCACAAATGGCAGATAGTTTGATTCCAGCTGTAATGAATAAAGTGGTAAATAGCTTGGCAAAAGCTAATTCAACTTTAGTTCAACTACGCGATACTAGATTTTAATTAAGCTAAATTTTTTGAAATAGAGAGTACCTGCATGGGTGCTCTTTTTTTATGTGAGTGATGAAAGAAATTTGATTAATATTTGTTTAAGTTTCAATTGTAAAAGTTATAGTTAACTTTTCACTTTTGAGCTTTTGTGATGTCAAAAACATGGTCACATATTGATATACTAATACGCATTTTACATATAATTATTATGCTTGGCTTTATTGGTGCTTATTTTACGGGAGATAATGAAGATCTACACCAAGTCCACATGATGTTTGGTTACATACTTCTGATTAGTATTACCGCGCGAGTGATCTGGCATTTTGTGAGTCCACGTATTTCAAGTACCACACCGTTTGGTATTAAAAAGCGAAGTAATGTGGCAACGAATGCAATCAAAAAATCTTTGAGTCATGCAAATCTTAAAAGTATTTTTTCTAAAAATTCAATTCATTCAATCAGTGTTGCACTTTTTCAAGTTTCAATTGTACTTATTTTTCTCGTGATTCCAATTGTGGTGGGGCTAGGGTATGCGACTGAGCATTTTTACTATTCTTTAAAAGGCTTACACGAATTTTTTGCAAACTTATTTTTAGCTTTGGTCTTGTTGCATGTTTCAACTCTTATTCTAAATAGCATTTTTGCAAAACGCTTTCAGGGCTGGAGCATGCTAAAAATGAACCTGTCTGATGCGAAAATAACTAAATTTGCCGCTTTGTGTATTTTGATTCTGATAGGCATTTTTAGCTTTTTTTACTTAAGAATGTAAGATAACGGCTTTAATATATATGAAATCTAGTAAATACGAGAACAGACAGTATTTAAGGTTTATATGAATTTTATGAGAAATAGATATTTTAATTAAAAGTCAAAAATAATTATTGATAAATATACTTTTTGAATTGTGATAAACACATGGTTTTGATATTTTAAACAGCAATAAAATAGCTTTTAGATGAATCATTTAAAAAGTTAAACATTTAAAAAATATAACTGAAACTCAGGGTAGGAAATAATGACAAGAATAATTGTGGCATCCAAAGAGGGTTTGGACGTTCTGCAAGATGGTCAGTTCAATAAGGTAGTTTTAAGCAAACCTACTATTATTCAAATTGGTGTAAGTCAAAAAGATATAGCATCGATGGAAAAGCAGGGGGGGAGTCTCGTTATCCATTTAAAAAATGGAGAGACCATTGTCTTAGAAAATTTCTTTAATGAAGCAACAAATACAACAGACCATTCACTTGTTTTTCCAACTGAACACGGAAAATTTGTTGAAGCACAATTCGATGCACAAGGTAAGGTGATCGACTATACAGGTTTAAACCATGTCACAGATTTAGCCTATACAAGCACTAGTCAACCAGCTTCAACAATGGCGGTTGATGATTCCCCAACGTTTTCGATGGGCAATGTGTTAAAAGCTGGCTTAGCAGTTTTAGCTGCTGAAGGTTTATATTTGTGGGCTTTTGATAAAGATGACAAAGATGATTCTTCAGGACCTGTAGATATCTTGGCACCTGCTGCACCGACTGCTACTGTTGCCGATGATACCGTTACGGTTACTGGTAAAGCAGAAGCAAATGCAAAAATTTATATTAAAGATGCTGCTGGTAATACGGTCGCAACGGGTGTTGCAGATGCAAGTGGTAATTTTACAATTAAACTCGATAAGCCTTTAGCAAATGGAAATAAATTAAATATTTTAGCTGAGGATGCTGCGGGTAATATTTCTAAACCAGGTCTTGTAACTGGTACTAAAGACACAATTGCGCCAGATGCTCCTCAAGCTCAGCTTAGTGCAGATGGGTCATTAGTAACAGGTAAAGCTGAAGCCAATGCAAAAATTACTATATATGATGCCGCTGATAAAGTATTAGGAACTGTAACTGCGAATAAAGATGGGATCTTTTCTTTAAAACTTACTCCGCCATTGACGAGTGAGGCTGGTGGTAAGGTGGTTGCAGAAGATGCGGCTGGCAATAAATCTGAGCCAAGTAAAATAATTGCAGGAAAGGATACCTTTGCTCCAGATGCTCCTTTAGTAGAAGTGAATAAAGAAGGCACAACAGTTGAAGGTAAAACTGAAGCTAATGCAAAGGTTCAAATTAAAGATGCTGATGGTAAAGTGATCGGAACTGGTACGGCAAATGCTCAAGGCGAGTTTCAAATTACACTTTCTCCTGCATTAAAAGATGCACAGAAGGCTACTATTGTTGTTGAAGATGCAGCAGGAAATACTTCTAAACCTTTAGAAATTTCTCCAAATTATGACTCTATTGCACCTGATAAACCCGTTGCTCAAATTAATGCGGATGGTACAACAGTAACAGGCACAGCAGAAGCTAATGCAAAAATTGAAGTTAAGGATTTAAGCGGCAAGGTGATTGGTAGTGGAACCGCTGGTGCAGATGGGAAATTTACGATTTCTATTTCGCCAGCCTTAACTGATAATAAGCATGCATCTGTATCAGCTATTGATAGTGCCGGAAATAAATCTGATGTTCTTGATATTATAGGCACTAAAGATACTACGCCTCCTATCAAACCTGTCTTAAATAGTGTGGATGATGATGTGGGAGATTTAAAAGGGGCGATTACAGCTGGTTCTGAAACAGATGATGCAAGACCAAAGCTTACAGGATCAGGTGAGGCAAATGCCACGCTCACTATTTATGATAATGGCGTTGCTATTGGAATTGTGACCGTAAGTAGTGGTAGATCGTGGACGTTTAGTCTTGATAAAGATTTAGCCCTTGGAAAGCATACGATTACTTTGACTCAGACAGATGCAGCAGGGCTTACGAGTGAAGTGAGTTCACCCTTTACCTTTTATGTAGTCGCGCCAAAGACTGCAAGTTTAAGTGATGCAGCAGTTGATACTGCTCATATAGAAACCGCATCTGTTGCTGATAGTGTTGGGTTAAATACATTAAAGTTAGTACAAAATACAACGAATGAAACAGATAGTCAGCAGCAAAAATCTGTGCAATTAGATGAGTTGTTAAAAAGTTCTTCATCTAATGATTCAGACCCGATCGCAAAACTTTTATCTGCAACAGAGTCTAAGCCAGTGGTGAATGAACAGAGTGATGTAAATAATGCAGTTAGTGAAGTCACGACCAATCTAGATCATCTTCTACCAAATACAACTTCTTCAGTTTTACAAAATCTTTTAGATCAAACTTATCCAGTAGTCTGAAGAACCTTTAAAAAAAGCGCTCATTGAGCGCTTTTTTATTTATGAATTATTTATTTTAGGCGCTTTTATAAGAGCCGCAAGTCCATAAATTATTGCCCCAATAGTTGCTAACAGCATATCTTTATGGGCATCCCACATGTCGCCTTGTTGACCATTATAATTCTCAGCTTCTTCTGGAGATAAACCAATTGCAATCGCCCATTCAATGAGTTCATAAAAAACGCTAGATGCCATCACGAACTGGATCACAAGTAAAAACAGAGTAAAAGGTCGTGCTGTAGGCAACCAAACCTGAAAAACTCGATAAATAAGAGGGTAGAGTAAAACACCATATGCAAGATGTACTAAACGATCATACATATTACGGGACCACCCCATGTATTGATCTAGATTAAAATGGAACACCTGTTGAATCCAGTCATTGTAAGGAACATATGAATATAGGTAATGTGCACCGATAATGTGAATCAGTAAAAATAGTAAGTAGAGAGTAAAACTTAAAAAATCGAGACCAATCTTTTTAAAAATAATAAATAGTAGAACTAACATAAAAACAGTCCCCACCTGATGAAGTAAATAAGCTTCAAATTCAAGGGGGTGAATGCTTGATAGTAAGATGGCAATAAATATGAGGACTAGAGCAACATAGTGTTTAAGTTTGAATTTTTTTTCGATCATTTTATAAATAGGACTTTATTGTGCTTTATATCAGTGTAATAAAAAAGCGAAGCCGAAGCTTCGCTTTTTTTAACTTTTCAATTAGATTTTGCTAATTAAGTCATTGATCTGTTTTGCTTGTTCAGCAGCATTACCTGTGTAAGTTGCAGGAGTAAGCTCTGCTAAACGTGCACGCTCTTCGCTTGGCACTTGAAGAAGTTCCTCACCATTTACGAAATTAACCATCATGTCGCGAGTCATTGCTTGACCACGAGTTAATGCTTTTAATTTTTCATATGGTTTTTCAACGTTATAACGACGCATAACAGTTTGAATTGGCTCTGCTAAAACTTCTTGAGCTTGGTCAAGATCTTCAAGTAAACGAGTTGCATTGAGCTCAAGTTTACCAACACCTTTTAAACACGCATCAAAAGCAATTAAACTTTGCGCAAAACCAACACCCATATTACGAAGTACAGTCGAGTCAGTTAAGTCACGCTGCCAGCGAGAAATTGGTAATTTTTCGCCTAAGTGCGCTAATACCGCATTCGCAATACCTAGGTTACCTTCAGAGTTTTCAAAGTCAATTGGGTTAACTTTGTGTGGCATAGTTGAAGAACCAACTTCACCATCTTTTAATCTTTGTTTGAAGTAACCTAAAGAGATGTAACCCCATACGTCACGGTTAAAGTCGATTAAAATCGTGTTGAAGCGGCGTAACGCATCAAACAATTCTGCCATGTAGTCATGTGGCTCGATTTGTGTCGTGTACGGGTTGAATGCTAAACCTAAAGATTCAACAAAAGCTTGAGCATGCGCAGCCCAGTCAACATCTGGATAAGCAGAAAGGTGAGCATTGTAGTTACCTACAGCGCCGTTGATTTTGCCTAGTAGCTCAACATTTTCAAATTGCTTGATTTGGCGAGCTAAACGGTATGCCACGTTCGCCATTTCTTTACCCAAAGTTGTTGGGCTTGCAGTTTGACCGTGTGTACGAGACAACATTGGTTGTTCAGCATGAGTCGTTGCTAAAGCAGAGATCGCATTTAAAATTTGTTTCATGCTTGATACTAAAACTTCGCGGCCGTTTTTAAGCATAAGGGCATGAGACAAGTTGTTAATGTCTTCTGATGTACAAGCAAAGTGAATGAACTCACCCGCATTTTGTAATTCAGTAATACCTGCAATTTTCTCTTTTAAGAAATATTCAACAGCTTTTACATCATGATTCGTTGTGCGTTCAATTTCTTTAATGCGGTTTGCATCTTCTTCAGAAAAGTTGCTAACAATGGCATCTAAAGCTGCATTTGTTTCATTTGAAAAAGGAGCAACTTCAACAATTTCTGGACGGTTAGAAAGCGCTTGTAACCAACGCACTTCTACAGTGACACGAGCATGAATTAAACCAAACTCAGAAAGAAAAGGGCGTAGCGCATCACATTTGCTGGCATAACGTCCATCTAATGGTGATAGTGCGGTTAAAGCGTTCATAACGATTCCTTAATGTTGGAATAAACATAAAACCAAAAATAATCTCTTTACAGTCTTAGATGACTTGGTACTGTAAACGAGCAAGTGCTTGAATATCTTGTAGCAATTTACGCTTGCTAAAAATCATGTTCCACGAACTACCACCGAGTTGTCGCCATAAATGGGCCATTTGCAAGCCAGTAAACAGACAAGCACGAATGCGGTTAGTATGGTTGGTATCTTTAAATGCTTCTGCATTACCACGAACTAAAATGCGAGGGTTAATCTGCCCGGCAGTATCAACATAAGTTTGAGCCAAATTGGCTAAAATGCTTGGGTGTAAATAGTTATTATCAAAAAAAGAAAGCTGTTTTAAAATCTTTTGCTGAGCTTTTTCAATGATTGCGACGTATTCTGGGTTGCTATAGACCTTTTTTTCTAATTGTAAAAGGGACATAGCGTATGACATGGGAAGCTTGGCAGTGCCCATTTTTGGAAGGCGAGATTTAGGCATATTTGTAAAGGGTTGGGTAATACAATTTTCGAGTGTTTTAAGCCCTAAAGAAATATCTGCCAACTGATTAAAAAAATCTAATGTTTGGACACCATTGTTGACTGTAGGGCGAATATTTAAACTCGCTTTGATTAACAGCTCAAAATAGAAGTTACCACTTTCACCAATACTCTGCTGTCCCGTTAGGGCTGTCATATGCGTGAGCTGGGTGGCCTGAAATACCCCAGCCAAGGCAAGGGCACGGTTTTGGCGAACATTCAAGGCTTGTGATTGTTGAAATGGTAACTCCACCATGCCATTCATTCCCTTAAATAAAATTTGGTGTAGGGGCATTTGTATGGTGAATAACACCCCCGCCTAAGCAAACTTCATCTGAATAAAATACAACGCTTTGACCCGGTGTAACAGCGCGCTGAGGTTCATCAAACTCAACTCGTACACCGTGTTCACTATTTTCATCATTAAAAACTGTACATGCCTGATCAGGTTGGCGATAGCGTGTTTTAGCTGTACAGCGTAAACCTTCAGCTGGAATATTCTGTTCGCCCGCCACCCAGTCGATTGACTCACTCCAAAGCTGTGTGCTTTGCATGAGTGGGTGTTCATGTCCCTGACCAATAACTAGGCGGTTATTGGCAATATCTTTGTGTAGTACGAACCATGCACCTTCAGCTGCACCTTTCAAACCACCTAGACCAATTCCGCCACGTTGACCGAGCGTATAGTACATCAGACCATGATGTTCACCAACTTCTTTACCTGTATCAAGTACAATTTTTCCAGGTTGAGCGGGCAAATATTGTTTAAGAAAGTCATTAAATCGGCGTTCGCCAATAAAACAGATCCCAGTAGAGTCTTTTTTCTTGGCTGTCGCGAGATCAAGTTCTTCAGCAATTCTGCGGACTTCTGGCTTTTCGATCTCGCCGACCGGAAATAGGGTTTTGTTAATTTCTTTACCATGAACAGCATGTAAGAAATAAGTTTGGTCTTTGTTATTGTCTACGCCACGTAATAACGGTGCGTATGCTTCGCCTTTAGAGTTATATGCAGTTTCGCCGCGACGTGCATAATGACCAGTCGCGATAAAGTCTGCACCTAAAGTTATGGCATGATCTAAAAATGCACGGAACTTAATTTCTTTATTACATAAAATATCTGGGTTTGGCGTGCGTCCAGCTGCATATTCAGCTAAGAAAAGTTCAAATACACGATCCCAATATTCCATAGCAAAGTTTGCTGTGTGTAGCTTAATGCCTATTTTATCGGCTACTGCTTGAGCATCGGCTAAATCTTCCATTGCCGTACAGTATTCCGTGCCGTCGTCTTCCTCCCAGTTCTTCATGAAAAGGCCTTCAACTTGATAACCCTGTTGAAGTAAAAGTGCTGCAGAAACAGAAGAGTCTACACCACCAGACATACCGACGATGACACGTTGTTGCATAGGACTAGGCATCCAAATGAGAAGTTAATGAGGGAGAGAAAGGGTGCTCATAAATAAGCGATAAAGGATAACGGTGGCCTTTCATAGCATCTTCAACTGCTTTTAGCACGAGCGGACTACGAGCACGAGCAGATTCTTTGAGCTCATCTGGTGTCATCCACACAGCAGCTACAATATCTGTATCGAGTTGAGGATTGCTTTCAACCTGAGTCACATGTGCTAGAAAACAGAAGCGGTAATAGGTACGATCCGGAAACATGGGCGGGGTATAAGTATAAATACCGAGCAAGGCATCAATTTCAACATGATGACCCGTTTCTTCAAGTGTTTCACGAATGGCTGCTTCTGTTAATGACTCACCACATTCCACATGACCAGCAGGTTGGTTAAATACGGTGTGTACAAAACCTTCGCTATGCTCTTCAACAAATAGATAGCGTCCGTCTTTTTCTACGACTGTAGCAACAGTGACATGAGGAGTCCATGCGGCCATAAAAAAGCACCATTATTTAAAAGACGTATAATACGAAATTTAGGGGTTTTTGGCTACGGTGATCTGCTAAACGATATGAGCAATATCTACAAAACCATATCGTTTAAAAAATCAGAATTTTATTACTAGCTGTTAATAAAGCTAATTAATCTCGATCTGCTTGGGCTGCTTTATGATTATTTTGTACTTTCACATAATGTCTTGCCGAATAAGGTAAAAACTCTAATTCTTTTTCGGTAAGAGGGCGTACTTGTTGGACTGGACTTCCTACATATAGATAACCACTTTTTAAGACTTTACGTGGTGGAACCAAACTTCCCGCACCAATCATCACATCATCCTCAATAATCACGTCATCTAGAACAACGGTATTGATCCCGATTAAAACACGGTTACCGATGGTACAGCCATGCAAGGTGACATGATGTCCAACCGTTACATCTTCACCAATAACAAGAGGTGAGCCATTAGGTTTTGCATCATTTTTGTGGCTAACGTGCAACATACAATGGTCTTGTACGTTACTATTTTTACCAATTTGAATACTATTTACGTCGCCGCGAATCACAGCAAAAGGCCAGACAGAAACATTTTCAGCTAAGCTCACTTCACCGACTACAACAGCCATTTCATCGATATAGCATGTTGTATCAACTTGAGGGCGGTGTTCAAGATAAGGACGGATGTTCTTTGCCATGAGAGGTATCAACATAAAATTTAGTCGAATTATAAAATAAAAAAGCACTCAGACTAAATAGCATGAGTGCTTAATTCAACTATTCAAAAATTAGAATAAGTTGCTGAAGAATTGTTTAACATGGTCGATTAAGCGTGCAAAGAATCCTGCTTCTTCAACTGGCTTTAATGCAACTAATGGCTTTTCAGCAATTACTTTGCCATCTAAGCTTGCAACGAGTTTACCTACGACTTGACCCTTTTGAAGTGGTGCATTTAAGTTAGGTTGAACCACTAACTGAGTTTTAATGCCGTCAGCTTTACCTTTAGGCATAGTCACACTAAAGTTTTCAGCTAAACCCACTTGAACTTCATCTTCTTTACCAAACCAGACTTTCGCTTTTGCAAGAACCTGATTGGCTGGCTGAACATTTGCTGTTTCAAAGTTTGCAAAGCCCCAAGCCAATAATGTACGAGTTTGGTCTGCACGTTCAGACATGCTTGGAGTACCAAAAATCACCGAAACTAAACGCATTGGACCGCGTTTACTTGAAGTTGTTAAGCAGTAACCAGCTTCATCTGTATGGCCTGTTTTTAAGCCATCTACACTTGGGTCTGTGTAAAGCAAGGCATTACGGTTGCCTTGTTTAATACCATTAAAAGTAAATTCTTTTTCAGAGTAGATTGGGTAATATTTTGAGCTGTCTTTAATAATATGTTGTGCTAAAACTGCCATATCTTTTGCAGTTGAATAGTGGCCTTCAGCTGGCATACCAGTCGAGTTAACAAACTGGGTATTTACCATGCCGATACGTTTTGCTTCCTGATTCATCATGTGAGCAAAAGTGCCTTCATTTCCGGCAATATGTTCAGCCATTGCTTTTGATGCATCATTACCTGACTGAATAATAATACCGCGAAGCATTTCTAGAACAGTTGCTGTACCATTTAAAGGGACATACATACATGATTCAGAGCTACTTCCTTTACACCATGCAGACTCGTTCATACGAACCTGCTCATTTTCAGTCAGATCACCTTTTAATAATTTTTGTTCAATGATGTAACTAGTCATCATTTTAGTCATAGACGCAGGTGCAAGCTTTTCGTTTTCATTTTTAGAAGCAAGAATTTGTCCTGTCTCGTAATCCATTAATACATAAGACTTATTATTTAATTCTGGCGGAGCTGATAAGACAGTTGCTGCATAAGAAAAGCTTGGCAAGAGGAGTAGTGCAGCAATAGCGCTTTTTCGAGTCATTCTATGTAATTCCAATATCTTGTATGAAGCAGAAGAGCCTAGCATTTTAGGATAAAGCAAAGCCGACTTCTATGGGGGAAATCGGCTTTTTCAAACAGTATTGTAACTCAAGAGTTTTTTGCTAATTTAGTTTTGCGATTGATATGCTTTCACGTCTTGGCAAACTAATGTGTTTTGCTCATCGCCTGCTGCTTTCGCATCTTTACGCGCTTCTTTTAAGTATTTTTTGAAGCCTTTGTCTTTGCTACGTTTTTCTAACGCAGAGACAGCATCAGTTTCATTTGGTAGATAGTCTTTAACTAAACGTTCGTAACCTTGAGCAAAATCAGCATCTTTTTTGCCAATAAGGTCTGGGCAAATTTCAGAAAGTACTTGAATCGCAGCTAATTCTTCAGGAGTTATACCTTGTTGTGGAGTCACTTCAACAACATTTTCATTTTCGGTTTTCTTTTCAGTTGTTTTCTTCTTATCAGCAGCAAAACCAATTGTTGCCATGCTCATAAGTAAAACCAAAGAGAGCGATTGAACTAAGCTTTTCTTCATAAACATCGATAACCCAAAATAAAAAATTTAAATATGTCGATAGCTTAACCAATTTGTAGGTTAAGAAAATGGAAAAAATGTATTGTTATGTTGGTTTTCTGCTTAATGCCAAACAGAAAACCAAAAATTAATAAATCTCTATTCTAAAAAGATTAAGACCTATTCCTTATAATTAACCATCTCTTCACAGAGCTCATGTTGTTCATGATGGTCCATTTGTTTTGCCGCAAGACGTGCTTCATTTAATAAAGTTTTAAATTCTGTGTCATTTTGCAGATTTGCTAAGGACATTGATTTATTTGAATAACCGTTTAGATACATCGCAATAATTTTTTGAGTATTTGACTCAAGTTTTTTATTTGTTCCCACAAAAGCTGGGCAGATTTCCTGCAAAACTTGTGTTGCGGCAATGTCATCTTTAATTAAGCTATCAGCCTCTTGTGTTGAGATGTCCTCATCTGCAAAAACCGCTTGCGTACACAATGTGATACTGATCCCCAATACTTGAAAAAAAGGAGCAAAAGTTTTCATTTTTTCACAATTTTATAATGCTATGGAGGCATAAATATATATAATTCAACAGATAATTCAATTGTGAAAACCTTTAGGTTTATTTGTCGAGAAAGATTTTAGTGAATATTTTGATAGCGAATGATGACGGTGTTTTTGCGCCAGGTATACAGGCTTTAGCTGAGGCATTAAGACCACTTGGACGCGTGGTTGTAGTTGCACCAGAAAGTGAAAGAAGTGGTTTTTCAAGTGCATTGACATTGGATCGACCATTGCGCCCAATTCAAATTGTCGAAGATGTATGGGCAGTGAATGGTACGCCAGCAGATTGTGTTTATTTATCAATGAATGGTTTGTTCGATTTTGAATTTGACTTGGTCGTGAGTGGAATCAATAGCGGAGCAAACTTAGGTGATGATGTTTTATATTCTGGAACAGTAGGCGCAGCATTTGAAGGCCGTTTAATGAAGCAACCAGCAATTGCTGTGTCTTTAGCTGGCTCTGATGTACGCGCTTATAACAATAAAGAAGATTATGCTCAGGCTGCTCAGTGGGTTCATGATTTTATTGCAAGTGGACTGCCATCTTTGCCTCCAAGACATATCTTGAATATTAATATTCCAGACGTGCCACAGTTAAAAGGAGCACAAATTACTTATCAGGGACGCCGCGCCCAATCTAAGCCAATTACCAGTCATGTCGACCCACGAGGGCGTCAAGTTTACTGGATTGGACTAGCAGGTGAGGCTGTTACAGATCCGCAGCGTGATCTAAGCCAAATTCAGTCTGACTTTTTTGCAGTGGCCAATGGATATGTAAGTGTTACCCCAATTCAGATGGACGCAACAAATTATGCTGTTTTAGAAGACCTACAGCTAAGTTTGAGCCAATAATTTGCCTCGAATGTTATAACTTTGTGAATAAAGAAAAAGAGGAACGTGTTTCCTCTTACTTTTTTGGTACTCTTAGCCGAAATGATTTGTAGCATTTAGTGAGGGAGATCAATGCATTTAATTGGGCAACAAAGCAGAGTGAATATCCAAAAAGACAAAATAATGAAAATTATGCTGTTGTCTGTAGCTGTAGGTTTTACTGTGGCTATGGCTGGATGTGCTTCTAAACCACAAATTAATAATAGTTCTCGCTATGCAATGGCTCCTAACTATTACACAGTTCGTTCAGGTGATACTTTAAGTGGTATCGCAATGCGTTATGGTCTGGACTATGTCAGTATTGCCGAAATGAATGATATTCCCGCACCATATCGCATTTATGTTAATCAGTCTTTGCGTTTGAAGAAAGGTTCTTCACCAAGAACAGTTTCTACGCAAGTCATGGCGCAACCTGAGCAAATCAAACGTCAAACCATTGCTTTACCAACAACACAGCCTGTTACACCAGTAACTCAGCCAGCAACTAGTGTACCATCAACAAATACGACAGTAGCTTCAGTTGCACCAAATTCGAGCTTACGTTGGATAAAACCGACTAATGGCCCAGTAATTCAAGGGTTTAATTTGGCAAATAATGTCAAGGGAATCCGTTATGGTGGAAATCAGGGTGACCCTATTTATGCTGCAGCCGATGGTCAAGTTGTCTATGCAGCAGATGGCTTAAAAGAATACGGAAATCTAGTTTTAGTTAAGCATATTGACGGTTACATCAGTGCGTATGCCCACAATAGCAAGATGTTGGTGAAAAGCGGTGATAATATAACCGCTGGACAAAAAATTGCCGAAATGGGATCTACTGGAGCATCTCAGGTCATGCTCGAGTTCCAGATTCGTTTGGATGGAAAACCGATTAATCCTATAAATCTTTTACCAAAATAGCTAATGCAAAAAACTTAGGTTTCCTCGTATAATGTAATTGGTTGCTTTCATTACAACAATAAGCATTTTTTATAAATTTAAAATTAGATTTGAGGAAACCTATGTTAGATCAGCTTCGTGCGATGGGTGTTTTTGCTTGTGTGGTCGAAAAAAGTTCATTCAGTGGTGCGGCACGTGAATTGGGAATTACAACAAGTGCGGTGAGCCAACAGATTCGCTCCCTTGAGAATGAAATGGATGTAATTTTATTACATCGCTCCACTCGTAAACTTAGTTTAACAGAAGCCGGACAGGCTTTTTTTTCAAGCTGTCAAGAGATGTTGGCGGCTGCTGAAAGGGGAAAAATCAGAATTAATGAATTGAGGGATGATTTAATCGGGGATTTGCGTATTGCAACAACTCCTGATTTAGCAGTTCAACACCTCATTCCTGCATTATCTCACTGGATGTCAGCTCATCGCGGTTTATCTGTGCATTTCGAAGTTGGGCATCGCTATATCGATTTAATTGAAGAGCGAATTGATATCGCAGTACGCATGAGTTCTACTCCGGTAGAAGAGAGTAGCTCTATCATTCCGATGGCTTTTGTAGATCAAATTTTGGTAGCTTCTCCCAGTTATCTGAACCAATCTAGTCCAATTGTGCATCCTAATGATTTAAGAGATCATGAATTGTTGTCGATTAATGTCATGAATGACTCGCGCCATTTCAATTTTCAACATGTAAAAACAGGTGAAACACTTAATATTGAAATGCAAAGCCGTTTGCAGAGCAATAATTTACAAGTTGCAAAAGCGTTATGTCAGCAAGGACATGGTATTGCACGAATTTTATATTTGGACGCTCAAAAAGAATTAAAAAATGGCTCTTTGATTGAACTCATGCCAGATTGGAAATTACCAACTTTTACATTGTATGCAGAGGTTGCCAAGCATGATCAACAACCAATGAAAATTCAACGTTGTGTTGAAGCACTTAAACAATATTTTAGCCAGTTAGCAGGAGGGCGAGCGATTCAAATCGTCCGTTAATTTTGTAAGTCTAAAAGTAAAAAGGGCCTGTATTTTACAGGCCCTTTTTTTATTACTTCTGTTTTAATGTGGCAACTTCTTCTGCATTTTCTTGTGGCAGATCGTTAGCCGTAAGTTCTTCATGCTTCTTAATTTTTTTCTTATTTTTCTTTTTCTTTTTTGGCTCTTCTTCAATTTCAGCACCATCTTCAATGGCTTGCCAATATTCAAGTTGTTCCATCACTGCTGCATAAATTGAATTTTTGCTGTATTTACCCTTTTTATCGAGTGCACCGACCGGACGAGCCATTAAAATTTCAAGTGCCTGATCAATCGTGTCAATCGCATGAATATGGAATTGACCGCTGCGAACAGCATCAATAACATCCTGACGTATCATTAGATGCTGCATGTTTTGACGAGGAATAATGACACCTTGCTTACCTGTGAAACCTTGTAATTTACATGCATCATAAAAGCCTTCAATTTTTGCATTGACGCCACCAATTGGCTGGACTTGTCCTAATTGATTCATGGAACCGGTAATCGCCCATGATTGATCAATTGGTATTTGGCTAATAGCAGAAATCAATGCTGAAAGCTCAGCAACAGTGGCACTATCGCCATCGACTTGACCATAGCTCTGTTCAAATGCAAGCGCAGCGGAGAAATGTAAAATTTGTTCACGACCAAAGTGAGCTTTCAAGAAGCTAGACATCAGCAACACGCCTTTGGCATGAAGTGAACCACCAAGTTCTACACTACGTTCAATATCAAGAATATCACCGCCACCTTGATAAACAGACGCTGTCAAACGTGAAGGCAAACCAAACTCAACATCTGCATAATGAATAACGGAAAGGGCATTGATCTGGCCTAAACGGTATCCCGACGTTTCGATTAATTGCGTACCACGTGAAAGATCTTGCCAGTAAAGCTCTCTTAAATAGCCCAAACGGTATTGTCGATGTTGTAGAGCTAAATTGATATGCTGTTCAGTGACGATCTTGTCTTCGGCTTTAAACGCATGGTGGTGCGCTTCTCGAATGAGGTCACCTAAAGTCGATGCATGTAATGATAATGAGCTTTGATCTTCTGCTTGGCGGCTCGAATCAGTTAATAAAGCTGCTAAAGCGCTACGATCAAATGGTAATAATTTATCGGCTTGTACATAGTCAGCAATCAACTGCATATAAGCCTGTTCATTCGTTTCATTACGTTGCAGAGTATCGGTAAAATCTGCACGAATTTTAAAGACACTGCCAAGTTCTGGTTCAATCTCTAAAATTTCATAATAAATTTCAGGCTCAGCCATTAAGATCACTTTAATATCGAGCGGAATTGCAGCAGGTTCAATCGAAATGCTGCCAGTTAAAGTCAGCATGTGTTCAAGTGAAGACAATTTAAGCTGCCCAGATTTAAGCGCGCGTTTTAAACCTTGCCATGCATAAGGTTGTTCTAGTAACTGCTCAGCTTCAAGCATTAAAAAGCCGCCATTGGCTTGATGCAATGAACCCGGACGAATTAAGGTGAAATCTGTGATAATTGTGCCGTTATGGGTGAGCTGTTCAACGTGACCAAGTAAATTATAGTGTGTTGGAAAGTCTTCAAAAATAACAGGAGCGCCGCTATTTGGTTTGTTAGCCACAATTACATTGGCTTGATAACGTGCAGGAACACGGTTGAACATTGATGGAGCATAATCATCTTCATCTTGTTCTAAAATCAATTCAACATTATCAATAATATCTTGGGCATATTGTTTTAAGTAATCTTCGAGACCTTTAACCTGACCATATTTATTTAAAATAAGGTCCATTCTTGGCATAACGACTTGCGTTGCAATATCTCGATTTAACACAGACACTTTGTCACGTGCATCATCTTCTAAATCACCTAAATGTAAACCAAGGCGATCCAGTTTTTTATCCATATAGCGAATATTGGCCGCAATTTCAGCGCGTTGTTTACTATTTAAAGCATCAATATCGTTTTGGGTAAGTTCTTGAACTTGATCATCTTTAACTTGTACAGGTACAAAACCATGTTTCTCATTACGAGAAATGAGTTTTAAGTCGAGTTCTTCGCCTTCTTTGGTCAGTTCAACAAGTGCTTGCTGTTGTACATCACCTGTTTCCTGACGGATCCGCTCAATACGGTTATGATAAGTCTCTGCACTAAAACGGCGTTCAAGTTGTTTTAAAATTATTTGCCAAGTTTGTTCATGTGCTTGTTGAAACTTAGTCCCTTGACCTGCTGGGAAACGTAGGGCAATAGGTTGACGTGCTTGTTTGAAATTATAGACATACACCCAGTCATCAGGCGTTGGCATTGTTTTGGCGTGCTGCTGTAACAAACGTTTGATCATGGTACGTTTGCCTAAACCAGCAGTTCCTACGGCAAAAATATTATAGCCTGAGTAGGGTAAAGAAATTCCCGCCTCTACAGATGCTTTGGCACGATCTTGACCCAAAAAGTTATTAAGCGGTTTGATGCGTTTGGTTGAAGCTGGAATTTTTTCAAAATCTGGGATATGTGTAAGTTGTTCAGGTTTTAAAACGGTCTTGTCTAAGGTCATTTTTATATCAGGTTGCTCAAAAGCTGAAGGAAATGCATTTACTGTGACGTTTGTGGTGGTTGTTTTAGCGAGTGATAAAGTTGAAATAGTCACTTGATCAAGTTTTTGTGTCACTGTTGATATCCAGCAAAAGAAAACGAAGGTTGAAGGCTAAAGGTATACAGGTTTAGCATAAAATATCAAGCAAACTTGCGGTTTTTATCGCCAAATCCAAAATGTTTGCATAAAGAATCTTGAAAGCAATTGTAAGAAGGGTTTGAATAGGCACATTTATAATTTATGGAAAATAAAAAACGAATGACCACACAAGCTTCGGGTTGGGTCTCGGCTTTTAAAGCATTTTTAGATCGCCGTGCATTAATTATGCTGTTCCTTGGTTTTTCTGCCGGAATTCCAATTTTATTAATTTTCTCTAGTCTCTCTTTGTGGCTTGGAGAGGCAGGTATTGATAAAAGTGCAGTCACTTTTTTTAGTTGGGCGGCTCTAGGTTACTCTTTTAAGTTTGTTTGGGCTCCTCTCATTGATGAGTTACCTGTACCTGTTTTAACTAAAATGTTAGGCCGAAGACGTGCGTGGTTGTTAATCGCACAGTGTTTGATTGTCCTTGCTATTTGTATTATGGCTTTTTCTGATCCAGCTTTAGGTCAGAGTTATCTGGTTCAAATGGCAGTAGGTGCGGTGTTGCTTGGTTTTTCAGCAGCAACACAAGATATTGTGATTGATGCTTACCGTATTGAATTAGCAGAAACAGAAATGCAAACAGTGTTGGCATCTACCTATAATGCTGGTTATCGAATCGGAATGATTGTGGCTGGAGCGGGGGCATTATTTCTAGCTGCATATTTGGGAACTGCTAAAGGTAATTACATTTACGAAGCTTGGAAAATGACTTACTTAACCATGGCAGCGGTTATGTTAGTCGGCATTGTAACGACTTTGCTCGTTCGTGAACCTCAGGTAAATCGTGTTTATAAAAACTATAAGAGTAGTGATTATTACCGTTTGGTGTTCGTGTTTTTTGTTGCCGTTATTTCATTTGTAGTCACCTATATTTATTCTGGACAGATAACAGATGCAATCTCGCAAGCTGGAAGTATAAAAGACAACGCAGCATTATTTGGTTTAGAAGCTTTAAGATTTTTAACGGCGACAGCTTGTGCCATTTTTGTGGGTTATTTACTGGTTAAATTTGGTGTAGTTAACCAGCAAATGGCTAAAGAGACATGGATTGCACCAATCTTAGATTTCTTTAAACGTTATGGTGTCAAACTTGCATTAGTCTTATTACTCCTCATTGGTTTCTTCCGTATTTCAGACATTATTGCGGGTGTTATTTCTAATGTTTTTTATCAAGACCTTAACTTTAGCAAAGAACAAATTGCTGAAGCAGTCAAAATTTATGGGGTGATATTTAGTTTAATAGGTGGCTTCTTAGGTGGCCTTTTAGCACAGCGTATAAACATTATGAAGCTTATGTTTGTCGGTGCAGTTTTGGCAAGTTCTACCAATTTAATTTTTATTGGACTGGTAAAATCTGGACAGCCATTAGATGTAGTTGATGTAAAAGTTGGTGAGCAAAGCTATAAAGTTCAGCCCGATGAAGTAGGTTTATGGAAGCTTGCGGTACCAAGTTCTAGCTTTAATGGGGTGAAACAAATTGAGGTGAAAGCTGCTTATGCCACACAAAATGGTGTAGCACCTGTGACTCGTACTCAGCCATTACTTACTACTGAATTAGCCAAATCACCTCTACAAATTTTACCGATCATGGGTAATGATCAAATCTATTTGAAAGAGGGAGAAAGGAGTATTGTGATTCGAGGGCAATACTTCGGGCAAGCTTTAACCCCCACACAAAAAATCATAATTAGTCTTGATGGACAAAATTTTGATGCAAAAATGTCAGATGAAAAAGGTATTTTTAGTGCAGCAATTGATGCGAAAAAATTAGCTTCATCGGCAAGTAAAGAACTCAATGTAGCTGTAGTAGACGGTGAACGGAAAATACTTTCTGCATCTCATCCATATGCTGTTAGCTCAAATCTAAAAGCAGCAAGTGAATTAGATGTAAATATTGAACCCTTAGCTTACGTTGACCCGCTTTCAGGTCAATCAGTTGAAATCAGCGGTAAGGTGATTAAACCGTATAGTTCTTTATGGCTTTATTTTGCCATTATTGTCGACAACTTGGCTTCTGGCTTGGCTGGTGCAGCATTTATCGCCTTCCTTTCAAGTTTAACGAGTGTGTCGTTCACAGCTGTTCAATATGCGATCTTTAGTTCACTCATGACGCTTACCCCAAAACTTTTGGGTGGATATTCAGGTACCATTGTCAGTAATATTGGATATCCAAAATTCTTTTTGATGACCACTCTTATTGGTATTCCAATCTTGATTTTAGTGGTTTGGGTTGGAAAACTGCTAAAAGATCATCAAACACATGAATCAGAAAAGGCAGGTGAATAAACATGCGAATGCTTCATACAATGTTGCGAGTAGGCAATTTAGAACAATCTTTAAAGTTCTATACCGAAGTATTAGGAATGAAGTTACTTCGTAAGCGTGATTATGAAGAAGGGCGCTTTACTCTGGCATTTGTTGGTTATGGTGATGAAGAAACCAATACTGTGCTTGAACTCACTCATAACTGGGATACTTCAAGTTATGATTTAGGCAATGCATACGGCCATATTGCCATTGGCGTTGATGATGCTTATAAAGCATGTGAAGAAATTAAAGCACGTGGTGGTAAAGTCGTGCGTGAAGCCGGCCCAATGAAAGGCGGCGTAACGGTTATTGCATTTGTTGAAGATCCTGATGGTTATAAAATCGAGTTGATTCAACAAGATGCTGATGCCAGAAATAACTAAATAAATGACTTAGGTGATTTAAGATTTAGGTCTTAAAACTCTAGCTTTATTTTTAGAGCCCAGTATGATGAATATCCGACCGAATGGTCAATTTATCAACTGGGTTTTTTATTTATCTAAAATAATCATAGGATGTGGCTATGTTGAAGTTATTGGCACTTGATCGATTTACAATTTTGTTGGTTGGAATGGTACTACTAGCAACATTTTTTCCAGTCAGTGGTCAAGCAGCGCAATATTTCAATACACTCACCACGGTCGCGATTGCAATATTATTTTTTTTGCATGGTGCGAAGCTGTCTCGTGAGGCTGTAATTGAAGGCATTTTGCATTGGAAAATGCATTTACTTGTATTCGCATTTACTTTTTTTGTTTTCCCAGTGATTGGTTTGTTGGCTAAGCCGATTCTGTTACCTCTACTAGGTCAGCAGCTGTACTGGGGTTTTTTGTTTATGTGCTTTTTACCCTCTACGGTTCAATCTTCTATTGCATTTACATCAGTTGCAAAAGGGAATGTGGCGGGAGCGGTCTGTAGTGCATCTTTTTCAAATTTGATTGGTATGTTTATTACACCAGTGTTGGTTAGCTTTTTTATTTTAGGCCAAAGCCAACATGGGTTCGATCCGACTGCTTCAATTATACAAATTACCTTGTTACTTTTAGTGCCATTTATTTTAGGACAAATATTACGTCCTTATATTTTTCCCTATATGGCAAAAGTTCCAAGTATTGTTAAAGCTTTCGATCAAGGTTCAATTTTGATGGTGGTGTATGGTGCATTCAGTGGGGCAGTGGTCGCAGGGCTTTGGCATCAGGTGAGTTGGAAAACCTTACTCGTTCTAACGGTTGCTTGTTCAGTTCTTTTAACCATCATTATGCTATTAGCACTTTATCTACCACGTGCTTTTGGATTTAATCGAGCAGATCAAGTCACGGTTTTCTTTTGTAGCTCAAAAAAGACACTGGCAAGTGGTGTGCCGATGGCGCAAATCTTATTTATTGGCCAGCCCTTAGGCATGATTGTGTTACCTATTATGATCTTTCACCAAATCCAATTAATGGTTTGTGGGGTAATTGCAAATTACTGGGCTAAATCTAAAGATTAATTCGCAAATAAAAATTATTTGACGTATAATCTTGTCCACTTGTTGTGCTTAGCTCTAACCCTAGAGGTTTCGGTGGGCCAAAAGAATGGTCTGTTGTGGTGTTGATCTGCTCATTTGAGCCTGTCCTCAACTTAGTTGAGAGTGATCAATTGCGATGGCAGCTTAAGCCTTTCTAAATTAGGAGTAATCGACGATGCGCGCCGATATTCACCCAAAATATGCAACATTAGTAGCAACTTGTTCTTGCGGTAACGTAATCGAAACTCGTTCTGCTTTAGGTAAAGACACTATCTACCTTGACGTATGTTCAGCTTGCCACCCATTCTATACTGGTAAGCAAAAGAATGTAGACACTGGTGGTCGTATCGACAAATTCAAACAACGTTTTTCTGGTATGTCTCGCTCTATCAAGCGTTAATACTGCAAAACGAAACAAAAAACGGGCTTTATGCCCGTTTTTTGTTTATGGACGACAAGACCATTATTGGTCTTGTACGTCTGTTAATCGATCAAGTTTTTTCTGGAAATAACGACCTTGTAAGAAGCGTGCTTCCACATTCCAAGCGTTAGCAAATAAGTTCATATCATCAAGATCGGCAAGCAAAATCCCTACTGGTTTTACAGTCAAATAGTTCAAAACCTTTTCTTGTAATTGCGCTAAACCAGCGTCTGAGTTTAATAGCTCTGTCTTCTTCGATTGCAATTTTAAATATTGAACATCAAGTTGTTGCAATATCGATTCACTATAAATAGAAGATGTGAAATCCCGAATTGAAATTTCTGCGCCGTGTTGACGTAGGCGAGCTATTTGTTGCTGCACAATTGTAAGATGTGGCTGAATCGCTTGTTCTGAAAATTGTAAAACCAATGGGCTTTCTTGCTTACTACCAATAATGGTGAGTAATTTCGAAATCAGCTCAGGGAATGATTTATCTTTGAGTAAGATATCAATATTCAAGTTAATAATCAGTTTAGCTTTCGGGTACTGCGTAATAAAATTATGTAGCTGCTTGCTAGCCTCAACCAAGATCCAACGGTCTAATTGAATAGAAAGTTCGCTATCATCTTTTAATGTGGCTAAATCGTTTAAGTCGTGCCACTGTTCATCTGCAATAAAACCGCTAGTAACTTCATAGTTATGGGTTTCTTGATCATGCTTATCATAAATCTGCTGATATTTTAAATGGATTTCACCTCGTGCTAACTGTTGCTTTAATTGTTGCAATAGAGAGGATTGCACAGGAGCATCAACATTCTGAAGGCTTAGATCAAGTGAGATAGAAGAACTCGTAGGCTCAGGAGAGATAATATCGATAGTTGGCACTAACTCAATTTCTGACTTCGCCTTAGGTAGCTCTTGCTGATTGGTTTGATCGAGCAGCTTTGCAAAACTAGCTTCATCTAAAGATTCAGTAATTTGTACATAACTCAGCTTAAACTGGATCGAGTAGTTAAGCTCATTAATCGGTAATAAATGCTCTTTTTGCAAACTTTGCAGACTAGCCAATTGGGAGTTAAGGACTGTACTGTTTTCGGCTTGCAAAACACCAAGATATGCCCCAAGTTCAAGATTGAAAATCGGCATTTGTGCTTGTTCTTTCAGAAAACTTTGCAGCTGATTAAAATATTGTCTAGGAGTTTGCCAATCGAGTTGAAATACACGTTCTGGGCACTGACTTAATCTAAATAAAACCAATGCATTCGCTTGAGCAGGGTGGGTTGATAGCTGTCGATTAATCTGTTGCCAAGGCGTAATTAACCCATAGCTCTTTTCAGAAAAGACTGTATTTGCGGGTGTTTGTAAATCCAGTTGATAGTCAATGGTTAACTGTACAGCGTCTTCTTCCTGACTAGGAATAAATTCAAGTTTTAAAGCATTATTGCCTGAAATTGCGGCATGCTGACTCTGGATTTCAAAACGAGCCTGATCAAATTGACCTAATGAAATCTTCTTAAATCTTTGTTTAAAAATATTTAAATCATTGGGTTGTAAAACATCTAATATCGGCAGGCCAATAATCTCTTCTTCTTGCTTAAAGCCAAAAAGGTTGAGGTATTCTGTATTTGCCTTAACGTGCATGCCTTCTTGAAAAAGGGCAACTGCTTTATGGCTGTTATTGACCAATGTTTGTGTATGAGAGTGAATAGTCTCTAGTTCACTCGTCAGGCGTTGCTCAGTTTGCAATAAATGGCTATACGACAAGGTTCGAATAAGCGTGATATAAAAATAATCTAATGGTTCTAATGGAACTACATCATAAATACCTTTATGAATATAAGTCTGATATTGCTGAGGTTGATAGTCTTCAGGTTGCAATAATAAAACAGGTAAATGTGGCTGCTCAGATGCTTGAATAAGGGAGAGGGTTTGTTCAATCTTTAGGTCATAAGCACGACCAAAAATAATAGCATCCCAAGGCGTATTTAACTGTTTTTCAAAACTTTTTAGGTCATCAAGCAATAATGCCTGAACTTGATAATCATTCCCCAATAATAAATTTAAAATCTGGTTATAACGTAGCTGGTTGTCATCAATAATGAGTAAACGTGTTTCAGTACGTTTTAACTTTTTAGATAATAAAGAGTTTCTCACTTTAGTGCTTCCCATAAATCTTGACTGCTAGAGTTGCTATTCTTTTTCATCATGAACTGATCAAGCAGATTTTGTTGCTGCTCATTCAGAAGTTCGAAATGAAATTGAATAAAACTTTGAGTAATGAGTTGTGCTTTGAGTAGATACACTTTGATTTCTTCTGTCCCCAATCGTAAATGAATTGTTTGTTGCTCTCTAAAAATTTGTGACCCCGGTAAAATCAGCGTATTTTGTATTTCTTCTAGATTTTGTGTTTGTAGTAATAGTGCAGGATGATAATTGCGAGTATGACGCTCAGCTTGAATATGCACTGCGCAAGGGAACATGGCCTGTGACAAAATCTCTAAACCTAATTCTAGGCTTTTTTCTGTCGACTGTTTAATCCAGCGGATTACTCCACCACGCCATTGTCCATGCAAGGTTTCTTTAACTAAAATATATTCACCAGTTCTTAGATTTTTCGGTGCCTCGCCAGACCATTTAATACGATATCCATTGACACTAATATCGAGAACAGTGGTTTGATAAATGGTTTTGCTTTCACGACTTAAGCGTTGATAGGATGTCGTTTGTTGTTCTTTTTTCTCTAAATTGGATAAAACTTTAGATTCACTTTGTAAGTTGTAGTTATTGTTAAGTTGTAGCGTTTCTTCAAAGTTTTTTGCTTTCGAGAGATAGAAATGAGCCGTACTTAAACCGAAACAAATTTGTAGCTCGGCATTATATTCATAACGTTCATGACGACGTTGAGCTGTAGTACCTAAAATAGTTTGAACATGAAACTTTAAAGCTGGGCTTAAATAAAACTTTTCATTTTTGGAAATATATTGCGCATTTTTATGCATAGTTGCAGTGACATGCTCAAGTAAAGCCTGTGTGCCTATAAAAATGTTTGGGCTAAAGTTAGAGCTGCGTTTGGTGTTATAAACCGGCGGATGATCTTTATTTGGGTCGACCACATATTTCGTTAATGCTGTGTCTTTCGGCAAAATATGAATCATTCTTGCCCAGTCAAAGCTACATTGAAATAATGCCTGAATTTCTGACTGACGAATTTGGTTCGTATTTAAAATATCGAGCAAAATAAGCTGAGCATAAGCTTGAGTAATATTTGCTAGAGGGTGATGTACACCCTGAATATGGTTAATATTTACCAGATGATATTTATGCTGAACAGCAGTTTCATAAAGTTGATGTGCAATTAACCATTGTCCTTTGACCGGCTCACTATAGAGCATATGCTGCTGATATAAGAGACTGGTTAATTGTTGCAGCGCATGGAAAGTCGATAAAGTACGTGCCGTTTGCAAATTCTTTTTTTGTTTATAGGCAAACAGTGAAAATTTTTGATGCTGTAATTGCTCATGGCTATTTTTAGCAATATTTAAATAAATACTGGCAAAATAGCATCGGAGCAACATTGCTAATTCAATAATGTGTTCATTACGGTCTGTGCTAATAACGCCTTGGTTAAAAAAGTTTTTTTCTAGGCTTGCAAGAACGTTATTAATGGTGGGATGAAGCGTTTGTATGAGATCGAAACGTAAGGTCTCACTACATTTTAATTCATTGAGCTCTAAAATGGCTGTGAATAATGCTTTTGACGTATCGCCGAGTTGCATAATAGAAAGGGTAGTGACCCATTCATTAAGATCTTTAATATTGGCTTCACAAAAGCTTAACCGTTCACGAGTGAGTACGGTTTGATTGTGAAAAATGTCCGATAGTGCATTATTCATCATCACTTATTATATAACTCAAAATGTTGTTGCCCCAAAAAGCGGTGTTTTATTCTTTTCGCCCGCAATTTCCCTGACGAGTTTAGGAACCAAATACCCCGGTAGGTTCGCTAACACATCACGATATATATCATCTATCTCAGATGGTACTAAATCAAAATGTTGTGCACCTTTTACTTTATCTAAAACATGTAAGTAATAAGGCATAACGCGAGCTTCAAATAAACGATAACTTAAATCAATTAATGTTTGCGCAGAATCATTAACACCTTTAAGCAATACTGCCTGATTAAGTACAGTAATGTGCTCGGCAGATAACTGCAACAATTTTGAACAGGTAAAGTCATCGAGTTCAGAAGCGTGGTTTGAGTGTACCACCAGAATAATACGCAGCCTACTGTTTTTTAATAAAGAAATAAGCTCTTCGTCGATACGGTTTGGAATAACAATTGGAACCCGTGAATGAATTCTCAGAATCTTAATTTGTTTGAGAGATGATAAGCGTTCTAGCCAAAGTGCTATTTTACGATTAGAAAGCGTAAGGGGGTCGCCGCCACTCAAAATGATTTCATTAATGTGCGGATTTGCTTCAATATAGTTTTTTATATTTGGCCAATCGTCATTTTTCGGTAAATTTTCTTGATAGGGAAAATGACGACGGAAACAATAACGGCAATGTACCGCACAAGCACCCGTCAAAGTCAGTAAAAAACGTGATTGATATTTATGTAATACACCGGGTAATTGATTTGCTGCTTCTTCGCCTAAAGGGTCAGTTACAAATTCAGGATGTTCCTCAAGTTCTAAATGATGAGGTAAAACCTGTAGCAAAAGCGGGTCAAAAGGGTTTTTAACGTTCATTTTTCCGACGAACGCGCGAGGAACCCGTAATTTAAACTGTTCAGAAGCCAGAATCGCACCTGATAATAGCTGATCGGTGGATAACTCGAGTAGGTTTAGCAACTCCAAAGGATCTGTAATAAGGTCACTCAGTTGCGATTGCCAGTTTTGCTCTTGGTATAAATAGTTTATCATTTGACACGATTAAGATAATGCAACAACGCATTATATCGCATAGTTGACTTGTTAAGTTTGGAGTGTGCCAGTCATGGCCAATTATTCTACAAATGATTTCAAGCCGGGCCTTAAGGTCATGCTTGACAGTAACCCATGTTCAATCATGGAAAATGAATACGTAAAACCAGGTAAAGGTCAAGCGTTCAACCGCGTAAAATTACGTAACCTTAGAACTGGTAAAGTTTTAGAAAAAACTTTTAAGTCTGGCGATACTGTAGAAGCGGCTGACATCGTAGAAGTAGAAATGGACTACTTATACAATGATGGCGAGCTTTGGAACTTCATGGATCCTGTGACTTTTGAGCAAATCGCTGCAGACAAAACTGCAATGGGCGATGCTGCTAAATGGTTAAAAGACGATTCAAATGAAAAATGTACTATTATGTTGTTCAACGGTGTGCCTTTAACTGTAAGTGCACCGAACTTCGTAGTATTAAAAATTGTTGAAACTGATCCAGGTGTACGCGGTGATACATCTGGCGGTGGTGGTAAACCAGCTAAGCTTGAAACAGGTGCGGTTGTTCGTGTTCCGTTATTTGTTCAGCAAGAAGATAGCGTTCGTGTAGATACTCGTACTGGCGATTATTTAGAGCGTGCATAATAGTTAAAAAATAAACTATTATCGAAGGGATGATGTAAATCATCCCTTTTTTTATGCGAAAGTATAAGAGGAAAAAAATTAAAGGAGGAGTAGAGTCACAAGGATTTGATAGAACAGTACATAACAATATAAAAATGCTGTAGTTATTTATTGAGAGGTTAAGAATGGACACAATGCAAGCGAAATCTACGCTTCCCTCCAAGCTGGTCTGGAGCCTAGTGGCAATTATAGGTGCAATTTCTTTTGGGATGCTGGCACTCAGTCGTGGTGAACATGTCAATGCGGTTTGGCTTGTACTTGCTGCAGCATGTGTATATAGCATCGCATATCGATTTTATAGTCTATTTATTGCAACTAAAGTATTTGAATTAAACCCAAGACGTTTAACCCCAGCACATCGTTTAGCCGATGGTCTGGATTATGTTCCCACCAATAAATACGTACTTTTTGGTCACCACTTTGCGGCAATTGCCGGAGCGGGACCATTAGTCGGGCCAATTTTGGCTGCACAAATGGGTTTTTTACCAGGGACAATCTGGCTACTGGTCGGTGTGGTTGTTGCAGGTGCAGTACAAGACTTCTTAGTTTTATTTATTTCAACGCGTCGAGACGGTCGTTCGCTTGGTGAAATGGCAAAACAGGAACTGGGTTCTTTTGCTGGTATCGTTGTAATGCTTGGCGCGCTTGGGGTAATGATTATTATCCTTGCGGTATTGGCCTTAGTTGTGGTTAAAGCACTTGCCCATAGTCCATGGGGTGTTTTTACTATTGCAGCAACTATTCCAATTGCATTATTTATGGGCGTTTACATGCGATTTATTCGCCCGGGACGTATTGCTGAAGTTTCTATTATTGGCTTCGTCTTAATGATGCTTGCCATCGTTTATGGTGGACATGTTGCAGCAGATCCATACTGGGGTGAGTTTTTCACCTTAACTGGAACACAGCTTACATGGTGCCTAATCATTTATGGATTTATTGCTTCAGTATTACCTGTCTGGTTATTGTTAGCGCCACGTGATTATCTATCAACGTTCCTTAAAATTGGTGTCATTCTCGGTTTAGCAGTCGGTATTTTAATTGCATTACCTGAATTGAAAATGCCAGCAGTGACTCACTTCATTGATGGTACTGGTCCTGTTTTCTCAGGTAGTTTATTCCCATTCCTATTTATTACTATTGCCTGTGGCGCCATTTCTGGTTTCCACGCGCTTGTATCAAGTGGTACAACACCAAAACTCATCGATAACGAAGCTGACATTCGTGTGATTGGTTATGGCGGGATGCTCATGGAGTCTTTCGTCGGTATTATGGCGATGATCTGTGCAACTGTCTTAGACCCAGGCGTGTACTTTGCAATTAATGCACCTGCGGCTGTACTTGGTACAACTGTAGAATCAGCAGCAGAAGCTGTTCGTAATTTAGGATTTGTCGTTACCCCTGAAATGTTAACAGTGTTGGCACAGGAAGTAGGTGAAAGCTCGATTCTTTCACGTACAGGTGGTGCGCCTACATTTGCAATTGGTATGGCACATATCATTTCGGAAATTTTCAATAGCCGTTCAATGATGGCATTTTGGTACCACTTTGCTATTTTGTTTGAAGCATTATTCATTTTAACTGCTGTAGATGCCGGTACTCGTGCTTGTCGTTTTATGGTGCAAGACACAGTGGGTATTGTGATTCCTGCGGTTAAATCTTCTGGTTCATTCGTGGGTAACTTAGTGGGTACAGCAGTTGCAGTAGGTGGATGGGGATTCTTCGTCTATCAAGGTGTGATTGATCCACTGGGTGGTGTTAACTCCTTATGGCCTCTGTTTGGTGTTGGTAACCAAATGCTGGCTTCAATGGCTCTCATTTTGGGTACAGTCATTCTGTTTAAAATGAAAAAAGAAAAATATGTGTGGGTGACAATCATCCCAACAATTTTCTTATTCGTGACTTGTATGACTGCGGGTTGGCAAAAGATTTTCCACGAAAATCCAAAGATTGGTTTCTTAGCGCAAGCAAATAGATTTTCAGATGCGATTGCTCGTGGTGAAATTCTTAAACCAGCCAAAACTATTGCTGAGATGCAAAACATTGTGATGTCTAATCAGATTAATGCTGCGCTTTGTGGCTTCTTTATGATTGTATCGATTGTCATGATTATTGCTTCAATTGGTATTGTACGCCGTGCTTTAGCAAGCCCAACACCGACTGTAAATGAATCCCCAGCTGTATATGCTGATCCGGAAGTGGTCACCACACGAGGAGAGTAATGATGAATTTTAAATTTGCAAAAAATGGAACTGTCATTATTGCGAAAATCATCAAAATGACGGTGCTCTCACAAAAAGAGCTATTGCTCTCTCCAAAGAATTGGTCACGCATTGCAACACTGTGGCAGCGTTTGCAGCAAAGCTTTCGACTCATGGTTGGAGTGCCAGATTATCAAACTTATCTGGAACACATGAAGCTTCATCATTCTGATTTAACGCCAATGGATGCTAAAACTTTCTATCGCTATTGTGTCGATGCGCGTTATCCATCGGCTGGCGGTACTTTAAAGAAATGCCCTTGTTAAGTTGAGATTGATATTCAGCTAAACAAAACGGTATGTGGTTAAACCATGTACCGTTTTTCTTTTTTGGAAAATGAAAAAAGTTTGCTTAAAGTCTGCTCATTTGTATTTTTTTCAATTGAAAATCACTTGTTTTGCTTTTGAAAAATGAATATTATGCTTTCCATTCTAGGTGTATAGCTCAGTTGGTTAGAGCGCTACGTTGACATCGTAGAGGTCTCCAGTTCGAGTCTGGATATACCTACCAAGACATTAAAGTCATATAAGCTCGAATAGCTTATATGATTGAAAAAGCCCTAAACTATAATGGTTTAGGGCTTTTTCATTACTTTGTATAAAAGGGTTTGAAATATAGCGATAAATTGAAGCCTATAAATTTACTAATACATTCCTAATTCACAAAACCCCCATACCCCCAAAATTTCCCATCTTTATAAACCCCTCTTAAACAATCACTTATTCATTATTTATTCTTACTTTTTAATGATCTAATTTAAAACAAATGTCATTTTGTGTGCTTGACTGCTAAAGGGCAGAGCACTATCCTTTGCCTGCTGGCCACATTGCCAGTCGGTTTTGACAGACCGTTTCACTCACACATCAGAGCTATTCCATCTGAGGAACAGTTTTGTGTGTACTCTCGTTCCCTCCCGTAGCGGTAGGACGGGAGAGGGACACCTATGGTGTGCTAGTTGAGTGACTAGTCTGTCAACCCTTTTCCGTTCTGCCACCATAATTCTTAATTAATGCTCTGGCAGAACTCCCTATAAAAAGGAGTTGGCTTTGTACATTCTTAATTTCTTGGCAACCTTTGCCAAAAGCTATAACGACACGACTTAAACTTTTAAAGCAGTTTGATCATCTAAAGATTTTCAGGCTTTAAATCATTTCGTCTAAAAACTTAATCAACAATGAAACTTGAGATGTGCCACGCACAGTCTTCACGGGCTTTGCTATGCCTTTTTTTCTCCCAAAAAGAGTAGCGGCTTTTATATCTCATTTATATACAACAAAAATTTAATTTATAACGGTAAAACTATGCCACATTCAGATCTCTCATTTCGTGCTTTAAGCGTGCTTCATACCTCTCGATATCTTTTTAATAAATATGGCTTTCACAAAGTTGGGGGGGACCGAATTATTGAATCTTCAAAAACGCCTAAAGCAACTTTTTATAATTATTTTCACTCAAAAGAACGCCTCATTGAAATGAGTCTAACTTTTCAAAAAGATGGGCTTAAACATGAGGTGCTTTCCATTATTAATGTTCAAAAAAATTTAACCGTAATTGAAAAATTTCGCAAAATTTATTACCTACACGCTGACTTAGAGGGACTTTACCATTTGCCATTTAAAGCTATTTTTGAAATTGCGAAAACACATCCAAAGGCGTATCAGGTGGTCGTTGAATATCGAAACTGGTTTATTAATGAAATCTATAATTTGCTTTTAACCACCAATGTCAATGCTGCCAAACAAGATGCATACATGTTCTTGTTTGTGATTGATGGGGCCATGGTTCAACTTCTAGACTCCAACAAACCAGATGAAAGGGAGAGGTTACTTGAGCATTTTTTGCTGGGGTTTATTTAATCCAAATAAAATTTTATAGAAATAAGAACTATTTAAGTACCTCCGTGTCATAAGGGTTTTAGTTTTTTTCAAATATTCATCTAGTAAAGCTACGTAAAATAAAAATGTTTAATTTTCTACTTTAAAAGTAATTTTTAGGTTGATGGTAATAAAAAAGGGGATATATCCCCCCCTTTTTTAATCATTGTTTTTACCAAGATGAATCAAATTGAATACCGAAATTAAAATTATGGCTAGTTATTCTTTTGAAAATTGATGGTTATTAGATATTGAACAAATGCAGAATTGTAAATACGAATAAAACTAAATTGTCCTATTGTATACAGTAACTGTCCGAATAAGGAATAAAAAGAAAATATAATCATAATATTTTAAAGTTTTGATTAGGTAGGATTCTCTTGAATAAAAAATTCCATAAAGAAAAAGTTGTATTTAAGTACCCCATTGAAAATAATGCATGTTTTCTTTTTACTTCTTCTTATGAGTTGTTTGGGCTAATACGTAAAGCTACTAAGGAAGAAGAATTATTAGGTACGAGGATGGATGAATTTAAAAATATTGATGAATATTGGTTGGATGAATTTAGAATTAATAAATAATATATACAAGATATAAAGTCATATTTTTGTTCTGAATTTTCATAGAAGTTCAAATTTTTTAAATATTTAGGACGATTTTTATATTTAAATGGACATGTTGTTATTACTAATATAAATGAGATCAGGAGAAATGGTAACTAAAATAAGGGTAGAAATATTAATATTCTTGAATATAACTACTTATTTGTGAGAAATTTCACATAATAGGTGGCATGTACGAATGTTAATTTCTTTGCTACTCTTTTTATCGAGGACATCCCAAGAGCCTCACTTTGATTAGTTCTAGAAATAAGAACAGCACCTAAGAGCTTTCAGGCATTCTTAGGTGTTTTTTTTTATAAAGGTAAGTAATCTTCATCTATTAGTATTTTTAATATTTGTCCTTTTTAAACCTATATTTGTCCACTCTGAATTAAAAATATTGAATATAATTTTATATATTGTTGAATTTTATACATTTTTTAAGTTATATTTTAATGTGGGTGTAGGTTGAATATGAATTTCTATTCTTTTGCAATGTTTTTTTATATTATTATTCTCATAGTATCAGTTGTACTATCGGTAATATGGTTTTTAAGTCAAAAAGATAATCCATATTTAAGTTTATTTGATAAGCTTCTCATTCTAATATTTAGTCCGATTATATCATTAATACTATATTCATTTATACTTGTCATATATAGTTATTTTTTTGAAAGATCTTTTTAATAATTACTGTTTCGATATTTTTGTGGTGAATAACCTGTCCAACTTTTAAATGATTTACTGAAACTAGTACTGCTTTTAAAGCCTAGTTGATAGGCTACCTGTTTGAAATTTAGCTTTGTCATAGTTAGTAAGGTAATTGCCTTTTTTATTTTATACTCAGTAACTAAATTTCTAAATGTTTCCCCTTCAGCTTTTAGCTTTCTTCTAAGTGTACGAGGATGCATATTTAGCTGGTTAGCTAATGTTTCTTCATTAGGAAGATCATTTCCAGATTGATTAAAAATAAAATTAATTTTATTTTTTAGTTCACTGTCTGTTTTTTGAATTGCTTTTGAAAGTTCTAAAAAATGTAAAATTTTTTCTTCAATTATAGAAAAACTTATAGGATCCAATTTTTCCGTAAGTTTAGATCTTGACACCCCAAAAGAAATTCTATTTTCATTTGAATTATAAATTATTTCACAATTGAAATATTCTTTGTAGTAGTTTGGCTCTGCAGGAGGGGCAAATGTTACATAGATTTTTTTAGGATAATCAATAAAAGGAACTAAAGTTTTAACAATATTTAATAGTTGACTTAGGTGATATTCTACAGAAAAAATATAACCATCCTCATTAGTGAATTGGAATAGTAATGGTTCAATGGTAAAATAAAAATGCCGATCAAAGAACATTTCGATCTTTGCAAATGGAAAAGTATGTGTTTGATGGTCTATAATAAACTGTAATGCTAAAAGATAATTAGGTTGTATTAATGCTCCTAGTTCTAGTATCCATAATTGAGATAAATTAACTTCCCCCATATCTAAGGCAAGATTTTTCAATTTAAGTTTTATACAGTAATTAATTAAATATTTTGATAAATTGTTATTAAAGTCTAAGTCAAAATTTAACTCACGACAAATAGAGCCACATATTTTTTCATAATAGTAGTTATCAATAAAATTGTTTTGTAATAGATATTCACAAATTATACATGCATGCTTAGTTCGTGTAACCATAATTAAACTAAATACTACCAAGTCAATATTTAATAATAGTTATATCTTATAGAAAGTTATATGTTCTTTCTTTTTCATTTGATGCTTGATTGGGACATTTTTATGCCTAATATGGTCTGTATATAATATATTTATTGGTTTATTTATTTATAATTTTATGTTTTTTATTATATATATTGGTATTTTGTATTTTAAAAATGTAAAATATAAAGTAAATTTAATAAAAATAACTAAAATATTTAAAAAATAATATTTATCTTTAATTTATAACTTATTTTTTCAACAAGTATAGATAAATTTTATGTGAAAAATAACATAAATTGTTTTTTGATTTTTATTAAATTGACTGGTAATTTTAAAGCTGAAAGTATCCCCAAGTACTTTCAGGTATTTGGTTTAAGTGGAACTTACCATTAGTTGAGCCACCTAAGGCTATTATAAAATATTCTTAGGTTTTTTAATTTTTTGCTTTTATTTGAGTTTTGTAGATGAATTTGTTTAGTCCTGCTAAAAAGCTTAGAAACGTTTATTTTCGTTTTGGAGAGCATGAGTTTATTTTACTATCAGTTTTTATTTTTTCAGCTTATAAACAAAATTGGAATTCTAATCAAATTAATAAAGTTTTAAAAGAAGCTAGAAAGTCAGATTATAATCATTTGATCAATACACTAAGAACTCATTCACTAAAATGAATTTAAATTTAAAATTTATTTACTCTTAAATTAAATTGGTTGTAGTAATTTAACTAATATATTATTTTTAATATTAATCTAAATAACCGATTTTAAATTTTTTACTTTATTTTAAGAAGTAATCGATATCTTTGAATTTAACAGGCATTTACTAAAAAACTTCTTATTTTGTAGCCTGTAATATTAGCTAGTGCATCTGCTAGTAAATAGTAGTCATGAGTAAAATAATTAATAGATTTTTGATAGTTATCATAAAAATTAATAATATTATCTAGTCTAAATCTTGTGCAGCATGTTATAAACTCCTATTTAGTATCTTATGTGATCTAAAATAATAATCTTGATAATAGTATATGAATTTTATGATTGGTATTTTATATTTAAAAATATTTAATCAATTTGGGAAAATTAAGTATTACAGAAAATAACCCTGTATTGAATTGTTATTATAACCTGGCAATTAATTAGGAATCTTAATGATGCAAATACTCAAGTAATCGGTTTGTTAGTTTTTTTAAACTTAATCAAGTTGCATTACATGGAATGTTCAAAACTTCTATTCTTATTTTAAAGGATTTTCTTTCTAAGTCCTCAGGTCCTCACTTAAAAATGCATTAGTAATAAGACCTCTGAAAGATTATAAGTTATCTTTCAGAGGTCTATTTTAAATATTAATTAACGTATTAGACTTACCAAGATGACTCTAGTTGAATACCGAAATTGGAACCATGGCTAGTGTTATAGAAACTACTATCCGGATAAATTGAGTCTCTCAACTTCTGCTCATCATCATTCCAGAAGGCGTAGGTATAGTATAAACGCAACTCAGGTCGGTCATAAAAACCTGTTCCCTTCATTGACCACGTTGGAGCAATCGTCAGTTTGGTTAAGTTACGGTTTTGATTGTTACTATCTATCTGGTCAAATCCAATTTCTGTTGAAATCTTGAAGTGATCCTGCACGACATAAGCAACACGTGAACCTATCGAGAACCATTCACTATCATCCTGATTTTTGAATTGATCCTTTTGGTAGAGGAACTGTGCCTGTCCATTAAACTTCTTGTTGTCAGTTTCCCAATCCAGAACCTCAATGAATCGTACTGATGAATTATCACGGTCAAGCTCAGGATTACCGGTATAACTTAACCCCATTCCGGTCCCTTCACCATACTGCAGCGCAACTGTATTCTTACCATTGAGAACGTTCGAAGTTACATTCTGAAGGGTTAATGCCCAACCTGTATGATCTCCGTCTACAATCGATAAACCAGTGTTGAGCTTGTTTGTACTGTTAAGCTCGATACCTTTAACAGTGAAGTCATGTCGATTAATGTATTCCTTCTGGAATAAATTATCCTTTCTGGAAAAAACATAACTTAAAGACAGGTCATTCACTTTATAGTCATCAATACCAAATCCTGTTCCACTTTGATTCCAGTAAAAGAAATCTGACATATTGATATCATTACGATTGTAATAACGTCGACCTACCCAGAAATTACCACCATTTAGAAAGGAAACATTAGTCCAATCTAAATAAATTTGAGGCAGGCGAGTAAAACCATTTTCACCATCAAATGTTAAGGCTTGACCGTATTGGTTATAAAATGCTGCCATAGCATTAATATTAATTTTGGAGTTGTCTGAAAGGGTCAATAAATTTTGAGAAGCAGCAAGCTCTCCATATTGCTCACATTCATTTCCTAAACGATATTTGGATGGTGCACCAGTGAGTTGAAAACACTCTTGTGTTTTTCCATTGTCAGTTACCCCCATTCCGGTACGGAAGTAGCCGCTAAAATCAGCAGCAGAAGCAATCTGAGATAATACAAAAACTGTTGTTCCAACAATCCATGGGGTTCTTTTCATTTAAAATTCCTTTTTTTAAGCATGTGTTTATCTAACCCCACTTATAAATTAAGTAGGGTTGGATAGAGGGATGACACGGGGTTTACTTAATTCGGATTAGTTCCGTTATAAGCATTCTGTAGCAAATGACGGATCGCATTCTTCTCGATAGGTTCTGGGTTCCAGTATGGGTTTGCTAAAGCAATATCCGTTGCTTTATCCAAATCCTGTTCTGTTAAACCTAATGATGCGAGAGAGGTTGGACCGTCAAGGTCTTTAATAAGGTTAAACAAGGCATTTGCTGCCGTACTACCAGCTGGAGCGTTTAAAGCTCTTTTAATACGTTGCATTGCTTCTGGCGTAGCTTTCTCGTTATAAGCAATAGCATGAGGGAGGACTACAGTATGGGTTGGGGCATGTGGCAAGTTAAAGCTTCCACCTAATGTATGGCAAAGCTTATGATGAATAGCCATTCCGACATTACCTAAAACATACCCACATAACCATGCTCCATAGAGGCATAAACTTCTTGCCTCAATATCCTGAGCATTATTTTTTAATTTACGTAGGCCTTCGGCTAAAGCGCGTATACCTTCTTCAGCCAAGAGTGACATAATAGGATTACCATTCTGGGCGTATAAACCTTCAGCAGCATGTGCAATCGCATTAATACCACTAGTAATTGACATCTCTAGTGGAAGAGTTAATGTCAACTCAGGGTCATAGATGACTGTTTTAGGAAGGACACGAGGATCTTTCCCTGTTTTCTTGATGCCATTTTCAGTAATTCCATAAACTGGAGTCATTTCTGATCCAGCATAAGTAGTAGGAATTGCTAAAATAGGTAGATCATATTCTAAAGCAATAGCTTTACCTAAACCGGTTGTAGAGCCACCACCAACGGCAATAGCACAGTCAGCCCCTAATTCTTTAGCTACTTCTCGAGCTTCTTTAGCTGATTCAATGGGTACATGCATGACAGCTTTTGAATAAATACCTACTGAAACATCACCTAGAATTGAAGAGATTTTTTCGGCTAATTCAACTTGTTCCGGAGTACATAAAACTAAAGCTTTTTTTGCACCCAGAAGCTCAATCTCTCTTTGCAAAAATTTGATAGAACCAGCACCAAAAATTACTCTGCTCTGAGGAATATCATAGATAAAATCAGTATTCATAATAGGCTCGCTTAAGGTAAAGGGGTAGGCTGGTATGCGTAAAATAGCCATTCGTTATTTTCTTTTTTCCAAATAGCTAGAGATTTATTTCTAAGTGTTTTTTCAACAGTGCCAGCGATAAGTTCTGAATGCATTTCACCAAAAACTAATGCTAGATCACCAAAAACTTTAATTTTACTAACGGGGTGGGTGATCCATTTGTAATCATAAAAACCACCAAATAATTTATTTAGGTATGATTCTCTAGTATCTGTTACACCACTAGTATGTGTATAAGTCATATCTGGGTGAGCCAATTTTGCAAAATCTTCATATCGCTTCTCAACGATAGCTTTGAATCTCTCATCTTCCAGACGTTTAATTAAAATATCGTCCATATCAATTACATTTCGTTATAAAACATAATTTCATCCTAACGATTTTTTTTATTTTAAAAATACTGATTTGGAAAAATATATTTTCATTATTGGAAGAATAAAAATATGGCAGTTTTTATTTTAAAAAGAGTCCAATATCTAAAATTAAATTTTTAAATTTCGTTTAAATAAACATAAAGACCCTATTCTGGATAAATACAGAATAGGGTCTTTATTTATAAGTTTTTAACTTACTTTTTCGATAATCAAAGCGATGCCTTGACCTACGCCAATACACATTGAACACAAGGCATAACGACCACCTGTTTGTTCAAGCTGGTTTAGGGCTGTAGTCACAAGGCGTGCACCTGATGCACCCAATGGATGACCCAATGCAATTGCACCGCCGTTTGGATTGACCTTGTTAGAATCATCTGGCAAACCTAAATCACGGGTCACAGCTAAAGCTTGTGCAGCAAAGGCTTCATTTAACTCAATCACATCCATCTGATCTAAAGTCAGATTGGCTTGTTTTAGTAATTTTTTAATCGCTGGTGCCGGAGCAAAACCCATAATGCGTGGTTCTACACCCACCGCTGTTGAAGCAATGATCTTGGCACGCGGTTTTAGGTTATAAGTTTGAAC
>NZ_JBWKOW010000007.1:0-14080 GCF_059416285.1 Acinetobacter sp. GW821-FHT09D10
TTCCCATGTGAGAGTAAGTCATCGCCAGCTCATTATTCAAACACCCCTGTCCAATAGGCCAGGGGTGTTTTTTTATGACTAAAGTAATGGGAAAAAGAAGCCGAAAATATTAAGCCTACTTAAGTAGCAATTAATTAACAAAAATATCTAATCGATAAATAAGGTTATTCTGTAACAGGACTTTTTAATAAAAAATCACTTTTTCTTCAGAAAATTTCAAACTGATATGTATGATAAATAGAAACTATATGTTATAAATATTGAATAGGCATGATTTTTGCTTGTTTTATGGAATTTTAAATATATGAAATTATCTGTTGGGTTGAAAGTTGCGAATTCTCTATCGTTAACACCTCAATTGCAGCAGGCAATTCGTTTGTTACAACTTTCTAGTTTAGAGCTTGAACAAGAAATTCAGATCCAACTAGATAGTAATCCTTTACTTGAAAAAATAGAAGAAGAGTCATTAATAGAAAGTCTGTCTACATTAGAAAGCAAAGACTCAGATGACTTAACAACTGAATTAAATGCAAACCATTTACCTGATGATTTACCAGTCGATACAGAGTGGGATGATATTTATACTCATCAATCGACGGCTTTGGCTACTCCAGAATTTGAAGAGCGAGAGGATAATCGCCAAGTTCAATTATCTTTAAAAGAACATATTCTAGAACAAGTTAATCTTCTGCACTTTTCTAAAATAGATCAATTAATTGCTTACTGCATTGTTGATGCATTAGATGATAAAGGATTCTTGGATGCTGAATTAGAGGAAATCATTTTAGCATCACAGCAATTATTGAATGAAATGGATATCGAGGAAGAGATAGAGGAAGATGAAGTTTTAGTTGTTTTAAAACATATTCAAAGACTTGATCCATTAGGAATTGGTTCGCGTAATTTAGCAGAATGTTTAAAGATACAACTCGAATTTTTATCGAAAAACGTTGAATATTTAAACGAGGCAAAAAGCCTATTGCAATATTATGAGCTTTTAATAGCAAATGATCTAAATAAATTACTCAAGCAGACAGGTCTAACGAAAGATCAATTGAAGTTTGCAATCAATCTTTTAAAAACATTAAAACCCTATCCGGGTATGGACTTTGATAAAGAAGAATCAGACTATCAAATTCCAGATGTGGTGGTTTCTAAAAAAGATTTACACTGGCAGGTTCAACTAAATCCAGATGTGCTGCCTAAATTAAGAATTAATAGTTTTTACTCCAGTATGATTCGTAGAGCAGATCAAAGTGAGGACAATTTATATTTACGTAATCAGATGCTTGAGGCAAAAAACTTTATTAAAAGCATTGATGAAAGACATAAAACGCTATTAAAAGTAGCATCTTGTATTGTTGAACATCAAAAAGCTTTTTTGGAGATAGGTGCTGAAGCAATGAAACCTTTGGTTCTTCGAGATGTTGCTGAAGAAGTGGAATTGCATGAATCTACAGTTTCTCGTGTAACAACAAATAAGTATATGCTTACTCCACGCGGCCTTTTTGAGTTGAAATATTTTTTCTCTAGCCATGTAGGCACAACTGCTGGAGGGGAGGCTTCTTCTACTGCAATTCGTGCAATGATTAAAAAACTTGTAGCAAATGAAAATCCACGTAAACCCTTGTCAGATAATGTGATTGCTACATTATTAAAAGATGAAGGGATTGAAGTAGCGCGACGTACCGTCGCAAAATATCGAGAATCGTTACATATTCCTTCATCGTCTGAAAGAAAAGTCTTGATCTGAATTTTGAAGTATGGCTATTCTAGAGATTCATTATGACGAAATAATGAAATTTCAATTTCACCAAGAGGAGTAGCTAAAATGGTTTAGTTGTCCTAAGTTTCTTTTTGATAACATTAAATCGTTTTGGTTCTTCTTTAGATAACCTAAAAAAGGTGAGGGATAGAATTATGCAAATAACGATTCGTGGTCATCATTTAGCAATTACACCAGCTATAGAAGAAAATATTAAATCAAAATTTAATCAATTAACGAAACACCTAGATCAGGTGAACAGTATGCAGATTAAATTAACAAAAGATCATCAAATTGATAAGCGCTCTCATAAGGGCAGTTCAAATCATGTTGCAGAGGCTATTGTAAGATTGCCGGGGATTGAGTTGTTTGCTCAGGCAACTGCTGATGATATGTATACTTCAATTAAAAAATTGACTGAAAAATTAAAAAGACAATTATTAAGATATCGAAAAATGCAATGTACTTATTCGCAAGTTACTGTTTCTATTTAATAAGTTTTTTGAAGTTAAGAGAGGCTTGAAAGATAGCCTCTTTTTTATTGATAAAATATAAACACGTACTGAATTCTTGGAAAAAGTTATAGTAAAATACTCCGTTTTACCCCTTAGGTTGTGTCAGAGGTCTTTGCAATGAATAGTGAACAGCTCACTCAAATTTTAAAAGAAGCTTTCCCTGTAGCGGAAGTGGCGGTGAGCGGACAGGCTGGAAAATTTGACCTCCGTATAGTGGATGATCAATTTGAAGGTAAGCGTACAGTGGCTCGTCAACAATTAGTTTATGCACCATTAAATACTTATATTGCAAGTGGGGAAGTTCACGCGGTAACAATTCGTGCAATGACCAAAGATGAATGGCGTAAAGCAAGCCTTTTCGGAGCTTAAATATTAATGGATAAATTTTTAATCACGGGTGGTGTTAAGCTCGAAGGTGAAGTGCGCATTTCTGGTGCTAAAAATGCGGCTTTACCCTTACTTGCTGCAACTATTCTTGCAGACTCTCCAATTACAATAACCAATGTTCCAAATCTTAAAGATGTTAATACTTTGGTAAAGCTAATTGGTGGATTAGGGGTAACGATTGGCTATGAAAATGACACAGTAAAAGCAGATACCTCTACTTTAGATAATCAGTTTGCACCTTATGAACTGGTAAAAACAATGCGCGCCTCAATTTTGGTTTTAGGACCATTATTAGCACGTTATGGTAATGCTAAAGTCTCTTTACCAGGCGGTTGTGCGATTGGTTCAAGACCTGTGGATCAGCATTTAAAAGCTTTAGAAGCTTTGGGTGCACATATTGAAGTTGAAAATGGTTATGTCCACGCTTCAGTTGATGGTCGCTTAAAAGGTGGTGAAGTTGTTTTTGATATGGTGACTGTTGGCGGTACCGAAAATATCTTAATGGCAGCAGCATTGGCAGACGGTGTTACAACTATTCGTAATGCAGCACGTGAACCTGAGATTACTGACCTTGCTCAAATGTTAATTAAAATGGGCGCAAAGATTGAAGGTCTTGATACAGATACTCTTGTTGTAACTGGCGTAGAAAGTTTACATGGCTGTGAATATGCCGTTGTTGCTGATCGTATTGAAACAGGTTCTTATTTAGCTGCCGCTGCAATTACGGGTGGACGTATAAAAACAACTCATACGGATCCGGCATTGCTTGAATCTGTTCTGGATAAGTTTGAAGAAATGGGGGCTGAAGTCACTCGTGGTGATGACTGGATTGAACTTGATATGATGGGTAAACGTCCTAAAGCTGTAAGTTTTAGAACTTTGCCACATCCAGAATTCCCAACTGATATGCAAGCACAATTGATGGCAGTAAATGTTATTGGCCGTGGATTCGCGACAATCTCTGAAACGATCTTTGAAAATCGTTTTATGCATGTTCCTGAGTTATCACGAATGGGCGCTAATATTCAGGTGGAAGGTCACGATGCTGTGGTAACAGGAGTTGAAACCTTACAGGCAGCGCCTGTTATGGCAACAGATTTACGTGCTTCATTCTCTTTAGTTCTAGCTGCTTTAGTTGCAGAGGGAGATACATTAATTGATCGTATCTACCATATTGACCGTGGTTATGAACATGTCGAAGAGAAGCTTCAAGGTTTAGGTGCCAAAATTAAGCGAGTAAGTTAATGAATGATGTAAGAAACGATGATCCTAATTTTGATGTGATGGGTAATTTTGATCATGGTTTGACCTTGGCATTGAGTAAAGGGCGTATTTTAAAAGAGACGTTACCTTTATTGGCTACAGCGGGTATTAATTTACTCGAAGATCCAGAAAAGTCTCGTAAGCTCATTTTCCCTACTACGCATAAGCAAGTACGTATTTTAATTTTACGTGCATCTGATGTACCAACCTATGTAGAAAATGGTGCAGCAGATATAGGTGTAGCGGGTAAAGATGTGTTGATGGAACATGGTGCTCAGCATGTCTATGAGTTACTTGACCTGCAAATTGCTAAATGTAAGTTAATGACTGCTGGTAAAGTAGGCATGGAGCATCCAAAGGGTCGTTTAAAAATTGCCACGAAATATGTCAATCTTACACGTCAGTATTATGCAAGCTTAGGTGAGCAGGTTGATGTTATTAAGCTCTATGGTTCTATGGAGCTAGCACCTTTGGTCGGTTTGGGTGATTACATTGTAGATGTGGTTGATACTGGCAATACTTTAAGAGCAAATGGTCTTGAGCCATTAGAAGAGATTTGCAAAGTATCTTCTCGATTAATTGTAAATAAAGCCAGTTTTAAACGTAAACAAACTTTGTTAAATCCAATCATTTCACAGCTTGAACAAGCTGTTCAATCGCGTTAAAAGCAATTTCCCATCATGCTTTTGCAATAGTTAAGCCAGATGATGCCCACAAGCGCTTAGAAAAAGAGTAAACTTACTTTTTCTTTTTTCGCCTTGTGGGTAAATTGATGCGACGTTTATCGACTCAAGATCAGAACTTCAAACAGGTTTTTGCTGAGCTTTTAGCATTTGAAACCGTGAATGATCTTAATTTAGTGCAAACAGTAGATCAAATTATTGCTGATGTTCGTCAGCATGGTGATGATCATGTTTTAAAGCTTACTCAACAGTTCGATCGACATCCTGCGCATCAATTTTCAGATTTAGAATTATCTCAAGAACAACTTAAAACTGCTTTTGATAATTTAAGCCCCGAGATTCGTGATGCTCTAGAGTTAGCCGCAAAGCGTATTCGTACATTTCATGAAGCTCAGAAACAAGATAGCTGGACTTATATAGATGACTTGGGCAATACATTAGGGCAAAAAGTTACGCCTCTAGACCGTGTCGGTATTTATGTGCCAGGTGGTTTAGCCTCTTATCCATCTTCAGTTCTAATGAATGCTGTACCTGCTCATGTTGCGGGTGTACCTGAAATTATTATGGTTGTTCCAGCACCGAATGGTGAGTTAAATCCATTGGTTCTTGCCGCAGCTTATCTTGCGGGAGTTAGCCGAGTATTTACCATTGGGGGGGCGCAAGCTGTAGCAGCTTTGGCTTATGGTACTCAGACAATTCCACCTGTAGATAAAATTACTGGTCCAGGGAATCGTTTTGTAGCCGCTGCTAAACGTGCTGTATTTGGTCAAGTCGGCATCGATATGATTGCTGGACCTTCTGAAATTTTAGTATATGCAGAAGGTGAGAATAATGCAGATTGGTTGGCTATGGATGTTTTATCACAAGCTGAACATGACACTGTGGCTCAAGCTATTTTTATAACTCCAGATGAAGCTTTGCTTAATGCAGTCGAGTTGGCAATTGAAAAGCATTTAAATGAATTGCCAAAGGCAGATATTGCTCGGACTTCAATTGAAAACCGTGGTGCTTTGGTATTGGTAAAAGACCGTGCAGAAGCAATTGAGTTGATTAATCAGGTTGCACCAGAGCATTTGGAACTGTGCTTAGATGATGCCGAAGCGATGAGCGAAGATATTCGTCATGCTGGAGCAATTTTCATGGGGCGTTATACACCTGAAGCAATCGGTGACTATTGTGCGGGCCCAAATCATGTATTACCGACATCTGGAACTGCTCGTTTTTCTTCTCCATTAGGCGTTTATGATTTTCAAAAACGTTCGAGCCTAATTATGTGCTCGAAAGATGGGGTTAAAACCTTGGCTAAAACAGCAGACATATTAGCAGTTCAAGAGAATTTAGATGCCCATGCACGCTCAGCACGCTATCGTTATCAATAAGCTTATAAACCTTGTAGTTTTTTAATTATTACTCAGGGCTGATTTTCAGCCCTTTTTTGAGATAAGACGATGACTTTATCTACAGCACAAATGCGCTTTTGGAGTCCAGAAGTTCGTGAATTAGAGCCTTATGTTCCTGGTGAACAGCCTAAAATTCAGAATTTATTGAAACTTAATACGAATGAAAATCCATATCCGCCATCACCAAAAGTAGTTGAAGCAGTTCAAGCTGTTTTAACTCAGCAAGCTGATGCATTACGTTTATATCCAGACCCAGATGCTACAGCTTTAAAGCAAGCAATTGCTAAACAACAGAATATTGAAATTTCTCAAGTTTTTGTGGGTAACGGCTCAGACGAAGTACTTGCTCATATTTTTAAAGCATTTTTCCTTCAAGACGAACCGATTCTTTATCCGGATATTACTTATAGTTTTTATCCAGTTTATAGTCAGTTCTTTGGAACAAAAACTAAAGAAATTCCACTTAATGAGAATTTCGAGATAGAAGCTAAGGACTATATACAACCAAATGGTGGGATTGTTATTACAAACCCTAATGCACCAACCAGTATTGCAATGAATTTGCCAGATATCGAGCAAATCTTAAAAGCAAATCCAGATCGGGTGGTGGTGATCGATGAGGCTTATGTTGATTTTGGAGCAGAATCTGCAGTGGGTCTTGTAAATCGCTATGAGAATTTGGTTGTTTGTCAAACAACTTCAAAGTCTCGTTCATTAGCTGGTTTGCGCGTTGGTTTTGCAATCGCTCAGCCACATTTAATTGCAGCGCTTGAAGCTGTCAAAAATAGTTTTAACTCATATCCTATTGACCGTTTTGCAATTGCAGCCGCGGTAGCTTCTTTTGAAGATCAGGCTTATTTTGAAAAGCAACTTCAGAGAGTTATTTCTAGTCGTGAAAAGCTGGTAGATGACTTAACTGCTTTGGGCTTTAAAGTTTTACCTTCTAAAGCGAACTTTATTTTTGCTTCACACTCAGTCCATGATGCGGGTCAACTCGCACAGCAATTACGTGAACAAGGTATTATTGTGCGTTATTTCAATAAGCCTCGTATTAATCAATTTTTGCGTATTACAGTGGGTACTGATGAGCAGAATATGCGTTTAGTGCAAACGTTAAAACAAGATATTCTTTAAGTTTTAATCTGCTGTGCTGTTCATCAAGTTCAGCATAGCAGAGATTTTATCAAGGCTTTCTTGATATTCTGCTTCTGCATTTGAGGCAATCGTAATACCACCACCCGCCCATAAAGAGAGCTGATTCTGATATTGTTGAAAGCTCCGGATAAGAATATTCCAGCGACCGGTTCCATCAAAATTGAAGTAACCTAATGTCCCGCAATATGCACCTCTTGCTTCTTCTTCTAATTCTTCAATAATTTGCATTGCCCGAATTTTTGGAGCCCCTGTAATTGATCCTCCCGGTAAAGCAGAGAGCAACATTTGCATAGGGTTGATATCATCTTTAAGAGTCGCAACAATCTCACTGACCATATGATGGACTTGATTAAAACTTTCAATCTCGAATAGTTTTGTTGTTTTTACAGAGCCTGTATTGGCATAAATGCTCAAATCATTACGTAATAAATCAACAATCATGACATTCTCTGCCTGATCTTTTTGCGAGTTTTTCAAAGTTTGTTTAGAAATAAAATCTTTTTCAATATTCTTATATCGAGGCATAGTTCCCTTAATCGGTCTGGTCTTGATTTGTTTATTTTGATTGAACTCAATGAAAAGCTCAGGGGAACAACTTAATAACTCAAATTGATCTAATTTTAAATAACCTGCATATGGTGCATTAGTAAGATTCCATAAATCTTCTGCTTTATTTAATAATGACCCTGTGAAAGAGGTTTTAAATTCTTGGGTTAAATTAATTTGATAACAATCACCCGATTTAATATATTCTTGTATTTTATAAAAGGCCTCAAAATATTGTTCTTTAGACCATCTTGGCTGAATAGCATTTTTTAATTTAAATGTATTTTTAGAATTATTGACAATAGGAGTCTCTAATTCTTTTTCAATATATGTGAAGAGATCAAGAGCATTTTCTTCATCGCTAAAAAAATACCAGTCATTATCTATATATTTTAAAAAAGAACGATATTGGCCTAAGAATAAAGATGGCTGTATATGATTCTGACCGTTAATAAATTGATGTGCTGCAAAATCATAACTAATAAAACCAATATAGCCACCGTTAAAACTTGTTATCGATTCATTTTCTTTTAAATTATTTTCTTTAAGTTGAATAAAATCTAATAACTGATTCGATTTTGATATATTTTTATATTCATTAAAATTTTGACGCTGGAAAACTAAATTATTTTTATTTTGAATAAGAATGTATTGTTGAGGAAGAAAGCCAATAATAGGATTGTTATTGTCATTTAAATAAATGAGCCCAGTTAATCCTTGTAAATTTTTTAAAATCTCGGCAGAATTTTTACCATTTAATGAGATTTTTTTCTTTAACTGAGACATTTTTGAATAAGAGAATAGTTAATGAGGGAAATATTAGTTTACTACAACTTGTGGATCGTCAGGGAGAAGACTTATAGGGGAGGTGTTTTTTGCTGATAAAATAGTCGAATTTTAGTATGGGATTGGGGGATATTGGGAAGTTAAAAGTGGAATGAATTGAGCGTACCGTTTGTCGGGTAGTTGGCAAAAAATGCACAACACTAGTTGAACAAAAAGTAACGTAGATGTAATTTAGTAATTGCTAAGCAAAACTACTCAAGGATTGGAAGTTTCGGTTGCTATATAAAGAAAAATGCAACTTGAGACAATGAGAGTGGTTAAAGTCAAAAAATAAATGCTCTTGGGAGAGTGCTCAATGAAAATGTTCACTAAACTTGCTTTAGTTTCTTCTTTAGCTATCAGTGCAAATGCAATGGCAATGCAGTCAATGGATGATGCTGCACTGAGCGCTGCTACAGGTCAGGATGGTATTAATATCGGTATTGCTTTAGGTACTGGTGGTATTTCTATCGATAAATTATATATTCACGATAACGATGGTTTAGATCCTGCTACAGGTATTACTGGTGCTGCAGCAACTGCCGGTGCAATTACAATCACAGGTACAACGGCAACAGGTGGTAAAGCGATCACTCTTACGCAGGTAGATGCAACAAAGAACCTATTAGATCTTAAAATTGATAGCGTTGGAGCATCTGGTGGAAATGGCGCATTTTTAAACGTTGCTGCAAATGTAGGTGCAGTTAATGTAAAAGTTGGCTCTATTGGTGTTGGTAGTTCTGGTACTTTAAATGAAACAACTGCTGTACGTGGTATTACTGAAGCTGCTCCAACTGAAATTCTCACAGGGTTAGATTTATCTTTAGGCGCAATTTCAGCTAATGTTCAGTTAGGTGCTACTCCACAAGGTGCAATGATTAAAGTAAATTCAAGCTTACAAGGTGGTTTGACACTATCTAACTTGGGTATTAACGATGCTGCTGGCGGTGGTAAAATTGTTCTAGACAAAGTAATGGTCCGTGGTGCTGGTAATACAACTGGTAACTTAGATGTGAATGCAGATATTTCTGTTGTACCAACTGGCTTGAAAATTCAAAATAATAGTACTCAAGGTATGAATGTTTATGCACAAGGCATACACTTAGGTGCTGCGGGTAATGCATCAATTGGAGATGTTGAAATCCAAGGTATTAATGTAGGTACTTCTACAATTACAATTTCTGGTCACTAATTTAGAAAGTTTAAAATTAAAAAAGCGCGTTTAATACGCGCTTTTTTTAATTGAGGTTTTAATTAAATTTTTCTTAAGAATTAATAAAATTACTATATGTATATTAATTATATTAAAAGTGCTCATAGTTAAGAATGAGAGCTAATTAACAGTTTAGTTAGACTAGAACTATGCGTTCATCAAAAAGATTAAAAAAAAGCTGTTTTTTACAAAAAAACAAGGTATCTTCAAGTCACAGGGATGTAGAGCTATTGCTCTAAGAATAAAATGAATAAGGCCAGTTAGGCCACCATTTAGACCAAGTGCTTATGTTAGAGATAGTTTTAGGCTCAGCATTGATGTATTACTTTGCGACAGAAGCCTTCGAAATAGAAAAAAAGCCGCCGGGAACTGTTTATTACACAGAGACTGCCGATTCACGTAATTTATCTTTTCGCCGAAATCATATTGAGCCCGTTACGATTAGACCTGCGATAGAGGATCAATTTCGCGGTATTGTTCGACAAGCCTATGACTATAGCTGTGGTTCGGCTGCACTTACCACTTTATTAAATGGCTATGTGGGCACTAGTTTGACTGAGCAGCAGACCATGAGCGGGTTGCTTCAGTATGGTGAATATCAACGGATTATTGAACGCCGCAGCTTCTCATTACTTGATATGAAGCGTTTCGTGACTGCTATTGGTTTGGATAGTGGGGGATATCGTGGAGAGTTCTCTGATTTAGTTAAATTAGGTCAACCCGCAATTGTTCCCATTTCATATGCTGGATTTAAACATTTTGTCGTATATAAAGCCTATAAAGATGGACGAGTCTATGTTGCTGATCCTGCATTAGGGAATATCAGCTTTGATGAAAATCGCTTTAAAGAAATTTGGGATAATAATACTTTATTTGTTATTTCTGTTCCTGAATCGCAACGTAAAGACTTATTGGCATTGAAAGATGCAGATATGCGTCATGTGGAAGATGCAACTGTTAACCGTTATGCTTTTGTTGATGTGCAATATCCGACATTTAATTATGACCGTTTAGCAAATAAAGCCTCAACAATGCGACGGGTTTTGGATAATGACAGCCATTCTTCAAATTATAATCAGCCGATAGAAACTTATATGCGTCTTTACTACAAACGTAAGTAATGAATTTTTGATTTAGTAAAATAAATAAATTGGGTGGAAGGAATATGAATAATCGATGGATGAAGATGAGTGTATTGGCCTTAAGTATGAGCGCCATTACAGGAACAATCTATGCAAAGGATCAAGTTGCACAAACGGAAGTCCAAAATACTGCTGTTGTTTCTGAAACGAATACAGCATCAGAAGTAATGCCAGCCACAGATTCAGTTCAAGAAGAAAATGTAACTCCGTCTACAGACGTGGTAACTAGTGATCCTGTAACAGCAAATACTGGAGCGAATCAAGCGGCCACCGCTTTGCAGAAAAAAGAAGGCGATGCGAGTCAAGAGACAAACTTACAAGAAGTATTTACCTCGAATGAACGACAATATTCATTAATTAAAAGAGGGGAAATTTCTACATATTATGATCTCGATTATACCTATTATCGCGACAGTATTTTGGATTTAGCACTAGCTGATGATAACTCTAGTATTAGTCGATTAAGTATTAGGGAAGATGCTCAACATACTTTGACCAACAGTTTTACAGCACAATATGGTGTTTTAGATAATTTAACACTTTCAGCAACAGTACCTCTAGTTGCTAAATCTGATATTGCTAGTGATTCAACTACTGCAGGATTGGGTGATATTTCTCTAGGTGCACGTTGGGAACCTTTCCCATTGAAACAAGGACGTTTACCTTTAGTCCTGTTTGGTAGTGTATCTACTAAAACTGGGGATAGCCCATATGAAGTTGCCCAAAATGAACTTTCAACTGGTAAAGGTTATTACTCTGTAGGAGTAGGAGCGAGTACTCGTAAGTACATCGATCCAGTTGTTTTATTTGCATCTGCCTCTGCCAATTATGGTTTTAAAGAGACTGGTTTAAATCAGGTACGTGGTGGTGGTCGTGTTTTAGAGTCATTTGATCCTGGAATTAGTGGCGGGTTCTCTTTCGGTTTCGCCTATTCATTTAACTATGACGTGTCATTAACCATGTCATATCAGCAAAGTTTTAACTTAAATTCTGAGTTTCAGTTTGAAAGTGGTGAATCATATCAGTCGCCAGATCAGAGTAGTGCGGTGATGGCTTTTGCTTTGGGGGTACGTGTTTCACCTGACACGATTGTTAACGGTACAGTTGGTTTTGGTTTAACAGAGGATGCACCAGATGTTTCACTTGGTTTATCGTTCCCGCTAGATATTTTAGGTTTGCGCAAAAAATAAAAATAAGGAGATAGGCAGGTGAAATATCCTAAATTATGTCCTCTAACGGCGGCAATTGTGATATCCGGTGTTTCTAGCCTTGCCAATGCTCAATTAGGACAAAATCTAGCTGTTGATATTCGTTCACTATCGATGGGGAATGCTGTAACGGCAGATCCGCCAGGGATTAGTGCAGTTCATTTTAACCCAGCAGCATTAGCTAAGATTGATGGCCTGCAAACCGATGTACAGGGTATCCTAGCTAATTTTGATATCCAGCGAGAATTTTCAGCGCCACCTGGTTATAACGTTTTTGGTTATTCAGATGATCCTCTGGTTTGTAATGATGGTCCGGAAGTTACTGCTAATATTTGTACAGACTTTAAAGGGCCTGTACGTGGTGATGTTGAATATGCCAGCTTATATGTGCCTATTCTTAAAAAAATGGTTGATTTAGGAGCTGGTTATCCACTCGTTGCTCCTACAGCAGGAATTTCCTATAAGCCTCCAGGTTCGAAAGTAACCTATGCAACAGCAGTATATGCACCATTGGTAGCAGGTTTTGGTGCAGAAAATGGTAATGCTGGTAACTATATGGGGCAACAAGTTGCTGTAGAGCGAATCACATATTTATCCCCATCTTTTGGTTATCAAGTTAATGACCATTTATCAATTGGTGCTTCAATTGGAATGTCATATAACGCACTAGCATTAAAAACAGATCTTCGTTTTCCGAATGAGATGATTGGTGTCTTACGCATGGTTGATGAAGTGGTTTGTGCGCCATTTAAGAATAATAATGACATGATTACTGATCTATTATTATTTGGGATGTGTAATGCTCAGGAAGGTATGAACCCATTTAATAAAATGGGAGCCTTACAAGTTTCCATGGAGCAGTCTTTAAGTCCAAGTTATAACTTGGGCTTGCTGTGGGAGCCGACAGATGATTTTGGCTTCGGTATGGTCTACCAAAGCTCAGCCAAGATGCGTATGAAAGGCAAATACATGATTGATAATGCTAAAGCGCCTCAAGAATTGGTACGCGGGCTGAACTCATCTGCGACTGGACAAATTTTAGCTCGAATTCTAGGCTTACCTGGGTATGTACCTGATATTGAATCAGGTTTAGTAGCTATGGATTTAGAATATCCTGCACATTTTCAGGCAGGTATTAAATATAAGATTTTACCAGATTTACAAGTAAACTTTGATGTTGGATGGACTGATTATTCAGCATGGGATAAATTTAAATTTGAGTTTGATCGCCAGATTTCATTACTTAAAGTTGCAAAACTATTATCTAATGATGTGACAGATAGCTCTTTAGCATTGCCATTAAAATTTACTTCACCATGGAGTTGGGGAATCGGCATCGAGTATTCGGCAACGGATCGTTTAAAATTACGAGCAGGTTATGAGCCCCGTGCTAGTGCTATTCCTGATGACAAACGTAATACCATGGTTCCAATTAATAATGCGCAATTGTTTGGTTTAGGATTGGGGTATCGTTTTGATACAGATACCGACCTAGACCTTTCAGTTGGTTTTTTGCGCAGTCGAGATAATATTCCAGCATGTACGAGTACTTTATCGAATAAATGTGGTGTTGATAATATTTTATTAAATCCTTATGCTGGTTTGGATGTAAAAACAAATACTAAAATTACAGTGCTTGGTTTGAGTTACAGAACAAAATGGTAAGACAATATAAATGGATGTTTCGACCTAAATTTGCTATTTCAATTTTATGTATTGCGATAGCAAATGTTTCTATATCTTATGCAGACGGTTTCTATACGATTATCGGCCCAGATGGTCGTCCTATGATTGTGCCTAGTAAAAGAGTTGATCAAAAAAAACAGTCTATCCCTCAAATAAAAATACAACCTCAAAATTCATCAGATAAGACGGTAATTCTTCCTGCTCAAAAAAATTATAAAGAAAAAGAGCAAATTAAAGATTTACCGAAAAAATTAGAACAACAAGTAGAAAATAAATTAAATACTGCACCAAC
>NZ_JBWKOW010000007.1:14175-33250 GCF_059416285.1 Acinetobacter sp. GW821-FHT09D10
CCAACTGCACCAACTGCACCAACTGCACCAACTGCACCAACTGCACCAACTGCACCAACTGCACCAACTGCACCAACTGCACCAACTGTACCAACTGCACCAACTGCACCAACTGCACCAACTGCACCACAAAAAACTCAGAAGAATACTAAGTCTGTCTCAGCAGAAAGTAGTGAGTTGAAAAAGCCTACAGAAAATGTAAAAGTTCAAACGGCATCTAAGAACGAATGGCAAAAACAGTTACTCTTAATTCCACCACCGATAAAAAATACTTCGCAAGCTTCCCCAGCGCCAACTTCTGCACAAGATAAGTCTAAATTTACGACTATTAATGGCGTGGAATATGTAAATAATGAATATCTTGAAGATCAGGAATTCAATCTTGAAGGGAAAAAACGGTTCTATCTCGTACCAAATGGCTTAGGACGAACCGAATCGATAGAACGGAAGAAAGGTGTAAGCCGATCAACGTTAGATCAGCTTTTTAATCGCCATACTCAAGATAAAGAGTCTACAGTTGTATTAGCACCGACATATATGCGTTTATCTTCGAAAGAGTTAGAAACTACTTTTGAACAAGATCAATGTTTTATTAAAGGTTACAATAAATCAATTAAAAAGCTCAATATAAATAAAGAAGTAAATTTATGGCCAAAAAAACCATTAAAAGAAAAGTTTGAATATGAATTGGTAAAGCTTGATCCTTCAATTCAACATTTAAAACTTATTTCATTCGCCGCTAGTAATGAGAAACCTTTATTTTATTGGCCTTTGACTATTTTTTTAGATGAAAAAGGCTGTATTTTAGAAGGGGTGAGTGGTTTTAAAAGTAAATCTTATCCTTCTAGCATGTTGCAGCACGCATCAATTCAAGGTGTTTTAAAAGTACCACCATCAGCACACTACATGATGCTGACGCCATTATCCTCTGCAGTAGATGTTGCGGAAGATGAGTTATCAAATCAGGGACAAATTCAAATTTCCGTATTACGTTAAAAATAAGTAGGGTATCTAATGAATAAAAAAGTTTTATGGCCTTTTGCATTAACCACATTAGCGATTATGCTAAATGGATGTGGTGGTGGTGGTTCCACAATAAATGAGAATCCTACAAACGGATCAGGAGGAGCTACCGCTAATGGAAGTTGTTCTGTAACAAGCAGTGATTGTCTACAATTTTCTTTAGATTACCCAATTGCTGGTATTAATTTTACATGTAGTAGTGCAGCGAATCTAAGCTTCATTACTAAGGCTTCGGGTAATAGTGTTATTGGATCTTGTAAAGCTGGAGATACAGCTAATTTTTATTTACAAGATGCTAAAGCTACAAGAAAAATTGAACTAGGCTCTGTTAAGCTGGACAATGTTTCAAAAATTCAGATGACTGTTCCACCACGTTTGAAAGTCATGGATATGGCTATTGGATTAACTGGACAAAATCCAACATCACTGAACCAAAACGATCCTACAGTTCGGGTTGCAATGGCATTAGTCAAACTTTTTCAAAGCATTGGCTTAGAGCGTGGTGATAATGTTGTTGGTGATTTGCAGCCAACACAATTTACCGATGATAAGAAGAATACTTTAAATATTTTAGTTCAAAATATTACAGCTGCAGAATGGAAAAATGGGGCTTATGCCAATATTTTGAAACCTTGGTTAGATTTAAGTCAGGTGTCAGATGCGCAAGCTTTTGAACTGGTAACACAATTAGCAAACTTAAGTTTAGTGGGACTATATCAGTCAGATTATATTACTTTGGCTCCGCCTAATTTTATATCTGAAAATTTTTATGGATGTAATTTAACTAATTTGGCGGATTGTCCGAAAAATGGGGCTAATACCCAACATGTTTTTGGTAATTTATTCTTACTATCAGACCGTCAAGGATATACATTTGGCTATGGTTTGCAATGGAAAGGAACAAGTACAATCACAAGCCAGATAGCAATTAGTGCAGTATTAAATGTTTTGACGAAATCAAAACCAACCCAAATGATTGCAAACGCGCAGACTACTTGGCTTGATCCAATACAAACTGAAATTAAATCAACACAACCATTCCGTTTAAAAACTTCTAGTAATGCAAATGAAGATTTACTGATTTATCAAGGCAAATTATTAAATGATTCACTTATTGCAGGACGTGATAGTTCATATTTAGCTTTGACGAATACTAAAACCCCTAATCCTCAGCAGTATGCTTTATGGAAACAGAGTGTTGATAACCAAAACTATAATGGTTCTATGGATATTTATAAGGTAAGTCCTGCAAGTTATTTATCTAATCAGATTTTTAAAACTGCCAAGAATGTAAAATCTGGTCAAACTTATATTTTCCCATTATATGCAACTCTAAACTTTAAATTTGATACTGCAGGAATTGCACCTATTGATTTGGGGATTGTCATTGATGAGAATGGGAATATTAGAACAGATATTAAACCTGAAGCTACTGCAACAGATATGTCTGGTCAGTGTGGGGTAGTTTCAGATACAAGTTTAATTGATAACAATGGGGTTCAACAGTACAGAATTGGCACAACTGGAGGAACAGAATCAGCAACAAATGATAAATCAATTACAGTAAGAATGATTTTTGCTGTGCCTGAATTAGGAAATTTAAATGGTATTGTAGCTGGCTTAAATTCAAATGTAGTTCAAAGCACTTCTCAAACTGGTAGTCAAACATTACTTGTAAGCGGCGCAAAGATTAACGTCGCTAACCTATTACAAGGACAAGTCAGTGGTGCAAACCTTACTACTTATGACAACAAGACAGTTTCATGGTTAAATCCATATGCTTTCTATCAACAGATATATAACAAGATTGAAAATATTTCGCCTGCTCCCACTGAAGCTGAAAAGGCTTTAGGACAGCGTATGGCTGGAACAGTGACACTTAGAACAGCTGATTGCTATCAGATTAAAACTAAATCTTAAAATATTAAACAAATAAAAAAGGCCGCCTAGCGGTCTTTTTTATTATCTAATTGATTAGCCAGTATGGTCTAAACGAGTACCCAAAGTTTCAAGATGCGTTGGAAAAACTTGTTTTTTACGATCTTCAAAATAATGTCTTAGTGTATGTTCGACACTAGGGAAGGCAAGTTCTCCCCATGGAATTTCATGTTCTTCAAAAAGACGACTTTCGATACTTTCTTCGCCTGCACCAAAAACTCCATCCTTAAGCTGTGCTTTAAACAACACATAAATCTGACCAATACGAGGAATATTGTATATACAATAAAGTTGTTCTATTTCTATCTCGGCTTCTGCTTCTTCACGAGTTTCGCGTGCTGCACCTTGTTCCATGGTCTCGAACAATTCCATATAGCCAGCAGGCAATGTCCATAAACCATAACGAGGTTCAATCGCACGACGACAGAGTAATACTTTGTCTTCCCATAACGCTAAGGCACCGCAGATTACTTTGGGATTTTCATAATGGATATTGCCACAGTGAGTACAAACACGGCGTACTTTATGATCACCTAAAGGAATTTTTTGTTCGGTTTTATGCCCACACGCTACACAGAAACTCATAATTATCATCGAGTATAGAGATGACTCAGCATAACTGAATTTTTAGACTTACGCATCAACTCTATTCCCTAAGTTTATTTTTCAGATATGATGCAAAGAGAGACAGAATAATAGGTGAAAGGTATGGAAGAGCACTTGCTAACACAAAAGTTACAGCAAAGATTGCGCTTTTCCACCCGCATACAAGAAGCACAAGCAGCAGTACTGATTGCTATTACAAATGAAAATGATCCAAAGGTACTGCTTACACGCCGTTCAATACATATGAACAACCATGCGGGGGAAGTTTCTTTTCCGGGTGGAAAGCGTGACCCCAGTGATACCAGTAATATCGTTGTAGCGCTAAGAGAAGCTCAGGAAGAGACTGCTTTAAATCCTTTTGATGTGCAGTTGCTCGGCGATTTACCGATGCAACGTGCACGAAGTGGTTTGTCTGTAAAACCGATCGTTGGGCTTATTCCTCCAGAGGTTCAATTAATACCTCAGCCTACTGAAATAGATCGAATTTTTTTTGTGCCTTTGCAAGAATTAATTGATACAAGACCCATGCCTTACGAAGTACGTTATGCCCATCAATCTTTATACTTTCCGAGTTTACAGATTGATAATGAAATTATTTGGGGTTTAACTGCTCGTATGTTAGTTGCTCTGTTTAAATATGGATTGGGTTATCAGAAAGAGTGGCCATTTTTACTCAACTCACCAACATTTGGTATGCCAAAATTTTCACATAAGAATAAATGATCAGGATTGATAAATTATGATGTATAGCTATCAAGGACAGCACCCAAAAGCATTATATGAACCATGGGATGGCTGGGTTGCTCCAACTGCAACACTTATTGGGCAGGTGGAACTAGGCCGTCAGGTCAGTATTTGGTTTGGTGCAGTAGTTCGTGCTGATAACTGTGTAGTGCGAATTGGTGATTTTTCTAATATTCAAGAAAATTCTGTCTTACATACCGATGCTGGACTTGAGCTAAATATTGGTGAATATGTCACCGTTGGGCATAAAGTCATGCTGCATGGTTGTACGATTGGTGATAACAGTTTGATTGGTATGAATGCCGTGATTTTAAATCGAGCTGTGATTGGCAAAAATTGTATTATTGGTGCTAACGCCTTAATTCCGGAAGGGAAAGTCATTCCAGATAACTCAGTGGTGATGGGATCGCCCGGCAAAATTGTTAAGACTTTAGATGAGTACGGTGCGACAAAAATACGGTTGAGTGCATTGCATTATGCTGAACATTTTAAAAGTTATAGTGATTTAAAAGAATTTCACTTTTAACTCTTTTTTAGCAAAATGTTTTTTATGCCAAGTTAAATCTTGGCATTTTTATTTAGACAGAGAACGACTCGCCTATCAGAGCCGAGTGGGGTATCATAACTCCCGTTTTTAATCTGATTTAATACTAAGGTTGTGCATGAAATTGCTGGCGTTGGAAACTGCAAATGAGCAGTGTTCTATCTCATTAGTCGATGAAACCCAAGAACTGTTTTTTCAACTCGATACGCGGGCGAAAGCACAAACCCAGACCATTTTGCCGATGATTGAGCAGGGACTACAACAAACAGGTCTTGAGGTTGCTGGTCTAGATGCGATTGCCTTTAGCCGTGGGCCGGGTTCTTTTAGTGGTGTCCGAATTAATGCAGCTGTGACTCAGGCTTTGGCATGGTCACAAGATTTACCCGTTATTCCCGTTTCGAGTTTGCAAGCTTTAGCACAAGCAGCATACCGACTTGAAGGTTTAGAACAGGTCACTGCGGTTCTCGATGCTCGTATGAATGAAGTTTATATTGCAAGTTTTGTTCTAGATGAGCATGGAATTATGCAATGTATTGATGAAGAAAAATTAATGGGCTATGAGCAAGCGGCTGCTTACGCAAAGCATTGCTTAATTGGTTCGGGGGCGAAGCTCCTTCAAGCTGATGCAGAGCATCAAACAATCACTGCAACAGCACAAGACATTGCTTCTATTGCACGTGTTTATGCAGCGCAAAAGCAGTGGGTTGATGCTGAACATGCTTTACCAGTTTATTTACGTGATGATGCATGGAAGAAAATAGCAGATCAGGGTAAAGCAAAATAAAGGCACTACTCATGCACATATATTTTGAAGTAGATTTTCAAGAGCAAGCACAGCACTACCAAGCTGTGCTTTGTTCTAGAGGTGTGACTGTAGAATTGCAGCCAGTTGAAAAGCTTAATTCACGTTTTTTGCGTTTAAATCCTGAGTTGGCACTTTGTGTAGATGAAAACGGGCTATGGTTATCTGCAAATGGCATGAAAATGCAGCCCGACTGGAAAGCCGAAATTTCCCGTTTAAAACGTGCAAGTCTTAAATCAGAAATGATTGCTCGGGCTTGTCAGTTAGGTGAAAAACCTGTCTTAATCGATGCTACGGCTGGTTTAGGGCATGATAGTTTGCTCATGGCTTATCTTGGCGCACAAATACAATTGGTTGAGCGCCATCCGATTTTATTTACCTTACTTGAAGATGCAAAAGCTCAAGCTGAACAAGATAGCTTTTTAAGCCAGTTTATGGATCGGATTCAACTGATCTTTGCTGACTCTGCAAGTTATTTACAACAGTTACAGCAAACAGCTCAAATGATTGATGTGGTTTATCTCGATCCGATGTTCCCACAGCGTGACCAGAATCATCAAGCAATCAAAAAACAAGCCCAGGTTAAAAAACAGATGCAGCTTTTACATCTACTTTTACCCGAAGATGGTGAAATGGATTTAGGGGATAATTTGCTGGTTTTGGCACAGAAAGTTGCTAAACGTGTAGTGGTTAAACGGCCACGCCATGCTATTTTCTTGGCAAATCAAGAGCCAGCTCATCAATGGCAAGGAGATGCTTGTCGTTTTGATGCGTATTTTCAGTAGGCTTATGTAAGGTTAGGTTTTATTGCTTGAATAATGCACAAATATATGTGATATAGTTCAAAAGCATGATTGCTAAAATTCTTAGCAGGCATACACTTAAGATGCCTGACAAAAACGAAATTTTTGAAAACCTTTTATGATTGATCTTAAACCCTCCATTAACTTTTGGCATGATTTTAAAAGCAACCAAATTGCCGGAATGTGGCTGTTTTTGGGATCAAGACGTTCTTTACAAATTGTACATCCATCAATTCTTCAGTTAATTGTCTGGGGAATTTTAGGGGGATGTACTAACTCTCTTTATAGCTGGCTTGTGGCAGGTCAAATCGGTGATTTCAATTCACAAGGTTTAATTGGTTATGCACTTTGGCCGTTTATTGCTTTAATTGTAGGTATTTTCTTATCACAGCGCACCAACCAACCTCGCTTAATGCTAGTACCTGCTTTACTTTGGTTGGTTCTAGATACAAATATCTTATTAATTCAATGTTTAATTCAGTATTTGGGTTCTAACGGTTATCTCAACTTTATTCCCGATGCTATTTATAACGGAATTTTACCAAGCCTATTTGTGGCTTTGTTCGTATGGCAAAGTTTAGCGGTGATTTGGGTTTTTTCACGCGAGCTCAAGTGGCCTTGGTGGGAACGTGCACTTGTCATGGTTGCGACTATTGCGACGATGGTGGTGTGGCAACTTTCTGTAAAAGATCAACCGATTTGGAAGGTCGAAGATTCAGCTCCAACATTTGCTGAAGATGCTTTTTATGCACAAAGTAAGCTACTGAATGACTCTTTAGAGCAAGTCCAATATGGTGAGCAGGCAAAAAGTCATTGGTATTTTTTAGGCGTGGCAGGTGATAGCTACCAAGACGTTTTTAAATCGGAAGTAGTTCGGATTAAAGAACAGTTTGATACACGCTTTGCTACAGTGGGTCGTTCGATGATGTTGGTCAATAATCCAGACACCCGTACAGAAATTCCCATTGCCTCTAAAACCAGTATAGAGTTAGCCCTACGCCGTATGGGTCAGCAAATGAACCGTGATAGTGATGTCCTATTTCTATATATGACTTCACACGGTGAACAGAATCACTTCGAAATTGAAAATGCACCATTAGATCTGGGGCAAGTAGACCCTAAATGGTTGCGTGAAACACTTGATAAATCCGGTATTCGCTGGCGTGTAATTGTTATTTCTGCCTGTTATTCAGGAAGCTTTATTCCTGCCTTACAGTCTCCTGATACTTTAATTATTACTGCATCTGCTGCTGATAAAACTTCTTTTGGATGTAATAACGAAGCTGACTATACTTATTTTGGTCGAGCTTTCTTTGATTTGGCTATGCGAGAGCAATCTTCGATGAAAGATTCGTTTAACACAGCTAAGCAAACTGTAACCAAATGGGAAGTGGCTCAAGGTGTAGAACCTTCAGAGCCTCAGTGGATGATTGGTAAAAATATGGAACTTATGCTACCTCAATTGGAAAAGTATCTATTTCCTCAGCAAAATACTGGTAGTGTAGATATTGCTCAAACAAAAACAGAGGCCAAAAACGATGCAACTCCTGCAAACAAACCGCTGCTTTGAAGGTGAGCAACGTGTTTACCAATCTGAATCTCAGTTATTAAAAGGGCCAGCTAAGTTTGGTGTGTATTTGCCACCAGCCGCTTTAGAAGGTAAAGCCTGTTCAACTTTGTTTTACTTAGCTGGGTTAACGTGTACTGAAGAAACCTTTGCCATAAAAGCGCATGCACAACATATGGCGGCACAATTAAGCCTAATACTAATTACACCCGACACTTCTCCTCGTGGAGAAAATGTTGCAGCAGGGGATAATTGGGATATAGGGCAAGGCGCAGGTTTCTATATTAATGCAACGCAAACACCTTGGTCTGAGCATTATCAAATGGAAAGCTATTTGATTGATGAGTTATATCCACTCATTTTGAAAAGCTTTCCTGTAAACGCTCAACAAGTCGGTATCTTTGGGCACTCAATGGGTGGTCATGGCGCATTAACTTTGGCGTTTAAATATCCCGAAAAGTTCAAGTCGGTATCCGCTTTTGCACCGATCTGTGCACCAACTGAATGTGCGTGGGGTGAAAAAGCCTTTACTCACTATTTGGGGAATGACCAAGAAAGCTGGCTTGCTCATGATGCCACGGCTTTAGTCTCAAAAAGTGGTGCAGTATTTGACGAAATTTTGGTTGATCAGGGATTGGATGACCAATTTTATGAACAACTTCACCCTGAAAAATTTAAGCAAGCATGTTTAAAAGCGGGACAGCCTTTAACTTTAAGACAACATGCTGGTTATGATCATGGCTATTACTTTATTCAAACCTTTATGGATGAGCATTTACAGTTTCATGCAATCCAGTTAGAAAAGGTAAATGGCTAATTAATGTTGCCATTCCACCTGAAATTCTTGTTGAGCCATACGGTTTAGATGATCAAGCACGACTTTTTCTAAGTGGTCATGGTCATCTAGCTGACTATCAATAGCAACGTTTAACTGTTCTGTTGCGGGGGCAAGTGTAATGGTTGCTGTAGGCATTAAGATTTTGAAATCTTGTTCAGTCTCTTGTACTTCAAATTTGTGTTTCCAATGATTAACTAGACGTTTTGCAATACGTTTACCATCGTTTGTTAATAGATGAGTTGTGCTTTTCATTATCAATCCTCACATTACTTTAATGTACCTTAACAAATTCATTTAGCGCTTAGCATTCTAATGTTGCAACGTTACGTTGCAAGTTTGAAATGTTGCGATTTGAGTAAGGAAGAGCAGGCCAAGTAGGCGGTTTTTTGTTATAATTTCAAGCCTCTCCTTAAACTCTTAGCCAGGTCATCCACTTATGTCCAAGCCTTATTTGATTGCTCCTTCTATTTTATCTGCCGATTTTGCTCGTTTAGGCGAAGATGTAGACAAAGTTTTAGCCGCAGGTGCAGATGTAGTGCATTTTGATGTAATGGATAACCACTATGTTCCAAATTTAACTTTTGGTGCTGGCATTTGTAAGGCTTTAAAAAATTATGGAATTAAAGCGCCTGTTGATGTGCATTTAATGGTGTCTCCGGTTGACCGCATTATTGGAGATTTTTTGGAAGCTGGTGCTGATATTATTACGTTTCACCCAGAAGCCTCTCATCACATTGACCGTTCATTACAGCTGATTAAATCTGGTGGTGCAAAAGCCGGTTTAGTATTTAACCCTGCAACGCCATTACATTATTTAGATTATGTGCTTGATAAAGTTGACCAAATTTTAATCATGAGTGTGAACCCTGGCTTTGGTGGGCAAAAGTTCATTCCAATGACCTTAGAAAAATTGCGTGAAGCTCGTAAAATTATTGATGCGAGTGGTCGTGATATTCGTTTAGAGGTAGACGGTGGTGTTGGTCCTGCAAATATTCGTGAAATTGCAGAAGCTGGTGCAGATATGTTTGTTGCGGGTTCAGCGATTTTTGGTCAACCAGATTATAAAGTTGTAATTGATCAAATGCGTGCAGAGCTTGCGAAAGTAGGTAGTGTAGACGCTTAAAAAAGCATGTTGAATCAATGGTAAGCTTGTGGATAACTTTGTTTATAACTATATGGATAACTGTGTTGATAACCATATGGATAAGATGTTGGTAAAATAAACAAAATTAGATCAACTGCTTATTCTCTAGGCTGAATGTGTGAAAAAAGAACGTTTTGGCGTTCTTTTTTTATGCTGGTTGGATATTTTATTAGCTGGTTTTTTATTAAGCTTTACTAAAAAATAACCTGTGCAAAAAACGATAATACTGTGTGTACGTCTTTTAATAAATATATAGATGTAAAACTGTAAAAGTGTCATGAAAAATAAAGCTAAATTTGGTTTAATAACATTTTAGTAAGAGATTTAGATAATTAATGACGATAAAAATTTTAGCGGTAGATATGGATGGGACTTTTCTTAATTCTAAGAAGCAGTACAACAAAGCACGTTTTTTAAAACAGTACGAACAACTCAAACAAAATAATATTCATTTTGTGGTTGCCAGTGGTAACCAACTTGCAAAGCTTGTTACCTACTTTCCAGAAATTAGTCATGAAATTGCTTTTATTGCAGAAAATGGCGCACATGTTGTAAATGCAGGGCAAGAAATAGCTTTTGCTCATTTAAGTCAGCAACAATTTATTGAGACATTAAAAGCAATTGATTCAACCTATATATCTAAAATGGTGATCTGCGGAAAGCAGAGCGCTTATGTACACAAGTCTATGCAAGCCGATGACTATGCTAAGGTCGCTCGATACTTTGAAAAGCTAATAGTTGTAGAGGATTTTTATGCATTAAAAGATTTAGTGTGCAAAATTACTTTTATTGCTCAGAAAAACGAAAGTTTTGCTATTTTTCAAGATCTTCAGCAGAAAAGTTTTGTTGCAGATCAATTATTAGTTCCCGTTTCAAGTGGTTTTGACTTTATCGATCTTATTCTTCCTGACCAGCATAAAGCACATGGTTTGAAGCTTCTATTAGAAAAATGGCAGGTTGAACCTGATCAAGTGGTTGCAATTGGTGACAATAATAATGATATCCAGATGATTAAAGCAGTGGGTTATGGGTTTGCGGTTGAAAATGCAGTAGAAGCTTTAAAAGCAGTAGCACCGTATACGACTGTGAGTAATGAGCAAGAGGGTGCATTGCAAGTGATTGATTTAGTGCTTCAGCATCAATCACCATTTGTTTAATTAATTTAAAACAAACAGTTAAGATGGAAAAATTGTATCTCTTTTAAAACTTAGTTATGCTAATGCACCTAAGATATATAAATTGCATAAGGCAATAAACGACAATGGCTCTACAACACTTACGCAAGTATGCTTGGTTTGTGTTCCTAATGACTTTGGTCATTGGGTGGAGTGGTGTGTCTATTGCTCAGACGCCTATGCAGCATGATCTTCACACGATGCCGTGTCATAGTGAAAAAATGACTGATCACTCTGTACATATTCAAGCAGATGATCAGACTATATGTCATCAAACCATGACACAGTCTCTTCATTCGCACGGTGAGCATTGTAAGGACTGTAACCCCGTACATTGCCAAATCGTGAATCTGGCTCTGCAACAAGCGGTCCCAGACCTTGAATCATCATTTATTCCCATATCGTCTCAATTTAGCAGTATTTATCAGGCTCAGCATTTAGCCGGATACTGGCAAGAAATTTTACGTCCTCCTAAAGCTTAATCCTTTCTAACTTATTTTTTTAATTAAAAAGGATTACAGCAATGTCTCATAAAACAAGTAGCAGCTTAGTCGCTGTATTTGGGCTATTGGTTTCACCATGGTCCCTCGCGGCAATTAAGGAATATCACCTTAATATTAATGAACAACAGGTAAATATTACTGGCCAACCGCTAAAACGTATTACCGTAAATGGAAAATTTACAGCACCACTCCTTGAGTTTGAAGAAGGGGATGACGCTGTTATTCATGTGCATAACCAATTAAAAAATCAGGATACGTCTTTGCACTGGCATGGTTTGTTATTGCCAGGATTAATGGATGGTGTACCGGGTTTTAATAATTTTAAAGGAATTGCTCCAAACGGAGATTTTGTTTACCGCTTTAAGGTGAAACAAAACGGCACTTACTGGTATCACGCCCACAGTAAAGGCCAAGAGCAAGACGGTTTATATGGCCCACTCGTGATTTACCCGAAAGGGAGAACACCTGTTGCAGCGCATGAAAAAACTGACCGTGATTATGTTGTGATGCTCTCAGATTTTCATAATTCTTCTAGCGATAGCATTATGAATAATTTGAAAAAATCTGCTGAGTATTATCAAAATCGCCGTGAAACTGTATCTGATGTCTGGAAGCAGGCTAAAGCTCAAGGCTTAAAAGCAACTTGGCAAGATCGTTCGATGTGGAATCAGATGCGGATGTTAAAAACCGATATGTCTGATGTGACGGGCTATACCTTCTTAGTCAACGGAAAAACACCGCAGCAAAACTGGACAGGTGATTTTAAGACGGGAGATAAAGTCCGACTACGTTTCATTAACGCCTCTGCAATGTCATTTTTTGATGTCAGAATTCCAAACTTGAAAATGACAGTCGTGAGCGCAGATGGGCAGCCAGTAAAACCTGTTGCGATTGATGAGTTTCGTATTGGCACAGCCGAAACCTACGATGTGATTGTTGAACCTAAACAGGCAAATTATCAGATTGAGGCTGAGTCAATTGACCGTAGTGGCTTTGCTATCGGTACTTTGCATGATGAAAATACTCAGGCGGTTGGTCCAATTCAAATGCCACAGCCACGTCCGCGATCTTTATTGACCATGGATGATATGGGCATGAGTCATGGTGATGGGGCGAGTAATGAACATGCTAGCCATCAAATGAACATGCAACATGACATGTCGACCATGCCTGAAATGAAAAAAGAAGAGAGCCATGCTAATCATGATCATGCAATGATGAATATGGACCATGGTATGAAAGATATGTCATCTAGCGAACATGATCATTCCATGATGCAAATGAAGCACGACATGTTAGCTATGCCTGAAATGAAACACGATATGCAGGCAAAGCCATCTAGCGAGCATGATCACGCTATGATGAATATGAATCATGAAATGCCTGCTCAATCTGAAAGTACGACTAAAAAAGATGAGCCAGTGTATGGCTGGGCAAATGCTTCAACACCAGCCAGTATGAAAGCATTGCAGTATAGTGATTTGCAGTCTTTAACGCCTCAGCCTGACACCCGTGCGCCGGAACGAGAGTTAGTCATTCGTTTAGGTGGCAACATGGAGCGTTATATCTGGACCATTAATGGTAAGAAATTTAGTGAAGCTGCACCATTACAAGTTAAGTATGGCGAGCGTATTCGCTTGAAGTTTGTGAATGACAGCATGATGGCCCATCCAATGCATTTACATGGCATGTTTATGCAATTAGAAAATGGTCAACAAGCTGAAAACTTGCCAAATAAACATACCGTTATTGTTCCACCAGGAAAGACAGTTACCGCGTTATTGACAGCCGATGCCTTAGGAGAATGGGCGATTCATTGTCATTTGCTCTATCACATGAGTGCAGGGATGATGAATAAATTGATTGTGGCTCAAGTGAATGATGGAGCAGTAGATGCATCTCAAGCACCTGTTCAATCTGAAAATGAGAAAGGAGCTAGTCATGCGCATCACTAAGTTATTTTCTCAAATGATATGTTGCGGTGTTTTCTCTAGCATATCTGTATTTACTTTTGCTCAAGAACTTTTAACACATGATCATTTACGCGAACATGGTGGTCAGGTTTATCAGGCAACTACGATTGATACTGGCTGGACTCAAAATGAAGAAGGGGAAGGTAGTTTTTCTTCTGAATTAGAAAGTTGGGTGGGAACTGATGAAAACAAACTATTTATCAAAGCTCATGTTGAAAAAGCCGAGTCGGAGGATGCTAATTACGGTGGTTCAGTACTTTATAGCCGCAATGTAGCTGATTATTGGGATGTACAGGCTGGGGTAAATTACGAGCGTTTACAGCGGGAAGACCAAAAGCAAGATCGCTGGGCTGGTGTAGTTGGTTTACATGGCATGGCACCTTACTTTTTTGAAACCGATACATATCTTTATGCAGGCGAGGACCAGCTATGGAAGCTAAGCTTAGAGACGGAAAGAGACTTACTCTTTACCCAAAAGTTGATTGGTAAACCTTATTTAAAAGCAGACGTTGTTTTGCAAGATGAATCTCGCTATGCCAGTAAAACAGGTTTATCAAGTTTACAAGCTGGCTTTCAAACCCGTTATGAAATCAACAAAAAGGTAATGCCATTTGTTGATGTCGGTTATGGCTATGAAAAAGGCTTAAAACAAACTGCTTGGCAAACTGAAACCGACTCGGAACATGGTTGGTATTATGGAGCAGGGTTAACACTTAAATTCTAATTGCAGAACAAAAAGTAAGCTTAACGACATGCCATTGGTTTATACTAATGGCATTGTTTTTTGTGTCAGTTATGGTGCACAGATGGCTTTAGAAAAACAAGAGAATCAAATACATTTAAGTAAAAGTAGCTCTAGCTGCGGGTGCTCAAGCATGCCTTCTCAGGAGTATTCTACGCCTAGTGAACGCGGGGCTAAGAAGAGCCAATGGGTGAGTTATTATCATATTCCTCACATGGATTGTGCAGCCGAAGAGCAAATGGTACGGATGGCTTTAGCCTCTTATGCTGACGATATTCAGGAACTTAATTTTGACTTACCGGCACGCCATTTGGCGATTTATCACAGTGCTCAAGCTGAAATGATTACCCAAAGCCTACAACGTTTAGGATTAGGAGCCGAGTTACAACAAACGCAGCCACATTATGAACCTGTTGAAAAACCTAAAAAGGTTAGAGCCAGTTCTTCAATGGATGCAGCACAAAAGCAAGTTTTACAATGGTTGTTACTCATTAATGGGGTCATGTTTGTCATTGAGTTTATGGCAGGCATTATTGCTTCATCTACAGGTTTGATCGCCGATTCGCTCGATATGTTCGCAGACGCTGCAATTTATGGCATTGCCTTATTTGTGGTAGGTAAAAATCTTAATGCTCAATTAAAGGCTGCACATTTATCTGGTTGGTTGCAGTTCGGCTTAGCCATAATTGTGTTAATTGATGTGCTACGTCGCTTTATATATGGCAGTGAACCTGTTTCAATTCTAATGATTTTGATTGGTGGATTAGCTCTTGCAGCCAATATTAGTTGCCTTTATTTAATGAGTGATCATAAAAAGAGTGGGTCACACATGAAGGCGAGTTATATCTTTTCTGCAAATGATGTCATTGTAAACTTAGGTGTTATTGTTGCGGGAATATTGGTCGCAATGACAGGTTCTCCTTATCCTGATTTAATTATTGGGCTGATTATTGTTTTATTTGTTTTAAATAGTGCCCGAAAAATTTTACACTTAAAAAACCAATAAGATTTTCTAAGACAGGCTAGCTTTAGATAGGGTTTGCCTTCATTTTTTATTTTAAAGTAAACTGAGTCCTCACATAAAGGAGGAACGACCTCCCCCATAATGGGTAATCATGTCAGGACGACCTGACAATATAAAAATTAGTGAATGTTATGGCTTGGGCTATTTTAATTTTAGCAGGTGTATTTGAAATCATTTGGGCATATTCTATGAAAATGTCCGAAGGTTTTACACGCTTAACCCCTAGTATTATTACTGTAGTTTTTATGATTTTGAGTGTAGTTCTACTTTCAATTTCAATGAAAACTTTACCTCTTGGCACTGCCTATACGGTTTGGACAGGAATTGGCGCAATTGGATCATTTTTAGTTGGTATATTTTTTCTCAATGAACCAATTGGAGCTATGCGAATGATTGCTGCTGTACTGATTGTGTCAGGTTTGGTTCTAATGAAAATTTCATCGCCGTCCTAAGAGAATAAACTATGTTGCTGTCTTATAAGTATATCAATTCGCCTGTTGGGCAATTAAAGCTGGTTGCGAATGAAAATGCTTTGGTGGCAGTACTCTGGGACAATGAAAATCCAAAACGTGTTCGGCTGGCTGAGCTGGTCGAACAAGTTGAACATCCAGTTTTATTAAAAACTGAACAACAATTAGAAGAATATTTTGAAGGTAAACGCCACCACTTTAATTTGCCGTTAGATTTTGAAGGAACTCTGTTTCAAAAACAGGTATGGGCTGCATTATTCACCATCCCTTATGGTGAAACAAGAAGTTATAAAGATATTGCTGTTCAAATTGGAAATGAAAAAGCGGTGAGAGCAGTGGGCGCTGCAAATGGGAAAAACCCGATTTCGATTATTGCGCCTTGTCACCGAGTAATTGGTGCGGGTGGGGCATTAGTTGGTTTTGCTGGTGGTCTTGATAAGAAAGATATTTTATTAAAGCTAGAGCAACAATGAGCCGTTTTGCGCTCGATTTTTTTAGACTTTTCTACTAAGCTGTCAACAATGATATTTCATGAAGAAGGTGCTTCATTGCATCGCTTTTTTGAAATATTGATCTTATTCATAACAAACTCTGGATGTTCTAAAAATGGCTGTCGGTGACGTAACAATGCCACAAATGCATGTGGTAAAAGGTGTAAAAATTGGCTCAACAGAAGCATATGTACGTTACCCAAACCGACGAGATTTAGTTATTTTTGAGTTTGCAGAAGGTTCAAATGTTGCAGGTGTATTTACCCAAAATGCATTTTGTGCTGCACCTGTTCATGTCTCTAAAGCCCATCTTACCCAAGGTAATCCTCGCTATTTAGTGATTAATACGGGTAATGCCAATGCAGGTACTGGACCTACAGGCTTGAAAAATGCTCAAGATACTTGCGCAAAATTAGCTGAGATTGCTGGGGTAAATAGCTCAGAAATTTTACCATTTTCTACAGGTGTGATTGGCGAACAGCTTCCAATGGAGCGTTTGCTGGCTGGACTTCGACCTGCATTAAACACTTTGCAAGACGCTGCTTGGTATGATGCGGCATCTGGCATTATGACCACAGATACAGTACCAAAAGGTGCATCTGAACAATTTGAGCTAGATGGCATTACTTATACTATGACAGGTATTAGTAAAGGCGCTGGCATGATTCGTCCAAACATGGCAACCATGCTGAGCTTTGTTGCTACAGATGCACCTATTAGCCGTGATTTAGTACAAAGCTTATTAAAGACAACAGTTGAGCATTCATTTAACCGTATTACGATTGATGGTGATACCTCAACCAATGACTCTTGTATTTTTGTGGCAACAGGTCAGGCAGGTGGAGCTGAAATTACTTCAATTAACGATGCACGCTACGCTCAGGTGTTAGAAGTACTGGCTCGTGTTATGAATCGTTTAGCACAGTTAATTGTACGTGACGGCGAAGGTGCAACGAAGTTTATTACTGTTGCTGTAGAAGGCGGTGGCAACACACAAGAATGTTGTGATATTGCTTATAGCATTGCACATTCACCACTCGTCAAAACTGCACTTTTTGCATCTGACCCGAACTGGGGCCGTATTTTGGCGGCAATTGGCTATGCTGGAGTGAAAGACTTAGACGTATCTAAAATTCAGGTATGGCTAGATGACGTACAAATCTGTAAGGATGGTGGAGCTGCCGAGGACTATACCGAAGAGGCGGGTGCGCGTGTTATGGCACAAACAGAAATTACCATTCGAGTTGATTTAGGACGCGGTCAGGCCAAAGACACGGTATATACCTGTGACTTATCTTACGACTATGTCAAAATTAATGCTGATTACCGTTCTTAAATATCAGTTATAATCAAGCCTCGACAAAGAGGCTTTTTTATTAGCCCCATCTTTTGATATTAAATGATTCAAGTTAGTAATCATTTAAGCAGTAACGTTATATGCGAGCAGGTATGCCAGCATGAAGGATAGAGAAGACGTTTTTATGAGTGATGCGACTTTAATTGCCAACGATGCAAAAAACATTGTACAAGCGCATTTAGACCGTTTAGGTGAGCCAAAAGACAACCGCTTAAGTGAAGAAGCAAAACAACAAAAGTTTGCTCAGATCGAAGCAGAGCTCAAAAAACGTGATGCTGTCCTTGTTGCACACTACTATTGCGACCCTGAAGTACAGGAACTTGCCGAAAAAACAGGTGGATGTGTTTCTGATTCTTTAGAAATGGCCCGTTTCGGACGAGATCATGCCGCCTCTACACTAGTTGTGGCAGGTGTTAAATTTATGGGAGAAACAGCAAAAATTCTGTCTCCTGAAAAAACAATTTTAATGCCGACACTCGAAGCGACGTGTTCACTCGATTTAGGTTGTCCGGTTGATGAGTTCACTGCCTTTTGTGATCAGCACCCTGACTACACCGTAGTTGTCTATGCCAATACATCTGCTGCTGTTAAAGCACGAGCAGACTGGGTGGTGACTTCAAGCTGTGCGGTCGAAATTGTTGAACATCTTGATAGTTTAGGCGAAAAAATTATCTGGGCACCAGATCAGCACTTAGGCCGTTATATTCAAAAGAAAACTGGTGCAGATATGTTGCTTTGGGATGGTGCATGTATTGTTCATGAAGAATTCCGTGCACGTGGCATTGCCAACATGAAAGCACTATATCCAGATGCAGCGGTATTGGTACATCCAGAATCGCCAGAATCAGTTGTAGACATTGCAGATGCGGTAGGTAGTACATCTCAATTGATTAAAGCTGCGCAGACTTTGCCAAATGAAAGACTCATTGTGGCAACTGACCGTGGTATTTTCTACAAAATGCAGCAAGCTGTACCAAATAAGATTTTAGTTGAGGCGCCAACAGCAGGTGAGGGTGCAACTTGTCGTTCATGTGCACACTGTCCGTGGATGGCAATGAATGAACTCGATGGAATTTTAGAAGTTTTACAAAAGGGCGATCAGGAAATACACGTCGAACCAGCGCTTGCTGAACGTGCCAAAATGCCTTTAGATCGAATGTTAGCCTTTAGTGCATCGTTAAAGCGTTAAAAAACCTCAAAATGCTTGTTAAATATACATTTGATAAGGATTTTTAACTTTTTTTGACAATAGGTGTTGACGTCTGAGGGCGTCGCGCCTAGAATGCACACCGTACCGCACGATGTGCGATACAGCAAAAGCTGAGATAGAT
>NZ_JBWKOW010000007.1:33350-83954 GCF_059416285.1 Acinetobacter sp. GW821-FHT09D10
CGGAGCATAGCACAGCCTGGTAGTGCACCTGGTTTGGGACCAGGGGGTCGTAGGTTCGAATCCTACTGCTCCGACCACTTAAAATAATATTTTAAGATCGGCGAAGTATCGCATGATAAGCATCATCGGTTAAGCGCCTGTAGCTCAGTTGGATAGAGCATCCGCCTTCTAAGCGGATGGTCACAGGTTCGAATCCTGTCAGGCGCGCCACTCGGTAGCTTGGTACATAGAACTATTTGATGGTGGATGTAGCTCAGTTGGTAGAGCCCTGGATTGTGATTCCAGTTGTCGCGGGTTCGAATCCCGTCATTCACCCCAATTTCGGAGCATAGCACAGCCTGGTAGTGCACCTGGTTTGGGACCAGGGGGTCGTAGGTTCGAATCCTACTGCTCCGACCATATTTAAAAGCGTTCAAGCTTTAAAAATATCCCAAATATTAAAAAGAATTTCTTCTTATCTTATAGATAGAAGGAATTTTTTTTGTTTTCTATTTCAAAATTTTAATTCAAATGCCCTCCAATATTTGAACTCGTATTCCTTATATACATATAACCTCTATTCTCTATTACTGATATTTTTGTCTTAACTCATCTTTTTCTTCATCTGATAAAAATGCGATTTTAAGTCCATTTTCTTGAGCTGTATAAATTTGTTCAGGGGTTAATCCTGCCAATGGGGCAGCACTTAAATATTCATGTTGTATCTCAATGCCTTCTACAGCAGGGTCATCCGTATTAATAGTGGCAAGAACACCATGCTCTAAAAAAGTCTTTAATGGATGTTGTACCAATAAAGGTACTGTGTTGGTTTGAATGTTCGAAGTCAGGCAAGACTCAATACCAATCTCATGTTTAGCTAAATAATCTAACAGCTTCAAATCTTGAACCGCTTTAACACCATGTCCAATCCGTTCAGCACCTAATTCTTGAATTGCTTGCCAAATACTTTCTGGACCAGCAGCTTCTCCTGCATGTACCGTAATGTGCCAACCTGCATCACGTGCTTTTTTAAAGTGATCAATAAATAAGTTGCCCGGAAAACCAAGTTCGTCTCCAGCAAGGTCTAAAGCTTTAATATCATTTTTATGGGTAAGTAGGGCATTTAATTCTTTTTCGCAGGCTTCTTGACCAAAAGTACGACTCATGATGCCAATTAAATTCGCTTTTACCCCGTAAGTCTGACTGCCTTCTTTCACACCAGCAATAACCGCTTCAACAACTCCCTCAAGCGGTAGTTGATGCGTCATGCCCATGTAACCTGGTGAGAAACGAAGTTCTACATAGTCTAGGCCTTGTTGTGCAGCATCTTGCATGTTTTCAAATGCAATTCGTTTACAGGCATCTAAACTCGCTAATACTTTTACTCCCCAATCCAACTTCGATAAAAAACTTAATAAGTCAGGTTGGTTGTCAATCACTTGTACGTGGGGGCGTAAAGATTCAATGTCGTAGGCAGGCAAATCTAAATGGTATTGTTGCCCTAACTCTAAAATGGTTTGAATACGGATGTTGCCATCAAGGTGGCGATGAATATCTGTAAGGGGAAGTGTTTTTGTAATCATAGGTTTCTTCTTATCTGTTCATATCAATTCATCATGCCTGTTTAGGGGCACTGATAAAAGTTTGGATTTGCTATGTTTTTGTGAAAAGGGGTTTAGTTGAGTTTTTTGAACTTAAGATATTCGTTTAAGTTTTAATTTTGATGACATTGTTCTGGCCTAAGAAGATAACGCAGTCTGTGTAAGATACAAGCACTAAGATTTTTATTGTTTTTAATCTCGCTGAGCCTGTCTACTGTTGACTCTTTAACAATGGATTGGCTAAAGAATGGTCATTGGTATTTCGTCTGTTACTTGTAAAGATGAGCAAAGGCTTGCTAAAGACCAAACTGATAAGGCGATTAATTTATCTGTAGAAATCTATTTCTGGCAAGTAAATGAAAAGAAGAAATAGGAAGCGTTCAAATGAAGTCGGTACTTTGTCATCAAGCAAAATTAGAAGTGGTGGACCAACCGAAATTAACTCCTACAAAAGGACAGGTGTTATTAGAAGTGGTTCGATGCGGGATTTGTGGCTCTGATTTGCATATGCAACATCACTGCGACCACATGCATGATTTAGCTGCACGTGTCGGGTTTAATGGTTTAGCAAAATCTACTGATCCGTTTGTACTGGGACATGAGTTTTGTGGCAAAGTTTTGGATTATGGCCCAAAAACTCGTCATAAATTTAAAGCAGATACACTTGTTTGTGCGATGCCTCTTTTGAATGTAGACCAGCATGGTTATTTATCTACGGGGCTTTCTCCAAATGCTTCGGGTGGTTATGCCGAGCAAGTATTGGCTCAATCAAGCTTGATGTTTGAAGTACCCAATGGTCTAGATGCAGATAGTGCGGCCATGACTGAACCTATGGCTGTTGCATTGCATGCTGTTCGCCGTAGCCGTGTGAAAACTGGTGAACCTGCGATTGTAATTGGCTGTGGTCCTGTCGGGTTAGGTGTCATATTAATGCTTAAAGCTGCTGGGGTTAAAACTGTGGTTGCCAGCGACTTTTCACCAAACCGCCGTAAGCTTGCCGAGCAATGCGGTGCTGATATTGTGGTAGATCCGAAAGAAACATCGCCATTTGCCAACTGGAAAGAGTTTGGTTTGCTTGGCAATGTATCTGATGCAATTAATATGGGCATGGGGCTGTTTGATAAGTTACAAGCGACGCGCTTACCTTGGTGGCATGGGTGGCGCATGATTGATAAGTTAGGCGCTTTGCCAAAACGTCCTGTTGTTTTTGAGTGTGTGGGCGTACCGGGTGTTTTACAGCAAATTATTGAAGGTGCACCTTTGTTTTCCCGAATTGTTGGGGTGGGCGTGTGCATGCAAAGTGACAAAATAGAACCTGCACTTGCGATTAATAAAGAGTTAGAAATTCAATTTGTGTTGGGCTATACACCGCTTGAGTTTAGAGACGCTCTACACATGATTGCTGAGGGTAAAGTGAACTGCTCACCACTGATTACAGGTGTTGTCGGTTTAGAGGGTGTTACGAGTGCATTTGAAGCGTTACGAGACCCTGAACAGCATGCCAAAATTTTGATTGACCCGACACGTCGTGGTTCTGATATTCAATTGATGAGTCATTAATACAAAGTCATTTACGCTTAACTAAAAAGGTTGTGATCTGGTCAATCACAACCTTTTTTTATGAGTATAGATCGCAATATTGGGTGTTCAATAATAGCTATAGAGCTGTGTTACTTTTTAGCTGCTCTAATTCGTGGTGAATCCAATCGACAAATTTCTGAATGGTCGGTGTGATGTCTTGGCTTGAATGAATAAGGTAGTACTTTCGGCTGCCTTTTAGTTTTTTATTGGAAACAATTACCAGTTCTTTTTTTTGTAGTTCAGACTCAATCAACATTTGTGGAATTAAAGCCATTCCCATGTCATGGCTGGCGGCCACAGCAAGCATTGAAAATAACTCATGACGTTGTCCATCAAAAGGCTTTGGATGTTGCATGTGATGAGTCAGAAACCATTCTTGCCAAATGCTAGGCCGAGTGGTTTGTTGTAGCAGGGGAATTTTAAGTAAATCTTCTGGGCTTAAATCATAGGTATTTTCATTGATCATGATGGCATCTGGAAAATACTTTTCGATCAGCCTTGGTGAGCAAACAGGTACAATTTCTTCATCCATTAAATAATGGGCTTGTATGCCGGGCCAGTGGTCAATTTGCTGCTGCGTACCTGCAAAAATAGCTGCATCAAAAATATTGTCATTAAATAAAAATGGCTTGGTACTGGTCTCTAAGTGAACCGTAATTTCAGGGCATTTTTGATTTAAAAGATGAAGTTTGGGTAATAACCAACGCGTAGCAAATGTGGGAACCACACCTAATTTTAATGTACCACCTAACCCCTTATGAGAAATGACATCGGCGGTACATTTCTCTAGCCCTAACAAGTAGGGTTTAATGCTTTTAAAATATTGTTGGCCTGCAATGGTCAGTTCAACGCCATGCCGAGTACGTATGAATAATTCAACGCCCAAGAAATCTTCTAACTGCTGAATTTGGCGAGAGACCGCGCTTTGGGTAATGCATAACTCTTGCGCAGCATAGGTATAACTTAGATGTTTTGCTGCACTTTCAAAGCAAATTAAACCCTGAATGGACGGGATACTTCTTCGCATAAATAAATCCTTTTATTTGTCGTCATATTTCAAAACAGCATATGACCTAAATGCAGATATCTAAGTTTAGTATAAAAATAAGCCATTTTTAATGAAATACAACGAATTAAATATCTAAATTTAATACGTCATATTTTAAATATGCGTAAGTCGCATATCTGCATGAACATTTATCGTTTGATTACTGCATTTTTCACGCATAACATCGAGTTAAATAAAGAAGATCAAATCAAGCAGAGGATGCGATGAATCACATGGTGACAACAAAAAAAGCAAAAGTTCAATTTAACTGGCAAGACCCTTTTTTAATTGAGCAACAGCTTACCGAAGATGAGCGCATGATTCGTGATGCGGCTCATGCCTATTGCCAAGAACGTTTGCAACCGCGTGTACTTGAACAATTCCGTCATGAAAAAACAGATCCATCTATTTTCCGTGAAATGGGAGAGCTTGGCTTACTGGGTCCAACCATTCCTGAGCAATATGGCGGTGCGGGTTTGAACTATGTGAGTTATGGCTTGGTTGCGCGTGAAATTGAATATGTGGATTCAGGCTACCGCTCTATGGCGAGCGTGCAAAGCTCATTGGTGATGGTCCCAATTAATGAATTTGGTACCGAAGAACAAAAGCAAAAGTACTTACCTAAACTGGCCACTGGTGAATATATTGGTTGTTTTGGTTTGACCGAACCTGATCATGGCTCAGACCCGGGCAGTATGATTACCCGTGCTAAAAAAGTTGACGGTGGTTACCGTTTAAGTGGCGCAAAAATGTGGATTACCAACAGTCCGATTGCCGATGTATTTGTCGTCTGGGCAAAAGAAGTTTCTGCTGAAGGTAATGTTGGTGATATTCGAGGCTTCATTTTAGAAAAGGGCTGGGAAGGGCTATCTGCGCCTGCCATTCATGGCAAGGTCGGTCTACGTGCATCAATTACGGGTGAAATTGTGATGGATAACGTTTTTGTACCTGAAGAAAATGCATTCCCTGAAGTTCGAGGATTACGTGGTCCGTTCACTTGCCTAAATAGTGCCCGCTATGGCATTGCATGGGGCGCAATGGGCGCTGCCGAGTTCTGTTGGCATACTGCGCATCGATATACAATGGACCGAAAACAGTTTGGCCGTCCGTTGGCTGCAAATCAGCTGATTCAAAAGAAACTGGCAGATATGCAAACTGAAATTGCATTAGGTTTGCAAATAGCTTTACGTTTTGGGCGTATGAAAGATGAAGGCATTGCGTCAGTTGAAGGCACATCTTTAATTAAGCGTAACAACTGTGGAAAGGCGCTTGATATTGCCCGCATGGCACGTGACATGATGGGTGGAAACGGTATTAGTGACGAGTTTGGTGTAGCACGTCATTTGGTTAACCTTGAAGTCGTAAATACCTATGAAGGTACACATGACGTTCATGCCTTAATTTTAGGTCGTGCACAAACAGGTATCGCGGCATTTAGTAACTAACTCATTAATTTTTAAAAGATAGAGGTGTTCTTTCGAGAGCACCTTTAGGGATTTTTACGCAAAAATTTATGGATAATGACAAGATTCATCGTAAGGATGCTCATGTAAAGATGCGCCTCTGTGTACTTAAAACTAAATGTAAGATTATGAAAATTATAGAAGATTAAGTCATACAGAAAACATAAGTAGGCTATCGATGACTCATTTGGGAAAATGAGGAACTAAAGATGAACAATGACGTTCAAGTAATATCGAAAGAGTTAAGAAATACATTTCCAAGTAATCTTGGAACATATGAAAAGATCGGACCTCATACATGGAAATGGGCGTTGTTATTTGCCTATTTTGCGATGGTGGTCGATGGCATTGATATTATGCTGCTGTCTTATAGCTTGACCAGTTTAAAGGCAGAGTTTGGTTTAAGTACCTTTCAAGCAGGTGCATTGGGTAGTGCTTCCTTGGCAGGTATGGGCGTTGGCGGTATTTTAGGTGGCTGGGCATGTGACAAGTTTGGTCGTGTAAGAACCATTGCCAACTCAGTGACCTTCTTTTCAGTAGCGACTTGTTTATTAGGTTTTACGCAAAGCTTCGAGCAATTTATGGCTTTACGCTTTATTGGTGCTTTAGGAATCGGAGCACTCTATATGGCCTGTAATACCTTAATGGCTGAATATGTGCCAACCACTTACCGTACAACCGTATTGGGCACGTTACAGACTGGTCAAACGGTAGGTTATATTGCTGCGACGTTATTAGCAGGGGCGATTATTCCGGATCATGGCTGGCGTGTTTTATTTTTTCTGACCGTGGTGCCTGCTTTTGTTAATATTTTCCTACAACGATTTGTGCCAGAGCCAAAATCTTGGCAGCTCACTAAAATTGAAAGCTTGCAAGGCAACAGACAGCCTCAAGAAATTGTAGCGACTGATAAACCCAAAAGTAGCAGCATCTATAAGCAAATTTTTAATAACTTTAAGCACCGTAAAATGTTTTTGTTGTGGATGACTACAGCATTCTTCTTACAGTTTGGCTATTACGGTATTAACAACTGGATGCCAAGTTATTTAGAAACAGAAGTGCATATGAACTTTAAAAACTTAACCAGTTATATGGTGGGTTCATATACCGCAATGATTCTAGGCAAAATTTTAGCGGGTTATCTTGCTGATAAATTTAATCGCCGTGCTGTTTTTGTGTTTGGAACAATTGCCAGTGCCGTGTTCTTGCCAATCATTATTTTCTTTAATACGCCTGACAATATTTTGTATTTATTGATCACCTTTGGCTTCCTATATGGCATTCCATACGGTGTGAACGCGACCTATATGGCTGAAAGTTTTTCAACTGATGTGCGCGGAACAGCCATTGGCGGTGCTTATAACATTGGTCGTGTTGGGGCAGCTATTGCACCAGCTACCATTGGTTTCTTGGCATCGGGCGGTACGTTTACCATGGCCTTTATTGTAATGGGCGCTGCGTATTTTGTTGCGGGTGTATTGCCAGGCCTATTTATTAAAGATCGTCAGTACGATCCTCAAAAACAATCATAAACAATGACAGGAAGGTGCGTTGAGTACCTTCTAAAAAGATAAGGGTATCGTTATGGGTGCATTACAAGGAATTCGAGTTTTAGATTTAAGTCGTGTGCTTGCGGGGCCATGGTGTGGGCAAATCTTGGCAGACCTTGGCGCAGAAGTGATTAAAATTGAACGTCCTAGAGTTGGCGATGACACTCGCATGTGGGGGCCGCCATGGATGCCCGATCAAGACGGAAACATGACCCGTGAATCTGGCTATTTTCAGTGTACCAACCGTAATAAATATTCTGTTGCCGTGGACATTACTACACCCGAAGGTCAGGCTTTAATTTATGAAATTGCTAAGACTGCCGATGTTGTAATTGAAAACTACAAGACAGGATCTTTGGCTAAATATGGTTTGGACTATGCCTCATTAAGTGAGCTCAACCCCAATCTTGTTTATTGCTCGATTACCGGTTTTGGGCAAGATGGTCCGCGTGCGGAAGAACCCGGTTATGACTTTATTATTCAGGGTATGTCTGGCTTAATGAGCATTACCGGTGAACCTGATGATGTCACAGGCGGTGGTGCGCAAAAGGTTGGTGTGGCTGTGGTAGACATTCAAACTGGATTGTATTCAACCATTGCCATTCAAGCGGCCTTAATTGCACGTTCGCACACAGGGCGTGGTCAATATATTGATATGTCACTACTTGATGTGCAGGTTGCGGCACTGGCAAATCAGGGAATGAACTATTTAGCCTCAGGTAAAGCACCACAGCGCATGGGTAATCAACATCCAAGTATTGTGCCGTATCAAACTTTTAAGGCTAAAGATAAAGAATTTATTATTGCTTGCGGTAACGACAAACAGTTTAAAGATTTGTGTATTGCGATTGGTTATCCAGAGTTACTCGAAAATGAAAAATTTGTGCGTAATCAAGACCGTGTAAAGTATCGAAATGAACTGATTCCTTTATTGTCGGAGTACTTTTTGCAGAAAACTGCCAAAGAATGGGTTGAGATGATTCATGCTTTAAAAGTACCTGTAGGTGTTATCAACTCTATTGAAGATGCTTTGGATGAACCACAAATTGTGCATCGTAATTTGGTGGTCAATATTCCCCATCGTTTAAATGAAAACTTCCAAACGATTGGCTCACCAATGAAGCTGTCTGATACTCCGGTTGAATATCATCATGCACCGCCAGAGCTTGGTGAACATACTGCTCAAATCTTATCGAGATTTAAAACAGCAGAGGAGCTGGCTACGTTAAAAGAGAAAGGCATTATTGATGGGAAAATTGCTTAAGTTATTGCCGTTTTTAATGTGATTCAATTTTAATGAAAACTGTGATTTGCAATAAATCACAGTTTTTTATTGGAAAATAAGAGCCTTAATATTTAAAAATAAGTGGCAACTCTGGTCTGAAATCATGAATCATTCCTTGAGGTTCATGATCAAAACTGATTTCCATTAAATGCTCTGATCCATTTGTCACTTCAAAACTATCAAGCGTATTGAAGAGTAACGAAGTAGGGTGCTGTTCGAGGTTTGGAATAGAAACTTTGATAGAAGTTATTTCTGATAAATCTTTGCTATGAACAAGTGGTTGTTGTTTTTCTTTCGCAGCAAGGTCTGGTCGTGAAGCAAATGAAAGGAAGAACCACATTGGCTCAGATACCACAGAATCTTTAGCAACATTTACTTCTAAGCTGGCTGGTAAATAGCTTGGCTTGTAAACCCAATGAGGAAATTTTGCGCCGTTATCATCTCTATTTTTAGGGCGAAAACAAATACCAAAAGGGGATGCGATATTGTCTTTCGCACTTAGGCGCTCAAAGAGCAGGGTTGGATTGGTTAGATCACTTGAAGCTTCTTCTGGGTTATTTAAAAAGATTAATTCGATAAAGCTATTTTTAAAGAAAAAGCGTCTGTTTTCTGTACCTTGACCCGGATGCTTATTGGATGAGCCTTCTGTTAGACCAAATTTTTTTAAAGTTTCAGCTTCGGGAGCGCCTGATTGTACACAAATAAAAATATGGTCCACTTCCATTTTAAGTTCTCATGCTAATGTTGATGAATATTAAATAATTGATTAATAGAATTTTTCATATTTATTGCAAGGGCCTCATCGAAGCCATCGACTAAAAAGCGGCTAATGAGGCCTTCAATCACCGTATAGATCAGCTCAGATAAAGCTTCACCATTGGGTATATTGCAGTTTTGTGCAATCAGTACTTTAATCCATTGTTTATGGGCTTTAGAAATAGAAATAATGTCTTGATCATCTTGGTTAGATTCAGCGACTGCTCTTACAAATAAACAGCCTTTAAAAAAATCTTGCCTAAACCAATTGGTATGCCAATCAAGAATTTTATTGATGGCTTCTAACCCCGTTGCATCTCCCACATAGCCTAAAAGACTTTGCTTAAACCGTTCATCACGAGCAATCAGTACAGACTGAACCAGTTGATTTTTATTTTTATAGTACGTGTACATGGTGGTTTTGGAACAACCGGATTCATCGCGAATCAGGTCGACGCCAACCCCGACAAAACTATTTTCGTTAAATAACTTCTCGGCTGTATCTAATATTTTTAAGGCAGATTTTGACATGTGTCTTTTCCAAAAAATAAAATAGTACAGATCTGTACTATTTAGGATTTTATCTATATGCTTTTTAAAAAGCAACTTTTTGTTTGAGGAATAAAACCTATGTTCTCGATCTTTTATGGCAAAGAAAAACTGGCTCCATCGCCCAATAAAATTGATATTTTAAGAAGTCTTATTGGGGGTACAGTCAGTATTTTTATACTTCTGTGGTTGAGTAAGCTCACACACAATATTTTTATCATGGCGCCGTTTGGTGCGACCTGTGTTTTGCTCTATACCGTGTCGCAGTCTCCTTTAGCACAGCCGAGAAATATCATATTTGGGCATCTTATCTCGGCTTTTGTGGGTTTGTTTTTTCTAAAATTTGTGGGTGTTTCTATTTTTACAATTGCATTTTCAGTGGGCTGTGCCATTGCACTTATGCAAGTGTTTAAGTGTGTTCATCCACCTGCGGGTGCCAATCCTTTGGTTATTTTGCTCACCGCGAGCAGCATACATTACCAGTGGAGTTTCTTAATTTTTCCTGTTTTGGTTGGCGCCGTTTCTTTAGTTTTGGTGGCGATGCTGATTAATAATATTAAAGCGAGCACCAAGTGGCCGATGTATGGCTTGGGAATTTTAAATAGTAAAAAGTAGGGAAGGCATGAAGTATTTTGAGCTGAAAAATAATAAAAGTATTCACTATGCCAAGATAGTGAATACTTTTGAGTAAAATTATGATTTTTTAGAAATACGTTCTTCGATGGCAAATTTGAGTAGAGAAGCACTGCGGTAAAAACCATGTGCGAACTTTCCAAATGGCATCGTTATAAAGAAGGTCATGACCGTAGCTAAATGGAAAATCAGTAAAAGTGCCATGTAAGGTGTATTACGAAATGCCATGAGAGCTAAGCCTGAAGCACTGACTAAAATTAAAAGGAAAATAAAGCCTCGATCTACAGGTTTTTGCTCGTGGTCACCATGTAATGGATGACGTTTAAGATTTAAATAGAGCAAGCCAGATGGCCCAATCACTAAGCCAAGCCCACCTAAAGTGCCCAGAATAACAGGTAAGCTAAAGAAAGGATAAGGTGCGTGTAGCTCGAGGAAGTAGTGATATAAAGTCGCTACACCTGTGGCTGCAAAGCAGAGCATAAAGCCATAAAACGTCAGGTGATGGAATACGCGACGGATTTGTGTGTAACGGTCATCTTGTTCATTACAACCTTTGCCATGCCCACCATCTAAATATTTAAGCGTTAATACATTTTGGGTGGCTTGAACTAGATCAGGTTTCTCAACTTTGCCATGAATGACTTTAGATGTTTGTCGCCAGAATTTGCTAATTCCAATACCGAGCAGCACAATGGCAACTGTAAAGGTCGCTCCAAAAAGTAGAGCTAAAAAGTTATGCGGGAAAATCGCATAGAAATTACCTTGGTAGCCTGCAAATAGGTCGGTGCCTTTGTACCACACCACAGCTAACATACATAAAAAGAAAATAAGTGTTAATGCCGAGACAAAAGGAATCCCGACAGACTTATAAAGTCGGCCTAAAGGCTGAGGTGTAGCAAACTCTTGGTAAGTTTCTAAACGTACTTGTGCCATTGCTTGTGGAATATTTACACCAAACTCATGTGGTGGGGCGTATTGGCAAGCATGTAGACATGCACCACAGTTATGGCACAGGTTTGCGAGGTAATGAATATCGGCTTGATTAAACTCAAGGCGCTTGGTCATGGCCGCAAATACAGCACAAAATGACTCGCAGTAGCGACAAGCATTACAAATCTGTAGCGCTCTTTGAACTTCCTGCTCATGGTCAGAGAGCTGAACAACTGGAATTAGGGCTTTAGTGCTAGCATTCATGTTCAACTCCTTGTGAAAGTGCATAGTGGGCTGCATTTTTTCCGGCAATGCGTCCAAAGGTCGTGCCAATCGACATGCCGACCCCTGCGGTATAACCCTGACCGAGTACGTTACCTGCCATCATTTCACCTGCGACAAACAGATTGCGGCTGGCTTTATTGTTAAAACGTACAGCAGCATTGTCTTCGACTTTTAAACCTAAATAGGTAAAGGTAATGCCGGGTTTGAGGGCATAGACATAGAAGGGTGGTTTATCAAGCGGAACTGCCCAATGGGTTTTATTAGGAACAATATTTTGGGTGGTGCAGTCATCTAAAACCGTGTGGTTAAAGGTGCCTTGTATGCAGGCTTGGTTAAATTCTTCTACGGTGTGGCATAAGGTTTTTGCATCTAGCCCGATTTTTTCAGCTAGTTCTTGAATGCTATTTGCTTTTACACCCGCAAACACAGGTGGCATAAAGCGCCCAATGGCTTTTGAATCAATAATCGAATAGGCAATTTGCTGCGGCTGTTTGGCCACAAGACGGCCCCAAATTGCATAACGTTTTGGCCAGAAGTCTTCGCCTTCATCGTAAAAACGTTCAGCTTTGTTATTGACCACAATACCTAATGAAACGCAGTCAATACGGGTACAGATGCCGCCATCATATAACGGTGCTCGTGCATCTACGGCCACGCAATGTGATTGCGATGGGTCACCAATAATATCGGCGCCTTGATCTATCATAAATTTGAGTAAGTTACCTTGATTAAAGCGGGTTCCGCGAATAATGAAATTATCGGCAGGCCATTCGCCGTTTTCATTTTGTCCCCATGCTTCTCTTAACCATTCCAGATTTGACTCAAAACCACCTGCGGCTAATACACAGCTTTTCGCTTTAAACACACGACCATCTTCAGCAATTGCAGCTTCAAAATGTCCTTGGTTTAACTTTAGATCTTTAATTTTTGTGTTGTATAAAATTTCGATGCCAAGTTCTTGAGCACTACGGTAATACGCATTAATGAGAGCTTTACCACCACCCATAAAAAAGGCATTGGTACGTGCAACATGCAAAGCACCAGAGAGTGGCGGCTGAAAATTCACACCGTGTTTACGCATCCAGTCACGGCAGGTCGCCGTGCTACGAATCACCAGACGAGCTAAGTGCTCATTAGTTTTTCCTGCGGTCACTTTAAGTAGGTCTTGCCAATATTCTTCTTCGGGGTAGGCATCTACTAATACATCTTGAGGAGCATCATGCATGCAGCGAAGGTTACGGGTGTGTTGTGAGTTACCACCACGCCATTCTTTAGGTGCTGCTTCTAGCACCAGCACAGACGCGCCACTTTCTTTTGCCGTGAGCGCGGCACACAGTGCGGCATTCCCACCACCAATTACAATCACATCATGCATGGATTTCTCCCTTTCTCAGCTAGGGCTAATGTAGCTTTAAAAGAGAGGGTGAAGTGAGAGGCTAAGCTTGAATGGGTGTTTAGTAAAAATAAACACTAACGGCTTAAGTGTTTATGAGCTCCGCACCAGGCCAGCGTTTTTCATTAATCAGGTTGGTCACACAGGCACGAATCACCACTTTAGTGGCTAAAGTAGCAGGCGAAATTTCTTCTTCAGAGAGACTAATTAAATAGTTAATACGTTCAATGGCAGGTTCTACAACACGCAATAAACATAAGTCTTGCCGTGAATTTAATGCTGCACCCGCAGGTTGAATGGTTGCCATTTCGAGTTGGCTGATGCTTTCCATTAATAAATGTAGCCCATCAATTTCATAGGCCACTTTAAGTTGATGAATTTTTTGTTCGAGCAACAAACGCAGCCCATGTCGTTGGCTCGGTAAAATCAGTGGAAGTTCTTTCAGCTGTGGATGGGTAATGGTTTGAGTGTCGATACAGCTTTCAAGGTGGTACTGGCTCAGTACTTCTTTAGGCGAAATTAAAAACATCTGTTCTTTGACTAAAGGCTGTATCGCCCACTGCGGGTCTACATCGTCACTAAAGATGATAGCAACATCGAGCTGTCTTGCATTAACTAAGGCTTTGAGATCACCCGATAACCCTTCAATTAAACGTACTTTAATGTCGGGATAACGATTTCTCATGAGTTTTAAAAAATGCGTACCAATAACCGCTGCAACACTCGGAGAAAATCCGACGGTAACATGACCACTTAAACGTGAAGAATGAGCAGAATCTACGGCATGATCTAGATGCCTAAGCGCTAGTTGAACCTGTTGAAAAAAAGCTAGACCCGCAGGGGTGGGAACTGTACCGAGGGCGGTGCGTTGTAAAAGGCGAATGGAGAGTTCGCTTTCTAATTTTGAGATTTGCTGACTTAAAGCAGACGTTCCAATATCGAGATTTTTTGCAGCTTTACCCAAGCTTCCTGACTCGATCACTGCAATAAAATACTTTAATTGTTTGAGTTCCACGGCAAATACTACATTGACCTTTATTGATTATTCTACACTGGTTTATTGCTATACATTTTGTTCTATTACGCTGAGTAAACCACCAAAAGAGTAAAGGCAACATCACCTCAAGATGTTGCCTTTTAGAGCTTTTATTGTTTAACCTGCTCAAGACCCTGTTCTTCAATAATTTGTGTTGCTTGTGGTGACTTCACAAATTTGATGAGTTCTTTTGCGACTTTTTCATGTTCAGAGTTTTTACCAATGCCAGCAGCAAACACGGTGACTTTCTGATAAGGCGCAGGAATTGGACCGACTAAATCAACCTGACCATATTGACCAGTAAAAGGTTTGATTTCACTAATTTGCTGGAAACCAATATCAAACTGACCTTCAGCAATACGCTTTGCAACACGATCACCTACTACTTTTTCAGCTTTACCAGAAATCACTTTGTATTCCACAGGCGGGAAGCTTGGGAAAACATCTTTTTCAAGATGCGTGCCGCTTGCACTTGCTGAATAGCCGATGTGCTTGGCATTTAATAAAACCTTTTCGAATTTTTCAGCAGAACTAATGTCTGGTTTTGGCGCACCTTTTGGAACAGCCATACCAATGCTTGAATTAACCAAAGCACTTTGCGAATTTGGATCTACATAACCCTTTTCTGCGAGCTTGTTCAGTTCAGGAGCCGCTAACACTACGACATCAAAATGTTCACCGCGATCGAGTCGGTTTGGAATCGCCGTTGGCGATGCACCCATGGATGAACCAGACGAGAGATGAACGTTATGGCCAGTTTGCTTTTCAAATATTGGAATGAGTTTTTCCATAGATGAATAAAAACCGCCTGAGCTAATCACTTCGAGTGTATCTGCGTTAGCAAGGGTCGAGCCTAAGCCTGCACCAGCTAGGCAAATGGTCATGAAGATAGGGGACTTTTTCATAGTATCTCGCTTTAATGATAGGAGAGCACAGTACGGCAGCAACATGCGCCGTACTGTTCATTAAAATTTCAGGTTAAGTTGTTGTTTTAAGCGCTAACCTTCACAGGTTCAGCAATTGCGTCAGTATTTTTCTGTTTAGAACCACGGCATAGATATAAGCTTGAGATCAGGCTACATACCGCTGCTAACATCAGCCAGAATGCTGGTGTACTTGCGTTACCTGTGTGTTCAACTAGATATGTACATGCAATTGGAGTCATGCCACCAAAAATAGCTGCTGCAAGACTAAAAGCTAAAGAGAAGCCGACTGTACGTACACGCTTTGGCATCACTTCCGCGAGGGTTGCGACCATGGTGCCGTTGTATAGACCAAAGAAGAATGAGAAGTAAGCAAGCGTAATAATCAGATTGGTGAAACTAATGTCACTCACCAACCAGCTTAAAACTGGGTAAGTGGTAAAGATGGCAAGTGTCGTAATGCCGACTAAAACAGGACGACGACCAATTTTGTCTGATAGTAAGCCACCCATTGGCAACCAGAAGAAGTTCGACAAACCAACAAACACAGTCGCTAAAAGGCTATCTGTTACCGACATTTCTAAAGTACGTTTTGCATACACCGTGGTGTAAACCGTAATGAAATAGAACGTTGTTGTGGTCATGGCACTCATCATCATGCCCGCAAGTACGATGCGCCAGTTGCTCGCAAGCGTGCTGAAAATTTCTTTGGTCGATGGATGAGTTTTTTGAGCTTTAAAGTCTTCAGTTTCCTCTAATGTACGGCGGAACAAGAAGATTAAAGGAATAATTAAACAACCAATTAAGAACGGAATACGCCAGCCCCATTCACCCACTTGAGCATGAGTTAAAATGGTGTTGAGCCAGTAGCCAAGTAATGCTGCAAACACAACCGCAATTTGTTGGCTGCCAGACTGCCAGCTGGTAATAAATCCACGGTTTTTATCTGTTGCAATTTCAGCTAGATAAATGGATACACCGCCAGATTCAACACCTGCCGAGAAGCCTTGTAATAGTCGCCCAATCACCACCAAAATTGGCGCAATAATACCAATGGTCTCATAACCCGGCACAAAGGTAATTAAGATAGTTCCGATTGCCATAAGGCTCAAGGTCACAATAAGACCTTTACGTCGCCCAACTCTGTCGACATAAGCGCCCAAGAAAATAGCGCCGAGAGGACGCATAAGAAAGCCCGCAGCAAATACGGTAAATGTCATCATTAAAGAGACATATTCATTTTCAGAGTGGAAAAATTTTGCTGCGATATAAGTGGCATAGAAACCAAAAAGAAAAAAATCGTACTGTTCTAAAAAGTTGCCACTCGTTACATTTAATATTTTTTTAAAAGTAGCCCTACGGTTATTCACGACATCCATTGGAGACCTCCTTGGCCTGACAAAATGGAAACATTCACGATCTTCAATAGAGGGCCTTAAATCGACTCATTCAATAAACCTAAATAGCAAATGGGTTAGAGATAAGATTTAAAGGTGTCCTTTGTAGAAAATGTGATGCCTTGTTTCCAGTTCAAACTACACATCTATAATTCGATAAACAGAAATTCACTTATCATTCAGATGAAAATGTAATCTTAAAAAGCAGGAGGGAGTGAGAGGGCAAAATTAATTAGGTCTTTAATAAAACTAATGACCCTTTATAAAATAATTTCAGAACATGGCCAAATTTGGTTTTGAATCAACTCTTTCACACAGGCTTTGATTGCCGACTTTGCTGCGAGTGCCGCCGGTGATAATTCCTCTTCGGCAAGGCTGACTAAGTAATTGATTCGCTCAACTTCAGGATCAATCAATTTAAGTAGTTGAAGCTTATGTTTGTACTCTTGTAGACAAGCACTTCCGGGACGTACGCTGGCAAGGTCGAGGTGAATCAGGCTATCCATCAGCAAGTGCAGGCCATCAATTTCATAGACGACATTGAGTTGTCCAATCTTGTGCTCAAGCAGTTTTCTTAAACTGTGGCGCTGACGTGGTAGGACTAAAGGAATATCACCAATTTGTTGAGACCGAATAATGCCGCTTTGGATGCACTCAGCAAGGCCATATTTTTCGAGCACTTCTTTTCGTGCCATTAAATACATTTGCTCGCGTACCAAGGGTTGTATGGACCATTGCTTGTCAATTTCATTGGTAAAAATAATGGCAATATCAAGCTGACGCGAGTTGATTGACTGAATGAGATTGCCCGACAGCGTTTCCACAATCTCTAGGCGAATGTCTGGATAGCGTTCAGACATTAATTTCATTAAAGGGATGCCAATTAAAGCGGTAATAGTAGGTGGAAAACCAAGACTGACATGGCCTGAAAGCCGTGCCGAATGAGCAGCATCTACCGCAAAGTTAATCTGACGTAAAATCAGTTGAGAATGTTTTAAAAAGGCGAGGCCTGCGGGAGTTGGGGTCACACCAAAAGCATTACGCTGTAATAGGCGAATGCTTAGCTCTTGTTCTAGCTTACTAATTTGTTGACTGATTGCTGACGCACCGACATCGAGTTTTTGAGCAGCTTTACCAATACTGCCTGCTTCAACCACCGTCAAAAAATATTTTATTTGCTTGATTTCCATAATAAATGTATTCGCTCATCATCCTTGATTTATAGAGATATGAAGGATTGGGAAATCTATCATGCGCTTTAATATTAACAGCAATAAATACAAAAGTTTCTTAAAAAATTATCTGAAAGTTTTAAATCATCATTGTCTTTAATCTTGAGTTCAAAGGGACTTATCTCATTTCAGAGAGGCAATCTTATAATTTTTAATATGGCATCCACAGTCAACGATTTGGCGTTTGGGGCTAAGCGCACCACTCAAAATCTAAATAAAGTGAACAATCAAAATAAAAAAATCCAGGATGGATCCATGATTTTTGTAGTAAGAAATAGAACATTAGTATTGGGAATAGCTTCAATTTGTACAAGTGCATTACATGCTGCTGCATTTGATAAAACAGGCCAATCCGTATCAGCATTTTTACAACCGGGAAATTACTTTGAAGCCAGTTTAGGTGTGACAGATACTGATTTAAAAGGAGTGGAATCTGGTACTAACCCTTCACATCAATCAATTTCCGATATTGCCAATACAGATTATCGACCGACTGCGGCTTTAAAATTACAGTTGGCACCGCAGTATTCATTTGGGTTGCTTTACGATCAGCCTTTTGGTGCTGACACCGAATATTCAGGACTAAATGGCTTTGTCGCAACGCCGAAAGACACAGTTATGCTTCCTAGTATTACGGCTACAAGCCTTGCAAAGGCTACTTCTGGTCAAGTTCCTACAGGAAATGCAAAATCGGAATTTGATATTCAAAGTTTCAGCTTCATTGCAGGATATCAGCCTAATAAAAACTGGAATATTTTTGCCGGACCGGTTTATCAAACCTTCAAAAGTCAGGTCAATTTAAGAGGCAATGTATTTAGTCTTTATAATGGCTATGACTTTCAAACTAAAACTGTGGGTGATTGGGGGTGGTTAGCTGGACTGGCTTATCAAATTCCTGAAAAGGCCGTTAAAGTTTCGCTTACCTATCGTTCAGCCATTACCCACAAAGTAAACGCAACTGAAAATGCTCCGTTAATAGATATGTTAACGACTCAACAAGGACGCGATTTAGTTAGCCAACATCTCGACTATATGATTTCTATCGGGCAGATGACCGAGCAAAAGAAAAACTATTTAAATCACATTATTTCAGAGTTACCCAATAGCGAAGGCTCTGGCACAACCAAATTTAAATCTCCAAACTCAGTGAATTTAGAATTTCAAACAGGTTTACGCCAAGGAACTTTATTGTTTGGGAGCTTGCGCTGGGTAAATTGGAGTGATTTGGCGCTACAACCTTACCGTTTTGGTGAAATTTCAAAAGTTATTGGGGGATTATCAACACCAAGCCGTCCAGAAGGGTTTAATTTGGTTCGTTATGATGATGACCAATGGACTTTAAATTTAGGACTAGGGCAACGTTTTTCACCTAAATGGCTAGGTTCTTTGTCATTGGGCTGGGACTCGGGAGCAGGCGATAAAGTTTCAACGGGTGGCCCAACCAAGGGATATTACAACTTAGGAGTGGGCGCCCAATACAGTCCAACATCGCAATACTTTATTTCTGGTGGTGTGAAATATTACTGGTTAGGCGATGCAAAAGCTCAGCTTGGCGCACAGGCAGGCAGTGACTATTATGTGGGTGAGTTTAAGGATAATCACTCTATAAGCTATGGCTTAAAAATAGGATATAAATTTTAAAATTAAATCATTCATTTATAAGGTTTTAATTACATGAATAAAATCATCAAAAACGGCATATTTTTAGGGTTATCGACTTTGATTGCAGGTTATGGAACTGTCCTTCATGCCGAAGTAAATCCATCTAATTTACCTACTGTCTCACAAAAAGCATTAACGATTATTGATGGGCAAACAGAATGGTTAAGTAAGGTTTATAAAGATATTCATGAGCACCCTGAATTGGGATTTATGGAAACGCGTACCTCTGCCATTGTTGCCAAAGAGCTTAAGTCATTAGGGTTTGATGTTAAAACCGGAATAGCAAAAACAGGTGTGGTTGGAATTTTAAAAAACGGTGATGGGCCAACGGTCATGTACCGTGCCGACATGGATGCCAATACTGTTCAAGAAGCGACTGGCTTACCTTATGCAAGTAAAGTGCGGGTAAAACTTGACGATGGAACCGAAACGCCTGTTGCACATATGTGTGGTCATGATGCGCATGTAACATGGATGCTCAGTATGGCAAAAACCTTAGTCACTTTAAAAAAGGAATGGAGCGGAACTATTATTTTAGTCGCACAACCTGCTGAAGAGCCTATAACGGGGGCTAAAGCCATGGTGACTGATGGTTTGTGGACGAAATATAATTTACCAAAACCTGATTATTTCTTTGCAGTGCATACCACACCAGCACCTGTTGGAGTCGTCATTAATGCACCAGGACCACGTATGGCGGGAACCGATCAGCTCGATGTTTTATTTAAAGGTGTGGGTGGACATGGCTCCTTGCCGATGCTCACCAAGAACCCAATTAGTATGGCGGCAAATGCAGTAACTCAATATCAAACTATTATGGGTAACGCAGTCGACCCTCAACAAGCAGCAGTTTTATCGATTGGATCGATCCAAGCTGGAAATTCGAATAACGTGATTCCTTCTACTGCACTGGTCAAAATGAACTTGCGCTGGTTTGATCCAAAAGTACGCGAAACCATGTTAAATAACATTAAGTTCATGAGTGAAGGTGCTGCCGAAATGCAGGGCATGGGTAAAGATCAATTGCCTACTTTTACCTTTAAGGGTTCAAGTACGCCTGTAGTCAATAATAAAGAGTTCTCTGCGCGTTTAAATGGACCACTAAAAGCTTTGCTAGGCGACAAACATGTTCTAACTGATTATCCCGCCGTTATGGGTTCTGAAGATGTTCACCATCTCTTAGGTGATCAAAAAGACATTCCATTTAACTTTATGTTCATTGGCGTGGCAGATCCGGTTGTGTTTGCCAGTGCAGTCAAGCAAGGCAAACCTGTGCCTTATATTCCGCATAGTCCAAACTATGTTGTAGATTTAAAAGCCTTGCCTGTCGGGGCTAAAGTCACCACTGTGTCTATGCTCGAACTATTAAATAAAAAATAAGATGCTCATAAAAAAAGATGCACATGGAGGCATCTTTTTTTATTTAAAATTTTGAGAAACTTAAGAACAAGACAGATGTTTTTCTCGATAGTGTAGCGGTGATAAATCTGTCCAGCGTCGAAAAGCGCGGGTAAAACTACTCACATCGGTAAACCCAAGAATATAGGCAATTTCGGTAATATTGTGGCTTGAATTTTTGATATAAGACAAAGCCAGTTCGTGCCGTGTATTGTCGAGTAGCTCGCTATAAGAGGTATTTTCTGCCGAAAGTTTGCGTTGCAGACTCCGTATACTTAAGCCTAAACTTTTCGCAACGTCTTGCTGTTGAAAGTCACCTGTAGATAATTTTTCAATGAGTTTTACTTTCACACGAGCCAATATGTTTTCTTTATCAAATCGAGCCAGATAACGATTAATAATCTCATCATATTCTTGGGTAAGGTGTGGATTCCCACCATCTAAAGGCTGCTCTATGGTTGCCGTGTCAAACACAATCATGTCTTTGGGTGCATTAAACACAATCGGGGCTTTTAAAATACTCTGAAAAGTTTCCAGATCTTGTGGCTTTGAGCGTCTCAGCTCAATGCGTAAGGGCGAAAAAACAGAACCCTGTAACGCACGACTTGAACGAATAAAAACAGAGATAAAAGCATCGATAGATTCGGGTTGAACTTCGTCGGGAACATGAATAACGAAATAATGATTTTTGTCATCTCCATAAAATTCAAGTTCAGGAATGTCGGTCACTATACGGAAGTAACGAATAATTCTTAAAAACATTTCTTTTAGGGTGGTGCTGGTAATGAGTGAATGGCCCAACACATGAAATGTATTTTGGTTGACTTGGCTAGCAACTTTAAGGCCAAAGCACGAGTCCTGAGTCGCTTGAACGGCTAGTTTCCATAAATTTGCTGTGTTTTTTAATGAATAGCGTGCATCTGGATCATTTAGGGCCTGTACATCTAAACCTGCTTGTTTTAATAAAGGTTGGCTATCCACACCTGCTTTCTCAAGCGCTTTTTGAATCGCTTTAACCCAGCTAGCCAGTGCCGTTGCTGTCTGTGGCATGTTATGTCCTATAACTTGTGACTCATATTCCTGTTAACAGTATAAAAGATTCAAAACTAAAAAAACTTTTGTTTGTTTTGAATATTTTTATTTTTGGCATCCATAGCCAATAGATTGGCGTTTCGAGCTAAGCGTACAAACATAGATATAAATAAAGTAGGGGCATGAGAAAACTGAGGAATAACGGATGACCTACATATATAAAAATCCTGCTGGAATGACCGATAGCGAAAAAACGGAACACATTAAAAAAGTGGTCACAGCGGAAGGCGTGGCTTTACGCAAGCGCCATCCCATTTTGAACCATCAAAACGCAATAGGGGCGATGATTCTATTTGTTTCCCTTGTTGGAATGATTGCTACAGCCGTACTCTATATCAATCATCAGCTTTCAGCTTGGTTCGCAATTCCAATTATTGCGTTTTTTGCATCTCTTACCCATGAGTTAGAACACGACCTCATTCACTGGATGTATTTTAGAAAAAAACCATGGGCACATCATTTAATGATGGGCTTAGTGTGGTTAGCTCGCCCAAGTACCATTAACCCGTGGAAACGCCGTGAGCTGCATTTTAATCATCATAAAAATTCAGGCACTGAAGTCGATTTAGAAGAAAGAGCTTTAACCAATGGAGAGCAGTGGAGCATTCGCCGACTCGTCGCGATTGGTGACAATGGTTTTGCAGTTTTGCTACGCATTATGGCTGCAAATAATTGGACGGTTAGAAAAGTAATTTTTAAACGTGCATTTATGGCTTATTTTCCGCTAGGAATTATTCACTGGTCGCTGTGGTATATCTTTTTAGGCTTCCATGCAGTTGATATGGTTTCAAGCTTGGCAAATGCACCGATTGCATGGTCAGCTACAACGCTAAATGTTATGCATGTGATTAATATTTTGACTGTGGTGTGGATTGCGCCAAATGTGCTGCGTACCTTCTGCCTGCACTTTGTGACAAGCAATATGCATTACTACGGTGATGTTGAATTGGGCAATGTGATTCAACAAACTCAAGTATTAACGCCGTGGTGGATGATGCCGTTTCAACTGTTTTGCTTTAACTTTGGCTCAACACATGCCATCCATCATTTTGTGGTGAAAGAGCCTTTCTATATTCGCCAAATGACCGCGCCAGTTGCCCATAAAGTCATGCGTGATATGGGAGTGCGGTTTAACGATGTCGGAACATTTAAAAGAGCGAATCGTTGGAATGTAAATAATTTATCTGAATCGAATACTTAAAAGTAGATTCTTAACTCGCTTGAATGGACTGAGTTCTGCATCTAGGGCTCAGTCCCACTCTACAATTTCTTAAAAATGAAGTAGCTTTACTGAAACTGAGTAAAAAGAAGAATAACGCCTAAAGCACATAAAATTGAGCCAATCACCTTATTAATTTGCACTTGCTTGGCTAACATTTTTTGCCTTAACAGCATGGACGAAAACAGTACAGCCACCAGTGAAAACCATACGAAATGGGCAAATGACATAAAAAAGCCATAGGCCAAAAGAATCGTTTTAGGTGTGGTTAAACTTACAATTTGAGTATAGGTGCTAATCACAAATAGCGTGGTTTTAGGGTTCAAAGCATTGGTAAGGAAGCCGTATTTTATGGCTTGGAAAGTACCTATAGAAGTTAAAGCAGCAGAGTCTAAAACAGGTTCTTGCGTAAAAGTTTTATAGCCAATATAGATCAGGTAAAGCGCACCAATATACTTAACAATATTCAAAATTTGCGGCGTATAAGTCATTACAAAGGCAACAGCTACAAGTGTATAGGTCACATGAACCAATACGCCAAGTGATATTCCGAGTGAAGTGAAAACACCTATTTTTCTGCCGTACAGATAACTATTTTTCGTGACAATCGCAAAGTCAGCTCCGGGGCTTACCACTGCCAAAATCGTAATCAGAATAACTGCGATAAACTCTGCCATTATCTTGTACCCTCACTAAAAACGAGGGAGCTACTCTGTACTTTTTGGAATGTATTGAAGAGGGTAGATCTTTTGTCTAAAGCAGCTATTTTTTTCGAATAAGAAATTGTATTTATACGGCTGTGCAGATAGGTATCGATATTCAATATGTTTTTCATCATCTAAAATGGGTTTTAATAAAGATGATTTTTATTTTGAACAGAAACCTAAAAATAAAAATCGATAAAAACGACTAACCACTTATGAGTTTTTGGAATGATCGAAAGAATATCACTGAATTCATTAAAATTTTTCTATTTTGTGGCGAAGTATGGCAGCGTCACTTTAGCCGCAAAGAAATTATTTGTGACGCAAAGTGCGGTCAGTAAACAGATTTATAATTTAGAAGAGTCTTTAAATACGACTTTGTTTGATCGTAAAAATAAAACATTAGTGATGACCGAGCAGGGCGAAATTTTATTGAATTGTTGCCATCAGGTTTTTGGTCAACTCGATGAATGTTTAATAGAGCTAAGCCAGCCTAAAACTCATAACAAACAACTGGTTTTGTCGTGTGAACCGACGCTTTCGATGAAATGGCTCATACCGCGGTTATCAAAATTTAAAAAGCTTGGACATGATTTTGATGTGGTGTTACTCACAGCAGGTGGGGTGGTCGATTTTGAAAAAGATAATATTGATATCGCAATTCGCAGAAATGACTTTGATTGGGGAGAGCATATTTATAGCGAGAAAATTGCCGATGAATACATTGCAATGATTCAAGCAACAAAGTCATCGGAAACAAACGATGTACTTATCTCGACTTCTAGACCAAATTTTTTCAAAAACATTAGCCTCATTGCTGAGTTAAAGCAGAGTTTAAAAGGCTATGCTAAAGTTGAACTTGAGCATTTTTATCTATGTTTAGAAGGTTGTTTGGCTGGACTCGGCGCAACAGTCATCTCAATTTATATGATTGAAAAAGAGCTTGAGTGGAACTTACTGCAAAAAATTTCACCAGTTGTACAAGACGGTTCAGCCTATTATTTACTTTCTCATAGCGCTTTTGAAGAAGACCCGCGAAAGATTATCTTTCTAGAATGGCTAAAAACAGAGATGATCGAGAGTCAGCATAAATTACTTTAGGCCTATCCATCCTTCCTAAGTTTTTATTGATTAACATATTGAAGATAATAATAAATTTTAAAATTGGTAAGGGCTTTACACGTCCGCCGTATATTGAATTTCTGCTGTTTAAAATTCCCCAAGATGAAAAATATTTAACTTCATACTTATTTATTAAACCCTAAACATGAATTTCACTCAGTTTTGAATGAGACTAAATCATTTTTATTCATGTTGTGATTGCGGTATAAATCTATTCATGCTCTGAAGCGCTCCAGTAATTCACTTTGATAAGACCATAAGGCACAAATCTGATAAGGCTGGAAAGTTTAAAAAGAGCTCGAAATATTTTTAGGTTTATCTCAGAAATTAGGGTACTGATCAAAATGAGTAAAGAATTTACATTTACGATTAAGAGTATTTGTTTCGATGAAAACTATCGTCCAGCAGACAATACGCGTATTACAACCAACTTTGCTAACTTGGCGAGAGGGATGAGCCGCCAAGAGAATCTGCGCAACACATTACAGATGATCGACAATCGTTTTAATACTTTAGCTCATTGGGACAACCCTAAAGGCGATCGCTATGCGGTTGAACTTGAAATCATTTCAGTTGAAATGAATGTTGATGCTGCAAGCCATAACAGTGCGCTTCCTTTAATCGAAATATTGAAAACCAATATTGTTGATAAAAAGACCAATGAACGTATTGAAGGCATTGTAGGCAACAACTTCTCGTCTTATGTACGTGACTATGACTTTAGTGTGCTTTTGTTAGACCACAATAAAAATCAGTCTACTTTTAGCACTCCAGAGAAATTTGGCGAATTGCACGGTAACTTGTTTAAGAGCTTTATTAACTCTGAGACTTACAGAGCAAACTTTAAAAAAGCGCCAGTGATTTGCTTAAGTGTTTCAACCACTAAAGTGTATCACCGCACTGAAAACGAACATCCAGTTTTGGGTGTGGAATATAAGCAAGAAGACTATTCATTAACTGATGAATATTTCCAAAAAATGGGCTTAAAAGTTCGCTATTTCATGCCGAAAAACAGTGCTGCACCTTTGGCGTTCTATTTTACTGGTGATTTGCTGAGTGATTACACCAACCTTGAGTTGATCAGCACTATCAGCACCATGGAATCGTTCCAAAAGATTTACCGCCCTGAAATTTACAACGCAAATTCAGTCGCTGGAAAATCTTATCAGCCAAGTTTGAAGAATGAAGATTACTCACTTACTCGAATTGTGTATGACCGAGAAGAACGTAGCCGTTTGGCTATTGAGCAGGGGAAGTTTGTTGAAGAGCAATTTATCAAACCATACCAAGCGATTCTTGAGCAGTGGTCTGCTAATTACGCTCTTAATTAATCTACATATAGGTCATTGATCATGAAAAAATTATTACCAACTTCAACTGCTGGCAGCTTACCTAAACCGTCTTGGCTTGCAGAACCTGAAAAGCTTTGGTCGCCTTGGAAACTCGAAAACGAAGGTCTGCTTGAAGGTAAAAAAGACGCGCTACGTTTAGCGTTGCACGAACAGCGCCTTGCTGGCATCGACATTGTGAGCGATGGTGAACAAACCCGCCAACACTTTGTGACCACGTTTATCGAACACTTAAATGGCGTAGATTTTGAGAAGCGCGAAACCGTTCGTATTCGTGACCGTTACGATGCAAGCGTACCGTCTGTCGTGGGTGCTGTGTCTCGTCAAAAGCCTGTGTTTGTTGAAGATGCTAAGTTTTTACGTCAGCAAACCAATCAACCAATTAAATGGGCATTACCTGGCCCAATGACTATGATTGATACGCTTTACGATGGTCATTACAAGAGCCGTGAAAAACTTGCTTGGGAATTTGCTAAAATTTTGAACCAAGAAGCGCGTGAGTTAGAAGCTGCTGGTGTAGACATCATTCAGTTTGACGAACCTGCATTTAATGTCTTCTTTGACGAAGTAAATGACTGGGGCGTTGCGACTTTAGAGCGTGCAATTGAAGGTCTAAAATGTGAAACTGCGGTCCACATTTGCTACGGTTACGGTATTAAAGCCAACACTGACTGGAAAAAGACACTCGGTTCGGAATGGCGCCAATACGAAGAAGCTTTCCCGAAACTGCAAAAATCTAACATCGATATCATTTCGTTAGAATGTCACAACTCACATGTGCCTATCGATTTACTTGAACTTATTCGCGGTAAAAAAGTCATGGTCGGCGCAATTGATGTTGCATCTAACCAGATTGAAACACCAGAAGAAGTTGCCAATACACTTCGTAAAGCACTTCAGTTTGTAGATGCCGACAAACTTTATCCTTGCACAAACTGTGGCATGGCACCTCTTTCTCGTGAAGTGGCACGTGGCAAGTTAAATGCTTTAAGTGCAGGTGCAGAAATCGTTCGTAGAGAACTTACGGGTTTTGAACTCTCTGCTTAATATTTACCAATAAGTGGTATAAAGGGTTACTTTTTTGATGTGAGTTGATAATCAAACAAGTAACCCTCATTTTACTTACTACATGTCGTTCTACTCAGAACGCATGTCGATCAAGTACCTTCCTGATGGAGTTGGGCGGTATAGCAAACACTCAGGACAAGGTACGGTTCAATTTAGGAATAATGTCATGGTTCAAGCAACAGACTTTAGAAATGCAATGTCTTTACTCACAAGTGCGGTTAGTGTTGTGACTACGGCAGGCATGTCTGGCCGTTTTGGATTTACTGCCTCTGCTGTTTGTAGTGTGACTGACACACCACCGACATTATTGGTCTGTATGAACCAATCTGCGAGTTCACATGCACATTTCCTAGATAACAAAATCTTAACTGTGAATGTTTTAGGCGCACACCACGAACATATTTCAAAAGCATTTTCGTCTAAACTCACGCCAGAAGAACGCTTTAAACATGGCGAATGGATTGAGTTAGAAACAGGTTCACCTGTGTTAGATGATGCGTTGGTAAGTTTCGATTGTGAGATTGAGCAAATTCAACAAGTGGGAACACACACGATTCTGATTTGTCCGATTGTTGCGATTAAACAAAGCCAGCATGACCAAAGCTTAGTTTATTTTAATCGTGCTTATCACCAAGTGGGGCAGACGGAAACTGTCTAAACCCACTCGTTTTGTTGTTTCTGAAATGGTGAAATGAGGGCCTAGGAACAATCCTATTTACAGGTTGTTTCACCAGGTTCCGGTTCTCGAATTTCTAGCTTATTGTTATGTTCTACTACACAAATACGTGTATCAAAAGTTTTGAAGATATCCAAAGTAATGTCATAAACCACATTTTTTTCAAACTCTTTTAGAGGAATTTTTACACAATCTTTTTCTTCTATTGGCAAAGGAACATTGGAATATTCTTTCTCATAAGTGCTTTTGAAGCCGTTTGTATAGTCAACTTTCCCCATAAAAATCAAAAATTTATTATCAAAAGAATAATTCGTTTTTTTAGGGTTATTGGTAAAGGCACATACATAATCCTGATGTAGTGTAACTTCTAATGGAAGAGGGCCTTGGCTACAACCATTCAATAAATACGCAGTTGTTAATAATAAAATGGACTTTGAAGATAGTCTTATCATTTATGATCTCATAAAGTTGTATAAAAATGATCAAAATCAAAAAGTAAAAAATTATAAGTATTAGCTTACTGCATTTGACTCTTTTTAAAAAATATATAAATACAATTAAATATAATATCTAAAATAATAATTAATTTAATCTAATGAAAAATAATAAGAAATTTAAATACTTGGCATAAAAGCTACATTGACACATCTAAACTCTCAGATTATCCTTTGCCTGCTGGCCTACATTGCCAGCCAGCTTTGACAGGCTGAATGAAAGATCGCATCAGAGTTATTCCTTCTGAGGAATAGTCTTATGCGTAAACTCCTCGTCTCCTCCCGTAGCGGTAGGACGGGAGAGGGACACCTTCGGGTGTGCTGGTTATATCTTTCACCAGTCTGTCAACCCTTTCTCGTTCTGCCACCATAATTCCAAATGAATGCTTTGGCAGAACTCCCAAAATCAGGAGTTGGCTATGCACATCCATTATTTCTTGGCAGCCCTTGCCAAAAGCTATAACGACACAACTTAAAAATTTAAAGCAGCTTGAATGCCATAAGGTTTTCAGGCTTTAAGTCATTTTTACTTAAAACTTAGCAACCACAAAACTTGAGATGTGCCAAGCACCGTCTTGCGGCTTTGCTGTGCCTTTTTTTCTCCCAGAAAGGGCACAGGATTTTTATCTCATTTAGAAACAACAAGAATTTAAAAAGGTAAAACTATGCCAACTTTAGAAACGGCTTCAAAAAAATTAAAAGCAATACATACCGCAATAGATCTATTTAATCTCTATGGATTTCACAACACGGGCGTAGACCTAATTGCCAAAGAAACTAAAATTCCAAAAGCCACGCTTTATAACTACTTTCACTCAAAAGAAAAGCTGGTTGAAATGTGTTTAATCTTTCAAAAAAACCGACTTAAAGAAGAAGTTCTGGCAATTGTCTATTCACACCGCTACTCAAAACCAAGCGATAAACTCAAAGAAATTGTCCGTTTACATGTTGATGTGAATAGCCTTTACCACCTTTTGTTTAAAGCTATTTTTGAAATAAAACAGCTTTATCCAACGGCTTACCGCATGGCTGTTGAATATCGAAAATGGCTGCTTCGAGAGCTTTTTGATTTGGTCTTTAGTCTAGAAAACAACACACTCAAACCCGATGCCAACATGGTTTTAAACTTAATTGATGGCTTGATGCTACAAGTTTTAAGCTCAAACAGTTTGGATGAAAGGGATGTGGTGTTGGAGAAGTTTTGGGGGAGGGGTAAAGCCATCTGAGAGATGGCTTTTTAATAGATAATTTATTTTTATTTTGTATGAAATCTATATTCAATACTATTCTTTAAAATTTTTACTTGATTGCATTTGGTATATCTCTATAAAGTAACGCAGTAAGTTCATGATTAGGAAACCTCTTAATAGCTTGCTTCCATATCTCATTTGCTTTTGCTAAGTTACCTAGATTCCAGTAAATTCCACCTAAATTAAACCAAGCTAAATCATAATTAGAGTTTAGAGAAATAACTTTTTCATAAGCACTAATAGCCTCTTCAATTTTTCCTAACTTTTCATAAGTTGACGCTACTTGAAACCAGCTCATATCATCTGGTTGGATCATTAATGCTTGTTCTAGTAATAATGGAAGACTTTCTTGGGGACGATTGAGAAATACTAATGCTGTTCCTAAGCAATAACCATATTTGCCTTTTTCCAAATCATAAGCCTTTCTAAAACAATATTCTGCTTCATTCCAATTGTCATTTTCCTGCGCCCAGTGACCAAGTCTATCCCAAAGAAATGCGGCATCTTCGGCTTGAAGATACTGAATTATAGATTCAAAATGAAATTTAAAAGCAGGATAAGTGAATCCGATATTTAAAGATTCAGAGCGTAAATAAAATTGATTTAATAACCATTCTCTAACTCCGTGAGGGCAATTAGGGTGCTTTTTTAGATATCTATCCCAAAATGAAATACTTAATTTGGCATTATCGATACTATCTCGTCCAAATAAAGCAACTTGTTGAGCACACCATGACCAAATCCATTCTCCACTATTGGCTGTGTTACTAAGCAGGGTATTGATTTCACGAAATGCTGATCGACCTTCTTTTAAATTAAAAAGAGCATTAACTCTCCATCCTAGAACTGAGAATTGTTTTTCAGTTGTTGGTTCTGCAAAAACTATTTCATCAAAATGCTTTAATGCCTCCTCATACTTACCATTTTTTAAATAGAAATTACCTAAAGCAAAATTGGCTTCTGGAAGTTGATTATTGTAAGTAATAGATTTTTTATAACAGCTAATAGCTTCAGCTTGATTCCCAATATTATCGTAACTTGAGCCAAGATTTTTATAACACATGGCCAACAGGTCAATATCACTATTATTTAAGTTATCAATCGCTTTCTTATATGCAGTAATTGCATCTTTATTAATATCTAGTACAGAGTATCCATTCCCAATTGAGTATAAAAGGCTCCCAGAACTGAATTGTTTAGTTTTTAGTTTTGCCTTTAAGTATGTAATCCCGTTTTTAATTCTATCAATCTTAATGTCTTTCTGCGCCATTCCAATATTAATTTCAGCCATATAGCAATACATAATTGCATTATGATCTGGTGGAAAAAGTGCCAAAAATCTATCAAAAGCATCACTTATTTTTTGATCTTCACTATTATTGTAAAGAGTTGAAAGCAAGGTCGCTGCTAATTCTGGATCTTCAGGTATATAGAGATCATATGGTACATCTCTTATAGTGCTCATCAACTCGTTAGAGGAAGCAATAATCTGCTTAATTTTTGTATTTCTTAATGAGATAGTATTTGCTTTTGCAAACTTTGCTAAAAATTCTAATTTTGTAATAGAAAGATTTTCTGTGAAATTTACAGTAATTGTTTGCTGTTCAGTCCATTGATGCCCAGAATGTCCATATTGACGTAATACTGCATCTGCAGAACAAAACTTTAGTGTATCAGTTGGAATATGATAGCAGACAAAAAAAGAATGCGGTTGAGAGATTAAGTAGTTTAGATTAGATCTCTTTATATCAATACTGATAGATCCATCTTTATTTAAAGCTTTTTTAGTACCTTTTAGTTGAACATGTATTCTAATATTAGTTGCGTATTCACCGTCAGTTACTTCTATTTGATAATCAGTGCCATAATCCTGTTTATCTGTTTGTTGAATCATGAAACATTCAGATGCGGAGATAACTTGTTGGAAAGCATTTTCTGCTTTAGTTTCTATTATATGATTAGTATGTCTTTTAGGTAAATCATCAAAATGTTTCATATTAAGGCCTGTATCGATTAAAATTTAATAGATCTCATTAATTTAAACTTATTAAATTACTTTAACTGTATTTTATCTATATCCAGAATAATAATCTTAATATTACCTTCTTGAGCTGATCGGCTATTTGCAATTAACAGATCTTGTAATTCTTGAGGAGATTTAGGTATAGGCTTTCCTCTACTAGGATGTTTTAATTTTTTATTATCTGTTCTTAAACCAAACCATAATACTAAATAGATGCCTCGGCCTTTTGCTTGCCAATCCTGTGCATATAATTTATTAAGTTGATCATCTGCACCTGTCCAAAGATCTGGATGCCATTGGCCTTTTACTTCGATTGGTAAACGAAGTTGGCCTACTGAGCAGGTAATATCGACTTCTTTATCATTTGCTGCATGTTTTTCTGGTTCATAGGTAATTCTAGAGTCACCTTGACGTAATAAGCCTAATAAATGATCTCGGCAACGTTCTTCAACATATGGTTTGCCATTATCATCAAAGAATCCTCGCCAAGATTCAGCATCATCACTTTTAATCTTTGCTTGAACAGTATTTAACTCATCTAAAATAAATACTTGTAAATCCGTGATGGATTGGGGACTAAGATCATTTATAATAGCCTTAATTGCTTGCATAGAGGAAGGGGAATAAAGGCTTTCACTATGGATTTGTTTTTTTTCAAATAATACTAATTTTATTATGTCACTATAATCATCCACAGATGAGTCTCTCAATCTTTCCAGAGCTTTATATGCCTGCTCACTTGAATCTTGAGCTAAATATTGAATAAGACCAATGATGCAATCAGAAGCATCCCAAGGATTTGTGTTACCTCCTGAAACTCCATTAGGATGTCCAACATTTGGCCAGACTGTACGGAATGTGCTAATAATCCATTCCACGAGATCAATATCTAATAATTTATATGATTTATTTTTTGTATAGTGGCTGTTAATACGATCTCTTAAATTCCAAATTAAATTTGGATCAATTGGGTGAGAGCCAATCGCTTTAATTGTTTTTTCAAAGTTTGTAATTAGACCAATAACCAGCCAATTCCTTTTTTGCTCATCATTATCTACCTGCATGCGTATAGGAGTTAATTGGCGTAAAGTATCAAATTGCTTATTTTGAAGGAGTATGTCTATTAGTTCTCTCTCTACATTTATTGGAATTTCTGTAAATTTTTTCAACCAGTAATTTACTAATTTTGTCATTATATGGATGTCTTCATTTTTACTCGCCAATCGTGTCAAACCATATATATGTTCATGTTTAGCTTTCAGTTGAGGCTCGTAAAAGGCTTGTATACTTTTTAACAATATTCCTCTTTGGCGAATTTCATTTTCAATAATTTCAAGAATATCTGGTATGCCTGCATGAGTGTCATAACGCATGCGTAGTAAGAGATGATATGCGGATACTAAGCAGTCATTAGATAAGTCACTAAAACCTTTATTAGTTCTAATTCGTTCAGCTAAGGCCGCAATCAAGATATAACTTTTTTGATAAGATTTGCTTTGTGATGAAACAGTGGAAATATCTGGAGTATTAATTTCGGATGGATTTTTTCCTAGAAAAGCTTCAAAGCCTTCCATACATACTTCAGATATATCGTTTCCTATCCACTCTGAAATACGCTGATGGGCTGGAGTATCTTTACTAATATCAGAGAATAATTGTAGATAGACTTTAGCTGGCTTTAGTATTACTTCATATTCGCCTTGGCGTAATCGTTCAATATTTTCAATATAGATTGATCGTTGTGCAGCTAGGGAAGTAGCCCTTTGTTCCTCTTTACGTTTTTTTAACTCAAGGTCTTTAATTTCCCAATCAGTTAATTTTCTGATTGCTATTTGATTTAGCCAATTATTAACATTCCTATCATTAACAGTAAAAGGAATAGCGGCTTCTCGAACATCTTTCCCAATTTCCTTATCGTGATAAGTTAATTCAACAAGTTCTTTCCATCGTAAATCATTTTGATTTTCTGTATATAACCTTTTAAGTAATGCGATTATATCTTTTGGTATGATTGATAGACCTTTTGAGCAATTCTGTAGTAAATAATGCTTATGCCATATATTTGTTTCGCATGGTCGTTTGAATAAAACAAAATATTGAATAGCTTGTCTCAAATCTTGATTTTTTCTAAAAAAATCTTCTAGTTTTTTAATATACTCATCATGATAGCCGAATATATCATGGAAAGGTTCTAACCAACTCCAAAGTTTTTCTGCAGAAATTTCATAATTTTCGAGAAATCTTAAAATTAAACGATATGCAAAATTTTTAGCCTCATTTTTAGCTTCTGAATCACCATCTTTATTTGAAACTTTTATGCGAACAATAAAGAAATGAAGAACATGTTCAATTTGTTCTTTAGGTAAATTTTCTTGTAAATAAAATAACGGGCCAATCACATGTTCACTTGATTCTAGGTGGGATATTGCTAGATAAGCTATTAATTCATTATTCGCTTTGTCGTAGCCTGTATCATCTAATAATTCAATTGCTAACCTAATTGATTCATCATCTAATTTTGCAAGGTATGGAAAAATACTGTCCCAATTGAAATATCGTTTCTGAATTGCTAAAGCTTCACCAGCAGATTTACGAATTGCAAATTCTATCTTTGGATTCTTAATAAGTCCTACAAGTGTTTCAATAAAATCAATAGGTAACTGACTGGTTTTAATGGCATCAAGCAGAAAAACTCTAAAACCAAAAGAAACTTTCGTTTGACCTAAAATATTTTTAATTTGATTTAATAATGCAGGTGTTGTGAATACGTGAATATTATAGGTGTCTTTATTATAAAAATTATAAAATCGAGGATTGTTATCAGCTAAATATTCAATATTATTAAGTAAGACTTTAGCTTGTTCAATTGTTAGATTATCTACATCTCCATATTCCAGAATTCCCATAGGATCATTGCTAATAATATCAGGAGCCATAATAGGGTCCATAATTAGCCATGCATGTAAACCACGTAAGCTCGGAGGTACAAATTCATAACTATGAAAAACTGCTAAAAGACGTTTACGCTTACGATTTGTATTTGCTTGCTTTATCAGCCATTTTGCTCCCAAAAACTCACCAATTCTACGATGGAGATAAGTAAACTTTTCTATTCCATTTGATTGGAATAGACGGGATCCTAGGAGCGAATCAATATTTGCAGTATCAGGTAGAAGTTTAATCTCGCTTATAGGAAGTTCCCCTTCAACTGTATTTGTAATTGCTTTTCTTGTAATTGCCTCATTACCAGTTAATATTAGGCTTGCAAAAGCAGCACCTGCCGTATCAATTTCAGTTTCACTAGGTAATTGTGCTTTTGCTTTAGAATCTGAATGTTCAACTCTTAATAATTCTGTAGCTTGCTCAAATAGTTGAGTAACAGTTTTAGGTAAGGCATTTGTTGTTGCAACTTGAGCAATTAAATTAAGAGTTTGAGGATTACCAAGTAAATCATCTAATCCTTGAACAGTAAAATGATCAATAATGGCTTGAGCTTTCTGTTCATTAAATCTTTCTTTAAGAAACTCGCTCATATCTTGTTGTGTAAAAGGGTTTAAATGAAGCTCTAATGGTTCTTCGTTATACTGTTCTCTTATGGTTTCTATTCCAGTAGCACTTCGCCAATCTGCTACACGGCAAGCTAAAATAAATTTTGGATAATCTAGAATTTCCAGCTTTTGTAATATTCGATCAACTTTATCTCCATCATTGCTAGAGCTGATTTCATCTAAAGCATCGATAACTAATATTCTATTATTATCTATAAGGCTATGAGGATTTGCTCGATTTATTAATTGACGGGCAGTGCAGTAACTATAATTTTCTAAACTTCCTAACCATTTTAATAGGCAGGATTTTCCCATACCTGCTTCCCCCACGATAACTAGTGGGTTTGTTTTTTTTGTTAATTCATCTTGAGATAAAGTTTTACGTTCATCTTTTTCTTGATGCCAAAGAGTTCTTTTAAGCATGGATTTTTCTTAATAAAATTTAGTATAAAATCAATATGTATTATAATAATGCTTATGTAAGAAATGTTGAATAAATATATCTAATTTTGAAAGCGTTATATCAGATAGTTTAGTAGTGAACTACACTTTTTTTCTGAAATTTTTTATCTAGAAAATTTAAGCTCACGACCAGATTATCTACTGATCGTGCAAAAATAATTAGGTCGTCGGGAACTTCTATAAAGAACTCTCATACTCCACATATCCATCTTCAATTGCTGGAATAATCTCTACAAACTCAAAGTAGGGCACTGTACAAAACTCAGAGTCTCGAATCGCATCAATCACAAAATAATAATCTTGCAGAGATGTCGTTTCAAACACAGCAATATCACTCGCTTTAGTACTAAACGCTTCAACGTCATACCACCGAACTTTTACAGTCGGATACTTCTCAAAAATTGGCTCAAGCTTCTGTGCACTAAACTCAGCCCGCTTTTCACGTGGTAAAGCCAACCAAGCAGGTAATGCTCTTAAATGAATAAAAAAAGTATAGGTTCTAGACATAACCACTCCATGACGGGGCTGAGTTGAAGCTCAACTGAAAAGACAGCATTTGCTTGTCATATCAATATGACTCAGTCAGTATATGAGTGATTGCTCACATTAAATACTCGCATTTCGGCTCATGTCAGAAACACTTCCAGACCCACGCAAACGCCCGCGTCAAGCACGCTCAGTGGCTACCTTTGAAGCTATTTTAGAGGCGGCTGCTCGCATTCTGGAGTCGTTAGGCTTTGCTGGATTTAACACAAATGCCGTGGCTGAGCTTGCTGGCGTAAGCATTGGTAGCCTATATCAATACTTTCCTTCTAAAGATGCTTTAATTGTTGAGTTAATTCGACGTGAGCGAGTTGAACTTTCAAATCGTATTGTTGAAGCCATACAGCAAAGTGATGCCGCAGATTTAAAAGATAAACTAAAACTGATCATACAAGCTGCTGTGCAACATCAATTGAGCCGTCCTCAGTTGGCACGAACACTAGAATTTGCTTCTGAACTCATTGGAAAAGACAGTGAAGAAAGTGAACTTCAACACGAGCTTGAGACCATAATTTCCAACCTGTTTATTCGTTATGGCATTTCACATGCACAGACAGCCGCACAAGATGTGATTGCTTTAAGTAAAGGAATGATTAACGCGGCAGGCATAGCAGGGGAAAGTGATTTAAATCATTTACAGCAGAGAGTTGAAAAGGCTGTATTTGGTTATTTGGATTTGAGCTAGCGGACATAAGCCAAGGTTACAGAAGAATTTTAAACATTCTTCATCTCCCTATTCTCAAGAACTGTTTAGAAAAAGAATTAGAGAAGCATGTTTAATAAATTTTATGACATATCGATTGAATTTTGAGATTTCTAGATTTAAGTAATTTCTCTTTAAAATATTATTTGTAGAAAAATAAAAAAAGCCCAAACACTATGAGTTGGGCTTTTTTTTAAGCAGTAAGGCTATGATTTATATGAGATAAAATTAAATTTCGTATAAGGCATATTATGTTGATTTTAGAAAATTTAGAACAGTTCCTCCCAGTCCTAAATTTAATAATCTATAGTGTAACTTAGCACAAAAGTACGACCTTCGGCTGGGATTGCTAACATTGAGTTAGCATTGGTTACTGCTGCTTGTTGAGCGAATACAGTTTTATATTGATTTCCCCATAGATTATAGACACCAAAGTCCATACGACCTTTCGCTACAGGGAAATGTGCTAATACATCCATGGTTGTATAACCTTTAATTTCTGCTGCGCTATTACTATCACTCAGTCCAGCTGATTTTAACTCTAGATCGTCTTTATAAGCTTTATCAGTTCCTTTGATTGCAAGCATTTGAGCACGTACACCATAGCCTTCCGTATTATTCCATTCAGCAAACAACGTACCTTTCATTGGTGAAACTGCAAAAGCATTTAACTCATGCCAATTATTGGCCTCATCCTTGTACTGGCCTCTTGTATAACCTAAAGTCCCACCTACCTTATAATTTTCCATGAATGGGTAACCTACTGTTGCTTCAGCCCCATAAACTCGCTGGTCGGTATCAACAACATTTACAGAACGATCCGAGTTAAATTGAACGACTTTATCAGAAGTATTATAAAAACCAGTTAGGCCCAAATTTAAACCTTTATCTTGGTTCAAGCGCCAGCCTAGTTCATAGCTATTTACAGTGATCGGAGCAATACCAGACGTAGTTAAGGTATATGCTGCAACATCACGTAATACACGTTGCACATCTGGATAACTGTAGCCTTGTGAAAAGTTAGCATAGACTTGCTGAGCATCATTGAGTTTATAGACGGCACCTAGGTTAAACAGGAATTTATCTGAATCTGTAGAGTCTGCAGCCATTAATGTATATGGCTTACGTGCAGTTAAATAGCTGTCTGTGTCCGCTTGAACATATTGGTAACGCACTCCAGCTTGAATATTAAGCTGATCTGTTACTGCATAGTCCCCTTGTATAAAGGTACCAATATTCTGAATTTCAGTATCTGGTCCTGAGCCTTGTTTTTCTCCAGTTGGGGTATAAACTAAACCATTATTGCTTGGCATGTAGTAGTCCGCCCACTGATGATCTTTTTCCCAGTCGTAGTCTAAGCCATAAGTTAGTTTTAAATCACGGTCAGCAACCACAAGATCAGACTGTAAAGTTGAACGAATACCTGCATAATCCACATTTGATTGACTTTGCTTTACACTAACACTGTCAGCTGAATAACCATAAGGTACAAAGCGTGACTTCTCCTTTCGATAGTAAGCTTCCACATTCAGAACTTGACCTAAGAAATCCTGATTTTGGTACTGTGTATTAAAAGCATAACGTTCAGTAAACGGCTGATTATCTAAGCTCCAACCTTTGACAGCTTTGTAAGATGGATCTGTTTTTGTGAGTAAATAAGAATAATCAGGCCCATATTCTGTATCTTGCTCATCTTTATAGTACTGAGCACCAAAACTAAGAGTCTGATTATCTGTTAAATTAAAGTTAACACGACCATTCACATCAATGGTGTCGGTATCCATAGTGCTACCCTGCCAAGGGCTTAATGAAATACGATCCCCATTACCATCAAATTGAGAGCCTCGATTGGTATAGTCTATGCCAAGAAAACCGTCGACTTTATCATTTGCAAATGAAGCCGTTTGGCCAACTTGATAAGCTAGGCTGTCACCGCGGAAATTATCGGCCGATGTCACACCTAATTTTGTTTGAAAGCTAACAGGCTTAGACTTGTCAGCACGTTTGGTAATAATATTAATAATTCCGCCAGTCGCACCTGAACCATAGATACTGGTCGCACCTGAAACTACCTCAATATGATCAATCATATTTGGGCTAATACTATTCAACTGACGTGCTACATCACGTGAACCCGTTTGTGATACGCCATCAATCATCACTAGTACATTACGTCCACGCATAGTTTGACCATAATTACTACTCGTTCCACTGCTTGGTGCTAAAGATGGAACTAGTTGTGCCAAAACATCTGCAACTTTACGACTTGGACCAGCCTGTTGCGCAATTTCATCAGCAGAAATGGTTTGAACTGTTCCTGCAATTTCAGCAATGCTTTTGGGTGTACGTGTCGCTGTTATCACAATTGTCGGAAGTTTAGCTTCAGCATTTTGGGATTCAGTAGTTGTTTTAATTGAATCATCGGCATAAAGATGGGTACAAATTGCTGTTGTAAGTAAGCAAAGACTGAAGTGTGACAAGCGCATTTTTATTCCCAATTGGTAAGTATTAATATTAATGCAAATAGTAGTCATTATCATTATGGATGTAAAATCTTTATTGGTTATTTAATATAATGGGTATTATCTGAAACCATATTTAAAAAGATTTTTTAAATCAAAATTTTAAGAATTATTTATCTACCATAAAAAAAAATTCCGTTTTTGACACAAGTCAGATTTTTTATGAGCAGATTTGATAGTGCTCGCCAATCATTTAACTAAAAATCACTCTGTACAACTTGAGCGAGACATAACTCGGTTGAACTTAAAATTTCTTTTTTAAATTCAAAATTAGAATAAAAGCTAATGTTTATCACAACAGATATTCTTGTAGCTCTTTTTCAATCGTCTCACTAATCAACGTTGAATAGTCACTATCCTTAGTATCTAAATGACGCATTAACCACACATCTTGTTTTAAAGTTTGCTCAGGTTGTATGGGTACTAACCCAGAAGCCTTTGCAATAAAACAAGGCAGGGCTGTAATTCCTTGTCCTTCAATGACTGCCCGTAGTTGCGAGTGCATGTTATCAAAAGACAAAGCAGGGGCAGCATCTTGGCTGAGTTCACGCATCCATTGTGCTAAGAAAGTATATTGAAGGCTTCGGTCCCAACCGATTATACGATGATTCAGTAAATCATCAGCCATTTCAGCGTGCTCTGTGAAACGGGCAAGATAATCTTTACTACAATAAAGCCCATACTCCAATTGGCCAAGGCGTCGAATAATGTAACGCCCGCTTTCTGGACGAACAAGTCGAAGAATAATGTCAGCTTCCCGTCGGGAAAAATCAACAGGAACGACACTCGTCGATATCTCTAATTGTAAATCTGGATGCTTTAGTTGCAACGCTGTTAGCTTTGACTGAAGCAACTGTTGTCCGATTAACTCAGGTAAAGCAATGCGGAACAATGATTGTTGCCCTTGATCGTTGTAACGTTCCATCGCTATTAAATGCTCTTCTGCTTTTTCAGCCAAAGAAAAAAAATGTTTTCCAACGTGGGTGAGTGTATAGCCATCACTGTCTCGGGAAAAAAGAATCGCATTGAGACTTTTCTCTAGTTCAACAGCTCTGCGATGTACGGTAGAAACACTAATACCAAGCAATTTTGCACTGCGGCTCAACCCGCCAGTTCGCCCAATAGCTAACAAAATTTTAGTATCGTCCCAGTTCATACCTTTCCATATTTAAAAAATGCGTTTGCAATAAAAACTATAGTATCGCCGATGTTTAGATTTATACAATTCAAACAACCACTACAAAGACTCAAGACTCATTATTTGAGACGACTATAAACCTTTTAGAGCGGTGATATGTCTTACTGCAATTAAATAAGATTTTCTGGTTATGGCGGGAGCTATTTCTGAGATCACAATATTAACAACAGAGGAGTTCTGCCATGACGACCATTTATGTAGTTGATGCATTTACCACTAAACCAAATACAGGAAATCGAGCAGGGGTTGTTCTAGAGGCTGACCATCTTTCAACTCAACAAATGCAAGATATTGCTGCATTCGCAGGGTATTCAGAAACTGCCTTTGTTTTGTCACCTAAAGATCAAAGCCATGACATACATGTTCGATATTTTACCCCTACAAATGAAGTCCCGATCTGTGGACATGCGACCATCGCTACTCATTTTTTACGTGCAACTACAGGCCACCAATCCGACTATCCATTAATCGCAAAAACGGGGGCTGGTGATTTACCCGTTTCAATATTTGGAAGTCCTGAAGCGTTATTGGTGAAAATGACTCAAGGTCGCGTAGAGTTTTTACCACCTTTTAGTGCGAATCAAAGGACTGAACTTGCAAATGCGCTGGGTGTGAGTGAAAGTGATTTTGCTGACTTACCAATACAAGTGGTTACGACGGGGCATTCCAAGGTGATGGTGCCAATGCTGAGCAGAAGTAAGCTTGATGGATTAATTCCAAACAATGAAAAATTGAAAGCTATTAGCGCTGAAATAGGTTGCAATGGTTTTTTCCCATTTGTTTTGGAAGATAGTAAACAAGAACCTATTACGTATGGTCGAATGTTCGCACCTGCAATCGGTATTAATGAAGATCCTGTAACTGGTAATGCAAATGGTCCAGCAGGAGCGTACCTTGTTCACCATGATTTAATCGAATGTGACCAGAAAGTAACTTATTGGGGGTATCAAGGCCTAGCGATACAAAAACCGGGGCGGGTTTTAGTGACAGTTGAGAAAACAAATTCAATATTACACGTTAGCATTGCTGGACAAGCGGTTTTAGTTGGCACAGTCCTTTACTCAGGAAGAGATTGATTATGTTCAATAAATGATGTCATCTTGCGAGTTTTAAAGCTGTTCTTCTATTTACAGCAGCGAGTTGAAAAGACTGTATTTGGTTATTTGGATTTGATTTAAAGAGCACATATTTTTATAAATATTTAGATATAAAATAATTGCTGCTAGAGCATACGTATTGTGTTGTAAAAAAAATAGAAAATATTTTATTCATTTAATATGTTTTTAATCATATGTTTTAATTTTATTTTAAATTAATCATTATTGATGAATTTAAATAAATAATATATTTTTGAATGTACATATTTAAAAGTTTATAGCCTGCCGCTTCCCCAAGAGGTAGGTTTTTTTTATGAGAATAATTTATTCTAATTTTTGAGTTTTATAGTTTTTTTGTAGGTATTTAATTGGTTTTAAATATGTATGTTTAAAACTTAATTTTATAATTTAAATTATAAGAAAATTAAATATTTAGTTACTAGTGCTGAAAACTAATCATTTTTTACTTTATTTTTTTGCAAAGAAAATTATTCTGAAAATTATTTATTTAAAGTATGGAATTTAATATTTTTGATAATTTTTTACTGAGTTTTGGATTGTTTTACAATATTTCAAGAGATTAGATCTTCTAATGAGTAAATTGCCTTTTTCCCACAATGATTTCCAACTTATAATCAAATCAGGTACGAAGTTTTTTTTATATTTTTGTATTGCTTCTAGTGTATCAATATCAATTACAAAGGCAGAGACCGCGTCTGTTAACTCGGGAAAAAGCTTAACAAAAAAAGTTTCTCAACTCTTTAAACCCACGCCCGATGAAAGCTACCGATCTGTCGATTTCCAAAAATTAAGCAATTTAGGGTTTGATCAGAGCCAATTTCAACGGCTAGGAAATGATGGGAGCTATTTACCGACTTCAACTGCCATGTGGAATAATCAAGTTAGTTTAATTGATGCGATTCAATATGCAGTTCAACGAAATCCTAATATTTCTCAAGCCATTTCCACTTTAGCTGGTCAAAACGCGGGTATTGATTTTGCTAAGGCGGGCTATTATCCCCAGCTTTCAGGTGGAATAACCACAGGTGATTTGAGTAGTGGTGAGAGGGGAAGACAGTTACTCACATTATCTGCGACTCAAATGCTTTTTGATTTTGGCAAAGTCAAATCAGGTGTATCGGTTCAGCAAGCCAAAGTACAAGTCGAGCAGGCCAATGTGCTGGTCAGCATTGATGATATTGCACTCGATGTGGCTCAGTCGATTGTCAATATTCAGCGTTACCTTCAATTAAATAAGATTGCCGAGCAGCAAATTGTTGGGATTCAGCGTATTCAGGAAATTGCCAATTTACGTGCAAATGCCGGTATTAGTAGCCAAGCTGACCCAGTTCAGGCACAAACATATTTAGAATCTGCACAATCGACACTCATTGCTCAACAATCTTTATTACGTCAGTACCAGCAACATTTAAGAACTCTGATCGGAGTAGATGTTTTTAATAAGGCATGGGTCATTCCTGATGATTTGGTAAAGCAGTCTGGTCTCTATAGTGAGCCTGAGTTTAATACCATTCCAAAAATGATCGCGGCTCAAGCTGGGGTTGAAGTAGCTAAAGCACAAAAGGAACAGACTCGTTTAACACGTTATCCAACCTTGTCCGTCAAAGGTTCCTTAAGTCAGGCCATTAATGGCAGAAACCCAAACAATGATAAAGATGATGGTCTGTACAGTTCTGTCATGCTTGAAGCAACCAGTCAGTTTTATCAAGGTGGAGCCGTTTCTTCTCAGGTCAAAATGGCAAGCTATGCAGAAGAAGCAGCTAAATCTCAGGTCAATTCTGTCTATATGGATGTTCTCGATCAAATTCGAACCAGCCGTGAGCAAATTGAAAATAAACAACGCCAAATGCAGGTGCTGACCAATCGCCAAGCCACTACGGTTCGTACACGTGAACTTTATCAAGAGCAGTACAAACTTGGTACACGCTCATTGGTTGACTTATTGAATGCAGAGCAGGCCATTCATAGTGCCAATTCAGAACTCGAATCTGCACGTTATGACATCTACAACAGTATTGTTCAGTACATTTCGGCAACAGGACGTTCGCGCCAAGCCTATGGCTTAAATAATATTTCAATTCAGGGGTTCGAAGTACAACCATGATGACAAAAATAAATTACCAGCCCTGGTTACAGGCGGTCTTAACGATTGCTAAACATTATCGAATTGAGCCTTCAGAAGAAAGAATCCGTTTACAGCTTGACTGGAACCAGAATCAAAACCTTGATGATGTTTTACAGTTAATGACACGTCAGGTTGGGCTAAACCTACGTAAGGTACCTTTTTCACTAGATTTACTTAATCCGTGGCGGCTACCTGTTCTGGTCGAGTTTTATGACGGACAGGTCGGTGTTGTTGATAAAGCCGATACCCAAGGGAATGTCAGTATCCAGTTTAGTGGGGATCAGGGACTTTCTCAAAATTTAAGCTTAGATGTCTTAAAAAATACCATTAAGAATGTCTATATCCTGCGTCCTGAAAGCTCTATTCCCGATGCGCGTATTGATGAATATATCAAACCCTATGAAGCAAGCTGGTTCTGGTCAATTGTTCTAAGAGACTGGAAGCGCTACGTTGATATCATGTTTGCCTCACTCATTGCCAATATTTTGGCATTGGCAACCATTGTTTTCTCAATGCAAGTCTATGACCGCGTTGTTCCATCTCAGTCTGTTCCAACCTTATGGGTGCTGGCTGGTGGTGTGCTTATTGCTGCTATTTTTGAGTTCATCTTACGTGTGTCCCGAGTCTATCTATCTGACATTATTGGTAAACGAGCAGATTTACTTGTCTCTGACCGTGTATTTGGTCATGCCTTAAGAATCAGAAATAAAGACCGTTCAAAGTCTACTGGTAGTTTTATTTCGCAGATTCGTGAGCTCGAAGGTGTTCGTGAATTGGTGACCTCAACTACGATTACTGCGATGGCAGATTTTCCATTCTTTTTCCTGTTCCTAACGATTTTTGCCATTATTGGCGGAAAGCTGTTTTGGGTGATGTTGCTGGTTGTACCGCTTATGCTTTTGCCGGGTATTCTGGTGCAGAAAAAGCTAGCACAACTCGCACAGGAAGGCATGAGAGAATCTTCAATCCGTAATGCCATTCTGGTAGAAGCAGTGCAGGGTATTGAAGATATCAAGTTGTTGCGTGCGGAATCGCGTTTTCAGAACCAGTGGAACCACATGAATGAAGTTTCAGCCGATATCGGTATGAAACAACGTAAAATTGTCGGTACTTTAATGGCATGGACCCAAAAGATTCAAGGCTTGACCTACGCATTTGTAGTTTTGGTGGGATGTTTTGCGGTAATGGATGGTGAAATGACCACGGGTGCGTTAGTGGCCTGTTCAATTTTATCGTCACGAATGTTGGCACCGATTAGTCATATTACTGGTGTATTGGGGCGTTTACAGCAGGCGAAAGTTGCAAAACAAAGCTTAGATGAGCTTATGCAACGCCCAATCGATCAGCCAGAGCGTTCGCATCTGGTACATAAAGCTGCTTTAAATGGCGACTACGAATTAAAAAATGTCTTGTTCCAATATAGTGAAGATGAACCACGTCCGAGCCTTGCAATTCGTCACTTAAAAATTCGTGCTGGTGAAAAAATTGCAATTTTAGGGCGTAATGGGGCAGGTAAATCGACATTGCTTCAGCTCCTATCTGGCATGCAATTTCCTATTCAAGGTTCAGTGCATTTAGATGGCTTAGATCTTTCTTTAATTGATCCATCTGATGTACGTCGTGATATGGGTTTACTCAACCAGAATGCGCATCTTTTCTACGGTACGATTCGTGAGAACCTTACTTTGGGGGCACCGCTTGCAACCGATGAAGATATTTTTCGGGTTTTAGTGGTGACGGGTGCATTACCTTTTGTTCAAGAGAAAAAAGAAGGACTCGATCACCTGATTTTAGAAGGTGGGGTTGGTTTCTCGGGTGGTCAGAAACAAGCCTTGTTATTGGCCCGTCTATTGATTCGCCAACCCAACATCTTATTACTCGATGAACCAACAGCAGCGATTGATGATGTGGCAGAGAAACAGCTGATTGATCATTTAAAAGGATGGCTGGCCCATCGAACCTTGGTGGTTGCGACTCACCGCCGCGCTGTTTTAGAACTGGTGGACCGTATTATTGTCGTTAACGACGGCAAAATCGTGATGGATGGTCCAAGAGATCAGGTCCTTAATCAATCAACAGCCCAACAAAAACAAGTGCAAGGGGGTAATTCATGAGCGAACCACAACAAGAACAAGAACTCACCCGTTCAATGAATGTCTCTTATACTGAACCACCATTACCACGTGCCAGTTTAGTGATCTGGATTGTGGGGATTGGTTTAGTTATTTTCTTTATCTGGGCATGGGTATTTAAACTTGAAGAAGTCTCTACCGGCACGGGTAAAGTGGTTCCATCGTCTAAAGAGCAGGTCATCCAGTCGTTAGAGGGTGGTATTTTAACCAAGCTAAATGTACAAGAAGGCGACATTGTTCAAAAAGGCGAAATTCTCGCGCAATTAGATCCGACCCGTTTGGCATCGAATGTCGGTGAATCAAGATCTTTGCTTATTTCTGCTCAGGCAACCTCAGCACGCTTACGTGCAGAGGTGAACGGCACGCCATTGGCTTTTCCTGAAATTGTGCTGAAAGAACCAAAACTTGTACATGAAGAAACCGCATTATATGCATCCCGCAGAGCTAATCTCGAACAAACACTTGCAGGTTTCAGACAGGCTTTGCAACTGGTACAACAAGAGCTGGAAATGACCGAACCGTTAGTTGCTAAAGGCGCGGCAAGTGAGGTTGAAGTTTTACGTTTACGTCGTGAAGCAAACGACCTTAGAAATAAAATGAATGATGTGCAGAATCAGTATTTTGTGCAGGCTCGTGAAGAGTTATCTAAAGCCAATACTGATATTGAAACGCAGCAACAAGTCGTACTGGGTCGTAGTGACAGCTTAGATCGTGCAGTGTTTAAAGCTCCAGTACGCGGTGTGATAAAAGAAATTGCAGTCACCACCCATGGCGGTGTTATTCCGCAAAACGGTAAGTTGATGACCATTGTACCGATTGATGAACAGCTACTTATTGAAGCGCGTATTTTACCGCGTGACATTGCGTTTATTCGACCGGGACAAGAAGCACTGGTTAAGATTACTGCCTATGACTACTCAATTTATGGTGGTTTAAAAGGTAAGGTTACGGTTATTTCCCCAGACACGATTCGTGATGAAGTTAAACAAGATCAATTCTATTATCGTGTTTATATTCGAACCGATTCAGACAAACTTTATAATAAAGAAGGTAAGGCATACGGTATTACACCGGGTATGGTGGCAACGGTAGATATTCGTACGGGTGAAAAAACGGTACTGGATTACTTGCTTAAACCATTCAATAAAGCCAAAGAAGCTTTAAGAGAAAGGTGAAATAAATCTATATCTATATAGTTTTTAAATATTTAAAAGCTATATAGATATTAAGAAAGATAAGATCTTGTTTTAAATGTGTGGTTTTTATTGTTTATGTTTTAAAACATAAAAATATTAAAAGCATATTTTGACTATTATTTGTTAGTAAGTTTTTGAAAAACAATATTTATTATTTTAAAGTTTTATTTGATTAATAAATAAACTGATTGTTGTTGCTTTTTTTGTGATGTAATTCATGTTTACAATTGCTTTATGCGTTGAGGTTGGCCTTTGCTTTATCTAATTTATTCCTTAATTTGGGCTCTTCTTATTTAACGAAATTTAAGAGCTCTAAATTGGATTGGTTTAATTAAATAATCCTACGAAGGGGAATAAATATGTCTGAGATAAGGGTAATTTCTAAGGAGAGTCATGAAACCTTAGAAATTACAGCAAAGGATACAGTCTCTCTTTCCGAAGCATCAGTTATTTTAATAAAAGTAAATAAAGATGATGTTTCTGAAATTAGACAAGACGGTAGAAATGCAATTATTACTTTAAAAAATGGTGAACAAATAGTAATAATTGATTTCTTTAACGGTAGTAATTATTCAACCGATAATAGTTTAGTTTTTGAAGATAATAATCATAAATTACTGTGGGTACAGTTTACTGACAGTAATGGGGTATTATTAGATCATATCACCTATAGTTATATCGATAGTATCGAACCATTGCTTTATCATGATGGAGCTGCATCTCCATGGGCATGGTTATCTGTACCGCTAACCGCAGCAGGAATTTTGTGGTGGGCTCATGACAGTGATAAAAATAATAACTTAGAGAGCGACTCGGATTCTGACAGTGACTCTGATTCTGACAGTGACTCTGATTCGGACAGCGATTCAGACTCTGACAGCGACTCTGATTCTGACAGCGACTCTGACTCTGACAGCGATTCTGACTCTGACAGTGACTCTGATTCGGACAGCGACTCTGATTCGGACAGCGATTCTGACAGTGACTCTGATTCGGATAGTGACTCTGATTCGGATAGTGACTCTGATTCGGACAGTGACTCTGATTCTGACAGCGACTCGGACTCTGACAGCGACTCGGACTCTGACAGTGACTCGGACTCTGACAGCGACTCTGATTCGGACAGTGACAGCGATTCTGACTCTGACAGCGACTCGGACTCTGACAGCGACTCTGACAGTGACTCGGACTCTGACAGCGACAGCGATTCGGATTCGGACAGTGACTCTGATTCTGACAGCGATTCTGACTCGGACAGCGATTCGGACTCTGATAGCGACTCGGACTCTGACAGCGACTCTGATTCTGACAGCGACTCTGATTCGGACAGTGACTCTGATTCTGACAGCGACTCTGATTCGGACAGCGATTCGGATTCTGACAGCGACTCGGACTCTGACAGCGATTCTGACTCTGACAGCGATTCTGACTCTGACAGCGACTCTGACTCTGACAGCGACTCTGACTCTGACAGCGATTCGGACTCTGACAGCGACTCTGATTCGGACAGCGATTCTGACTCTGACAGCGACTCTGATTCGGACAGCGATTCTGACTCTGACAGCGATTCTGACTCTGACAGCGACTCTGATTCGGACAGCGATTCTGACTCTGATTCGGACAGCGATTCTGACTCTGACAGCGATTCTGACTCGGATAGTGACTCTGACAGCGACTCGGACTCTGACAGTGATTCGGACTCTGACAGCGATTCGGATTCTGACAGCGACTCTGACTCTGACAGCGACTCTGATTCTGACAGCGACTCTGACAGCGACTCTGATTCGGACAGTGACTCTGATTCGGACAGCGACTCTGATTCTGACAGCGATTCGGATTCTGACAGCGACTCTGACTCTGACAGCGACTCGGACTCTGACAGCGACTCTGACTCTGACAGCGACTCTGACTCTGATAGCGACAGCGACTCTGATTCTGACAGCGACTCTGACTCTGACAGCGACTCGGACTCTGACAGCGATTCGGATTCGGACAGTGACTCTGATTCTGACAGCGACTCGGACTCTGATAGCGACTCGGACTCTGATAGCGACTCGGACTCTGACAGCGATTCTGACTCTGACAGCGACTCTGATTCTGACAGCGACTCGGACTCTGACAGCGATTCGGATAGCGACAGCGACTCTGATTCTGACAGCGACTCGGACTCTGACAGCGATTCTGACTCTGATAGCGATTCGGATTCTGACAGCGACTCTGATTCGGATAGCGACTCTGATTCGGACTCGGACTCTGATAGCGACTCAGATTCGGACTCTGACTCTGACAGCGATTCTGACTCTGACAGCGATTCGGACTCTGATAGCGATTCGGACTCTGATAGCGACTCGGACTCTGACAGCGATTCTGATTCTGACAGCGACTCGGACTCTGATAGCGACTCTGATTCTGACAGCGACTCGGATTCTGACAGCGATTCAGACTCTGACAGCGACTCGGATTCTGACAGTGACTCAGACTCTGACAGCGACTCTGATTCGGACAGCGACTCGGATAGCGACAGCGATTCGGACTCTGACAGCGATTCTGACTCTGACAGCGACTCGGACTCTGACAGCGACTCTGACTCTGACAGCGACTCGGACTCTGACAGCGATTCTGATTCGGATTCTGACAGCGACTCTGACTCTGACAGCGACTCTGATTCGGACAGTGACTCTGACTCGGATTCGGACAGCGACTCTGATTCGGACAGTGACTCTGACTCGGATTCGGACAGTGACTCTGACTCGGATTCGGACAGCGACTCTGACTCTGACAGCGATTCTGACAGTGACAGCGATTCAGACTCTGACAGTGACTCGGATTCTGACAGCGATTCGGACTCTGACAGTGACTCTGATTCAGACAGCGACTCGGATTCTGACAGCGACTCGGACTCTGACAGCGATTCTGACTCTGATAGCGATTCGGATTCTGACAGCGATTCGGACTCTGACAGCGATTCGGACTCTGACAGCGACTCTGATAGCGACAGCGACTCTGATTCTGACAGTGACTCTGACAGCGATTCGGACTCTGACAGCGACTCTGATTCTGACAGTGACTCTGACAGCGATTCGGACTCTGACAGCGACTCTGATTCGGACAGTGACTCGGACTCTGACAGCGATTCGGACTCTGACAGCGATTCGGACTCGGATAGCGATTCGGACTCGGATTCGGACAGTGACTCAGACTCTGACAGCGATTCTGATTCGGACAGTGACTCAGACTCTGACAGCGATTCGGACTCAGACAGTGACTCGGACTCTGATAGCGACAGCGATTCGGACTCTGACAGCGACAGCGATTCAGACTCTGACAGCGACAGCGATTCAGACTCTGACAGCGATTCG
>NZ_JBWKOW010000007.1:84051-215774 GCF_059416285.1 Acinetobacter sp. GW821-FHT09D10
CTGACAGCGATTCGGACTCTGACAGCGACAGCGATTCAGACTCTGACAGCGACAGCGATTCAGACTCTGACAGCGATTCTGATTCTGACAGCGACTCTGATTCTGACAGTGACTCGGACTCTGATTCTGACAGCGATTCAGACTCTGACAGTGACTCGGATTCTGACAGTGACTCGGATTCTGACAGTGACTCGGATTCTGACAGTGACTCGGACTCTGACAGCGACTCGGACTCTGATTCGGACAGCGACTCTGACTCTGACAGCGATTCTGACTCTGACAGCGATTCTGATTCGGACAGCGACTCTGATTCTGACAGTGACTCGGACTCTGATTCTGACAGCGATTCAGACTCTGACAGCGATTCTGATTCGGACAGTGACTCGGACTCAGACAGCGACAGCGATTCAGACTCTGACAGCGATTCAGACTCTGACAGCGATTCTGATTCGGACAGCGATTCGGACTCGGACTCTGATAGCGACAGCGATTCAGACTCTGACAGCGATTCTGATTCGGACAGTGACTCGGACTCAGACTCTGACAGCGATTCGGACTCTGACAGTGACTCTGATTCTGACAGCGACTCGGATTCTGACAGCGATTCTGACTCGGATAGCGATAGCGATTCTGACTCTGACAGCGATTCGGACTCTGACAGCGATTCGGACTCTGACAGCGACTCGGACTCTGATAGCGACAGCGATTCAGACTCTGACAGCGACTCTGATTCTGACAGTGACTCTGATTCTGACAGTGACTCGGATTCTGACAGCGACTCGGATTCTGACAGCGATTCGGATTCTGACAGTGACTCGGACTCTGACAGCGACTCTGATTCGGACAGCGATTCTGACTCTGACAGCGATTCGGACTCTGATAGTGACAGCGATTCTGACTCTGATAGCGACAGCGATTCGGACTCTGACAGCGACTCTGATTCTGACAGCGATTCGGACTCTGACAGCGACTCTGACTCTGACAGCGACTCGGACTCTGATTCTGACAGTGACTCGGACTCTGATAGCGACTCGGATTCGGACAGCGATTCGGATTCTGACAGTGACTCGGACTCTGACAGCGACTCTGATTCTGACAGTGACTCTGACTCTGATAGCGACAGCGACTCTGACTCTGATAGCGACTCGGATTCGGATAGCGACTCTGATTCTGACAGCGACTCGGATTCTGACAGCGACTCTGACTCTGACAGCGATTCTGACTCTGACAGCGACTCGGACTCTGATAGCGACAGCGATTCTGACTCTGACAGCGATTCTGACTCTGACAGCGACTCGGACTCTGACAGCGACTCGGATTCGGACAGTGACTCGGATTCTGACAGCGACTCTGACTCTGACAGCGACTCTGACTCTGACAGCGACTCTGATTCAGACAGCGACTCGGATTCGGACAGTGACTCTGATTCGGACAGTGACTCTGATTCAGACAGTGATTCTGATTCTGACAGCGACTCGGACTCTGACAGCGACTCGGACTCTGACAGCGACTCGGACTCTGACAGTGATTCTGACTCTGACAGTGATTCTGACTCTGACAGCGATTCTGACTCTGACAGCGACTCTGATTCGGACAGCGACTCGGATTCTGACAGCGATTCTGACTCTGATAGCGATTCGGACTCTGACAGCGATTCGGACTCTGACAGCGACTCGGACTCTGACAGTGACTCTGATTCAGACAGTGACTCGGACTCTGACAGCGACTCGGATTCTGACAGCGACTCTGACTCTGACAGCGACTCTGACTCTGACAGCGATTCAGACTCTGACAGCGATTCAGACTCTGACAGCGACTCTGACTCTGACAGTGATTCTGACTCTGACAGCGACTCTGATTCTGACAGCGACTCTGATTCTGACAGCGACTCGGATTCTGATAGTGACTCGGACTCTGACAGCGATTCGGATAGCGACAGCGATTCTGATTCTGACAGCGATTCGGACTCTGACAGTGACTCGGATAGCGACAGCGATTCTGACTCTGATAGCGACTCGGATTCTGACAGCGACTCGGATAGTGACAGCGACTCTGACTCTGACAGCGACTCTGACTCTGACAGCGATTCAGACTCTGACAGCGACTCGGATTCTGACAGTGACTCTGACTCTGACAGCGACTCTGATTCTGACAGCGACTCTGACTCTGATAGCGACTCTGACTCTGACAGTGACTCTGATTCAGACAGCGACTCTGATTCTGACAGCGACTCTGATTCTGACAGCGATTCTGATTCTGACAGCGACTCGGATAGTGACAGCGATTCGGATTCAGACAGTGACTCGGACTCTGACAGCGACTCTGATTCTGACAGTGACTCGGACTCTGACAGCGACTCTGATAGCGACAGCGATTCAGACTCTGACAGCGACTCGGATAGTGACAGCGACTCTGACTCTGACAGCGACTCGGACTCTGATAGCGACTCGGACTCTGACAGCGACTCTGATTCGGACAGCGATTCTGACTCTGACAGTGACTCTGATTCTGACAGTGACTCTGACTCTGACAGCGACTCGGATTCTGACAGTGACTCGGATTCTGACAGCGACTCGGATTCTGATAGTGACAGCGATTCGGACTCTGACAGCGATTCGGATTCAGACAGTGACTCGGACTCTGATTCAGACAGCGACTCGGACTCTGATAGCGACAGCGATTCTGACTCGGACTCTGACAGCGATTCTGACTCTGATAGCGACAGCGACTCGGACTCTGACAGCGACTCTGATTCTGACAGCGACTCTGATTCTGACAGTGACTCGGACTCTGACAGCGACTCTGATTCTGACAGCGACTCTGACTCTGACAGCGACTCGGATTCTGACAGTGACTCTGATTCGGACAGTGACTCTGATTCTGACAGCGACTCTGATTCTGACAGTGACTCTGATTCTGACAGCGATTCGGACTCTGACAGCGACAGCGACTCGGACTCTGACAGCGACTCTGATTCTGACAGCGACAGCGATTCTGACAGCGACTCGGACTCTGACAGCGACTCTGATTCTGACAGCGACAGCGATTCTGACAGCGACTCGGATTCGGACAGCGATTCTGATTCTGACAGTGACTCGGACTCTGACAGCGACTCTGATTCTGACAGTGACTCGGACTCTGACAGCGATTCTGACTCTGACAGCGATTCGGATAGCGACAGCGATTCAGACTCTGACAGCGATTCTGACTTGGTTGCGAATGATGATTTGGCAACGCTCGATGCCAATATTGATCCGACGACAAGTTCCGTACCTACACAGTCTAAAACGTCTGTAGTTTTACCTTCTTATGATGGTTTGATTTTGGATTGGACATGGGCTTCGAACAACGCGTTGCAAGTAGAAGTTCCTCAAGGAACATTGCAGGACTTTAATGTAAATATCAGTGGTTTATATGCTGGTGTGGGTATTGTGAGTTTAGGTCTGGATGTTCTTCGCCTAAATGAGAATACGGGAGAATATGAGCTTTATGAGCATATTCCAAATGCCGGAACTGCTTTTGCAGCACTTGTAGGGTTCTATACAGGTGGAACCACAATTAATGACTTACCTGAAGGTAAATATGCCATTGTCATGACAAATGACCAAGGGCTTAACTTTACAGGTTTAGGCTTCCCAACTTTAACCATTCCATCAGGTGGCGTCGCAACTGATTATGGTGAGGTTGTTGTAAGTGGTAACGTCATTGTTCCTGAAGGTCCGGGGGATGTAGCGGATGTCGATCCTGAAGGTCAGCCATTAGTCGTTACACAAGTAATTTCTGAGACTGGTAATACATTAACAGTGAATCAATCTGATAATGGTTTCCAAAAAATAGAAGGGGCCTATGGCGATCTCTATATTGATAAGGATGGGAATTATGAATACATCAGAAATCCGGAAATTCCTAACTCAGTAGGTAAAGTTGATACGTTTACTTATACAATTCAAGATGTTGATGGAAATACAGCAACAGCTAATCTCAATATCAGAATTGATAGTTCTCAAGTAGACATTAACTGGCCAGCTGACCCTACTTTGGATGGTACAGTTGATTTAGTTGCTACTAATGATATCAATGGCGCTCAAGTAGATTACAAAAACTTTGTTGAAACAAAATCGGCAGATCTTGGTTCAATGACGGCTTCGGTTACTCGTACTGGTAGCTTATTTGGCGGTTATACTTATACACGTAATCCTGGAACAGATACTTCAGATGTTGTTACTGTAGATAAAAATGCCTCAGCTGTTTTATCTATCAAAGTTACTACAACTGATTCATCTGGCGCCAATAATGATACCTTCGGTTATAGCGTACAAAAATTGGTAGGGGGTAGCTGGCAAACTGTATATGTTTCACCAACTACAACTTATAGTCATCCATTCCTCGGTGGTTCAAATGCTACGATCATTGATAATAGTTATTCGATACCAGCGGGTAGTGTGGCGACACAATGGCGTGTAGTTTATACAAGTACCGAAAGTAATGAGTCATTCCTTGTTAATGGCACTAATACAACTTCAGTTCAAACTTCAGTTCAACCAACAGTGACGCATTATGATGCATTTACTGCTTCTGGAGAATTTACTCCAGCTACAGGTAACATAATTACTGGTGATAGTGGTAATGGTACTGATGTAACAGGAGGTGTGGGTACTAAATTGTTCGTGGAAAATGCAGCGGGTGTATTTGTTGAAGCTACTGGCCAAACTTTAGTTTACAGTAATGGAACATTAAATATTGCTGCAAACGGTACATATACATTTGCTCCAAATGCCACAGCAGACGGAAGTCAAACTACAAGTTTCAATTATAAACTTATAGCTGCGAATGGTGATGAAAGTAATGTAGCCACATTAACAATTAATTTGGGTAGACATTATGAAACGGGTACTGGAAATGATTTTATTTCTGGTACATCAGGAAATGATGTTTATACAACTGGTACTGGTGCAGATACAGTTATATTTAAGCTTCTTAATGCTACAGATCCTACAGGTGGAAATGGTTCAGATACCTGGAGTGATTTTAATAAAGCAGAAGGAGATAAAATCGATATAAGTACTTTATTATCAGGTCAGTCTGTTAATAATACAAATATTGGTCAATATGTAACTGCTACTCAAGTAGGTACGGATACAGTAATTAGTATAGATAGAGATGGAAGTGGAACATCTTATAATTCTACAGAAATCTTAACTCTTAAAAATACTAATACTACGATTGATGAACTACTGCAAAATAGTCAAATATTATTTTAATTTGATTAATTAAAAAAAAGAGGATCTACGGATCCTCTTTTTATTTTTCTAAATAATTTTTTAAATTAAATATGATATGTTATAATAACTTAAAAGATTTTTTAAAGTGATAATATGGAAATTAATACCTATAGTAAATTTGAGGAATTCAAAAAAAAATTAAAAGATTGGTTATTAATTCAATTAAAAAACCATTCTGAAAGTCAGAGAGATATATGTATTTTCTTATCTGTTGGAAATGAGAAAAAACGCTGTGAAGTATGGAATACTTTTGATGAAAATATTAATACCGTATTAAAAAGAATATATTCTTTTTTAGATAAATTGTACTCTAAAAATAGGGGGTTACCTGAGTTTTTTAAAATAGATTTTGCATATAATATCAGTGAAGAGAGCTGGGAGGATGTTGATTTTTCTGTTTTAAATCAGGAGCATAATAATCATTATAGAAAAGGTATTAGCTTTGACGAAAAATTTCATATATGTTTTTTAGAACAAGAAATATATGGTAAAGCTATTATAAAAGGTATTTCATTTGATAAACCTAATTTTTTTGATGAAAAGAATCTTAATGATGCGATAAAAGCAAAATATAAAAATATTACTAAGTATTTTAAATTAGATGATATAAAAAAAGTGTGGGTTTTTGACACTATAGCTGCTTTTTATGAAAATGGGGTGTTTATTGATTTGCAGACTGTAGGTGTAGCAAATGGAATAAGATGTAATTCTAAAATTAATAAGGCTGAGATCAAAGAGCTTATTATTAATAATGCCGAGTTTTTGTATAATCAAATTATGGATGATGGTCGCTTTATTTATGGTTATTTTCCTGCTTATGATAGGGAGATTAAAAGCTATAATACAGTTAGGCATTGTACATCTTTATATGCATTGTTAGAAACATTGGAAGTAGATTTTAATAAAAAATATTTAGATAAAATTGAAAAATCTATGGAGTATGCATTCCAGAAATTTTATAAAATTGTAGAAGAAAAAGGATTTATGATTGATGGAGAGCAAGATTTAGAAATAAAATTAGGTTCAAATGCAACTGCAATTTTTATGCTTGCTAAATATCAAGAAATAACTGGTAATGATAAGTATCTTAAAAATGCTGAAATGCTAGCAAAAGGGATACAATATATGATTGATGAACATGGACAAACTAGTCATATTTTAAATTATCCTTCATTAAGTGTAAAAGAAAAATTTAGAATTGTATATTATGATGGTGAAGCTGCCTTAGGTCTATTACGTTTATATCAGATTAATAAAAATAAATATTTACTAGATACTGTTAAATTAATGTTTGATAATTTTATTGTTAAAAAATATGATAAATATCATGATCATTGGTTAAGTTATTGTACAAATGAATTAACAAAAATATGCCCTGAAGAAAAATATTTTAGATTTGGAATGAATAACTATCTGAATCACATGGAGTTTATTAAAAATAGAAAAACTGCTTATGCAACATTTTTAGAAATGATGATGTCAGCATATAAAATGGTTTTATATATGCGAGATAATAATTATCTAGATTTGTTTAATGAAGCTAAATTTGATGAGTTAAAAGAATTAATTAAATATAGAGTTGAATTTCAGTGTTCTACCGGTTTCTTTTATCCAGAATTAGCGATGTATATGGCTAGGCCAGATAAAGTTAAGAATGCATTCTTTGTTAGACATGATCGTTTTAGAGTACGAATAGATGATCAAGAGCATAATTTGTCTGGTTTAGTGGCTTTTTATAATTATTTTGAGTGACATATGAAAAGACAATATATAGAGCTAAAAGAAACTATGGGTGAAAATAATATATTTTTTACTCGTAATGGTAACTCAAGATTTCTTGATGAAGATTTTATTAATTTTTTAGAAAAAGTAGAAATTGAACCTTTTTGTGCATTTTTAGTCGGTAACAATATTTGGAGTATGGGTGCATTTTCTTATAGTTGGTCTCTATTGCCAATTACGACTAAAGTGGGTCGGTATTGCTCAATAGCAGAAGGAGTGAAAGTACTTGGTTTAAGGCATCCTCATGAATGGCTTACAACCTCAGCAACAACATATGATCGAAATTTTATAATTTATCAAAAATATTTAGAAATAAATAAGGTGGATCAAAATGCACGAAGGTTACCAAATAATCCTGAATTAAAAGTACTGGATATTGGACATGATGTTTGGATAGGGGCAAGAGCGTTGTTAAAACCAACTATAACTATTGGAAATGGAGCTGTAATTGCAGCAAATTCAGTCGTTACAAAAGATGTACCTCCTTATGCAATTGTCGGTGGCAATCCTGCAAAAATTATAAAATACAGATTTGATGAAGATACTATTAACCGGTTATTAAAATCAAAATGGTGGGAATATGGATTTTCAGATATTCAAAATCTAGAAATAGAGAATATTCAACAGTTTTTGATTGAATTTGATTTGAAAAAAAGTAATTTAGAAAAAATTAAATTAGAAAAGTTAATAGTGGAGTAAAGTATGAACACTATTACAAACATAGATACTAAAGTAATAGGATTAATCGAATTTAATTCAATTATGAAAAAACTTGAGAGAATTTCGGCTAAATCATTGTCAATCTTTATCGTTGATGAAGAGCATAGCATTGAAGTTTATTCTAAGAATACAAGTATAAAAATTGTACCTGGCTCAGTCGTAAAGCTATTAACATTATTTTTAGTATTTGATTTAAATATTTCTTTAAGAGAAATTATAAGAATTAAAAAAAATAATTTAATAGTTGGAAGCGGTTATAACTTGTTAGAAAATGATCTTATAACAATTAATGACTTACTTAAGAATATGATATTTAAGTCAAGTAATACGAGTGCTGAAGTCTTAAAGGAATTAATTGAAGAAAAAACAAATGTTTCTTATGAGGAACATGCAAGAAAAGTAATAAGTAGAATTGGGATGAAACTTACAAACATTGTAAATTCACATGGCTTATATAAAAACAAACAATATACAACTGTTGATGATTTATTGAAACTAGTTCTTAATATATTGAAGAATAAAAAAATAGAATCTTTCTTATTTTATAATCATCAAAGTATCGTTGTTCAACGGAATAAGAATTATATCAATATTGATTTTGATTCAAATGAGAAAAAATTTATTAAAACAGGAACTCTTTTTCCAAATGTATTTAATAGTGTACAGATAGTAAAAATAAGCAATAAATATCTTATTGCTTGTCTAGGGTATTCAAAAGATGATCACAGTAGATTGATTGATCAAGAAATGATTAATGATTTAATTGGAGTAATATAATGTCTATATTTGGAATTTTAAAACCAGCAAAGAACTTAACTGATGTAGAAGAAATCTTCATTATTGTTGCCCAAAGCCGAGGTCATGAAGCTTATGTTTTTACAGCAAAAGATGTATGTTTTGAAACTGAAAAGGTAGTAGGCAAGACTATACTAAATGGAAAAGTTTTAGAAAAAGAATTTAACTTTCCTCATGTAATTCAAAATAGGCTAGCTGTTAAGGCTGAGGATAAGGAAATATATCTAAAACTAGCAGAAAAAATTCCTTTTACATCAAATAGAATTGGAACAAAAAAGAATGTTGATCTAAAATTAAAAAAAATTGAAGATATCAATGAATTCTTGATAAGTGTTGAGGACTGTAAAGAATTTGATGATCTTTTGAATGCAGTTCAAAAATATAAAAAAGTGATATTAAAACCCTTATCAAGTAATCAGGGAAAAGGGATTTTTTCTGTAGAATTTTTAGATAAAAAATATATTGTAAAGCAGTTGGATAAAAGAAATGAGTTCAATAAAAATGAACTTAGAAATTTTTTTGATAAAGATATTAAGAATAAAGGTTATTCCCTCAGTAAATATTTTAATAGTTCTACAAACAATTCACTTAATACAGTTTTTCGCATGCAAATTAGTAGAGGGGCTGGGGGTAAGTGGAAATTAATAAAATTCTTTCCCTATGTAAATATCAATAAAAATATTGATATTACAAATGGTATGCAAGGAGCATTAATCACTACGCGTGAAAAAATGTTTTTAGAACAATATTATCCAAATTCATTTGAGAAAATTAATAAAAGTATAAAGAAAATTTTCGAAAAATTTCCTCTCGCTTTCCAAAAGCAATATGCATGGCGCTTAGATTCGCTAGGTTTAGATTTAGGCATTGATCAGGAAGGAAACATTGCTATATTTGAGGTTAATGCAGGTCCTGGAATTGGATTTATGGCTTACCCTGTAGCAAAAGCTCAGGTTGATTATTATGAATGGTTACAAGAAAATGCCAAACCACCTTTCAAGAATAACTTTTTACCTATCAATTTAAGATAAGAGAATTATAATGTTAAAGGAAAAGGGTATATATATGCTTTATCCTGCAATTAAGCAGGAAAAGAATGGTCTATTAATTGCACTAATTAAAAGAGCAGATTTATTTAGTAGAAATGGAGTTAAAGTAAATATATGTACTCTTTCTTATAATCCTATGGTTAATCTACTTTATAAGGATTTATATTTAAGTGGTTTGTTAGATTTAGAAGTAAATGAAAATATTAATTTTTTTAATTTATACTCTTTTTATCAAAAAAATGAATTTTCAATTAATTTTGAACCTGAAGAGAGTTATAAATTTAGCATCGAAGAAAAAAATATTGAAAGTGATAGTTTAGGAAATATTAAGGTCTTTGATGATAAAAATAAACTCTGTAAATATTATGTTAAAAATAAGCAAGGACTTTTAAGCCATATAAATATTTTTGAATCTGGCCAAATAGTTAAAAGATTGAAATTTAATGAAAAGGGAGTTTTGAGCTCATCACAAGTCTTAGATAGTAATAGATTAGTTATCACAGAAGACTTCTATGATATTAACAATCATCTTGTTCTATCAAGAAATTATAATAAGGAAGGAAAGATAGTTAGTCTATATCTGTATGGAGAGGAGGGTATAATTTCACGAAAGTTTAGTTCAGAAATTGAATTGTTTGAATATACATTATCTAAAATAAATGTGAATGAGCATAAGGTTTATATTATTGATAGAGCTATAGTTTTTGCAAAAAATATACTATTGAATAAAAAAGAAAATTCTACTGTGATTGGGGTTATTCATGCTGCACATTACTCAAAAGCTAGAGAAAAAGATTCAAAACCTAATGCTCACTACAATAGTTATATCGAAAACTTAGAGAAAATAGATCATCTCATTTTTCTAACGGAGAAACAAAAAATAGATTTTAGCGAGAGATTTGGTTCTTATTCTAACTATACAGTTATCCCTCATTTTTATAAAAATACAACATTTGAAAATAGTTTAACTTCACCACAGAAATATCAATGTGTATGTTTGGCAAGGTTTGATAAAGTAAAACGTTTAGATCTACTTATTGAATTATTTAGTGAAATTCATAAGAAAATTCCTAAAGCAAATTTAGATATTTATGGCTTCGGGCCTGAGAAAGAAAATTTAAACAAAATTATAAAAAATAATAATTTAGAGGGTATTGTTCGGCTGCGTGAATTCGTTTCTGATGTAAGTTCAATACTTAAAAATGCAGATCTCATGTTGTTTACTAGCGGATCCGAAGGATTTTGTATGGCTATATTAGATTCTTTGAAGAATAATTGCCCAGTAATTTCTTTTGATATTGATTATGGTCCGAGTGAAATGATTATTAATGACTATAATGGTTATTTGATTGAGGATAACGATACGGAAAAATTTATTAATACTACGGTCGAATTATTAAGTAATAGAGAAAAAATAAGTTTATTCCATAAAAACTGTGCTAAATCTGTATGGAGATTCAATGATGAAAATAATTTTAAACTATGGAAAAATCTTATTTTTAAATAATGCTTTAAAGATTATTTTCTTATTTTTGATCTCATCATTTAGCTTAGCATGTCTAGCTGGAGTCAAAGAAAATATGACTATAAAAGAAGAGAAAAAATATTATAAATCTGGAAAAATTAGGGTGGTCTATACTCTGAATGAGATAGAGCAGACAGATGCTAATAAAAATAGTATTCCAGATTATGTAGAAAACATTGCAATTCAAGCTAATGCAACTATAGATGCACTTGACTATCTAGGTTTTGTTAATCCTCTCAATAGCCCTAGGTATAATTCTGAAGTAAATTATATTGATATTCATGTAGTTAGTATAAATTATAATGGTATTGCCTATGATAAACCCTATGTATACAGTTTTGATGGGCCTAAAAGAAACAAGGCTTTGTTGATTAAATTAAATAGTAGATTAAAAAACTTTCCCGGTAATTATTGGACAGTTGTTGCCCATGAGATATTTCATCTTTATCAATATGGGTATAGTCCATTAAAACCAAGTTGGTATCTTGAAGGTATGGCAAACTGGTCAGAAAGATTATTAAGAAAAGATGACATTGATACAAAGGGGAGAGTTCTTTTACCAACAAGTAGTAGCAGTTTACAAAATGATATTTACCAAGTACCTTACAATAAGTTGTGGTATAGATTAGCTTTTTTGACTAAAAAGAATGACAGTCAATTGAATTTACCAGATAGCATAATAAAGCGTACGTATGTTGATGGTAGCTTAGTTTTTAAAGATAAGTCTCTCTCTGGCTACATATTTATGAGAAATTTTTTATCAAATTTATCATTAGTAGCAAGTGACCGAAATGTATTACTTCCATTAAATAGATATAATAATTTTTATAACTCTGCAATAATCATTAAATGTCTTAAAAAAACAATCATAGAATCAGGGATAAAACTAAATTCTGATGAGAAGGATTTTTTAACTTTGTAATTATTGGTGCCTATAATTTATTTTATTAAACCTTTAAATAATAAATCACCTATATTTAATTAATTTTAGATATAATATTATAAAATAGGTTTTATTCTTGTATTTTTTATAGAAGTATAGTTATTCAAAATTTTAAAAAATAGTACTTTTTCATAAAAAAGTGACTTAAAAAATAGTGTATTTAAAACATAATTTTAAAACATTTTTTAAGTTATGTATGAGCTTATTGTATGTAAAATAAGGATAATTTTTATCCTGTAGAAATTTATTTTGAACTTAATTAATTTGTAATTGATAAAGCATAATTCTCATGTGAATATAATCTTGAGGATGTTGTTATACAACTTTCTTCATATTTCAGGTTTAAGTGATATTCACTAAGTCCACAGCCTTACAGGATGTGGACTCTTCTTAATTAATAAAGAATTTAAAATTATATTGGTTTCTTTTATTGTAATTTAAGAACGCATAGTTGAATTTAACTTAAACCTATTGTAATAATATATCTATTATTAATAATCCTAATTCTATAAATTTTAATTTAAGATGGATTTTATATAAATGGATGATTATATATTTAACATGAGGATTAAAATTAATGAAGAATTTACTTCTATTTCAAATCGTATTTTCATTAACACTAATCTTGACGGGTTGTGTAAATCAGCCATATGGTCATCAATCAGTTTATTCACCAGCTTCTATTAATACTATTGCTAGTCATAAATTGTATTTAATATCAGAAAAATCAAACCACCCTGGCTTTGGGACGGGAGAGGTTACAGAAGATAAAGCCTCTCAATATGCAAGTAATCATAAGAAGACAGTAATTTGTGATAAACATCATTATTATGCTGCCAGTAATGTTATTAGTGATCTGAAACAGACAAAAATTATTCTGGTAAGTGGTGAAGAGATTAATGTTTCTAAATCATGCTGGGTAGAAGATGCAAACCCAAAAAATTCAATTTATGTTTCTAAATCATCTGTTAGTCACGGTTTTTGATAGTTAAACAGATAAAAGGAGACTAAGCCTTACTCGCTTGGTCTCATTATAATTCATTCAAATAATTTTTATTTAAAGATTTAGCTGTTTAAAGTAAAATAATTAATTGAAGCGATAGCCTGAAAATAATTTTTGTATAACTTTATATTGGAATCTATTATTTTGTTTTTTTCAATTTTTATTAAGTAGATCTTATTACCATTTACTTCTTTTCGTTTTGAAATATATTCTATAGCTAAGCCAATTTCATTTTTTTCATACTTGTTTATTTTGTTTAAGTTTAATGTCACTAGAAAAGTAAAAAAACCTATTTCTTTCATTTTCTCTGCATAGAAGGTGGCATAAGTTCTGGTACTTTTTATTAACCCTGTATCAAAAATAATAATAGTTGGGAAGGGTCCAATTCCTTTCGGAATATAAATATCACCTGTTGCTGAGCCTATTGAGGACTTCCAAAAAATATCATTCATATTAAATATTATCATATTTTAAAATAAATAAATTTTCATAATAGATGCTTTAAAAGCATAAAGTTGCTTTTGTTAAAAGCTGAAATTTATAAATTTAAAATGGTTAGTTTATTAAGAAAATATTTGAAATAAATTTACACTATTAACTTTTTCTTAAAAGTTAAGTCGTTTTATTTCATGGAAAACAACTCTACGATGTAAATATAATATAATCAATAGTAAATCTATATAAATTATATTTTTACATAAAGTGTTGTGTTTTAAATTATTGATAATAAATATTATTTTTATTGAATTATTTGAGAGTTAACTAATTATGTTTTTATAGGTAGAGTAATCATGATGAAAGACATAAAACTAATTTTAAAGAATTATAAGAAAAACTAACTTAAAATAGAATTAATTATATCCATTCTTGATAATAGTATCTAAATTTCAAGCATAAAAATAAATAAATAAAATTATATTTCAATAGCTTATCTAATTTTTTTGCTTGAAATTTAATTAAGCTCATTTAGAGGACTAATACTATATGATTCATAACTCTTCCTTTTTATATTATTCCATATGTATGTCATAGATCATTTAATCCAAAATATTTAATAATTACAATGCATTACTTTTCGATGCATTGTTTAAAATTCTCTGAATTACTGTTCTTGTAACTGCAAATTCTTTAGCGAGTGAATATACGCTGTAGCCTTTCTTAAACAATTCAATTACTCTATTTTTTTGTTCATTATTTAATATTTCTGGACGACCAACTTTTCTTGTTGGTTTGTGATCCTTGAATTTTTTATTGTCAGCCTTAAATAATTTCTCAAATTCAGCTGATAACTTTAAAAAATGAAGAAAGAAAATTTTTAAGTCACCATTAATTTCATTTTTAGAGTAATCTAGGCATATCAGCCGGATTTTTTTTTGATCAATTTTATCAACTATTCCTAAAATTTCTTCAAAGCTATTTCCTAAGCAATCCATGCTTTTTATCACTAAAATATCACCTTCTTCTAAAGAGTAACTTATTAAATTAAGAAATTTATCTCTATAAGCAATAGATTTATCAACAGATACTTCTTCTACTACTAATCTATTCTTTTGGATTTTATAGCCATACTCACTAAAAAAAGAGATATACCTAGAAAATTCAAATTGCAAATTAGGCTCTATTCTAACATAGGCATATGTACGCATATTAAAACACCAAAATTAAACAAAAACAAAACAAATATTAGCATCTTATTTTTTTAAAAAAAACATGAACTAAATCACAAAAGTGTACTATACAGTGTTTAAAACATAATAATTAAGTACATAGTTAAATAATTACTTTTTTCAAATTTTTATTAACTTCCATAATCATGTTACCTAATAATTTTATTGGCTTTTTGGGTTTAGTATATTGTATATTAAATTAACTAATTACTTAAGCTACTCCTGAATTTAATATAAATTTGATATTAAAATCTAGTTTTATTTTTTATTTGAACTAATTTGAATGCACAAAATATAACAAAGTAATAAGTTGTTAGTTGTAAGATTATAGATGTTTGATGTAGGTATTTGATTTTTAATGATTTGTATGTTTATTTTATTTTATTTTTGATTGTGTGTTTAAATTTATTGTAAATTTAAAACATAGTTTTAAAACAATTTTAGGTAATATATTATAGAAATTAATTAGTTTATTATTATAAATATTTTGTCACTGTGTTTATGATATTTTGAATGTTTTATTTAAAGTGGATATTTGATTTAATGTCTAGTGATATTTAAGTTCTTGTTGATGATTATAATACTGATATTTAAGACCGAAATTGATGATTGATTTAACGGGCAAATGTTTTTGTGTTTATATAATATTTTTTTATATTATATTTTAATTGTTTTGGATGGTGGTAATATAAGAAAATTTATACTAGTATAAAATTATAAATTTAAGACATTAATTATATAACAAACAATAAGTGAAGCTCTAAAAGTATCTAAAAGAAACTCTTCGATTTGAACATACTTTGGAAATACACTTCACATGACTCTAAGGGATAGGGGGGGAGCATGCGTATTTATGCTTATATGCGGGTTAATTCTAATATTGATGAATTAGACAAAGAAAAAGAATCTTTTATTTCATTGTTAAATACTTTTAATCATAAAGTTCCATATAGTAGAGTAGTACTGGAATTGGCTTCAGTTGATAAGTCTATAACTTTACGGACTATATTTTTTAATTTGATTAATTATTCTTTAGAAGAGGATGATTTTTTAATTGTTAAAGGAATTGACTGTTTAGGGAATAGTTTTAAAGAAATATTATCTACAATTATATTGATTGAAAAAAAACAAATCAAATTGATTATTTTGGAATATTTTAATTGTGAGTTGAAAGAAAGTATTAGAAATGATTTTATTCATTTTATAGAAATTTGCATTAGTTTTGAAAAACTTTTCTTGCTCGATCAATCTACACAAAAGAATCATAGATTATCTAAAAAAGTAGGTAGACCCGAAAAACTAACAAACGAACAAAAACAGGAAGTTATTAATAAATTTAAAAAAGGATTTAGCGTATATTCTTTAGCTAAAGATCTTGCTGTATCAAGGACTGTAATACAAAGAATACTTGAAAAATCCAGTAAATAAATATAAAGGTTAATATGGGGTTTTTATATTGTGATTAATAATTGATTAAAATATTTTTTGATTATTTTAGTGATTTTTATGTATTAAATTGTGTTTTAATTTTTAATTTAATAGTTATTAAATAATATTTTTATTTTAAAATTAAATTCATATTGATGTTTTTATTTTTCTATTGATATTGTTATGTGTATTTTGTAGCCCAACTTTAATTCATTGAAAGTTATATTACTTGACTATGCGATTAATTTATACGATGCGTTAACTTGAAGTATAGATATGAGTATTGATTTAGATAAATGGAAGTGTCCTGTATGTAATGGTTTTATAGCGGTTGATCATTCAAAAATTCAAAAAGAAGATGCAGTACAATTTGTATTTAGACGAATAAATAATAATGATTCCTTCTACTTTATTTATAGAGTTGGTTTGGTCGTTGATCGAAAAGAAAAGTTACTAACTATTAAGTATAAGGATAGGCTATATAAATCTCTCGATAGTGATACTTATCCTGTAAATGCTCCAGCTTTTATTGTCTATAATATGTTTTGGATTTGTGGTTGTTAGTTTTTGAATATTAAAAAAACGCTTATTTTTTGTTTAGTTAAAACTACTCTGGGTTTTTATGGTTGCAATTTATGTTATTGATTTTTAAAGTTTATTTTAGTTGTATTGTATGTCGGATCTGTTTGAGCTAGTGAATTATACTTTAAATAAAAAAAACCGCTATCAATAGCGGTTTTTATTGTTTGGCAGATGCCGTCACATGACACATATGTTGTCATTTTCCATTTCAGAAATTCAAAAGCTTAGCGATCAATACGACACATAATGACAATTTCTGCGACACAATTATTGTCATTTTCAGAGTTTTGCGACACATAAGCTGTCATTTTATAAAAAGCTGTTCTTTCATAAGTAACTTAGGAAGCGTTTCAGTTTAATGCTAAAAGATGATCGCTATATATCGTTAGTATATGTTCGTAAACAGGATGGATCCTATAGTTAGTAGGGAGATAACACCCTGATTAACCATCAATTAACACGACGTGCTATGTCGCGTTAATTGATGGTTAATAGTCATATATCTAATTATTTCTGATAATGTTTAGAATGACGATCACTTAGCTAAACGGATATTTTTATGCAGAGCAATATCAATAATTATGGCTTAAAAAACATTGTGTTGCATAACTCTTACATCAGAAGTAAGCGTTCATTGGTTAAGTGTGATGGTCACACAAACATTACCGGTGCTAATGGTGCTGGTAAAACCTCACTGCTGCACCTAATTCCAATCTTTAACGGAGCAAAACCAAATCAAATGGTCAGCAGGAGTGCTGGCAAAAGTAATTTCCTGGATTATTACTTACCTAATTATCAAAGCATGATTGTGTTTGAGTATTTGCGTAAATCAGGTCTGTGTTGTGTTGTTATGTATAGACATAGTAGTGAGAAGCATTGTTATCGCATTGTGCAGGGAGGATTAGACGAAACTTTATTTTCCGAAAAATATAATGTTTTGTTTACTGCGGGTGCTGATGCATCAACGATTTTGAATACGATTAGAGCTGATGGAATTAAAGTCAGTAATCAATTCGATAATAGTTTGGATTACGCTGCAATCTTGCATAATGATAAAGAGCGTCTGCGAAGGGACCGAAGCTTACGAGTCGCTGCTGCTGACTTTTCGATTTGTGATACGAAACATGAGTTAAAGTTTCTTGGCGAGTTCTCTCGTGTTCCAGTTAATAAGGGACAGTTGATCGTCAGTTTTAAGAACATGCTTGTCGAATCCTTTTTAAGTGATGATGTTTCAATAACAAAAAAACCAGAACATGAAAAAAATATAACAATTATCCGTGATATTAGGAGTTTAAATGCATTCAACAAAGAAAAAGTAAAACTAGAAGATGGCATAAAACAGCAGCATGTTATCAGAACAACTTTAAGTGATTTGGCCACGGCTCGAGCTCAATCACAACAAATGCAAGTTCAATTCGCTGAAGAATATTCTGATAAAGAACAACAAATAACAGTCATCAAGCAGAGGGCAGATGAAGAATCTCAACAATTGTTGCAGGAGAAAAATAGGATTAGTTCAATGACCGCTGATTTAAGTGGTAAGTTAACTAGTTGCTCGAGGAATTTAATTTTACTTGAAGAACAACAAGATGAATATCAACGGATCAATATTCTCCAAAAAATAACCGAATATGACTCACTGCAAGTATATGAACAAGAGTTGAGAGAGGCCAAAACACATTTACAGCACTTGCAGGAGTCGCATCAACAAATTATCAATAACTTTGAAAGCAACAAAAGTACAGTGCTTCAGAATAGTATCACTTCGATAAAAGCTATTCGTCTTAAAGTTGATGATTTGAAGGACAAAAAGGAGGAGGTAATTCGTCAACGTGATGCTGCACTTGATGAGCGCCGCGACTTGAATGCTGGAGAGTTAAAGAAGTTAGAAAATGTGCAAGAATTGGCGCTGGAAACAGTTTTAGAGCGAATAAATAAACTCTTTGATGAGATTGAGTCTAATCAGAAGTCAACTGATGAAGAAGCCCAGCAAATTACCAATTCTAAAATGTTAGCGCAGCAACGTTCAATTGAATATTTGGAACAACAATCCAAACACCAGAAATTAACTGAGCAAGTTGAAGCAACAGGAAGAGCTGTGACTTTAACACAAAAGGACTTTGAAATTGCTGAACGGGTTTATAAACAACATGAAATTAAAATAGAGGAATTACGTAAAGAAATTAATTCGGAGAACACTTTAATTAGCTTCCTACGAGACAGTGAAGATCAGAACTGGAAACATACTATTGCAAAGGTTATTTCGCCTGAATTATTGGCGCGTAAAGATCTAAAACCCGAGTGGGTGATAAATGGTTTAAATGATTCTTTTTATGGTCTAAATTTGGATACTAGTTTACTTCCTATTCCTCAACAGGCTGAGTCAATTGATGAGTTGAAGATACGTTTAAATCGTCAGATCGAAATCACCCAAATTGCTAAGAAAACTAGAGATGATAGTGAAGCTATTGCTAAAGCCAGATATAAGGAAAAGACTGCTCTAGATACAGAGTTGACAGAGGCTAGTACTGAATTACAACGTAGGAAAAGTCGCGTTGATGAGGCTGAACAAGCAGTTAAAACTTTACAGGAATCCATACTCAGTCAATGCACATTAAGAAGTAGAGAATCGCGCAAAGCATTAAAACAAGAACAAGAAAATGAAAAGCTGATGCGTAATGACCACAAAAATGCAAAAGCAGAACTGGAGTTTAGCCATAAGAAACAATTGGAGCATTTAAAAGTATCTTTTGACAATCTGAATATGGCCAATGACAATAATCTAGCTATCCTACAAACTCAAATAATCAGTATAGAGACGAATAAAGAACAACAAATTAAAGAATTGGAACAAGCTAAAAAACGTGCATTGAAAACTGAATCAGCAGATACAGATGCTATTCAGAATGCGGAAAATAGGCAAATTGCTGCGCATAAAAAAGTCGATTTGATAATGTCATATGCCGCTAAAATTACTGAATATAAAAAGTGGTTGGAAACTGAGTTTTCTCAAAAAAATGACTTAGAAACTAATAAATTTGAATTTGAAGCTGAATTAAAGCGTCTGGTTGTTCGGGTGGGTGCAATTGACCAGAAACTAAAGGACATAGAAGAAAAGGCAGGCTTAGAAATTACCACAATCAATAATAAACTTGTTCAAATAGATACTAACCAGAAAAAACTGTCGAATTTGGTTAAATTAATCTCCGAGAAACTGGATGATTTTCCAGAATTTAAAGCGATACATGACAACCTACCTTTAGATTTTGAATGGTTTATTGATAACACTCATGAAAAGTTGGATGGTTTTAAGCTGCAATTGAAAGCGCTCAAAGATGCTTATTATGCTGTATTGAAAGCATTAAAAGCGGCCACAGGTAGTGAACTTGAACAACAGTGGCTAAATCGAATGTCGAAATATGCTTTTAGAGTAGACAGTGCTCCGTATTATCTGAGTGCAATGAGTGAAGTTGAGGAAATGTACCATTATGATATTCCTCAGAAAGTAGAAGTAGTCATCCATGTATTTGAAGTGATCTCAAATTCCTTTGTCAGCTATTATCAGTCTTTACGCCAGTTTAAAAATAAGGTGGAAACAGTATCACGTGAGCTAAGCAATCAAATTAACGGTACTAACCCATTTACTTTTTTGGACGAAATTAACATTAAACTGGAACCAAAGATTGATAGATGTGGTTTTAACAGCGATTTAAAACAATTTGTGATGGAGTGGGAACCGTCAGCAGATAACTTTAATGCCCTGCCAGATGACTCACTTCTTGATTCGTTTGATAGGGCGTTACGTGTGTTAGATAGTTCTAAGTCCATAACGAATGATATTGGCTCTTTGGTTGAGTTAAATATTAACTTCACTGAAAATGATCGATATGTTGAGGTAAGAAATGATAATGACTTTGAAAACTCTAGTAGTACGGGCATCTCACGTTTAGCTATTTTGGTGATTTTTACCGCCTTAGCAAGAAAGTTATGTCCTGATCCAGATGTTATTATTCATTTACCAATCGATGAGTTGGGGCAGATTGACACGGTAAATTGCGGTAAATTGCTAGATTTTATGCGTGAGCGAAACATTAATTTGGTTTGCGCTCAACCCAAAATGGACGATATTTTAGGGAAATATTTCACTTGTAAGAATGACATAGATAAAAAAATGGGTGTCCGACACTACATTGCTAGGTCAATTGTTCAAGATAATCCATTATTAAATCAGCATCAATCTAGCAATAAAATTAATACTCAAATCATGGAGATCGCTGATGAATAACGAAGCTTTTTCCGAGATTGTTCACCTACTCATTAGTGGTGAAGTTATAGATAACCTTTGCTTTACGCTACATTATCAACGGCTGCTAGATAATGTCTTTTTTGATGAGATGAATGATTTTCTGCACAAGATTGACCGTAAATGTGTAAAAACTCATGATGGATATGGGTTTTATGCAGTATATCTGAATGTCCAACAGCGTAAGGTTCAAGATAGCATAGAGTCACATTTTAATGCTTTCGTCAGCAAAATTGAACCACTTGTAGAATGGGTACGCTTGTGCCGCTCTCTGCACTCAGAAAGTAAACCTCTTGCTTATAACGATATTATAACTAAAGGCCATTTACTCTCAGCGATTGAGCAATCAGAGTATCTACAAAGTCGTTTGAAAGAAATTATTAAAAAACTAGGACGTTCCAATACTGCTAGTTCATCTCAAGAGCACTTGGAGAGCGTGCTGAAATATCTGACCGCTGAAAATTATTTATTTAATACTGGTAGTGACACTGGTTCAGTTTATGTCGCTACGGCTAAATGGTCTTTGTTCTATGAACAGTTAGAGTATATTGCAGCATGTGAACAAATTAAGTCAGACTCAGATAGTCAACTAAAGCAAGATGCTCTTTTATAATACAGGATTGAATTATGTCAGATCAAAATCATCCAGCGTTAGTGCCATGTCGTTTATTAACAAATAATATTGATTTAATAGGACATGCCATTAAACACCAACATGGCATCATCGACTGTACTTATGATATTGAAAATAAAATTGAGTCGTTAGCTAAAGCTGGATTAGGCTATCGTGATCTTGATGGTTTTATCATTCAAAGTAACGTATTACGGTTTGTATCTCATTTTGATCGCAGAGGACGTATTAAGAATAGTCCTGGTCAGATTGCATCGCTCATAATCCGAATAGAGGAATGCGCACACTCGTATGCTTTTTCTAAACAGAGAAACTATGAAGATGCAAAATATGACCAAGGAGAATTAATCGATGCGCTCCTAGAGCTGTCTAATGTACTTGTTGAAGACTATGTTCATTTTTCTAGCCAAGTTCATGAAAAATTATTGATTATTAGTGATCTGGAAGTCCGCATTAGAGCTAATGAAAAAGCAATTCAGGATTTAAAGCCATTAAGCGATATCATGGTTCAGCTGTCACCAGACAAACTGGCTCAACTTGGTGTTGGAGACAAAGAGATTGAACGTCTGATTACCAAACGGTTAACACCGATCGTTTTTAAGTGCCATAAAGAACTGATTAATGCAGGGCATGTATTGAATGAATATCTACTCCGATGGAAGAAAGATTTAGAAATTCAGAAACGTAATTCCATGATTGATGCTGTACATAGTTTTTTGGCTGGTAAACAGCTAAATTCTATATTAGATCAAAGCACTGCACCTAGCCCTTTTTTTCGAGTTTATAAACCACAATTCACGGCCTATGCTGATTTAGGTTCATACAGAGCACAGGAAACATTGGAGCTAATCGCACGAAAAGCGAGTGAAAATAGAGAGAAGACAACAAAAGAAGCTGAAAAAGAAATTGTTGAGGTAGAAATACAGTTAGATGCAGAAGTTCTGGTAGAACCCTCAGCGCTAGAGGTTGCATCAAACCATTTCTTTGAGGCGTTGATGCATCCTCAAGGGCCAGTTGAGCTCACTGCTGTACAATGTTATCAAGACTTAAAGCCAGAAGTTGAAATCAATTCTTGGGTATTGCATCTTGTCAGTTCGTATCGTGATAATTATGAATATTATGCTGGGGTATTAGATATGCATTTTATCGAAAATATCATTCCTAATTATAACGGCAACTGGTTAGTTCAAGATGTCGTAATTAAACGTATTTAACAGGTTGTCATGATTACTGGTACTCAATTAAATGTTATTCAACAGGCATTGCTCAATAGAACGAAAAAAGTATCGTTGAATAATACGTGGCGGATGCTACATGACTCTGAGGCAATTGGCAGGGTTAGAGGCCGTGATTTGCATCTAGATGATTTAGACTTTGTGAGGTTAGATCAGATTTATAAGCAATATAGGAAAGTTGAAGCTGATATTAACATTCCAAAGGGATTATCTCGATTTGAACATGTTAAATACAGTATTAATGAAAAGGACACTAATAAATCTGTTTTTTCAGATTATCTAGTCTTTGCATCTGTCAAAGCGGCATTACCTCTGAAAAGTGGTATGTTAGATATATCACATCCGAAGTTTCTAGCCACAATAGATATTAACGAAGTAGATACTAGTGCTATTAAACAACTGGTTATTGTAGAAAATGGCGACATGATGGTCCACTTATATAAATGGCACCAGTATTTGCCAGAGCAATGGCAGGGTAGCCTCTTTCTATATCGCGGACAAGGAAAGAATATTAAGTTGGTTAATGAGCTGTTAGAAAGATTAGCTGATACAGCTAAAATTGCAGTTTACTCTGATTTCGATCCTAGTGGGCTTTTGATAGTTTTAAATTACATCTCAAGCCGTGATATATACATCGTCGTGCCAAAGGATTGGCAAAACTTAGATGAGGAACATTCATCAAATGGATTGCAAATTTACCTTAAGCAGATATCACAATCTATAAATTTTGATGAAACTTTTGCTAAGTATACTGTTTTAAATGATATTTTTCAGCATATGAAAAACAAGAAATTGGCGATCATGCAGGAGAACGTCCATCTAATGAATGGCTTGGATATCATAAGGGTGATTTAGATTTGAAGTTTAAAAGTGATTAGGGTGATTTTTAATTTTTGGATTGATATTTTTTTGATTGGTTAATAAATATTAAGTATTCTAAATACATTACATCTTCATTTCATGAGATGAGTTGTAGATTAATAATGAAGCTAGGCTATACTTGAAATTAGTAAATCAATTGAATAATTATTCAAAAAAACTCGGACTATAGAGTCCGAGCTAGTTGCCTTTATTTGTATATATACTTATTACTAGGTATGTATTCTCTTCTTTGCATTAGATTCACAATCTTTACACTTTCATTGTGCTTCAAATATTTATAAGTAAAATACTTAGCAACCTTATCTTCATGAGTGGATAAGATGATCTGTTTTTGACTAAAGTCATTTCGTAAAACCTCTACTAATGACGACATATTTATATCATCCATAGTCTGAACAGGATCATCAATTAGGATTGTTGAAAATCTCGTAGAATAAACTCGATGTAAAGCTAAGGTAAGTGAAATAACGACTGCGGATATTTGTCCAGAACTCATTGTATTAAGGATGTCATGGTCACTTTCCCAATTAGAAACTAGTCGTACATTTTTCAGCTCATCATCACCTGTTGGATCTTTAATAAATATTCCTTGACCGTGCCCAGCTTGGTGTGTTTGTAGAATTTTTCCAGAGTAGATGTAAAAAGGAATTTCAATCTCAGTAATTAATTTTTTTCTGTATTGACGAATTTTTGTGCGTACAATATTGATGAGTTCAGTAATATCACTTGAGGCAGTATCAAGTAGATTGTATCGTTTCTTAAGTTCTATAAGTTCATCTACTATTTGTTTCATTGAACTAAAATAAAGATTTTTTATATAACTTTCTTTTTGGTTAAGTACGTCAATATTGACTTGAGTTAACTTGTCTTGTTCGCTATTAAAATAATCTCTATAGATTCTCTCGAATATATTTCCATTATTAGCTAAATCATAACTCTCTGGTGGAATACCAATAGCCGAGCGTATTCGTTCGCTTATTTTGTTAGTTGCTTCTGTAAGATTAAGACTATTTTGCAAAGGAAAAGTAGCTCCCATCAAATCATGATGCTCAATATTTTCTGATTGTAGCCACTTTTGAAGATTTTCAAGACGCTCACTAATATTCTTCGCTTTTGTAAGCAGATTTATATCTTCATGTGATGCAATCAATTTTTGTTCAAGATAAGTAGAACAGGCAAGAATTAATGGGGAAAGGTGGGTTGTATTGAAATTATCTCGAGTAGTTACAAGCAATTTGTCATTCTCAGAAAGCTCAGATCGGAGTAAAAGACTATGTTGCATTACTACCTTAGTTAAATCATCGTGACTTTCATAATCTTGACCACAAAGTAAACATTTAGATTCATTTGGTATTTGATGCAGTCCAGCAGTCATAGCATCGTGATGTTTGAGTAATTCTGAGTAAATAGAACTTAATCCTCTAGCTTTATTTTCTTCTGCTATAAGAGCTAATAGTGCCGCTTCAAAAGTATTACTATCTCCTAGCATCAGTATTTGGAAGATAGTTTTAAAGTTAGAAATATTACCAATAGCTTTTAAATCACCACTTTTGAGAGTAGAAAGAGTATTCTTAACAATATGATATGAGTGATTCTGATTCAGATATAAATCGTAATTTTGGATAGAGTTAAAGTATCCGATATAGATCTCAAGAAATTCACGTTGCTGAATTACTCTTTCAAAAATACGGTTTCTTATGAAAAAATTTTGATGTGTAAGTAAATTTTTAACATTAGTGATTTCGGCTAAAGAGTTATTAAGTTTTTCTTGATTAAGATCAGAGATCGACACCAGATCCCAAAAAGGTGATGTGTTAGTCTCAACTAACCATGGTAAAGCATAAGTATGTTGTTCAGCAGTACTATTTGAGATATAGCTGTCGTCTTCAATTTTGTATAAATGTTTAATCTCTTCAATACGTTTTGCATACGTTTTCTTAGTACTTCCTATCTTGTTTGCGATTTCTGATAATTTAACTAGCTTTTCATCTGCCTCTCGGGTATTACCAAAAAGTTGTGCAAGTTCAATTGCCCGTTGAGCTTCATTATTTGATTTCAGAAACCGTGAAGTCTCCTCTTGCTGTACATAGTGGAATAGTAGAAAATCTCTTGAAAAGTCTTGGCTGTTAAAATATTCTTCTAAAGACTTATCAGTTGCCTGAATTAGAGTTTCATCTACTACTTCATTGAGTTCCCATAATTCAGTAAATTTTGAAATCTTCTTGAATGAACTAGGAATAGGGTATTTAAGTTTTCGTTTGAAAACTCTAGTTTGGGATTCGGCATTTTTAAATTCAAGAGTTATTTCGACATTCTCTGCGCCTTTATGTGCAACTACTACATCCGCTGGATTTTGGCGGTTTTCTAGAGAAATCAATCGAGAAATATTTCCAGTTAAACCCAATTCGATAGCATCAAAAACTGAGGTTTTACCATATCCATTAGGACCATCAAGTAAGACAAGGTTACTATCTTCAAAATTGATGACATATGGTTCATTACCAAATATTTTAAAGTTCTTCAGAGTGATTTTATTTAAACTAATCATTCCAATGTTCCCCAAATTTTTTCTATCTGCTTATAGTTGTCATCTTCAGACCATTCTTTCTCTGAAGTTAAAAGTTGGCTGTATATTGAGAGGTAGCGTGGGGCAAATGAGTTTTCAATATCAAGGCACAGGTTCGTTAGTTCTTTTTCCTTGGGACTATAAGTAATAAAGGGTAGTTTAAGTATAATTTTCATTATGAGAGAATAATACCCTTGAGAATTATTTTGACTACCTTTAAATTCTAAAAAGTCTTTCCCATTTTCACCATTGATAACTTCATTAATTACAGTATTTGTAATTTCGTTAATATTGTTAGTCGTTAGATAATTATGTAAATCTTCAAGTTCATGTAGAGAATGAGTAATCACATTTTTTTTGAAATTATACTGATCCTCCTCAATTGAGAGAATTAGTTGTCGATCTATTGCATTTTCATTGTGACAAATCAACATAGTACAGTTTTTCTCAAATGAGAGCCCTACTACTCCTGATTGACTAATAAATTCAAATAATTCTTGTGCATCTTGTTCTAGTAAGATTTGAACTGCTTCATTAGATTGATTATGAAGTTGAATCGTGACGAAATATTCCTCACGTTCATTTTCTTCATTTGGACTAAAAAGATGGATAGTTTGAGTTTGAAAAGGTAAATCAATATTTATTTGAGTATATCCATTACTTGAAAGTATGTTTTTGAGGATTTTGATCATTAAGATAGTTCATCCTTTGCGATTGATAAGGGGATAAGGTTTATAAATCTTAAAGGCTCATCTCTTTTGAGGCGGCTATCTGCATCTTCTGCGATGGGGGCTTCTGTATGCATTGATGATAATGGAGAGAATCGATGATGATTTATACCGTTATAAATAAGATTTTCAATTTCATATAAAATCTCATTTATATTCGGGTTTGATGTAATATGCCTTTCAATTTGGGAAAGACGTGGTGTATTAGTAATTGTAGTTGGTAAATAATGTTGATATGGGGGTGTTGCATTACGATAAATAAATTTATATTTTGAGTTGTTAATAATGAATCTCTGATAGTTTATAGTGTGAAAAATTTTTATAAGTACGTAGCGAATACCTTCACTATTTGACTCGAGTGCATTATCGATATTGCATTGATGGTTGAGCTGTATTTGTGGGGAGAAATGACGATAATATTCCCAAAGCTCAAGAGGACTTAAACCTAGCAGAAACTTACATATCTCTTGTAAATTGCAAGAGGTTCCATCATTAGGTTTTATATACCCTTCATCCGGATCATCCATGTAATGTTCAATATGGTAGGCAAATCGTTCTTTAAAATGATAAGCTAAATATTCTTTGCTCATATCTTCATGATCTTTATTAAGTACACTAATAATTTCAGTAAAATGAATAGGAATTTTTTGAGAATTTTGTTTGTTTTTGTGGCGTTGTATGATGTATTTATCCATAACTCCTAAGAAGTATAGAAAAGCTTTCTCCAACTGATCGTGGGTTACTGAAATGCTTAGCCTTGTGAAGGAAATTGATAATTCTGATTTAATTTTGTCATTTATACTACTGAGATCACAAAATGAATTGCCATCATCGTATCTGTATGCTTCTAGCCTTGATATAGCATTATTCTGACCATTGTGTATATCTGATAAAAGTTGAGCTAATTCTACAGCGGTTTTATTTTTAAAAGCATTTCTAATGATTGATGTAGTTTTAGATATCTGCGTGGCATCGGATGCTGCTTTATGGAGAGTTGATGTCCTATCAGTTGGGAAAAGATATTCAACTAAAATTTCTTTAAGATCATTGGTAATTGATGATGCTATATCATTAAAACTAGGCCTAGGGTTTATCACTTTCCATGTATGAATTTTCCCAATTACATTGGGATGTTTTGATAGTTCTAACGTGATTTCTAAAAGAGCATCTGAATATTTGCTATAGCTACATGTTTCATATGCTTTTACTTGATGAAAGGAGATAGGAGCGTTATCAATAATAATTTCAAAATCTTCATTATTCTCAAGCATCAAACTATAATTAGAGAAATCTTTTTCGATGGATTCCTCGTTGATACATTTTAAAGAGTAATAAAGTGCGACCTTACCTTGGTAGTTGAAACCACTCCAAGATGGCGATGCATCAAAAGACATTGAAAGCTCCCTCCCACACGAAATCTAAATAAAGTGTAAATTTATGTATTTTTTTTTGACATTATGTAAGTATTTTTATCATTTTTTAAGGTCAATTTCTAGTAGTTTTTTTGGGAAATATAAAAATATAGATTTTTTCAGATACAATCTTATTGTACAAAAAAAACTATGATTTAATTGTATATAGGTGATTCAGAGGTAGGGTAAAGTGGTTAAGGAAATTAAATTAAAAGAGATACGTGATCAATGTATAGCTTTACAAAAAGCAATGGATGCTTCAAGAAACTCAAGAAAAGATGACGTTTGGTTACACTCAAGTTTTAAAATATTTATGCGGAAATATAATGAGATACTAATAAAAGCTCGTGAGATAATAGATATTAATGCGCCAGTAGACATGTATAACTTAGAGAAAGTTCCTTCTGCTTTCGATACGGTTACCATTCAGCAGAGAATGTATTTTGATGATGTTTATTCTAACTTATTAATACTTAAATCTTTTATTGAGGCTTCAGGAGGGTTGGCACAAGTTGAAGCTGACAATATCTTGAATTTTTTAAAAGCAAATCTTCGTAAAGCAATTTATGATATTCCTCCGAATGAAAAAAGTGTACAGAATGGTATTGAAAGCTTATTAATTGGCAAAGGAAAGCAAAAAGGAATTGATTACGACAGAGAGACTGGGCGAGTTAAAATAGCAGGAAAGGAGTCAGTACCTGATTTTGTTTTCAGAAATGAAAACATGGTGTTAGAAATTAAAATTTGTAATCGTCAGGGTAAGTTAGCTGAAATAATTGATGAGATGAATGCAGATATTATTGCTTATTCTACTGAATATGAATCCATTTATTTTTTAATTTATGATATAGGTTTTATCAGAGATGAAGATGAAGTTATAAAAGGATTACAGAGATCTGAAAAAATTAAATGCTGTATTGTTAAGCATTAGTTTAATTTTTTAAAATGAGGTGTTTGATGATCAATAATAAACGGAAGTATGCAGATCAAGAAGTTCTGAAACGGCAAAAAGCTCATGAGTCAGCTAAAAGTATATTGAACCATTCTTATTCAAAATCAATTATTGATATGGCTGAAAAAGAATATGAAGAAGACTTTCAAAAGATTATTGATGGAGAAACTACTTTTGAAGAAGTTGAAGCAAAACTATTGAAAAAATGGGATAAAAAAGTGGCATTACAACGTAGAATTGTAAAGCTGGAGGAAGAATTCAAAGAAGCTAATGACATTCTCAATGACTGGAATGATAAGAATAATCCACTTTATGAACGACATAAAAACTGTACTGAAGGTTTAGCTTCTAGAATTGATAAAATGAAAAAAGAATTATTGGAAATGACTTAGTATTTTACTAAAGTTAAATATATAGCTATGAGATAGTTCAGTTTTATGTCTCATCTTTTGAATATTTCAATTTCATAACATCTTTTGTCTTAAATAGGCGAATTCTATATTCAGAATTACCCAAATAGTATGCTTGTATAATATCTTGAGCTTGTAAATTTGTAATATGTGAGTGGGGCATACCTAGCAATTTACTAGCTTCGGCTCCCGTCATATAGGTTTCTTTCAACTTAAGGACTTCATCAACTTCCTTTTGCCGAACGAGTTTCCAATACACCAAATTTTCTATAGTTAAAAAACCAGATTTGCACCAATATTCACCTAACCAATTCACTGAGCAATTGAGTAGTCTTGCTGCTTGCTCTGTAGATATTGAGTTTTCACTCAGCAATTTATGCTTTAGCCGAAGTACGGATATTTTTGGAATTTTAATGGATAAAGGATAATTGACATCTTTAATAAGAATTCCTTTATTAATCAAAACAGAAACCTTATTGGGGCTAATGTTTAAGTGTTCTGCTGCTTCATTTAACGAGAAAAAATTCTGCTTTTTTTTTAGTGGAGTAACGCCTTTTTTAGGCCTGCCTGTGCGAGTGGGATAACGTATTATTTCATCAAAATCATGTTTCCTTAGATGATTAACGGAGCGCTTAAGATAGATATTTAGTGGGGAAGCATCGATATGTGGACCTCGAATAGGAACAATCCCTATGCTTGTTAGTTTTTCAACAAAATTTGTAGGATTAAGGCCTAATTTCTTTGCGAGTGTTGAGGCAAGGATATATTCATTTTGGAAATTTTCTAGCTTTATAAAGGAATATCCTTTAGCTGCTTTTGCATCATTACAAAGTTGATCCAAATCGAACCATCCCATGTTCGTTAATTTGCGTGCAGTTTCGTAGTGTATATCGAGCTTTTGTGCAATTTCTTTTAAATCTAATTGCTTAGGATATGGGCAAATCTTCTTCATACGTGGTTGTTGTAATAAAGTTTCATGCTGTGTTGTCGTTAGGAAATTTTCAATATAATTGCTAGGGATGGAACTATAAGAATATTGATTATCATCGAGTTTTAGAAAGTCTTGATCGATCCAATGGTCGAGCGTTTTATGTGTAATATCTAAAATAAGTTTTAATTCAGCCCTTTTTATATCATTAGTACAGCTTTCATCACTAGGCGTATAAACGTCACACTTTGCCTCCACTAAAGCTGCATAATTTTTAAATAATCTGGAGTATTTCAAAAATGGGAGCAGTTGAATTCTAGGGTGCGCTAGTTTGATGCGTTGATTAACCAGTGTACTTAATCTATCAACGGATTGATTAGGAACATTAAAATATTCATATGTCATTTCTAACGCTACTTCAATGCTCATGGAGTTATCAAGCTTAGAGAAGCTAAGTATTGCTAGCCAGTATGCAGTGAAATGTTTAAAGAATTCATTTGAATCATAATTAAGAATTTCAACAAACCATCTAATGACCTGTATCGAAGAACATTTAATCTTAGGTGCATCTTGCAATAGTGCATGGCAATGACTGCATTTTGTCACTCCTGAGCTAAGCGATATTGAGTATCCACATTGATAACATTTATCGACAAGGAAAATAGAGTGTATTGGGCATGCATATAAGGGTTGTAAAAGCCAAATTTTTTTAAAAAATGGCTGTTCTTCTAAGCATTGTGGGCAATAAGAACAAGAATAGTATTTTAATAAATCTTCATGCAGTTCTATATTGCTCCATTTTCTCGCTGATCGGCTCGTGGGGCCAGCTTTTGCAAAAGCAAGACTTTGATGATTTGGGTCAATATTAAGTAGTTGTAAGACATACTTAAAACGCGGAAGATCTGCTAATCTACAATTCGGTGCGCTTTGTGCCAAGAAATGGCGCTGCTCTTTATTAATTAATCTCTCGATAGATGAATGTCTATTAAGCTCAGCAACTCTAGCTAAGAAGCTCTCTGCCGATTCGCCATTATAAGGAATGGGATGGATAAGAATGTTGCTAACCTAAGAAATTTGTCTAGATCATTTACAGATAGGCTGGAGATATTGGGTTTAATTTCATGAACTTCATATTGGTTGTTGATTGTTTGAACTAAGAAATCTGGGTAACAGAATTCCTTTTCTCCAAGAGCGATTTTGAGAGCTTGAGATCTAAAACATTTAACCTGTGGGTTTTTCTCAAGACAAATAACGTGTGCCAATTCAAGACGACTTTCGGTAGGAATGGAGCCCCCAGATTTTGCGCTGGGGAAAAGTGCAGTTCTTCGTCCATAGCAGCCTTGGTAGATTTTCCTTTGACCATGGATTATAGAGGCAAGATTCGGCTCTGCTTTAAAAGCGTTATTAATTTGATTGAGAATAGATTGATGAGGATTGTGTTTATCATCAAAAGAAAAAGCGTACATATAGTATTTCCAGTATGTATAGCCATTCATCCCATTTTTAGGGATGAGTTAATTCTTGCGTAAAAAATACGCAAAACTTGACTGTTGGCTCTATACGGAAGATACTAGGATTCTCACATCTCTGTACTTTCACGTATAGAACCAACGGATCCGAAAGGGTCCGTTTTTATTTGGGCAGAATTTTATGTCATGGCTTACTTCTCCTATGTTATTGGCTTTTAATCTGAGTAATCAGAAGTTCTAATAATTTTTATTTTTTAAGCTCTTGTTGCGTTATAGCAGCATTACGCTGTTTGACTAACCACTCTGCAACATCCTTTACCAATGCATATTTCCCGCGACGGTTTTTAACTGAAAAGACTGGGATCGGTACAGTTTTTCTTGTAAGTGCTTTTCTGAATGCATCAGTGGATCGATAGCCTAGAGCCACTCGTAATGCATCATCTGCAATCATCGGGCCATGGCGTTCAAAAAGCTCACGTTCAATGGTTTCTACACTAACTGGAGTGATGTGCTGCATTCCTGCTCTGTCCTAGCTTGTCCTAACAATATGATATAGACGGATGGAGAGTTATACTAGAAAGGCAAAATCTGTATTAACTTTACTCTATTAATAGTATTTAATTATATAATTTACAAAGACTAATTTAATTTAGGGTTCTGATTTAAAAAAGGGACTTATATGAGAGAGAGGTGCCGTAAGAGGCGTGATGATATAGATATTGTGAGAGTAAAACTTTGGTACGAGGAGGTGAGATATAGGTTGTCATTAAAAACGTCTTATCAAGTTGAGAAGGCTATTGAACCAATGGCATTTGGGAAAAATGAATATGGAGATCCTTATCACAATAATAAGTGGTCAGGCTATGCGGCTGGACGGCATACACCTAATAAGCGATTAGTTGAATTGGTAGAACAACAACTACGTGGTACTTCTGAGGTGCTTAATAATATTCTTTGGGAAGCAATGCGTGGGCACAAGGGAGTGGATTGGCTTATCAAGGAAGGAATAAGATATCTTCCATGGGAGGTTCAAAGGATTTTATTTAAATACAATAAAGATGGATTATCTAACGAGTTGTTTTCTTTTTTATATACGAAAGAGCTTCAGAGGCTTGAACGACTAGCTGGATTAGACTCTTTAGCTGCCTTGATTATTTTTTTACGTATTGCAGATAGTAAAAACTACAGGACAGCTGCCTTTGATATAGGATGCTCAATATATCGAGTATTATTAATAGTATGTACATTTCCGTACTATAGAGAGCACAATGCTGAGTTGTTACAGTTGGTGAAACGATATGTATTTCCATTAGCTCATAATGGAAATAAATGCGTTGCAGTTGAAAATGAAGAGGGTTTTGCTTTAGAAGTAGAATATTTAAATAATACTTTTTTTGAGTTGGAGCATAAAAAAGGGAAGTATTTGACCCAGAAGCAAAAAATACGCGTAATGCTAGATGTAATTCATGGCTTAGAAAGTTTTATACATAAATTAATCTTCGTTATTCCTTTTGAGATTAAAGACGAAACATCAGTCAATAATTTATCCAATTTGTTAGACATACAAAAAACGAAAAGATGGACAACAGAGTGCCTTAAGCGTGGTATTGCACCACTAAGTAGTGACTCAGTTGAGTTTAGTCCATTTAGTTATTATCACAACAATATGGTGTTGCACTTCAAATGCTAATCTAAGGTTGAAAAAAGGCTGCGAATTGCAGCCTTTTTACTATGGTGTCTATGACAACTTATGTGTCGCTCAATGACATGTTATGCGTCGCAAATGACAACTTATGTGTCGCGTGACGGATGCTTAAACTTACCAGCTTAACGCGCCACCAGTTTGGTAGTCAGTTACGCGCGTTTCAAAGAAGTTCTTCTCTTTACGTAAGTCCATCATTTCAGACATCCATGCAAACGGGTTGGTTACACCAGCAAATTGCTCTGGTAAACCTAACTGAGATAAACGGCGGTTACAGATGAATTTCAAATATTCTTCCATCATGCTTGCATTCATACCCAATACACCACGTGGCATCGTGTCACGCGCATATTCGATTTCAAGCATTGTACCTTCAACAATCATTTGAACCACTTCTTGTTGGAACTCTGCGCTCCAAAGGTGAGGGTTCTCAATCTTGATTTGGTTAATCATGTCGATACCAAAGTTCAAGTGCATAGATTCATCACGTAAGATGTATTGGAATTGCTCAGCAACACCGTTCATCTTGTTACGACGACCCATACTCAAAATTTGAGTAAAGCCACAGTAGAAGAAAATCCCTTCAAGAACACAGTAGAACGCGATCAAGTTACGAAGTAAACGCTGGTCGTTTTCAGGTGTGCCTGTGTGGAAATTAGGATCTGTTAAAGATTGAGTATATTTCAATCCCCACGCTGCTTTACGTGCAACAGATGGAACTTCACGGTACATGTTGAAGACTTCGCCTTCGTCCATACCTAAAGATTCGATACAGTATTGATAAGCATGAGTGTGAATCGCTTCTTCAAATGCTTGACGCAAGATGTACTGACGGCATTCAGGGTTGGTAATGTGGCGGTAAATTGCCAATACCAAGTTGTTTGCAACCAAAGAGTCCGCAGTCGAGAAGAAACCTAAAGAACGCATAACAATCGTACGCTCATCTTCAGTTAAGCCGTTTTCAGACTTCCAAAGCGCGATGTCTAGGTTCATGTTTACTTCTTGAGGCATCCAGTGGTTTGCACACCCGTCAAGATATTTCTGCCAAGCCCACTCATATTTAAATGGAACAAGCTGGTTCAAGTCCGCACGACAGTTAATCATCGCTTTGTCGTCAACCTGAACACGCTGTGCGCCCATTTCTAGCTCTTCAAGGCCAGGAGCAACATCTAAATGTTCTAAGGCTGCAGAGGCTCTAGCCACCGTATCGGAGGCAACTGTTGGTCGCACGGAATGGGTTCCAGCGGATTGTGAAGTTGCCAAGCTCTGCGATGATGACTCCGCAGAAGATACATTCTGCGAATTAGTCGTTTTTTCCGATTTGACGGGCGCAGACTTGAGTTCAGGTGCAGCCGGTTTTTGCGAATCATCTTCAAAATCGTCCCAACTAAGGATAGACATTTTTGTTCTCTCTTCGTTGTGTATATCTATATTTGACATCTCTTAAACGAAGATGTCCCTACTATACGCTTTTAATGTGTAAACAAAATTAAGTTTTATTGATGTATGACCAAATTTTGGGCCTTTGGTCTCTACTACTTATTTTGCTTACGCTGTTGCTTACGTATTGTGAAAAATGCGTAAACCAGTGGCATATAAAAGAAAAGAAAGGCAAAGATTAAAACTCCAACACCAAGCATATAGTTATGGCTGAGATGAGAAAGCATAATCTTTACCTCTTGTAAAATTGCTCTTTAGTGAAAAAGAGCAATTTTATTGAATGTTATTGGCAAGCTTCGCAATCAGGATTGTCGATTGAACAAGCCATTGGAACTGGAGCTGCTTGGGTAAAACCATCTTCTTCAACTGCTTCAGGCTTTTTCGCTTCTACAACAGGGGCAGCAACCGGAGCCGCTTCAACAGTCGCAGGTTTAACTGCGTTTAAAGCACCTGTGTTAATTGTAGATTTTTCAGCAGAAGTTGCACCTAAAGCTCGGAGGTAGTAAGTCGTCTTAAGACCACGTAACCATGCCATCTTATAAGTGATGTCAAGTTTCTTACCGTTTGCACCAGCAATGTAAAGGTTAAGCGACTGAGCTTGATCGATCCATTTTTGACGGCGTGATGCAGCATCAACGATCCAGCGTGTATCCACTTCAAACGCAGTAGCAAAGATTGCTTTTAATTCTTCAGGAATACGAGCAATTTTTTGTACTGAACCTTCGAAGTGTTTCAAGTCATTAACCATTACTGTGTCCCAAAGACCACGTTCTTTTAATGCACGAACGAGGTATGGGTTAATGACAGTGAATTCACCAGACAAGTTAGATTTCACATATAAGTTTTGGAATGTTGGCTCAATAGACTGAGAAACACCACAAATGTTAGAGATGGTTGCGGTAGGAGCAATTGCCATCACATTTGAGTTACGCATACCGTCTTTTTGAACTTTGGCACGTAATGTGTCCCAGTCTAAACGTTGAGTACGGTCAACTTCGAACATACGCTCTGGACGAGATTTCGCAACAATTTCTAAAGAGTCGATTGGGAGGATACCTTGATCCCACAATGAACCTTTGAATGTTGAGTAAGCACCGCGTTCAACAGCCAAGTTGCTTGAAGTTTCAATCGCGTAGTAGCTAATCACTTCCATTGATTCATCAGCAAAATCAATAGCAGCATCTGAACCGTAAGCGATGTTCATTTCATATAGAGCATCTTGGAAGCCCATGATACCCATACCCACAGGGCGGTGTTTCAAGTTCGAGTTTTTCGCTTGTGGTACAGCGTAGTAGTTAATGTCGATAACGTTATCGAGCATGCGTACTGCTGTTTTAATTGTACGAGCTAACTTCTCACGGTCTAACACACCACCTTGAACGTGTTGTACAAGGTTGATTGAGCCCAAGTTACATACTGCAATTTCGTCTTGATTTGTGTTCAAGGTAATTTCAGTACATAAGTTAGATGAGTGAACTACACCAACATGTTGTTGTGGTGAACGTAAGTTACATACATCTTTGAATGTAATCCACGGGTGACCAGTTTCAAACAACATAGAAAGCATTTTGCGCCATAAGTCTTTAGCACGTACTTTCTTGTGTAGCATGTTTGTTTCTTTCGCTACAGACTCATAGTAAGCATAACGCTCAGCAAATTCAGCACCAGTTAAATCGTGCAAGTCTGGAGTTTCAGAAGGAGTAAATAGCGTCCATTCACCATCTTCAAATACACGTTGCATAAACAAATCTGGAACCCAGTTCGCAGTGTTCATGTCATGTGTACGGCGACGGTCATCACCAGTGTTTTTACGAAGTTCTAAAAATTCTTCGATGTCTAAGTGCCAAGTTTCTAAGTATGCACATACTGCACCTTTACGCTTACCACCTTGGTTTACCGCAACAGCTGTATCGTTCGCAACTTTCAAGAACGGAACAACACCCTGAGACTTACCGTTTGTACCCTTAATGTAAGAGTTCAATGCGCGTACAGGTGTCCAGTCATTACCTAAACCGCCAGCCCATTTAGAAAGCATTGCGTTGTCGCGCATTGCGCCATAAATGTCATAAAGGTCATCGCCAATCGTTGTTAAGTAACAACTAGAAAGCTGTGGACGTAATGTACCTGAGTTAAACAAGGTAGGCGTAGACGCCATGTAGTCGAAGCTAGACAATAAGTTATAGAACTCGATTGCACGTTCTTCTTTATTTTGCTCATTTAACGTAAGACCCATCGACACACGCATAAAGAATAATTGCGGTAATTCGAAGCGAACGCCGTTTGAGTGAATGAAGTAACGGTCAAATAAAGTCTGTAAACCTAAATAGGTAAACTGATTAGAGCGTTCTGGTTGAATTGCTGCTGCAAGTCTCTCTAAATCGAAATCAAGCAAGTCTGGTGAAAGCAAATCAAGCTCTACACCTTTTTTCAAAAAGGCTTCGAGTGCAGTGTTTTCAGGAGTATCTGTAGGTAAGCCTAAGAACGCTAAACCTGTGCTCACTAATTCACTAGAGAGCAAACGTGCAGTCACGTAAGTATAGTTTGGTTCTTGTTCAATACGAGTACGTGTTGCCATCATCATCGTAGTGGCAATATCAGTCTCTTTTACGCCGTTATATAAGTTTTTAACGGTTTCATCGACAATAGCCTGAACATCAATACCTTCCAAACCTTCGGCTGCTTTAGCTACAGTTGCTTGTAATGCACTTAAATCAAGTGGCTGAAGCTGACCATTTGCATCGGTCACTTGTAACGTAGGATGGTGGTTTGAGTTCGTTTGCTGACGAGCAGTCGTACGTTGTTCGCGGTAAATTACGTAAGCGCGGGCAACTTTCTGTTCTCCGGTACGCATTAAAGCAAGTTCAACCTGATCTTGAATTTCTTCAATATGGATCGTACCGCCCGATGGTAAACGGCGAGTGAAAGTATTTAATACCATTTCCGTTAGTTGGGTAATACGGTCGTGAATACGGCTTGAATCCGAACTCTGTTGACCTTCCACAGCAAGAAAAGCTTTACCAATCGCAACAGAAATTTTCTCTGCATCAAATGCAGCAACATCTCCAGTGCGTTTGATCACCTGAATTTGACCGGGAGTCGAAGTAATTACGCTCATGCCAGCATAGCTCCATTGTCACTTTTGTTATGTTTATAGACCGTTTGAACCGAGCAAAAAGTATGCCACGATGTTTGAGGGATAAACACAAGACTTAGTAGTTAAAGTTTATTTTGAACACAAGATACGGGATTTTTCATAGCAGATCAATCTTGACTTTTTAGTAATTTTTTATCTGTATGATTTGATGGGAGATAGCATAGCAAAGCTATTAAAAAACACTTATAGATAACTTTGTGGATAACTCAAAAAACAAGCACTTAAATACAATTAAAGTAGTTAAAGAAATAATTTGTTTAATATTCATACATTGGAAATATGAATAGAATATGAAATTTAATAACAATAACTAAATGTTAAAAACACGAGAAAATTCAAAGGTTAATAAAATGCAACAAAACATGGTTGTCATGTATCAGTTTGGTGAACGCCTACTTGTTTACAATGTAAACGTGTGTATATTGCAAATGATAAACGAATGTATCTGCAAGATTTTTAAGATGCATGTAATGAGATTTATAGGGGCAATGATATGAGCCAAGAAGAAAAGTTACCAAAGATTCTGATCGTTGAAGACGACGAGCGTTTAGCACGATTAACTCAAGAGTATTTAATCCGCAACGGCTTGGAAGTTGGTGTAGAAACTGATGGTAACCGTGCAATTCGTCGTATTATTAGTGAACAACCAGACCTAGTGGTCTTGGATGTCATGTTGCCGGGTGCCGATGGCTTAACCGTTTGCCGTGAAGTTCGTCCACATTATCATCAACCGATTCTTATGTTGACTGCACGTACAGAAGATATGGATCAGGTACTTGGCCTTGAAATGGGAGCGGATGACTATGTCGCTAAACCAGTTCAGCCACGCGTACTTTTAGCCCGTATCCGTGCGTTATTACGTCGTACAGATAAAACTGTAGAAGACGAAGTTGCACAACGTATCGAGTTTGATGACCTTGTGATTGATAATGGCGGCCGTTCGGTAACGTTGCATGGTGAGCTTGTTGATTTCACTAGCGCAGAATATGACCTATTATGGTTGCTTGCATCAAATGCCGGCCGTATCTTATCGCGTGAAGATATCTTCGAACGTTTACGCGGTATTGAATACGATGGTCAGGACCGTTCAATCGATGTCCGTATCTCACGTATTCGTCCAAAAATTGGCGATGATCCTGAAAATCCAAAGCGTATTAAAACAGTACGTAGTAAAGGTTACTTGTTCGTTAAAGAAACCAATGGGTTATAAGATCTGCATAAACTTCCTATAAGGTTGGTCGAGTGTTTAAACACAGCATATTCCTGCGAATATATGCGGGACTGGTAATTCTTGTTGTTTTGGTTGCCGTTTTTGGTTATTTGCTTGTACAAATCATCAATTATCAACGGGCACAAGAATACCGAGAATCTTTAACTGATGGTATTTCTTATGTCATTAGTGAGGGAGTCGCTCGACAACCGGGGAAGCAACAGAAAATAGACTGGGTTTCAGATGCATCAGATTTATTGGAACTTCCAATTTATTACACTGATGCGAGCAAGGTTGAGTTATCTCGTACCGAGAAAAAACGGATCGAAGCTCAAAAATCTGTTGTCCGTTACGATGCCAGTAATAGTATTGCGTATATTATTATTGGCTTACGTGATGATCCTCAGCACTATTTATCGATAAAAGTAGACAAAATTAGTGAGCGCCAAATGAAGGCTCTCCCTATTTTTGTACTTGATTATCTAATGTTTTATCCAGGGCAAGAACAAGAATATCTTGCTAAGATTCAAAAACATTTCTCATATCCGATTAATATCTACAATATTCAAGATGTTAATCTGGATTCCGAGCAAATTGGTCGGTTACGCCAAGACCAAAGTGTCATGTTGTACAAAGATAGTGCAACAATGCGCGGCACGACCATTTCGATCGTATCTCCAATACCGAATCATCCTGCACAAGTTCTAGTTCTTGGGCCAGTTCCGATGTTTAACTGGATGCCTTTACAGCTTTCAGCGGGAATTACCTTATTTAGCCTATTCTTACTGAGTTTAGGTGTTTACGGTCTCATCTTGCCGTTAGAACGTAAAATTCGCCAAGTACGTTATGCGTTAAACCGTATGAAGTCTGGTGATTTGTCATTGCGTGTTCCTATTGAAGGAAGTGACGAAATGGCAAACTTGGCATCAAGTTATAACAACATGTCTGATCATATTCAGCGTTTAATCGAGGCTCAGCGCGAGTTGATGAGAGCGGTATCTCATGAGCTTAGAACGCCGGTTGCCCGTATACGCTTTGGTACAGAAATGTTGGCAGAAGAAGACGATTACAACCATCGTATGCATCAGGTTGATATGATTGATAAAGATATTGAGGCGCTCAATACCTTAATTGATGAAATCATGACTTATGCAAAACTAGAGCAGGGTACACCTTCATTAGATTTTGCTGAAATTGCTCTATTTGATGTATTAGATCAAGTTGCGGTAGAAACCGAAGCTTTAAAAACGCAAAAAGAAATTGAACTTGTTGCTCCTCCTGTTTATTTGAAAGTGGATGCAGAGCGTCGTTATTTGCATCGGGTTGTTCAAAACTTGGTAGGTAACGCTGTTCGTTATTGTGATAATAAAGTTCGCATCACAGGTGGTGTTCACAGCGATGGTATGGCCTTTGTTTGTGTTGAAGATGATGGCGCTGGAATTCCAGAACAAGATCGTCAAAGAGTATTTGAAGCCTTTGCTCGTTTAGATGATAGCCGTACTCGTGCGTCGGGTGGCTATGGTTTAGGCTTGTCAATTGTAAGCCGTATTGCTTACTGGTTCGGTGGTGAAATTAAAGTAGATGAAAGTCCTACCTTAGGTGGAGCTCGCTTTATCATGACATGGCCTGCAAAACGCTTTAAACAACCTCCTTTGAAAGCCAATAAAAAAGCACCTTCATGAAGGTGCTTTTTTATTGCATTACTTATAATCGAGTTGCATCTGGTTCCAAAATAGGTTTTCCGCTTCTTAAGCTGGTCAACGCATCGGAATTAAAGTCGATCAGCAACGAATTATTTTTTGCATCGATCTGGTATTTTTGAATAAGAGGTTGATCTCCATTAAGCGTTTCTATTTTATATTCATCCGCAATATGCAAAATACCTTCTAGGTTTGTTGTGGTTGACGCAAAATCTTGCCTAAATATTTCATAGACATCTCGCAAGTCAAAAATTGCATTGTTAGCATCTGGATGTTTGTGAATATAGCTTTCTATATGTCGCACAAGTAACTGCGCAAACAAGTAGTAGTTTGGTTTATGCGTATATTCTAGAGTCATGCATTTTTCTCCTTATTATCTGTTATTAGCATACATGGCAAAATATAGGATATTGTATAAAATTCATTACACTAGATGATTAAATGAAAACCTATAAAGATATAAAGACCCGATTACGCCCTTGGCGTTTTGCTTGATATAAAGCGTCATCTGCTTCTTTAAATAAATTTTCAATCGCTCTATGAGAAGATGGGGAATATAAACTTATGCCAATACTCACTTGAATGAAAATTGGTAATTTCCCATAAATATAAATCGGTTGCTGACTAATTTTAATGCGTATTTGCTCTGCAAGATCAAAAGCACTCTCCTTGGTGGTATCTGCAATAAAAATTGCAAATTCTTCACCGCCAAAGCGGCCCAATAAGTCATGAGGATGCAAAATATTTTGAATAGTAGTGACACAAGTCTGTAGGGCGCGGTCGCCTATTTGATGGCCGTAGTTGTCATTAACGTGTTTGAAATGGTCTACATCAAGCATGAAAAATGCTGAGGTTTTATTTTCCTTGTATACCTTTTCTTGAAGTAGTCTGACCGACTGCAAAAACTGGCGTCGGGTGAGGCTAGAGGTTAGCTCGTCATGCGCAATGGCATGTTGAAGCTTTTGAATTAACTCTGAATGTAAAACACTAATGCTAGAGACAGTAAGAGGTGCAATCGTCATCATGATTAATCCAATACGAATGGAAATGGTATTGCTTAAATATTCGTTCGGATAGAGTAAAAGATAATGTCCAGAGACATGATAGATAATATAGGCACTGGTAAAGGTCGTAATGAGTGCAACAATAATAGGTTTGTAGCGAATAGCGCACCAGATGAGTGCGGCAATCGGGTAAAGTAATGAACCAGGACCAGAGTCATAATAGCTAGCGCCAATAGAAATAATGACAGCCAAGAAAGGTAAAAGGTCAATTGCTTCTAAACCACGATTTCTCGAAAAATAATGCTTTACCTGACTATATTGAGGTAGGTTTAATATGATCGGCAAAAGAAGTAGGGCATTTTGTAGTTCTGAAGTGAACCAGTAACCGAATTCATCCCACAAATTACCAAGCATAAATTTGGTATTAAACATAGGCACAAAAGTTGCTGCAAACAATGCACCTGCTACGCTGCCTATACCGCATAAACCAAATAAAAAGAGGTAAGAATAGCCTCGATAGGCCGCTTTAATATGCTGATTAAAAAACATATAGAGGGCGAGGGTAGTAACAACATAAATAAAATTTGACGTTGTTAAAACGAGTGTGAGAGCAAATGGAGTACCCTGAAATAGGTCAGCAATAACATAACCTATGTAGGCACCTAAAAACGTGCTGGGTCGACGTGTGCTCGGAAAGCGAATGAGTAGACCGAGCAAAACAGAATTGGCTGGCCAGAAGAACGCCAGAAAACTTAAAGGACGAGATGCGATGCCAATAAAACAACATACCGTAATAATGAAGCCAAACAGGAGAAAAAATTTTAAAGAAGAGGGAAATGAAAATTCACGAAGTGAGTCTGGCATCAGCTGCCCTTAATGATAAACACTCTTATCCAAGAGTAATAAAATATTATGTATGACTAAACATTCATCATAATTCAGAGGGGAAGTTGAATACAATAAAAAACAAACTAATATTATAAAAAAGTAAGTTATAAAAACTTAATGGTCGATGAACTGTGTAATTATTCTAAAATTAAAAAATGAAAAAAATCATCATAAACAAAAAAACTATTAAATAAACCGATTATGCGTGGTGAAACCCCCCTTACAACCCATAGAAGAATAGTTTTGTTTAGAAAATCATCCGAAAGACTAAGACGCTTCAACTAGCATGCGAAATTAGAAATCAGGTACAATTGGCGGGATTAATTTTGTGTTTGGTGTATTTGAAGGCCAATACATACATTCTTTGTTAAATAATAGGCCTGCCAGGAGTTATCCCCGCATGAGTGCCATTACTCCATACGACTGGGCGATTATCGCCTTCGTGATCGGCGTTACATTTCTTTGCGTCTTTATGCTCACAGTTCCCTTACTCCTCGGGGGGAAATCGTGGGGGCGTGCTAAGCAAGAGCAGTTTGAATCGGGTGTCGTGAGTGCTGGTGGCGCTCGCATTCGCCTGTCTGCAAAGTTCTATTTAGTTGCAATTTTCTTTGTTGTCTTCGACTTAGAGGCACTTTACCTCTATGCATGGTCTACTTCTGTGCGTGAAGTAGGGTGGTTGGGATATACCACTGTCGTGATCTTTGTCGTTGATTTATTGATTGCGCTTGTTTATGCCTTCTCTGTAGGTGCTTTAAGTTGGTCACCAGCAGATCGCCGTAAATCAGCAGGTGAGGCGATTAAAATCGGTTCACCAACAATGAATATTGCTGAAATTACACGCTTTAACTCTATTGAAGAGCTCGTAACTGACCCTACAGGCCAGATTCCAGCTCAATCATCAGGTCGTGTTAAGTCAAAAACTACACCTGCATTGTCATCTGAAAAGGAGTAAGTCGGGATGAAATATACTCTGACCCGCGCGAATCCGGATGCTGATCAATACCCATTGCAAGAACGTCAAATCGTGACAGATCCACTAGAAGAGGAAGTGAATAAAAACGTATTCATGACTCGTTTAGAGGATGTCTTGCATACAGCAGTAAACTGGGGGCGTAAAAACTCCTTGTGGCCATTTAACTTTGGTACCTCATGTTGTTACGTTGAATATGCAACCACCTTAACAGGTGTGCATGACTTGTCACGTTTCGGCGCAGAGGTTATCCGTGCTTCACCTCGTCAAGCTGACTTGATGATTGTTGCAGGGACCTGTTTCGTAAAAATGGCACCAGTTATTCAGCGTCTATATGAACAGATGTTAGAGCCTAAATGGGTCATCTCGATGGGTGCTTGTGCAAACTCTGGAGGTATGTACGACATCTATTCAGTAGTACAAGGTGTAGACAAAATTATTCCTGTTGACGTGTACGTCCCAGGTTGTCCACCTCGTCCTGAAGCATTAATTCAAGCTTTAATGCTTTTACAAGACCAGATTCAATTAGAGCGACGCCCGCTTTCTGCCGTGATCGGTGATGATCTTCAGCCAGTGTATAAGCCAAAGATGATGCCAGAACGTGACCGTAAGAATGCGCAGCGTATTGCCGTTAAAAACTTACGCTCTATGGATGAGATTAAATAATTTTTTGACGGTGCTTTGACATATCTAACCGATATGTTCATCGAGAAAATTGACAGAATTTGTATTAAATAGGAAGCCAAGCCAATGGCTGAAACTGACATTGCTATGCCAGAGTCAACACCAGTTGATTCACGCCCAGCATTTGCAATCGTAGAAGAACTCAAAACCAAATTTGGTGAGAACTTTTACGTGCAGGCGACTTTTGAAGAGTTTCCAACAGTCTGGGTTGAGCGCGCACGCGTGCAAGAAGTCCTTATGTTCCTACGTAAAGTGGAACGTCCATATGTAATGCTGTTTGACTTATCTGCGATGGATGAACGTTTACGTGTTCATCGTGATGGTTTACCAGCATCTGACTTCACTGTGTTCTATCATTTATTATCGCTTGAGCGTAATAGTGACATTCGTATCAAGGTTGCCTTGAACGAAAATGATCTTAACCTTCCGACAGCGACCAATATCTGGCCAAATGCCAACTGGTATGAACGTGAAGCTTACGATATGTTCGGTATCAATTTCGAAGGGCATCCAATGCTCCGTCGTATCTTGTTGCCAACGTACTGGGAAGGTCATCCGTTACGTAAAGAATATTCAGCACGTGCGACAGAATATACGCCGTACATGCAAGACAAAGCGAAACAAGACTTTGAACAAGAGCACTTACGTTTTGTGCCAGAAGACTGGGGTCTTAAACGCGGTAACGCTGACGAAGACTTTATGTTCCTGAACTTGGGTCCTAACCATCCATCTGCACATGGTGCGTTCCGTGTTGTATTGCAGTTAGATGGCGAAGAAGTGAAGGACTGTGTTCCTGATATCGGTTATCACCACCGTGGTGTGGAAAAGATGGCTGAACGTCAAACATGGCATTCTTTCATTCCTTATACTGACCGTGTCGACTACTTAGGTGGTTGTGCTCAGAACATGCCTTATGTGATGGCTGTAGAGCAAATGGCAGGAATCAAAGTTCCTGAACGTGCTCAAGTCATTCGTGTCATGTTGAACGAATTGTTCCGTATTAATAACCACTTGTTGTTCTGTGGTACGGCAATTCAGGATGCCGGTGGTATGACACCAGTATTCTATATGTTCGCAGACCGTCAAAAAGTTTACGACATTGTTGAAGCAATTACGGGTTACCGTATGCATCCAGCATGGTTCCGTATTGGTGGTACAGCGCACGATCTTCCAAATAACTGGCAAAAACTTGTTAAAGAATTGCTAGAGTGGATGCCTAAGCGCTTAAACGAATACTACACGGCAGCATTGAAAAACTCTGTGTTTATTGGTCGTACTCGTAACGTTGCACAATACGATGCCAAGTCTGCACTTGCATGGGGTGTGACAGGTACTGGTTTACGTGCGACAGGTATCGATTTTGACGTTCGTAAATATCGTCCATACAGTGGCTATGAAAACTTCGATTTTGATGTGCCAGTTGAGTATGAAGGCGATGCATATGCACGTGTACTCGTTCACTTCCGTGAAATTACTGAGTCGTTAAAAATTATTCAACAGTGTTTGGATAACATGCCTTCTGGTCCATATAAAGCGGATCATCCATTGGCTGTTCCACCACCGAAAGATAAGACATTACAAGATATTGAAACCTTGATTACGCACTTCTTGAGCGTTTCATGGGGTCCTGTCATGCCAGCGGGCGAGTCATCATTTATGACTGAAGTGGTTAAAGGTGCAAGTACGTATTACTTGACTTCAGATAAATCGACGATGAGTTATCGTACTCGTATTCGTACACCGACGTTTACTCACTTACAGCAAATGCCTGCAGTGATTAACGGCAGTTTGGTATCTGACTTAATCATTTATCTGGCGACCATTGACGTGGTTATGGCTGACGTGGATCGCTAAGAGGTAACACATAATGATGATTTTGACTGATAAAAAGCCACGTGTGAATGTTGAAGGGATTTTGACTGCGGAAGAAATTCACGACATCGAACATCACATTGGTCACTATCCATACCCTCGTGCAGCCTCTTTGGATGCATTGAAGTGTGTACAACGCCGTAATGGTTGGGTAGATGACGCTCAAATGAATGCCATCGCACAGTTATTGTCGATGAGTGTTGCTGATTTGGAAGGTGTTGCAACATTTTACAACCGTATCTATCGCCACCCGGTAGGTCGTCACGTGATTTTGCTTTGTGACTCAATTGCTTGCTTCTTAATGGGTGCAGAAACACTTGCTGAAGCATTCCAGCGCGAATTAGGAATTCAGTATGGTCAAACGACACCAGATGGTCGTTTTACACTGCTTCCAATTTGCTGCCTAGGCAACTGCGACAAAGGCCCAACTTTAATGATTGATGAAGATACTCACGGTTTAGTCGAAGTGACATCAATTAAACAGTTATTGGAGAAGTATGTATGAATACTGAACCAAAACCAATTTATGGCGACGGTAATCCAGAAACTCATCCGCTCACTTGGCGTTTAAGTAAACGTGAAGAAGTTCGTGGTGCTGATGATTACGAAGCACTTGAAGGTTATGCTGGCTTTAAAAAAGCATTAGGCATGAAACCTGCTGAAGTGTTAGATGTCATTAAAGCTGCAACTGTAAAAGGTCGTGGTGGTGCGGGTTTCCCAGCGGGTATTAAATGGTCATTAATGGCACCAAATGATGGTGGTCCACGTTATTTGATCTGTAATGCCGACGAAATGGAGCCGGGTACTTTTAAAGACCGTTTGTTGATGGAAAAACTTCCACATCAATTGATCGAAGGTATGTTGATTGCGGGTTATACCTTAGAGGCAACTCAAGGTTATATCTTTATCCGTGGTGAATATATTGAGGCAGCTCAATACTTAAATGAAGCATTAGAACAGATTCGTGCTAAAGGTTATTTAGGCGAAAACATTTTAGGTTCTGGCTGGAATTTTGATCTGCATGTACATACGGGCGCAGGGCGTTATATCTGTGGTGAAGAAACTGCATTGATTAACTCGCTCGAAGGCCGTCGTGCAAACCCACGTACCAAGCCACCATTCCCGCAAGTTGCAGGGGCATGGGGCCGTCCAACAATTGTGAACAACGTTGAAACTTATAACAACTTGCCAGCAATTATGCTTCGTGGTCCAGAGTGGTATATCGGTTTATCAGCAGGTAAATCAAAAGACCCAGGCACTAAAATTTATGGTGCATCAGGTAAAGTAAAATTCCCAGGTCTTTGGGAGTTGCCATTTGGTACAACTGCACGTGAAGTGATTGAAGATCATGCGGGTGGTATGCGTGAGGGCTTAAAGCTTAAAGCATGGTTGCCAGGTGGTGCTTCAACTGACTTTTTACCGGCTGATACCATTGATTTACCAATGGATGCAGACACGATTATGAAAGCAGGTTCTCGTTTGGGAACATGTTTATTGATGGTGGTAGACGAAACTCAATGTATGGTATCGCTCACTCGTAACTTAGAAGAGTTCTTTGCGCGCGAATCATGTGGTTTCTGTACACCATGTCGTGATGGTTTGCCATGGGCTGTTAAAGCGCTTAAAGCACTTGAAGTAGGCGAAGGTAAGAAAGAAGATATCGATCATTTACAAGAATTGACTCGTAAATTATGGATTGGTAAAACTTTCTGTGCCCACGCACCAGGTGCGATGGAGCCGCTTATGGGCGCACTCAAACATTTCCGTGGTGAGTTTGAAGCGAAAGTGACGACTCGTCCTGTCGTGCAAACCAGCAACGTAGAACAAGCTTAAGGAATTCGACTTATGGCTACAATTCATGTCGATGGAAAATCGTATGAAGTCAACGGCTCGGAAAACTTGCTACAAGCATGTTTGAGTCTGGGCATCGACATCCCATATTTTTGTTGGCATCCATCCTTAGGTTCGGTTGGTTCTTGCCGTCAATGTGCTGTTACGCAATATGCGAATCCAGAAGATACGCGTGGTCGTTTAGTCATGTCATGCATGACACCAGCATCTGACAATACCTATATCTCGATTGAAGACAAAGAAGCAACAGATTTCCGTGCATCTATTGTTGAATTTTTGATGACGAATCACCCGCACGACTGTCCAGTCTGTGAAGAGGGTGGTCACTGTCATTTACAAGATATGACTGTGATGACTGGTCATGACCGTCGTCGCTACCGTTTTACAAAGCGTACGCATTACAACCAAGAACTTGGTTCATTCATTGCACATGAAATGAACCGCTGTATTGCTTGTTACCGTTGTGTTCGTTACTACAACGACTATGCGGGCGGTACGGACTTTGGTGTGTATGCCAATGCATCTCGTGTGTATTTTGGTCGTCCTGAATCAGGTACTTTAGAGTCTGAATTCTCGGGTAACTTGACTGAAGTATGTCCAACAGGTGTATTCACTGATAAGACACATTCAGAGCGTTATAACCGTAAATGGGACATGCAGTATGCACCAAGCGTGTGTCAAGGCTGTTCTTCTGGCTGTAACATTTCTCCGGGTGAACGTTATGGTGAAATCCGTCGCGTAGAAAACCGTTTCAATGGTTCAGTTAACCAATACTTCCTTTGTGATAAAGGTCGTTTTGGCACAGGTTATGTAAACCGTGCAGATCGTCCACGTCAGCCTCAGTTCCGTAACAGTGAAACTGTTGCAACTGTTTCTGTCGATCAAGCTTTAGATCAAACGATTGCGAAGCTTCAAGGCAAAAAAGTTTTGGGTATCGGTTCTCCGCGCGCAAGCTTGGAATCGAACTATGCATTACGTGAGCTTGTAGGTCAGGCAAATTATTCAACTGGTGTTGCGCAAAAAGAGCAAAACCTTGTTGAACTTGCTGCATCTATCATGCAAACCGAGGGCATTTATAACCCGAACATGCGTGAAATCGAAAGCTATGATGCTGTTCTGATTTTAGGTGAAGACCTGACTCAAACAGCACCACGTATGGCCTTGTCAGTTCGTCAAGCTGCGAAAAACAAAGCTCGTGAAATGGCTGCAAAAACACGTACGCCAGACTGGTTAGCTGAGCCTGTACAACGTATTGGTCAAGAAGCAAAATCTCCGATCTATATCTTGGCTGCAACTCAAACTCGTCTTGCCGATGTTGCAACTGGTGAAGTTGTTGCTTCTCCAAATGACATTGCTCGTTTAGGTTTTGCAGTAGCTGCGGCAGTGAAAGGCGAAACAGTGAATGGTTTAGATGACGATGCAAAAGCATTTGCTCAAACCATTGCTGATACGTTAAAAGCAGCAAACAAGCCATTAATCATTGCGGGTACTAGCTTGCAAGATGCTTCTATTATGGAAGCTGCGGCTGAGTTGACTCAGAACTTAGGTTCTAAAGCTGGTTTAAGTCTTGTTGTTCCTGAAGTGAACTCGATGGGCTTGGCATTGTTTGGTGGCTTAAGCCTCGAACAAGCATTTGCTCAAGACTACGACACACTTGTTATTGTTGAAAATGACTTGTTCCGTCGCTTACCTGCTGTACAAGTGCAGGCTGCACTTGATAAAGCTGAAACAGTAATTGTGCTTGATCACAGTGAAACTGAAACTGTGAAACAGGCTGATATTGTACTTTCAGCAGCAAGCTTTGCCGAAGGTGACGGTACGGTTGTAAGCCAAGAAGGTCGTGCACAGCGTTTCTATCAAGTTTACGATCCAAGTTACTACAAACCTGAGTACGCAATTAAAGAATCATGGCGTTGGTTACATGCCATTGAAACTGGCATTAAAGGTAAAGCTGTAGACTGGACATTGCTTGATGATGTGATTGAAAGCATCGTAAAAAATGTACCAGTACTTGAAGCTATTCAAGATGTGGCACCTGATGCAGGTTACCGTGTACATGGTTTGAAAATTGCACGTGAACCACGTCGTTATTCAGGTCGTACAGCAATGCGTGCGTCGTTATCGGTTCATGAGCCTAAACAGCCTACAGATCTAGATTCAGCATTAACATTCTCAATGGAAGGTTATGTTGGTCCGCAAAAAGCATCATCATTAGTACCATTTGCATGGGCTCCGGGCTGGAACTCTCCACAATCTTGGAACAAATACCAAGATGAAGTGGGTGGTCACTTAAAAGGTGGTGATTCAGGTGTTCGTTTATTCGATCGCTTGGCAAAACGCCCTGCACGTAGCTATGTTGCTCCAGTAGCGGTAGTTGCAAACCCTGAAAGTTTCCGCTTAGTGCCAATGCATCATATTTTTGGTTCTGGTGAATTCACAACTAAAACACCTGCAATGGAAACTCGTATTCCAGAAGCTATGTTTGCAGTGGGCGAACAAGATGCAACTCGTTTGAACCTTCAAGAAGGTCAACGTATTACAGTAAAAGCAGGCGAAACCAGTGTGAACTTGCCTGTACAAGTAATTGAATATTTACCTACAGGTTATATTGGTTACCCAGTTGGTTTAGCACCAATGGTGTCACTAGCTGAGCCTGTTTCAGTGGCTTTAGGAGTGTAATTCATGAATCAAGAAATTATACGTCAAACGCCACTTTGGGCTGAGAACTGGCCAATTGCCTACGCTGTAGTTCAAGCAGTTGTGATTTTGCTTGTGGTTGTTTTAGTTGCAGCGTTGATGTCTTTTATTGAACGTCGTTTGCTTGCTTTGTGGCAAGACCGTTATGGTCCAAACCGTGTTGGTCCTGGTGGTATGTTCCAGATCGTTGCCGACATGCTCAAGATCATGTTCAAAGAAGACTGGACACCAAAATTTGCTGACAAACTTACATTCCGTTTAGCACCAGCTGTTGCAATGGCAACAGCGGTTCTTTCATTCATGGTTATCCCGGTGAGTCCTTCACTGGGTGTTGCCGACATGAGTATCGGTTTGTTGTTCTTTATGGCAATGGCTGGTATTGCAGTCTATGCAGTATTGTTTGGTGGCTGGGCTTCAAATAACAAATACTCATTGCTTGGTGGTTTACGTTCAGCTGCTCAAACCATTTCTTATGAAGTGTTCTTGGGTATCTCATTGATGGGTGTGGTTGCAATTGCAGGCTCATTTAACCTTCGTGAAATTGTTGAAGCACAACGCGATGTTTGGTTCGTCATTCCACAATTCTTAGGTTTCTTGATTTTTGTGGTTGCTGGGGTTGCGGTAACTCACCGTCATCCATTTGACCAACCGGAAGCAGAACAAGAATTGGCTGAAGGTTACCATGTTGAATATGGTGGTATGAAATGGGGGATGTTCTTCGTTGCTGAATATGTCAACGTGGTACTTATTTCTGCATTGATCGTAACTTTATTCTTCGGTGGCTGGTTAGCGCCATTCAATTTAGAAATTCCATTTGTTCCGCCAGTATTCTGGTTTGTGATTAAAACAGCATTCTTTGTAATGATGTTTGTTTTGGCTCGTGGTTCTTTAATGCGCCCACGTTATGACCAAGTCATGAACTTTGGTTGGAAAATTTGTTTGCCATTGGCGTTGGTCAACTTGTTAGTGACTGGTGCTGTGATTCTGATGAATCAGGCCTAGGACAGCAGGGAGTACAAAATGTATAAATTTCTAGCTGGATTCGGATCGATTGTACGTTCGTTATTTATGGTATTTAGCCATGTAACGCGTAAACGTGACACGATTCTATATCCAGAAGTACCGGCTGAACAGATTGTGCCGCCACGCTTTCGTGGTCGTATTGTGTTGACGCGTGACCCAGATGGGGAAGAGCGTTGTGTGGCATGTAACCTATGTGCGGTTGCGTGTCCGGTTGGCTGTATCTCATTACAAAAAGCAGAAACAGAAGATGGACGTTGGTATCCGGAATTTTTCCGTATCAACTTTTCACGTTGTATTTTCTGTGGTATGTGTGAAGAAGCTTGCCCAACAACTGCGATTCAGATGACACCAGATTTCGAACTTGGTGAATATGTACGTCAAGACTTGGTTTATGAGAAAGAAAACTTACTCATTTCAGGTCCGGGTAAATACCCAGACTACAACTTCTACCGTGTAGCTGGTATGGCAATTAACGGTAAAGAGAAAGGTCAGGCGCAGAAAGAAAGTGCACCAATCGATGTACGGAGTCTATTACCATGATGTGGCCGTTTTATTTGATGGCACTCGTGGCCATCGTTTCTACGGTTCGTGTAGTGACTAACACGAACCCTGTACACGCTTTACTTAGTCTAATTGTTTCATTGCTTGCTGTTGCTGGTATTTTCATGATCGTGGGGGCGCCTTTTGCAGGTGCTCTTGAAATCATTGTTTATGCCGGAGCAATTATGGTTCTGTTTGTCTTCGTGGTGATGATGTTGAATTTAGGTCAACACACTGTAGAACAAGAACGTAAATGGCTTTCTTCAGATGCTTGGGCATATCCAGCACTCATGAGTTTCTTACTCGGCTTGCTTTTGGTTTGGATGCTTGGTGGTGAATACACCACAATTTCAGCACCACTTGGGGCACAAGTGATTGGACCAAAAGTAGTTGGTCAAGCACTCTTTACTCACTATTTACTATTGGTTGAAGTTGCCGCGATGTTATTGCTAGCAGCCCTTGTTGCAGCATACCACTTAGGTAAACGTGAACCAGGTGCAGAAGAGGAAAAAGAATAATGGGCCAGATTCCTTTAGAACATGGTTTGATTGTTGCAACCATCCTTTTTGCACTCGGTTTTTACGGTGTAATGGTGCGACGCAACCTATTATTTATGTTAATGAGCCTTGAGGTCATGATGAATGCTGCTGCATTGGCATTTGTTCTTGCGGGTAGCGTATGGGCACAACCAGATGGACAAGTTATGTTCATTCTGATTTTGACCCTTGCAGCAGCAGAGGCATGTATCGGTCTTGCGATTGTCCTTCAGTTCTATCATCGCTTCCATCATTTGGATGTGGATGCTGCTAGTGAGATGCGCGGATGAGTTATTTATATCTAACAGTATTATTTCCGCTAATCGGTTTTATTTTATTGGCGGCAGGACGAGACAAACTCTCTGAAAATGTTGCAGCAATTATTGGTGTGGGTTCTGTAGGTTTATCTGCATTATTTGCATTGATTGCTGGAATGGCATTTACCACAAGTGGTCAGCAAGTTTTTGTTCAAAATCTGTGGACATGGTTCAATGTTGGCGGTTTTGCACCGGGCATTAGCTTACATTTAGATGGCTTATCTTTACTCATGATGGGCATGGTTACGGGTGTTGGTTTCTTAATCCACATCTTTGCATCATGGTACATGCGCGGTGAAGAAGGTTATGCGCGCTTCTTCTCTTATTTCAACCTATTTGTTGCCAGCATGCTTGTGCTTGTATTGGGTGACAACTTAGCGTTGTTATTCTTAGGTTGGGAAGGCGTAGGTCTTTGCTCTTATTTGCTTATTGGTTTCTATTATGCAAACCCTGCAAATGGTTGGGCTGCGATCAAAGCATTTACAGTTACCCGTGTAGGTGACGTATTCTTGCTTATTGCTTTATTCTTGCTTTACCAACAATTTGGTACATTGAATACTCAGTACATTGTTGAACACGCAGCAGAAGTAATGACGAAGAGTTCGTCACTTACCATCTGGACTGCATTAATGTTGTTCTTGGGTGCTGCTGGTAAATCTGCTCAAATTCCATTGCAAACATGGTTGGCAGATGCAATGGCAGGTCCAACACCTGTTTCTGCATTAATCCATGCAGCAACAATGGTAACGGCGGGTGTGTATTTATGCTGCCGTCTATTCAGCGTATTTGAACTTGCGCCTGAAGTGATGCAATTCATTTCGGTAACAGGTGCTGTGACTTTGTTAGTTGCAGGTTTTGCTGCACTGGTTCAAACAGACATCAAACGTATCTTGGCTTACTCAACAATGAGTCAGCTTGGTTATATGTTTATGGCTGTAGGTGCTGAAGCTTATCAAGCTGGCTTGTTCCACATGTTGGCTCACGCATTCTTCAAAGCTTTATTATTCTTGTCTTCTGGTGCGGTGATTCTTGCTTACCACCACGAGCAAAATATCTTCAAAATGGGTGGTTTGTTCAAACGTAACAAATTCCTGTTTGCTTGTTTCGCGATTGGTGGCGGTGCATTAGCAGCTATTCCATTCTTGACCATTGGCTTCTTCTCTAAAGATGCGATTCTTGGTGAAGTTTGGGTACAAGGCCAATCAGTTGCTTTATACCACACCTTATATTGGGTGGGTGTAGCAGGTGCATTCCTGACTTCAATTTATACATTCCGTTTAATCTGGGTTGTATTCTTTGGTCAAGAAAACACGCCTTACCATGAAATTAAAGGTGCAACTTACTGGGCTCCATTGGGTATTTTAGCTGTACTGTCTACTTTTGTTGGTGCCGTATTAAAAGCACCTGTAGCTGGTATTCTTAATACTGCAAAAATTCCTGAATTCCATGTGGCTGAACAATTTGTAGAAGGCATGCATGGGGCAGAGCATTTAGCAGTAGGAATTGCGCTAGTTGGTCTAGTTGTTGGTATAGCATTATTTACATTTGCTTATGGTGCAGTGAAATCATTCGCTCAAACAAGTTTGGGTGCAGGTCTGGCACATATTTGCCGTACTGCTTTTGGTTTTGATGCATTGTATGACATCGTTTTTGTTAAACCTTATTTATTCTTCGCCAAAATCTTTGGCCGTGACCCGATTGACAGTTTGTGGCTAGTTCTTCCTGCACTTGTAAAAGGCGGAAATAGTTTTACAAGCTCACGTCAAACCGGTTCATTGCGTGAATACGCATCAAGTATGTCACTCGGTGTAGTGGTGTTATTGATGATCTTGATCGTTATTCAGGTAGTGGGGAAATAAAATGGAAAACAATTTAATTTTACCCGCGCTGATTCTTGTTCCGTTCATTGCTGGTTTTATTTGTTGGTTAGTCGATAAGCTCGACAAAACTTTGCCACGCTGGATTGCCTTAATTGGTATGCTCATTACTTTGGGCTTAGGTCTTGCACTTTGGCAAAGTGGAACTTATAGCTATGAGTTGGGTTCAAAAATCCCAACTTGGACTGCTGAGTTCTATTTACCGTGGATTCAATCACTCGGTATCGGCATTCACCTTGCTGTGGATGGCTTATCTTTACTCATGGTGTTATTAACAGCATTACTTGGTGTACTTGCTGTTGGTTGTTCATGGGGCGAAATTCAAAAGAACGTTGGTTTCTTCCACTTAAACCTCTTATGGAGTTTAGGTGGCGTTATCGGTGTATTCTTAGCGATTGACTTGTTCTTGTTCTTCTTCTTCTGGGAGATGATGCTTGTACCAATCTACTTCCTGATTGCGCTATGGGGTCATAAAGGTTCAAACGGTCGTTCACGTGTTTACGCAGCTACCAAGTTCTTCCTTTACACGCAGATCGCTGGTTTAGTAATGTTAATCGGTATCCTTGGTCTTGTAGTTTATGGCTACATGATGACAGGCATGATCGGTTTCGATTACAACTATTTATTAGCTGTAGCCAACCACTTACCTGCAAACCTAGCGTATGGTTTCATGATCTGTTTCTTCATTGGTTTTGCCGTGAAGTTACCAGTATTTCCATTACATGGTTGGTTGCCGGATGCGCATGCTCAAGCTCCTACAGCAGGTTCTGTGGACTTAGCGGGTATCTTGATTAAAACAGCTGCCTATGGCTTGCTTCGTTTTGTAATTCCATTCTTCCCGACAGCTTCTGCTCAGTTTGCAGATATTGCGATTATTTTCGGTTTGATTGGTATTTTCTACGGCGCATGGTGTGCTTACCAGCAAACTGACATGAAACGTTTACTTGCGTATACGTCGATTTCACACATGGGCTTTATTTTACTTGCAATTTACGCAGGTAACATTTTGACCTTCCAAGGTCTAATGATCATGATGTTGGCACATGGTTTGTCATCAGCTGCATTGTTCATTATGTCTGGTCAGATCTACGAACGTTTACATACACGTGATTTACGTTTAATGGGTGGTCTTCGTGGCCAGCTTCAGTACTTGCCATTTTTCTTGATGTTCTTCGTAGCTGCTCTTGTAGGCGTGCCAGGTTTGGGTAACTTTATTGGTGAATTCCTGATTTTGATGGGTTCATTTAATAAATATCCTGTCTTCACGATTCTTGCTTCTATCAGCCTTGTATTTGCAGGCTTATATGGCTTGATCTTGATTCACCGTGCTTTATTTGGTGAACCAAACCCTGAACAAAAGCAACACTACACTAGTCCACTAAAAGACTTATCTGCTCGTGAAGTTGGTATTTTGATGATTTGTGCGATTGGTCTCGTTTGGCTTGGTATCTACCCACAAACATTCTTGGATATGTCTCATTCAAGCATGCAGTGGTTGGTCAATAGTTATATGCCAGTTCAAGAAGTCGTTGAAACTGTTCAGCAAACAGCTACTCAACTTGACCATGTGGAGATCCAATAATCATGAACTTCACAGTATCACTCTCTACGCTTATGCCTTTAGCTCCGGTGATGATTGTTGCTTTGACAACAATCGTCGTCATGCTGTTAATTTCTATTAAGCGTAATCATAATTTAATCGCAACAACTTCTGTGGTTGGTTTAAACCTCGCTGCACTTTATATTTTATTTGCAGTATTTGGCGGTAAGTTTGTACCGGCAAATGTGATGGGCATGTTTATGGTTGATCCATTTACCATGTTCTATCAATTTATGATTTTGATTGCGGCATTGGCTTGTTGTACTTTGTCTCATGCTTACATCGAAACTTATAAAGATAACCGCGAAGAGCTATACCTTTTGTTACTTGCTTCAGTAGCAGGTGCAATGTTGATGGTTGCAAGTTCTCACTATGCATCGTTCTTCATTAGCCTTGAGTTAATGTCGATTCCTGTATATGGCTTACTTGCTTATACTTATCAACGTAGTAGTTCACTTGAGGCTGGTATTAAATATCTTGTACTTTCAGCGACAGCTTCTGCAATGTTGTTGATGGGTATGGCATATATCTATGCATATACTGGTTCGCTTTCATTCTATGATTCTGTACAGGCGTTATTTGGTGCAATCAAACAGCCAATGGTGTTATTAGGTTTAGCACTCATTATCTTTGCTGTTGCATTTAAATTATCGCTTGCGCCATTCCATAAATGGACACCAGATGTATATGCGGGTGCACCAGCGCCAATGGCAACTTTCTTGGCGACCGCTGCTAAAGTTGCAACTATTGGTTTGTTTGTGCGCTATATGCTTGCTTCAGGCGCAATTATGGTGGACTCGTTAGTCACTATTTTGACAATCATTGCAGTATTGTCGATTTTAGTGGGTAACTTACTCGCTGTTCGTCAAGTTAACTTAAAACGTATTCTTGGTTATTCATCTATTGCTCATTTTGGTTATTTGTTAATTGCTTTAATTAGCATGACTTATGCGAGCTTGGGTAGCGTAACTGTATATGTGGTGTCTTACGTATTAACAACTATCGGTGCTTTTGGTGCGGTAGCGTTAATGTCTAGCCCATATAACAACGTAGATGAAGCGCAAAGTCTTGCAGACTACCGTGGTTTGTTCTGGCGTCGTCCAGTACTTACAGCAACTTTAACAGTCATGATGCTATCTTTGGCTGGTATTCCATTAACAGCAGGCTTCATTGGTAAGTTCTTGGTTGTAATGGCTGCTGTAACAACTCAACACTGGTTCTTGGCTGCAATGATTATTGTGGGTAGTGGTATTGGTTTGTACTATTACTTACGTGTGATGGTTGTAATGTATATGACACCACCAGAAACTCCTCGTATTGATGCAGATGCTCATTGGGGTCAAAAAGTAGGTGGTTTAATGGTATTGGCTGCTGCTGCATTAGTTATTATTTTGGGTGTTTACCCAGATCCAATGATTAATTTGGCATTAAAAGCAGAAATTTTATCTCCATTACATTTCATGCTTTCACAACAACAATAATCCTAGTGTACAAAAAAGCCTCCAAATCTGGAGGCTTTTTTTTATTGGGCATTAAAAAAAGATTATAATAAATACGTTTTTATATTTTTAGGTAACATCTGTGGCCATTCAAGAAATTCGTCACCCACTTATTCGTCATAAATTAGGTTTGTTACGTCGTTCTGACATCAGTACTAAGAATTTCCGTGAGCTTGCTCAGGAAGTGACTATGTTATTGACGTATGAAGCAACAAAAGATTTACCAGTTGTGGATTGTGAAATTAATGGATGGGCCGGAACTGTTACTACTCAGCGTATTGCTGGTAAAAAAATAACGATTGTACCGATTTTACGTGCAGGAATTGGTATGTTGGATGGCGTACTTAATCTGATTCCAAGTGCAAAGGTTAGTGTTTTAGGTCTTGAACGTAATGAAGAAACATTGGAAGTTCGTACTTATTATAAAAAACTAGTTCCAGATGTCGCTAATCGTCTTGCAATGATTATCGATCCAATGTTGGCAACAGGTAATTCATTAGTTGCTGCTATTGATGTGTTAAAGGCAAGTGGCTGTAAAGATATACGTGTTATGGTATTAGTTGCTGCCCCAGAAGGTGTTGCTAAAGTTGAAGCCGCTCATCCAGATGTACAGATTTATACAGCATCTATTGATAATGGCTTAAATGAACAGGGCTATATTGTTCCTGGTTTAGGTGATGCGGGCGATAAAATTTTTGGTAGTGTCCAAAAAGACTAATTTTTGAAATAACGATAAAAAGAGACTTAATCAAACCGTAAAGTTTTGAGGGCGGATTGAAAGTCTCTTTTTAATTTTCTGCTGTAATAACAGTATTGAAAAAGTAGGGTAAAGATCATGAAGCAAGAGTTTTATACCGGAAAAGTTAAACAATATGATCCAGACAAAGGATTTGGTTTTATTGGAACGGCTGAAGGAGATATTTTCTTTCATATTTCGGATTTTCCTGCATCAGAAGGGGAGCCGAAAAGAAATGAAAAAGTGAAATTTCTCGCTGTAGATAATCAGGGGAAATTTAAGGCTATAAAGATTGAACGTATCGATCCTAATCCGTCTAAAACCAAAAAAACTCAAATTACCGATCATAATAAAGCGATTACAACAGAGTTGTTATCACATTTTCGACGTTAATAGTGTTCTCAATCTTCAAGGCTATCTTGGGCTGAGATTGGCAGAGAAGATTTTTGATCGCGTTTGAAACGAGTAAGTAATACAAAATTAAGGGAGGTGTTAACTTCCCTTAATTGTTTTAAGTAATAAATAATAAAATGAAAAGAATGGTGAGTTATCTGAGAACAACTCAAGATGGCACTAGAAGATCAGGTCTTAAACCTGCTCTTCACAGAATTGTAAGAATGCTTTGAGGCCAGGACCTTGGTATTTTTGACGATGTACCAACATGTAAAGTGGGCGAGTAAGTTGCCAGAATGGCGTATCTAAAATAACTAATTGTTCTTTTTCAATTAAAGGTTCAATAGCGAGTTTAGAGATACAAGACATTCCTAAACCACCAGCAACGATTTTCAAAATTGCTTCATTGTGACCTAGTGTGAGGCGAATATTAGCGTCTGGGAGATCTTGCAAAATAGCATTATCGAACACTTCACGAGTTCCCGAACCTTCTTCACGTAAAATCCATTCAACTTGATAAAAATCATGTGCTGTTAAAGGTCGATTTAAACGTGCTAGCGGGTGATTAGGGGAGCAGCATACAGCAAGCTCGTCATCTCGCCAGTGAATGCATTGAAGTTGAGGCAGATGACACGAGCCTTCAATTAATGCCAAATCAAGTTGAAACTGATTAACCGCTTCAATCATTTGGCGTGTATTGCCCACCTGTAATTGCAAGTGCGCCTTAGGATGAGATTGTAAAAAGTTCGCCATTAAATCTGGCATGAGGTAATCACTGATCGTTAGAGTTGCCCCAATACGTAAATCAATGCTTTGCAACTCACCTTTTGCAGCTTGCTCAAAAGCCTCACAGCGACCTAATATTTCTAGCGCTTGTGGCAATAAAAAGCGACCAAGATCATTAAGTTGTAGTCGTTTACCTAAACGATCAAATAGAGGGGCACCAAGACCATCCTCTAAATCGGCTAAAGCCATACTTGCTGCACTTTGCGTCAGTCTGACCGCATCACTGGCTTTGGTGACAGTTCCTTCTTGAGCGACTGCTACAAAAACAGCCAACTGGCGTAATGTCATGCGCATGTTTAAAAAGCCTTAACGTTTAAAAGTATTCATTATTTCGGCTGTCATGCTAACATGAGCGCACTATTTCATGCCACGTTGAAATCATGTCAATTGAAAAATTTAGCGTAGAAAAAGTTTTATCTGTACACCGCTGGACCCCAACTCTTTTCAGTTTCACCATGACCCGCCCTGCACATTTTAAATTTACTGCTGGGCAATTTGCACGTATTGGACTGAAAGTTGGAGAAGAACTTGTTGTTCGTGCCTATTCGGTGGTGTCTTCTCCATTTGATGAAACGCTAGAATTTTTCTCGATCGTGGTACCTGATGGCGCATTTACCTCAAATCTTCAACATTTGAAGGTAGGAGATGAGCTTTATTTAGAAAAAATACCTTATGGTTATCTTACTTTAGCTCGCTATCAACAACCTTTACCGCATGATTTATGGTTATTAGCAACAGGTACTGGCTTAGCTCCATTTTTATCGATGCTACAAGACTTCGATACATGGTCGAAATATCAAAAGATCAATTTGGTTTACAGTGTACGTACAGCTGCTGAGTTAGCTTATGTCGATCGTATTCAAGAGATTGCTGAAACTTTTGGGGAAGGGCACGTCGGTTTTAAATTTATTTCAATTATTACGCGTGATCCATCAGCAGAGTTACATGACCGTTTACCGGTTTTGATTGAAAACGGAGAATTAGAAAAATTTGCTGGTATAGAATTGAGCCCCGCAACAAGCCATGTCATGCTTTGTGGAAACCCACAAATGGTAGATGACACGAAAGAGGCTTTAAAACGCCGTGGTTTGACGATGAATCGTCGAGGTGAGGGAAATATTGCAGTAGAAAATTACTGGTAACAAACGACAATTAAAAGAACTTTAAAATTATTTTTATGGATATGTTTATTAATGGACAAACATATCCATAAATTCACGAATTTCGGAAATCGCACTGTCTACATCGCTTGAAAGCCAAGTAGGTTCAAAAAGGCCTGCATAATGTTCTAAACGGTCTTGGGGAACAACTAAGCGAACAGGACAGTCTTCTTCAAGTAAACGCCAAGGTAAAATCGGAACTTCATTGTCCAGAAAAATATTGATATTACGAATATCAACAATCATAGCGTTAATGCAGTCAGGAAATGGCATAACTGAAAATTCTTCAGTGCGACGACGAAAATACTCTAGATCACCCCATTTGAGTTCATAACTTGGTTTATTAAATTCAATAATACCAATGAGATGTTCGTCTCTTGTCTGGTGGATATAACATTGATGTGTGACGTCAGTGTCGAGATCAAGAGTTACGTTTTGCTGACGATACATCATAAAATAGAGTAGCTTTAAAACATGGGGGCTTATTATAGCCTATTTTCTAAAAAGTAAGCGCTAAAACATATTGTATTACAAATGGGACATAGACGAAGTTCGTGAATAACTAGAAATTATTTTTAATCGTCTAAATTAATGTGTGCAAATTTTATACTATTCTTATTATTTTAAAAGTAGAGTTTTGCAATCACAGACACCTTCGCATAATGCTTTTTCACACAATGCAACAAAGCAAATTGCTATGATGAATATAAAGTTAATGATAATAGAAGAGGGGAAAGAAGATGCATGATTTTTCAAAACCACCTCATGTGACGAGTCCTGAAGAAACTGCTAAAAAAAGAAGATTGCCAGTTTATATTTTAATTATTGTTGGGCTTTTTCTTCTGGCGCTTATTGTTTATATGGTTGCTGACCACAACCAGACTCCTAAACAAGAGGGAACTTTTCAAAATGAAACCACACCACATGTAATTAAGGGTAGTTCAGATTTGAATTTAAAGACCTATATAGGGTAATAAGCGAATCAGTTTATCTTGATATCAAGCCTTTAGGTGTAAACCTGAAGGCTTTTTTGCAACCTTTTGCATCAATTTGTTGTATTTATGCAGAAGTGTGTTGATTAGAAAATATTCAAAACATAATGTGAGATAGACCACATTCATCGTCATTTTTTACAACGAATGGTGTTTCCTAGAGATAACACTGAAAAGAACAGAACAATTGAGGACATAACAATATGAATGATTTTTTTGATGGGCCTCGCGGCGCTCAATTTGATGCAATGTATTACTGGGATCAGTTTCATCCTATTCTGGCTGCAATAGTGATCTTATTAGTTGGTTGGATAATTGCTTTATTGGTAGCAGCAGGTGTGAAAAAGCTACTACAAAAAGTAAATACCAATGCAAAACTATCCTCAGCCACTGGTCGAGCCCCCAATATTGAGGGCTTAATTTCCAAGGTCGTATTCTGGTTTATCTTAATCTTAGCGGTTGTCGCAGCTCTCAATGTACTTAACATTAGTGGAGTAAGTGGCCCGTTCAGCAATATGGTAAATCAGGTACTCGTCTATATTCCAAATATTGTGGCTGCTGTTGTGGTGGGTTTTATTGGTTGGATCGTTGCTCGACTGGTGAGAGCAGGGGTGACCAATGTTTTATCCCGAACTCAACTCGATGATAAGTTAAGCAGTGAAGTGGGTGTAGGTGGAATTAGCCAAAATATCGGTGAGATTCTTTACTGGCTTGTATTATTACTTTTCCTTCCGATTGTTCTTTCAATATTAGGATTAACAGGTCTACTGATTCCAGTTCAGAATATGGTAAATGAAGCAGTAGCTTTCTTACCAAATATCTTTATTGCAGGCGTTATCGTTTTTGTTGGGTATATCTTGGCAAAAATTGTACGCGGTATTGTTGAAGGTTTAATTAATAGCTTAGGTGTTCAGGCTCAAGCGGAAAAAATTGGTCTTTTCAAAAGCTCTAATGTAGGCAAATTCTTAGGCTCGTTTGTTTTTGCCATCATTATTATTACGACATTGATTGTGGCTTTTGAAGCTTTAGGCATTGAAACAATTTCTCAGCCAGCGACAGCAATGCTGAATGAAATCTTACGTGCAATTCCAAATATTATTGCGGCTGGTTTAATTCTACTGGTTGCTTATATTGTTTCTCGTTTTGTTGGGCGTTTGGTTGCAGAGTTAATTGCAGGCACTGGTGTTGATGAAATTCCTGCCAAATTAGATGTACAACGCTTTTTAGGTGAAACCAAAGTTTCTAGTGCTGTCGGTTGCCTAATCGTATTCTTTACCATGCTATTTGCAGTATCTGAAGCAGCAGATCGTCTTGGTTTCGACCAAATCAGTGGTCTAATTGCAATGTTCATCCATTTTGGTGCAAACATTCTATTGGGTGCTGTAATTCTAGTAATTGGTTTCTGGCTAGCGAATGTTGTAGCGAATGTGGTTCAACGTGGTGAATATAATAGCTCGCGTTGGTTAGGCAGTTTAGTTCGTGTCTTAATTATTGGTCTCGTACTTGCGCTTGGTTTAAGAGCGATGGGTATTGCAGATTCAATTGTTAATCTTGCATTTGGTTTAACTCTAGGTGCGGTTGCAGTGGCTTTCGCTCTTGCATTCGGTTTAGGTGGTCGCCAACCAGCAGAACGACTTTTAACTGATTTGTTAGATAAAGCTAAGAAAGAAGCGAATCAACCAAATCCTCTTTATCAACCGCCTTCTAGTACGACTAGTGCGGCTTCATCGACAACTACATCTGCGCCAACCACTCCACCATCAACAGTTTCATCTGATGCAAAACCAGCAGATTCTGTGCAGGTGAATCCAGCGCAACCTCCAGTGAATAAACCATTTGGTTCTACGGGCGAAAATGATGAAATTTAAGGGAATTAAACTGAATTTCAGATAAACAGTACAAAAAATCTTTGATTTTTGTGATAAGTTCGACCACTCTATATTGAGTGGTCGTTCTTTTTTGGCCGTTATAAAAACAAATAAGTGAGGAAAATACGATGAAGAAACCAGGTCGTTTTTTAGCACCAATTGTCATTGCCGGAATTACGGTAGGTTTTTTAGCGAGTGCTTATAAGTTTGTATTTAGTAAGTCAGAAAACTCGAAACAGACTACTTCCCAGCCGCAAGATTCACAGAACGCATCAAATAGTTCGAAAAACTCAAATTAGCTTATACGTATTGGGCAGCAGCATAGGCAGAAGACCAGGCCCACTGGAAGTTGTAGCCACCTAAATGGCCAGTTACATCGAGTACTTCGCCAACAAAAAACAATCCTTTCTGCTTTTTACTTTCCATAGTCTTGGAAGATACTTCTGTTGTATCTATTCCGCCTAAAGTAACCTCAGCGGTACGATATCCTTCTGTTCCAGATGGTTTAACTGCGAAGCCATGTAATTGCTCGGCAATATGATCTAGCTGTACATCACTGATATTACCAATCGCTGTTTCGCTCTGCTCCGACCATATGAGTTGTTGTAACTCTTGGATGATACTTTTGGCAGTAAACTCATTAAGAAGAGTACGTAATAAAACTTTAGGCTGTGTTTTCTTTTTATCTTTTAAATAAGTCGCTAAATCTTGGCTTGGGAAAAAGTCAATTTTAAAACTTTCTCCTGAATTCCAATAGTTCGAAAGCTGTAAAGAACTTGGTCCACTCAAACCACGATGAGTAAATAATAATGCTTCAGTAAAGCTATTTTTTGAGTTGCTTAACGTCACATCCAAAGCGTTACCACTTAAGCGTGTGGTAACTTCTTTAATATGATCTGAAAAAGTAAATGGAACTAAACCTGCACGAGTTGGGAAAACCTGATGTCCAAATTTTTGTGCCAGTTCATAGCCAAAACCAGAACCGCCTAATGTTGGAATCGATAAGCCCCCTGTCGCAATCACTAAGGAATCACAAGTGTAATGTCCTTGATTGGTGTTTAGTGAAAACCCAACTTTTTCTAAGGGGGTAATTTGTCCAACTTCGCAATGGGTTTGAATATCTACATTTTTAGTTTTATTACACTCACTCACCAGCATTTCTAAAATTTCTTTAGCGCCGTTTAGCGTAAATAATTGCCCGTGTTTACGCTCTTCATAGGCAATTTTATAATCACAGACCAAACCGATAAAGTCCCAGTTGCTATAACGTGACAGGGCAGAAATAACAAAGTGCGGATTATGAGAAATATAGTTATCAGGTTCGACATACAGATTGGTAAAGTTACACTTACCACCACCTGACATTAAAATCTTTTTACCAATTTTATTGGCTTTTTCTAAAATTAAAACCGAGCGCCCGCGTTTAGCAGCATGTGCAGCCAACATGAGTCCAGAAGCACCTGCACCTAAGACAATGACATCGACATGACTGTTAGACATAAGATATTCTCGATTAATCTTGAAAATTAAAAAGGGGCATATACTATCATGCCGACACTTGCTCATGCTAAAGACATTTATTGGTATGAGGAGCAATATCTCCTAAAAATTAATGAATCAGTAGCTTAGCTTGTTTCTTATATCAGCCTGTAAACCGCCAGAATGAATTGCCAGAATACGAGTTCCTTCAGAGAAGTAATTATTTTTGATAAGGTCAAACAGACCGAACATCATTTTTCCCGTATAGATCGGTTCAAGGGGTACAGCGTATTGCTCTTCAAAATTTTGGATAAATGCGAATAACTCAGGTGAGGTTTTAGCATAACCACCACAGCAGTAGACATCTGTCAGTGACCAATTCTGTTTTTTAGTCCACTGCATAATATCTTGTTGTAGAAAGTCGCCTTTTAATGCTGAAAATCCTAGAACCTTTTGATGTGGTGCACTTCGTTCAATCAGCCCTGAAATAGTCCCTCCAGTTCCGACGGCACAGCAAATTACATCATAGTTCTGTAAATCACTTTGACTGAGAATTTCCTGACAACCTTGTACGGCTAGCTCATTAGAACCGCCTTCAGGAATAATGAAAGTTTCAGGAAATTGGTTGTGTAATTGTTGAAGATAGTTTGCATCATCTTTCAAACGATATTCAGTGCGCGAGACAAAAAGTAAATGCATTCCTAAACTTTGAGCTTTTGCTAAAGTAGGGTTAAGAGGTTTGCCAGCTAACTCTTCCCCACGAATAATGCCTATACTTTTAAAGCCAAAAAGATGAGCTGCATACGCAGTTGCAGCAATGTGATTTGAATAAGCTCCACCAAAAGTCAAAACGCGTGATAATTCTTGTTGCTTTGCTGCAAGTAGATTGTATTTTAGTTTGAAAAATTTATTCCCCGAGATTTGAGGGTGAATTAGATCTAACCGCTTAATGTCGAGATGCAGGGGATAGGGTAGTTGAATATGTTGATAAGGAACGGATTGAGCAATGTGATCAAACATTAGAAATTGAGAAAATAATGATTGATCACATTGTAACTTTTTAAATAGAACTTTAAAAAGCTGTTTACGAGTTTGTATCGACAGAAGTAACTACTGACATACCTGGACGTAAATGTTCCATTCCTTTTTGATTTGGGTCTATGGTGATGCGCACAGCAATACGTTGAACAACTTTGGTAAAGTTACCTGTTGCATTGTCAGGTTTTAATACACTGAACTCAGAACCCGCTGCAGGAGAGATTTGCTCAACATGTCCTGTAAATTTTTTGTGTTTCATGGCATCGACTGTAAACCATGCCTTTTGTCCAATCCGCATATTGGCAATCTGGGTTTCTTTGAAATTGGCAATCACCCAAGTTTGCTGGGGAATGAGGTAGAGTAACTGCGACCCTGCTGCGACATATTGCCCAACACGAGGGTTTACTTCGCCAAGTTGACCGTCCATTGGGGCAACAATAACACTATAATCTTTGGTGGTTTGTGCTTGGTCTAACTGTGCTTTAGCGCTTGAAACTTGTGCTTCTAAGCCAGCTTCTGCGACTTGTGCTGTTTTAAGCGCTTCATTTGCAACTAACACATTCGCTTCCGCCTGTTTAAGGGCTGCAAGATTATTTTCTGCATCTGCCGCGGCTTTATCTTGCTCAGACTTAGAGGCTGCACCACTATTTCCTAACTGTTGATAGCGTCTAAGCTGTGCTAAAGAGAGTTCGTATTGAGCTTTTGCTTGATCCACTTTTGCTTGTGCAGCCACAATATCAGCTTGTTTCTGAGCAATCGATTGAGTTTGATTGGCCAAAGTATTTTTAGCTTGTTCAACCCCAGAAGCTGCTTGCGTTACTTTTTGATCATAAGTTGTGGCATCAATATGCATGAGCACTTGACCTTTTTTGACATGATCAAAGTCTTTAACTACTACATCTTTAACGTAGCCATTAATTTGTGAAGATAAAATTGTGGTTTTACCTTTGACATAACTATTGTCAGTTTGCTGAACACTGGTTGCAAACGGCCCGATTCTCCATGCCCATAAAATCACTAAAATACCGACAATAAGAACAAGCAACATCCACAATAAAGTAGAGCGTTTGGTCGGAATTAGTTTACTTGCAGGTGCAGGTGCAGGTGTTGGTGTTGGTGTTGGCTCGTTGGCAGGTGCCTGAGCAGGTGTTTGTTCTGGTTTGTGTTGATCATCTGACATATATCAATCTCAATTTCTATTTCATCAAATACGAAAGCCGTTAAGGACGGCTAATTCCTCTGCGTTGTAGATATTTACTACGTGCAATATTAAATCCACCCCATAAGAGTAGGGCGACGGCAAAAATACCGTTTAAAGCAATAACATCATTGTAGGCACGTACTTGGGCTTCACGAGTGACTACTTGATTAAGTGAGCGCATGGATTGAGCTGTTTGTAATGCTGGGTCAGTAGTGGTGATTGATGCACTGCGTTGATAGGTAGAGAGCCTTTGAGCGACTAGAGGGTCTGCTTGTTCTAAATCTTTAATGATCTCTGCCTGATAGTTCTGCGTACGATGTTGTTGATAGGTCGAGAAGAAAGAAGACCCTACAAGACCACCGAAAGTTTGGGTGGCAGAGAACAAGACGATGAAGGTCACTACATAAGAGGGACCTTTAGCAAGAGTTTGTGCAAAGCCAATAAGAAGTAATGGACCAATAAACAAACCACCAGCAAAGCCGACTAAAAACTGACTCGCAAAGAAGTTCACCGGTCGAACATCACTGGTTAAGTGATAATCTAGTCCACAGGCGACCAGAATCAAAAATTCTGCAAAAAGTAAGTGGAAGATAATTCGTTCGCGTGAAAAAGTAAGTGCACTAAAAAGTGTTCCGCTTAAAATTCCTATGAATATCACAACATAGAGTGGCACAAATTGATCAGGACCCATTCCCATTGTTTTTAAGAAGTTAACAGCAGCATAGCTTTGCTCTGACATTAAAAGTCGAATTGCAAAAGCACCAAAAATGAAACGTAGGGTCGAAGATGCCCCTAACCAACGTGTCATAATTAATGGATTGGCGCGATAGTGTTCGTAGAGTAAACCGAGCACAACTAAGCTAAAACCTACGATTAATATATAGGCAAGCCATTCGCTATTAAACCACCATAAAATTGGACCTTGCGTCAGTACGATACATAAACATGCAAAACCTGGAGCCAGTAAAGCAAAGGTGAAGAAATCTTGCTTCTCAAAAACATAAATTCTTAAGCTACGTGGTAACTTCAATGAAACGACCATCGCTAAACAACAAAGCGCTAAACCGAGCTCAAAGGTGTAAAGAACAGACCAACTGTCTGTACTAACAAGAAAAGGCGAAATAATCCAAGCTAACGGGACACCGAGTTGCTGAAAGCCGAAGGCAATATATATTCCTTTTGCCATGTCTGCTTTTTTAAAAGCTTGCATGGTGTAATACATACCTAAAGAGCTTAGTGGTGCACCCGCTAAACCAGCCACAACCCGAGCAAATAGTGCCATTTCATAGGTATGTACAAAAATATGTAAAACAAGAACCGCAATAAAAATAACGAGTCCTATTTCTGAAAATACTCTCAGGCCATATTGTTGTCTGGCTTTAAACAAAATTAGATTTGAGCTGACATTTGCCATGACATAGGCCGCAGGCAGCCAAGCAGCTTCGGAAGGTGTAAGGCCATATTCACCTTGGATTAAAGGTAAGTTTGCCGTAATAAAACCATTGCTTAAGCTTGCCGAAAGAGCGATAAATAAACCGATAAAAAAGTAAATAAACCGCTTAGGTACAGAGTGTGCAATCGCTGCTGGTGAACCAGGTAGAGTTGGTTGTTCTTCTGGCGTCCAGTCGGGTGGTGTTTCTAAATAACGAGGCGTTTTATTCATTCTTTCCCTCGAATTTTTGTATTTGAATACCATGAAATAGTAATTCAATTGCTCGTTTTGCTAAGCGAGTCTGTTCTTCTGGCTCATGTCCTTGAAATGAAGAACCCAACATTGCTGTGACCATTGCATAGTCATCGGCAGTTAGATCAGCTCGGCACAGTTTTTGTTCTATTGCATTTTCAATCAGTGGATTAAGTGCATTATTTCGCCGTTCATAGATTTTTAACATAATTGGGTCTTGTCGATCAATTACTCTCCAAAAATCTTGCAAAATTGCGAGCTTGGGAAGCTGCCCAATATGTCCTTCAATTAAACGAAATAAACCATCTTCGAATTGTTGAAAATGAGCTGCTTTTTGCTCTAGCTGTGTAATCGCACGTTCTAAAAGTGCGCTAATTAAAGCTTTGCGATCGCAAAAATTACGATAGAACGTTGCTCGTCCTACACCAGCATGGTCAATCACAACTTGTAAGGGGACATTGATGCCATGAATACGAAAACATTCTTCGGCTGCATTAAGTAATTCATCCCGATTATGGGCAGCAATTTTTTGACGTTTACTCATGTCATCGATTGGGGAGTCTTAAAGGTTATATATTTAACGGACATTTTTGTCCGTTGTGAAGAGATAAATTGTAAAAACATGAAAATTCACTTTTCATCATTTATATTTTCTGCATTTTTATATGCGTCATAAAAAGCTGCTAGAATACCGCGCAATTGCGTAATGCTAGGTCAATACAATGTTTGAGTCCCTTATTCCTCTTTTTTCAATTGCGATGGCATTGATGCTTGGAGCAATAAGCCCTGGGCCAAGCTTTATTTATGTGGCACAAAATTCAATTTCTAAATCACGTAAACATGGTTTGTTCACGGCTTTAGGAACGGGTACAGGTGCGGCTCTGTTTGGCTTATTAGCTGTTATGGGATTACAAGCGGTTTTATTGGCTGTACCTTCTGCTTATTTAATTTTAAAAATTGGTGGTGGGCTTTATTTACTTTGGCTAGCTTTTAAAATTATTAAGCATGCCAAAGAACCAATTGCAATGGAAAATGATGCCAAATCGAAAATGACCTATAAACAGGCATATCGATATGGTTTGATTACTCAGTTAAGTAATCCAAAAATCGCAGTTGTATTAGCAAGTGTATTTACTGCTTTACTGCCGAAAGAAATCCCAAATTATTACTACGTCGCATTGCCAGTGATTTGTTTTATGATCGATGCGGGATGGTATTCATGTGTTGCAATGCTGCTATCTTCAGAGAAGCCTAGAACAATGTACTTAAAGGCAAAAACTGGTGTTGACCGAGTTGCTGGAAGCATTGTTAGCCTATTGGGTTTAAAGCTAATTTTCTTCAAATGATAAGTCTTTAATTAAAATATCTAAAAAATCCAAAGCCAGCGATTTATAGTCTGGCTTTATTTTTGCGTAAAATATATACAAATTGAAATATCTTTTTTAGCACTTAAACATTTAAAAAGTGGTAACTTAATAAATAAAACAAAAAGAAATGAGGATCACGTTATGAAAAAACTAATGGTGAGCATTTCTGTAGTTTTTCTCATCTTAACTACAGGATGCGAGATGAGAACGATGAGTAAGCAACCTCCAGCAAATGAGCGGACCATGAGTATTGTTGGCACTCCAGTTCATGAAAAGGATTATAAAATTTCCGATATCCAAGCGAATAATCATGAGCAATCCAACTATTAAGTTACTTGCAGGATGTGCGACTTACTGTATTTTGAGTATGGTCAATGCATGTGAACCTGCATCTTTAGATTGGGAGCTTTTTCAGGGAAAATATGATTTAAATCATGATGGAATGTACAGCCTAAAAGAATTTCAACGTGTTGAGGATTTTTATCCTTATAACTGGCCCAGCGATAAACGTTTTCAAGGCGAAAACAAGCATATAGAGTTATTTCATTATTTAGATGAAAATAAGAATGGCTATTTAACAAATGAGGAGTTAGGAAACATACATGTTTTATTTAATAACCCTTGTGAAGGGTGGCCGTGGTCGTAATTTAAATTCACTTATTTATGTTCCTTTAGAACCCGGATTTTAAAAATAAAAAAAGCTTCCAATTTAGGAAGCTTTTTTTATGAAGGCAGATTAAGAAACTTTATCGCCTGGTTTTGCACCGCTATCTGGAGAAATAATGAAAATACCTTCACCATTTCCAGCAGCAAGTACCATTCCGTTTGAAATACCAAAACGCATTTTACGTGGTGCAAGGTTAGCAACCATAACGACCAGTTTGCCTTTTAAATCTTCTGGAGCGTATTGGCTACGAATACCACTGAATACGTTACGTGTTTCAGCTTCACCAACGTCTAAAGTAAGTTGAAGTAATTTATCTGAACCTTCAACAGTGCCTGCTTCAACGACCTGAGAAACACGTAAGTCAACCTTTAAGAAATCTTCAATACCAATGATTTCTGCTTCACCAACTGCTGGAACAGGAGCCGCTTTTTTCTCGGCAGCTTTGTCCTTTTTCGCCGCTGCTTTAGTTGCTTCTGGAGCAGGAGTACCTAAAGACTCTTTAGATGCATCCACCATTGCTGCAACAGCTTTTGGATCAACACGTTGCATAAGCGGTTGGAACTGTGCAATCTCATGGGTTACAAGAATTTGTTTACGTGACTCGAAATTGAAGCTCTCAAGTTTTAAGAAACCTTGAACTTGCTCAGCCAAAGTTGGAAGAACTGGAGCTAAGTACACAGCTAATTGACGGAACAAGTTGATACCAACTGAGCACACATCAAGAACTTGTTGTTCTTGACCTTCTTGTTTAGCAAGTGCCCATGGCTTTTTCTCGTCAATATATTGGTTTGCACGATCAGCAAGCGCCATAATTTCACGAATAGCCATTGAGAATTCACGTGCTTCATATGCGCTAGCGATTGAATCACCTGCATCAATAAAACTTTGTACCAATTCAAGTTCTGCGCATTCAACAGATAAAGTATTGTTAAAGTTACTGTTGATAAATTTAGCGCAACGGCTAGCAATATTGACGACTTTACCGACTAAGTCAGAATTTACTTTTTGAATAAAATCATCAAGATTTAAATCAGAGTCTTCAACTTTATCTGAAAGTTTAGATGCAAAGTAGTAACGTAAATATTCTGGATTTAAATGCTGTAAATAAGTCTCTGCTTTAATAAAAGTACCACGAGACTTAGACATCTTTTGTCCGTTCACCGTCAAGAAACCATTCACAAATAAGCCTGTTGGAGTGCGATAGTTTGCACCATCCAACATTGCAGGCCAGAACAATGCATGGAAATAAACAATATCTTTACCAATGAAATGGTAAACATCGTTTTGACTGTCTTTTTTCCAGAAATCATCAAAACTTAAATCTGGGCGTTTAGTTTTGATGTAATTTTCAAAACTCGACATATAACCGATTGGTGCATCTACCCAAACATAGAAGTATTTATTTGGCGCATCAGGAATTTCAAAACCAAAATAAGGTGCATCACGGGAAATATCCCAATCGGTTAAACCCGACTCAAACCATTCATCTAGCTTGTTGGCAATCGAAACAGGTAATCGACCTTCATCACGGGTCCATTTCTGTAAATACTCAGCAAAGTTCGGTAGTTTAAAGAAATAATGATCTGAAGATTTTTCAACTGGTGTTGCACCACTTAAGGTTGAACGTGGGTTAAGTAGTTCAGTTGCATTATAGGTCGTACCACAAACTTCACATGAGTCGCCGTATTGGTCTTCTGACTTACATTTCGGGCATGTGCCTTTAATGAAACGGTCAGACAAGAACATGCCTTTTTCTGGGTCAAATAATTGAGTTACAGGGCGAACTGCAATATTTCCAGCTTCACGGTTTTTAATATAGATATCTGTTGAGCGGGCTTTGTTCGCATCGCTATGAGTTGAATCGTAATGATCGAAATGTACGCCAAAACCGTCAAAATCACGGATGTGTTCTTTTTGAACATTCGCAATTTGCTCTTCTGGGCTAATACCATTTGCTTCGGCACGTAGCATAATTGCTGTACCGTGAGCATCATCCGCACATACATAAGTCACATCATGACCCATTGCTCGCATGGCACGAACCCAGATATCTGCCTGGATGTAACCGAGTAAATGACCCATATGAATTGGACCATTAGCATAAGGGAGGGCATTAGTGACTAAAATTTTACGCACGGATTTCATTCTCTCATTCGTATTTATAAGGTGGAAGATTTTAACTGATGCAGGGAGATAAGCAAAGATTAATAATCTTTGGCTTGGTGCAAGAGGTTTCTATAAAAATGGGTTTCGGTCAGAGAGCGTTTCTCTTTAGAACAGATAAACAAATCAAAAAATATTTGAATCTTCCTGTATTGTCTTTGTTTCAAATTGCAGTTACGGTCAGAAAATAAGCCATAACGATGTATAACTAATAACTTATTCAGGTAATTTTTTAATTAACTACGAGGATAACAACGATGACTACTGAAAATAAATTAGATGAGTTAAAAGCAAAAGCGGCAGATGCAAAAGTACAAGGTGAAAAAGCTTTGGAAGATTTAAAGGAAAACGTAAAAGCTAAAGAAGCTGCTGGTAAAGAAGCTGTTGAAGATAAAGTAGATGAGTTAAAGGCCAAAGTGGCAGATGCAAAAGTTCAAGGTGAAAAAGCTTTGGATGATTTAAAGGAAAATGTAAAAGAGAAACAAGCTGCTGGTAAAGAGGCAGTTGAAGATAAAGCAAATGATTTGAAAGGCAAACTTGAGGATGCTCAGCATACCTTGCAAGATAAGTTCGATCATTTACGTACGGAAGCAGGTCATAAACTTGATGATGCCAAAGCCAAAGCAGTAGAGTTAAAAGATGAGGCTGCAACAAAATTTGATGAGTTAAAAACGCAAGCAACGGCGAAATTTGATGAGTTGAAGAAAACAGCAACAGATAAGTTAAATAAATTGAAGCACCATGATTCTGATGAATAAGTTTATTTAAACTAAAATCTGCACTCCTTACCTAAAAGATGGAAGCTTGAAAATTAGCAATTCTTCATCCTTAGGTGAGCGAGTGCGGATCAATACTGTTACACTATCTCCATTAAGCTGTAATGATCTGTTTTTGGAGTAAACAATATGTCTTGGCTTTCTTCATTAAAGTCTGTTTTTTCACCCGCACAAGAAGTGAAAGAAGATGAAATCCAAACGGTACTCCAAAATTATTTACTACCGCATTCAAAAGATGCTTTAAAAGAGCGCATTAGTCAGCTTCAAGTTCAAGGTCGAGTATTACAACTCACCATTAATACATTTCCTGATGAAAAAGAGCACTTGCAGCAAATTCATGATGATTTGGCTGGAGCTTTGGAAAAGTGTGGTATTGAAGAACTAAACCTGCATGTGGTTCAGCAAAAGCGCCCTGCACAAGAAAGTTCGAACTTACCTCCTGTACTTGATGCTTCACCTAAAGCAGAACCAGATCCGAATAATCCGCCTATCCAAAAAGCAGCTCCGCAACAAAGAGATGTTCCACTTCATCCTCGCATTAAGCATGTTATTTTAGTTTCGTCAGGTAAGGGTGGTGTTGGTAAATCGACAACTACTGTCAATTTAGCACTTGCCTTGCAAAAAATGGGGCTTAAAGTTGGAGTGTTGGATGCCGATATCTATGGCCCAAGTATTCCGACTATGCTGGGAAATGCTGGCAAAACTCCTCTTATTGAAAGTGAAAATTTTGTGCCTTTAGATGCTTATGGCATGGCGGTGTTATCGATTGGACATTTAACTGGTGATAACAACACACCTGTTGCATGGCGTGGGCCAAAGGCAACGGGTGCTTTAATGCAATTATTTAATCAAACTCTTTGGCCTGATTTAGATGTATTGATGATTGATATGCCACCTGGTACTGGAGATATTCAACTCACGCTTGCACAGCGTATCCCAGTTACTGGTTCAATCATTGTGACTACGCCACAAAATGTTGCCTTATTAGATGCTACTAAAGGTATCGAATTATTTAATAAAGTTGGAATTCCTGTATTAGGCGTCGTTGAAAATATGTCGACCCATATTTGCTCTAACTGTGGTCATGAGGAGCAAATTTTTGGTATTGGCGGTGGTGACAAGCTCTCTGAACAGTACCATATTCCATTATTAGGTCGCTTGCCTCTAAATGCTCAGATCCGTGAGCATGCTGATCAGGGCAAACCTAGTGTTGTAGCAATGGATGATGCGGCTGATAGTTACATTGATATTGCTAAAGCGATGTGGGAGCAGATTGAAAAAATTCCTCAACGTACACGTGATGACAAACGTATCTTCTGATTTATTTAAACCCGACTTCAAGTCGGGTTTTTTATTATCTGGTTAAAATAAAAAATTAAACCACTGAATCTTAATAACAAAGCTAAACTTGAAATTGGCATATAGATTGCTACTTTACACTTTTTAAAAAGAAAGGGTAAAAAATGCAATTTAAATGTGCTTTTGGCGTAATCAGTTTATGTAGCGCTTTATTTTTAGTCGGATGCAATAATGACGACTCTTCTGTTTCACAAACACCAACAGTTCAGGAGCAAAAACAGAAATTACAGCCGATTATTATTCAGGGTGCTTTGCCAGTAGAATCAGAGCACATGGCTTCTAAATTAGAGAATGTAACAGTTGAGACTATAGGGCAAAGCTGGACATTCTGGAAAGGTACATATAACGGCTATCCAATGATTATCTCTAAAACCCGTATGGGTATGAGTAACTCAGCTGCGGCAACTGCTTTAGCCATTGAACGTTATAAACCGATAGCAATTATTAATCAGGGAACATCAGGTGGGCATGACCCAGATCTACACGTTTACGATATTGTCTTAGGAAAATACGCAACCAATATTGGGGCATTTAGAACTCCTAAACAACCATTAGGTGGTGGTTCAAATTCACTCACATGGGTTGAGGCTTTTGATGTTTTGCCAACAGACGAGTCTGACCCAGAACCTATTGCAATTCGTAAATTTGAAGGTGACCAAGAGTTATTAATGGCGGCACATAAAGTCCGTTATGACAAAGGCGAAGTGGTCGAAGGAACGATTGGCTCAGCAGACGTTTGGAATAATGAGCTTGATCGTATTCAATTCTTCCATCAACGTTATGGCACTTCAGTCGAGGAAATGGAAGCAGCATCTGTTGCGCAAATTGCAAGCCAGTTTAATGTTCCTTTTTTAGGAATTCGAATCTTATCTAATAATATTACGAATAATGGAGCTTATGACCCAGGTACAGGAGAGGCTTGCCAAGAGTATGTACTCAATGTAGCTGAAGAGTATATGAAATCAAAACTACCAAAATAATAATTTAAAACTAAGTAAGAAGATCGGAGTCTTTATAAAACTTCTTCTTCTTGCTTTTTATGGCGATGTCTATTTTTCCAGTTTTTAATAACCATCCAACGCCAGAAAATTTCTGTAGATAGATATAAAATGACAGCAAATACGAAAGCTTCTACAACAAGACCTGTCATCAAAATTTTCGCAAGACTAAAATCAATGTGCCCATGGCCGAAATGAGTAATCCAGCGGGAAATCTGGTGCAATACACCTAGCAGCATTTCTTTGTTAATCATATGCACATGAAAAATATGCGCACCAAACCAAAACCCAATATATAGAATAGGAACTAAAGTAAGAGGATTACTTAGCCAAGCTAGCATTAAGCTAATGGGTAGATTTACTTCAAATAGTAAGACTGCCATCACAATAAATACACTGTGAAAAGGGATAGGCAGTAAACCAAAAAAGGTTCCAACAAAAACAGCTCGGGTAATTGATTTTCGATTGACATACCAAAGCACTGGATTCAGGGTCTTTTTACCAAAAATCCTTAGAAATTTCATATTTGAAACTTTCTCGGGTGAGGGAAGCCAAGATTGAAAAAAGTGCTTTGCCATAATCATTAAGGTAGTAGAGCTCGGTGCTCTAAATAAAAAAATCAGAAACAATATATGAATTGAAACTTATTAAAAGCTTAAAATTTAAACTTACCATCACTATATATTTTTTATTATAAAGGCTTTTGATGGAAAAATAGACTTAAAATAAAAATACTTATGTTATTTAAGTACGAAATTATTTGAAAAGCATAACAACTGACCGTAAAGTTTTCTTTATCGTTTTTTATGGTAATTTTATAAGTATATGTTTTTAATGTTTTTATTTGAAAATTAAAAGTGATCTAAAAAATTTTGTCTTACAATTAGCTTTTGCCATGTGACAGGATATCTATTAATCTGAGATGACTATATTATGAGGTCATTCAATGATTTCATGGCTTTTTATTGGCTTAGTAGCCACAATTTTACTTACACCTGGTCCGACTAACACTTTACTCGCTTCTTCAGGCGTGCAAGTAGGACTACGGAAGTCAGTAAAACTTATTCCGGCAGAAGTTTTGGGTTACGTGATCTCTATTTCTGCATGGGGAATGCTGATTGGGAAAGTGTCCACCACATTGCCATTGCTGCCGCCTATTCTTAAGCTGTTGAGTGCTTGCTATATTATTTTCTTAGCCATTAAGTTATGGCATACGGCAAATCAGGCAATTGAATTAAATCAGCCTACGATCCGTACTCGTGAATTATTTTGTGCAACTTTATTGAATCCTAAAGCCTTGCTCTTTGCTTCGGCAATTTTTCCGGTAGCTGCGTGGAGTGATTTTCACATTTATTTGATTCATATGATGGCTTACTTAGCGCTTATTACGCCAATTGCCTTATTCTGGATTTTCTTGGGATCACTTTTAGCTTCCAAGAAAGTTGCATGGCTAAATCAGACGAATTTACAAAAAACAGCTTCACTCGTTTTAGTCAGTTTTTCAATTCCTATTAGCTATTCTGCTTTACTGAGCCTTTAAAGGTACCGCTGAGCTATTCTTATTTGTTTGAGTAGCTTTGCGTTGTTTTCATAATTGCTTTTTTAAGTTAAAGTACGTCGAAATCAATGAAATTACCTTTTGGATAGAAAATACATGGCTATTAAGTCTGATCGTTGGATTCGCGAGATGAGCGAAAAACACGGCATGATTGAACCTTATGCAGAGAATCAAGTCCGTTTTGATGAAAATGGTGAAAAGTTGATCTCATACGGGGTCTCTAGCTATGGTTATGATGTACGCTGTGCTCGTGAATTCAAGGTTTTTACTAACGTACATTCTGCAATTGTCGACCCAAAGAATTTTGATGACAAAAGTTTTATCGATATTGAGTCTGATGTTTGTATTATTCCGCCAAACTCATTTGCTCTAGCGCGTACGATTGAATATTTCCGTATTCCTCGTAATGTGTTGACAGTATGCTTAGGCAAGTCGACTTATGCTCGTTGCGGTATCATTGTGAATGTGACTCCGTTAGAACCTGAATGGGAAGGTCACGTAACTTTAGAATTTTCAAACACCACTAATTTACCTGCACGTATTTATGCAGGGGAAGGTGTAGCACAAATGCTATTCTTTGAAAGTGATGAAGTCTGTGAAACATCTTATAAAGACCGTGGTGGTAAATACCAAGGTCAAACAGGCGTTACACTTCCTAAAACATAATTTTTCTTAGATAAAGAAGAGTTTTAAAATAATGGGTCGCTCAGGCGGCCCAATTTTATGAATAAAATTTACGTAAGGTGCGTTTATCGGAATAGTGATAAATGACAGTTTCCTTTTGTAAAAAATAATATAATATGATCAATAATTGATTTGTTTTTTTGTTCTGCATCACAGAATTTAAAAGCAAATGTATCGGATATAGGTTTTCTTTTTAGTAGTAATTGTTTAGATATCTACTAAATTTAGGTAAACCAAATAAAAAGAAATTAAACAGGATTATGCCCCCACGGATACGGAGGTCGGCCATGCGACAGTTTACGTCTATTCGAGTAGCACTCTTAACTCTCGGAAGCTTATGCTTTTCTTCAGCTTATGCTGCTTCTACATTAGTGCCTATGTCAGATGCTGAACTATCTGCGACTCGCGGGCAAGCCTTAATGGGTATGTCTTATATTGCGCCTACAGATTCTGCAAGCAACTCTAGCTCAAACGGAAATATGGGGTTTTATCGACTTGCATTAGATGCTCAATTAGAAATTAATGCCAATATTAGAAGACTACAGTTAGGTTGCGGTGGTGTAAATGGTGCGGGTGCCTGTGACATTGATATCGATTATCTGAGCTTAAGTGGTGGTACGGTAGATAGTACTAGTACTGAACGTGCCTCTTCCTCCGCTATTATTACCAATCCATTTTTAGAATTCGCTGTTAAAAATCCAGATTCAGCTTCTACTCGTGAGATTCAAGGTTTTAGATTGAGTGCTAAGTCACTTTCTGGCTTACTTACTTTTGGCTTGGAAAATGGTGACGCGCCTAGTGGCATTAATTCATTAAGTGGATATATGGTAACTAAACCAACCGGGGGAACAGTTACTACTAACCCTTACTATGGCATTACCCAAGATGAGACAGGAACAGCAATTACAGGACGGGCAGAATTTATAGGTAGCATAGCAACACTTCCGTTTACATCTAGTGCCTATAATCTAAATTTAGGTGCAGGTAGCGGAACATTATCATTGGGGCAGCAGATAATTACAGGTAAGCGTATTAATACAGCTAATTTAAATGCGACTGCAAGGGTGGGAGGGATTGCAGTTACAGGAACTTTAGATGCAACTGCTTCAGTGCTAGGTATTCCAGTTCCGATTTCGGGCGATGTAACCGGAACAGTAAATAATTTAGATGTAAATGTAGCAATTAAACAAAGTCTGGGTTATTTCCATGCTGCACAATTAAATGGATCTGCTGGTTACCTCTCTGTGCAGGGTGTAAATATTCTGTGGCCTGAGGCGGCCTCAACGGCACAAACAGGATGGTGGTTGGAGCTCACAAATCCAATTGATATTGGACAAATTACTCCTACGGGGAATGTTGATATTGCTTTAGCTACAATTACTGATGCCTTGGGACAAGTTAGTTCTTATTTAGAAAGTCATCCTGTTAAATGTGGGGCATTAGCAATAAACTGTTTGGCGGGTAATCTTCCTATTGGAACTGTTGATTTAACAGGGAAAACGCCAGCTTCTATGGCCTTAACAAATGTAGTATTACAAAAGCAAAGCTTTTCAGCTAACTGTTATGGTTCTTTAAAATACTGTTAATTGAGTTAAATCCATTTGTTATATTTCATTCATCGGAAAAGTTGTTTTTTACTTATTTAATTTTGCATTTGTGTAAATATTCAGCATAATAGAAATGTGGAAAGGTTGGCAATTTTAATGTTTGCCACTTGCAAGATGAAAAGGAAATTATTCTATCTTGCTCTAAGGACTGTTAAAGAAAAAGAAATATGGTGCACGGCATCGTATAAAACAGGAAGGTCACGATGACTACACTTAATTATACGGTAAGTTTTCAAAAAACCGTTTTAGCAAGTTTAATTGGTCTTTTATTAAGCCAGTATAGTTTTGCTCTTGAAGAACTTTCTGATGCTGGTTTAAGTGAAACTACAGGCGAAGGTATTGCAATATTACCCCAAAATGCCTTTATGGTGTTCCGTGGTGCAGGGCCTAATGAATCTGTAAATCAAATTATTACCGATAGAAGTAAAGATACAGGTTACATTAATTATGTGCCTGTTGGACCTTTGAGTGTTGCTGCAGCTGATACCAGTGGTAATGGTAGTGTTGGCCCAGAAGACCGCGCAGTAGGTAAAGCGGATATCTTTCTTTATGGTTTAGCACTATCTAAGTCGGATGGTGATGCAAATTCGCGTATTGCTAATACCTCAGCCGCAGCAGCGATTTCGAATTGGGGCACAGGAGCCAATCCATGGATATTCAAAGTACAAACTGCTACCAATGTCCCTAATTTTAGTACAACAGATAGTTCTGTTTATCCAGTAACATATTTATCTTTAGAAGCGCCTCTATATCAACCAACAATTGATGGTGCAGAAGGAGCTGATGCATATAATTTAAAACTAGGTCTATGGGCAGATGCATTTGTACGAAATCCAAATGTTGTCGCTACAACGAATGGCTCTCCAGCCCAATTTCAATATGGTAATAGCAATGGATTAATTGGAACAAGTATTGATGCAACTCGTGCTAACAGATTGCGATTACAAGGTATTTTAAATGGCTTTAGTTTAAATGGCAGCCAAATCAATTTGTTTCAGACCTTAGGAGGCGCCACGTCTGCTGGTGGGATGAGCCCTTTTTATAACAATACTTTAGGAATGTCTGGACTAGTCCGTCTTAACACGGGGGATAGTAAAAATACCAGTATTGTCACTGAAAATATTACAGGGCAGACACAGACATATGCAACAAGCACTAATAATGGTTGGCAAACGGTACATGCAGGTGCAAACTCAACTTTAAGTACGAGTAGTACTGGAGATTGTGGTAATAGTGGAACGGGAAGTTTCAGTACCTCGCGTGGATGTCGTTACTATGTAGAAAATCGAACTAGAACAGATATAAAAACATCGAATAAAACACGTATTGCATTTAATGATACAAGTAAGGTATTACGTTTTAGTACTCGAGAAACTTCAGATTCACCAAATGCTTCAAATAATTTATATACACCAGCATTTGATTCTGCAGGTGCTGTAGCACCGAAATTCGCTGATAGTGAAGGTTTATACCTTTACAATCCTAATATAAACCTCGTATTAGGTAATTTATATCAGCCCCTTATTTTAGGTTCCGACGGTAAAAACTTTAGTATTGAAATCGCGCGGATAGCAAATAAACCTGAAATATATAAACAGATTTATACAGATTATACTGGTGCTGACACGACTTACAAAGGTTCTACTTGTAACGTTTATTCGTGCGTTAACCCTACTCATAGTAGTATTGCAATTGGTACCGTATATAGTCCTGACAATGGAAAAACATTGTTAGCAAATACAGGTGAAGGAGCAATTGGGGTTTCCTTTGGGCGTTTAATTTCAACTGGAACACAAGTTTCTGGAACTTCAGCTGGGAGTTTGGTGTCACTGACTAATTCAGTATCTGGTACCACATCGGCGACAATGACAGAAGTTCGTTATAAGCAAAGACAGCAAAATACACAGGTATGGAACCAAACATATAGCTGCGGATTGTTTAATTCAAACTGTGGTTATAAGACCGCTGGTTATTTATATCAGTGGGAATATAACAAAGGTACAGGTGCTTGGGTTATTACAAATCCAACAGCTAAACCAGCCGATGCAGCAACTTGTTCTGGTGCATTAGGGTGTACGAGTACATCAGGCTCCACACCAATGTATGGAGCAACCTCCAATCGTGATTGGAGCAATGCTGCTATTCCATGGCTAACTTCAAGAAATGCCGTAGTTAATGATTTAATTGGTAGTAGTAATGGCACAACTGGCTATGTGATTCCAACTGCCAATCAAGCTCCAGCATTGTCCAACATTAGTCCTTTAAATAACTTGGGTTCTGCTTCAATTGATGGTGTATTAATCCAGCATCTGAAACTGACAACTAAAGGCTTATAAGAGGAGGATAATGATATGAAAAAATTAAGTACTTTGATCCTCGCTCTTTTTGCAACGGTTACTCACGCAGAGCTGCAAACTTTAGATAATGAAGCTTTGCAGGCGATTAATGGACAGGCCGGTGCTGATTTATCTTTGATGCTCAATTTAAACCAGACCAGTAATGGTATTTTTGACAATGGTATTGGTGGGGCCTGCGAGAACGTAGAGTTCTGCCATATTGGTTTGGCAATTAACAAGCGTTTTGTACAAGCAGATGCGAGTAAGCCAAGCGGTTGGGCTGAAAATAGCGATAGTGGTAATAAACTTTGGCTAGTATTTAAAGGCGTACAAGGAACTTTGAATATTCAAAAAATGGGTTTAGATGGTGCTGATTTAAAATATCTGGATAAAAACAATACAGAAATTATTAAGCCTGCCATTCAGCTGAGTTTTAGTGCAGCGCAGCCAATTTTAATTCGTAATTTTGGTTTCAATGCTTTATCGATTGAACAAGATAACTTTACGAGCTCAACAACAACGCAAGGGTCGAGTGCAAATATGTATGATTATGCATATTTCAAAAAACCGACATATGCGGCGACTGCCAATAGTGGGGCACAGCAAGTTGCAACTGCAACTCCATCGGCCTATGACTATGGACGTGAAACTGGTTTTATGGGCTTAATGATGAACGGAAACTTGGCTATTCAAGGAAAAGTCATGGTCTTTAGCTGTGATGGTAGCCATCCTCGTTGTTAAGGGTTAATGTAGATTTCAAAGGAACTGAAGTGATGAAAAAAAATAAAGAAAATCACAGCTCAAAGTTTATTTTAAATACATTAACAACCAGCATGTTGTTAGTGAGTGGACAAATTTATGCTTTAGAAGCTTTAACAGATGCTGATTTGAGTGCCGTCAATGGACAAGATGGGATCTCGATTCAAACTACATTTAACGAAATTAATATTGATAATGCATATTGGGATGACCACGCAGGTACGCCTAGCAGTGCTGATCAGGTATTAAGAGCTCAAGCAAGTGGTGTAAAAGTCCAAAAAAGTAATGCATCTAGTCAACCTTTAAGTACTAACTACCGTTTAGATGTGGGGAGTAATCCAACCACAGGTAAAACTGGACTCGACTTTTCTATGCAAAGTAGTCCATCACTTATTACTGTAAATAGTTTTAAAGTATGTAATAACTCTGCTACTTGCTCACCGACAATGGGGCAGCTGGCTATTCAAACTACTTCTCCTCTAAATTTGGCGCTTACAACCCAAGATGGTCTATTTAATGCAAATAGTCAGTCAAGCATGACGCTTGGTATTAATAATGCCAATATTTATCTAGGGCAAGTGGATGCTCGCAGCCAGTTAAACCAGCTAATTTTAAGAAATTTTAACTTTAATTTTGTTGGTAAAGGAGCAATGTTAATTGACCCAACTCGTGGCTTAGTTTTACAGACAAATACTGGAACTAACGTTGCTGGTGTAGGACAAACTCCGAATAGTACCTATGGCTATGTTGATTTTAACCGTGTAGCAGATTCAGCTTCTGGTTTAACTGCTGGTACGTATGTTGACAGTAGTGGCAAAGTAACCAATTCAGGCCTGAATATTGAGGTGATGCTCAGCTCTAATGTCGATAAGACTAACCCTTATGCTTTAGATGCAACCAATAGTCCACAAAATGCGAAAGGTTTGATTCGTTTAGGTGCTAGCGGACGTATGGTAAATAGTTATTTACAAGTCCGTGGTATGGATGGTACATCAGATACAACAATATTAGGTGCGGCAAATACCGCTTCTGGTACCAGTTCAAGTAATAGTATTTTAGGTAATTCGGGAATTGCTTTTCGCATGAAAGGTGAGTTCACTAAAGATAATGATTCAATGCTAGGTGCAGATGGCAAAGCAACCACTTTAGAAATTGGTGGAGCAGGTCTTAATGCTTACGGTTTTGAATTTGGTAATTTAACAGGTCTTAACTCAGCGACACGCGGTTATTTCGATAGCGGAAATATTTATCTAAATCTTGCAGATACAAAAACCTTATTAATGCCAAACAATGCAACCTTAAATGGAATTCGTTTAGGATCGGGTACTTTAACAACGGCTGCTGATTATCAACATAATATTCACCGTGATACGGTTACTAATCCGTTTAGCTTAATTCTTGCGATGCGTGGAGCAGAGTTTCAAGCATTTTCAAGACGCGGTCGCTTTACAACAAGTGCGAATGTCGCTCCTGCAAATCAGTTTGCAGACAATGGGGCAAACAACCAGTGGGGCTTGGCATTACCTTTCTATAACTTAAATGCTAATGCTGCTGTATATGGTTTAGACGCGCCAGCAAATAGTGCCTATTACTATACAAAAGATGCAAATGGTAAGCCTGTTCAGAATGTTGTTGCTGCATCTGGAACGACTTCTCGTTTAGGTTTTGGGATTGCTGCTGGAACGACAGGACGTGATGCGACTGGAACCAAAACAACCTCAATTTTATTAATTGATGGTTCTCCAAATGCCAATAATGCAGGTAGTCCTACCGATTATTACATGGGGTTACGTAATATCGATATGTTCCTCAAAGGCAATGGAAGCATTGGCTTAGAAAATGGCAGTCTTAATGTTAGTTTAAAAGAGATGCTCCTTGCTTTATCAACTGAAATTGCAGCAGGTTATTTACCAGGAGCTAAATATAAAACTTGTCCAGCTACTGGTTCCTGTACTTCACCTATTGATAACTTTGCCAGAAATAATGATGTCTTATTTGGTCTAAAACTGCGTTTAGGCGGAGATCTTAACTTATCGATCGTGCCAAATAGTTCAATTGCAGATGGTAGTGCTCTAACTGTACTGGGCGATTTCACCATGCCTGCCACAGCAACTGGAAATACGGTTCAAATTAGTGATCCGATCGATGGTTCTGCAATTGGTTTTGATAATATTACTGGAAAGCTTGCGTTTAATACTGCTTTAGTTGTTGGTAAAGACAGTGCAAGTGGTTTAGGTAAAGTTGGCGTAAATACGGCGGTTTATTTTAATCCAGATAAGAGTATTGACGGAGCATTACGTGTTAAAGATATTAACTTCTATCCTCCATCAACTGGTGCAGGTGCACGTTTAGGTGAGCTTGCGATTACTGGTGGACGTTTAAATAGTAGCTTTAGTATTGTGCCTAGAAATGGTGCTTTTAACTAACCAAAAAAGTGGCAGTCATTGCCACTTTTTATAAAAAATTTATTTTGAATGTGATTGGATTTGCATTCGTCGGGTTATAGGGATAATTGCTTTGTGCTTGAATATTATTCTGATAGTCTGAACAAATAATAAGCGTTTGTCTCTTAAGGATTAGAGCGACATGAAGAATAAAAATATAGGGTGCTGGTTGTTACTTGCCAGTAGTTCAAGTGTTTTTGCAATGCAGCCTTTGGATGATCAAAGTCTTGCAGCGACGACAGGCCAAAATGGCTTAACACTAGGTATTCAAGCCGATAAAGTTCAATTTAATCAAGTCGCCCTGATTGATACAAACGGTATAGCCTCAACTTCGTATAATAGTAAGGCTGGCTTTGTTATTGCAGGGAATTCTACTAATCCAGTTCCTGGCATAGAGTTTATTAAAGCTGCGGTATCTAGTAATCCTTCTTTTAATATCGTAATGGATACTGATGCGGGTGGTGGAAACCCTTTTTTAAATTTAGCTGTGTCTATGGGCAATGATGTAAACGGTATTCGACTTTTACCTTTTTCAGTTTATTTAGCCCCAAGTGCATCTTTATCTAGTCCATCCGATTATGCATTAACGAGTTATGCGCCAAAATCAATTTTTAGTTCGGGAACGACAGTAAATACGGGTGTAAAAGAAATCATTCGTTCTACTGGGAATCTAGATATTAACTTTGTACAAACCAATAAACCTCGTTTAAATATCCAGCTTGGTCATGCGGCTCAATCCGTTATGGTTAAATTTGGAGGGGCAATTCAATCTATTTGTTCTGCTGCTGCGGGTTGTCCAATTACTTTAGTGTCCGATAATACGGGTGCTACATTTGGATTTAAATTTGCAGGCACAAATACCTCAACAGGTTTTGTGCTTGATGGTTTCTATGCAGGTGTTGATCCAACTGGATTAACTTTTGGTAATAACGGCGTGTCGAGTAAGTTCGATGCTTCACTTAACAATGTCACTTTAGGAAATATGGGTACTCAAAATACAACAACGTTTAATAACTTGCCTAATGGTTCTATGGGGAGTTTTGGTGTCACTGGCGTTTCTGTAACTGACTTTAAAATGAAAGTAAGTGGCTTTTAAAAAAGAATAATAGCTTAACCTGAAATACGAAAGAGGGCGCTTATGAAAATAATCGCCCTCTTTTTATAACTATATTCAGTTAAATGTTTTCTGATCTGGTGTGTTCTAATTGTTGAACAATTTCATCCAAAGCTTTAATACGCTTAACTTGATCCCATAAGTTTTTAGCTTGTGGGTAGGCTTTAGTCATCATGCCTAACCATTGTTTATAACGACCAACCATGCCAATTTCTGTTTTTGCTTGACCATTTAAAAAGCGAATTTGTAAGTCAACAAGTTGTTCCCAACTGAATAATGCCTCATTCATATTTTCACGAATGCATTGTGTTAAGTCTGGGGTAGTCACAGCACCACGCCCAATCATTAAATCTTCACAGCCAGATTGTTGCTGACAGGCTCTAGCATCAGCATTGGTCCAGATTTCACCGTTGGCAATTACATTAATTTTTAATGCTTCTTTAATGGGAAGAATTTTTTCCCAATAAGCAGGCGGCGTATAACCATCTGCTTTAGTACGAGCGTGAACTGTCAACCAACTTGCACCAGCATCTTCAACAGCATGGGCATTTTCCATGGTGTGATTTTCATCTAGATAACCTAAACGCATTTTTGCTGAAACAGGAATATGAGGAGGTACCGCATCTCTTACCGCTTTAATCAGCATATGTACAACATCAGGTTCATCAAGAAGAACAGAGCCGCCTCGGTGTCGGTTTACCGTTTTTGCGGGACAACCGAAATTTAGATCAATTGCTGGCGCACCAAGCTCAACAACTTTCGCTGCATTTGCTGCCAGCATATCTGGATTGTTACCTAAGAACTGGACATGGACTGGTGTCCCAGCCGCCGTTTTACCGTCATTTTTTAATTCTGGACAAAAACTATAGTAGATATGGTCTGGCAAAATGCTGTCTGTAACTCGAATAAACTCGGTCACACACCAGTCGAAATGACCAACAGATGTGAGTGTATCCCGCATGATCGGGTCAGTTAAACCTTCCATTGGAGCGAGTATGAGTTTCACAGTCTGTGTCACCTGAGCAAAAAGAAAACAGCGTTATACGGGATATGTATAACGCTGTCTAGTATCGATGAAATTTTAATTAATTTAGAGACCCAAAATCATTTCAAGCACAAATTTACTACCAATAAAGCCAATGGCTAAAAGCACAAAACCGATTAAGGTAAAACGAATGGCCTTTTGTCCTCGCCATCCGAGTTTGTAATGGCCAATCAATAATGATCCATAGATAAACCAGGAAATAATACTAAATACGGTTTTATGAGCGAGATGTTGGGCAAAGAAGCTATCGATAGTCAAGAAACCAAAAGCGAGTGCAATTGTTAATAGAATAAAACCAGTAATGATGAGGTCAAATAACAAAGATTCCATCGCCTGAATTGATGGGAGTAAATTGACCCAAAAGCGTTTTTTTTGTTTCTTTTTGAGTTCACGATTTTGGAACCACAGCAAAATAGCGTGAATGGTTGCCATCAGTAAAACTGCATAGGCAGATAAAGACAGAATGATATGGACATCAAGGCCTAGGGAATGCTGTTCAATAAATTGATCGGGTCGGCTGAATGCAAAACCTAAAATTAGGCCAATAGCTGCTACAGGAATGCCTAACAAGTTTAACGGTACAATGGGGCGAAAAATACTAAAAATTAAACTTAACAACAGCATAAGCCACGATGTAAAAGATACTAAATTAAAAACATCGTAGTTAATTCCGGCTGGTGTCAGCATGGCGTGGCATAAAACTGTGCCGTGCAACAGGAGTGCCAAAGTTGCAACAACAGCAAATAACCATGGGTTTGGTTCACGTTTTGACATTAAACGAATAAACAGATACCAGAAAGAAGTGGTATATGCAATGAGTGCCAAAATTGTGTAAACCAAGGGGAGGCTAATCATGTCAAACCTTTTTCAGGATTAATTCATCTATATAAGATATAAATTCGCTGCGAACTAAAGTATCCTATAGCATTCTATGCATAAATTTTCTATTTCGAGAAAGATTTTTTTGCAACTAGCCATTTTAAGCGGATTTTGCAATGTTTGATACCTTAACAGAACGACTCACACAGAGTTTAAGAAATGTTACTGGCTCAGGGCAGCTGACCGAAGACAATATTAAAGATACCTTACGTGAAGTACGTATGGCACTTCTTGAAGCCGATGTCGCGTTACCTGTAACTCGTGAATTTATCGCGAAAGTTAAGGAAGAGGCATTGGGCCAGGAAGTGATGACTCAGTTATCGCCAGGCCAGGCATTTGTAAAAATTGTCTATGACGAACTCACCAAGATGATGGGTGAGGCGAATGAAACACTTGATTTAAGTGCTAAGCCTCCCGTTGTTGTATTACTTGCTGGTTTACAAGGTGCGGGTAAAACGACAACTGCCGCTAAGTTGGCACGTTTCTTAAAAGAGCGTCAAAAGAAAAAAGTAATGACGGTTTCTGCGGACGTTTACCGTCCAGCAGCGATTAAGCAGTTAGAAACTGTCTCTAACGAAGTTGGTGCTGGTTTTATTCCTTCAGATGCTTCTGAAAAGCCAATTGATATCGTTAATCGTGCAATTGAACAGGCAAAAATCCAATTTGCTGATGTATTGATTGTCGATACCGCAGGTCGTTTACATGTCGATGCAGACATGATGGACGAAATTAAAGAATTACATGCCGCTGTTAAGCCAACTGAAACTTTGTTCGTGGTTGATGCCATGACAGGTCAGGATGCTGCAAATACAGCTAAAGCCTTTAATGATGCATTGGCACTTACAGGTGTGATTCTCACTAAAACTGATGGTGATGCACGTGGTGGTGCAGCGCTTTCTGTGCGTGCAATTACGGGTAAGCCAATCAAGTTCTTGGGTATGGGTGAGAAGCTTGATGCTTTAGAACCATTCCACCCAGACCGTGTTGCTCAACGTATTTTAGGCATGGGTGACGTACTTTCTTTAGTCGAGGAAGTTGAACGTAAAATCGACAAAGAAAAAGCCGAAAAAATGGCTAAAAAATTGCAAAAAGGCGGCAGCTTCAACTTTGAAGATATGCTGATGCAATTTGAGCAAATGAAAAATATGGGCGGCATGATGGGCTTCTTAGATAAGTTGCCTGGCATGAGCGGTGCAGGAATTCAGCAGGCGATTGAGCAAGCGAATCCTGAAAAACAGGTCAAGAAAATGGAAGCTATTATCCAGTCGATGACCGTTAAAGAACGCCGTAATCCGGACCTGATGAACCCAAGCCGTAAAAAACGTATTGCAGCTGGTTGTGGTATGGATGTTGCTGAAGTGAATAAACTCATTAAGCAACAAGCACAAATGGCTAAAATGATGAAGAAGTTTGCGAATCCATCTGGTATGAGCAAAATGATGCGTTCATTAGGCAATATGCAAAAACAATTTGGCGGCGGCGGTGGCGGCGGAATGGGACCACTCTTTGGCAACAACGACCAAAAGAAATAAGCTGATAAAATATAAAAGGCGCATATAGCGCCTTTTATTTTGCCCTACATTTTAGTCTTTAGGATAATGAGCAATATATTGTTGTAATCCTTTGAGCAAAAGGTCAGTTTCTACGACTGGATTATATTTTTTCAAGAACTTGGCAAAAACAAGCGCATCTCCACCAGTAAGAAGCAGTTTTTTCGGAGATTGCTGCATAATATTTTCGATAGTACTAATAAGGCCTAACAAAATACCGTGATGGACTGCATCTACGGTGTTATTACCAGGATTTAGATTATCAAAAGCTGAGTCAGGAATTTTAATGCCTTTTGTATTTTGAATAAGTGCATCGCGTTGCAGATAAAGGTTGGGTAAAATGTACCCGCCTAAATGTTGTTTGCCTTGCGTTAAATCAATCGTTAAAGCTGTTCCACATCCAATAATACAATAGTTTTCATTAGCCTGAGCCACAGCAAGTACTTGTAACCAGCGGTCAATTCCGAGCTGACTGGGTACCTCATAGCCACACTTTAACTCAGCATATTCAGCATGAACTTTTGCAAAAACAACAGGAATTTCAAGCCATTTTAGAATTTGTTGAATACGTTGATTATTCTCGGCATCTAAGACGGATGACACTCCAATTCGATGTAGGCCTTGATGTTTAAAGTGTTGAATTAACCCAAGTAGTAGATCGGCAGGGGATTGCAAATGCAGTTCTGCAGCATGTTCAATAGTTTTGTGATTTTCAGTAATCCAGTATTTTAAACGAGTGTTCCCGATATCGAGCCATAAACTTTTCATGGAGAAACACCTGTTTATTGATTGATCTGTGGTCTTAAACGACCTTGATAAAACTGTTTAGGTTCTGGAGTTTCAAGTATGACGGCTCCATCATTGGAAATTCCAACAAAACGACCTTCTACTAGTCCTTGGCTATGCTCAAACTGCACGAATTGATTAATCCATGCGGCATGATGATTAAAACGGCCAGCTAAGTTGTAGCAGCCATGATCGAACCAGCGAGCTGCATTTTGAATAGCGATATACAGCTCTGAAACTAACTCAAGACGGCTGTTTTGCTCTAGACCTAAATCTTCTAAAGAGGTAATCGGCTGATCACTGTCGGTTACGGGTGGCGTTTTTAAATTAATGCCCACACCTACTATAGCCTGATGTTGCGAAAGGGGTTCAACTAAAATTCCACCCCATTTACCTTGCGCACTATATAAATCATTTGGCCATTTTACTTGTAAGCTTAGAGGCTGTAATTGAGGGATTTGCAAAATATTTAGAGCAACTTCAAGTGCTAAGCGCCCATCTAAGGGTGTTCGAGTTTGCACCAATGTGCTTAAATAAATGTTTCCTTCAGGTGAAATCCATTGCCGTTGATGTTGACCTCGCCCTTGAGTTTGTTGAGCACTGCAAACCAAGCCTGTTGTAATGCCTTTTTGGGCAATTTCACGAATATCATCATTGGTCGAAGTTGTGGTTGCTTTTAATAAAACCACTTCTGGAAGCTGGTTTTTTGCGCTTAAAAGTTGTTGTAGTTGGCGAGTCTCTAAATCCATGTTGAATATGAGCAGAGTGGTAAAACATTTATGGAGTTAATCATATATTTACTCATTGGCGCAATTGCTGGTTTTACTGCCGGATTGTTTGGGGTTGGTGGTGGATTAATTATTGTACCAATCCTCTATGTCGTTTTTACCCAGTTACACTATGACCCTGCGGTAATCATGCATATTGCAGTAGGAACATCACTTGCGACCATTATTGTAACGTCCTTTAGTTCGGTGTCGGCTCACCATAAAAAAGGAGCTGTACTTTGGCCAGTTTTTCGTAATTTAGCACCCGGGCTCATTATTGGTTCATTTTTGGGTGCTGGTATTGCTGATCTGATGTCTGGTCAACATTTGCAACTTCTTATAGGGATTTTTGCTGTTTTCATGGCTTATCGTATGTTTAAAGGTGCCCATGTTGTAGTTGATTCAACACGTCAGCTTCCTTCAGCATCTATGCAAGTGATAGCAGGTGGCGGAATTGGTGTTGCCTCTGCAATTTTTGGAATTGGGGGAGGAAGCCTAACCGTACCGTATTTAAACCGTCATGGCATCGTTATGCAAAAAGCAGTCGCAACTTCTGCTGCTTGTGGTTTACCTATTGCAATTGCGGGTGCAATTGGCTTCATGTGGTTTGGTGCTAAAGAACACATCTCTGTACCTAACACGATTGGTTATGTGCACATCTATGCTTTTATCGGCATTAGTATTATGAGTTTTATTACAGCCAAGTTTGGAGCAAAAGTCGCTCATGCATTGTCACCGCAAATGTTAAAAAAATGCTTTGCCTGTTTGTTAGTCGTGGTAGGTAGTTATTTTATTTATAAAGGCATTATGCACTAGAGAATAAAATATTAACCTTAAGAAAACTACGATGTAAGAGCTTGAATTTTTAGAAATTCGAGCTTTTTTTATTAAATAATATAATAACATTCGGGGCTTTTATTCATCCGATTTTGGTGTTGTTTTAAAATGGGTTGGCTTAAAATGCAATGAAATTGTCAGACAATGACATAGTTTTTAATCGATGGGATCAGTTAAAAACAAGGATGCGAAAGAAAATCATGGATTAATGCATATAAAAAGTAGCGGGTGATTTATGAATCTCGAAGAGACAGAAAGTCTTTCTGAGCAAATTGTCAAATATATTAGCGAACAGATCATTAGTGGCGAGCTGGTTGAAGGCGAACGTATTCAAGAACTACGTATTGCTAAAGAGCTTGACGTGAGCCGAGGATCAGTTCGTGAAGCATTGTTATTATTAGAGCGTACTCATTTAATTGAGATATTTCCACGCCGTGGGGCAATTGTTTCAGAAATGTCTGCACAGCAGGTTAAAGCACTGTTTGACACAAACATGATGTTATTGGGGCATATTGTTCAGCGAATAAGTGAAACATGGCGGGCACATGAAGCAGATCAATTACAGTTATTGTTAGAACAACTTCTTGAGCATGTAAAAGCAGGAGATATCGAGAAATTTTATGATGGTGTTTTCCAATATCTGGCTGAACAGCAAGATATGGTCGGAAATCCTTATCTAATGAAATTCTATAAAGAGTTATTGCCTTCATTACGTCGTAGTTATTTTTTGACCTTAAATACATCTAAACGAGAACTACAAGAAGCATTTGCATTATTTAAACTCGTGATTGATGCAATTTTGATCCGAAAATCACAACAAGCCGCTTTATTTATGGAAGATTTTTGTCGACACTTACGTAACCTTGTGTTGGAATCGCTGACACGAATGAAACAGATTGAATTGGCCTGGGCAAGACGCTCACGCCGCTAGTTAGGGCATTATGCGTTTAAGCAGTTTAAAACTTTCCGGCTTTAAATCTTTTGCAGATAGTACAACTTTAAATTTTAAGGCTAACCGCACAGCAGTGGTTGGTCCAAATGGTTGTGGCAAATCAAATGTAATTGATGCCATTCGTTGGGTGATGGGTGAATCAAATGCTCGTCAACTGCGTGGTGGTAGCATGCAAGATGTTATTTTCACAGGAACTTCCAAACGCAAGCCAGTTGGTGTGGCGAGTGTTGAGCTACGTTTTGATAATACGTATGGCAAGTTAGGTGGATCCTATAATGCTTATAATGAGTTAGCTGTTCGTCGTCAGGTCACCCGTGAAGGAAAATCCGAATATTTCTTAAATGGCACACGTTGTCGCCGTCGTGATATTACCGATATTTTCTTGGGAACAGGGTTGGGACCACGTTCTTATGCGGTGATTGAACAGGGCATGATTAACCGTCTGGTTGATGCCAAGCCTGAAGAAATGCGTATCTTTATTGAAGAGGCAGCAGGCGTTTCACGCTATCAAGCTCGTCGACGCGAAACTTTGCAACATCTTGAACATACTGAGCAAAACCTTTCACGTTTAGAAGATATTGCCCTCGAGTTAAAATCGCAGCTTAAGACGCTTAAACGCCAATCCGAAGCGGCAGTTCAATATAAAACTTTAGAAGGTCAGATTCGTACGCTTAAGATTGAAATTTTATCTTTTCAGGCAGATAAAAGCGTACGCTTACAAGAAGAATATACAGTTCAAATGAATGAACTGGGCGAAACTTTTAAATTGGTTCGCTCTGAGTTAAGTACGATTGAACATGATTTGGAAGCAACTAGTGCTTTATTTCAGCGACTCATTCAGCAATCTTCACCACTACAACACGAATGGCAGCAAGCTGAAAAAAAACTATCTGAACTGAAAATGACTCTGGAACAAAAACAGAGTTTATACCAGCAAAACAGTACGACTCTCGTTCAATTAGAACAGCAAAGATTCCAAACTAAAGAACGTTTACAGCTTTCTGAATTGCAACTTGAAACGTTGAATAATCAGTTAGATGAACAAACTGAAGCCTTAACTGCAATTGAGCATACTGCAACGGAAGCTGAACAAAACTTTGCTGATTTACAATCCCAGCAAAAACAAGCACAACAACAGTTTGAACAAGTAAAAGCTCAGGTTGAAAAACAACAGCAGCAAAAAATGCAAATGTCTGCCCAAATTGAGCAGTTAGGCAAAAATGTTTTAAGAATTGAGCAGCAAAAAGAAACGTTGCAACATCAATCAAGTCAGATTCAATCGCATGTTCATGAAGATGAGCAGGATGAGCTTGAGCAACTGCAACAGCAGCTTTGTCGGGAAATTGTGACACTTGAGACTGAAATTGAGCAGCTTTCACAGCGTTTAGAGCAATCTCAACAGCAACATCAGGTAAGCAGAAATCAGCAGCAAAGCCTGAAAACAGAAATACAGGTTTTGTTATCTGAACAGAAGAATTTAAGCCAGCTTGTTGCTAAGCAAAGCCCAAAGCAACATCAAGATACTCTACGTTTAATGCAGGCTTTGCAATTAACAGAGCAGGGAAAACTGCATGCGCAGATTATTGAAAAGTTTTTAGCAAAATGGTTGCAAGCTCATATTCTGGAAGCTGAACAAGCTTTTCAAGAAGGAGTTTCCCGTCAGTTAAAACCTTCAGAGCAAATAAATCAATTTAAGCAAAACTTAGCTTGTTTAAATGACTGGATTGAATCTCCAAAGCTATCAATTTTTTCGAATGTAGCGATTGCACAAGATTTGGCCCATGCTTTAAATGAGCAAAAGCAACTGCAACATGGTCAGTCTATTTTGACTTTAGATGGTTATCATGTTGGGCAGGATTGGGTCATTGCTCTTATGTATGATGACGAGAGTCAAAGTGCACAAGGGATCCTCAGTCATCGCATTCGTTTAGATGAAATTGAACAAGTTCTTGAAAAGCAACAACCCGAATTACAAACATTAGATCAAATTGTAGTTCAGCAAAAAGATGAACTAGGGCAGTTGCAGTCTGATGTGCAACAGAAACAGCAAGTTGTTAAACAAAAACAAAAAGACTTACAACAGCTTGATGTGCAAATTGCTAAACAGCAAACCGCTGCACAAGCATTTTTACTGCAAAAACAGCAATTGAAAGATCAACTCAGTCAGTTAGATATGCAACTTGAAGAAGATGCGATGCAAAAAGATGATCTGGAGATTGATTTACATGCGCTAGCAATCAAGCTTGAAACCATTTTACCTGACTATAAAACATTGCAATTTCGGGTAGAAGAGTTAACAGAGCAACTAGAGGAACAACAACAAGCTCTGCATCAGCAACAACAAGAACGTGAAATTTTACGTCGTAACAGTACGCAAACGACTCAACAGATCGAGTTGCTTGAAAAAGATATTTCGTTCTTGCAGAGCCAATATCAGCAAATTAATGCTCAAATGGAACAGGCGAAAAAATTTGTTGATCCTATTCAGTTAGAGTTGCCAAATCTTGAGTCCGAATTTCAGCAACAATTTGCTCAAACTGAAAAGTTGCAAAAGAACTGGAATGAATGGCAGCTTGAATTAAATAGTGTGCAGGAGAAACAACAAACCCTGACAGATCAGCGCCATCAGTATCAACAAAAAGATGAGCAGCTCAGAGAACAACTTGAAACGAAACGTTTGGCATGGCAAGCAGCTAAGTCAGATCGTGAACATTACCAAGAACAGCTTAAAGAGCTAAATGCTGAGCTCCAAAAGGGCTTACAAATCGACTTAACCGAGCACCAGCAAAAACTGGAAAAAGTACAGAAACAATTTGAAAAAATCGGTGCGGTTAATCTTGCTGCTTCACAAGAGTTTGAAGAAGTTTCCCAGCGGTTTGATGAGTTGAGTCACCAGATTCAAGATCTGGAAAATACGGTAACTCAACTAAAAGATGCGATGAAAAGCATTGATCAGGAAACACGTAAGTTGTTTATGGCAACGTTTGATCAGATTAATCAAGAATTGCAAAATCTGTTTCCAAAGGTCTTTAATGGTGGTGAAGCAAGTTTAAGTCTTGAAGATGACTGGCAATCTGGTGTTAAACTGATGGCTAGACCGCCGGGTAAGAAAAATAGTTCTCTAGCATTACTTTCCGGTGGAGAAAAGGCTTTAACAGCTTTAGCATTAGTATTTGCGATTTTTAGATTGAATCCGGCACCGTTTTGTGTGTTAGATGAAGTGGACGCACCACTTGATGATGCGAATGTTCAGAGATATTGTAATTTGGTAAAAGAGCTTTCTGAACATGTACAATTCATTTACATTACACATAATAAGCTGGCGATGACCATGGCAACTGATTTGTTGGGTGTGACCATGCCTGAACCGGGTACATCAAAATTAGTCACTGTCGATTTAGAACAGGCAAAAGAATACGGGTTAGTTTCGGAGTCATAGAATGGAAATCAATACGATTATTGGCATCGTTGTCGCCATTATTATTATGCTAATTGGCTTAAAAATGATTTTAAAAAAGTCAAACCATGCTGAACCCTCATTAGACAGTGATTTGCATATTAATCCTGATAGTAATCAGCCAGTTATACCTAGGCATGTGAGAGATCAGCTTGAGCAAGCTGAAGCCGAGGGTGTATCGGCGATTAGCGCAGAGCGAGTAGAACCGACTTTAAATGCGGCGTTACAAGTCAGTGAAACAAAACAAACAGAAACTTTGGCTGTAGAACCAACTAAATCAATTTCGGCCGAACAAATTCAACCAGTTGTTGAAACGTCTCCAGATGAAATTAAATCTGAAGAAACTGTAAAAAGCTCTACCATTAACATAGATCGTTCAGTTGAGTTGGTTGATACGGTTTCTGTCAAATCGGAAGAAAGCTTGGAACCTGAAAGCGAAAAGGCTGAGCCTGAGTTAAGTTTGAATCCAAATATTGAAACTGCCGAAATTGCTGAATTTGAAGGTGAGAGTAATATTCTGGATGTGCATTTACATGAACAGCAGCGCTATGATGATGAAAGTGCATTAGCGATGGCTGAGCAGATTATTGCGTTAAATGTCTATCCGAACCCTCGTCGCGCGTTGTCTGGTGATAAAGCACTTAAAGTACTGCTGAAATACGGTTTACGTTATGGCGAAATGTCATGTTTCCATCGCTATGAAAATACTGATGAGCCGAGCGTACTTATGTTTTCAGTACTGCGTATGACTGACAATGGACCAGCTGGGTTTGATCTTGAAACCTTATCTACTGAACAAGTCCAAGGGTTGGCATTTTTCCTTGCGCTTCCAAACAGTAAAGCTGTAACTGGTTTTGACATGATGGCGAGTATTGCAGGTTTAATTGCTCGTGAAATTGATGGCAAAGTTTATGATGAGAATAATCTTGAATTTACACCACAGTTAAAAGAGCACTGGCGTCATCATGTGATTGATTATCGTCCGGCACAGGCGACCGCCTAGTTTTAATTTTTTACATTCGTTGCGATAATTGCAACATATCTAGTCGCAGTTCAGGGTGGAGAAATTTCCACCCTTTTTTTATGGTGAATAACATAATGGCAACAACTTCCGTGATCGAACAGATGCGTCAGCTTATTCAACTGATTGCAAAGCATAACCATGCATATTATGTGATGGATCAGCCGACAATCTCGGACAGTGAATATGATCATTTATTTCACCAGTTAAAAGCTTTAGAAGAGCAATATCCAGAACAGATTCAATCAGATTCTCCAACTACAAAGGTAGGCGGACAAGCACTCTCTAAATTTCAAAGTGTGACCCATGTAGTTCCTATGCTTTCTTTGGGGAATGTTTTTAATCAGGAAGACTTGTTTGCATTTGCACGCCGTGTCGAAGAGCGTTTGCCCAATCAAAAAGTACAATATGAAGTAGAACTAAAACTCGATGGTCTTGCGATTTCGCTTTGGTATGAAAACGGTGTGTTACTCCGTGGGGTTACACGTGGTGACGGAGAAACCGGAGAAGACATTACCCAGAACGTTAAAACAATTCGCAACTTGCCTAAAGTGTTGCATTCGGATCATTTTGAAATTCCACGATTGCTTGAAGTACGTGGTGAAGTGCTCATGCCAAAGTCTGGCTTTGAAAAACTCAATGCCGATCAGGAAGCAAAAGGCGATAAAACATTTGCGAACCCACGTAATGCAGCAGCTGGTAGTTTAAGACAGCTCGATCCAAATATTGCTGCTGGTAGACCGTTAGCATTTTATGCTTACGGTATTGCACAGTGCGAACCAAATCATGGCTTAACCACGATGCATGATAGCCTGCAATGGCTAACACAACTTGGATTTGAAATTGCTGAGCGTCAATATCTATGTAATTCAATTCAAGAAGTACAACAACGCTACGAGCAAATTCAGCAAGAACGTCCCGATTTACAAGTTGAAATTGATGGAATGGTCGTAAAGGTTGATGACTTAAAGCAACAACAACAACTTGGTTTTTTAAGTCGTGAGCCACGTTGGGCAACTGCTTATAAATTCCCTGCACAAGCTGCATTAACTACGGTTGATCAGATTGATTGGCAAGTGGGGCGTACAGGTACTTTGACTCCTGTAGCACGCTTAAACCCTGTATTTGTGGGGGGTGTGACGGTTTCCAATGTGACTTTACACAATATTGGTGAAATCCATCGTCTTGATGTACGTGTTGGCGATACAGTTAGTGTTTACCGTACCGGCGATGTTATTCCTAAAGTTGAAAAAGTCTGGCCGGAATTCCGTTCACCTGACGCTGAAATTGTACATTTACCTGAAAGCTGTCCTGTTTGTGCCTCACCCGTTGTAATGCCTGAAGGGGAAGCTTTAGCGCGTTGTTCTGGTGGTCTTTATTGTGCTGCTCAGCGAATTGAAGCCATTCGTCATTTCGTGTCACGCAAGGCTCTTGATATTGAAGGTTTGGGCGATCGTTGGGTAGAGTCTTTATTACATCTCGATTTACTCAAAGATGTTGCCGATATCTATCATTTACATGAGCATCGAGAAACTTTACTTGGCATTGAAAAAATGGGCGAGAAGTCGGTACAAAATCTGATTGATGCCATCGAAGCCAGTAAAAAAACAACTCTTGCGCGTTTTATTTATGCTTTAGGAATTCGTGGGGTAGGTGAAACTACTGCCAGAATGTTAGCCAATACTTTCCAAACTTTAGAAGCCCTAAAAGCTGCCGATGTTGAAGCTTTAAAGAAAACACCGGATGTAGGCGATATTACCGCAGAATGGATTGCTGACTTTTTCTTGGCGCCTCATAACCTTGAAGTGCTAGATCGTTTAATTGCAGCAGGAATTCATTGGGATGCGCCGACTGCACCAACACGTCAGCCATTAAATGGCGAGAGTTGGGTTTTAACAGGCACATTAGAGCAAATGACCCGTGATCAGGCGACTCAAATGCTACAAGCATTAGGCGCGCGCGTGAGCGGTAGTGTGTCAAGTAAAACCAAATGTGTTGTTGCGGGTGAGAAGGCTGGTTCTAAATTAGAAAAAGCAGCAAAACTTGGTATTGTCGTTATGAATGAGACTGATTTCTTATCACTTATGGCGAGCTATGGGCAGACCTTAAGCGAATAAACCTACCGAAATAAGAACCATTGATTTTAGTTACAAATTTATAAATTGATGGTTTATGTCATATTTTAACGCTTGTCTGAGCTTACAAATCGGACAAGCGTTTCTTTTTACAGAGAAAATTTAATTAACTTAAACTGCAAATGCGTATGTTTCTCATTTTAATTTTATAAAAATCATAAACTTAACTATTTTTTGCTTTGCAATCATTTTTAAGATTGCCCATAATAGTTCTCATACGATAGGAGATTTATTATGCGTGGCAATCCAGAAGTCATAGACTATTTAAATATGCTCATTGGCGGAGAATTGGCTGCCCGTGATCAATATCTAATCCATTCTCGTATGTACGAAGATTGGGGTTTAAATAAAATTTATGAACGTATTGATCATGAGATGCAAGAAGAAGCTTCTCATGCTGATGCGATCATTCGCCGTGTATTGTTTTTAGGTGCTAAACCAAACATGCATCGTGAAGACATTAATGTCGGTACAGACGTTGTATCTTGTTTAAAAGCTGATTTGGCGCTTGAATATCATGTTCGTGAAAAATTAGCGACAGGTATCAAACTCTGTGAAGAGAAAGGCGATTACATTAGCCGTGATATGTTACGTCAACAATTATCTGATACTGAAGAAGACCATACCTACTGGTTAGAAAAGCAATTACGTTTAATTGAGTTGATTGGCTTACAAAACTATATTCAATCTCAAATTTAATAAAAGGACCCAGCTAAGGCTGGGTTTTTTATTGGCTTATTTTAATAAAACTAACTCATCGCTTAAATGTTAATTTTGTCAAATTTAATATATTCAAAGCCTTACTATATAAGGCTTTGGTAGTTACAAAAAAGTCAGAAAAATTGTATCACACCCCCTATTTTTTTTATGAAATTGGATATAATTTCGCCAACAAAACCCTTGCCTAGAAACTTCATGAGGCAAGGGTTTTTCTATGGAAAATCGGTTGGTATGGATCGCCAATGATTTTATGGTGAGTTCGCGAAATATGTTATTTACCAAACCTGCTGTTTTAGATACAGCTACTCTCTTAAGCACACAGCGTCTTGCAACACGACTAAGCTTTTTTAGCTTAGGTTTTGCGACCGCAGCTTGGGCACCTCTTATTCCTTTTGCACAGCAACGTTTAAACCTCAATCATGCCGATTTTGGTTTGCTTTTGCTTTGTATGGGTATCGGCTCAATGATTGCGATGCCTGCGACTGGTGCTTTAGTCAAGCGTTGGGGATGTCGGCCATTAATTGCGTTGGCATTGATGCTGTTAATGGTGTTATTACCTAGCCTAACGATGTGGAACAGCATTGTGATGATGGCTGTAGCATTATTTGTGTTTGGGTCGGCAGCAGGCTGTCTTGGGGTAGCTATAAATTTACAGGCAGTGGTTGTTGAAAAACATAGCCTGCGAGCTCTGATGTCTAGCTTCCATGGAATGTGTAGTCTTGGCGGCTTAACTGGGGCTATGCTGGTGACTGCATTATTGGCAGTAGGTCTTTCTCCATTAATGAGTACTTTGTCTGTTGTAATGATTTTGCTCGTTATTGGTGCAGTTGCTATTCCTCCTTGTTTAACGTCTTTTGAACAGGATGAAAAGCCACATCAAGAAGCCGATACATCTAAAAAACTCTATCGACCTAACGGCATTATTCTGCTTATTGGCATCATGTGTTTTATTGCCTTTTTATCAGAAGGTGCAGCAATGGATTGGGGTGGTATTTATTTAACAAGTAAGTATGAACTTAATCCAGCCTTTGCTGGTCTTGCTTATACCTTTTTTGCTCTGAGCATGACGACTGGACGTTTTATGGGCCATATCTTGCTAAAGCAATGGGGTGAAAAAAATGTTGTAACTTATAGTGCCATTGGTGCAGCAATTGGTATGGCGGTTATTGTGACTGCACCCGTATGGCAAGTGGTTGTATTAGGCTATGCACTTTTAGGGTTAGGCTGTTCCAATATTGTGCCAGTGATGTTTTCTCGCGTAGGTCGACAAAACGATATGCCTAAAGCAGCAGCACTTTCTTTAGTATCAACGATTGCCTATACAGGTTCATTAAGTGGACCAGCTTTAATTGGTTTAATTGGTGAATGGACTGGTCTAAGTACAGTTTTAACAGGTGTAGCAGTATTACTATTTATTATTGCTTTACTTAATCGCTTTACACTCGCAAAGGCGAATTAATTTATAAATAATAGAAACAATCTAAAGAACATCGAGAAATTTAATTTCTCGATGTTCTTTTATTTAGATTTATAAAACATGATAGATAGATTGATAATTGTCTTGTAATAAGCGCTGAGGTTTCATCAGTAAAGTTGGTGTTTTTTCCAAATCATCTAAGAAATCGTTTCTCCAATGAGTAAGATCAGATGCTGATAAACCCTCTATCAATTGTTGATAACGATTAATACGCTCAGCTTTAGACATCTCTAAAGCCATTTTTAAAGCATCCATCATTGCCGCTCTGTCTTGCGGATCAACAATCAAGGCTTGAGACATCTGCTCAGCAGCACCAGCATATTTAGATAAAATGAGAACACCCGGATTCTCCGGATCTTGAGCTGCAATATATTCTTTAGCGACTAGGTTCATACCATCGCGTAGTGAACTAATCCAACAAATATCAGAGTGACGATAAATATGCATGAGATTATGGTGTTGAACTGGATCATAGCAACAATCTACAGGTCTCCAATCTTCATGTGCAAACTCTTCATTGATCAATTCCAGCTTGGTCTTAAAACGTTCGTATAAACGTTGATAAACTGCAATATCAGTACGTGACGGTGTTGCAACTTGCAGATGTCGGACTAAGCCATGATATTCAGGATTAGTTTCTAAGAAGGTTGCAAATGCATTAAAACGTTCAAGTAAACCTTTTGAATAATCAATTCGGTCAACCCCAATGATTGTTTTTTGACGAGGTATTTCTTCAAAATTAAACACACAAGGGCTTAGTAAATCTTGTTGCGCTTGTTTTTGAATAAGTTCTGGCTGAACGCCAATTGGGTACGATTTAATGAGTATTTGACGTTTTTTGTAGCTAATACTGTCGCGGTGAATTTTCTGAGCTTCAAGTAAACTTAAACATGTTTGCATACATGCATTTTGATCAATCTGGGTTTGTACGCCAATTACATCATATTGGCTCAAGTCTTGAATTAACTCTCGGGCCACGGGAATTTTGAGCCAGATGTTCAGGCTAGCAAAAGGGATATGTAGAAAGAAACCAATTTTATTTTGCATGCCTAATTCACGGCAGTAACGGGCTACACTAAAAAAATGATAATCATGTATCCAGATGATATCTTCAGGCTGAGCCAGCTGTTTTAACTTTTCAGCGAATAATCGATTGACCTTTTGATAGGTATTATATTCTTGCGAATCATATTCAATAAGATCCTCTCGGTCATGCATCGCTGGCCACAGAACCTTATTTGCAAAACCACAGTAATATTGCGCGTATTGTTGATGGGTGAGAGGGCAGGTGATGTAGTCAATTCCCTGAGAATAGGCCTGCTCAAATTCTGGCGCTTCGCTATCGATAATTTGCTGACCATTCCAGCCTAACCAAATACCATTGCTATCATTCAATGCATCTTGTACAGCTACAGCAAGGCCACCTGCTGAAGCCTTACCGGATGGCATACTTATTCGGTTCGATAATACGATTAATTTAGACATATTTTTTCTCCATTCTGATTTCGGCTATTTTTGACATATAAGTTTTTTATTCTGTTTTGAAATAAAAAAAGAAAATTAGCGACGGCATCGATATCTTTTAATCTATATTTGGCATGTGTTTCACCAGAACCTACTTTAATGGTGAGGCCAGATTGCTGATTAATACACATAAAACCAGATTCATCTGTTAAATCATCTCCTATAAAAATAGGTAACGCTGAGGGTAAATTAAGATGATTTAATATAGTTTGAATTGCTTTACCTTTATCAGCTTGGTCAGGAATTAATTCAACAATAAATTTTCCCTTATTTATTTTTAATTGGGGGTAAAAGGATTTAATTTGCTGCATTATATTAAATGCATTATTTTCTAAGTTTGGGTTTTTACGATAATGTAAAGCAATAGAATATCCTTTATCTTCAATTAATAGTTCAGGATGTTTCTCACAAGATTTTATAATATCTTGTTTTAATTTTTTAAAATTAATACTGCTTAAATCTGGTCGAATATAATTATCTGAACCAAAATAAATATCTAAACCATGTAAACCTGCGATCGGAACTTCAATAGGGTGTAGCAGCTTGCCTGCTGTATCTATATCACGACCTGTTACAGCAATAACTGGAATATTTAATTCAATAATTTTTTTTATAATTTCTAATGTGGTTTTTGGAATTAAACTCTGCTCAGGATTGATTTTAAATGGTGCTAAAGTTCCATCAATATCTAAAAATAAGCAGTAATTTTTATCTAAGGATAAAGTATTTATAATATCACTGGGTGTAACAAAATATGTGTTTTTCTCTCTCCCATCAGATATTGTACTTTGACTGTTCATATTAGCCTTCCCAATATTTTTTTGATCAATAATTAATCTTCTAACATTAAAATGAATTGATGAGTCATTTCTTTTAATAAAAAAACATAAGTATTAACATTAATTACATTGCATAATGGATTTATAGGCGAAGTGTGGAGTATGTTGTTTTTTGATTGGCTTCAATGTTTAGATAATTAAATTTTTGTATGTTTCCTATTAATAGTGCGCGTTTTATTTATCAATATATTTCAGAATATTAATGGGTTTTAATGTGTGATCTAAAATCAATATTTTAAATTTTAAGGCTGATTTTAAAAGATATTTTCTTGAAATATTAATATATAATTTGCATTAAATAAGCTTTGGGTAAGAATATGACGTTACAAAATAAAATTTTATTGATTACAGGGTGGGGAGTGGGAATTGAACCTTTGCAACCATTAAAATTGCATTTGCAACAGAAGGGTTTTGATGTACAACTTATTAATATATTTGATGTTTTAACTAGTAGTTTCCAGAAACAGCTTAATTTATTGAATGATGTCGATACTGTAATTGGGTGGTCTTTAGGAGGTCAGTTAGCAGCTTACTTAGTTGATTCTTTTTATAAGAGCACTGGTCTAACTAAAACTTTAATTACACTTGCTTCTAATCCATGTTTTGTTGCTAACACTAATTGGCAGACTGCAATGCCTACTGATATATTTAATCAATTTAAAGCTTCTTTTTTGCAAAACCAACAAGCCACTTTAAAGCGCTTTTATTATTTAATTACTCAAGGATCAGCACAAGCTAAAAAAGATTGGCTAAACATGCAAAATATAGCAAATCCACCCTCTTATGAGTTGTTATTACAAGGGTTAGAAATGTTAGAGCATCTAAACTTGGTAGATAACTTAAAAAATTACTCAGGTCCACAGCTTCATTTATTTGCAGAGCAAGATGGTGTCATTCCTTGCAAAATTGAGGAAAATTTTGCACATATCGCGACAGAAAAGATGAAATACAAAGTATTAAATGAAGCTACTCATGCTTTTCCATATCTACAAGTAGAACGAACAATTGAAGAAATCTGCCAATTTTTAACAATTCATCAGCAAAGTTAATCAGCTTTGATTGATATCGCAATTTTCTTTCATTCTTAACAGGTTTAACATGTGTTCAATGAAAGATTTGAACGCTGTAAAAGGGTAAATAGGATGACCGATAATTTTGATTTGGAACATATTTGGCATCCTTATACTTCAATGACCCAACCTTTACCAACATTTAAAGTTAAACGTGCCTATAGCGCGACGATTGAGTTAGATGATGGTAGGACTTTAATTGATGGTATGTCATCTTGGTGGTGTGCGATTCACGGTTATAACCATCCTGAATTGAATCAGGCAGTGACCGATCAATTACAAAACATGTCTCACATCATGTTTGGTGGTTTAACGCATGACCCTGCAATTGGACTTGGAAAAATTCTTTTAAAAATTACCCCGCCAAGTCTCGATAAAATTTTCTATGCAGATTCAGGTTCTGTTGCCGTTGAAGTTGCTTTGAAAATGGCAGTGCAGTTTTGGAGTGCTCAAGATAAACCGCAAAAAACAAATTTTATTACAACGCGTTCTGGCTACCATGGGGATACATGGAATGCGATGTCGGTGTGTGATCCAGTTACAGGTATGCATCAGATTTTTGGTACAAGCTTACCAAATCGTCTTTTTGTTGCAGCACCACAAACTAAATTTCATGAAGAATGGAATCCACAAGATATTGCAGAATTAGAACAAGCGATTCAGCAAAATCATGAGCATCTTGCAGCCTTAATTATTGAGCCGATTGTACAGGGTGCAGGCGGCATGCGTTTTTATCATCCTGAATATCTGCGTCAAGCCAAAGCACTTTGTGAACAATATAATCTGTTATTAATTTTTGACGAAATTGCTACTGGCTTTGGGCGTACTGGTAAGCTCTTTGCGTGGGAACATGCACAGGTCGAGCCGGATATTATGTGCATAGGTAAAGGGCTAACAGGCGGTTATATGACATTGTCGGCTACTTTAACGACGAAGCATGTTGCCGAGACCATTAGTCGCGGTGAGGCTGGCGTATTTATGCATGGTCCAACCTTTATGGCTAACCCACTTGCTTGTGCTGTTGCCTTAAAAAGTACGCAATTATTAATTGAGCAAGATTGGCAAGCCAATATTGAGCGAATTGAACAACAACTTACTCAATACTTAACACCACTCAATCAGCTTGATTATGTTGCTGATGTAAGAGTATTGGGGGCAATAGGGGTAGTTGAACTCACTGTTAATGTTGATATGAAAACGTTGCAGCAACAGTTTGTTGATCGTGGAATTTGGATTCGTCCTTTTGGTAAATTGGTGTATGTAATGCCACCTTATGTGATTACCAGTCAGGAATTAAGCTATTTGCTTGAGCAGTTGGTTGAAGTTGTTAAAACCATGCAGGGAGTGCATTGAAATGTCGTTGCTTGATCATTTTGCTACTGAGTTAGATGAACTAAAACAACACGGCAATTTCAGACAGTTCACTCAAAACGTACAGCATGAGCGTTTTATTACGATTCAAAATAAAACGATGCTGAACTTGGCTTCAAACGATTATCTTGGCCTAGCTGCGGATGTAAAACTTCGTGAAGAGTTTTTAGAAAATTTTCCAGTCGAACGTAGCTATTTTAGTTCTTCGTCATCACGTTTATTAACGGGTAATTTTGAAGAATATGAACAATTAGAAAATAGCCTAAGCCAAGCATTTGGTGGTCGGGCAGCACTATTATTTAATAGTGGCTACCACATGAATATCGGTATTTTGCCAGCTGTTGCCGATGGGAAAACTTTAATTTTGGCTGATAAGCTGGTTCATGCGAGCATGATCGACGGTATACGTTTATCGGGTGCGCAATATGTACGTTATCGCCATAATGATTTGCAACACCTAGAGCAACTTTTGCAAAAATATCATGATGATGACAAGATTGAGCGAATCATTGTGGTGACTGAAAGTATTTTTAGCATGGATGGTGATGAAACTGATTTAGTCGCTTTAGTGCAGCTAAAAAAACGTTTTGCCAAAACCATGCTCTATGTTGATGAAGCACATTCAATTGGTGTGCGTGGTCAACAGGGTTTAGGGTGTGCTGAACAATACAATGTCATTCAAGATATCGATTTTTTAGTGGGGACATTAGGTAAAGCACTAGCAGCAGTGGGGGGATACATTATTTGTCATCCCATTATTAAAGACTATTTAATTAATAAAATGCGTCCACTTATTTTCAGTACTGCTCAACCGCCGATTGTGATGGCTTGGGCAGACTTTATTTTTCAAAAAGTATTAGTTGCTCAATCTCAGCGTGAACATTTAAAAAATATTAGCCAATATCTTCAACAAGCTGTTGTGCAAAAGGGTTATGTAAGTCCATCGACCAGCCATATTATTCCAGTCATTGTGGGAGAAAGTCAGGCTGCTATCGATAAGGCAAAGCAGGTTCAGCAAAGTGGTTTTTATGCCATGCCTGTGCGTCCACCGACCGTACCTAAAAATAGTTCGCGTTTGCGTATTTCTTTAACGTCAATGGTACAGCAACATGAGCTTGAAGAATTGGTGAGTTTTCTGTGAGTTTGAATAAAGACTTGGTTGCCCAGCGTTTTGCCAAAGCAGGGCAAAGCTATTCAGAGCATGCAATTGTTCAAAAACAAATTTGCCAAAATTTAACGGTTTTACTCCAGCAATTTTGCCCCACAACGATGTCACGTGTCTTTGAAATTGGTTGTGGTTCTGGCAATTTAACTCTTCTTATTGCTACATCTTTTCAGATTGAAGAGTTAATTTTGAATGACTTGTATGCAGATGTGCAACAGCACTTTAACCATCAAGAAAATTTGAAATGGTTGATTGGTGATATTGAAACTTTAGCGTTTCCGCAGCAGCTCGACATGATCGTTTCAGGTTCAGCTTTACAATGGATGCAAGATTTACCTCGTGTACTTCAACATTGCCACGCTGCTTTAAATGAAAAAGGCTGGTTATGTTTTTCAACTTTTGGACAAAGAAACTTAATAGAGATTAAAGAATTAACAGGACAAGGTTTAAGTTATTGGTCTATTGAAAATTGGAACAATGCCTTAACTCAGGCGGGTTTTGAAGTTCTGCATTTGTCCGAGTCAGAAGCCCAGCTCTATTTCGATTCGCCTAAAGCTGTATTGCAGCATTTAAAAGCCACAGGTGTGACTGCAACTGCTCAGCATCGTTGGACTAAGCAAACTTTACAACAGTTTTATCAAGATTATGATCGGTTTAAGCATGCTGAGGGATATTCCTTAACATATCATCCGATCTATTGTATTGCCCGGAGAATGAAGTAAATGAGTGGTCAGATCTATTTTGTGAGTGGGATTGATACCGAAATTGGTAAGACCTACGCGACAGGCTTTTTAGCAAAATTATGGACTGAACAGGGTAAAAAAGTGATTACCCAAAAACTCATTCAGACGGGTAATGCTGATATTTCTGAAGATATTGAAAAGCATCGTGAAATTATGGGACTGGGTTGGTTTCAAGAAGATCATGAAAAGCTCACCATGCCGGAAATTTTTAGTTATCCTGCTTCGCCTCATCTGGCAACACGCCTAGATAACCGAGAAATTGACTTTCAAAAAATTGAAAATGCAACTCAAACATTAGCTGAGCGTTTTGATATTGTTTTACTCGAAGGAGCTGGTGGATTAATGGTACCCTTAACCACCAGTCTACTCACCATTGATTATGTGGCTCAGCATCAGTTCCCTGTTATTTTAGTGACCTCGGGTCGTTTGGGAAGTATTAACCACACTTTACTTAGTCTTGAAGCACTTAAAACTCGTGGGTTGAAATTACAAGCCTTGGTATATAACCTAAAAGATGAATCAAAAGATCCATTAATTTCTCAAGATACGTCAAATTACTTGAAAGACTATTTAGCAATTCATTTCCCTCAAGCTGAGTGGATTGGGTTGGCAAAAATTGAATAATTACTATTAATTTAAGGTTTTTGAATTAATTACCAGTTGTTAATGATTTTCATTTACTTTGAGTGGTTTATATTATATATTTGATAAAAATATATTTTATTGAACTTTATGAAAAAAATAGCCTATTTAAATATTTTTACTTTAAGTAGTTTTTGTATATCTACAAGTGGTCAATTAAGTGCTGATACTATTTATCAGTTGCCTACGATAAATATTCAAGCGACTCAAGTTATTTCAAGTCCATCAGATAATACTAATAGCTGTCCCTTCAATGATGAATGGGAGTGCCAATTTTATCAAGTAAAAGAAGCAGGACAAGGTTTACTTCTTGATGATTCAATTGGTGCAAAACTTGCTGATAGTGAAGATAATGATTGTAAAACAACTTCTAATCCTATTGTAATTGCGAATGGACATAAACTACAAAAAGAAGTTGATTTTACAGCTGAAGGTGAAATGCCATTAGAATTTATACGTTATTATAACTCTTCAGCTAAAGGAGCGGCAGAATTCTCTGATTCTAAATTTGGTCAATTTAAATGGCAACATAATTATGACTATTTACTTAAAAAAGATGCAAATGATAGATATATAAGGTTGTTACCAGATGGAACCAAACAATACCTAAATACATTGGGTAAAGTGGTATCTAAAGGAAGGGAATATATTTTAACTCTACCCGATGGGGGTGTTGAAATATATAATAATGTGGGGAAAATTATAAGTAAGAAAAATAAAAATGGGGTTGGTTGGACTGTCAAATATAGTGTCAGTATGATTAGACGTGTAACTCATACGAATGGAAAATTTATTGAGTTTCAATCGAGAGACCCAAGCAGACCTTCTCAAACCATAAGTATTATTGATCCAAATGGAGGGGTTTATAATTATAATTTTTTTGATAGTAGTGAGGATAGCCGATTAACGGGTGTTAGATATCCTGATGGTTCAACACGATCATATCACTATGGAGAAAATGGGGCAGATCCAAACTATTTAACGGGTATTTCTGTTAATAGTAAGCGATTTAGTACATACCTTTATAGTGGAGATAAAGCTATTCAGAGTGGGCGTGCTGATGGAACTCAGACAGATAAAGTAAGTTATGATGATAACTACTCAATTTTTACAAATCCATTAGGAGCAATATCTAAATATATTTATACAGATACAAAAAAAGATAAATTGACTGGAATTGAGCGTAGTGGGGTGGGGAGTTGTCCTAATAGTAGTGCTGCAACAACTTATGATACGAATGGTTTTATTAATTCAAAAATAGACTGGAATGGTGTAGAAACAAAATATCAAAGAGATAGTTATGGACGTGTGCTGCAAGAGACTAATGGCATAAAAAATGGAAATTATTCGAATGCTAATATTATAAAATATACATGGAAAACTTCACCTAGTATTATTTCAAAAAAAGAATATCTAAATAATTCGAATACCGTAGTAAAAGATATCAGCTATGAATATTATCCTGATCACAATCGTATAAAAAGTATAAAAACATGTAGCAAAGTTGGTACAAGTTTATGCGATACCGTAGGGTATGGATATACTTTTCATAGTAATGGTATACCAAAAGATATCGCAGTAAATCGAAATGGAAAAACTAGTATTTATAGTTATGATTCGCTGGGTAATTTAATTCAGGTAAAAAATGCATTAGGGCACATCATCACACTGAGCGATTATGATGGTTTGGGTCATGTTGGAAAAGTAGTAGATGCTAATGGCTTTACTACAGAATATACCTATGATGCGCGAGGACGAACCATTACAAAAAAAGAGACTCTAGGAACTAATCAAGTTCGTATGATGACTTATACTTATGGAGCATTTGGTATTACTCAAATAGAAAGTAATGGAATGCGAGAAACTATTAATTACAGCGATAATGGAACTATTGCTAGTATTACGCATGGTGTGGGTACACAGATCAATAGCCAACAAATCTTTAGTTATTCAAAATTAGGCGTTCTATTGAATGTTGAATATCGAGAGGGTGCGAATGTTAAGTATGCTCATACTACTAATCATAATCAACTTGGATGGACAACAGCAGATGTGGGGAATAATAGCCAAAATATTCGCTATCAATATGATGGTAATGGCAATATTACGCAAAAGACAGATTCTTTGGGTAATGTTACAACCTATACTTACAATGTAAGAGGTCAGATAGAACAAGAAAAACAATATGATAGCAGTATTAATACGTATAGCTATGATAGCCAAGGAAACTTAACAGCAATTAAAGATTCTAAAGGAAATACTACAGCTTATACTTATGATGGGTTTGGAAGAATACTTAGCCAAAGTAGTCCAGATAGTGGATTAAGCAAATATGAATATGATGTTGATGGTAATCTAACTAAGTTCACTCGAGCAAATAATGTAGTCACAACCTATAGTTATGATGCACTAAACCGAAGAATTAAAGCTCAAACTGGAACACAAATACAAACGTGGGTCTATGATAATTGTACGAATGGTAAAGCTCGTCTATGTGGGACAGCAGATGGTATAAGTTCTACAGGCTATGGTTATACCGTAGATGGGCAATTATCTGTCCAAGTGAAAAAAATTAATGGTACTGAATATCAAAGCCTTTGGACATACGATCAATATGGACGTTTGATTAGTGAAAGTCGACCTAACGATGCCTATAAAATCTCATATGAATATGATGCACTTAGCCGAGTGAGTGCAGTCAAAGTTAAAATAGGAGCTACCACACAGTCAGTTGTTAGTAATATAACTTATGAACCATATGGGGGCGCTAAAAGTTGGACATTTGGTAATGGCTTAACTCGGCAAGTAACTTATGATAAAGATTATCGATTAACTGGCATTCAAACACCGAATATCCAAAATTTATCTCACCAATACAATGCTAATAATTCAATAAATGGAATTAGTAATATCTTAGACAGTAAATATTCGACAAGTTATAGCTATGATAATTTAGGACAACTTACTAGATCGGCTTCACAGCAATATAGTGAAAACTGGGTTGTTAATAGTAATGGTAACCGCGTTAGTCGAGTAGGAAATACTAATGCTACAACTAACTACAGCATTACTACAGGTAATCGTTTAACTGCTACAACTGGTGCGGAAGCAAAAACATTTAGTTATGATGCCTTAGGAAATATTACAAAAAAGTCTGGGTATGGTGGCACACTTGAGTATAGTTATGATGGTTTTAATCGTTTAAAAACTGCCAAAGCTGGAACAACTACATATACTTATGACTATGGCGTAGATAATCTCAGAACTCGGAAAAGTGATGGTACATCCAACATTCATTATATTTATGCGCCTGATGGGCGACTATTGGCAGAAAGTCCTGCTGCCAATAGTCAAACAGGTAATTTAAAAAATATCTATATTTGGCTTGCTGGTAAACCTATTGGTTTAATACGCGATAACCAGTTGTTTTATGTGCATACAGATCATTTGGGACGTCCTGAATTTTTGACGAACAGTGTAAAAGCTATTGTTTGGAAATCACAAACTGCAAGTTATGATAGTGCCACGATTCAAAGTAGTATTGGTGACTTTAACTTGGGTTTTCCGGGACAATATTATGATGTTGAGTCAAATCTTTGGTATAACTGGAATCGTTACTATGACGCAAGTTTAGGCCGATATACACAAACTGATCCGATTGGTTTGGTTGGGGGGTTAAATCCTTATGCGTATGTAGGAAATAATCCAGTTAACTTTATAGATCCTTATGGTTTATGGACTTTAAGTTTTGATGGGTATTATGGTGTAGGTGGTGGAGTTTCAGTTAGTTATAAAAATGGTAAGTTAGAGGTTCTTGGCCGAGTTGGTGTTGGGGCTGGTATAGGATTTGGCCTTGATCTTAATGGAGAGCCTTCAAAACATGCTCTTGATTGTGGTTCAGGAGTAATTGCACGTACAAATACTACAATAGGGGCTGAGGTAGGACTTGGTCCTGTTGGTGCAGAGCTTAGCGGCTCATTTATTACAGGAAATGCTGCTGTTCAATCACAAGGTGGTAGTTTTTTTGATAATGGTTCATCAATTACTCTTGATCCCACGTCTGATAAGTCTTGGAAAGTAGGAGCTTCATTAGGTTTTTCTTATACAACCGAAGTTGGTGGATACATTAATAGGTAATATGATATGAAAATTAATATTTTAAATATAACATGGAAAAAAATTATATATTTTGTTATTGCTACTTTTTTTGTAGCGACAATTTTTAGAAGCTGTTTACATACTGATGAAAATGTAAAAATTGTGGAGCCTATTTTAACTAATAATGAAATTATTAAAGATAACTATGGGAAAATTAATAATTATCAAATAGTGAAAGTGAGTATTTATAGTGCAACTCCTTATTATGGGGCAGGCAAGACGTTAATATTGACTGTAGATGGTGAAAAAAAAGAAGGGAGACTGAAAATTGATATTAAAAAAGATGATCCTACTCATTATAAAGTAGAGATTATTCGATAATTTTTTTGTATTGATTGGATTGGTCTTATTTTTATAAATTTAAAGTATTGAATAATCTTATGAGGTGAATGGTTGGAATGCCAAGGTGTAGATTAAATATGTAAGAGCCTATTTCGTAAAGCTGAATTAATAGTTTTTTAATAAGATTCTTTGACCTTAGAGGGAGTGAGAGTTGCTGATTTTAATATTGTTATAATTAGTAGTTAATATGAAAAAATTATTCTATTTGTGATTGTAGTTTTTATATTTTTACTTTTAATAGAGTAAGTGTTAGATAAAGCGATGAAGAGTGATGAGAATATAAAATATATAGAACAGATATTAGCTAATGATGGCAAATTAAAGAAAAATTATGGAGTGATTGAAAGCTATAGTATAGTCGCTAAAGGCAAGTATTCGGGATCACCAAGTTTTCCTCCACATAATCATTACAAAATTCGTATCCAAACGAAAGATGCAAGCCAAGTTATATGTCTTAATATATTTAAGGATGATTTGGGTAAATTATTAAAATATTAATATAAATAATTTTCATCTTTAAATAAAAAAACCGCTCTTATAAGAGCGGTTTTTTTATGGATTATTTAATATTTTAGAATTTCTTAGAACCACGGTTAAAACCAGTCGATTTGCGTTGGTTACCAGTATTCACAGGAGCTTCTTTTTCATCATCGCGACGTTGTTGACGCAAGAAACCACCACGACGAGCTGCCATTGGTTTTTCGGTCATACGGTCAGTACGACGTTTTGCCATACCAAATAAACCTGTGCCTTGACGTGGTTTTAATTCAACTGATTTTGCTAGGTTATCGATATCAGTTTTATCGAGTTCCATCCAGCGGCCAGTACGTAATTCGCGTGGTAAAATAACTGTACCGTAGCGTGTACGCAATAAACGGCTTACTTTAAGTTCTTGTGATTCAAAAATACGACGAACCTCACGGTTACGACCTTCTTTCACCACTACTTGGTACCAGCGGTTAATACCTTCACCACCAATTTCCGAGAAAGACTCAAATTTAGCTGGGCCATCTTCAAGCTCTACGCCAGTTACCATTTTCTGGCGTATTTTAGGCGTTACTTCACCCATAACTCGAACAGCATATTCACGTTCAATTTCATTTGATGGGTGCATTAAGCGGTTAGCTAGCTCACCATCATTTGTGAATAGTAATAAACCAGTACTGTTAATATCTAGACGACCTACCATTACCCAGCGGTCATTTGCAATTTGTGGTAAATGATCAAATACGGTTGGGCGTTTTTCAGGGTCATTACGTGAACAGATTTCGCCCTCTGGCTTATAGTAAATCAATACACGACGACGAATTTCGTCTTCAATTTGAAACTGAACTTTACGGCCATCAATGCGTAATTCATCGCCTGGTTCAATGCGCTCACCCACTTGGGCAACACGGCCGTTCACACTCACGCGTCCTGCGGCAATAACCTCTTCCATATATCGGCGGGAACCTAATCCGATCCGCGCTAATACTTTTTGCAATTTTTCACTCATGACAGCACAACCTTAGACATAATGATCAACAGTCCACCTCTTTATGATTTCGGTGCATTTGCATCGAGGGCCATAAAGGCTTCCTTGGCGTTCTGTAGGGGAGGCAATTGGCCTAGCGAAGCTAGACCAAAAGCATTCAGAAACTGAGGCGTTGTAATTAGCAACGCAGGTCTTCCGGGTAAATCTCTAAAACCGGCTTCTTTAATCCAGTTCCAGTCAAATAGTGTTCTAAGAATCTGACTATTATTAGACACACCACGAATTTGTTCAATATCAGCACGGGTAACCGGTTGATGATAAGCAATGACAGCCAGTGTTTCTAGTAATGAAGGCGACAGTTTTGTTGGTCGCTCTGGCCATATTTGCGCAATAATACTACGATATTTAGATCTTACCTGAAAGCGAAACCCTTGCGCTGTTTCAATCAACTCAATAGACCGGCCATGTTGTAATAGCGCGAGCTGTTGTAAAAGTTGACGAAGCTGTTGTTTATTATACTGATTATTAAAGGCTTCTTTTAAACGGGCAATTGAAACGGGTGCTTCACTGGCAAAAATAATTGCTTCAAGTTGTAATAAGACTTCGTGATGAATGTCAGCTAATGACAAATCACTATTATTTTGTTCAAAGCTCATATTGAAGATCCTTGAATTGCAAGAGGAGCTTCAATACCAGAGGCAATAATTTTAACTCGCTGTTGTCGGGTTAACTCTAAAACAGCCATAAAAGTCACAACCATTCCCATGCGACCTTGCAAAGGATTGAGTAATTCTTTAAAACTTAACACGTCACCAGACTCTAATTTCTCTTCAATATATGCAATGCGTTCTTCGAGTAATACAGGCTCTTGAGCCACGACATGAATAACGGGTTCTGGGCGATTAAACACACAGAACAACGCATCATGTAATGCTGAAATATCATAGCCTTCATAAACAGGAGCGATATGACCTAAGCTTACATTTGCACTGAATGTATCACGCTCAAGAATTGGCATTTGACCTAAACGCTCAGCCGCTTGCTTAATGCGTAGATAAGTTTCAAGTCGATCAATAAGTTCCTGTTTAGGATCTTTTTCAATACTTATAACCGTAGGTTTTGGCAAAAGTAGACGAGACTTTAAATCAGCCAATAAAGCTGCCATCACCATATAATCAGCGGTCAGCTCAATATTTAACGACTTCATACTATCCATATAGGTTAAATATTGAGTTGCTATAGGAGCGATATCGACTTGAATTAAATCAAAACCGTTTTTTTGAATCAGATAAATTAAAAAATCTAGTGGACCTTCAAACTGTTCGAGCAAAATCTCAAATGCAGCAGGAGGTATATAGAGATCTTCAGGAATTTTGTCATGCCACTCATCTAAAACACGGATGTGTGGAGCGTCTTCCATGGATTGATGAAGTGATTGATTCATTACGATTATAAGCCACGCGAATTTTCAAAAGCATGAGACTTGTTATTCAAGTCAAAGAGAGCTGTAAATAGAAGAACAGCAGATAGTGGAAATCATTCTAAATGAATTGTGCCTTTTAATAAATTACTTAACGACTAAAGTGTAAAAAAAATCCAAAATAAATAAAGAGTATTTTTTTTAGTGATAATACTTTTTTTAAAACTATTGGTAAAAATTGTAAGTGCTTATTCAAAAGCACTTACATCGCCAATACCACGGCGAATAATTTCAGGATGTTCACCCGATAAATCAACAATACTTGTGCTTGTTAAAGTGCCGAAACCGCCATCAATAAATACATCAATTCGTTTATCTAATTGATTTTCAATATCATATGGATCATCTAGAGGATCTTCTTGTCCTGGTAAAATTAATGTACTGGTGAGTAGCGGTTCACCAAGTTCTTTTAATAGAGCCTGACAAATTGGGTTACTTGGAATACGTAAGCCAATGGTTTTCTTTTTAGGGTGCATTAACCTACGAGGAACTTCACTAGTTGCAGGTAAAATGAAAGTCGTAATGGCTGGGGTATTTGCTTTCAATAAACGATAAGTTGCATTATCAACTTTTGCATAAGTTGCAATATCAGATAAATCACAGCACATAATTGCATATTGGTGCTTAGGTCCTAAACCGCGAATCTGTGCAATACGTTCCATGGCATTTTTATTACCGATCTGACAGCCAATTGCGTAGGCAGCATCGGTAGGGTAAACCACAACATCTCCGGCACGAATGCGTTCAACCGCTTGGCTAATGAGGCGTTGCTGTGGATTTTCAGGATGTACATGTAAATGCATCATATTTTGGAGACTCCATCACGCCAGTGTTAAAAATAATTATTAGGCTTTTTAAATGAACTAGACAAGTATTGAACGTAGTTTTTTTGTCAATTAATCAAGGAGTTCACGTTTGAATTCATTTAATTGTAATGGTGTACCCGAACGTGTACATTGGCAAATAAAACCAATAAATGATGCTGCATCACGTGGCAACTTAGCTTCACCTAAAAAGTAACGTTGTACTTGAGCATAAACATTATCTTTAAATATTTTGCCATCTCCGCCATCACCTGTCAGGTTATCAAGCGAAACTCTAAACTTTCTACCAAAAGACTGAGAGAACAACCATTCAATTGCTTGCGGCTTAATTTCTACTTGTTCAAATAAACTTTGTTGCTCTTTAGTTCGACCATCAGGTGCATACCAATATCCTAAATCAGGTAATAGGCGGCGTTTTTCACCAGCAATCGACCAATGACTGATTTCGTGAAGGGCGCTGTTAAAAAAACCATGGGCGAATTGGATTTTAGCCGGACCCTGATTTGTTGCCGGGAAATATTCTGGTTCAAAATCTCCACGAACTAATGTCACATTATGGTGGGAAAACCAGTGATTAAAGTGTAAAATAAGCCAATCGACTTGCTCAGACTCTGATTTTGAGCTTGACCATGGTGAGAGTTGCACCGTGTCAGGTAAAAGAGTGTTCTGATGAGTTGAATGGGTGCAAACGAGTAATGAAGAGTTAACTTCAGGTTGCGGCTGCAACAGGTGCATTGCTTAATTTACCCCGAGTTCTGTTTAAAGAAGTGCAAAATTGTATCTTAATCTTTGACAGAGTACCGATGAATTTGTAGAATTGCCGCCTTAATTATGTCAGCAAATACCTTTCCGGCACAGATTGAGCCGTTTAAATGGGCTGAACAAGGCTTTACATGGTCAGGTCAACTGCCCCTGTCTCGCTTTGCTCGTATCGCTCGTGAAGCTGTTGGATCAATTGATAACCAATTGATCAACATAGACTGTAAGCTATCAATGGATGCATATCATCGCATTGTGTGGATGGATGGTCATATGGACACGAAAGTTCCAATGGAGTGCCAACGTTGTTTGGAACCTGTTGAAATGCCTCTTGTCTTAGACTTCCATATTGCATTAATGGATGATGAGTCACTGATAGAGCGCTTGGATGAGGATGCTGATTTCATCGTTTTAGGTGAAAGTGAGTTTACGACGAAAGGTGATTATGATACGCCAGCCTCGATTAACTTACTCGCACTACTAGAAGATGAACTGTTATTGTTGGTGCCTTTATCTCCCAAGCATGATGCTTGTGAAAATAAACATCAACCTACCATTCAAAATGTTGTTGAAGAAAAACGGGATAATCCGTTTGATGTTTTGGCAGGTTTGAAGGGTAAACTTAACTCATAATTTGTGATATAATTGTGAGATAAGACAACTGAATTTGTTCTGATCCATTTTTTCGATCTTTGTAAGGAGCCATCATGGCCGTTCAGCAAAACCGTAAAAGTCGCTCTCGCCGTGACATGCGCCGTTCACATGACGCTTTAACCGAGAATGCATTAACAGTAGACCAAGCAACTGGTGAGACTCATCGTCGTCACCACGTGACTAAAGACGGTTTCTACCGTGGTCGTCAATTATTCGCTAAAGCAGCTGATGCTGAATAATTGTATGATATGCATTAAGCGTGATGCTTAAGTATAGAAAAAATGGGAGCGAAAGCTCCCTTTTTTTGTTGTTTTTCGCAATTATAAAAATATAAATAACATGTTAAATTTCCGCTCCAGAAATGAGTGAAAACCCAAAAAAGGATTTCTTATGTCTGCTAAACGTCTTGAACAAGTAGCTTTAGCCACAAAAACTGCGTTTGTGTTTCCAGGTCAGGGTTCACAAAAAGTCGGTATGCTTGCTGAACTAGCAGAACAGTTTAGTGGGGTTGGGCAAACCTTTGCTGAAGCTTCAGATGCGCTTGGATTCGATCTGTGGCATATTGCGCAAAGTGGTGAAGGCCTCAACCAAACAGAAAATACCCAACCTGTATTATTAACTGCCAGTATCGCTCTATGGCGTGTATGGCTTGATTTAGGCGGTCTGGCACCTAAGTATCTTGCAGGACATTCTCTAGGTGAATACAGTGCTTTGGTTGCTGCAGAATCTATGAGCTTGGCAGATGCAGTGAAACTAGTGAATTTGCGTGGAAAACTCATGCAAAGTGCTGTTCCTCAAGGGGAAGGGGCTATGGCTGCAATCCTTGGTTTGGCTGATGAAAAAGTGGTTGAACTTTGCCAAATCGTGAATGCCGAAGGTCAAGGTTCAGTAGAAGCTGCAAACTATAATTCACAAGGGCAAGTCGTGATTGCTGGAAGTACAGCATCTGTACAACAAGTGATGGCTTTGGCAAAAGAGCAGTCTGCTAAGGCAATTGCTTTACCTGTGTCGGTTCCTTCGCATTGTTCATTGATGAAACCTGCTGCTGAAAAATTTGCAGAAGCTTTGGAACAAACTGCCATTGAGCTGCCTACCATACCTGTAATACAAAATGTCAACGCGGGAATAGCTACCGATGTTGCTCAATTGCGTCAGGCGTTAACTGCTCAATTGTACCAATCTGTACAATGGACAGACACGATGCAGTTTTTACAAGACCAAGGTATTCACTACGTTGTTGAGTGTGGGCCTGGTACAGTATTGAGTAATCTCGCGAAGCGTTTACCAAATATAGAAAAAGCTTTTGCTATTGATAGCAAGAGTAAAATGGAAGATGCCCTAAATGCTGTTTTAGTGGCAGAAGGAAAAATTGCATGACACAAGAACGCAAAGTTGCATTAGTAACGGGCGCGAGTCGGGGCATTGGCGCTGCAATTGCCCAGCAACTTATTCAAGACGGTTATTTTGTTGTAGGTACTGCGACATCTGAATCTGGTGCACAAAAGTTAAGTGAAAGCTTTGGTGAGCAAGGTGCAGGTTTAGCTCTCGATGTGCGTAATCTCGATGAGATTGAAGCAGTCGTTTCTCATATTGAACAGAACTATGGCCCTGTGCTTATTTTGGTTAATAATGCGGGTATCACGAAAGACAATTTATTGCTACGTATGTCAGAAGATGATTGGGATGACATTCTCAACATTCACCTTAAAGCCGTATATCGTTTATCTAAACGTGTGCTTAAAGGTATGACAAAAGCGCGCTTTGGCCGCATTATTAATATTAGTTCTGTTGTTGCACATTTTGCAAACCCAGGTCAGGCGAACTACTCTGCTGCAAAAGCAGGTATTGAAGCGTTTAGCCGTAGTCTTGCAAAAGAGATGGGTAGCCGCCAAATCACTGTGAACAGTGTGGCACCAGGCTTCATTGCAACAGAAATGACAGATGCACTTAGTGAAGAAATTCGCAAAAAAATGAGTGATCAAGTGGCTTTAAATCGCTTAGGCGAGCCACAAGATATCGCAAATGCGGTGAGTTTCCTTGCAAGTGATAAAGCAGGTTACATTACCGGTACGGTATTACATGTAAATGGTGGTTTATACATGGCCTAGGGCTAATGTATAACTTTTAAAAATTTTTATATTCAATTAAACTAGTGGCAAATCAAACGCCACGAGCAATGAGGAGAATTCCTGTGAGCGATATCGAACTACGCGTTAAGCAAGCAGTTGCAGAGCAACTTGGTCTTAAAGCTGAAGAGATTAAAAACGAAGCATCTTTTATGGATGACTTAGGTGCTGACTCTTTAGATTTAGTTGAACTTGTAATGTCTTTCGAAAACGACTTCGACATCACTATCCCTGATGAAGATTCAAACGAAATCACTACAGTTCAATCTGCAATTGACTATGTAACTAAAAAACTTGGTTAATTCGCATATTGCTGAATAAAAAGAAGGTCACCGTAAGGTGGCTTTTTTTATTTGAGTAAAATAAAAGAGATACATATTTTTACAAGATCAACCTTAATTGATAGCAGAGGCTTGTCTTTTTTGAAGTATAACAATAAAGGTCAGTTTAATGACTTTACTATAAACAATAATATGAGGACTAAAAGATGGGTCTTTTTGATTTTGTAAAAGGTATTGGTAAGAAAAATACCGCACCAGCAGAACCACAACCAGCTCCGGCAACACCAGCAGAACCTTCTGCACAAGAAATCGCAAATAAATTATTAGGATTAATTAAAAGCTTAGGTCTAGGGGTAGAGGGTTTATCTGTAACTTATAACGGTGCAACTGATACCGCAATCATTAAAGGACAGGTAAAAAGCCAAGCGGATAAAGAGAAAATTATTCTTATTGTTGGGAATATTGATCATGTTGCACAAGTAGATGATCAAATGACCGTTGCAACTCCTGAACCAGAAAGTAAATTCTACACAGTAAAATCTGGTGATAACCTGTCAAAAATTGCGAAAGAATTTTATGGCGATGCAAATCAGTATCCAAAAATCTTTGAAGCAAACAAACCAATGCTTAAAGATCCAGATGAAATCTTCCCAGGACAGGTTTTACGTATTCCTCAATAATTGAAAGTAATAAAAAAGGCGCTTTTAGCGCCTTTTTATCTTTTTAAAATCTTTTTGGTATTTTTTGCCCATTTGCTACAGGAGTCTCGGCGTTCTTTAAAACACCAAATAACCATGTTTCGGCATGCTGTACCGCAATTTTTAAAGAATCACCTAAAGCCAAACGACCAGCAATAAAACTAGCTAAAGAGCAACCTGAACCGTGATACTCACCGTCTAAGCGGGGGCAACTACTACTCGCCGCAAGTTCACCATTAATATATAAACTATTTTTAATATGATCTGGTGTATCTTCGTGTCCACCTTTGACTAAAACAGCTTTTGCACCCATTTCAAATAGTTTTTGCGTTGCTTGTTCTAAGTCATCGATACCCGTGAGAGCTCTTAATTCGACTGTATTTGGAGTAATAAGAGTGGCTAGGGGAATAAGCTCAACGAAAGCTTTTACAAGAGTGGCTTGATCACCTAAAGAACCCCCGCTGTTTGCCACCAAAACAGGATCGAGTACATATTGATATTCTGGATGGGCACGAAGAAATTCAGCTAGAGCAGCAATGTTATCTGTGGTGCCAAGCATGCCTGACTTAACGCATCTAATTGGTAAATCACCTACAACGGCATTTGCTTGAGCTAATAATAGTTCTTTTGAGGTTGCTTCGAAGCCAAATACTTGTTGTGAGTTTTGTATGGTGAGGGCTGTACATGCAATGGCTGCATGAGCACCACTTTGTCCAATGGCTTCAATATCAGCTTGTAAACCTGCACCACCTGAAGGGTCTAAACCCGAGAAACAAAGTACGGTTGGACGCACGGTTATTTCCTTTTCAATTTAAATTTACGTTAGTATAAGAGAGTTTGATTAAACTCTCGACCAATTGAATTAAATACTTTACTGGGTTAATGATTGAATGGCTATAAAACATATTTTGATTGATTTAGATGGAACACTAACAGACCCAAAAGTTGGAATCCATACTTCAATTCGTTATGCAATGGATAAGTTGGGCTTTCCGTTGGCTGCCGATTTAAATATTGACTGGACAATTGGACCACCTTTAAAAGCTTCTTTAGCAAAACTATTAGCCACTCAAGATGATGCTTTGGCTGAACAAGCTTTACTTGCTTATCGTGAGCGTTTTTCAGTTACAGGTTTATTTGAAAATGAAGTATATCCATCGGTTGCGCAAACACTTAATGCATTGAAAGAAGATGGGTATCGTTTATTCGTCGCAACCGCTAAACCAACTATTTATGCAAAACGTATCTTAGATCATTTTGACTTAAGCCAATATTTTGTAAATATTTATGGTAGTGAGTTAACCGGGGAACGCACCAATAAAGCTGAACTTATTCATTATATTCTTGAGCGTGAGCAATTAAACTCAGAAGAATGCTTAATGGTAGGTGACCGTCAATATGATGTTTTAGGTGCTCGCCACAATGGTATTGAGGCGGTCGCTGTGACTTATGGTTATGGAACACCAGAGGAACTTAAGCAAGCACAACCTAAAGCAATGATTACGCAATTTTCTGAACTTTTGGAATACGTTGAAGATCAGGCAACACAAAAGAAAGTATCTTAAATATTAGTAAATTTTAATTTGAAGGTTTGGCTTTTGTCTAAAGCCAAACCTTTTTTATTTAAATACAGTGTTGTTGGCGATATTGAACAAGTTCTTCAATCGTAATCACGGTTAAATGATGAGTTTGGGCATATGCCAAAACTTGAATACCTGATGCCATTGTGCCATCTGGGTTGGTTAGTTCACATAACACGCCAGCAGGTTTAAGCCCTGCTAGTCTTGCTAGATCAATTGTTCCCTCAGTATGACCCCGGCGAGTCAGTACTCCTCCACTACGTGCCCGTAAAGGAAAAACATGGCCCGGACGGTTAAGATCACTTGGAACAGCACCATCTTTAATTGCAGTTTGAATGGTAGTAACACGGTCTTTAGCCGAAACACCTGTCGTAACACCTTGGGCTGCTTCAATAGTCACCGTAAAAGCGGTATGAAACTGGCTTGAGTTTTGAGAAACCATTGGTGGAAGTTCTAAATGATCTGCTAACTCTTCTGTCAGGCATAAACATACAATACCTGAGCCATCACGAATCATACGTGCCATGGTTTCAACAGTTAGAGTTTCGGCTGCAACAATTAAATCTGCTTCATTTTCGCGATCGAAGTCATCCATAACCAAGACAGGTTTGCCTTGACGGATATCTTCTAATGCTTGTTGAATACGTTGTTCAGCAGGAGAGAGGGCTGAGAAAAAAAGTTCTGGTTGAATTAAGCTAGACATAATGAAACGCTCTCGTAAAAATACGGTTGAACATTTCAGGACTGATGTAAAAACAGGCTGGCACTGAAATAAAACGAATTTATCCCAGTTCGTCGTCTTCTTTCATCCGGACTATACCGTCGGCTTTGGAGTCTCACCAAATCTGCTCAAATCATAAAATTTAAGCTCGTGGGCTTGTTAATTTATCAATAAAAATTAACTTTACCACCGGTGGGGAATTACACCCCGCCCTGAAGCGATGGGTTTTATTATAGCGCGCTGGATAAAATTGACTAGATGCTTTTGTAGAATGCTAAGTTTCTTTATGAATAAGTATTTTCACAAATGGAAATAGGCTTTTTAACAAGAGCTTACTTGTTGATATGAAAATGGAATGCTATGTTTTTTATAGAAAATTATAAATAAAATAGGTGTTTCATGCAGATAAGAGATGATTATCCCCTTAGGAATACTTTATTTATTCAGCATCTCCATATTTTTAGTTATGTATTTATGGCGGTCAGTATTCTTTATTTAATTGCTGCTAATTGGCTAATGCTTCCAGACAGCATCCAGCTAACCATCCCGCCACTTATATTACTTGTGACAGCATGGATCAGTATAAAAGATACTTTAAGTGAAGGAGTTAGGCAGACTTTACATGGTATTTGCGGCTTGATGGTAGGCTTAAGTTTGGCTGTAATCGGGCAGGTCTATCAAACTGGAGCAGACAGTTATTTACTTTTCCTGATTTGGACATTGCTGTTATTACCTTGGCTATATCGACCAAATATTGGAATCTTTGCTTTAATTTGTATTACTAGCCAACTTACACTTTTTTTATTTTTTAAGCAGACTTTTTGGTTAGAAAAGTTTCCTTATTTATATCTGTTTGCTTTAAATTTATTAAGCCTTATAGAGTTTTGGGTATGTATAAAGAAGTATCGTGCTTTACGTTTCGTCTTTATTGCTTGGTTTGCAGTCATTTCAATCATTGGAATGATCCAATATTTATCTGGTGAAAATATTCCTTATCTGATCTCGGCTTTCTTTTCAGGAATAATCGGTTTTTATTATTTCTTCAAAAAAGATGATCAATTATGTGCCAGCTTAATGGCCGCTGTTCTTGGCGTGACTGCAACAATATGGCTTGTAGATAGGATCAATGACTTATTTAAAGATTCAAATGAGTTCATTTTTTTATTCATTGCAGGCATTATTTTTATCTGGTTTGCGATGATTAGTTATTTTTTAATAAAAATTTTTCGTCAAAGCCGCTTTTATATAATTCCTTTAGCTATTGGAGCTTGGCTTGCTGGACTGGCCCTTGCTGCTTTTACATTAGTATTTTGGGAAGCTGTTTCTTTAATTATTGGAGTTATTTTTGTTTGTATAGCTTCTATTTTATTGAAAAAATCTCAACACTACTTTTTTCGGCAATTTGCCTATTGTTTATTCATAAGTGGTCAGACTGCTTTTTTGTTTCATCTAGAGTCTGAAACAGATCAGATGTTGTGGGTGCTAATTGCACAGATTTTCATTCTCTGTATAAGTTATTTTTTTAAACCTCATTGGTTCTTTATTTTAATTCAAATGCTCGCTACTTATGGCATAGCATTTATTTACTTACTACAAATGGACCATTCATTGTGGTCAGTAAACTCCACTCAGACTTATTTAAATTTAACACTGCTCAGCTATTTTGTTTTTAGTTTGCTGTTCTTGCCGAAGGCTAAATCGATAGTTCAATATGAGCGTAGTATCTATTTATGTGTGCTTACGGTAGTTGTAGTAGCTACTTTCTTTGATACTTTTATGGGACTGGTTCTAGATAGTTCGGAAGATCGGCAGATATGGATTTTCTATTTATTGCCTAGTCTTTGGTTGCTTTGCTTTAGTATTTTTTATTTATATAAGCAGTTGCATGGAGTAGTGTTTTCCGCCTTCTTACTTTTTGGTGTATTGCTCATTGCACTTGGTTATTTTGAAGTTTTCATTTTGTTTATCATTCTAACATGGGCGATAAAAAAGAAAGATTATATTGTTTATGGTGTCACTCTAGCAGTATTTGTTTTAGTACTTTGGCAGCTTTATTACAACTTACAAATAACTTTTTTGGCAAAGAGTGCATCGATTTTGATTTCTGGTCTTGTTCTATGGGCTTTATATTGGTTGCTCCACCAAGAAAATCAACGCCATCTTATTGAAGGAGAAAAATAATGAAGAAATATTTTTCTCTTATTCTGGCTATAGCTACCACATTATTTTTTGTGGGATTGATAGCGAAAAATGAATGGCATCTGCATCATAGTAAAAGTATTTTTATTGAGCTTAAGCCAGTTGATCCGCGTTCAATTTTACAAGGTGACTATATGGCACTGGCTTATGAGTTAAATTTACAATCTCTTAAAGCTCTTGCAGGAAGTGAGAGTGAGGCTCTAGATCAGGTAATTTTTAATCATTCTTCTGTTCCAGCAAAAGTTATTTTGGATTCACAAAATCGAGTAGTTCGTACCATTCTAGAACCTAACAATTTATCTGCTGAGCAAAGCTTAATTTTAAAAAATCCTGAAAACCGATATCAAGCTTTATATCTTGCATCTCGGAGTTTCTTATTTGCTGAAGGATTAGCTCAATGTTATGAGAAAGCAAAATATGCTGAATTTAAAATAAATCCAAAAGGAGAGGCGATTCTGTTTGATTTACGAGGAGAGGGGCTTCAACCATTAAATTGCAAACAGCAAAAGAACTGGTGGGAAGGAACGATTTAGGATTTATAAAATGATAAAAGCCCGTCAATGCGGGCTTTTTTTATTCTTAGAATAAATTAGGCAACTTGAACAGGAATACAATTCGCTGTGTGGTTGACTGTATTATTTGGATTAGCATAGACCAAACGTGGTTTATGAATATTTGCTTCAGCTTCAGTAAAATCACCAAATGTAGCAATAATCACTAAATCACCGACATCTGCTTGATGTGCAGCGCCACCATTTACTGAAATAATTCCAGAATTATCTTCACCACGAATCGCATAGGTCGTGAAGCGTTTGCCATTGGTTACATTCCAAACATGAATTTCTTCATATTCACGAATACCAGCTAAGTCCATCAATACGCCATCAATTGCACAAGAACCTTCATAGTGAAGTTCAGCATGGGTTACAACTGCGCGGTGAATTTTGCATTTTAATAAACGAGATAGCATGGCTAGCGTCTCCTGAGTAGACCTAAGAGTAAGATCTTATGGTGAAATCTTTAGCTTTTGCTGTTGGCAAAGTGGCTGATGCGCATTTTGCTCCTAAAAAAGCAAGATAGCAAGCTTGATTGTTCAACAATTTAAGTTGGTTTATACGCATTAATTTGATTCATGGCCTGTGGAACTTGTCCTTGAACAAGTAATTTCACTTTAGAAAGGGCATGATCAATTGCTGCATCCATCAAACTTTGTTCACTACTTGGTGCTTTCCCAAGTACATGACCTGAAACTCGCTCTTTTGAGCCAGGATGTCCGATACCAATACGTAAACGATGAAAATTTGGACCAATATGAGGGACAATGTCACGTAAACCGTTATGACCACCATGTCCTCCGCCTGTTTTTAGACGAATTACACCAGGGTTCATATCAAGTTCATCATGAGCAATCAAAATTGCTTCAGGAGCAATTTGATAAAATTTTGCAAATGGAACTACACTTTGTCCAGAACGGTTCATAAATGTAGTGGGTAGAAGTAGACGGACATCGTGTCCTTCTATATTACCACGTCCACTGATTCCGTGAAATTTCGGATCATTTTTTAATGTAATGCCATATTTATTAGCAAGCTGTTCAATGAACCAAAAGCCTGCATTATGGCGGGTTTGGGCATATTCTGAACCAGGATTGCCCAAACCAACAATTAGCGAAATATTTGACACTAATCTACGCCTTTCAACACTTATGCGCGTTTGAAGTCAGCGTGCATAGGAGTGTTTTTAGCTGGGTGACGTTGTAACGCTTGGATTTTAACGTTTTCAACTTTGTCGCCAACTTGGATTTCTATAACTTCTTCAAAGAAAGCATTGTTTTCTAAAGCTTTTACAAGCTGACGAAGTTCTAAAGTAATAGCTACAGGCTCAGCATTGCCACCATAAATGATAGCTGGAATTAATGCTTCGTGACGAAGGCGGCGGCTCGCACCTTTCCCTTGTTTGTCTTCAGCACGCGCTTGAGCGTTTAATACGAAGTTTGACATGAGTAAATCCTCATTAAAGTTAAATAGACTAAACTTGCGACCAGTTTAGTGATAGAAAACCCCAGCCAAGGCCAGGGTTCATAAAAGCTGCGGTATTATAAACTATCGAACATCGCACTGATAGATTCTTCGTTATTAATACGACGAATCGTTTCAGCAACCATGCTAGCAACAGAAACCTGACGGATTTTGCCCAAGGTTAATGCTTCTTCAGAAAGAGGAATAGTGTCAGTGACAACTAATTCATCAATAACTGAATTACGTAAGTTTTCAATAGCCTTGCCAGAAAGTACAGGGTGAGTTGCGTATGCAACCACACGGCGTGCACCAAATTGCTTAAGCGCATCAGCTGCTTTACACAATGTACCGGCAGTATCAACCATGTCATCTACGATAACGCAATCACGATCTTTTACGTCACCAATTAAATGCATAACTTGCGATTCATTGGCTTTTTGACGACGTTTATCAATAATTGCTAAATCGATGTCACCCATCTGTTTGGCAACGGCACGAGCACGTACTACGCCACCAACGTCAGGAGAAACCACCATAAGGTTATCATGCGATTGTTGACGTAAGTCAGCAAGTAAAGCAGGAGTACCATAGATGTTGTCGACTGGAATATCGAAGAAACCCTGAATTTGGTCAGCATGTAAGTCAATCATTACGACACGATCAATACCAACAGTGGTAAGCATGTCTGCAACAACTTTAGCTGTAATCGGCACACGTGCAGAACGTGGGCGACGGTCTTGGCGAGCATAACCAAAATAAGGGATAACGGCTGTAATACGACCAGCACTTGCACGACGCAAAGCATCTGCCATAACCAAGATTTCCATAAGGTTATCATTGGTAGGGGCACAAGTAGGCTGAACGATAAATACGTCTTTACCACGAACATTTTCAGTAATTTCTACTGAAATTTCTCCATCAGAAAAGTGACCGACTGATGCAGCACCTAGAGGGATATGTAAGTGACTTACGACTTTTTGAGCGAACTGTGGATGAGCATTTCCACTAAAAACGACAAGATTGGGCATGAAGCACCCTTGGCGGTTGGTATGTAATTAAATAGATGGCAGGGGCGGCTGGATTCGAACCAACGGATGCCGAGATCAAAACCCGGTGCCTTACCACTTGGCGACGCCCCTAATGCGGCAGAACTTTAATATTTTTGCAATGCAATGTCAAGATGAATCAACAAAAAGCATAGCAATTAAGTCTGTCTTTAAAATAAGAGAATGGCAGGGGCGGCTGGATTCGAACCAACGGATGCCGAGATCAAAACCCGGTGCCTTACCACTTGGCGACGCCCCTAAATTCGATGATATATATGATGGCAGGGGCGGCTGGATTCGAACCAACGGATGCCGAGATCAAAACCCGGTGCCTTACCACTTGGCGACGCCCCTAATA
>NZ_JBWKOW010000007.1:215873-228666 GCF_059416285.1 Acinetobacter sp. GW821-FHT09D10
GGCAGGGGCGGCTGGATTCGAACCAACGGATGCCGAGATCAAAACCCGGTGCCTTACCACTTGGCGACGCCCCTAATATAATCATCATTACAGGTGAGGTTGGCAGGGGCGGCTGGATTCGAACCAACGGATGCCGAGATCAAAACCCGGTGCCTTACCACTTGGCGACGCCCCTAACGTGTAACCTTAAAATGATTAAGAGGAGATTCTTTTAAACTATTTACCAAGTAAGATTTACATGGTGAATGTTTAAGAATTTCATCAATATTCATTTCATTCGTTACTTCAATAAAAACACAAGCACCTGTACCTGTAAGCTTTGCTTGACCAAACTGATCTAAATATTGCATTGCTTCTTCTACTTCAGGGTATAACTGTCGGGCCAAAGGCTCAAAGTTATTTCCAAAATTAGAAGGTTCTAACTGATAGGCGCAAAATTTAGTGGTCTTAGAGTCTCTTGTCAATGTTTTTTGTGAAAAAAGCAATTGAGTGCTGATAAAACAATCAGGTTTTAAAATAATGAACTGTTTTTGATCTAAGTCTATGAATGATAAATGTTCACCAATACCTTCAGCCCACGCATTTTTACCATAAATAAAAATAGGAACATCGGCACCGAGCTTTACGCCATAGTCTGCAAGTTGTTCTTTATTTAGACTACATTCCCATAATTGATTTAACACAATCAGGGTTGTGGCAGCATTGGATGAACCTCCGCCCAGACCTGCACCCATTGGAATATTTTTTTCAATTTTGATGTTTAGACCGCAGAATTTTTTTGCATGCGGTCTTAGTATTTGAGCAGCCCGATAAATCAGATTTTCTTCAGGCCGAACTTCACTCAATCCATCAATTTCGATTTGTTCATCTAAAGTCGGTGTAAATACCATCCAGTCATATAAATCAATGAGTTGGAAAATGGTTTGTAATTCATGATAACCATTTTCACGACGTCCTGTAATATGTAAAAACAGGTTGAGCTTAGCTGGAGAAGGAACTCGAATCATAAATTTATATAATTAGACTTAGCGGTTTTGGATGACCATTGTAATACGGTTTTCTTTATCTTCAGCAAGAGCTTGCTTTAAAACTAGTTTGTTTGGCAAAGTTTGTTCACCATCATAACTGAAATTAACTGTCCAGCCGTCTTCAATGAGTTGGTTTACACGATTTTCATTATCTTTACTAATTTGAGCACTTAAAGTTGCAGGTTTAGCCAAAATCCAGCTCGTTAAATGAGTAATGGGTGCTTGCCAACCAGTTGCACGCTCTAAAAGTTCTTCTGGAGAGGCTGCAGTAATTAACCCTGTTTTAGCACTATTTAACTTCACTTCACCAGGTTTACCCTGAATTTGGGTTTTTCCTACACCTAAAATGCCGCTTAATTCAATATCAAAATTATCTTGTTGTTGAACCCATGTGAAAAATGCACTACCGGTTTGCTGTGGTGTGCGAACCCCAATCTTACCTTGTAAATTAAAGTGTTTTTCGTCTTGAACTTGCTGGGTAACCGCGGGTTTAGGTTGAGTAAAATGCTGACAACCGGTTAGAAATAATACACTTGATCCACAGATCGCTGTGCACAGTTGGGCAAATTTGCTCATATATTTAACTCTTTTTTGCAGATGTAGGTAAAATTAACGCATCAAGCTGTTGTAATTGTGGATCATTGGCATGTTTTTGTTTCAGTTGTTGTAACACAGCGCTAAATTGAGTTAATGATCCTTGCATATACAGGGCTTTAGCATAACGAACGCCAATATTTACATTATGGCTGAGTTCATAAGCTTTGCCTAAAGCTTCTGCTGCACCTTCATAATCATTCTGTAAAAATGCAATATAGCCAAGCGTATCTAGAATTGAGGCTTGTTCCGGTGCATATTCTAAGGCTTGCTCTGCATATTGACGTGCTTCTTTTAACCGACGATTTTGCAGGGCTAATGTATAAGCATATGCATTGAGGTAAGTCGGACTGTTAGGCTCAAGTTGTAATAATTGCTTTAATGTTTTATCGAGTTTATCGCGGTCAGTATACGGATCAAGTAATAAAACTTCTGCGTAAATGAGTTCCGGATCATCCGGTAAATTCTTTATCGCTTCATCTAATAAATTTAATGCAGCTTTTTTATTACCCATTTTCTTTAAGATTTCAGCTTGAGCTTGATATAAGAAACTCGCATGTTGGGGATAATTTACGCGTTCTTGAGTGAGGAACCGTAAAGCATCGTGTAAATTATCCTGCTTATCATAAATCGCAATCAGATTACGTCTTGAAACAACGTATAAACTGCCATCAACTAAGCGATAGTAAGCTTTTGCTGATTCATAATGCTGTTTGCGTTCTGCATTAATCGCTAAGTAGTAATAAGCTTCATTTTGGTATTTTGCAGAGTTTCGTAGGTCAACAAGATATTGTTCTGCTTTGTCATATTGTTTTAAATCAATGCTGGTTAAACCTGCAATAAACAATGCTTCTTCAGCTTTGGGATTAGCCTCTATAACATTTTCAAGCTTTTCTAAAGCGAGTTGAGATTGATTAATTTGTATGAGATAGCGGATTTCAGCTAAACGAATATCTAAATTTTTCTTATATTTACGGCTAGACTTTGCATACCATTTAAGTGCACCTTCTTGATCGCTAAGAGCAATGAGTAGGTTTGCTTTCATTAAAATAAAGCTCGTCACTTTAGGACGTCGGCGTAGTGCCTTGTTAATGTTGGTTAGAGCGGATTCTAATTGACCATTTTGGGCTTCTAAATTGGCGATGAGCGCTAAAATAGAAGGGTTGTCTTTTTCAGAGCTAGAACGTAAAGCTGTTAATAATACTTCTCGATCTTGAGCATTCTCTGGGGCAATACTCGCTAAAATTTGTTCTAAATCGGCAGTAGGATCTATTTTTAAAATTTTATCTAATGTTTCAGCGGCAAGCTGGTATTCATGTGTTTTTAAAGCAATATGGGACAAATAGAATAAAGCAGGTACATCTTTGGGTTCTTGAGCTACCCAATGTGTAGCAATGTTTAAAGCGGCCTGAAAATCATTATATTCAAGCGCAACATCTAAAGCTCGTTGTTTGATGGAAGTAGAGTTACTTTTGATTGCGAGTACTGTGTAATTGTGCAAAGCGTTAGGAATGTCATCATAAGCCAGAGCAAATTCAGCGACCATAGTTTGCTCTAATGCCTGATCAAATGAATGCACGGTATAGGTCTCTTGCACAGGGCGTGCATAGACATGCGAGGACATGCTACCTAACAATAAGAATGTGGTAGAATACTGTCTTATCGAAGCACCGTTAAAATTAATACGGCTATTCATTTGACGCAATTTTTATTGATCCAAAGTAATGCTTTTTATGACACCGATGTTGCACAATAGCATAAATTTAGCGAAATGATGATCTGATATGTCTTTCTTTGCATTGGGTGTCAACCATCAAACAGCTTCTGTCGAACTCCGCGAACAAATTGCTTTCAATGCAGAGCGATTAAGTCGTTTGCTTGCCGAACAAAGCCATCACCAAAGCTTAAAGGATTTGGTGGTCGTTTCGACGTGTAACCGTACAGAAGTTTATGCCATGGCGGAAAATGCCGAAAGCCTTCTGAAATGGTTAGCTGATGCCAATAATATTGATGTACAGCACTTAATTCATCATGTTTATCGTTACGAGAACACGCAGGCAATTACACATTTAATGCGAGTAGCGAGCGGCTTAGACTCTCTCATGCTCGGTGAGCCGCAAATTTTAGGGCAAGTTAAAAGTGCTTTGGCATTGTCTAAAGAAGCCCAAACGGTCTCTCCTGAATTAAACAGTGTTTTTGAATATGCTTTTTATGCAGCTAAACGTGTACGTTCCGAAACTGCGGTGGGCAGCCATGCCGTTTCGATGGGGTATGCGGTTGCACAATTGGCTTTACAGGTTTTTAGTAAGCCCGAAAAACTTACTGTGATGGTCGTTGCTGCGGGTGAAATGAATAGCTTGGTTGCTAAACATTTGGCTGAAATGGGCGTCGCCAAAATTATTATTTGTAATCGTAGCCGTGAGCGTGCTGACCAACTGGCTCAAGAGATTTCACATCAGGTTGAAGTCGAAATTATTGATTTTTCAGCATTGGCTGAAAACTTGTATCGTGCTGATGTGGTGTCGAGTTGTACTGGTAGTTTATATCAAGTTATTGCTTATCCTGATGTTAAGGCCGCATTAAAGAAACGTCGCTATCAACAAATGTTAATGGTTGATTTAGCTGTACCCCGTGATATAGATCCTAAAGTTGAAGCGCTTGATGGGGTCTATTTGTATGGTGTTGACGATTTACAAAGTGTGATTGAGGAAAACCTCGCTCAACGTCGTCAGGCGGCTGTTGAAGCGGAAGTGATGGTGAATCAATTAGCTACTCAGCTTATTACTCATCAAAAAGTTAAAGAGGCGGGCAGCACAATTCATGCTTATCGCCAACATAGTGAAGAAGTTAGCCAACAAGAGCTGACGCATGCATTAGAGTCTTTGCATCACGGTGAGAGTGCTGAGCAAGTACTACAGCAATTCGCGCATCGTTTGACGCAAAAGCTTATGCATCCAACATCTATTTTGCTACGCGAAGCTGCCAAGGCAGAAAATCCTGATTATTTTGAATGGCTACAACAGCATTTACAGGATGTATTTGATCATGAGCGTAAGTCAAAACATTAAGACAAGAGTCTTAAACTAATTTGTTTGGTTAATTCATTAAGCTGTTGTCTTAAATTTCTTGATTCAATTAGAGAAATCGGCGATTTAAGTTTCTGACGTAAATATCTTTCTTTTAGGCCTAAAGCATATTCTTGGGCTAACTTGTCGGCCACTTCTGGTGCCTGCGTTAATGCCTGAATATTGGTTCTTTGCATAATATCGGCAATTTCATGGCAATAGCTGCTACAAGCACCTAAAACATAATAAGTTGCCAGCTCTTGATCATCCGGTAAGTCATCAAAAATACGGTTTAAAATTGCCAGTACTTTTGCTAATAATTCATCTTGATGAATATAAGCACGTAGCCCTTCAAAATGAATATAAAGAAAAGGGTGGTGCATCAAAATTGCAATCGCAAAGTCTTCATCTTTAGTATGGATGTTAAATGAGAGCGAGGCATCATGGCTGATTTGTGGTGTAAAACGTTTACCCAGTCCGAGTTTTTCACGGAAAGATTGATTGAGTAAATAACGGAACGAACCCTGTTTGGGTAATAGTTCAGTCAGTTCTCGGAGTTCTCCCATGACCAAGCTTTTGCCTTCAGGGGTACTAATGTCATGTTGACCTGTTAAATGGGCAAAGACAAAATCAGACAAAAGAGGAGACTGTTGTAGTAGTTTTTGGAAATTTTCAAGCCCTTCACGACGGATCAGAGAGTCGGGGTCATGGTCATTCGGTAGTACGAAAAATTTGAGTTCGCGTCCATCATTGAGAAGTGGTAAAGCAATTTCTAAGGTTCTGCGTGCTGCTTTTTGCCCAGCAGCATCACCGTCAAAAGCAATGGTAATACGGCTATTTTGTTTAAATAAAATATTAAGATGTTCTGTATTACTTGCTGTTCCTAAAGTTGCAACAGCTCCTGTAATGCCATATTGCTGAAGTGCAATGACATCCATGTAGCCTTCAACCATTAACCAGTCGTTAGATTTGAGTTTTCTACCTTCATAAAGCCCGTAAAGTAGCTGATTCTTGTGAAAGACCTCTGAGTCAGGCGAGTTAATGTATTTGGGCTTGATCTCATCATTTAAGGCACGCCCACCAAAACCAACGACGCGGCCTTTCGGGTCTCGAATCGGAAAAATCACACGGTCACGTAATAAGTCAAAATCACGGCCATTATCACTCGAACGAATAAGTCCTAGTTGCTTTAAACCATCAATGTCATAAGGAAAAGCTTTCTCTAGGTGTTGCCAATCTTCTGGTGCATAGCCTAGGCGCCAAAATTGAATCGTCTGATTAGTTAAGCCACGTTGTTTAAAGTAGTTTTTTGCCTTTTGACTGTTAGGTAATTGGTGTTCATAGAACTGCGCAATATTTTCCAGCAAGTCATATAAATTACCTTCTTGAACAGGTTCCTCAAAGTTGAAAGGCTGTTCAAATTGGGCAAAAGGGTCATCAAAAAATACTGGTTCAAGCGAGTTGTAGCTTTCATCTATTGGTTGATGAGGAACCACGGGTTCCGCCATATTTGCTTTAGCAACTGGCGGCTTCGTAACCTGACGGGTATAAGATAGTTTTTTGTTTTCGGTATTATCTTTGGGTAGTTCGACTCCAGCGCTACTCGATAACTCTTTCATTACATCTATAAAGTTTCGGTTATCAATGTCCATTAGAAAACGGATCGCGTTACCGTTGGCCTGACACCCAAAGCAGTGATAATACTGTTTGTCTCGATAGACATGGAACGATGGAGATTTTTCTTGATGAAAAGGGCAACAGCCGGAATATGTACGTCCCGTCTTTTTCAGTTTCACACGCTGACCAATCAGATCGACAATATCTGTGCGATCTAAAATTTGATCAATCGTATGTTGTGGAATTGCCATAATTCAGATAACCGTATTAAAACTGATGAGAGAGTGATTCAGAATATTCTGACATGATGAGGCAAGCTCTATCCAATAAATATTTTAATATTTTATAAAAACAAACAGGCAAGTGATATCACTTGCCTGTTTGTTGATGTTTTTTAAAGCTTAAACTTATTGAGCAGCGTCATCTGCACCTTGTTTCGCATCATCTGATGTATCTGTAGAGGTAACAGCAGGAGCAACAGTTGTATTTTCTGCTGCTTGTGGCTCAGGTTTGTCTAATAAACCAAAGCTTAAACGGTTTGTCCAACTACGTTCTGATTTTGGTGCTTCAACTTGTGTTTGCTCTGGCTCAGCAGTTTCTTCTTTATCTGAATTGCCAATTAAACCGAAGCTAACACGATTAAGGAAGCCACGTTTTGGAGCTTCTGATTCACTTGTGCTTTCTGGTGTTGCGGCAGTAGATTCACGGCCAAAAATACCTAAAGTCGCACGGTTAATCCAGTTACCTTCTTTACGAGCAGCACGCATGTTAACTGTGCCGTCTTTTTTCACCAAGTTAGGGTAATTAAGTTTTAAAACTTCAATATATTGTTGTGAAGTCGCTTTATCACCTAATTGGTTATAGCTATATGCCAAAGTCGCTAATGCTTCTGGAACTTGAGGAGTTTGTGGATAGTGTTCAATTACCCATTGAGAACGCTCTGCAGCAGCGATCCAAGCTTTACGTTTAACATTAAAACGTGCAGCAGTCATTTCATTTTCAGCAAGTTCTTGTCCAATAAATTTCATGCGCTGAGCGGCATCAACAGAATATTGGCTACTTGGGAAACGACGAATTAAATCAACAAAATTTTGATAAGCAACTTTTAAATAGCTCACATCACGATGAGATTGTTGCAAAGATGTATAGCGCATCAAACTATCGTAGTTTTGCTCCATATTCGCTACAGCACGAACATAATAAGCATAATCTACATTTGGATGCTGAGGATTTAAACGAATAAAACGTTCCGCTAAGGCAATCGCGCCTTCATAATCTTTTTGCTTAAATTTCGAATAGAGAAGTTCAAGTTGTGCTTGTTGTGCGTATTGTCCAGTCGGATAATAAGTATCGATTGCTTCTAAAGACTTGGTCGCATCAAGATATTGACCACGGTCAAGCGACTTTTGGGCCTTTTCGAAGTAAGCTTGTTCACTAGATTGTGGGCCACTATCGACCACTTCTTTTTTACTTGGATTGCTGCTACAGCCCACAAATGCAGACGCTAAACCTAAAGATAAGGCAAGCATCGTAATTTTATAACGTGGTAGCGACATAAAAACTCCTCTGTTATGTTGGGCAATGAGCTACAATTGCGCTATTAAACCACTTTTATCTCAATGATCAAATGACTTCAGCACAATCTTCAAACACAAACTTATCTGAAACCGACTTCAATTTACTTGAAGATTCTGAGGATGCAGATAACCATACTTCTGATACAACTGCAACACGTTTATCGTTGCAAGTTCAGCTAGATGAAAGCTATCTGGGACAACGTATCGATCAGGTAGCAGCCTTGGTGTGGAATGAGTTTTCACGTGAAAAGCTTAAACAATGGTTAAAGGATGGCCATCTGTTGGTGAATGGTAACATTGTCAAGCCAAAGCACCGTTGTGAAGGGACAGAACTGCTTACACTCGAAGTTGAGCTCGAAGCTCAAACCACGAGCCAACCTGAAAATATTCCACTTAATATTGTCTATGAAGATGACGACATTTTAGTCATCAATAAACCTGTCGGCATGGTGGTGCATCCAGGGGCTGGTAATAGTTCTGGAACTTTAGTGAATGCTTTGCTTTACCATTTCCCAAAATTGTCGGAACTTTCTCGCGCTGGTCTAGTACATCGTATTGATAAAGATACCAGCGGTTTGTTAGTCGTTGCTAAGAGCCTTGAGGCACAATTTTCTTTAAGCAAACAGTTGGCAAATAAATCGGTTTACCGTGTATACGACTTAGTTGTTTATGGAAATATTATTGCTGGCGGTACTATTGATGAACCTATCAAACGTCATCCAGTTGACCGTGTGAAAATGGCGATTTTACCGGGTGGGCGCGATGCAGTGACCCATTACAATGTAAAAGAACGCTTTAAAGATTTTACTCGCGTACAAGCTCGTCTTGAAACAGGCCGAACTCATCAAATTCGTGTGCATTTTAGTTATATCGGTTATGGACTGATCGGCGATCAGATTTATATGAACCGTGTACGTGTACCTGCTGGGGCATCTGAATTACTCATTGACACTTTACGTGGTTTTAAACGCCAAGCATTGCATGCAGCTAAATTGGGCTTAAAACATCCTCGTACTGGTGAAGAAATGCTATTTGAAGCGCCGTGGCCTGAAGATTTTACACATTTAGTGAATGTGTTACGTTCAGAAAACGCTGCATATTAAGGACGCGTATATGGAATTTGTTCAAGGATTACCTCAAGGTGTATGTGTAGGGCAGACACGTGTTCAACATCCTTTGGCATTACCAACGGATCAACTTGAGTTGTCTGGTTTTAATCTGGCTTTACATGTCAACGATAAGGCACAACGTGTTCAGCAACATCGCATGATATTGTTAGATGAGTTTGCCCAGTTCGGTGTTAAAAAAATGACATGGATGACTCAAACACATAGTACGATTTGCCATACAGTAAATGAACAAATTCCTTTTAAGGCTTTAATTGGTGATGGTTTGGTCACTCAAACCAAAGGCCATGCTTTAATGATGATAACCGCTGATTGTTTACCTGTCGTGTTAGGAAATGCAGAAGGTACGGAAGTCGCAAACTTGCATGCAGGTTGGCGCGGTTTAGCTGGCGGCATTATTGAAAATACAGTTGCCGCTATGCAGAACCCTCCAACTTGGGCATGGTTAGGAGCTGCGATTAGTCAACCTTGTTTTGAAATTGGGGCCGAAGTAAAGGCTGCTTTTTGTGATAAATATCCAGAGTTAGAAACAGCTTTTGTTGAGGGGGCCGCTCCAAATAAATTTCATGCAGATTTATATGCAATTGCGCGATTTATTTTGCAGAGTCTAGGTGTGAAACAGGTTTTAGGTGGAGATCAATGTTCTTATCAACAGAGCTATGATTATTTTTCTTATCGCCGTGATGCGAAGACTGGACGTATGGCTACCTTTGTTTTTATATAAGCTTTATAAACATCATTAAATTCATTCTCTTATTTTGTCGTAATTAAACAGAATAAGAGAGTTTTTATTGAGTTTGAAGATATTACGATTGTGAACCGTATTGAAACGCTTGTATTTCATATTTATAGATGTAGGTTTAGCAAGCGCTAATAAAATGATAAAATAGAAAAAATCGCTCAAAATTTTAATTTTATGTCTTTGCCTGAAAAACATCTCTCTATTGTCTACCACAGTCCATATGGTCATACCGCCAAGGTAGCTTTCGCTATTGCTGCTGGTGCAGAGGTGATGGGGGTAAAAGTACATCTAATGAATATTGAACATATTGATTGGGATGCGCTTGATGCATCACAAGGCATTATTTTCGGATCTCCTACCTATATGGGAAGTATGACTGCCGACTTTAAAAAGTTTATGGACAGTACTTCTAAGCGTTGGAAAGAGCGCTTATGGCAAGGCAAGCTTGCTGCTGGCTTTGCAAATTCGGGCGGATTGAGTGGCGATAAACTAGCGGTATTACAACAATTAAATATTTTTGCCATGCAACATGGCATGCTTTGGTCAGGTTTACCTTTAATGACCACAGGGCATAGTGAAAAAGATTTAAACAGACTGTCGAGTTGTTTAGGTTTAATGACACAGTCAGATAACGCCCCTGTTGAAGTTACCCCCCCACAAGGCGACTTGGATACAGCTAAATGGTTTGGTGAATATATTGCTGGACTTTTATATAGGCTAAATTAATAAATTTCATAACAAAAAAGCCTCTAAAAAGAGGCTTTTTATTAAATTACTTATGAAATATACGAGCTTTATCACGCTGCCAATCGCGGTCTTTTTCAGTTGCACGTTTGTCATGAAGTTGTTTACCCTTCACAAGCGCAATTTCTAGTTTGACTAAATGACCTTTCCAGTAACACGCCAAAGGAACGCATGAATAACCTTTTTGGTTAACTGCACCCATTAGGTGTTCAAGCTGACGTCGGGAGAGCAATAACTTACGGGTACGTGTTGCTTCAGGTACCACATGGGTCGAAGCCGATAATAAAGGCTGAATTTGTGAACCAAGTAAAAATGCTTCGCTATTCTTGAAAATGACATAACTTTCCGTCAAAGTCATACGCCCAGCACGTAAGGATTTTACTTCCCAACCTTGAAGTGACATGCCCGCTTCAAATTTTTCTTCGATAAAATAATCATGACGGGCACGTTTATTTTGTGCGATTGTTCCGCCATTATGTTTCTTTACTACTGTTGCTTTCGCCATAATTCAAACTTCCACAATTATGCCTATTGTGCCGTAAACTGATGCTAAGGTGAAGTTTTTCCTGCACATGAATATTTTGCCTCATGTATAACTTTTGCTAAAATAGGTTCACAATACAATTAGAGTACTAGCGGATGTCTAAAACGCGTGTAATTTATCCTGGAACATTTGACCCCATCACGAATGGACACGTTGATTTAGTTACTAGAGCATCAAGAATGTTTGATGAGGTTGTAGTAGCAATTGCAATTGGACATCATAAGAACCCCTTGTTCAGTCTAGAAGAAAGAGTTGAACTGGCACAATCATCTTTAAGCCATCTATCAAATGTTGAATTTGTAGGCTTCGATGGTTTACTGGTTAATTTTTTCAAAGAACAAAAGGCAACCGCAGTACTTCGTGGTTTAAGAGCGGTTTCTGATTTTGAATATGAATTTCAACTTGCCAATATGAACCGTCAACTTGACCCACATTTTGAAGCGGTGTTTTTAACACCATCTGAGCAGTACTCTTTTATTTCTTCGACATTGATTCGGGAAATTGCTCGTTTAAAAGGGGATGTAACCAAGTTTGTTCCGCAAGCTGTGGTTGAGGCCTTTGAACGTAAACATCAACAAGGTTGGTAACGTGTCGTTATATATCACCGATGAATGCATAAACTGTGATGTTTGTGAACCAGTTTGCCCGAATGAAGCAATTTTCATGGGTGAAGTGATTTATGAAATTCATCCAGATTTGTGCACTGAATGCGTTGGTCATCATGACCAACCGCAATGCCAATTGTTTTGTCCTGTAGATTGTATTCCTAAAGATCCAGAGCATGAGGAAACGGAAGAACAGCTATTCGACAAATATAAAAAACTAATTGCTCAAAAAAGCACAAGCAATTAGTAAATAAATTTGTTAATATGCGCCCCTGAAGTGAGCTGGATGGTCGCTGCTGTGGAGGTCTTCGTGACTGAAGCAGGGGAGGAAAGTCCGGGCTTCATAGGGCAGGGTGCCAGGTAACGCCTGGGCGGTGAAAGCCGACGGAAAGTGCAGCAGAGAGTAGACCGCCTCATTCGTGAGGTAAGGGTGAAAGGGTGCGGTAAGAGCGCACCGCGTGTCTGGTAACAGTTCACGGCATGGTAAACCCCACCAGAAGCAAGACCAAATAGGAATCCTGAGGTACGGCCCGTACTGGATTCGGGTAGGTCGCTTGAGCGTATGAGTGATTGTACGCCTAGAGGAATGACCATCCTCGACAGAACCCGGCTTATAGGCTCACTTCACCTAATTTATTTAAAATTTTTCTTGACGTGCATTAAAGAAACTAAGATAATGCGCGCACAGTTTAAGGCTATGTAGCTCAGTTGGTTAGAGCACCGCACTCATAATGCGGGGGTCACAAGTTCAAGTCTCGTCATAGCCACCATTTTATAGACCACGCTCCTGCGTGGTCTTTTTTTATGCTTGTTTTTTTGATTAAACACAGTTTGTAAAGACTGACTTTATAATGATGAGATGTTTTTGATTTTTTTATTAGCTTATTTATATTTAAAAATTATTCCTGTTAGCTTAAGGCAATAAGCATCTTAATTGCAGGTGGTATTGGGTATTACCATTCTTATCTCAAATGGATGAGCTCGTAGCACGTGGGGCACAGAGTACGAGTTATATTAAGCTTACGGTGCGCTTGAACATGCGGCTTTAGATGAGTTAAAGCAGAAACATGCAAAACATGCAAAACATGCAAAACATGCAAAACATGCAAAACATGCAAAACATGCAAAACATGCAAAACATGCAAAACAT
>NZ_JBWKOW010000007.1:228764-240318 GCF_059416285.1 Acinetobacter sp. GW821-FHT09D10
ATGTGTTTAGTTATGTTGACTCAGAAGGTTGCTCATTAAATCTGGATGAACTGATTTCATCACAACCTAAAGGCACACATGTCTATGTCTATGTCTGTGGACTGAAACCAATAATTGATGCTGTGATTAATTGTTGTAATAAGCATTGTTACCTTGATGAATACATTCATTGGGAACAATTTGCTTCAACAGTTCCAGAAGATGGGAGGGAAGGCTTTTACAGATGTATTTGAAAAGTCTAATCAATAAATGAAGTCAAAAATGACTAGTCAATTTTATAAGCGATCGAAACATTAAATATTGATTTTGAATGCCTATGTTGTGAAGGGGTATGCGATACATGTGAAACTGTTATTTTGGAAGGTAAAGCAGAGAACATTTTGATCAATACCTTAGTGATATAGGAAAGACTTCACAGTTGAATATGGTGATTTGGGGATCGCGGGCAAAAGATAAAAAACTGGTATTAGATTTTTAATACATTTCTGTGGTCGATCAACTATTTAAAACATAAATTTGCTAAAAAATGAACAAATAAAGGTGATCTGAATCTTATTTGTTCATTTGATGGAATTTAATGATTTTGAACTCTTGACCTGTTCTGCAGAACTATAGATAATGCGCACACAGTTTACGGCTATGTAGCTCAGTTGGTTAGAGCACCGCACTCATAATGCGGGGGTCACAAGTTCAAGTCTCGTCATAGCCACCATTTTAAAAACCATGCTCATGCATGGTTTCTTTTTGTCTTTTTTTTACTCATTAAAATGTTTTTCAATCATATCGAGTGTTTTTGGGCTTTGATAAAAAGGAGCTAAAATCGTTTGAAGTAACGGCTCTAAAATACCGTGTTCATTAAAGACATTCATGACTTTAGGGTAAAAACGTAAAGCTTCAGTTTGTAAATCGGTTTCGGTTAAACCAATCTCACTTAATACTTCAAATAAACTCTCGTCTTTGTAAAATTCATAAAAAACTTCTACGCCATACAAAATAAGATCTTGCATAAATTGTGACTGGCGTAATTCTTTCCAATATTCGTAAATTAAAACAAAGAACTCTTCAACATCAAGAGGAGTTAACTGTTTCATAAACTCATACATTTTTTTATGTCTAAGATCTTCCCAGACATGTCGTATCAGACTTTCTAAATCTTCAGTCGACAAAAGACTTAATTCTGTGAGTTGCTCGTGAATAAAGCTGGCAATCCAAGTTTCAAGTTTATGCTCAAGACGTTGTTGTTGTAAAAAAGAGAATTTTTTGAGTTTATGTTGCCATTCAAAATGATAGTCATCTACTCTAGATGTATTTAGAAATTTTGGTATTTTTTGTTCTAAGGTCGAGGTCGCAATATATTGGCAAAGTTGTTGAACGGCGGGGCTAGTTCTTAAAAACTGGTTGAGATAATGAGGAATATGTTCCATTTCTAAAAATTTGGAGAGCCACATTTCAAATTGGTGGTCAGATACCAAATCTTGTAGCTGAATTGGAGACTTCATAGCAGACAGATAAATACGCTGCGCAATTTCCCCAATAAACTCAAGTAAACCAGCGCCTAGCTGCATTTCAAAAGCATAGCGTTTCACAACGGCTTGTAGTTGCTCTAAATCCACCACTTCATGAAGCTTGATTTCGTCAGCATGTTGCATAAAGAGTTGAATGAACTGCTGGAAATAAATAGGTGAGTTTTCTATAGATAATTGTTTTTTGAAAAATTCCACCTGCTCAAGCAAAAGTGCTTGAGCAAGTGCTGTGGTTTTTGATGAGTTTTTCTGCTCAGTCATTCGCTGTCCAACCGTTGACAATCGGATAACGTCGTTCACGACTAAATGCACGAGAAGTAATTCTCGGCCCAATCGCGCCTTGACGACGTTTATATTCATTACGATCAACTAAACGGATAACTTTTTCAACTACTTCTTTATCAAAACCTTTGGCAATAATATCTGCCTGACTTAAATCTTCTTCAATGTATGCGTAAAGAATGGCATCTAATACATCATATGCAGGTAAAGAGTCTTGGTCTTTTTGGTCTGGGCGAAGTTCTGCTGAAGGTGGACGAGTAATAACACGTTCAGGAATAACAGGAGTTTCACTTAAGCTATTACGGTATTTAGCTAATTCAAACACGATCGTTTTATAAACATCTTTTAGAACAGCAAAACCACCAACCATATCACCATAAAGTGTACAGTAGCCAACTGAAAGTTCAGACTTGTTGCCAGTAGCGAGTACTAAATTACCAAATTTATTTGATAAACCCATGAGTAATGTGCCGCGTGCGCGCGCTTGTAAATTCTCTTCGGTTGCATCTGCTGGTGAGTTGCCAAAGAAAGGATACAAGGTTTGCATAAAGCTATTTACAACTGAATGTATTTCAGCAATACCGAAAGTTACACCCATACGACGAGCTTGTTCTGCTGCATCTTCAACACTAATTTGAGAAGTGTAGGTATAAGGCATCATTACGGCTTGTACTTTTTCTGCACCGATTGCATCAACAGCAATCGCTAATGTAAGGGCAGAGTCGATACCGCCAGATAAACCTAAAATTACACCTGGGAAGCCTGAACGCTCTACGTAATCACGTGTGGCTAGAACTAAACCTTGATAGATCTCTGCAAAAGTTTCTAAAGCAGGAGCAGATTCTGTGACTTTAAATGATTTGTTTTTTGGGTCAAATTCAGCGATGTAGAGGTCTTCTTTAAAGCTTGGCGCTTGTAAAGCAATTTCACCACTTTTATTACTGACAAAACTTGTGCCATCAAAAATTAAATCGTCTTGTCCACCCACTTGGTTAACGTAAACAATATTCAGATGAAGTTGTTTTGCAAGTTCACTTAAGGTTTGTGTACGGTGTTGTGGTTTACCGACTTCATATGGTGATGCATTGAGTACAAGAACAGTATCAACATTTAATTGGCTTAACTGTTTTACGGTATTAATTGACCAGATATCTTCACAAATCAATACGCCAAACTTATGTCCAAGATATTCAAACACCAAATGTTGATGACCTTCTTGGAAATAACGTTTTTCATCAAAGACGCCATAGTTTGGTAAATTGTGTTTGTTAAAAACACCCAAAACTTGACCGTCTTTCATGACAGCAGCAGAATTATAACGTTGACCATCTTCTGTCTGGTTCACAAATCCGAAAACCATGACAATATCTTTAACTTCGGCAAGTTGAGCAAAAGCCTTTTGCATACGTTTGTTTAAATTTGGACGTAACAGTAAGTCTTCAGCTGGATAACCAATAACAGAAAGCTCGGGAAAAATAATCAGGTCAGCGTCTTGTTTTTTCGCCTGATTCACTTGCTCAATCATCTTTTTGGTGTTTGAGTCAATATTGCCAATATGCGGAGAAAACTGAGCAAGGGCAACTTTAAAACTTTTCATTCAAACCTAATCCTAGATCATAACGAATATAGATACACACAGTGTTGATTTTTATAGATATAATTTTTCAACGATGTGTATGATACGATAGTAAACAATTAAAATAGTAAACAAAAATGTCAAGATCAATAATATATACCAATCACATATTTTCTGCGTAAAAATAACGAGATTTTCTGTATAGAATAGAAACAGGCTTCATTATTTTTATTGTTTGTATACTGCCTTATCACAAGCCAATTTGGAATAAGCGCGTTATATTTTTTTCAATAATTTGAATTAAGTAAGCGTGATTTTCTTGTTTAGATAAGTATTTCTGATTTATAAGAATTCTCATTTACATTAAGCAAAAAATGTTACGTTCAAAGAAAGACTGATTATTTAGTTACAAATGAAGCTGAGGTGAACAGATAATATTTGGGATTTTCCCAGAGCAAATGTCACGGGCAATTTCACCTTGTTGCTCAATGTTATAAGAGCTAAACGCCTTGTGGGGAGAGTAGGTGTATTTATAGGGATTGTAATTTTTAAAGCTAAGATAATAGGCTGATTGCAACAATGCACCTTTAAGTAGTACATGAATACCTTTTTGATATTGCATGACATGAGTGAGTTCGTGAATAAAAATACCCTGCATAAATTTAGATTCTAGTGCGTAATTTTCACTGTAATCGGAAGGATTGACATAAATATTTCCGTTTGGCGCCATAAAAATACCGCGAGATTGCCAAGGTAAATAACGAGTAGCAATAATTTTAGGTTGTTCGCAATTGAGCATGTCACCGAAAACGAGTTGTGCTAATACTTTTTCTTGAGCAGTCAGATATCTGATGGGATAGTTTTTTAAGTGACGAAAAATAAAAAGTGTAAGAAGTATAAATTGTTGTTGGGTTGAGCGTTTAAGGGCATTAAAAGTTAGCATAGCTTTGCCATTAAATAAGTTCATCTATTTCTTTAGGATAGTATAGATTACTTATTAGTAAATAAAGGGTCAGAGTTACTCATTGGGTATAACTTTAAGAGAGTGTTGATTTTATGCTTTTGATTGAAAAAAGTTAAATATAAGGATAACTCTGCGAGTTTTTATTGTCTAAATTAAAGAAATTGCTCGGAAAAGCAAAAGCCCCAGTTAAAACTGAGGCTTTACGACAACTAAAATCACTACAGCAAATAAGATTAAAGTTGGCATTTCATTAAAGAAACGCCAGAACCTATGTGATTTATAGTGTGCATTTCCGATAAGTTTTTTACGATAGTAGCCACATACCAAATGGTAGATGACTAATAAAGCGACTAAAGCAACTTTAAGATAAAACCATGTTGCCTGATGGTAATGTCGAGTTGCATCGCCCCATTCCACAAGAAAATGGGCGGTAATTAATGTGGCAATCATAGAAGGCCACATAATTCCGCGATACAACTTACGTTCCATTATTTCAAAGCGTTGATGACTAGCAGCATCTTCACTCATGGCATGGTAAACATATAAACGTGGTAAGTAGAACAAAGCAGCGAACCAACAAACCACAGCAATAATATGTAATGCTTTTACCCACAAAAAAGCATCAGAAGGTGCATCCATCGATAATCCTAGGTGGGATTATGCATCCCACTTTTTGAAAATAAGGCAAGCGTTAACACCGCCAAAGCCAAAACTGTTACTCATTACAGTATTCAATTTTGCATCACGTTTTTCAAGTACGATATCAAAAGGTTTTGCGCCTTCATCTAGTTCAGTCACATTAATATTTGGTGCAATAAAGTCATTTTGCATCATTAGAACTGAGTAAATGGCTTCTTGTACACCAGCTGCACCTAAGCTATGACCTGTCATAGATTTGGTTGAGCTAAGAGGAGGTACATTGCCTTCGCCAAATGCACGTTCCATTGCTTTAAGTTCTGTAATGTCGCCAGCTGGAGTAGATGTACCATGTGTATTTACATAGTCAATTTTTTCTACGCCATGTTGTTTAGCTTCTTCAAGTGCCATTAATACACAACGTGTAGCGCCTTCACCACTCGGAGCAACCATGTCTGCGCCATCGCTGTTTGCAGCATAACCAACCACTTCAGCTAAAATATTGGCACCACGTGCTTGAGCGTGTTCAAGTGATTCAAGTACGACAAAACCACCACCGCCAGCAATAACGAAACCGTCGCGGTCTGCTGAATATGGACGAGATGCTGTTTCTGGAGTTTCATTATATTTCGAGCAAAGCGCACCCATTGCATCAAATAATAAACTTTGAGACCAATGATCTTCTTCACCACCACCAGCAAGCATAAGATCTTGTTTGCCAAGTTGAATAAGGTTGTACGCATAACCAATTGCGTCAGCAGAAGTTGCACAAGCACTCGTAATAGTATGAGCAATACCTTGTAGTTTGAATGCAACACCTACGTTTGCAGTAATCGTGTTTGACATGTTGCGTGGTACGAAGAAAGGTCCTACTTTACGTGCACCTTTAGTCTCTAAAAGCTCAGTCATTTCAACAACAGATGCAGTTGAACCACCACCTGAACCGCCTGCGATACCGTAACGTGGATTACCACCGATTTGCTCAGCAGTAAGTCCTGCATGTTCAACAGCAGCTACAGCAGCATTGTAAGCGTACATTGCACATACGCCCATAAAGCGTTTTAACTTACGGTCAATATGATCAAAATCTTGTTCCGCAGCAGCGCTCACATGACTTTTAAAATTGAGTTCAGCATAAGTTGGGTTAAAACGTGTCCCGGAGATTCCGTTTTGAAGTGAATGAGTAACTGCTTCTAAAGAGTTACCGATACATGAGTTAATACCCATACCAGTGATTACAACACGTTTCATCTACAGGTCCCTTTATGGTGATATTAAGAGTCTATCGTGATCAACAGCTATGAAAATGAATAGGAGAATATAGCTATAAGAAAACAAGACTCATGTTTTTTCGTTGTTAACATGATAGCAGAAAGGATTTTTATTTCTTATGGCAAATCTTTATGACAATTTTACATTTAAAAAAATAACTAAATACATGGTATTTTGCATTTAGGGTTAACTAAAATACACACATACAAGTTGAGATAAATCCACATTCCACCTAGTATTTGTGTCTAATTAGATAAATTAAAAAATCGAGGTACTTGATGACAAAATTCAATAATAATCAATCTGACAATTTGTTTTCTCAGGTCTTCGGAGTGGCTAAAAAGCTCAGTTCTACAGGATTGAGTATCTTGCAACAGAACCAATCAGGTGATGTAAGTAAGGTAATTGAACCAATCCCAACTGGTAAAACGGTTGAAGGTAAATCGAGAACAAAAAGCCCATTTGAAGTTGAGCAATATGAAAGTCCTCAACAAATGCTTCGAGAGCAATTACCGAAAGTCACTCGTCAGGTCTTTGGGCGGCATTTTACAAAAGTAAATGGTGTGGCTACATTTCTTTCCCCAGATTGGGATCAAAAAGTCTCAGGCTATTTATTTGATTGGTTGAATGACTTTAGTTCAAAAAGCACCTTAACTGAAAAAATCTTGGAAGAAGCGGGTGCTAAAGATTTGTTTGAACTAACTAAGGATACGGGTCGTTCTCAACGCTTAAGTCAGGCGCTCATTGAACAAAATAAATTAATTGCGACAATACAAGGGGCAATCACAGGCGTGTCCGGTGTGGTTGGCGCTGCTGTAGATGTTCCTGTTTCACTCGTGTTGGTCTTGAGAACGATTTATCAGACAGGAAGATCACATGGTTTTGACCTTCAAGAAGTTACTGACCAAGATGTTGTCGAGTTTATCTTTAAAGAAGTTGATATCAGTCTGATTGCTGAAAAGCAAACTTTATTGTTAGCTTTAAAAACATTACGAAATATGTTGGAAACGCAAGATATTCATCAATTTCAGCAAGTGTTAGGTTCAACTACTGATTTTGATACTTTAAAGAACTGGTTAGTCGATGAAGATGGAGAGTTTAAATGGGGGTGGTTAAATCGTATTCCTAAACTCTCTGCCTTTGGTAAAGTTACCCCAGTTGCTGGTGCTGTTTTAAGCGCAGTATATAGCTGGAAACTACAAGAAGATGTTGGTCATAAAGCACAAGCTATCTTTGGAGCCGCAAGACATTATTTAAATGAACATCCAAGTGAGCATTTATCTCCGCTACAGGCTTATTATGCTGCGGTTACACTCATTCAGAAAGCCAGTCCACGTCTTTTAAATGTTGGTGAAGATGGCAATATTCACGCTGAGCATCATCATAAAGTAGAAAATCATGATGTAATTTCAAAAGTATCTATTGTCTTAAAGCCGACAGAAAGTAAAAAGAGCGAAGAGAAAATTCAAGAAAATGTTCATCAGGGTATTGAGCAACTTGCCGATAAACATGTAGAGGAACATGAGCATACTGAGCAAAAACCAGCTTTAGCTCCAGAGGAAGATGAAGAGGAGTTGGATGATAAAAAATACTCTTAACAATATGCTTACAAATAAGAGGTTTAAAAATAAAATTTGAACTCTATTTAAATTTGTAAGTTATCCTGTCAAAGATTGATATGGTCAACATTTGGTAAGTATTGCCGTGTTGACCATTTTTGCATCTTAGCTTACAATTATGTGCCCTTAAAAAGAGGTATTTCTTTTTAAGGTTTTTTAATAACGGGAGAATTGCCATATGGCAACAACGAATCAGTTGATCCGTAAGGGTCGTACGACTTTGGTTGAAAAATCCAAAGTTCCTGCGTTGAAGGCTTGTCCACAACGTCGTGGTGTTTGTACACGTGTTTATACAACTACACCTAAAAAACCTAACTCAGCTATGCGTAAGGTTTGCCGTGTTCGCTTAACTTCAGGTTTTGAAGTATCTAGCTATATCGGTGGTGAAGGTCATAACCTACAAGAGCACAGTGTTGTTCTTATCCGTGGTGGTCGTGTTAAAGACTTACCAGGTGTACGTTACCATACCGTTCGTGGTTCATTAGACTGTGCTGGTGTTAAAGATCGTAATCAATCACGTTCTAAATACGGTACTAAGCGTCCTAAGAAGTAATTCTAGGAAACTAGTCCAATAAGCCCTTTAGCGTTTCGCTTGTTTGAATTCTTCATAGATTTGTAATTCAAGCGACGTATAGTAAGGCCAGCGTCGTGTACATGACACTTGTACAAACTGCTGGATTATCCTGAAGTGTCATATTATTAGGTGTATTAAAATGCCAAGACGTCGCGTAGTCGCTGCTCGTGAGATCCTTCCAGATCCAAAATTTAGCAGCCAAACAATCGCTAAATTCATGAACCACGTAATGCAAGATGGTAAAAAATCTGTTGCTGAAGGTATCGTTTACGGTGCTTTAGAACGTGTTCAAGAAAAAAACAAAGTAGACCCAGTTGAATTTTTCGAGACTACTCTTGAAAAAGTTCGTCCTATGGTCGAAGTAAAAGCACGCCGTGTTGGTGGTGCTACTTATCAAGTACCTATGGAAGTACGCCCATCCCGTCGTACTGCCTTAGCGATGCGTTGGTTAGTAGATGCTGCTGCTAAGCGTTCTGAAAAAACGATGGCTTTACGTCTTGCTGGTGAGTTGCTTGATGCAGCTGAAGGTAAAGGTGCAGCAATCAAAAAACGTGAAGACGTGCATCGTATGGCTGAAGCCAACAAAGCCTTCTCTCACTACCGTTTCTAAGCGGATAAAACAGTCCCTAATCAGGAGAATATTCATGCGTACAGCAGCTCGATTCAACATTGCTCTTTATCAAAGTGGGAGCTTTGCGGGTATTTAAGTTGCCTGCTTGGATATTTGTACGCATCAATTTAATTGATGCGTCCTGTTTTAAATATAACATTTAGGAATGTAGACATCATGGCTCGCCAAACCCCAATTAGTAATTACCGTAACATCGGTATTTCTGCGCACATTGACGCAGGTAAAACAACTACAACAGAACGTATTTTGTTCTACACAGGTGTATCTCACAAAATTGGTGAAGTACACGATGGTGCAGCAACAATGGACTGGATGGAACAAGAGCAAGAGCGTGGTATTACAATTACCTCGGCTGCTACAACTTGTTTCTGGTCTGGTATGGGTAACCAATTCGAACAACACCGTATCAACGTAATTGACACCCCGGGACACGTAGACTTCACAATCGAAGTTGAACGTTCTATGCGTGTTCTTGACGGTGCGTGCATGGTTTACTGTGCAGTTGGTGGCGTACAACCTCAGTCTGAAACTGTATGGCGTCAAGCAAACAAATATAAAGTGCCTCGTTTAGCATTCGTGAACAAGATGGACCGTACTGGTGCAAACTTCTTCCGTGCTGTTGAGCAAGTTAAAACTCGTTTAGGTGGTAATCCTGTACCTATCGTTGTGCCAATTGGTGCAGAAGATACGTTTGCAGGTGTTGTTGACCTTATCGAAATGAAAGCGATTATCTGGGATGAAGCATCTCAAGGTATGAAGTTTGAATATGCTGAAATTCCAGCTGACCTAGTTGATACGTCTAACGAATGGCGTACCAAAATGGTTGAAGCTGCGGCTGAAGCTTCTGAAGAATTAATGGACAAGTACCTTGAAGAAGGTGATCTTTCTAAAGAAGAGATCATTGCAGGTTTACGTGCTCGTACATTAGCTTCTGAAATTCAAGTAATGCTTTGTGGTTCTGCGTTCAAAAACAAAGGTGTTCAACGTATGTTGGATGCTGTAATTGAATTCTTACCATCACCTACAGAAGTTAAAGCGATCGAAGGTATCCTTGACGACAAAGACGAAACTAAAGCGTCTCGTGAAGCATCTGACGAAGCTCCGTTCTCTGCGTTAGCGTTCAAAATCATGAACGACAAGTTCGTAGGTAACTTAACATTCGTACGTGTTTATTCTGGTGTTCTTAAACAAGGTGATCCGGTTTATAACCCAGTTAAATCTAAGCGTGAACGTATCGGTCGTATCGTGCAAATGCATGCGAACGAACGTCAAGATCTTGATGAAATCCGTGCAGGTGATATCGCAGCGTGTGTAGGTCTTAAAGACGTTACTACTGGTGATACATTATGTGATGAGAAAAACATCATTACACTTGAGCGTATGGAATTCCCAGAGCCAGTAATTTCATTGGCTGTTGAACCAAAAACTAAAGCTGACCAAGAAAAAATGTCAATTGCTTTAGGTCGTTTGGCTAAAGAAGATCCATCGTTCCGCGTTCGTACAGACGAAGAATCTGGTCAAACAATTATTGCTGGTATGGGTGAGCTTCACCTTGACATCATCGTTGACCGTATGAAGCGTGAATTCGGTGTTGAAGCGAACATTGGTAAACCAATGGTTGCTTACCGCGAAACAATCAAAAAGACTGTTGAGCAAGAAGGTAAGTTCGTTCGTCAAACAGGTGGTAAAGGTAAATTCGGTCATGTATATGTTCGTTTAGAGCCTATGGATGTTGAAGAAGCTGGTAAAGAATACCAATTCGCTGAAGAAGTTGTCGGCGGTACTGTACCTAAAGAATTCTTTGGTGCGGTTGACAAAGGTATTCAAGAACGTATGAAGAATGGTGTATTAGCTGGTTACCCTGTTGTGGGTATCAAAGCGACATTATTCGATGGTTCTTACCATGATGTCGACTCTGATGAATTGTCGTTCAAAATGGCTGGTTCGTACGCTTTCCGTGACGGTTTCATGAAAGCTGATCCTATCCTTCTTGAACCAATCATGAAAGTTGAAGTAGAAACTCCAGAAGACTACATGGGCGATATCATGGGTGACTTAAACCGTCGTCGTGGTATGGTTCAAGGTATGGATGATCTTCCTGGTGGAACAAAAGCAATTAAAGCAGAAGTTCCATTGGCTGAGATGTTTGGTTACGCGACTCAAATGCGTTCTATGTCTCAAGGTCGTGCGACTTATTCTATGGAATTCGCTAAATACGCTGAAACTCCACGTAACGTGGCTGAAGGCATCATCGCTAAGTTCCAGACTGGCGGTAAAAAAGGTGACGACGAGTAATCTTTCGATTACTATAAGCCCAAACTAATTCTTAGTTAAAACCAAGCGCTCGTGCAGTGACCCTGCATGAGCAGTTTATAAAGGAAGATCATCATGGCTAAAGCCAAGTTTGAACGTAATAAGCCACACGTAAACGTGGGCACAATCGGTCACGTTGACCATGGTAAAACAACTTTAACTGC
>NZ_JBWKOW010000008.1:0-158409 GCF_059416285.1 Acinetobacter sp. GW821-FHT09D10
ATTTTTCATCTAAAATTTTGGCAAAAGGCATCAATGAATTTTCAGTAGATGTTGGGGTTCCTCGTTATAACTATGGGTTGTATTCAAACGATTATGATGATGCCACCTTTGCTTCGGGCGCGATTCGATATGGCTACAGCAACTCACTGACTTTAAGCGGTGGTGCAGAGTCTTCTACAGATGGGCTATCAAATCTGGGCACAGGTTTTGCCAAGAACCTGTTTGGTTTTGGGGTAATTAATGCCGACATTGCAGCGAGCCAGTATAAAGATGAAAACGGTTATTCTGTCTTGGTTGGTTTAGAAGGGCGTATCAGCAAGAATATTTCGTTTAATACCAGTTACCGCAAAGTATTTGATAACTATTTTGACCTTGCCCGTGTGTCCCAAGTTCGATATTTAAAAGATAACCAGATCAATGCTGAACCCAAAAATTATTTGAGCTACAGTGCACTGGCAGATGAGATTTTTAGGGCAGGAATTAACTATAATTTTTATGAGGGGTATGGAGCTTATCTGGGTTATAACCAGATCAAATTTAGCGATAATTCTTATAAGTTAGTGTCTGCCAATTTGAGTGGAAGTTTGAACAAGAACTGGGGATTTTATACCTCAGCGTATAAAGATTATGAAAATCACAAAGATTATGGCATTTACTTTGCGTTGCGTTATACACCATCTACCAGAGTTAATGCGATTACAAGTATTTCTAATGAAAGTGGTAAAACAACATATAGACAAGAAATAAATGGATTTAGTGACCCACAAATCGGTGCATTTGGATGGGGAGGCTATGTTGAGCACGATCAGGATGCCAATCAAAACAATGCATCGGTCTATGCCTCTTACCGTGCCCGTGCTGCTTATCTGACAGGTCGATACAACCGAATTGGGGATAATGACCAAGTTGCAGTTTCAGCGACAGGATCGTTGGTTGCGGCAGCAGGACGAGTCTTTGCAGCCAATGAAATTGGTGACGGCTATGCAGTTGTGATCAATGCTGGGCCACAAAGTCAAATTCTAAATGGTGGAGTCAATTTAGGAGCGACTGATAGAACTGGTCGATTCTTAATTTCAAATTTAAGACCCTATCAGCTTCATCATATCTACCTAGATCCATCATATTTACCTTTAGAATGGGATGTTACTTCAACTAACCAAACAGCATTTGTGGGTTATCGCCAAGGAACCTTAGTAGACTTTGGTGCTCATCAGGTTATTTCAGGGTTAGTAAAACTTGTTGATTCGAATAACTCAGCGTTATTACCAGGTTATAGCGTTCGAATTAATGGACAGCAAGATGGGGTAGTTGGCTACGACGGTGAAGTATTTATTCCAAATCTATTAAAACAAAACAAACTTGAAGTCGATCTTCTGGATCATGGTTCATGCCAAGTTAATTTTGCATATGAAAATAAGCAATACAGTGCTAAAAAATTGGGGCCTTATGTATGTCGATAACTACTGCGAGTCATAGTTTTTGGATGAAGAGTAAAAAGTTTTCATTGGCCATAAAGTATATTTTAGCAATTGTTCTGTCTTTTATATTATATGCATTTTTTAGCTCTGCACATGCTGCTTGTACGGTAACGGGAACGACTAATAGTACGTATACCTATACGGCTGCCACAATTAATAGTGATGCAAACATCAACTTTTCTGGCACGATTAGCTGTCTTGGGGGGCGTACTACTCCTGAAATTTCAGCTTATATGTGTATGAAAACCGTATTTACGGGAACTACGAACGCCAATAACAGCATTTCATTACCTTATACGGTCACTGCAACTGTGGGTGGCGCAGGTTCTTCTACCACAAATCAGACCTCAAATGTTTGGTATGGACCAGTGAGAACGGTCGCTTCAAATAATATTATTAGTTACTCTGTAAATGTAAAAGTACCAGCCCGCACTGGTTCGCTCATTGCATATCCTAAAGGCACATATACTGGTACGGTTCAGCTTTTTTGGGACATGCAGGCAAGCTCTAGCACTGTCTGTGAAGGTAATAGCGGAGGCGGTTGGGATTCAGGTAATGCCACTATAACAGCTAATTATGTTGTACCGAGTTTATGCCAATTAGATTCAACATCAAATGTCGATTTTGGCAATATTAATGATATTGGCTCGACTAGTCGTGATTACACTGCGCAAGGTGCAGTGAATACGACTTGTAACAATGGAACGCCATACAGTATTTATTTAGGTGATGGAAATAACCGTATTGCTGGTGGCTTTAGACGTATGACAAATGGTAGTAGTCAATATATTCCCTATCAGTTATATCAGAACTCGACTTATAGTACGGTATGGGATACTACAGGTGGTGTAACCGCGGTTGGAGGTTCTGGAGGTGTTTCAAAGACAGGATCGGGGAGTGCTCAAAGCACCAATGTGTATGGAAAAATTCCACAAGGTACTACTATTTCAACGACTCCCGGCAACTACTCAGATAGTGTTGTTGTTAATGTAACTTATTGATTTAATTTATTGTTTGGTGTGTTTTGCTGTTGGGTTGGTAATGTGAGTAGCCGTGATTTTTTGATGTGGTGCTTTAAGCCAAGTTTGATTTGCACATTTAACTCTATCTAAAGAAGCTGTCTATAAATTTGATTTTTTAATTGTTCTAATTTAAAGGAAGTAGAAAAGCTTTTAAAGAAAAGATAGTTGAAAAAAAGACGGTTAACGGTAATGTTGTTTTAGGATAAGTAAAAACAGAAAAAGACAAATTAAGAAAATAAGAAAAAACATCTGATGATTAAATACCTTATGAATATTAAATGTATTTTTACACAAGTTAACACATTGTACAAATTAAATTACAGTTCTCTTAGCTTTATTTAATCTTTCTTATCAATAAAAAAGCTTTTAGGGGCAAAGCTAGTTATTAATAAATTAGTTATTTGTATTGGAAACAAAGTGTTAGAATTGTAGGGTTGGGAGTTCTCAGATAACTTGTGATATGACTTTGATTAATTAAAGATCCTCTTCAGAGGTTTTTTTAATATTTGATTTCAATTTGCCGAGCATATTTGGGTACTGGGGGACAAAGAGCCTCACTAAATATCCATTATTGGAGGGGACTTTTATTTTTAAGTACTCCTCTTATCTTACGATAGATGGAATTTATGGACCAGCTATATTAAATGCTCTCAAATCTTATCTACCAAAACGAGGTAAAGAAGGTGAGAAAGTCTTAGTACGTGTACTTAACATCATGCAAGGTCAGCACTATATTGAAATCTGTGAGCGTAATCCAAGCCAAGAGCAGTTTTTCTATGGCTGGATTGCTAAAAGAGTTTCTTTATAATTTTTTTTGTTGCTGTAAACATATTCCACTAAAAGGGCGCTAGTTAGCGCCTTATTTGTACTTATTAACTAATCTATATCCTTTCAGTCCTTTTGCTCATACATAGCTTTATCGATCGCATCTCGTAATGTTTTAGTGCTTAGTTTAGTATTTTTTTTATTCATAAATTTATTGAATATTTCATAGACTAAGAAGAATCTATTCATTATTCCTACACATGATTCACGATTCATAAGTGAAGCTTCTAAAGTTGGGTTATTTAATAAAAACTCTAGACGCTCAGAATCTTTTGCTTGCTCCTTTGAAACGACGACACAGCCTTCAGGTATATCTTCAATTTTGCTTAGATCTTCCTGTTTAATTTGAATAGCTTTTTTCCACATCGTCCAACTAGTATTAACAAGGTGGAATGCATCTGCAGCATCTTGTTTTGACTCCTTATTTAAGAAATATTTCAAAACGTAATTTCCAAGTTCTAAATCAAAAGTTAAATATTCAAAATGGGAATTAAAAATATATTCTTTCTCAAATCTCTGTTGTTCAGTTCGCCAGGAAATCTGCTTTTTCTCTAATTCTGTAGAAAAAATAAATAAAAACCACATATTATTAAGAAAAGTATTATAATGAATTTACTTCAAGATCGGGACAGTTGAATTACTACCAATTTTTTAATTGTTCAATTACTAATCGACAGGTGTTTAGGTTAGCAAAATCGTAGACAGACCTTCTTCATTTTCTTGAAGAGGTGAAATAATAGTAAAGGGATAGTAAGTAATAAGTTCTAGTTTTAAGTAATTTAATAAGTAGTAGATTATGGTTCTAAAATTATATTTTCTAAGTTAACCAACTTAATGAAGCTATAGCATGAATGCGATCACTAAATAAATGCATATTGATTTCTATAGTTTTTTCTCGATCAGCCATTAATAAAAAAATCTTTTTTGTATCGACATCAGACCTATTAGTTAAATAGTCAATCGCTGAATTTAGATGGGAATATAGAATTTCTATTTGTTTTTCTGGGATAGAAATAAAAGTAAAAGCCAAAAAGCCAATCTCATTCATCTTTCTTGCATAATAGTCAAGAGAAGGCTCGTTTATCTTCTCTTCGTACTGTTTTAGTATAATTACAGAAGGGAATGGACCAAGCCCATCAGGAATATAAAGCTTCCCTCTAGGACTGTTTACTAAGTAATCAGAAAATATGTTTTCCATATGTGGCCTTAAAATATTAATGAAGGAGAGGTTGCAGAACACCTAAATTGTATGTGTAAAATGTGAAAAACGTCACAAAAAAAGTTTTATAGGTAAAATATCACAATGAAATATAACATTTTCTTATAAGATTTTCCTATTTTTGATTAAACAAAATAACTATCTAAATCTTTTTATACTTCTTTAATCTTAATTTTTGCTTATTCAAAAAAGATGATATATGTCTTAAAAAAGAACGATCAGAATCAAGGAAACTAGTAAAGAAGATGATAATTAAATAGGATGAGAAAATGAAATTTTTATTGCTACTAACGATTTTTACGTTGATATTAAATATGATAAGTATTGTCAAAATTCTTAAAGTCTTGTAAGAATCAAAAAAATTTTAAGTAGAAGGAGTTTTTAGTCAATGAAATTTTCATATAAAAAAACTATTAATTAAATATACTTCTATATTGGACTAGCTCGTTTTATTATGGCTAGTAGGAGAATGAGTATGCGTACATATGCTTATTTTAGAGTTGACACCTATGATAATTCTATAGAAGCATCATACAGTTCCTTGCTAAGAGAACATGGATATGTTGTACAAAAAAATAGACTGATGATTGAAGAGGTCGGAGTTGATAAACCTATTTCCATTCGAGACAAACTCACAAATTTGATCGAATATTCGATGGAAGCGGATGATTTACTAATTGTTAAGGGCATCGATTGTTTAGGTAGTAATTATTGTGAAATTTTAAACATTGTAGAAAATTTAGAAAAAAAAGGTATCCGTTTGATTTGTATAGATTACTCTAAACATGAATTGATTGGAGAAATAAGAGTTTTTTTTATCCATTTTTTAAAGTTATGTCTAAATTTTGAGAAATTACATCTAGATTCTAAAGCAAAATTTAAACACGGTTCTGAGTCTTATAAAGCTGGACGGCCCGAGAAGCTTACAAATGAGCAAAAGCAACTAGTTATTGAAAAATATAAAAAGGGTTGGAGTGTGTATAGACTAGCTCAGGAGTTTGAAGTTTCTAGGACGGTGATTCAGCGAATTCTCGATAATGAGACTAAAAAAAATGGTATGTAGATTCTAATTGTTATCTAAGAAGCCTTTTATAAAATTCTATTTAATTTAGAATATAACTCATGCTATATGTTCTAAACAGTTTGATGTTTTAATTTATATGAATTTAAAGTGGATTATTAGTTTAACTTGTGTAATGTGCTGATTGTTTTAATTTTTTGTTAATTTTATTATTTTTGGAATAAGCAGTTTTAATAATGTTTATTTTATTTGAATAGATCTCTATTGAAATATTTTATATTTAGAAAAGGTATAAAAACATGATAGAGAATATGAAATGTCTAATACATTATTAAAGATAATTGGGTTGACTACAATATTGAGTCTAACTGCTTGCGGAGGTAATGATTCTAGCAGTAACCAGACGCCTCCTAAAGTAGATCCTATTGATCCATATGTAACCATTAAAGGAACTGCAGTAACTAGAGATTTTTTATCAGATGCAATTGTGACTGCACGTTGTAAGGATGATTCGGGATTCAAAGATATCGTTAAGACAAATATTAATGGAGAGTGGGAAGGACAAGTAAAAGCAAGTCAGTTACCTTGTCGACTAAAAGTAACCAAAGATAATGATATTAATATAACGCACTATAGCGTAATTTTTAATGAAAATGATCATGTTAATATAACACCATTCACTGACTTGGCAATTGCGATTAGAAAAGGCTTCTCATATCTTCCAAGTGAGTTATATGGTTTAGCTGGTAAGGATATTAACTATATTACACTTAAGAAAAATTTATATGATAATAATACTTTCTTGGTTAGTAAATTATTGAAGGGTGCTTATAATATTGATTCTTCGATGAATTCTTTTAATGATGTTATTGAACCTAGGGATACTATGATTAATAATATTAAGGCATTTAGGATTGCAGCAGATATAGTTGAAGATGGTGGCTATAGTGTTTATATAAATAAAGTTTATAGTAAGAATCATGATGTAGTAAGAAAATTTCCAATTCTTATTAATAGTTCTATAGCTTCTCCTAATTTAAAGGCCTGTAGATTAGGGGAAACAAATGATATCTATACAAATTGTACAAATAGAGTCTTTAATGAATTCTATAGTCATGATTTAGTGAGTCGAAACAAAAAACAAATCTGTTTAATCCACATAATAGGAGGCGAACTTCATTATTTGGTGATCAATAATAGTAATTATACTGACTTTGAAGATTACACAATATCTCTAGAAAGTGGTTACTATGATAGTGCATTGAAAGTAGTGGATAAAGGTTATAAATATACAACTTATGTTAGAAGTCAGTATCTATCCCCAGCCTCACCTAAAGAACAATTATATAAACTAGATTTGAGTATTACAGATAAAAAAAGAGTAAATGGCATAAGTTTTACTCCTATTGATGGTCCTTTAGATCAAATAGACCACAGTACTATTAAATTTGCTGATGAATACATGTGCACTGTTATTTAACTATTTTTTTATGTTGTAGTGAATTGATTGTTGAGCATAAGAAGACATTTAACCGCTAGCTTAGGTCAGCGGTTTTTTTGTTAGTTTCAAATAATAATAACTCGATGTAAATTTACTCATTAGATGTGACGATCTTTAGAAAAAATAATAGGGCAACTATAAAATGAATTAACATCGGCCTTATATTCAAAATAAGACTCCAAAAAATGATAAGTAGATATACTGGGTTCTTATTTATTAATTCATAGGTGGTATTCCCTAACAGAACTCTTTTTTTACTATATGAATTAACAATAAATCAATTTAGTTCTACCCAAAATGATAGAATTGCGCAGATCAGTAATTTGATGTGTAGTTTCTGCTTTAAAAGCATGCAGTCTACAAATTTTTTAAATTGATTGGAAATTAAATTTGTAGACTAGTGAAATGCAACATTCAGCATATCAGTACAAGTGGATGCAACTTTAATTATGATTAACTTTTTGAAAATGCAAGATAAAGCAACTTAATGCAACCACTTACAATCCAAACTAGACTCGGCGGATTCTACTTTTTCTATTATTCCATTGTGGGCACATTTATGCCTTACTGGAATTTATATCTTCAAGATCAAGGGTTTAATTATCAGGAAATTGGTGTCTTATCTTCAATTGCCATTGTGACGCGTTTTTTTGCACCATTGGTATGGGGATGGATTGCTGACAAATCTGGTAAGCGAATGTTATTAGTACGGTTGGCGACTTGGATGGAATCATGTATATGGTTGGCTATTTTTATAGTTCCAAATACTTTTCAATCCATTGCTTTACTCATGCTTATTTTTAGCTTCTTTCAAAATGCTATTTTAGCTCAATTTGAAGGGGTTACTTTATTTTGGTTGGGCGATCAAAAAGCTAAACTTTACGGCAAAATCCGTAAGTGGGGATCTGTTGGATTCATTGTAGGTGTCTTCGTTATTGGTGCACTTCTAGAAATAGTACCTATTTCGATGCTTCCGATTTTATTATTAATTATTGCTTCATTGGCATTTATTTGGTCTTTCACAATTCGAGAACCGGATGGTGCACCTACTTCACAAAAGCGGTTAGAGCCTTTACTTCCCGTACTTAAGCGCCCGACAGTAGCTGCATTTTTTACAATTGAATTTATTTTACTTTTTTCGCATGCGCCTTTTTATAGTTTTTATAGTAATTTTCTGAAATCTTTGAATTTTAGTACGACTGAAATTGGATTTTTATGGGCTATGGGTGTTTGTGCAGAAATTTTTATGTTTTCAATTGCTCCAAAGATTTTTCAACGTTTTTCGTGGCGTAGTTTAGTGATTGTATGTTTACTTGTGACGAGCATACGTTGGATGTTGGTTGCACTATTTTCGCATTACTTTGTTGGTCAATTTTTTGCACAGTGTTTGCATGCTTTTAGTTTTGGTCTATTTCACTTAATTGCGATGCGAGTTATTTTTCAAAATTTCTCGGCTGGACAACAAGGGCGTGGACAAGCTCTTTACAGCACCATGTGGGGCTTAGGTGTGGCTTTTGGTAGTGTTCTGGCTGGACATTTTTGGAAAATTCTTTCCGGTGAAATCATCTTTATGTGTGCCAGCTTGGTTGTACTCTTAGGCTTATGTTTTGTAATGTGGCTTCCTAAACAAATTGATTCCTCAACGGCATAGGCTCGAAATAATGAAAAAACAAGGTATTTATATTGAAAAAAGCAAGTAAATATAAAATTGTTTGATGACTTGTTGTAGCACGTTACAGTTGAAAAATATTGTTTTTATATGGTTATGAACCGGTGAATTTGTCAAAAAATATGCTAACTTAAGTTCATGCGTTTAATGATTAATAAATCTATGAAAAATATTTATATTATTGGATTATTGTGGGCTTGTTCTGGTTTAGCTGTGGCAGAAACAGCGACTCAGCAGCCAGCCGAACAACCCGTTCGGACAGCAAGTAATCCTAATGCTATACGTATTGTTACGCGTCCTGAAATTATGGGATTATGGGGAATGGAAATTCCAAATAATAAGAAATGTGTGGAATATTATAATTTCCGTAGCAGTAATGATGTAGTGATCAAAAGTGGTCAAGAATGGTCATATGGCTTATATGAGTATCAACCGTCCGATGATCCTAAAGAGCAGTTAGCTGCTTTAGTCATGCAAATTAAATTTGATAATAATAAAATGGATTGTTCTGGACAGAAACAAGATCAAACAGGTGATGTTTCTCAATATTTTGTACAGTGGAAAAATGATCATACTATTAACTTCTGTTCAACCGCTAAGGGTGAGCAGTGTTTTGCGACTTTGCGTAGAGTACTACCATAAAGTAATAGATATAAAAAAGCCTCTTATTTATAAGAGGCTTTTTTTATTATGCAGTTTCAGTTTTCTTCTTTTCTTCCAATTGCTTTAGCAAGTGTTTTTCAAGGTAATGGATGTCCATTGCTTGAGAGCAGAAGCTCTTATCTTGCAAAATAAGATCTTTATGCAGAGGAATATTGGTTTTAATTCCTGTAAGGATCATTTCATCTAAAGCTTGACGCATACGTGCAATTGACGTTTCACGGTCTTTACCATGAGAAATCAGTTTGGCAATCATAGAGTCATAGTAAGGTGGAATGCTATATTCTGGATAGATATGAGAGTCTAAACGAATACCAGCACCGCCTGGCGCATAGAAACTTTCAATTTTACCCGGTGAAGGTAAGAAAGTTGTTGGATCTTCTGCATTGATACGACATTCGATTGCATGTCCTTGAACTTTGATATCTTCTTGTTGAAGTTCTAGTCCTAGGCCGCCTGCAATACGTAGCTGTTGTTCAATAATGTCAACACCAGTCACCATTTCAGTAACAGGGTGCTCTACCTGAACACGAGTGTTCATTTCAATAAAGAAGAATTCACCGTCTTCAAATAAAAATTCAAACGTACCAGCACCACGATATTGCATTAGCTGACATGCATGAACACACGCTTCTAAAATATCAGCTCGAGCTTGTTCTGGCAGGTTTGGTGCAGGCGCTTCTTCTAGCACTTTTTGGTGACGACGTTGTAATGAACAGTCGCGGTCATATAAATGAATCGCATGACCATTACCATCACCAAGAATTTGAACTTCGACATGGCGAGGTTTTTGTAAAAAACGCTCCATGTAAACAGTATCGTCACCAAACCACATTTCTGCATCGCGTTGTGCTGCTTGAACTGATTCAAGTAGTGTATCTACACGCTCAACAATACGCATACCACGTCCACCGCCACCAGATGCCGCTTTAACAATAAGCGGGAAACCGATTTCTTTAGCTTCTGCTAAGGCATTGTGGATGGTCACGGCATGGTCGCAACCCGGTACAGTAGGTACGCCTGCTTTTTTCATGGCAACAATCGCAGAAACTTTATTCCCCATGAGGCGAATATGTTCTGGGCGAGGTCCAATAAAAGTAAAGCCTGAACTTTCTACAATTTCAGCAAATTCAGCATTTTCTGAAAGGAAACCATAACCAGGGTGAATGGCATCAGCACCAGTAATTTCTGCAGCAGTAATAATTGCCGGGATATTTAAATAGCTATCACTACTTGCGCCCGGACCAATACATACTGCTTCATCAACAAAACGTAAATGCATCAAGTCCTTATCAGCATCTGAATAGATACCAACAGTCTTGATTCCTAATGTTTTGCAAGCCCGGGTAATTCGTAAAGCGATTTCACCACGGTTTGCAATTAAAACTTTTTGCAACATAGACGTCCCCGAGGTAATTACGCGCGATAACGGAATAAAGGTTGACCGAATTGGATAACATCACCATTTTTCACTAAAATTTCTTCAACCACGCCACTTTGAGTTGCTTCAATTGGGTTCATGATTTTCATTGCTTCAATAATACCCAAAGTTTCACCAGCAGATACAGTTTGACCTACTTTAACAAATGGTGCTTCGCCTGGGCTTGGAGCAGCGTAGAACACGCCAACCATTGGAGAAGGTTCAACTGCTCCACGTGGTGTTTTTGCAACTGGTGCTTCTGCAACAGGAGCTGCCGGAAGTGCTACACCAGCCGCAGCAACGACTGGACTACGACGAGTTAAAGCGATTGATTGATCACCTTCTTTAACTTCAATCGCTTGCAAGTCAGACTCAATCATTAAATCGATGAGTTTCTTAATTTTGCGGATATCCATGGGCGACTATTCCTAAACTAGTTTGGGTTAGATGGTTGAATTTTTTCAATGGCGTAATCGAGTGCAAAACTATAGCCCTTTGCACCTAGACCACAAATCACGCCAATTGCTTTATCAGATAAATAAGAATGGTGTCGGAATGCTTCTCGTGCATGAACATTCGACAAATGTACTTCAATAAATGGAATAGCAACGCCAAGTAGAGCATCGCGTAGAGCAACAGAAGTATGAGTGAGGGCGGCAGGGTTAATAATAATAAGTTTTACGCCTTCAGTTTGTGCCTGATGAATACGGTCAACAATGGCACCTTCCCAGTTGCTCTGGAAAGTATCTAATGTAATTGATGCGCGTTGAGCTTGGGTAATAAGTTGTTGGTTAATATCACCTAAGGTAAGATGACCATATACTTCTGGTTCGCGTTTTCCCAGCAAATTCAAATTCGGTCCATGAATCACCAAAATGGTCGAACTCATTCAGATTGCTCCAGCTCTAAAGTTGCAAATAGTCTTTGCAAGATGTCTGCAAAGTTTGCTTATTATGGCATATGTTTCTACAATTTTTTTATAATTTGTTTTAATTGTCGCAGAAAGGGTACGCCAAATTCGGCTTATATATTGTAAATTTTGCGATGATTTAGCAATGTTAAAAAATGACAAAATTTCAAGTAATTTAATAAAGCTTATTTTAAACTGAATTGACAAAAACAGTTCATGTATTTTGTGTAACGGCTGTAGAGTTCTCTTCAATTACGAGTAGGTCATTCCATCGAGTTAGATAGTTTTTTGAACGGTGACATTGTTTCATATGCCAAGATGGGCTACGCGAATGATAGCCTACTTGTAAATAGTGACTACCGAATCGATTACGGACTGTACTTAGTGTTTTCATGAGTTGTTGTCTTTGTTGGATCAACTCAAGAGGTTGCCATAAATCATCAATGTGATGTTGACGGGCGTGCAAACCACAAAATAAAACTCCAATCTTAATGTATCTTTTATTTTCTTTATATAAAACATCAATTTGTTGCATTGCTGCTTTGGTTAATATGCATAGATCATCTGTTGCATAAGTTAAGCCAATGGCTTGAGATGATGCTTTTTTATAAGGTGGTTTATCTGTTTTTTCATAAAGCATGACTTGAATGCAGGCACAGAGTTGTTCTTGTTTCATTAAACGCCGATGAGCACGATTGAGATGAAAGATAAGCGCTTGTTTAATAATCTCAATGCTGGATAAAGCTTGAGCGAAACTTCGTGATGCTAAAATTCGTTTTGTTAGGATGGCAGGATCATCAAGTTGAATGCAGGATTGGCCTTTTAGCTCACGAATAGTACGTGCCATAACCACAGAAAAAGCTTTGGCTAGATGGTATTCATTGGCAAAAGTTAAGTCTAGGCATGAATAAATTTCATAGCTTCGTAGTTGTTTGACCAATTGGTAGCCAATTCCCCAGACTTCTTTAACAGAAGTTTGTTGCATGAGGTCTTCAAGTAGTAGGGGATCTAAACTAGTGAAATTACAAATCCCATTAAAGCTTTTAATTTTTTTTGCATAGTGATTGGCTAACTTGGCCTGAGTTTTTGAATATCCGATGCCAATACAGCAAGGTAGGCTTAACCATTCTTCTAGCGTTTCTACGACTTTGACACAATAAGAATGGATATCTAGAGATTGGAGGTAAGGGGTAAGGTGGATAAAGCATTCATCAATAGAGTAAGCCTCTAAATCATCGGATGAGAAAAATTCCCCAAGAACCGAAAAAAAGCGACGAGACATCTCGGCATATAAAGTGTAGTTGCTTGAATAGACGTGTACGCCTGCTTTGAGAGCTTCTTCTTCAATTTGATACCATGGGATTCCCATCTTTATACCCATCTTTTTTGCTTCTTCACTGCGTGATACAACGCATCCATCATTGTTAGAAAGTACCACAACAGGCAAACCAATAAGTTTGGGGTTAAATAGTCGCTCACAACTGACATAACAATTATTAATGTCTACAAGCGCATAAATTTCTCGATGTGAGATTTCCATTATGATTCCCCTTAAAAATATTGGTAAAGCCACATGCATGAATTGAGTTTCATAAACACGATGTTGAAAAGTGTTGGGAGAAAATCACATTTTGAATATGTAACAAAATCAAGTTAACAAAATTTCTGGTAGAAAGCTAGGGTAGTCCCGACAGTCGGTTTCAAGTCGACAAAGAAAAGAAGATGAGGCTTAAATAATTTTTAAATAAAAAAAGGAGATCGTATAGATCCCCTTTTCTGTGACACATGCTATCTAATTTTTAATTACCATTTATGGCTATAAGAAACTTTAAGCGTTGCCCCATTTGCCACTAAATGGCTAGTGTTATCGCTAGTTCTTAATAATTGACTATAGAGAGGGTAGTACTTACGATTAAACATGTTTTCCAAACCAATCGTCACAGTGTCTTTCTTGTTAAGCGCAAAACTACTGATTAAATCGGCTGTTGTGTAAGACTTCACATCATAGCGACCAAAGCCATTTACACCATTTAAGCGGTAATCTTCTGAACCGAAGTATGTTGCTTGCAGGCGGTTCGTCCAAGTTTCAGTTGGGCTATAAGAAACGTAAGCTGTGAGTTTTAATGGTGGAATGCGGAAACCTGTCATGTCTTGTTCAGAACCGTTTTGAGGTTTTTCACGACCTTTCATCCACGTAACGCTACCACCAGTTCCCCAAATATTTGCATCGTCAAGATAGTCAAAAGTTGCTTCAACACCAGTTACTTTTTCTTTTGTTCTAGCAAGCACTAAGCCATTGTTAAAAGACTGCACAGCACCAAGGTCAGAAGTTGAGTGGAATACAGCTAAGCTTGATGAGAAATTATTGAAGTTTCCTTTCCAGCCCAGTTCGTAGTTATCAACTTTTACAGGTTCTAAAAATGATGAGCCAAGGTTAAAACCTTCGCCAGCATTACGGATGATTAAACCTACATCAGGTAACTGAAAACCTTGGTTAAAAGATGCATAAATTGAATGTTGGTCGTTTGGAGAGAAAGTCACATTAGCATTGTATAACCATGCATCAGCTTTCACTTTTCCGCCTGGAACAGTGTAAGGGTTGGTCTTACCTAATTGTGATAATGGAACAAAGCTATCAATTTGTGCATAGCTGTCTTCATAGCGTGTACCTGCTTCAGCTGACCATTGGTCATTAAAGCGGTGTTTTAACTGTATAAAACCGCCAACACTTTGCGTGGTGAGTTCAGGTAAATAAATGAGCTTGCCAATTTTTACAAATTCTAGACCACCTGATTGATCATAAATTTGAGGGTCAAAAATATCTAAAGGCATTTCGCTTTTTTCACGGCTGAAGTCACCACCCCAAACCAATGATGTATCGCCTAAAAACTCAAGTGGTGTGGTAACAGTTAAGCGGCTACCGAGTACATTATTTTCTTGATAAATCTGGTCGACTTGTTTGCCACGGTTCGCATTTCCACGAGCATCAAATGGTGAAAAACGGGTAAAGAAGTCGCGGTAATAAATTTGAGCATCAACCTTATTACCTAATAAGTCTTTATTGGTATAGGTTAAATTGTATATTTGGTTTTCATTTTTATTTTGGTCTTTAAGCTTTAATCCTTTGATGGCTTTCGCTGGTACAGTTCCAGCTGGAGCTTTTTTAACACTTGGATCAGATGCATAATCTGAGTCTTGCTCAGCATTATAATAGTTTGCAGCGAATTGTAGATATTGATTGTCATCAATATGGTAACCCAGCTTACCACCTACGCTGTAGCCATCGGAATCATAAAGGTCGCCCTGACTTGGTTCAGGTGCAACACGGTCACCACTTGCATCGTACGGACTACCAATACGTTGATAGCCAAAGTCGAGTGCATAATCAAAGGCGTTAAAGCTGCCTGTGAAATATTGGTGAATATCTCCACCCAAAGCATCAGAACGGAAATTCGTTAAAGGTGTTTGTAACCCAATGACGGTTTTTGCAGTAGGTTCACCACCCGCAGCTTTCGTGGTAATTGAAATAATACCACCCGCAGCGCCACCGCCATAAATTGCGTTACTGCCTCGAATGACTTCAATGTTCGCAATACTTTCAGGGTCAATTGCTGAAAGTCCTCTAGCTGTATCACGTGTGAGGTTCATTGGAACGCCATCGACCAAGATCAGGGCATTACGTCCACGTAAAGTTTGACCGTAATCTGTAATAGTACGGCTTGAGTCAGACAGGCCCGGTACAGCCTTTGCTAATACAGTCGCAATACTTCCAGAGGAACCATTTCTTAAAAGTTCAATCTGTTTTTCATCTAGCTTGGTGACTTGCTTAGCAGAAGTAGAAAGTTCATCTGCGCGTGAAGCGGTAATTGTAATTGTAGGGAGTGCTTCAGGCTTTTTTTCAGCATCTGTTGTCTCAGAGGCTGAGGCTGCAAATGCTGAATTTGAAAGAAAAATGGCCCCACCAAGTGAAAGAAGTGGAATGATATTTTTAACTTCAGACTTTCTTGTAAAAAGTTTATTACTTTTTATCTTATTTCCCATTTTCTCGCCCTGAGAGTGATTTTAAATTGAGCGAATTATAAATGAGAATCATTGTAGTTAACAATATTATTAATTGCTTAAAAAATAATATATTTGAAATTTATTCAATGAATTAGGGGAATAGGTGTTTATTCCCCCAAAAAAATTGAACAGTGATCACATTTCCTTATAGGCGTTCAAATGATTTTGATGGGCGCGGCGAATAATGCTTCGGTCATCGCCGAGCACAAAAAGCTGAACAGATTGTTGTTTCCAAGCCGCGATATCTTCAGGTTGTCGGGGAATAGCACAGAAATGCTTTTGACTATTTGTAGTCTTTGTATACATCTCTTGAACTTTTTCTTTGACCTTTGGATGACTAGATTGCCAAGGTAGCCCGATTGATTGGGAAAGGTCGGCAGCACCTTCCATAATAATATCAATACCTTCAACTTTTAAAATTTCATCAAGCTGTTCCAGTCCTTCTAAGCTTTCAATCATAGCAATGACAACAGTCTCGCTTGCAGCTTGTTGAACAAAACTTGCTAAATCATCAATGCCATATCTATTTGACCTTGTCGAATTCAGTCCCCTTTGCCCAAGTGGCATATAGTGACAATAGTTCACTGCTTCTTGTGCCTGCCGGGCATTTTCTATACGTGGGAAAACAATACCCGTTACCCCTGCATCGAGCAGAGGTAGAACTAGGTGGTTAGCGTTTAAAGGTACTCTGACAAAAACATCAAGACTCATGGCTCTAGCCGCTAAAATCATGGTCTCGACTTGAGACGTACTAAATAAAGTATGTTCCAAGTCGATAATAATAAAATCATAGCCCGCAAGTGCCAGTTGCTCGACATTAATAGGAGAAGCTACGGAACAAAATATTCCGTAGAGCGTCTCACCATTTTCTATTCGTTTCTTAAGAGAAATCGAATATTTATTCATATTCAATTTCCTTAATGAGGCTGAGCGGGTTCGGCGTAGTTTGCACTCTTAAGCGAATTTCAGGAAGGAAGCGGCGGCTCGCCAACTGTTCAATATCGATGGTGTCATCTGTAAAGTTAAACAATTCATATCGCTCGGCAAACTCTGGGTGAGCTTCTTTATGTTGATTGATGATGGTTCTTAATATGGTCCAGAATTTGATTTCATCGAAGTCATAATGCTCATTTAAGAAAATCGCTAACTCTGCCAAATTTACAAACCAAAGTGCATCTTGAGTAAAGTCTCTTAACTCATTTGGAGAGTGGGTTTCCAAAAACGAATTTGGATTAATCTTGGCATGTTCTTTTGGCGCATCTTGTAAATTCGGCAGAAGGTCTGGCTCGCGTAAAAGATGCCGACTAAAACGAATACCGTCATGGAAATCTTTCAAGGCCGCTTTAACTGGTAGGCCATTTTTATGAATCAGAACCATGTTTTGTGCATGTGACTCTAAAGCGAGGCCATGGCACCACAAAATATGCATGATTGGTAAATAGGCATTGGTGAGTAACTTTTCTAACCAGAACTCGATACCATATTCTTGAATCCACTCATCAATTAGAGGCTTTTGGTCAATGTCGACTTGCATGAGGCCAGTTACCGGAGTTGCCGATTCATCTTCTTTTAAGTAACTGTAAATACTTTCGCGCCAAATGCAGGCAAGTGCGCCGTATTGAACAGGTAAAGCAATCTGCTGGTTAACCGAAAGACCGCCAATCTCTCTTAGAATGACAGGCTTGCGATGTTTTTCTAAAATATGGTCTTGCTCGACAATGTTATAAAGCCAGTCACTCATTTTTGCCGCATTTTGGACGGTATGTGGTGCCAATACGCGAGATGTAGAGGTATTAACCAAATTCATTGCCAATTTAAGAGAAAGCGCCGAGATATCACTAATGTTCGATAAAGTTCGAATCGACTGCTGTGGTAAATAAGTCGGGCCTTCAATGTCTAACGGAATGATGAGTTGGTTGCTAATCGCATCTTGATAATATAATTCAATAATTTTATCCCACTGCCACGGGTGAATCGGAGTGAGGATATATTCCTGAAAATCTACATTGTTATCTTTTAATTGATTACTAATGGCTTGTAGATCTTTTTCTGAAAAATGCTGTTTATAAAGCTGCTCTAAGTTAATCGTTTCACTTAAAACCAGTTTGCATAAACTGTTATGAGTCGCAGCCCATTTAACCGTAAAACCTTCAGAAAGCTCTGGTGCATATTTTTGATTTTCTTTTAAATCGAAGCCGATACGAGACTTAAAGCTTGGATGGTATAAATGCGCATTGGTAATCCTTGCTTCTTGTTCTAAATAAGGCAAAGTTCTTAAAGGTTGGGCAGGGGCTTGGCTCAAAGTCTGCGCATGTTTAACGTAAGTTAAATTGAGTTCATCATTAAAGTTTTGCCATTTAACAGGGTCAGCTTCAATAATATTTTTTAGATCGGCAAGTAGCGTTTTTAAGTTAGGACGAGTTTCAGCATCTAAAGTAATGTCAGAACGGACTAAGCTTGAAGGATCTAGCTTAATTCGTTTAAAGCTGAAATGTCGTTTAGCTGCGCATGTATAGAAAACTGTATCGGAAATATAAAACTTGATCTGACCTTTAGAAAACTCGTATTTAAACGTATTTTCAAAAATAAGCGCTTCTAATAATTGGCCCATCACTCGATTTTCTGCAAGAGTCTTATAGTTGGCTTGCTGTGTCGGCTGAAGAGGGCAAAGGGCTTCTGCACCGCGATATTTATAAATAGGATTTTCAACTTCAATCCAGATTGGATTGCCACCACTGTGGTAGAGCGTATTTAACATATTTGCCTTAATTGGTAATGTGAGTGAATTAATTAATAAATCGCGGTAGTGCTGACCTTTGACGGTAAATTTTTCTTGTGTAAGGGTAAGTCGTGTTGCTTGCCAAAGTTCAGATTCTTCAATTACGGTAACTCGTGCAATTGCGCTGATGAGATGAGCAATGTGGTTGATGACGAGGTAATATTTTAAAAAGGTCCAAGCATCTTTTTGAGAGAACCAAACGGTACTATCTTCAGAAATAGATGAGTTGTCCTCTATCATTTCTGGAACAATACTAATACCTTCCATATCTCGAAGAATGAGGCGATGTGGATAGCCGTTTTTAAATTCCATTAAACTGTTTTGCATATGTGCTTCAACGCTAATGCCTTTGTTTGCAAACAATTCAATTAATGGAATAAGTGAAACTTTAACGTACTGTTTCCACCAAAAAGTTATGAAGTCTTTGGCATCAGGCGCTTGTAAATTTTGGTTGGGTGCAGCTTGTTGAATAAAGCTTAGTAGAGGAATTTCATGATTCTCGTTTTCTTCAACCAAGCCACCGAGCATTCTGGTATTTTCTAATACTTCAGGTGTAAGTCCCGCTCTATAAATAATGCCAAATGAACTTTCAAGCTCTGGAATTTTGACTGTTTTCGCTTCTAACTCCGGCAGAATCACAAGGTTTGGATATTGCTCATTAATCTTGTGATTGATAATGATTTTGCTCGCATCAATCGCTCGTTCCATTTCATCCATTGGGTTGTTACGAATAAAACTGGTAATACGTACATCAATTGAAAGCTTTAAAAATAGGTTTGATTGAGGCAGCCAGACTGTGCGAACTGATGAGGTTGGCCATACGGTTTGGCCTAATGCACCCAGATGTATGATTTCTTGACTGTCTAAATATTTCTTTAAAGACGGGTGTTGAAGTAAGAAGTTGGCTTGCCAAGGGTGAGTTGGCATAAGTTCATAATTTGCTAAGTTTTCTTGCAAATGATCTTTCGCAGTTTCTAAAACTTCATCTTCAATACCGTGAGAAGGTTCGGTCTCGCTGACTAGCTTTTCGATTAAAGAAGAATGAACCGCGAAGTAGTGGAGTTGGAAACTTGCACCTAACTCAGGGCTATACTTTTTCATGTCTTCTTTAGAAAAACCTAAATTGGCTTTAGAAGTCACATGAAAAGGGTGCCCATATAACATGCCTTGTTCAGTAGCCTGAAAACCACTCAAAGCTTTAGTTGCTGATTGGGATGGCTTATTTTCTAAAAAGAATTTTGTATTTTCGATGCTATTGGCAATATCAGAATACAGATTCTTATTTTGGTTTTTGTCTTTGAATAGGTTATTTAACTCATCTGTAATGAGCTTCACTAATTTTTTAGGATCGGTTAGCGAGTCAAAAGTATTGTCGCTTAAATTTTGCAGAGCAAAGCTACGCTGATATCGATGATAGCCAGTAGTTGAGAAGTATTGAACTGCTCCATAAACAATCGTATTAGACGCATTAAACGTATAAGAAAAATAGATTGAGTTAGGTTGTTCCGCATCTCGTGTGAATAAAGGAGAATCTTGGGCTGAGATAATGTGCTCTTCAAGATCTACTTTAAGTTCACGAAAGAAAGTATTCAGGTACTGTTCGAAAAGTTTATAAGACCATGCATCGGTTGTAATAATTGAGTTCATTCTTGTGCCTCTTCTAAAATTGTATCCATTAAGAATCTGTTCAAAATCACCACTAAGCCTGCACCGATAAAAAATAAAGAGGTGCAGATTAATGCGGCTGTAATATTGAAAAATGAGTAGGTAAGCGTGATGGTGATCGGACCAAAAAGTTGGCCTAAGACAAAAGCACTATTAGAAATGCCGATCACTTTTCCTTGGCTCTGAGTGCCAGCTTTTAGAGAAATTGTGTGTAAAATCGAAGGAATAAGTGCTGCGAAGCAAAAGCCTTGTATGAGTCGTAATATAAGAATGAGCCAGAGACTGGAAACCCATATCAACGCGAAAATCGTGATGCCACAAATTAAAGAGGCATAGACAAAATTATTAAAAGAATCTCCTTTGTCATCATTTCTTTTTCCCCAATAGGTTGCCGCAATAAAAGCAGCTCCCCATGAAAGCGCATGGATTGTGCCTGTTAAACTTGCAGCAGATAACGATGAATGAGTGCTTTGGCTTATTTCACTAATATATAAAACGAAGCAAGACACTAAACCAAAGCCGCCGGCTTGTACCAAGATGCCGGCACTCAACCAAGAAAAAATTGTTCTATCAAAAAAGTCTGGAATTTTAGATTTTTCTTTGGTTTTTACAGCCTCAGTTTTAACTGGATTGGCTAATAAAAAGGATGCGATCACAATTAATGTAACTACGATAAATGCAGTTGCATTAAGTAATATTTCAACCCGCCAGTGGTCCATAAATATACCGCCGAGTACTGGACCACATAGGCAAGCTAGCGCAACACTACTTTGTAGTTGCCCAAAAGCGGCACCTCGTTGTTGTTCATTAGAAAGATATGAAACATAGGCATTCAAAATGACTGAGAGACCGCAAAAACCAAGTAGAATCCGCGCAAAAATAAATAGGTATAAATGCTGGGCGCTCGCCATGAGTAGTATTGAAATACAAAAACCAGCCAATGAAAGTAGGAGCGCTTTCTTATGACCAAAAGTGTCGGATAATTGGCCAACAATTGGAGCTGTAAACAAGCTGCCAATGGCTGGAGCCGCGAGTGCCAAACCTGCCCAGATTGTGGGAGCACTCATGTTCGCCGTCAGTTTTTCCATATAAAGCGGCATGATCGGAATAAGCACCATGAGCCCGAAAGTGGAAAAAAACTGACAGAGCAAAATAATGAAATGATCTAGGCGAGATGAGCGCATGATTTAGATATCCATGGTCTCATAGCTAGAAACAGATAAGCTGTGATAAGGGTTTGGGGTGGTTCCTATTTTACTTGGCATGCCCGTCGAATCGCTTTCTTGCGCAAGTAAAGGCGTAAGTAGCTGTTTGAACGGCCAAGTCTTATTGTCAAAAAGATAGGTTTGAATTTGCGATTTTATTTGCTCTGAAATTGGTTGGGTTTCTACAAAATCATGAATAATGTCTTGAATCATTTCCCAGAAATCACTTTCCGAATGATCTGTATATTTCAAGGTAGCTAAAGCAATCGGGTAGAGGTTAATTTGAATCCCTAATGTGATGAAGTAATTAAATAAGTCTTCATTTTTAGTAAAGATTAGATTGTTTGGCGTACTGGTATCAATGGTATAGGTTGGAGGTGTGAAGCCACTTTCTTCAATAGCTGGTGTACATATTCTTAAGGTATCGTGGTCACGCAAAATAAAGCATTTGAACTTATTATTTTCATAACACACCATGGTGTTTTGTCCGTGGCATTCAGGCATGATTCCTTTCGACCAAAGCGTTAAGAATGTTTGAATAAAATGAACACTTAGGTCTTTTAATAATGACCATTTATCACCTTCAACGCCTACAGTTTCCCAAGGGTCAACATAGATACAGCTTAAAGCCGACATGGTAATTGGGGTGACGTTTTTATCTTGGCAAAAGTCGGGTAGATGTCTGACTTGGCAACCGATTACACCTAAATTTTTTATAATGTGCTCTTGTTTACCCAACACCCACCAGTGAGTTTCATTACTCAGGAAGAGACGATTTTTTAATGAAGGGGTTTCATTAATAACTTCATTTAAAAAATCATATGCTCTATGCCCATTCATTAAATAACGTCCGGGCATAGAACGGATCGCACCTAATGTTTTGGCATTCGTTGATAGTTTTAAATGCAGATTAGGATTTGAGTTGTGAATAAGAGTTCTTAAAGATGAGGTCGGTAAGCCAATTGTCGTGACATGGTTCAGGTCAATACCGTCATACTTATTTTCTTCAAATTTTAAATAGCGATGTTGAGTCTCTAATAAAGGAAGTGCTAAGTATTCATCTGAAAGCTCGGCCATTTTTTCAGTAATATGATGGTCCTCAGATTCTGATAACAGAAGCTCCTTATAAGGAATCGAATCCATATTATTGATCACGTCATCTTTCTTAAAAGCCCACCAATACACTGCAATTTCTTTTTGAGTCGTAAGTGGTGCAAGTTCACCTTTTGAGTGAGCGAACGGATGAAATGGACGGTCAGCAACAAGGGAAAGCAATTCACTTGTCATTAAAGGTGAGGAAAATGAAAGTGCTGACTGTAAAATCTGAGGGATTTTTTCAGCCGTTACTAAGTTGTCGAGCCAATAGTCAATCGCTTTTTGATGGTGTGGTGAAGGCCACCAAGAGGCTTTTGTTAAATAGGTAAAAACTTCAGAAATAGAAATTTTAGAAGTCGTATTACTCAAGACGTTATGAAGTAAAACTTCGGGTTGAGTAACATAGAAAGGATTTACACCATCTACTTTTAAACAGCTGAAATAGAGTTCCAACTCATCATTTAGAGTGATTGCCAGATAAGGCTTTTTATAGGAAATATGATCTCTAAAATCTCCATAATTCTCCATGTAGAGGGCATCTATTGTTTTTTGTAGTTGTGCTGTGTAAATCCGATCTAGCATTTTAGTTATTCCTATTCTTATAAAAGTGGTAGAACCGTGCCAACGTTTTGTTCTTGTGCGGCATTGAAGAACCATTTAGCGCAAACAATGTCATCAATCGCCATGCCCATTGGGTTGAGCAAAATAATTTCATCTTCATGTTCGCGGCCGTTTTTATGACCAATAATGATGTCGCCAAGTTCAGCATGCAGTTTTTCACGACTGAATAAGCCATCTTCAACCAGCACATTGATGACTTTCTTTTCTCGATTTGATTGGTCCCAGTCATCTACAATGACTTTGTCCACTTTTAAGAAGACTTCAGGCTCAATATCCATAATTGAAATATTGGAAACAAAGCAGCCTTTTTTAAGCCATTCAAATGGGATGTAAGGCTTATCTGAAACTGTGCAGGTAATAAGCACATCTGCTTGCTGAATTGCAGATTTGGCACTGTCATGAATTTCAATTTCTAGATGTGGATATTCTGAAAGGAACAATGCTTTGAGTTTTTCAGCCGCTTCAGGGTTCACATCAAATAAATGTATTTTTTTCACTTGAGCGTATTGTTCAAGCACAGTCTTAATCTGCATTTGAGCAATTGGTCCGCAGCCAATCACGGTAATGTCTGAAAAGTCTTTTTTGGCTAGATACTTAATCGAAACACCCGTAATTGCAGCAGTTCGCATTGCGCTAATTAAGCTGCCTTCCATCACTGCGACTGGGTAATTTGTTTCTGAGTCATTCAGAACAATCAGTGCGCTGGCACGCGGAATATTGAATTTTTTAGGGTTATGTTGTCTTGAACCAATCCATTTGATTCCGGCAATCGGGTCATTGCCACCTAAATAACAAGGCATTGCAATAATACGGTCAGCAATGTGGTCTGCACCTTGCCAGCGGAGGTAAGGTTTTAAGGGTTGTACAAACTGTTTATTTGCATGCAGGGTTAAACCTTCAGTAATCGCTTCAATAAATGAATTGCTATGATTTGCGCCAAGATTTAATAAATCTGATTGACTAAGATAACGAAGGGTAGCCAAATTGCTCATGAATATTTCCTAAGGAGAAGGTTAAACAACATTTTGTAAAGTAAGGTTTTCTTGACGTCGTAAGTTTCGATTGAAGTGACGTTTCTTGATCATTTCGAACCATTCATCTGCATAAACGAGATCTAAATAACGATCGCCTCGATCAGGCAGCAGCGTTAAGACGCATGAACCTTCGGGAATGGTTGGAATGAGTTTTTTTATGGCTGAAATAGATGAGCCGCTTGAGCCGCCTGCAAAGATTCCTTCATGTTCAAGAAGTTCTCTGCAACCGAGTGCAGACTCATAGTCATCTACATAAATGACATCATCAATTTCATCGGGGGAGAGCAGAGGTGGAACAGTACTTGCTCCAATGCCCGGAATTTCACGTGGACCAGATGTGCCACCAAACAAGACAGAGCCGACAATATCGACTGCAATCACTTTTAATTCTGGGAACTTTTCTTTAAGGCGACGGGACACGCCCATAATTGTGCCGGAGGTGCTTGCCCCGATCACGAGGTAATCAATCTTGCGATCAATTTGATTTAAGATTTCTTCAGCTTCACCAAAATAGTGGCTTTTCCAGTTGTTTGGATTTGCATACTGATTAATCCAGACTGCATTCGGCAGTTGTTGGCATAGCCGCTTTACAGTGTCAATTCTGGTTTTTAAATAACCGCCGTTTTGGTCTTTTTCAGAGACCATTTCGATATTGGCTTTGTAAAGCTTCAACATTTGTAAGTTTGCTGAAGCAATTTTCGGGTCAATAACAGCCGTAAATTTTAATCCGTATATTTTGCATGCCATTGCAAGTGCAATGGCTAAGTTTCCTGAAGAACTTTCAACAATATGACTATCTTTATTAATTACTCCAGATTTCAGGCCTTCCTGTAGCATGAATAATGCTGGACGGTCTTTAATACTTCCTCCTGGATTTAACAATTCCATTTTCGCAATCACTGAGATCGATTGATGCGTGAATAGCCTTGATAATTGTAATAGTGGCGTTTTACCTATGCAGTCGAGAATATTTTCATGGATCATGGTAGATCTTCTCAGGTTTTTATGTGATGTGAATGATAATGATTATTAATTTAATTATTATTACCAATTGTGACATGATTGTTGCGGTTTGTAACGCAAAAGAGGGGTGAGTTATAGGAATTTTCACTAAATTTTTTTGTGTAATTATTTGAATGTTAATATTTATATTTTATAAAGTGAGTAATTAATAAATGTTTTAAATATAAGTAGATAGGCAATAAATTACTTTTCACCTATAAAAAATAATTTAATGAGCATAGGGTTTTGCAAATTAAAACTCGTGACTGAAATTTCTTTAAAAATTAAATCGGAATATTTGTGCTGATTAACATATTTTATGAAGCCTACATTTTGTAGAATTTATGACCATATTTAATGCTTATAAAAAAGAGCAATATTTAAGGGGGTTATTAAAATGATAAGGATGATTGAGTGAAATTGATGATGTGTCAGTTATTGATATGAAAATGTCTGAAAATGATACGTTTAGATAGATATGATCATGTCCATAAGCGCTATATTTTAAATGGATCAATTGAGTCCAAAAAGTATAGTAATGCGTGTTTCGCATTTTGTCTTATGGGTCTTTCAAGCTGTCTTTTATATAAAAGACAGCTTTTTTTGTTGGTTGATTGGGTGTGTTAGACTAAATTAAGCTGCTTAGCTTGTTCATAAGCTGCAAGATTGATGCATTTATGACCCAGTGCATTGATTTGCGTTTGGTCTAGCTGAAGGTCATCCCACTTTTGCATTTGCTGAAAGAGCCAATAAAAGTCTTCTACTTTGGGAAGAGCGCTTTCTTTTACCAAATGACGGACAATATCCTGAATCATATAGTATTTGTCGACATGCACTTCTTCTGAGCAATGAAAACGAACAATTCCAAACTCGACCAATAATTTTAAAATTGGAGCAAAGTCTTCTAGTTCGCTAAGTTCTTGCTGAGCTTTCATAATTGCAGCGGTGAGTGCAACCAGCGTTTGTGGATGCTGTTCAGCCCATTCCTGCGTTACGGCTAAAACTTTGTCAGCCACAGGTGGAATAATGTTCTGACTTGAGCAAATCATTTTACTTAAACCAAGAAGCTCGCCTTGAGTATTCCAAGGTTCTCCGACACAAAAACCATCAATCACATGCTTATCTAGTGCTTCGACCATATAAGGTGGTGGTAAGGTTTTGAGCTGAATCGATTGAGCGAGTTCAGGGTTTGCTAAAGCTAACCATTCTCTTAAACAATAATGATGAATGGAGTGCTTAAACACGTGGGCTAAAGAAAGGGAATGACCTTGTTCAATGTAATGCACCACTTTTTGCGCCGTTACTTGAGCTATATCATTTTCTTGAAGTTTAAGTTGATGCGTTAATTTTTGGCTTAAGCTGATAAATGCACGATTTTCACTCAAAACTAGTGAGGTTTGCAGTGGCGTACCAATTTGATCTGATCCTACTGCGGCCGCAGGTAACATTGCAGATAAACAGTGGGCTGCATCTAATAAACCAAAAGCAAGGCGGTCGCGAAGACTTGCCCATGATGCTTCTTTAACTAAAGTAACGTCGAGCCCTACTTCTTCAAAGAAACCTCTTTGTTTCGCCCAAAGCAATGCAAGACAATCAAGCAAAGGAATATAGCCAAGTTGTAATTGAGTCTTTTCTAATGTGCTCATTTATTCATCCTTTAGTTGATTGCCAAGTAATTTTTGGGCGTCAAGTAAACGCCGAGCCATTTCCCCAATCGTAATACGGTGGCTCATGGCATTTTTTCTGAGCAACTGGAATGCTGTATCTTCAGGAAGGCCATGGAGTTGCATAAGTAAAACTTTGGCTTTTTCAACATCTTTACGATCAGCTAGTTTAGTTTGAGCATCTCTTAAATCTCCTTCGAGTTTTTTGTGTTTTTTATATTGCTCAATAGAGATTTCTAAAATGGTATGTAAGCGGGAAGGATCAATACCATCAACAATATAAGCAGTCACCCCCGCATCTATGGCTTGTTTGATTGTATCTTTATCTGAATTTTTGGTGAACAGAACGGTAGGAAGGTCATAGCTACTGACACAGCTTTCAATAATGTCACGGTGAGGATGGTCCATATCAAGCAAGATCACATCAGCTTGTAAATGTTCGAGGCGAAAGATATTCAAGTGGTCCAAAGTAAGGCAAGCGACCACTTCAAAATCATTTTCAAGCAGACTTTTTCTTATATAGTCGGCTCGCGCATGATCATCATCAATAAGGGCTATTTTGAGTTTTGGCATAAGTTCAGAAAATCAGGCTAAGAAAATGCGCCAATTCGACGCGTTTTTTGTTATCAGTTTTTTAAGCAAGATTAGTGCCATCGAAAACTAAAGAAAAAATCGAGCTTTAATGGCACTTTAGCATGCCAAAGTATGGGTCTGATCAATCTTGGTGCAAAAATACGATTCATTTTGTAGCAAGGCGTATTTCTATTTAAACCATATAAGTGTGCAGTGATAGAGCAGGCAAAATAAGACTTAATTCTTTACCTACACATTGAAAATTTCTATCTGTATGAAATTAAATATAAAAAATATTATCTACTTAAGTTTTTAGAATATTGGCATGCAAAGTGCTTACTTAATTACAGGTCGAAGACGACCATGAGTTTTAAAGACGGCCAACGATGTCCGTTCTGATCGAGTTTGTGAGTGCAACCGTACACACAAAGAAGTTACGTTCAGTCGGAGTGAAGGTCATGTCTTTATTTTTATTGCATAAAAAAGTTACATCTGAATTATCTGAGTTTTCAGTTCCAGCGATGCGAGCCTTCTCTATGAGGGGGCTCGCTTTTTTTATTTCTTTTTATGACTTTGCTGTGCATTGGGTGTCGTCAACGAGTGCAAAAAATTGGCTGAAAGCAGCTACATGCTTCGTGATGTTGATTCGCTTCTCGGTAGAGCACAAGGCAAAAGAACAACGTCTATTTGAGAACGCAATAACGCAGCTTAAAAGCAACGTGATTTGAGGAGAAACACTATGAAATTGGTAATGATTGGTCATGGTATGGTGGGCCACAAATTCATCGAAGCCATTTTAGAAAAAGCAGATGATGAACTGGAAATCACGATTCTCGCGGAAGAACCTCGTATCGCGTATGACCGCGTACATTTGACTGAATATTTTTCGGGGAAATCGGCAAAAGATTTATCTTTAGCTCGTTTTGACTTTGCAGATGCACATGGCATAGACCTGCGTTTAAATACCAAAGCAACTGCAATTGATACTGATGCACAAACAGTAACCACCAATCATGGCGATGTGATTAGCTATGACAAATTGGTGTTAGCAACAGGTTCGTATGCATTTGTTCCTCCAATTTCGGGTAATGACCGTGAAAACTGCTTTGTTTACCGCACCATTGAAGACTTAGATGCCATTCGTGCAGCGAGCCTGAATGCTAAAACAGGTGTGGTCATTGGTGGTGGGTTGCTTGGTCTTGAAGCAGCGAAAGCATTACGTGACCTAGATTTGGAAACACATGTTGTTGAGTTTGCTCCACGTTTGATGGCAGTTCAAATTGATGACTTGGGTGGCAAAGTTCTACGCCGCAAAATTGAAGATTTGGGCGTAAAAGTTCACACGCAAAAAGCGACTCAATGCATTGAATGCGGTGATAGCACAACACATGTCATGAAGTTTGCTGATGGTAGTGAACTTGAAGCAGATATCATTTTATTCTCGGCAGGTATTCGCCCACGTGATGAATTAGCACGTAATAGTGGTCTGGCGATTGGTGAACGTGGCGGTATTGTAATTAATGATTACTGCCAAACCTCAGATAGCAACATTTACGCAATTGGTGAATGTGCGCTTTGGCAAAACAAAATCTACGGTTTGGTTGCACCGGGCTATGACATGGCACGTATTGCAGCGAAACATGTGTTAGATGAAGAATGTCACTCTTTCGCTGGTGCGGACATGAGCACCAAGTTGAAATTGATGGGTGTTGATGTTGCATCTGTAGGTGACGCGCATGCCATGACTCCGGGTGCATTAAGCTACTTCTATGCAGATGAGCATGAACTAGTTTATAAAAAGATTGTTGTAAATGCAGACAAAACTAAATTGCTGGGTGCAGTTTTGGTGGGCGATGCCAAAGAATATAATGACCTTTTACAAATGATGTTAAACGGTCTGGATTTACCTGAAGTACCTGAAAGTTTAATCATGCCAGGCTTTGAGCAATCAGCAGGAAAATCTGGTGGTAGTGGTGTAGATTTACTTCCAGATAGCGCAACGATCTGTTCATGTAACAACGTATCGAAAGCAGACATTTGCCAAGCAATTAGCGATGGCTCGACTTCTTTAGGTGCACTGAAGAAATGCACCAAAGCAGCAACTGCATGTGGTGGTTGTGCACCATTAGTGACTCAAGTATTGAAGTCAGAGTTACAACGTCAAGGTGTAACCGTTAACAACCACATTTGCGAACACTTCCCCTACTCTCGTCAAGAGTTGTATCACTTGGTTCGTGTCAATGAAATCAAAACATTTGATGATTTGATTGATCAACATGGTCATGGTTTAGGGTGTGATATCTGTAAACCTGCTGCTGCTAACATCTTAGCATCTTGTTGGAATGACTTCGTACTTGAACCAAGTCATGCAGGTCTACAAGATAGTAACGACTACTACTTGGGTAACATTCAAAAAGATGGTTCTTACTCGGTCGTACCGCGTATGGCTGGCGGTGAAGTCACTCCGGATGGTTTGATTGCCATTGGTCAAATTGCCAAGAAATATAACCTCTATACCAAAATCACTGGTGGTCAACGTGTCGATATGTTCGGTGCACAAGTTCATGAGCTTCCATTCATTTGGGAAGAATTGAATGCTGCTGGTTTTGAATCTGGTCATGCATACGGTAAGTCATTACGTACCGTGAAATCTTGTGTCGGTAGTACATGGTGTCGTTACGGTGTAGATAACTCGGTTGGTTTAGCGATTGAGCTTGAAAATCGCTACAAGGGTTTGCGTTCACCACATAAATTAAAAATGGCGGTGTCTGGCTGTACACGTGAGTGTGCGGAAGCACAAGGTAAAGACGTTGGTATTATCGCGACTGAAAAAGGTTGGAACCTTTATGTGTGTGGTAATGGGGGGATGAAACCGCGTCATGCAGAATTGCTTGCATCTGACCTCGATAAAGAGACACTAATTCGTTATATCGACCGTTTCTATATGTTCTACATTCAAACAGCAGACCGTTTACAACGTACCAGCGTATGGCGCGACAACATGGAAGGTGGTTTGGACTACCTTAAATCTGTGGTGGTTGATGATTCTCTTGGGTTGGCTGCTGAGCTTGAGCGCCGTATGGAACATGTGATTGGCACATATCAAGATGAATGGCGTACTGCGGTAGAAAATCCTGAAGTTCGTAAACGCTTCCAAACTTATATCAATGCAAGTGCAAATGAACAGGCCGATCCACACATTCAATTTACGACTGAACGTGGCCAAATCCGACCATTAACAGACGTTGAGCGTTCAGAAGACCGTATTCCAATGGTTGAAGCATAAGCAGGAGAATTTCTATGAATATTGTACAAGACAAAAATATGCTTCCTGATGGCGAATGGATTGATGTGTGTGCACTAGATGATTTAACCCCAAACACTGGCGCAGGCGCGTTAGTAGGTGATCAAGCAGTTGCAATCTTCAGAGTTGGACATGAAAAACGCGTTTATGTGTTAAGCAATAAAGATCCGTTTAGCCAAGCAAATGTCATGAGCCGCGGCATTATTGGTGATTTACAAGGCGAGCGTGTGATCGCATCACCGATTTATAAACAACACTTTAGTTTGGCTACTGGTCGCTGTTTAGAAGATAAAGACCAAAAACTCTCAGTTTATCCGAGCAAAATTGTTGATGGTCGTGTTTTGATCAACCCCGTGCCACAAAAAACTTATATTACCAATACAGGTGTGTCTCAAGACAAACTTAAACTAGTACTGATTGGTAATGGCTTGGCAGGTATGCGTTGCCTAGAAGATTTACTCGACATGGCACCAGATCGTTATGAAGTCACGGTGATTGGTGAAGAACCTTGGGGTAACTACAACCGTATTATGTTATCTCCGGTTTTATCGGGTGAAAAAACCATTGAAGACATTATGCTGCACCCGCCAAAGTGGTATAGCGAAAAAGGTATCAAATTTATTGCAGGCGACAAAGCTGTAAAAATTGATCGCCCACGTAAAGTGGTTTACACCGAAAAGGAACAAACAGTTGATTATGACCGTTTGATCTTGGCAACTGGTTCGGCGCCATTTATTCCACCAGTCCAAGGAGTGGATTTAAAAGGTGTTTTAACCTTCCGTGATATTTATGACGTTAACACCATGATTGAGTACTGCGGTTCAAACACCAATGCAGTGGTGATTGGTGGTGGCTTACTTGGTTTGGAAGCAGCTTACGGTTTAAAGCAACGCGGTATGAACGTGACCGTATTGCATTTAATGGACCGTATTATGGAGCGTCAACTCGACGGTCGTGCGAGTCAGTTACTGCGTCATAGCATTGAACAAAAGGGCATTAATATTATTACTGAAGCCAATACAGAAGCATTGGTAGGTGATGAAAATGGTCATGTAAAACAGATTCGACTAAAAGACGGTACTGTTTTAGATGCTGACCTTGTGGTCTTTGCAGTTGGTATCCGACCAAATATTAGCTTGGCACAAAGTGCAGGTTTACGCTGTAACCGCGGCGTATTGGTGAATGACACTATGCAAACTTTTGACCCAAGTATTTATGCTGTGGGTGAGTGTATTGAACACCGTGGGCAAACATTTGGTTTGGTTGAGCCATTATGGGGCCAAGCCTTTATCTGTGCGACGCACTTGGCTGAGCATGGTAGTTTGACCTTTAAGGCACCGACTGTACCGACCCAGTTAAAAGTCAGTGGTGTCGATGTATTCTCTGCGGGCAATTTTGAACCGAAAGATGATTATGAAGATATTATCCTGAACGATGAAAAACGCCAGATTTACAAACGCATTATCATTCAAAGCGATAGAGTAATTGGTGCAGTATTGTTTGGTGATACTGAAGATGGCATGTGGTATGCAGAGTTAATTGCAGATCAAACCCCTGTTTCTTCATTCAGAAATAAACTGTTATTTGGTCGAGATTTTGCATTAAAAAATGCAGGCTAAATAGGGAAAGGAGCAGTTATGAACAGTATTCCAAGCGTTGAAATCGATAGCTCCGATCATGTGGCAAAAACAACTAAAACAACATGTCCATATTGTGGTGTTGGTTGCGGTGTCAGTGTACACGTTCAACAAAAACCTCAAGGGCCTGTGGTTCAAGTTGAGGGGGATGCCGAGCATCCTTCCAACTTTGGGCGCTTATGCATTAAAGGTAGCCGTCTTGCGGATACTTTGGGGTTAGAAACACGTGTTTTACAGCCAATGACGGGACGTAAGTCTCATCGGACTGTAACTACATGGGATGATGCAATCGATAAGATTGCCGATAAATTTCAGTCGTGTATCGACAAATATGGTCGTGACAGCATCGCCTTTTATGTTTCAGGACAATTGCTTACCGAAGACTATTATGTCGTTAATAAATTTGTAAAAGGCTATTTGGGTACTGCGAATATCGATACTAACTCAAGATTATGTATGTCATCAGCGGTGGCTGGACATAAACGTAGCTTTGGTGAAGATCTTGTACCAGCAAGCTATGAAGATTTTGAACATGCAGACATGGTGGTATTGGTAGGTTCCAATACTGCATGGTGCCATCCGGTACTGTATCAACGGATTATGCAGGCAAAGAGCCAAAACCCAGATATGTTTGTGGTGGTAATTGACCCACGCTTTACCAGTACCTGTGAACAAGCCGATTTGCATTTGCCGATTTTACCGGGCCAAGATGTCGCCTTGTTTAATGGCTTATTTCAATACTTATATCAAAATGGTCATGCCGATCAGGCATTTGTCGATGCTTATACCGAAGGCCTACAAGAAGTTTTGGCGAGCAGTCAGCCAGAAACTGATATGGAGTATGTAGCAAAGCGTACAGGAATTGCGCTAGAGAAGTTGCAGCAGTTCTTTGAGAAATTCGCTCAGACCGAAAAAGTAGTAACACTATTTTCAATGGGTGTGAACCAATCCACTCAGGGTGTAAATAAAGCCAATAGTATTATTAACTGTCATTTACTCACTGGAAAAATTGGCAAACTGGGTGCAGCACCGTTTTCAATGACAGGCCAACCCAATGCGATGGGTGGCCGAGAAGTGGGTGGCTTGGCAAATATGCTAGCAGCTCACATGGATTTAGATAACCCACTGCATCAAAAAGTCGTGCAAACCTTTTGGGATAGCCCATTCATTGCTAATCAAGCGGGTTTAAAAGCAGTTGATTTGTTCCGTGCTGTTGAATCAGGGGAAATTAAAGCGATTTGGATTATGGCAACTAATCCAGTTGTGAGCTTGCCTGATGCAGACCAAGTCAAACGTGCATTAGAAAAATGCGAGCTGGTCGTGGTGTCAGATATTTGTGCAGATACCGATACGACAGCATATGCTGATATTTTACTTCCTGCTTTGGGTTGGGGAGAAAAAAACGGTACTGTAACTAACTCCGAACGCCGTATCTCTCGTCAGCGCGCTTTCCTACCTGCTCCAGGCGAAGCAAAAGCAGATTGGTGGTCAGTGAGCCAAGTTGCGAAAAAATTAGGCTTTAATGGTTTCGACTTTGCCGGCCCTAGTGACATCTTTAATGAGCATGCGGCACTATCTGCACAAGATAATGTAGATATAGATGCACGCGAAGAAAGTAATAATTTTCGTTATTTCAACCTTAAAGGTTTGATGAATTTAAATGCTGCTGAGTACGATGCTCTGCAACCTGTACAATGGCCAGTGTGGAATAAAGCTCAAGATGCTAAAGCCGTTCAGCAACTGTTTGGCAAGGGTCAATTTAGTTATAAAAATGCGAAGGCAAAACTGATTCCAACGGTCGCAATTGATCCGGTTCATGCAGTTTCAGAAGACTATCCACTCATTTTGAACACTGGCCGTATTCGTGATCAGTGGCATACCATGACCCGTACTGGCTTGTCAGCAAACTTAACCAGTCACCGTGCAGAACCATTCTGTGAGATTCATCCGAGCGATGCGCTAAAGTTTGGTGTACGTGATCAAGGTTTGGTTGAAGTTCGTTCAAAGTGGGGCAGTTGTGTATTGCGTGTGACATTCTCATCGGGCGTACGTCGCGGGCAAATTTTTGCACCCATTCACTGGACAGAACAAGTTGCCTCCGATGCTCGTATTGGTAAAGTCGTTAACCCAGAAGTCGATGCAATTTCGGGTGAGCCTGAATTTAAGCATACACCTGTCACCATTCAGCCGTTTTATACGACTTGGCAAGGTGTGCTCTATGTTCGTGAAGGATATGATTCGCATATCCAACAATCGCTACATCACTGTGCATGGTGGACTAAGGTCAAAATGGTTAAAACCAACCGTTATGAACTTGCAGACCGCCAAACTTTTCATGATACTCAAAAGAACCTGAAAAATTTCTTGCCATTTGCCGATGAAACTTTTGAATGGTTGAGTATTGAAGATATCTCTTCACAACTGAGCCATAGCGTTATTTTGAAAGATGGCATTGTAATTGCAAGCTTATATATTGCACCGCCAGATTTATTGCCAGACCGTGATTGGGTCGCTAGTCTGTTTAAACGTGAACGTTTAAGTGCCTTGCACCGAAAAGCTTTGCTAGCGGGTATGCCGATGTCGGCTACTAATAATGATGGGCCTTTAGTGTGTAGTTGTTTTAAAGTAGGTAAGAATAAAATTATCGAAGCGATAAAAACACAAAACATTACCCATGAAAAACAGGTTACTGCTTGTTTAAAAGCAGGTGGGAACTGTGGTTCATGTTTACCTGAAATCCGTGGCCTGATTAAAGCTTGCCAACAGGAGGTGGAAGTGTGAATAAGGGATATCCCGTAACTGATTTGGTCATTCTAGCGGGTGGACAAGCCCGCCGTATGAACGGTTTAAATAAGTTGTTGCAGCAATTTGATGGTGAACCCCAACTTCTTAAAATTCATCAAAAATTAAGATCATCGGTATCTGAACTTTGGGTCAATAGTCATCGCGACTACTCTATCTATCAAAGTATTGTGCCAGATATTAAATGTTTTAAAGATGATGCTTCAGGCTTTCTCGGCCCACTGATGGGTATGAAAAGCGCATGGTCAAATGTTGAAGCAGATTATGTTTTGTTTATTCCTTGTGATGTGACCTATATACCAACGCAAGTCGTTGCGAAATTGCATGGTGCACTTCGGAAAAACAAACAAGCTCAAGCAGCTTATGTGTCAATTAATGGAGATGCCTTGTACCCATTTTGCTTGTTAAAGCGTGAAAGCCTAATCACGATAACAGAGCAAATTGAAAAACAACGATTAAGTTTGAAAGAGTGCTTTAAGCTTTTACATGCACAAGTCGCCATATTTCAAAAACAAAATTTATTTTTTCATAGCATCAATTCTCTAGATGAGCTTCAGCAATACAAACAAATCACAGCATTTAAAGAAATTTTTACAGCAAATTAACGATGTATTTGAATAGCTTTTAACCTTACATTGGTCGTGCGAAAAACGTTTTTAATCTTTGTGCCGTTGACTATTTATTATATAAGTTCTATTTTGGAACTTGTTATTTTAGTTCTATCCATATGCATAAAAATAAAGGGAGTCAATCGAAATGGTAGAAGCGCTAAAGCAAAACAAAACGGATGTTACCGCATGTATTTTGTGTTCAAGAAATTGCGGGTTAAGTGTCGAAATTAAAGATAATCAATTTGTCAAAATTAAAGGTAATCCAGAGCATCCATTTTCACAAGGCTACATTTGTCAAAAAGCAGCAAGATTACAGCACTATCAGCAGCATGCAGACCGATTAACTACACCTTTGAAGCGTCAACCAAATGGTTCATTTCAAGAAATTAGTTGGGACAATGCTATACACGAAATTGCCGAACGTTTAGTTCAGATTAGAGATAATTTTGGTGGAACTGCTTTTGCTTCTGTTGGGGGAGGTGGTCAAGGTAATCATCTTGGTGCAGCTTACGGGCGTCAGCTTTTGCTAGCGATGAAGAGTTATTATGCTTACAACTCTCTTGCTCAAGAAAAAACGGGTGATTTCTGGCTTAATGGGCGTTTATTTGGAAGTCAGGCCTGCCATACCACCGAAGATGTTGAATACGCAGATTATGTTCTTTTTATTGGCACAAATCCGTTTCAGGCACATGGGATTCCAAATGCACGAGACACGCTAAAGCATATTAAAAAAGACCCCAACCGTACCATGGTGGTGTTTGACCCACGTGTTACCGAAACGGCCAAACAAGCAGATATTCATGTGCAGTTAAAACCCGGAACTGATGCTTTTTTAATGTCGGCCATGATTGCCATTATTATTAAAGAACAACTTTATGATGTGAAGTTCATTGAACAGCATACACAAGGGTTTGAAGAGGTAAAAACAACTTTTAGCCGTGTCCCGATTGAAGAATATATTGCAAAAGCGGATGTACCAGTCGATTTGATTTATCAAGTGGTTCGAGATTTTGCGAAGGCTAAAAGAGGCTGTGTGCGCATCGATTTAGGTATTCAGCATACTTTAAATACGACATTAAACGGATATTTAGAAAAACTACTGTATTTATTGACCGGAAACTTTGGAAAACAAGGCACCAATAATTTACACACCATGTTTATTCCAATTTTAAGCGATACCGATGAAAGAAAGCCGAAATATCGACGCAGTGTTTACCATAAAATGTTCCCGATTTCTGGGTTCTTTCCACCAAATATTTTGCCCGATGAAATATTAAAAGCAGGCGAAAAACGAATTCGCGTAGTTTTTGTAGATAGCTGTAATCCTTTATTAACCTATCCTGATACACCTGCATACGAAAAAGCATTTAAAGCATTAGATTTGTTGGTCGTAGTCGATGTTGCCATGACGGAAACAGCCAGATTGGCAGATTATATCTTGCCGGCACATACGCAGTTTGAAAAATGGGAATTTACTGGTTTTAATCTTGAGTTCCCTAAGAATGGTTTTCACCTGAGACATCCAGTATTCACTGCCCAAGGCAATACTTTACCTGAAGCCGAAATTTATACACGATTACTTGAAGCCATGCAGGTCATTCCTAAAAGCTTTCCAGTGTTAGAAAAAATAGCCGCGGTCGATTCGAAAAAAACAGCCTATTTACCTTATCTGTCGGCTTTGGGTCTAACTTTTGCTCGACATAAAAAATACATTCCTTTTGCAGCTTCAATTCTCTATCGCACTTTAGGTAAACATCTAGAAAATTCAGCAGCTTCAACGGCATTTTTATTACCACTGTCTATTCAATATTCGGTTTTACATACTAAAGCTGTGCGCCGTGCAGGTTACAAAGGTAATCCTTTAACCTTAGGTGTTCGGTTGTTTGAGCAAATTTTAAATCAGCGTTCAGGTGTAGTGTTATCACAACATGAATATGACGAAGTTTGGAAGCTTGTTGCATACAAAGACAAAAAAATACGTCTGGCTATTCCCGAAATGTTGAGTGAGTTGGCAAATTTAAAAAATCATCAATTTAGTATTGAAGAGTTTCCTTTCATACTTTTGTCGGGGGAGCGCCGTAGTTATAACGCTAATCAGATTTACCGTGACCCTGCATGGCGAAAAGTAGATGCAGAAGGGGCTTTGAGAATTCATCCTGAAGATGCAACAAACTTGAATGTAGTTGTAGGAGATCAACTCAAATGTATCTCACAACACGGAGAAATTCAGGTCACCGTAGATTTTGATGAGGGTATGCGAAAAGGTATTGTGTCTCTTCCACATGGTTATGGCATGCGCTTTCAAGGTGGAGAGCCAATAGGGCCACAATTAAATCTTCTGGTGTCTGGTGAACATTGTGATCCTTTATCGAAAACACCGTACCATAAATATGTACCCATCCGTCTAGAAAAATGCTAGAAATAATGTAGGGCATACAAGAGATTGAAGTCGCACTAAATTTATACAGTTATAAAATTACAGTTGAAGTGGTGCGGCAAAAGATCTATTAAAAAGCTAAGAAGTTATGGATGATAAATAGAATTGGAACAAATTTTGCTTAAACAGCAGAGCACTATTGAAGAGCAAATTTCTATTTTAATTGCTCAGAAAAAGTGCCAGCAATATTTGAACTGTTCTCGATATGAGTGCAAATGATGAAACAATATCACTCTGAAAATACGCCTTTGGTTCTTCAAGACCAATATGGCCGTATAAAGCGAAAGCTACGTATTTCCGTAACTGATCGCTGTAATTTTAAGTGTGTATATTGCATGCCTGAACATCCTGAATGGTTGAATAAGCAAGATCTGCTTGGTTTTGAGGCACTCTTTCAATTTTGTCATTTTATGGTGCAACATGGTGTTGAAAGTATCCGCATTACAGGCGGCGAACCATTAATGCGTCAAGGCATTGTGCATTTTGTTCGTGAGTTACAAGCTTTGAAGGCGCTGGGCCTAAAACGTATTTCAATGACTACAAATGGGCATTACCTTGCAAAATACGCTAGGCTGTTAAAAGATGCGGGATTAGATGACCTAAATATTAGTTTAGACAGTCTTGATGCTATTCAGTTTAAAGAGCTTACCAAGAAAAAATTAGAACCTGTTCTCGAGGGTATTCAGGCTGCTAAAGATGTCGGATTACCATTCAAAATTAACTGCGTATTGATGAAAAATAAAAACGACGATCAGATCTTACCGATGGTTGAATGGTCAATCGCTAATCATATTCCTTTACGCTTTATTGAGTTTATGCCACTTGATGGCGATGCGCTTTGGTCTAGCAAAGATGTGGTGAGTGAGGCTGAAATTTTACAAGCTTTACAACCCCATTATTCAGTAGAGGTTATCGAACAACAGCATGAGCCAGCACGCCAATATCTGATCAATAATAGCTACTCTCTTGGAATTATTTCCACAATCACTCATTCATTTTGCCATCAATGCGACCGTATACGGTTAACTGCACAAGGTGAACTCTACAACTGTTTATTTGCACCGCAAGGTCTCAATATTAAACCCCAACTTCAATCATTATTAGGTGCACCTACTACAGCTGATTATGCAATGTATATTCAACAGTTAACAGATATGGTTATGCCGTATATTTGGCACAAAGCTAAAGGTTTTCATGCCTTACAACATCAACAAACCCGTAAAATCAGTATGCATATGCTTGGGGGATAAATGCAGCAGTCTATCCAAATTAAAATAGAAGCGTTTGGCGCAATTGAAAAATTGCTTCCTCAAAACCTTTCGTTGGTTTGTCCCAATCATATTTTGGTTAAAAATGTATTAGATGAAATTGTTTCATTACATCCAGAATGTACACAAGCCATGGAAAAATGTGCATGTGCGATTGGCGATAATGTCATAACGAGACAATCTGCTTTAAGTGAGCCATGTACTTTGGTTTTATTGTCACCAGTTGCAGGAGGGTGAGTCATGCGAGATTTTGCACGTATACAAGAGCAGGCTTTAAGTTTAGATACTTTTGATCCTATCCAGTCATTTCCTGAATGTGGTGGAATCGATATTTTTATAGGTACGGTTCGTAACCACCATGAGGGTAAAGCTGTTAAAGCGTTGAAATATACGTCCTATAAGCCCCTTTCTGAAAAAATGATACGTGAAATTGAACTGGAAATTGAGAAAAAGTATCAGGTATCTTATGTGCGGGTCGTTCATCGGATTGGATATCTGGATGTAGGTGAAACAGCCATTATTGCAATTGCTTATGCAGCCCATCGCCGTGAAGCTTTTCAAGCATGTGAGGAAGCGGTTGAGCGGGTGAAGCATGAAGTGCCAGTTTTTAAAGAAGAGTTCTTTACAGACGGTACGAGTCATTATGTAGAAGGTTGTTGTATTCGCAAAGATGCACCACAAGAACACAAGCATCACCATCATGCCGGCCATGAACACTCACACTGAAATCTGCACCACTAGGATAAATAATGAAAAACGTAGGAATGAAGCCGGAAAGTTATCGTGTTGCTGAAGCACAAGCGATTTTATATGCCCCTCCACATTGTATTGAGCTATTAAGACAAGGTAATACTGAAAAGGGTGATGCATTAAAAACCGCACGTGTGGCAGGAATTTTGGCAGCCAAACGCACCGATGAGCTGATTCCTTTGTGTCATCCACTGCCGATTTATCGTGCAGATGTTGAATATGAATTAGAACATGATTTTGTAAAGATTATTACTGTGGTTGAAACCATTGGTCCTACTGGGGTGGAAATGGAAGCCCTCACGGCTGCAAGTCTTGCAGGTTTAACCATTTACGACATGTTAAAGCCACATTGTGAGCCAGAAGAACTCTGGATGGATCAATGTAAACTGCTTAAGAAAAAGGGCGGGAAATCACACTTTAAGCGAGTTCTTCGTCAGCCCGTTTCGGCAGCAGTCATTGTGTTATCCGACACCGTTGCAGCTGGTAGAAAACCTGATACAGCTGGAAAGTCTGTGGTCGAAACTTTAACTGAAGCAGGATTCGATCCGATTCATTACCAAATTTTGCCTGATGAAGCAGATGTTCTAAAAGATTTAGTGCTTGAGCTGAGTAAGTCATATGCTTGCATTATGACGGTGGGTGGAACCGGAATTGGTAAGCGTGATATTACGGTAGATACGCTAGAGCCACTTCTTGAGCGTAAGCTAGACGGCTTAATGGAGGCAGCGCGATCTTTTGGACAAAAACGCACACCATATGCAGCAATGTCACGTGGAGTAGCTGGTTTTATTGATCGCTCATTGGTGGTGACTTTACCGGGAAGTCGTGGTGGAGCAAGCGAATCAATGGCTGCTATTTTACCAGCTCTCGTTCATATTTTTGATGTGTGCCGTGATTTACCGCATCCGGGAGGCTATGAATAATGTCAGGTTGTGGTACAGAACGTGGATTAATTAGTGTAGATGAAGCACTTGAGCTGATTGTTAAGCAGCCAAAAAAATTGTGTTCTATTAACCAAGTTCTTCAAAACAGTTTAAGTAGATATCTCGCTAAAGAAATTTATTCAGAAATTAATCTGCCAAGCTTTTCTCAAAGTGCTGTGGATGGTTACGCACTTTGTAGCCATGCGGAAGATTTAAATAATCTAAAATTTCAGGTTACGGGCGAGATCCGTGCGGGAAGTGAAAGCAATGACACCCTTCATGAAGGTCAGGCTATCCGTATATTTACAGGTGGTAAAATTCCAGAAGGAACAACTCATGTTGCGAGGCAAGAAATTGTATCGGTTCTTTCGACCCAAGAAATTTGCTTAACTGAGCATATACGTCCCCAAGCCGATATTCGTTTTACAGGTGAAGAAGTCCAGAAAGGCCAATTGCTTGCACAAGCTGGACAGTTTCTAAATATTGGAAGCTTAGCTGCCTTAAGTATGGCAGGTGTGCAAACGGTTGAAGTTTATCGTGCACCGAAAGTCGCTGTTTTGGTGACTGGTGATGAAGTTGCAGAAACGGCAGAAGATCTTGTCGACGGCAAAATCTTTGATGCAAATGGGCCATTATTAAAAGCTTGGTTTGAAGATTATGGCTTGGATGTTGAACTGATTCATGTGGCAGATGAGGCAGAGCAAGTCACGCATTACTTTAATCAGTTAAAAGATAGCCATGATGTCATTATAACGACAGGTGGAGTCTCTGTAGGTGATTATGACTTTGTACGACCATGTGCTTTTGAGGTTGGTTTTGAACAAATCTTTTGGAAAGTAAAACAGAAACCTGGCAAACCACTGTTCTTTGCTGAATATTCAAACCCAGAAACAGATCATCGTTGTTATTTGCTCGGTTTGCCGGGCAACCCTGCTGCGGTCTATGTGTCTATGCAGGTGTATGGTAAGGCATTACTAGATACCGTACAGGGAAATCAAGCAGGGCCTGAGTGGTTTAGTGCGATTTTAGATCATGATTTAAAAGAAGATGCACGTGAGCGTTTTTTACGTATGTATGCTTATTTTGAAAATGGACAGCTTAAAATAAAAAGTCTTGGAAAACAGCAATCTCACATGCTGAGTAATTTAATGCAGGCCAATTGTCTGGTTCGAATTCCAGCGGGCGTAAAACTAGAAGCAGGCAATATATTGAAAGGCGTATTTATTTCAAATTAATTATAAAAGATGATAAATATGACTCATTATGAAAATGAGTGGGTTATATTTATTTAGCAATTTTTAATAATAACTTTCTCTTTTTTCATAATGAAAATTTTTTTATAAAGTTGATAAGAAGTTATTTTTATAATGAATCTTGCATAAATCGTAGTAAGTGGTTTAGGGTATAAACAATAGGGCCGTTGGGCTAGGTAATATCGAGGAACGCATAAAGATGAAATGGGATGACATCGGTGATCAACCTTGTTCGGTTGCTCGTATGCTATCAGTGATTGGCGATCGATGGACGATGCTAATATTACGTAATGCTTTTATGGGAATACGCCGTTTTGACGATTTTCAAAAATCATTAGGCGTAACTCGTCATGTCCTTTCAGATCGTTTAAAGCGTTTGGTTGAATATGAAATTCTAGTCAAAGCACCATATTTTGATCGCCAAGAGCGTTTTGAGTATCGACTGACTGATAAGGGCTTTGAGCTTTATCCAATTATTTTATCTATGGCGAATTGGGCAGATAAATGGATGGATCAAGGTTTAGGTAAGCCACTAGAATATCGTCATAAAACATGTGGACATAAGTTTGAACCGGTTATGGTATGTTCGGTCTGCCGTGAGCCTTTACATGCAAAACAAGTGCAAGTCTCAGCTGGACCGGGCTATTTTGCATATATTCAACAAAAACAGAAACAAGCTTAATTTTCTCGGTATAAATTATGAAGACTCTTGTTGAATAGCATCAGCAAGAGTCTTATAAATATGTCCATGATTTGATTGTGCCACATTAAAGCGGATAAATTGACCCGCATTAGGCGCTTGGCTAAAAGCATTTCCAGGCGCAAGAATAACATTATGATTAATACAATATTTCGCAATTTTTGGAGCTTCTAAACCTTCAGGTAAATGACACCACACAAAAATACCTGCTTGCGGTTTAATCCATGGTCGTATGCCTAGCGGTTCTAGTTTGGTAATAGTGTCATGCATGGCTTTTGCTAAACGAACTTTTAATAACTCTAAATGTTTGCGATAAGAACCATCTGTCAAAGCGGAAAGCAAAACCTCTGCAGAAACACCGTTATGCGAGAAAGTGGTCGCAATTTTTAAATCGGTGAGCTGATCAACCCATTCCGGTTTTGCAATAATATAGCCACAACGAATAGATGCAGATAATGTTTTAGAAAAACTTCCAATAAAGATGACGCGTGAAAGATTATCTAAAGCAGCAAGCCTAGGAGCTGGGGTATATTCAAAATCTGAAAAAATATCGTCTTCAACTACTATTAAGTTAGATTGCTCAATCAATTTTAAGAGTTGGTGCGCCGTAGAAAGAGAAAGCGTTGCTCCAGTTGGATTGTGAATTCCTGAGTTGGTGATATAAAGACGTGGGTTATAAGTATCAATTGCTTCTTTAAATGCTTCTAAATCTGGGCCTGTCGGTGTGTAAGGTACTCCAACTACTTTAACTTGATGAACTTTAAGTAGTGCATGAAAGTTAAAATAACAAGGATCATCAATCAGAACGACGTCATCGGGCTTTAGTAAGAACCGGAAAACTAAATCAATCGCTTGAGTTCCAGAGTCTGTTAAAAGTACTTGATTTAAATTTGCATCTATTCCTTTTGATTGGGCACGCCTTGCTAATAAATCCCGCAAAGCTGGTAATCCTAAAGGTGCAGAATAGCTCATTAAACAAGCGTCTGAACTCCTTGCAGCAGCTCTTAATCCTTTACGAATACTGTCTAATGGCATCCAGTCATCGGGTAACCAACCACAACCAGGTTTAAACACGTCTGCTTTCGCCTCCAAAGACTGACGCGAAATCCATAGAGGGTCTACCGATCGTTCTAACTGGGGGCTTAAGTCACTTAAAGATAAAGGTGCGAGAGGACCAACAATATAAAATCCCGATCCAGTTCTTGATTCAATTTTCCCTAAAGCAATTAATCTTTCATATGCTTCTACAACAGTTGAGACTGAAAAACCCAGATCATTTGCTAATTTACGAACAGAAGGTAAGCGTGCTCCAGGCATTAAAGATCGATTTTTTATTTGTTGCTCAATTTCCAAAATAACAATTTCAATTTTTGTTTTGTTCTGGTTCACGGACTTAAAATCTCAACTGTACTGGTTGTGAGTACATAACAGTTCTTTTAAATTGTACTGCTTTGTATCTGGTTTTATCACCTTAGCACAGCTTAAATTCTTCGTATAGTGACGGAGAAAATTATGAACAGGTTTATGAATGGCTGGGTGAATGGATTTATTGGCGTGGCTATTTTTGCAGGGTCACTACCAGCAACACGAGTCGCTGTAATGGGGTTTGATCCCGGTTTTTTAACAGCAGCACGAGCTGCGATAGCTGGTATTTTAGGGCTTATCCTTATTTTGGTGTTAAAAGAAAAAAAGCCAGCTAAGCAAGATTGGTGGCCACTTGCTATAGTGGCTTTGGGGGTAGTGATTGGTTTTCCCTTATTTACCGCTCTCGCTTTGCAATATATGAATGCAGCTCATTCAATTGTCTTTGTTAGTCTTTTGCCGCTTGCAACTGCAATATTTGCTGTACTGAGAGGTGGAGAAAAGCCGAATCAATTTTTCTGGATATTTGCAATCTTGGGGAGTGGGGTTGTTTTTGCATATATGTTTTTCATTTCTGGGGATACATCACTAGGAATAGGGGACTTTTATATGTTGATGGCGATTATTTTCTGTGGCTTTGGTTATGCAGAAGGTGGTGTGCTTTCAAGAAAAATAGGCGGGTGGCAGGTCATTTGTTGGGCGCTTATTTTGTCATTACCTTTCATGCTGTTTCTCACAGTTTTTTATATGCCCGCTTCATTTGAGAACGTGTCTACGTCAGCTTTAGTCGGTCTTATTTATGTTTCTTTGTTTAGTATGCTGATCGGTTTCTTCTTTTGGTACAAAGGACTTGCCCAAGGCGGAATTGCTGCGATTAGTCAACTACAACTCTTACAACCTTTAATGGGGCTAGCCATTGCAGCAGCCTTATTACACGAACATGTAAGCTGGTCAATGTTAGTAGTCACAGCAGCAACCCTTTTATGCGTCGCTGCTGCTAAAAAGTTTGCTTAGCTTTATAAACAATTTGCTGGTTTAGGAACACCTGCTAAACGACTTAAATGGCGGGCAACTAAACCAGTATTAAATTGTTGCTGTAAAATGGCATTATTAATGTCTGGACTTACTGTTTTCATTAAAAATTTAATGAGGGGGCGAGTTGCTGGAGAATGCCCAAACTGTTGGTAAAACTGACGAACTGCAGCTAAAACTTCAAAATGCCAATCAGTTAGTTCAAGGTCAAGTGACTTGGCAAGCTCTTGCGCAACTTCAGGATTCCAGATTGTATAATCAACCAAATGACCATCTTGGTCTAATTCTAAATTCATGAAACTAGCCTAAATCTATTATTTAAGAGAAATACAGCGATTAAACGTTAAAACTAAATCTGCAAATTGGTCATAGTCCAATACATTCATCTGAGCTAAAGTATCTGTATCGAGTAAATCTTTTTCGATGCTTAAGCATGAAACAGATTCAAACTGTTGAATAACTTGAGCTGAAATTTGGGCAACAGACTCACCCATAAAAATAATTTGGTCACCTACCTGATAAATATCACGCAATTCATCAATAACTTTAGATGTATTGTGATAAGTAGATTGCACGAGATAAAGTGTTGATGGATTCATTAAACTTACACCTTCATCTACCAATATAGAACATGATCAAAAGATTGAATAAAGTCGGTATTCAACTGAACGAACTCAATTTCTTGCTCAGTTTTTTGAACAAAAGGATGTTGTTGATTCTTAGTTTCAATCAGAATAGGGCTCAAATCATAAAACTCGAAACTTTCGACCATGTTTGAGGCCACTTTGAAAGAATGACGAAGTTGGTCAAAGCTCAGGTCATTTTGCAAGAGACTAAGAGCAGCATCTTTCAATAATACTTTGACTGGTGAGCCAAAGGTTGCTAAAACCATAGTAGCGGAAAGGCTTTCATTGATTTGAAGACTAGTTAAGTTGGCTTGGCTTAAAATGACGAGTACAGATTTCACACAATATACCTTTTAAAAGCAACAATCTAAGCAAACAAAGTAACTTAAAATTGAATAAGACGAGATGCTGACTGTACCGCATCAGCAAGTTCACCTAACCCGACGAGTTGAAAGTCTTTGGCAAGGTTGTAATGAGTAAGGTGATGGCGACTGGCATTTTCTGCATCGGTAATACCACGAGCGAGGGCAGCACTCACACATACAGGAAGTCGAATCGAAAGCTTTTGCCATTCATGCGTTAAATTACGCTGGTCGTCAGGAACCCATTGAAAATCATTAGCAACCTGCACACCGTCTTGGTAAAAGAATACACGAAAGTCTTCATTTTTACTTTTGAGTGCCTGAGCAAGTCCTAACGCATGCCAAGCATGAATGGAAGTAGGAGCAGAGGTAATTAGTAGTAATGTACTCATTAAGAATTCACTATGGTCATACGTCTAAATGGGCGTAGATGCATTAAGAGAAAGGTAAGTATACAATGATTTTAGTGACAGGTGGTTTAGGCTTTATCGGTTCACACATTGCTTTGAGTCTAATGGCCCAAGGGCAAGAAGTGGTAATTGTCGATAATTTGGCTAATTCGACCTTGCAAACGCTGGAACGGCTAGAGTTTATTTCTGGTATGTACGTCCCATTTGTTAAACTTGATGTACGTAATACACCTGCATTGAATAAGGTCTTCGAGCAATATTCAATTGATGCAGTTATTCATACTGCTGGGTTTAAATCAATTGAAGAATCTAATCTTAAACCTCTTGAATATTATAATGATAATGTAAGTTGCATCATGAGTTTACTGCGTGCCATGCAACGCACGGGTGTTCGTCACTTTATTCAGCTGTCAAGCCTTGCAGCTTATGGAAAATCTGGTTTGCAATTAAGCGAAACAGAAGAATTTAATTACACTTATCCTAATCCTTATATTAAGTCTCAACAGATGATTGAAGAAATTATCCGTGATACTTATAAGATTGATCATGAGTGGAAAATTGCGATCTTGCGCTTATCTAATATTGTAGGTGCATTTGAACATGGGGTACTCGGAGAGTATGTCGCACAGCTGCCTAAAAATATTGTACCGCTTGCGATGCAAGTTGCGGCAATGCAACGTGATTTAATTGAATTACAAGATCAAGCTGAAACATCAGACCATACGACTGAACGTAGTTTTCTACACGTTTTAGATGTGTGTGAAGCTGTAACTGCAAGCTTACATTGGCTACGTGATCAAACACATTGTTGTGAGGCATTCAATATTGCCCATGACCAAGTTCACTCTATTCGTCAATTACTAGATGAAATTTCACAGGTAACTCAAGCTGAAATTGCGACTCAACCTGCAATTTATAAGCATGTTGAGTTAGGTCAAGTTGGGGCAGACATAACGAAAGCAAAAACATTATTGCAATGGACACCTAAACGCTCGTTAAAACAAATGATTGAAGATGAATGGCGCTTTTATCAAAATACATTAAATGGAAGATAAGATAATGATTCTTATTTACAACAATGGAATGCTTGAGTACGATATTAAAAATTAACTAGCCAGAGCAAATACTTGCTTCAGCCCGTAAGTTCTTTAACCAGATAACTGAGGTTTCTATGCAAACACGAATTGAACATGACACTATGGGTGAGATTGAAGTTCCGAATGAAGCATTGTGGGGAGCACAGACTCAACGCAGCTTACAGAACTTTAAAATCGGGCAAGAACGATTACCACGTGCCATGATTCGAGCAATGGGGCTAGTAAAAAAGGCTGCTGCGATAACGAATGCTGAACTTGAACAGTTACCACAAGATTTGAGCCAATATATTGTGGGCGCGGCTGAAGAAGTAATTGATGGTAAATGGGATTCCCAGTTTCCTTTAGTTGTCTGGCAGACTGGTTCTGGTACGCAAAGTAACATGAACTGCAATGAAGTGATTGCCAATATTGCAAACCAAAAATTAGGTCAAGCATTAGGTGCCCAAAAGCCAGTACATCCAAATGACCATGTCAATCGTGCGCAGTCAACAAACGACTCATTTCCAACAGCAATTCATGTTGCTGCAAGTCTGCAAATTAATGAATTACTCATTCCAGCTGTAGAGCAGCTTAAAGCGACTTTGCAAAAAAAATCTGATGATTTTCAGTCTATTGTTAAAATTGGTCGTACCCATTTACAAGACGCAACGCCATTAACATTGGGTCAAGAATTCAGTGGCTATGTATCACAGCTTGAGCATGGATTAGTTCGGTTGCAACAGGCATTAACAGGCTTATATGAATTACCATTAGGTGGTACTGCGGTAGGTACAGGGTTAAATGCACATCCTGACTATGCAGTGAAATCAGCTGCACAACTTGCTTTACTTACGGGCTTACCATTTGTGACGGCTCCCAACAAATTTGAAGCACTTGCAGGACGTGATGCTGCTGTGTTTGCTTCTGGCGCATTAAAAACGCTTGCAGTCAGTTTAAATAAAATTGCCAATGATATTCGTTGGTTGGCAAGTGGACCACGTTGTGGTTTTGGTGAAATCCGTATTCCAGAAAATGAACCTGGTTCAAGCATTATGCCGGGTAAAGTCAATCCGACACAAAGTGAAGCAATGACGATGGTTGTTGCACAAGTGCTTGGAAATGATACGACCATTAATGTGGCTGGTGCTTCAGGTAACTTTGAATTAAACGTATTTATGCCAGTGATTGCTTACAACTTATTGCAGTCTATTCAGTTGCTTGGCGATGCTTGTAATAGTTTTAATGATCACTGTGCGGTGGGAATTGAACCTAATCAGGATAAAATTGATCACTTCTTACATAATTCTCTCATGTTGGTCACTGCTTTAAATCCAGTGATCGGCTATGAAAATTCTGCAAAAGTTGCCAAGACTGCCTATAAAGAAAATAAAACTTTAAAGCAGGTTGCTGTTGAGCTTGGTTTAGTTACGGCAGAGCAATTTGATGAAGTGGTTAAGCCTGATAAAATGGTTTCACCAAATAGTAAATAATCTCTTCTGATGGGCTTCTTTATTGTCAAATACTTCTGTAATATCCGCAAGTTGCTAAGTACAACAAAAGTCCTGAATGATCAGCGCAAAAAATCATAAGGGGAAGGCCTGCTTGAAAAAGTAGGCTTTTTTATACCTTGAAATACTAATGTCATATCTAGACTTTAATTTTGCTACGTTATTTTATTTTAAGTTCAAATAAATGAAAAAGACTAAATCAATAGTTGTTTTAGCAGTAATAGTTTGTACCTTGTCGGGTTGTCTACAAATGTTTCCACCTTCTGTAGCTGAGGTGAATCCTGGTATTTACCAACTTCATGCTCAAAGTAATGCATTTGGTTCAAGAGAAGCTTTGAGATCAAAGTTAATCGGTAAAGCAGAAGAAATATGTAAAGATAAGGGTTTTGATGAGTTGGATAGCAATAACAAAATCGTAAATCATCATACTGTCTATAATTCAGGACTGCTAATTCCAGTAAATACCAAGGCAGCCGTTTTGAAAGTTAAGTGTAAAGATTAATTTAAATAGCAGTAAGCCCATGTGAGAGTTAGTTCTCTCAGACATATGACGGTACAAGAAACCCGACTCAGTATCGACTAATGGCGGGGTTTTTTATTGTTAAGTATTTCTGTAATATTTATATATTAGTTTGGCGCTGAACGATTAGTGCTAGAAATCAAAAGAAGGGCGGATCTTTTTTTCGCTAGCTTCATTTCTGCTTGAGAAGAGGAAGTGAGCTTTTTTATTATTTAAGAAAAAACATAATTTTTTAGATGGAATTTAAATAGTGATGTACACAATTAGATATGTTCATCGGAACAATACTTACTATATTGCTTCGAATATCGAAGGGAATTTTATTATTCTTGAGTCAATTGATTCAGAATTCCGTATGGGCCATCAAATTTCTTATGATGGTGAGAAGGTATTTAACCTTACTTTGAATGATGAAACTGATGCAGTCATTAAACTACAGAGTGATGAGAAAACAGCATATGAATACTTACTTTCAGTTAAATAAATTAGCTTTCTATTATGAAGTATTTCTGTAAGAACTAATTAAGAGTGAAAGGTACTTCACAAAATAAAAAATTTAAAAAGCTTTGTTTCTTTTGAAAAAGCTATGGTATGGTTAATCACGCTTTAATTATGGGCAGTTAAAACAAATGAACTGTTTATTGAATAAAATCACGACAACCACCACGACCTTTAAGCAAGGCTGCGTGTGATTTTTTATTAAAGTGACTTAATAAGATAACCAAACCCGGCCAATAATGGCTGGGTTAATTTTTCTCTGTTCATTATTGGTTTTACAGAGAAAGATTATGAAAAAACTTAGTAGTAACTCAAAATCAGCTTTACTCGTTATTGATATGCAAAAGGGCTTATTTAATGGCGACCCTAAGCCACATAATGTCAAACTTGTACTTTCAAACATTCTTAGCCTTATTGAATATTGCCGCTTGAACGATAGACCAATTATCTTTATTCGGCATGTCGGTGGGAAAGGCACACCATTAGATCCAAACGGTGCGAATACTCAACTAATTACAGATTTACCTTTTAATCCACATAAAGATACAGTCATTGAAAAAATGTACCCTAGTAGCTTTAAAAATACTGTTTTAAAAGAAGTATTAGAGAAACTTGATATTGATGAAATCATAATTACTGGCATGAAAACTGAATATTGTATTGATACTAATGTTAGGGCTGCTTCAGAGTATGGATATAAAGTGACACTAATCTCAGATGCACATACAACAACTGATTCAGCAGCTTTAAATGCTCCGCAAATCATTGATCATCATAACCAAGTTTTAAGCAATGCTTTTGCTCAGTTAAAAACTACAGAAGAGTTCATTTCTTCAATTTAGTTTAGACATACAATGAACAACTTTATTAAAAAGTCTTATTAGCTGTGTATCTGTTACGACATAAGAAGTCCTGTTGAATCCTAGTGATTGGTAGGTTTTTAGCGATGGCAAGAATTGAACCTGTATCCACAAAGAGCTCTTTTCGGAGGGCTTTTTATCAAGAGGGTGTAAGTTTCACTAATTAATGGCGAATTAGCGTTGAATAAGCTGTCATAATTGTTAAAATGCGCACCTTGTCCTGTTTTTATATTGTTTTTTGTTTTGCATCTATTTTGCGAGATTGGAAATAAAAAATTTAAAAACAGAAGCTTAGCTAAGGATTTTTGAATGCTCTCTATTTATTTGACAGATACCCAACAACATGTGCAATTTAATGATTATCCCGGTGATCAGCCTGTTAAGTTTCTGTTAAATCTTAAAAAGATTTTCCCAAGTACAGGTGACCTGTTATTGCCAGTTTTACCTGATGATAATGATCTAGAAAATGTAACATGGGAATCAACTTCAGAAGATTTTGATGTGTTTAAAAAGCTATTAGCTGGATGGGGTGTTATTGAACTTCGTTTAAATGCAATCACGGCTTATAAAGATAAAAATTTTGCGAATGAGTTAGTGAAACAAGCTCAAGCGAAACGCAAGAAAACCGCCCAAAAAAATCATGAACTTTCTTTGGTTGCACTTGATTATATTTTTATGCACGAAGTTCACGCATTGATTGATGCAGAATTGGTCACTATTGGTGAGAAATTTTATTTACCGACCTTGCGTGAGCAATGGAAGGGTACGGTTTCAGACCCAGTGCTCAATGGAAAACTCTAATTAAACACAAAAGGTGAATTCATAAAGATTCACCTTTTTTATTTTTATAATTAAATTAATGATTTATAACTTGATAATTATCGGTACAAAAGTTTACAAGAAAAGAATGCGTTTTTTTTAAAGTGGCAGATACATTGCTTATATAAATACAAAATTATTGCGGGAGAGAGGTTCGAAAGAACCCGCCGAAGGAGCAACAAGCCCGGAAACTCTCAGGCAGAAGGACTGTAATAATTAAAAAATCTGGAGAGAAGCTTAGATTTATAAGAATTGAAAATAATAACTTATAAATTATAAACTCACCGAAGGGGAAGATCTAAACGTTAAAAGGTAACGTTGGGGTCGAAACTCTCAGGTACCAATGACAGATGGGCTGTACTGATGAAATGTTTTGCATTTCTGAGGAGTCTGTTATGCCACATGTTATTGTGATAGGTGCGGGAATCACAGGGGTTACCTCTGCCTATGAATTATCGCAACTAGGTTATCAAGTCACAGTGATTGATCGACATCTATATCCTGCAATGGAAACATCATTTGCCAATGGAGGGCAATTATCGGCGTGTAACGCCGAAGTATGGAACCAAAAAGCCACTGTAGTTAAGGGCTTTAAGTGGATGAGACAAAAAGACGCGCCGCTACTACTGAATCCTTCATTTAGTTTGCATAAGTATAGTTGGCTGGTTGAGTTCTTATCCCATATTAAAAACTATGAAGCTAATACGATCGAGACGGTCCGATTGGCATTACTCGCTCGTAAGCGTTTGTTTGAAGTTGCAGAAAAAGAGCAACTTCAGTTTGATTTGGAGAAACGTGGCATTCTTCATATGTATCATAGTAAGGCTGATTACGACATCGCTAAACAAGTAAACAATGTCTTGAATAAAGGTAAATTGGAGCGCTATTCAGTTTCACCTGATGAAATGAAAACGATAGAGCCATCGTTAACGGGTGAATATTTTGGTGGTTATTACACACCAAGTGATGCAACGGGGGATATCCATAAATATTCAACCTCTTTGGCTGAAAAAACTAAGCAATATGGTGTTCAGTATAAATTTGGTCTGGAAGTCACAGATATTAAGTGTCATACAGACAAAGTGATTGTAAGTTGTCAGCCAAGTGCAGAGCACCCTTATCTTGTTGAATCCGATAACATCCAGATCGAAGGTGATGTGCTTGTGGTTTGTGGTGGTGTAGGGAGTTATCAACTCGCCGATATGATTGGAGAGCGAGTAAATGTCTACCCAGTAAAAGGTTATTCAATTACCGTGCAATTAAAAGATGAGCAAAGTGTAAAGAATGCACCATGGGTAAGCTTACTAGATGAAAGTGCTAAAATCGTGACTTCTCGTTTAGGTAAAGATCGGTTGCGCGTGGCAGGTACCGCTGAATTTAACGGTTACAACCGAGATATACGGGCTGATCGTATTCAACCATTGGTGAATTGGGTAAACCGTAATTTCGATATTTCAACTGAGCATGTGGTGCCTTGGGCAGGTTTAAGGCCTATGATGCCTAATATGCTGCCTGTGGTGAAGCAGTCTAAACAACCGCGTATTTTCTATAATACCGGACATGGGCACTTAGGTTGGACTTTGTCTGCGGCGACAGCAGTTTTAGTGGGTCAGGATATTGCTCAAAAATATCCGGTCTAGAAAATAAAAGCCAGTGTTTAAACACTGGCTTTTATTTTACGTATTAATCATATAGTCGGTAGATTCCGCTAAACCGCTCACAGCCTTTTTGTTGGGTTTTCACACTAAGTAAAGCTTTTTGAAAATTAAACTGATATTTACAGTTGTGCTCATTGTCTAAAATTTCACTTTTTTGTTCAGGCGAACTATAGGCCATCAAAGAAATCGTTTGAGTTTCTTTGCGGTTATTTGGATTGCGGTATGCGATTCCTTCAATCTTGATTTTATCCTTTGCAAGCTGATGGACTTGAATGTGAACAGGTTGTGCAGCTATACGTCCATTTTCAAATTTAAGATAATGTTGGGTAAGCGTTTGCTTAAGTGATGCATAAAAATTTAGGTCATCAGTACGTAAATCAAACTGTTGCTGAACGCATGTATTACTCTTGCATTGCTGAGCATGCTTAGACCATAACTTTTGTGTATCCTGTAAAAGCTGTAAGGGGGCATCAGTAACTAAATATGCGGAAAGATATTTATTATCGAGTTGTTTCTTCGATTCACTAAATGTTTTTGAGCAGATTTTAAGCTCAGTTCCAGAATTGGGGCAGTCTATTGATTCTGCAAAGACAAGAGATGAACACAAACAACTCAGTGTCACGGCAAAACTTAATCTTTTCAATTGATTCATATCAGTATTAGACAGCATGATCGCTTATACTTTCAGTCTACTTTGCTAGGTGTACTATAGCGAAACAGAAAGGCTGAATACAAGATTTCTTACGTTTTTATGGAAGGTAATAGTTATATGGTTGCTCAAATTCGCATTGGACAAGGAATGGATGTGCACGCCTTTGAAGCGGGGGACTTCGTTACATTGGCTGGCATTCAAATTCCACATACACATGGCTTGAAAGCACACTCTGATGGCGATGTGGTTCTTCATGCTCTGTGTGATGCTTTGTTGGGTGCTTTGGCACTTGGAGATATTGGACAACATTTTCCTGACACTGACCCAGAATACAAAGGTGCAGACAGCCGAGTATTATTAAAGCATGTTTACCAACTCATATTGGATCGCGGTTATCAGTTAAATAATGCTGATATTACGGTGGCTTGTGAGCGTCCCAAATTAGCTAAGCATAATTTGGAAATGCGTCAAAGCATTGCTAATGTTTTAAATGTAGATGTTAATCAAATCAGTATTAAAGCGACGACAACCGAAAAACTTGGGTTTACCGGTCGTCAAGAGGGTATTTTGGCTACAGCAACTGTTCTAGTCTCTCATCACACTAAGTGATCGGCCTGTTGCAAAGACTGTTGAAGCTCTAGAGTTGCCTTACGGCCTTGTAGCTGTAAGGTAATGCTATGAATAAGCCCTGTCCAAGTTTCATTAGGTTCCCAAATTTCGTGGAGTAAATCTTGAGAAGTGGGCATATCCATATTCATATAAAACTGTCTATAGACATACATAAGGCAACTAGCACGATCGTTTTTAGTACAGTGAATCCAGACAATTTCATTCTGGACTAAATGATTAATGAGATCGAGTACTAATAAACATTGCTCAGCAGATGGAGTCTCCCAGTCAATTGGAATATGGATATAATTTAAACCGAGGTCTAAACAAATGCGATCTTCATTTTCAATATGATTTGGTGCGTTACTTAAAGCGAGATTAATGACTGTACTACAACCATATTCTTTAATCAGTTTCAGTTGTTCGATTGAGGGTTGAGCTGAACTAAATAAGTGCTCATGAATAACAGAAAAAGTAGGGATTTGAGCTAATGATTGTTCAAGAGTGGTCATGATCGTACTCAGCAAGAGTGAGTTTGGCTTATTGTGTTCAATGTTATACACGATTATATATGAGAGATAAAATACGGCTTGCTTATATATTCGTCAGCCTAAACAAGAATATTAAAAAAATTATACTAAACAAAAGAAGTAATTTAGAAAATAAAAAAACAGCACGATAAAAGTGCTGTTTTTTTAATGAAAGAAATTAAGCTTATTTTAGATGCTCATTTAATAAAAATTCCATCAAAGCTTTTTGTGCATGTAAACGGTTTTCAGCTTCATCCCAGACCACTGCATTTTTATGATCAAGCATGGTTTCAGAAATTTCTTCACCACGATGGGCAGGTAAACAGTGCATGAACAAACAGTCAGGATGAGCAAGTCCCATTAATTTTTCATTGACCTGAAAAGCAGCAAAGGCTCTTTCACGAAGCTTCTGTTCTTCTTCTTGTCCCATGCTTGCCCATACATCTGTCACAATGAGATCAGCATTTACAGCAGCGTCTTCTGCATTGTCAAAAACTTCAACACAATGACCAAACTCTGCTAGAAATTCAGGTTTAGGCTCATATCCTTTCGGCGATGCAATTTTGAGTTTAAAGCCCATCATGTGTGCAGCTTCAATATATGAGTTACACATATTATTGCCATCACCAATCCAAGCAACGGTTTTGCCTTTAATGCTACCGCGGTGTTCATTATAAGTCTGTAAATCTGCAAGTAACTGGCAAGGATGATGGTCATCTGTCAAACCATTAATAACAGGAACTTTTGAATACGATGCAAAACGTTCAACAATGTCATGACCGAAAGTACGAATCATCACAATATCAAGCATACTTGAAATTACACGTGCTGAGTCTTCAATTGGTTCACCACGACCTAATTGTGTGTCGCGAGGCGATAGAAAAATCGCACTACCACCAAATTGATTAATGCCTGCTTCAAAAGAGATACGTGTACGCGTGCTTGATTTCTCAAAAATCATTCCCAATACTTTACCAACAAAAGGTTGGAATACCTTATTGCCATGCTGCATTTTTTTAAGCTCGCTTGCGCGTTCTAAAATGCGATTAAGTTCTAGAGTGGATAGATCACGTAAAGTCAGGAAATGTCTTAGAGCCATGTAGCTACTCCATAATAATTGTTAGGAAATACAACAATTATCTGTTGTTGGCTGGGTGGATGTGGAAAAAAAGAAGTCTACTATACTATAAGCATTTTAAAATGCAAAAGAATTAGACTTTATGGTGGCCCTTGAGGAAAATATCTACGGAATATTCAATATAATCAATAGCTTCTTTCTCATCTGGTAGAGCAGGCATACCCATAATCATACGCCATTCAATATCGCGTAAGATCCCAAAATACATGAGTGAAGAATAATAGGGAGAATTGCATGTAATTTCCCCTGATTTATCTGCAGACTCTAATGCTTGGGTAAGCGTGTTTTGTAAATTGTGTACCCATTTGTCATATAGGTATTGTATGAGCACAGTATTACACTCGGTCTGTTCGATAATAAGTCTTAAAAAAGCAACATGTTCGGGTTGAATAATGTGAACATAAACACGATTGAGTGTTTGAATAAGATATTCTCTTAAAGTACTTTTTTCTGGTTGGAATGCAATACATACATCTTTAAAAAACATTTCACGTTTATGATCACAAATAGCGGCAAAAAGCCCCTCTTTATTGCCAAAATATTTATAAATAGAAGCCTTAGAGCCACCGGCATGATTAACAATGTCATCAAGTGAAACTGCATCATATCCTTTTTCCAAGAACAGCTCGGTCGCGCTTAACAGAAGAGCTAAACGACGTTCAATACCGCGGCGTGTTTGAGGTTTTTCACATACTGAATGATGTGACTCAAGGACTGAATCATGCATAAAATTTCATAACAACGACTGACTTTGCTTATTTAGTATAGCAAAACTATCTTTAAGGATGGTCATCACTATTTTTTTAGATCAACTGCTGAACAGTAAATAAAATAGCTTTAAAATTAACTTATATAAAATAGTTGGTTAGATCTATTTTTAGGGTGCTCTAATGATGTAACCTGATGTTCATTTTCAAATTTAATAAAAAATAAAGCGGCTAAGACATCCTTAGCCGCTTTTAATTTAGGTAATAAGCTTTTTAGGCTTCAGTTTGGGTAACCTTATGTTCATCTTCTTCATCATCGTCAGCAGAATCCATTCCAAGTTCTTTTAACTTGCGAGTTAGGGTGTTGCGGCCCCAACCCAGTAATTCTGCTGCGTGGCGTTTACGCCCGCGAGTTTGCAGTAAGGCTGCATTAATTAAGGTACGCTCAAACATTGGTGTCGCAATATCCAGAATTTTCATTTCACCATTTTTAAGTTTTTGAATTGCCCATTGATTTAGTAGTTCATCCCAATGATGTAGTGAAATGCGGTCAAATGAAGGTGCAGGTTGCCCTGATTCACTATTTTTTTGTAGTGGAACTTGTTTAAGCTCAGAAGGTAAATCTTCTGGATAAACTTCACGTCCAGTGATCATTACCGTTAACCAGCGACACGTGTTTTCAAGTTGTCGAACATTGCCGGGCCATGGCAACTGTTGCATATAGTCTGTTGTCTCGGTACGTAAGATTTTTGGACTTACGCCAAGTTCTTTACCAGCACGTGCAAGAAAATGCTGAGCCAGCATTGGTATATCTTCACTGCGATGGGCAAGTTTAGGAATGTGAATGCGGATCACATTTAAGCGATGATATAAGTCTTCACGGAAGCGACCTTCATTCACCAGCTTTTCTAAATCCTGATGCGTTGCCGCAACGATTCGAACATCAACTTTAACTGGGATATGTCCACCTACACGATAGAACTCACCGTCAGCGAGTACACGAAGTAGTCGAGTCTGTGTTTCAAATGGCATGTCACCAATTTCATCAAGAAATAGTGTTCCGCCATTTGCTTGTTCAAAGCGGCCTTGATGCTGGGTGTTTGCACCTGTAAAAGCGCCTTTTTCATGACCAAATAACTCGGTTTCAATCAAGTCTTTTGGAATTGCAGCCATATTTAAAGCAATAAAAGGCTTAGCACGGCGTGGGGAGTGCTTGTGTAAAGCATGCGCAACTAATTCTTTACCTGTACCTGATTCACCATTAATTAAAACGGTAATATGAGATTGAGATAAACGGCCAATGGCGCGGAAAACCTCCTGCATTGCCGGAGATTCACCAATAATTTCTGTTGATTGAACAGGTAAAGCTGTTTTTGTAGCTTCTTGCTGTTGTAGCTTGTTGATATGCAGAATTGCACGATTGACTAAGGCTAAAGCTTCATCAATATCAAATGGCTTTGGTAAATATTCAAATGCACCTGTTTGGTAGCTTGAAACAGCAGACTCTAAATCGGAGTGTGCAGTCATAATAATGACAGGTAAATCTGGATGAGTGTTTTTGACTTTAGATAAGAAAGTTAACCCATCAATCCCAGGCATGCGGATGTCAGTTAAAATGACATCGGGAGCGTCATGATGCAAACGTTCAAGCGCAGTTTGAGCTTCTTCAAAATTGGTAACATCAAAACCTTCTTCTTTAAAGGTCTTTTCCAATACCCATCGCATGGCGCGATCATCATCAATAACCCATATTTTATTTCGCGACACGGTCTGACTCCCAAGGTAAATATAAGCTAAAAATTGTTTTTCCAGGAACAGATTGGCATTCAATCATTCCGTTATGTTGATGCATAATATTCTGTGCAATACTCAGGCCAAGCCCAGTACCTTTTGCTCGTCCAGTAACCAACGGATAAAACACAGACTCTAAAATATTTTCAGGAATGCCTGGTCCATTATCTTCAATGTCGACCCGAACGGTGGATCGATTCAATACACCATTAATCGTAACAAGACGCTGTATTCGCGTACGTAGAATTAACTCCGGTTCCTGATCTATAAAAAATGCTTTGTTCTCTGTTATGGCTTGAATTGCATTTACACTAATGTTGAGCATAACCTGTATTAACTGATCTCGATCGGCATTAACATCAGGTAATGACAAATCATAGTCACGTATAATTTTAATTTTCTTCTTTGTCTGGTTTGCAATAAGAGAACGTACCCGTTCTAAGGGTTCGTGTACGTTAACATTTTCATAACTTGGTAGTTGTCTAGAACCTAACATGGTATCAGCCAAGTTAGTTAAACGATCTACTTCATTAATGATGACGTCTGTAAATTCAGCATAAGTCTTATCATTTAAACTACGAGCGAGTAACTGGGTTGCTCCCCGAATACCTGCAAGTGGGTTTTTAATTTCATGTGCAACACCACGTACGAGCTGCCTAGCTACCTGATGCTGTTGAACCAGATTTTCTTCTTTTGAAATCTTTAACATGCGATCGATTGGATTAAGTTCGATCAACAGTAATGGATGGTAGCTTTTACCTGCATTTAATTGAGAAACTGTGTAATCCACATGAAGGTCTTTAAAGTTGACATTAATGACAGCTTCTCGACGCGTATAGGGTTGTCCGGTTTTTATGGTGTTCAATAAAGCTTCATGCGTATTAAAAGTATCGTCAGGGGCATGAAGCAAGTTTAAAACGGGCTGTCCTGAAGCACGGAGCAAACTAATGTCAAATAGGGCTTCACAGGCTGAATTTAAATAAAAAATGTTCAAGTTACTATCGATTAATAAAATCGCAGTAGTTAAATTGTCTACCAATAGGCGATAGTCGATAGGGTTGTGTTGATCCATTAGCGAATCGTTCCTGTCTTAAAATAGCGCAATGGCATCTTCATTGGTTATCGGATTTTCACCGTTATAGAACATGAACGATGCAAAATATACGCCAACTTTGTTTATGGGTTCTTTTAAAGTTTTAAGGTGCTTAAAAACGCGCTGAAATCGTTCTTTATATCTTTTGATCAAAGCGGATAGCTCAAGTTTAGATAATAACATGATCTAAATTGGTGCAAAGGTGAGTTTTGGTGCAAATGTTGGTTGTATTTTGGTGCATTACACAAAGAGTAGGCTTTCCACCTATGCTTGAGACAAGAAAAGACATACAATACGCGCATTCAAGTGGAGCGCAGATTCATGAAGACCCCCAAAGTCGGTTTTGTTTCTTTAGGTTGTCCTAAGGCATTGGTAGATTCTGAACGAATTTTAACTCAGTTAAAGACTGAAGGTTATCAAGTTGCATCAGATTATGATGGTGCTGATTTAGTAGTTGTTAATACCTGTGGTTTTATTGAATCTGCGGTACAAGAGTCGCTAGATGCAATTGGCGAGGCCATGAGTGAAAATGGTCGAGTGATCGTTACTGGATGCTTAGGTAAAGATGAAGATAAAATTCGTCAAATGCATCCAAACGTTTTAAAGGTTACTGGTGCAGCAGCTTATCAAGATGTGATGGAAGCTGTGCATGAATATGTACCAGCACCACCTAAACATAATCCGTTTATTGATTTGGTTCCTGAACAGGGAATTCGCTTAACACCAAAGCATTATGCCTACTTAAAAATATCTGAAGGATGTAACCATCGTTGTACCTTCTGTATTATTCCAAGTATGCGTGGTGACTTGGTTTCTCGTCCAATCGGTAGTGTATTAGAAGAAGCTGCTGCACTTAAAAGAGCGGGTGTTAAAGAAATCTTGGTTATTTCTCAAGATACATCAGCTTATGGCGTAGACACCAAGTACAAACTTGACTTCTGGAATGGTCAGCCTGTTAAGACAAAATTCTTCGACATGTGTGAAGCACTAGGCCAACTTGGCATCTGGGTGCGTTTACACTATGTTTATCCATATCCACATGTGGATGCGGTAATTGATTTAATGGCACAAGGTAAAATCCTGCCATATCTAGATATTCCATTCCAACACGCAAGCCCACGTATTCTTAAATTAATGAAGCGTCCGGCTCACAGTGAAAATACACTAGAAAAAATTAAGTTGTGGCGTGAAAAATGTCCTGATCTTGTGATCCGCTCTACTTTCGTGGTCGGTTTCCCGGGTGAAACTGAAGAAGATTTCCAGCTGTTGCTTGATTGGCTCGTAGAAGCTCAACTTGATCGTGTGGGTTGTTTTACCTATTCGCCAGTAGAAGGTGCAACGGCAAATGATTTGCCAGATCATGTACCAGAAGAAATTAAACAAGATCGTTACGAGCGCTTTATGCAAGTCCAGCAAGAAATTTCTGCTGCTAGATTGCAAAAACGTATTGGCCAAACGATGACTGTTTTGGTCGATAGTTTAGAAGATGAATATCCTGTTGCCGTTGCACGTTCTTATGCTGATGCTCCGGAAATTGACGGTAATGTGTTTGTAGAAGATATCGATAAGAACACTATTCAACCGGGCGATATGTTGGAAGTCGAAATTACCGATGCGGATGAATACGATTTATTTGCAAAGTTAATTAAAATTAAATCGGTTTAATCGAAATATATTAAAGAGCATTCAGTTTAAGAGGTTTTGGAGCAAAGTCATGGCGGAAACAATTAGCCCTCGTTATTCACGTATTCTATTAAAATTATCTGGTGAGGCATTGTCAGGTAATAAAGACATGGGTATTGATGCCCAAGTTTTAGATCATATGTCCCTTTCAATTGCACACTTGGTTGGCTTAGGTGTACAAGTGGGCATCGTTGTGGGTGGCGGTAATTTGTACCGTGGTAGTCAGTTGCAAAAAGATGGCCTAGTTGGTCGTGTAACAGGCGATCAAATGGGTATGCTTGCAACTGTAATGAATGGCTTAGCTATGCGTGATGCTCTAGTTCGTCGTAATATCAGAACTCGTCTTATGTCTGCATTGCCAATTGGTACGGTAGTAGAGTCTTATTCAAGTCGTGATGCTATCCGTCATTTGAGCCAAGGTGAAGTTTGTGTTTTCGTTGCAGGTACAGGAAATCCATTTTTTACAACGGATACAGCGGCATGTTTACGCGGAATTGAAATTGAAGCGAATTTGATTTTAAAAGCGACTAAAGTAGATGGCGTTTATAATAAAGATCCAAGTAAATTTGAAGATGCTGTTAAATACGATCATTTAACCTTTGATCAGGTGTTAGATGAAAAACTTGGTGTTATGGATTTAACCGCTATTTGTTTATGTCGAGACCATAATGTGCCATTGCAAGTTTTTGATATGAATAAATCAGGTGCGTTATTGTCAGTAGTAATGGGTGAAAAAGAAGGAACGCGCGTTACTAAATAATGTACGTGTTACCTAAAGCTCTTTATACTAGCGCTAAATTAAATTTGTTAAATATATCTTTGAATAAATAAGTAAGGTAGATCATATGATTAACGATCTGAAAAAAGACAGCGAACAGCGTATGTTAAAAACTCTAGAGTCTTTGGAACTAGGGTTTGCTAAAGTTCGTACCGGCCGTGCACACCCATCAATCTTAAATGGTGTGATGGTTCCTTACTACGGTTCTGATGTGCCTTTAAATCAAGTAGCAAACGTGGGTATCGAAGACTCACGTACACTTGTTGTTCAGCCATTTGAGCGTACAATGGTTTCAGCTATTGATAAGGCAATCCGTGAAAGTGATCTTGGTTTAAACCCGATTACAGCAGATGCAATTCGTGTACCTTTACCAGCATTAACTGAAGAAACGCGTCGTGATATGCAAAAAGTTGCGCGTAATGAAGCTGAAAATGCAAAAGTTGCGATTCGTAATATTCGCCGTGATGTATTGGGTGATATCAAAGCATTGCTAAAAGAAAAAGAAATTTCTGAAGATGATGAGCGCCGTGCAGGTGATGATATCCAGAAAATCACTGATAAATATGTTGCAGAAGTAGACAAGCGTCTTGCAGCGAAAGAAGCAGAATTGATGAAGGTCTAATTTTTATGACCGATTCTGAAGAGTATCATCTTCCCAAGCATGTTGCCATCATTATGGATGGCAACAACCGCTTTGCAAAAAAACATCAAATGCAAAAAGGTGATGGGCATCGGGAGGGTAAAAATGTTCTTGATCCTATCGTTGAACATTGCAAAAAAACTGGTATTCGTGCTTTAACTGTTTTTGCATTTTCAAGTGAAAATTGGAATCGACCGCAGTATGAGGTCGATCTGCTTATGAAGCTTCTGGAAGAAAGTATTCATGAGCAAATACCTCGCATGAAGAAATTTAATATTGCTTTGCGTTTTATCGGTGATCGTTCTCGATTATCCTCACACTTAGTTGCCTTAATGGAAGATGCAGAGCAACAGACAGCACACCATGACACTATGACTTTAACTATTGCAATCAGCTATGGTGGGATGTGGGACATTGCAAATGCAGCAAAACAGGTTGCTCAAGCAGTTTCCCGTGGTGAATTTGGTGCTGATCAAATAAATGTTGATTTGTTCGAAAAATATGTCAGTCTAAACGATCTGCCGGCTGTGGACTTATTAATCCGTACAGGCGGAGATTATCGCATATCTAATTTCTTGTTATGGCAAGCAGCTTATGCGGAACTGTATTTTACGGATACTTTATGGCCAGAATTTACAGTAAAAGAGTTCGATCATGCCTTGAATGTTTTTTCTGGGCGTGAACGTCGTTTTGGCAAAACATCTGAACAAATTCAGCAAGAGAAAATAGAGAATTTATAATGTTAGAGCGGATTGTTACCGCATTGGTACTTGTTGCAGTTGTTTTAGGCTGTATGTTTGCTACGCAATCACATTATCCAATGTTGGTTCTTATGATTGTTGCAGCAGGGGTTGCGGGGTATGAATGGTATAAATTAATGCCTCGCGAAACTGCAAATGCTGTTAAACCTAAAGCTTGGTGCTACGGTCTGCTTGTTGCATTTGTTTCAGGTGTTGCCCTATTTTTCCATGATATTGCATTACTTTTGTGGTCTGCTTCAATTTTGACTTGGATTGTAAGTGTATATTGGGTTAAGTCATTTCCTGAATTTGATGGCTGGTATAACGCGACTTTGTATGTGATTGGCATAATTTTAGTCTGTGCTGCGGTAACCTCAATTTTTGTAGTATGGCAGAGCTCACCATGGTGGTTAATGTATCTGTTCTTGCTCGTATGGGGCGCAGATAGTGGTGCTTACTTTGTTGGTCGCAAATTTGGGAAAAGAAAACTAGCTCCGACTGTAAGCCCTAACAAATCAGTGGAAGGTTTGTACGGTGGTATTATTACGACCGTAGTAATAATGTTGGTTGTGCAATATCATTATCTAAATTTAACTTTAATTCAGCAAATTCTGTTTCTTATATTGTCATTAATTACAGTATTTGGTTCAGTTTTGGGTGACTTATTTGAATCAATGATTAAACGTCGTGCCGGTATTAAAGATTCTGGCCGTGTTCTACCTGGTCATGGTGGTGTTTTAGATCGTATTGATTCTTTACTTGCTGCAGCCCCGATCTTTGCAACGGGAATGTATATATTAAAACTTATTGGTGTAGATTTATAGATGACACAATCTGTTTGCATATTAGGTGTAACCGGTTCCATTGGTCAAAGTACCTTAAAAATTTTAAATCAACATCCTGATAAGTATTCAGTGTTTGCAGTTTCAGCTCATAGCCGAATTTTTGAGTTGGTTGAAATTTGTAAACAGTTCCAACCAAAAGTTGTGGTTGTTCCAGAGCAAAAAGTTGTCGAATTAACAGCATTATTTGCGGATAATAAATTACAAAATATTGAAATTCTGGTTGGCCAGCAAGGTCTGGTAAGCATTGCTTCTCATCCAGATGTTGATGTGGTTATGGCTGCAATTGTTGGTGCCGCAGGTTTGTTGCCCACTTTGGCTGCTGTAAAAGCTGGCAAGCGGGTATTATTAGCGAATAAAGAAGCTTTGGTTATGTCTGGTGAAATCATGATGCAAGCAGCACGTGATCATCAGGCGTTGTTATTGCCAGTAGATTCCGAACACAACGCTATTTTTCAGTCATTACCTCATAATTATTTAGAAGCCGAAAGAAATGGGCAGCCACAGCAGGGTGTATCTAGAATATTATTAACAGCCTCTGGCGGCCCTTTTTTAAACCATTCTTTAGAGCAATTAAAAGAAGTTACTCCTCAGCAAGCTTGTAAGCATCCTAATTGGTCTATGGGGCAGAAAATCTCAGTTGACTCGGCTACTCTTATGAATAAAGGGTTAGAGTTGATTGAGGCGTGCCATCTGTTTTCAATATCCGAACATTTTGTTACAGTTGTTGTTCACCCACAAAGTATTATTCATTCTATGGTGCAATATGTTGATGGTTCAACATTAGCACAAATGGGTAATCCAGATATGTGTACGCCAATTGCGCATGCTCTAGCATGGCCTGAGCGTTTACAGACTAATGTTCCTGCTTTAAATTTATTTGAGTATTCTCAGCTTAATTTTCAAGCGCCAGATATTCAAAAATTCCCAGCACTTGATTTGGCACGTCAAGCAATGCGTGAGGGAGGTTTGGCACCTACTATTTTGAATGCCGCAAATGAAGTTGCTGTTGCTGCATTTTTAAAGGAACAAATTGGATTTACAAATATTCCACAAGTGGTAGAACATACTTTGCAAAAATTGGAAAATTCAGTTGCTGAAAATATTGAGTGCATTTTAGATAAAGATGAAATAGCACGACACGTAGCACAGCAATATATATCAAGTATAGGAGGCTGAAATGAGCGCATTATTTATGATTGCAGCAGCAGCTCTTTTACTTGGTCCTTTAATTGCAATTCATGAGTTCGGCCATTACTGGGTGGCACGAAAACTAGGTGTTAAGGTTTTAGTATATTCGATTGGTTTTGGACCTACCTTACTCAAATGGACATCAAAAAAATCTGGAATCAAATACCAGCTTTCAGCTTTACCATTAGGCGGCTATGTCAAAATGCTCGATGAGCGTGAAGGTAATGTTGCAGAGCAGGATTTACCTTATGCATTTAACCGCCAAAAACCATGGAAACGTATAGCAATTGTTGCAGCTGGTCCCTTAATTAACTTGATTTTTGCTGTCTTACTTTTCTGGATCTTATTTTTACCAGCACAAGAACAACTAAACACTAGAGTTGGTAAAGTCATACCAAACTCACCAGCAGCTACTGCACAAATGCAAGTAGGTGACAAGATTATTGCGGTTGATGGAAAAGAAACGCAAACTTGGGAAAAACTTAACTTTGCTTTGATTGATCGTGTAGGTGAAACGGGTAGTGTAAATGTTGATGTAGACCGTGCCGGTACTGAGAAAAATATTGTTTTACCGATTAAAGACTTCTTGAAAGATCAGAATGAATCAGCTTTAGATGTGTTAGGTTTTTTACCATATCGTCCGGTTATTCCAGCTGTTGTCACTGAATTGACTCAAGATGGAGCTGCAATTCGTCAAGGAATGAAAGTAGGTGACCGTATTGCTTCAATTAATGGTCAAGCAATGAAAGACTGGTTTGATGTTGTAGAGGTAGTACAACATTCTCCAGAAAAATTACTTAATATTGATGTTTTGCGTAATGGTCAATTAGTTCATTTGCAAGTCATGCCTCAAGAAAAACGGGATAACATGGGGCAAGTGAGCGGTGTTTTGGGCGTGAAAAGTGATGCAGGAAAAATTACAATTCCTGACGAATATAAGCAAACAATTCAATATACTCCAATACAAGCTTTCGAGATGTCACTAGATAAAACTGGTCAGATCTCTAGCATGATATTGAGTTCAATAGTAAAAATGGTTAAGGGTTTAATTGGATTAGAGAATCTTTCTGGGCCAATTACAATCGCGAAAGTAGCGGGACAAAGTGCAGAAATGGGATGGCAGACTTTTATCTCATTTATGGCTTTAATGAGTGTAAGTCTTGGAATTTTAAATTTATTACCAATTCCAATGCTAGATGGTGGACATCTGGTTTATTACGTTATTGAAGCTATTCGAGGGAAGCCTGTTTCTGAACAAATACAAATGTTTGGTCTAAAAATTGGTATGGTACTGCTCGGTAGTATGATGCTTTTGGCTTTATTTAATGATTTTATGCGTTTGTAAACGTATATGGACTTATAACTTACTGGAAAAAACTGGCATGCGGCACACACATTTTTTAATGCCTTTGGCACTTGTTAGCGCTATGGCGGCGGTACAACAAGCATATGCAGCTGATGATTTCGTTGTTCGAGATATTCGCGTAGATGGGTTGGTCCGTCTTACACCTGCAAATGTTTATACTATGTTGCCAATCAACAGTGGCGATCGCGTTAATGAACCGATGATCGCAGAAGCAATTCGAACATTGTATGCCACTGGACTTTTTGACGATATTAAAGCATCAAGAGATAACGATACTTTAGTTTTTAATGTCGTAGAGCGCCCAATTATTTCAAAGCTTGAATTTAAGGGTAATAAACTTATTCCTAAAGAGGCATTGGAACAAGGCCTCAAAAAAATGGGAATTGCTGAAGGCGAAGTTTTCAAGAAATCGGCTTTACAAACAATTGAAACTGAACTAGAGCAGCAATATACCCAGCAAGGTCGTTACGATGCTGATGTAACCGTTGATACGATCGCTCGTCCAAATAATCGTGTTGAACTTAAATTAAATTTTAATGAAGGTACAGCCGCTAAAGTTTTTAATATCAATATTATTGGTAATACTGTTTTTAAAGACAGCGAAATTAAACAAGCCTTTGCAGTTAAAGAAAGTGGTTGGGCTTCTGTTGTAACGCGTAATGACCGTTATGCGAGAGAGAAAATGGCAGCGAGCCTTGAAGCTTTGCGCGCTATGTATCTCAATAAAGGTTATATCAATTTTCATATCAATAATTCGCAACTGAATATTAGTGAAGATAAAAAGAACATCTTTATTGAAGTTGCTGTAGAGGAAGGCAGTCAATTTAAATTTGGTCAAACCAAGTTTTTAGGTGATGCACTTTATAAACCTGAAGAGTTACAAGCTTTAAAAATCTATAAAGATGGCGATACTTATTCACAAGAAAAAGTGAATGCTGTTAAGCAATTATTATTGCGTAAATACGGTAATGCTGGTTATTACTTTGCAGATGTGAATATTGTTCCGCAAATTAATAATGACACAGGTGTTGTTGACTTAAATTACTATGTAAATCCAGGTCAGCAAGTTACTGTACGTCGTATTAACTTTACAGGTAATAGTAAAACTGCCGATGAAGTATTACGTCGTGAAATGCGTCAAATGGAAGGCGCTTTAGCGAGTAATGAAAAAATTGATTTGTCCAAGGTTCGTTTAGAACGTACAGGATTTTTTAAAACTGTTGATATTAAACCAGCGCGTATTCCAAACTCACCAGATCAGGTAGATTTAAACGTAAATGTTGAAGAACAGCACTCGGGAACTACAACATTAGCTGTAGGTTACTCACAAAGTGGTGGTATCACATTCCAGGCAGGTTTAAGTCAAACTAACTTTATGGGAACAGGTAATCGTGTTTCGATCGATTTATCTCGTTCTGAAACTCAAGATTACTATAACTTAAGTGTTACCGATCCTTACTTCACGATTGATGGGGTAAGCCGCGGTTATAACGTTTACTATCGTAAAACGAAATTAAATGACGACTATAACGTTAACAACTATGTTACCGATAGTTTCGGTGGTAGCTTAAGTTTTGGTTATCCAATTGATGAAAACCAAAGTTTAAGTGCTTCGGTTGGTATTGATAATACTAAAGTAACGACTGGCCCTTATGTCTCTACCTATGTTCGTGATTATTTATTGGCAAATGGAGGTAAGGCAACTGGTCAAGATACTTACTGCCCACCAGATCAGTTGGAAACAACTACAGATCCAGTTACAGGAGCGGTTACATATACAGGTAAATGCCTTGTTACACCAACTCCATATAATAATGCATTTGAGGGTGAGTTCTTTACATATAACTTAAATTTAGGCTGGTCATACAATACATTAAACCGTCCTATTTTTCCTACTTCAGGTATGTCACATCGTGTAGGTCTTGAAATTGGTTTGCCAGGTAGTGATGTTGACTATCAAAAAGCAACTTATGATGCTCAGGCATTTTGGCCAATTAGTAACACTGGTTTTGTGTTGCGAGGATACGGTAAGCTTGGCTATGGTAATGATTTGCCATTCTATAAAAACTTCTATGCGGGCGGTTATGGCTCGGTTCGCGGTTATGATAGCAGTACCTTGGGTCCGAAATATTCAAGTGTAAATTTACAAGAAACCAAGCAAAATGACGGTTCTCCAGAAGAAGTTGGGGGTAATGCTTTAGTACAATTTGGTACTGAGTTAGCTTTACCGTTACCTTTCAAAGGAGATTGGGCTCGCCAAGTACGCCCAGTTCTTTTTGCTGAAGGTGGTCAGGTATTTGATACCAAGTGTGACGTTGGTTCATATTCTATGATTATGAATGGTCAGCAAATTGCAGATGCTAAAAAATACTGTGAAGATAACTATGGCTTCGACTTAGGTAATATGCGTTATAGCGTAGGTGTTGGCTTCACATGGATCACTATGATAGGACCATTATCTCTTAGCTATGCATTCCCTCTAAATGATAAGCCTGGTGATGAAACTAAAGAGATCCAGTTTGAAATCGGTCGTACTTTCTAAGTACGACTTGACTAAACATGAAATAAGGACACAAACTTAAATGAAAAAATTAAATATATTAATGTTAGGACTAGGTCTAACAGTTTCTGCTATGACTAACGCTGCTGGTTATGGTGTTATTGATCTTGCTAAAGTTGTCGAAAGCAGTGCTTATTTGAAACAACAAAACGCAAGTTTGAATCAATCAGTTAAGCCAACCACAACTCGTCTTGAGCAGTTAGGTAAAGAATTAGAAGGTCTTCAACGTCAAGCCCAAACTCAAGGGCAAAAAATGAAAGAAGATGATATTAAAAAGCTCCAAGCGCAATATCAGACAAAACTCAATGAATTTAATTCTACTCAACAAGGTTTGCAGTCAAAAGTTCAAACTAGTTTGCAAGGAATGAATTCAACTTTTGAGAATCGTGTGAAGCAAGCAGCTGAACAATTACGAAAAGAAAATAATCTTGACTTCATTTTGAATAAAAATTCAACCGTTGCCTATGACGCTAAATATGATTTAACTGATAAAATGATACAAAAGGTTAATTCAATGAAATAAATTAATGAAAGTGCAACATTATCGTTTAGATGAACTAGCTCACCTCGTAAATGGTGAGCTAGTAGGTACAGGTAGTCTTCAGTTTATAAACTTAGCAAGTTTAGAAAATGCTGAATTTCATCAGATTGCTTTCGTGAATGGCGAAAAGTATATCGATCAAGCAAAGGCTAGCCGTGCGGGTGCGTACATTGTTACAAGCCTTATTAAAGAACAGCTTACTGACAAACAAAATTTTATTATTGTTGATAATCCTTACTTAGCTTTTGCCATACTTACTCATGTTTTTGATAAAAAAATCACATCGGTAGGTATAGAAAGTACGGCTCAAATTCATCCTTCTGCGATCATTTCCGAAACAGCATATATTGGTCATTACGTCGTCATTGGCGAAAATTGTGTGGTCGGTGATAACACGATTATTCAGTCTCATACTCGACTGGATGATAATGTGGAAATTGGAAAAGATTGTTTTATTGATGCTCATGTCACCATTACTGGTGGATCTAAGTTATCTGATCGTGTGCGAGTTCATGCAAGTACTGTAATTGGTAGTGAAGGTTTTGGCTTTGCGCCATATCAAGGAAAGTGGCATCGCATTGCTCAATTGGGTTCGGTTATTATTGGTAATGATGTTCGCATCGGTTCAAATTGTAGTATTGATCGAGGTGCACTCGACAACACAATTTTGGAAGATGGGGTAATTATTGATAACCTTGTGCAAATCGCGCATAACGTTCATATTGGTTCAAATACAGCTATCGCTGCTAAATGCGGAATTGCTGGTAGTGTTAAAATTGGCAAAAACTGTATTCTGGCAGGGGCTTGCGGTGTATCAGGGCACCTTTCTATTACCGATAATGTGACTTTGACAGGAATGTCAATGGTCACAAAAAATATTTCTGAAGCTGGAACTTACTCTTCAGGAATTGGATTGTTTGAAAATAGTCATTGGAAAAAGACAATTGTACGCTTGCGACAATTAGCAGATGTGCCATTGACCCAAATCACTAAACGACTTGATCATATACAAGCTCAAATAGAGTCTCTTGAATCAACCTTTAATTTGCGTAAATAGAATATTATGACCGAGTCAACTACACCTAAATTTGCCATCCCTGAATTACCAATGCAGATTCAAACGATTCGTCAATATTTGCCGCATCGTTACCCATTCTTATTGGTTGATCGTGTGACTGAAGTTACTGACAATAGTATTGTTGGTTATAAAAATGTTTCTATCAATGAAGAGTTCCTACAGGGACATTTCCCAGAATATCCAATTATGCCTGGTGTTCTAATTGTAGAAGCATTAGCTCAAGTTTCAGGTGTTCTAGGGTTTATCATGAACAATGAAACGCCAAAACCTGGTTCTTTATTCCTCTTTGCTGGTGCGGAAAGGGTTAGATTTAAAAAACAAGTAGTTGCCGGTGACCAACTTGTATTAAAATCTGAATTAGTAATGCAAAAACGTGGTATATACAAATATAACTGTACGGCTACCGTTGACGGTATTGTAGCAACAACCGCTGAAATTATGATTTCACACCAAAAAACAGAGCAGGCATGAGCAATCACGACTTAATTCATTCTACGGCCATTATTGATCCATCTGCAGTGATTGCTCCAGATGTCCAGATAGGACCTTATTGCGTTATCGGTCCAAATGTGACGATTGGTGCGGGTACTAAGCTACATTCACATGTAGTAGTGGGTGGTTTTACCAAAATTGGTCAAAATAATGAGATTTTCCAGTTCGCAAGTGTTGGTGAAGTTTGCCAGGACTTGAAATATCAAGGTGAAGAAACTTGGTTAGAGATTGGTGATCATAATTTAATTCGTGAGCATTGCAGTTTACATAGAGGAACTGTGCAAGATAATGCTTTAACTAAAATAGGAAGTCATAACCTATTGATGGTTAACACACATATTGCACATGATTGTATTGTTGGTGATCATAATATTTTCGCGAATAATGTTGGTGTTGCCGGGCACGTACATATAGGTGATCACATCATTATTGGTGGTAATTCTGGCATTCATCAATTCTGTAAAATCGATTCTTACAGTATGGTGGGTGGAGCATCACTAATTTTAAAGGATGTACCAGCTTACGTTATGGCTTCTGGTAACCCGGCCCATGCATTTGGTATTAATATCGAAGGAATGCGTAGAAAGGGTTGGTCTAAAAATACAATTCAAGGTCTCAGAGAGGCTTATAAGTTAATTTTTAAATCAGGGCTTACCTCTGTTCAAGCTGTTGAGCAGATTAAAAATGATATTCTTCCGAATGTTCCTGAAGCTCAATTATTAATAGACTCTGTTGAACAGTCAGAACGTGGTATTGTGCGCTAAGACAATATATTAAAAAAAGACACTGCATATTGCAGTGTCTTTTTTTTTCTTAAAATTATTATTTATTAAAAAATTTGGCCTCTTCGGATTTTGGATACTGACTTAAAATCTTAGTTTTATATTGGTTTGCTGAAGCTGTATTCTTATCGACATCTTTAGCAATGCTATAGAGTTGATAAAGAGCACGAGGAGCTTTACTAGAATTTGGATATCGAGTTGCTACTACATTGTAGTTCTTTTTTGCCTCATTGTAGTTTACTGGATCAGTTGCTAAATTAAATTCAGCTAACCAAAAGTAAGCATTTCCCGTATAAACACTATTTGGGTGATTTTTAATAAAGTTTTGCATTGGAGCGATGGCTTTTTTTGCACCACCTTGCTTATAGGCATCTAAAGCTACAGTGTAAGCAGCTTTTTCAAGCTCTACTGGGTTTGATTGATTTTGTGCTTCTGGTTGTGGTGGAGGAGTGGTAGAAGGGCTGCTTGTTGGAGTAGCATTTACTACTTTATTATCTGCTGTGGAGGTTTCTGTGCTTGCCGTAGCTGGAGTATCACTATTTGCAGGATTATCTGATGGTGCACTTTCCGGATCAACTTTCTGATTAAGTAGTTCTAAACGTTGATCTAGGTCAGTATAACGATTGGATAAATCTTTTTTTAATTGTTCAATATCGTTTGATTGCTCTTCTAATTGTCCACGTAAGGCACGTACATCATTCTCTAATTGTTGGTTTTTTTGCATTAACTCCCAGTTTAAATTACTAGGTACCGAAACATTATTAGAAGACGTGTTACTTGGATTGCCACCGCTTTGGCTTAAACCGCGAGACTCAATTGGAATGTTGGCATAGAGAGAGGTAGTGCTCATTAAGGCAATAAATAATAAAGAATGCTTCATCAATCGCATGAGTATAGGTCCATAATTTTATGTAAAAGCCAACTTGAGAAAGGAATATATAAACTATTCACTTAACTATCTAAGGTTTTAATTGGTTAATGCAATTAAAACAGCTAACAATATAAATGCAAGAATAGTTTACAATCTTCAAGCATATTTTATCCAAAATAAGATACAAAAAAGAATAAGGGAGAGGGAAGTATAAAAAGTTATGTATTTTTGCTGATGAATTAATCAATCGAAACATAAACTTGCTTAAAACTGGGAAGAAGGCTTGCAACTCTTTTAAAAATCTCTATACTTTGTCTGGCAATGGTAGCCCTGCTGGTGGCTTCGCAATTGTACTCTGTGAACCCCGCCAGGACCGGAAGGTAGCAACGGTAGCAGATCTATGATGTGCCGAAGTTTTGCTAGTGGGGCTGCCACCATTTCTATTAGTCCACTCTCCGTTGGACTGCTTTAATAATTACATCTAAATCAAATCCTCTATATTGTAAAAATCTAATTTGTTTTGCTTTAAGCTTTGGATCTTTTTCTACTTCTTCACCAAATTTTTTCACTTTGAGCTCATATGCTTGCTCTACCCAATCAATATCATGAATTTCATCTGCAATTAAATCATTTTCAAGCTGTTTGGTTTTTAAAGCTTGTTGAATGCGTTTTGGTCCTCTACCTTTACGAATTTGGCTAGCAAGCATTTGTTCAGCAACACGTTGATCACTTTGATAATTTTGTTCAGACAGCTCTTCAACGAGTTGCTTAACCTCTTCTGGGTTCTGAGCATAACGAGTCAATTTTTCAGTAAGTTCTGCTTTTGAATAGTCTCGGCGAGTTAGTAAAGCAAATGCATAAGAGCGTAAACGCTGGCCAGTAAGCGGAGTTCGTTGTTGAGACTGTTCTTCAGTTCTTTTGAACATATTAGGATTCCCTTGTAAAAAAACGCCCCGAAGGGCGTTTTATGAAGAATGAGCAATTAAGATTCTAATAAAAGATCAGCTTCTTCCTCATCTTCAACTTGAGCAGTATTAGTACCTGTTGTTAACAGTTGTTCACGGATATTACGTTCAATCTCTCCAGCCATTTGAGGGTTCTCTTCAAAGTGGCGAATAACATTGTTCTTACCTTGACCAATTTTATTACCCTGATATGAATACCAAGCACCTGCTTTTTGTACGATATCTTGCTGTACAGCTAAATCTACAAGTTCGCCTAGCTGGTTTGTGCCTTTACCATAGAGAATTTGGAAAAGAGCCTCTCTGAAAGGAGGAGCCATTTTGTTTTTAACAACTTTAACTCGAGTTTCAGAGCCGACGATTTCATCGCCTTCTTTTACTTGACCAATACGGCGGATATCTAAACGTACAGAAGCGTAGAACTTCAACGCATTACCACCAGTCGTGGTTTCAGGGCTACCAAACATTACCCCAATCTTCATACGAATCTGGTTAATGAAAATAACCATACAGTTTGAGCGTTTAGCATTACCAGTAATTTTACGAAGTGCCTGACTCATTAAGCGAGCTTGTAAGCCCATATGAGAGTCACCCATCTCACCTTCAATTTCTGCTTTAGGGGTAAGAGCAGCGACTGAGTCGACAACAATCATATCAATTGCGCCAGAACGAACTAGCATATCCGCAATTTCGAGAGCTTGTTCACCGTTATCAGGCTGTGATACAAGCAGGTTATCAATGTCTACACCGAGTTTACGCGCATATTGTGGATCTAATGCATGCTCTGCATCGATAAATGCACAAGTACCGCCAGCTTTTTGACATTGTGCAATCGCTTGTAGAGTCATTGTGGTTTTACCAGAAGATTCTGGACCATAAATCTCGACAATACGGCCTTTTGGTAAACCGCCAATCCCCAATGCAATATCTAAAGTCAAAGAGCCTGTAGATACAGCTTCAACAGCTTGAACAGTGTTGTCACCGAGACGCATCACCGTATTTTTGCCAAATTGTTTCTCAATTTGACTTAGCGCGGCTTGTAATGCTTTGCTTTTATTCTCATCCATCTCAAAAACCTCAATACTCTATGTTCATCACGTTTAACCCAAGTGGATGCATTGAATCTCAACTTGTTTCACTAGGTTAATAGTGACAGATTTTTTCTATAGCTTCTATGTGTTGTATGTGTGTGTGCGACACAACTCGACGTTTTTATTCATCATCGTATGACCAATTTTGATCATTCTCCTGTTTAAACCGAATAATTTGTCGACGATCCTTTTTACCCGGTCTATGGTCAGGTCGAGCTAGATTATGCAATTTTCGTTGGGATGCAATCAACTCCCGTCTAGCAATACTCACTTCGGTTTCTTCATAAAGTTGCTGTGCAACTGGCGCTGGGCCACGTGTATTGGAAAGCGCTTTTATCACAATAGTTTTTTTATCAAACCCTTGCTGAATAATAAGCTCTATTCCCACTCGAATTTCTTTGGAAACTTTTACACGTTCATTGTTGTGATGTACTTTACCTCCTTCGATTGCTGCTTTAGCAATTGAACGAGTTTTAAAAAAACGAGCAACCCATAGCCATTTGTCAACACGCATGGTCTCTACAGCATCGTCTTCACGCAATTTTGACATCGTTATCCTTTCTATCAATTTGATTCAATATAGACAGCAACTCTGTAAGTCGATCTAGTGCTTTATATTCTAGTTCCTGATGCTGTCTTATACCCTTTAGACTTGAGGGCTGTGAGATAGTAAACAAGTGTTTAATACCAAATTTTTCTGCTGTTTTTAATACCGGGGTCGTATCGTCAATAAAAATTGTTTCATCTGAATTGAAGGGGTGTAGTCGCTGGAGTTCTTTCCAAAAATTAATATTTTCTTTGGCATAACCAACTTGTTCGCTTGATATGATTACGTCAAAAAAATGTTCGATTGCAATATTATCGAGTTTTAAGCGTAAGCTAGCGCGGTCAGCATTAGTCACTAGCCAACAGGTGTATTCCAGTTCTTTAAGTTGTTGTAGAAGCTCAAAACAGTCCGAGCGAGCTTGGATTTTAGATTGAAATTCTTGTTGTAATTTGAGTACATCAACGCCTACTGTTTTAGTCCAATAGGTTGATGAATACCAAACAAGAGTGTGCCGATGTGATTGATAAAACTGATATAGCTTTTTTTTACTCTCGGCGAGGGGAATTTGATGTATTTGCGCATGTCTCATCGGGAGACATTCATTCCAAATGAAGTCATCAAAAGCTAAGTCTAATAGCGTACCATCCATGTCAAACATTATGATTTTAGACATATTTTTAAATATCTCCAAAATCATTCAAAGCAAACTTTCTAAGACACATCTACCATATATCCTTTTAAAATCATAAATTAATTCAAAGCTCCATCCATTAATTTTTCTAAAAATTGTATAGATTAATGGTATGGATAGGGAAGATAAATGGTTTGAAATTATAACGCGGAAGTTTGCAAAACAAAAAATAATAATGAAACAGTTTAGTAGAAAATTCTTCCTTTATTTAAAGTAAAACAATAGTCAGCATCTTCTAAATTAGAAATCCAAATGATTATCTAATCGTTTTCTCTGATTATAGTTACATACGATACTTTTTGATAAACAATATATAAATTGAAGAGTACTCAATTAGCGCTATATTGAAAATTATCCTAATAAGAATTTAGAGAAAGCAATGAAAATTGGATTTATTGGTGGAACCAATGACGGTATCGTAATCAATGCTGCCGATGGCCTCGATACTTATAAGCTTGAATGGCACTACAAAGCAGAAAAACACTGTGAATCGCAACCTACACTAGGGCTTAGTGGACCCGAGTATGATTATTACAACTTATTAATTCTAAGAAAAAATAAAGAGGCCAAACTCTTTTACGTACTGACTACAATGGAAAAAGAAGAAATAGCAAATAAAATCCATGAATATTGGGAACAGTCTACTTCTGTTGGGTATGATTTCGATGAGTAAGCATTTTTAAATTTTTAGTTGTCTAAAGGCGTAAGTTTTAACTTTAATCATAAATTGAATGAATAGTTAGTGATTTCATATAGCACATGCGCTCTTAATTCATGATGGAGGGGTACTTTGGGATGATCAAAGTTTTTAACTTTTTGCATTCCTATCCGCTCCATTACAGCTTGAGAAGGTGTATTAATAATGGCTGTGAACGAAACGATCTTATCTAAATTAAGTATATTAAAACCATAGTCTAAAACGGCTTTTGCTCCTTCGGTAGCATAACCTTGTTTCCAGAATTCTTTTGCAAGTCTCCAACCAATTTCGACACATGGAGAAAAATCAAATTGCTCAGGTTGGTTGTGTAAACCAATAAACCCGATAAATTGATGGCTTTCTTTTAATTCTACTGCCCAAAAGCCCCAACCATTTTCATCAATGAGACGTGAAATTTTTTGGATTAAGTTAAGACTTTCTTGAGGTGTTAGAAGGCTTGGGAAAAATTGCATGACGTCTTGATCTAGGCCCATTTTGATAAAAGGTTCAAAGTCACTTTCTTTCCATTGTCTTAGGATTAGACGTTCAGTTTCAATCATAGAATAACTCTTTAATAAACGATAACTTTTTCATAAGAAGGTTAAAGCGGTTTCTGCACAATCTTCTGTAAAATGATTTTGGAATTAATACTGACGACACCTTTAATTTTGTTTAAGGTATTAATGACAAAATGGGAAAACGAATTTAAATCTTTAGTCGCAACGTGCAAAACATAATTAGATTCGCCTGTAATAATATAAGCATTAATGACTTCATCAAAATTTTTGATCTGACTTAAAAAAAAGTTGTGATCGTTTTCGGTTAATTGTGCAAGTTTAATTTCGACAATTGCCTCAATTTTTATGCCTAATTTTTCATAATTAACTTTTGCCTGATATTTTTCAATTACTCCATTTGCCTCTAAAATTTTAACGCGTCGATGACAAGCCGATGCTGAAAGATTAACGAGATCGGCGAGTTCCTGGTTACTTAACCGCGCGTTATCTTGCAAATGCTTTAAGATTTTTAGATCGATTGCATCTACATTCATTTTAGAATTTCATCCGTATTTTTTAATTATATTTAGAATTTTATACGAAAATTAAAGATTTTAATCAAATATTATCGAATAAATCATAAGAATTGCCATGATAAAATTCAAAAACAAAGGAAATGTTGAAATAGGTGAAATAACAATGATTACTCATGAACAGTGTCTCTATTGGGATCAGGAAGATGAACTCAAAAAATTTAAAGAGGAATTTGCGCTTCCAAAAGAAGTGATTTATTTAGATGGTAATTCTTTAGGTGCGAGACCGAAGAAATCATTAGATGTCGCTCAGCATATTATTTCCCAAGAATGGGGAGAGGACTTAATTAATAGCTGGAACAAAGCAGATTGGTGGGGTTTACCTACTCGACTTGGCGATAAAGTAGCTAAACTTGTTGGTGCAGAGCAGGGTGAAGTTGTTATTTCTGACTCTACTACTCTGAACTTATTTAAAGTTCTATCAGCTGCGGTAAAAATTCAAGCCGAAAAATTTCCAGAACGTAAAATTATTGTGGCGGAAAAAGATGCTTTCCCAACAGACATTTATATTATTGAGGGTTTCATTGATTTAATTCACCAAGGTTATCAAGTTGAATTGATTGATGGCGTAGATGATTTATCACGGGTATTAGAAAAGCACGTAGCAGTAGTTGTACTTTCTCATGTGAATTATCGGACCGGATATTTCTATGATATGGCATCTATTAATCAACAAATTCACTCTAAAGATGCTTTGATTATTTGGGATTTATGCCACTCAGTTGGTGCAGTTCCTATGGATCTAAACCAGAGTAATAGTGATTTTGCGATTGGATGTACTTATAAATATTTAAATGGTGGCCCAGGTTCTCCTGCTTTGTTATGGGTAAATCAAAAGCATCGTGACCAGTTTTGGCAACCTTTATCGGGTTGGTGGAGTCACAAGAAGCCATTCGATATGGCACAGCATTATGAGCCAGCCAATAGTATCCGTCGTTACCTATGTGGAACTCAGCCCATCATTTCTATGAGTTTGATTGAATGTGGTGTCGATATTTTTTTGCAAGTGGATATGCAAAAAATACGCGAGAAATCTCTTAAATTGACCGATTTATTTATTCAACTCGTCCATCAGGAATGTGGTCAGTTTGGTTTTGAACTCATTACACCTTCAAATCATCAATATCGTGGTAGCCATGTGAGTTATCGCCATGAATATGGCTATGAAATTATTCAGGCACTCATTGCCCGAGGTGTGATCGGTGATTATCGAGAGCCAGAAGTATTACGTTTTGGAATTACTCCCCTATATCTAGGTTTTGAAGATGTTTGGAATGCTGTACAGCATCTTAAGCAGATTATGCTGAATAACGAATGGAAAAATGATCGTTATCTGGTTAGAGGCGAAGTGACCTGATATTCAGGAATCAAAATCAGCAAAAGGCTAGGAGGGCCTATGAGTAGCTTTGATGAAATACAAAATAGAGAAGCGGGCTTACATAAGAAATTATCCGCAAAGCAAATGGGAATGATTGCAATTGGTGGAGCGATTGGTACAGGGCTGTTTATGGGAAGCAAGTTTGCCATCAGCTTTGCTGGCCCAGCCGTCATTGTGAGTTATGCCATTGGTGGTTTAATTGCATTTGCTATCATGGCTTGTTTAGCTGAAATGACAGTTCAGCATCCTACTTCAGGTTCCTTCGGTGCCTATGCAGAACATTATATTAGTCCACTTGCCGGGTTTTTAGTCCGTTATTGCTATTGGGCATGCATTGTATTAGCCGTGGGTACAGAAATCACAGCAGTTGCTGACTATATGAAATTATGGTTCCCACATGTCGGTTCTTGGATCTGGATTGCTTTTTTTTCAATGACCTTGCTGGTAGTAAATGCATATAGTGTTAAGGCTTTTGGATTGGTTGAATATTGGTTTTCGACCATTAAAGTTTTTGCCATTATTGTATTTATTCTTTTGTCTATTGGTATCTTGACTCAAAGTCATGAAGGAACGGGGCAAGTCATTTCCAATTTAACAGAACATGGTGGCTTTTTTCCCCACGGCTTTAGTGGGGTCTGGATTGGAGTCATTATTTCAATATTTAGCTATTTAAGTATCGAAATGATTGCTGTTGCGGCAGGTGAAGCTAAAGATCCAGAACAAGCCGTTAAAACAGCCTTTAAGAGTACGGCTATTCGGTTAATCCTGTTTTACTTATTATCTTTATTTTTAATTGTGGCGCTTGTTCCATGGACAGATTTAATTGGTTCTGAGGCGACTAGTCCTTTTGTAATGGTAATGAAGATTGTAGGCATTCCATATGCAGACAGTATTTTAAACTTCATTGTAATTGTCGCAGCTCTATCGGCGATGAACAGTATGCTCTATATCTCAACACGTATGTTGTTTAGCTTGTCACGAGCTGGTGATGCACCAAAACTCTTTGGGCGTATTAGTAGTAATGGGGTGCCAGTTAACGCACTACTCTTGTCTGCAGTTGGTATTGGTATTGCGAGCATTGTTTATACGATTAATCCTGTTTCGGCTTTCCCGATCATGATTGCGCTATCCATGTTTGGAGCATTATTTACGTGGGGCAGCATCTTTGTTACCCACATGTTTTTTAGAAGAAATATGGCGCAACAAGGCTTGCAGTTAAAGTTTAAAGTTCCTGCTAGTCGGTTAATTTCTCTGTTGGGATTAATTGCAATTTTAAGTATCACGGTTACGACTTGGTTTACTAACGAATTTAAGTCAACTTTACAATTTGGTGTTCCTCTAATTATCGTTCTTACCTTTTTCTACTATTTAAAACGCTCATCAGCCAAGCTCTCTTTAAGTACTCATGAAGAATCATTAAAGTGAGAAAAGCATGAGACAATATGATAATGCGACGACAGTGCCTAATGAGGATGAGATACTGACTGACTTTCGGATAAGAAGCTTGGTGAGCTATCAAAAATATAGACATATCCGAGATATTCAATATGGTGTTCACCCCAGATCAACGTTGGATTTATTTCCTGTAGAACAGGCGAATAAAACCATTATTTTTATCCATGGCGGATATTGGCAGTGGTGTGATAAATCAGATTTTGCATTTGTCGTACCACATGTTTTAGCGCAAGGTGTCCAATGTATTTTGTTGGAATATGATTTAGCACCACAGAGTAAAATTGCAGCTATTGTGACTCAAGTTCATCAAGCTCTCGATTTCATTGCAGAGCAAGAGTGGATAACTGATGAAGTTGTGTTGGTTGGTCACTCAGCTGGAGCACATCTCGGCGCATTAGTTGTAGGCCATCCGCTCATATCTGAGATGGTCTTATTAAGTGGAGTTTATGATTTAGAGCCAATACAAAAGACTCATTTAAATCATGCACTGAATTTGACAAAAGAAGATATTTTGAAATATAGCCTAATTCATCATAAAGAGCGGATTGATATCCCGTGCACAATTTTATGTGGAGAACTTGAACTCGAAGAATTGAAATGGCAAAGCCAAAACTATTTTGAAAGTAAAAAAGATCAAGAACAGGGGTTAGTATCTTTTACACTTATTCCTCACATTAATCACTATACGATTTTAGAGTATTATTTTAGGCATATATTAAGTTAAGTATTTGAAAAATAATATATGCCATATTGTTTTATAAAATTCTTAACCTAAGACGATCATAAGATAAATGTGAGATAAATCACAACTTACCCTGATTTTTACAGAAAGTGCGAGTTGTTCTTGACCTGAATATAGAACTTAATTAGATTAAAAAGATAGTGCTTTCTCACTAAGCGACAAAATGTTTAGCTGTTGTTTAGGGGAGTTTTTAAGTCCGTAGCTTCCCAAGATACGGACTTTTTTATTTTTTAATTAAAAGTAAAATATAATAGTTATTTATTATGATTTTAGAACTTATTTAGAATCTATGAGTTTTAAATATATGCTTATAAAATCATTTCATAATAAAATTTATGTAAAAAATAATTTAAAAAAATCTTCATCAATCTGTAATATCTCTTGGTTAAAGTAAAAGCAGAAAAACAAAAAAGAGAAAACTATAACGGATAATTAAATTATAGGTAGTGTTCTTACGTGGATAGATTTAGTCGGCTCATATGGGTTGGCTTTTTTATTTAAAAAGGAGCCTTTATGAAAGTACAATATTTTGAAGGTGGAATGTATGTACATATGTGTCCGGCTTGTGGGCATTTCCACTATATTCCGGTAGAGCACCCCTTTTCTAATGGGAATCAGTGGTTCTTTAACGGTAGCCTTGAAAAACCAACATTTAATCCGAGCATAAGTATCATTGGGCGTTGTCATTATTTTATAGAAGAAGGTTTTATTGAATATTCTCTTAATTGTAAACATCATTTAGCGGGACAAAAATTGGAATTGCCTGAACTAAAAATCACGAATAATTTATAATTGTATAATATATTTATTTTATTATTTTTATTTTTTTAAGTAATATTTTTTTACGTATTTGATACTGAACATTTATAGTTAAAAAAATTGTAAATCTCTTCTGATTGCTGACTTATTTAAAGTCTGAAATAATTTTTATAAATAATTGTTTTGTTATGTTTTTATGGATATCTGGAAATTTTTGCGAAGTTTTAATACAGTTGGTACCTATCTTGCACTTTCTACTTTTATATTATTGGTAATGATTATATATTTTTATATTATAGATCCTTCTTGAAAATTTATAGGCAAGAATAATAATTAATCTTTAAACCCAAACCTATAATTCTCTAATTTTTAGAATTGGTTCACATTTTTGATCTAAAAAAGATACTAGCGTTGTACAAAACAAAGTTTTATGAAAATATGATTTAGTTTTGATGTGGGGGAGGCCAATCAAAATTTCTTTCCAAAAATGTTTTAATTCTTAAATATAACGACAGTACAAATCATAACAACGATGTATGAATAAAAGATATGGAGATTTTTCATGAAGTTTTGCCAAGTATCGGCTGCTTTCTTAACATTGGCCGCCGTCAATCTAGTCCATGCAGCCCCAAACACAACAAGTTCTTTACTAGATTCTTCTCAAGCAAAGGGAATTATTAAAAACCAATATATTGTTATTCTTAATAAAGATGCTGGACCATCTATAGATTTTGCCCAGAATATTGCTAAGCAACATGGAGGTAAGATTCTACAGTCATATGACACTATACTTCAGGGTTTCGCAATTTATTTACCCGATACAGCGGCTACTGCTTTTGTCGAAGCAATGAAAAAAAATCCGCAAATACTTTCTATAGAAAACGATACAGTCATGAAAATTGATGCCACTACGCAGAGTAATCCGGATTGGGGGCTAGATCGCATTGACCAAAAAGCTTTACCTTTAAATTCTGCTTATTCATATTTACAGACGGGTTCTGGCACGACAGCTTATATTGTTGACACAGGTATATTATCTAGCCATCAACAATTTTCTGGGCGGGTATTAAGTGGGTATACTGCAATATCGGATGGGAATGGTACAACTGACTGTAATGGGCATGGTACACATGTCGCAGGAACGGTTGGCGGAAGTACTTATGGTGTGGCTAAGAATGTAAATTTGGTTCCAATTCGGATTTTAGGATGTGATGGCTCTGGTGCATCTAGTAATGTGATTGCTGGTTTAGATTGGATATTAAAAAATGGTAAAAAACCAGCAGTTGTGAATATGTCATTAGGTGGGGATGCGAGTACCTCTTTAGATAGTGCAGTTGAAAATTTATTTAATAATGGCTATGTCATGGTGGTGGCTGCTGGAAACTCAAATACTGATGCTTGCAGTGCCTCACCAGCAAGAGTAAGTAAAGCACTTACAGTTGCTGCTACAGATAGTACTGATACGCGTGCAAGTTATTCTAATTATGGAAGCTGTGTTGATATCTTTGCACCAGGAAGCCAAATTAATTCTTCTTGGATAGGCAGTAATACGGCTACTAAAGTTCTAAATGGAACATCGATGGCTACGCCACATGTTGCAGGTGTCGTTGCTGAAATGCTGCAAAGTACCCCCACTGCGACACCACAAACTATCTCTACTAATCTTTTAAATCAAGCAAGTAGCAATGTGGTAAAAAATCCATCTGGTAGCCCAAATCGTTTGTTGTATAAATCTCCTTAATAAAAAATGTAATCTGTAGATCGTAAAAAGGTCCCGAAGGACCTTTTTTAAATTTTAGCGTGAGTACCATATTTATCAATCATGATTGAACTGGCTTCATTTAAACCCCGTACAGTAACTTTTATGCTATTTTTTTGAAATTTATTGATAGCGGAATCAAGCATTGCTACTGAAGTTACATCCCAAATATGTGAGTGTGTAAGATCTATAATGACTTCTTTTATATCTTCCTTAAAGTTAAATCCTTGCATGAACTTTTCAGAAGAACTAAAAAATATTTGTCCTCTTAAATCATACACACGCATTTCACCTTCAAAGGATGTATTTACATGAATATCATTTTCAAGTTTATTGGCTAAGAACAACGCGGAAAGTAAAACACCGGTTAATACGCCTAGTGCTAGGTTATGGGTAGCTACAACAACAATGACAGTTGCAATCATAACAACATTGCTACTTTTAGGATTCGATTTAAAGTGAATAAGCGATTTCCACTCAAAAGTACTGATTGACACCATAATCATGACAGCAACAAGAGCGGCCATTGGAATCACTTTTAGCCAATCACTTAAAAATACAACTAAAATGAGTAAAAATATTCCTGCACAAAAAGTAGATAAACGTGTGCGACCACCAGATTTTACATTAATCATGGATTGACCAATCATGGCACAACCAGCCATTCCTCCCATAAAGCCTGAGGCAATATTGGCAATCCCTTGACCTTTACACTCTTGAAACTTATCGCTTGGGGTGTCCGTCATTTCATCAACAATTGTTGCTGTCATCATTGACTCAAGTAAACCAACAGCAGCAAGGGCTAATGAATAGGGAAGAAGAATAAGCAGTGTTTCTAAATTAAAAGGAATATCTGGAATCAAAAATATAGGTAAGGTATCTGGTAATGATCCCATATCACCCACTGTTCGAACATTAATACCTAAAAAAATGGCGAGTAGTGTAATGACGACAATACAAATAAGAGGGGAAGGAAAAAACTTTCCAATTTTGGGTATATAGGGGAATAGATAGATAATTCCTAAGCCTATCACTACTAATAAGTAGACATGCCACGTCACGTTTACCAATTCTGGTAGTTGAGCCATAAAAATGAGTATGGCTAGAGCATTAACAAACCCAATAACGACTGATTTGGAAACAAAACGCATGAGTTTGGCGAGTTTGAAATATCCAGCTAAGATCTGTATGGCACCAGTTAAAATAGTTGCTGCAAATAGGTATTGAAGCCCATGGTCCTTTACAAGTGTAGTCATGACTAGAGCCATGGCACCCGTAGCTGCCGAAATCATAGCGGGGCGACCGCCTACAAATGAAATAATGACTGCAATACAAAAAGACGCATATAACCCAACTTTCGGGTCTACACCTGCAATAATTGAAAATGCAATTGCTTCAGGAATTAAAGCAAGACCAACAACAAGACCAGAAAGAATATCTGCACGGACATTAGAGAACCATTGTTCTCGGACATTCGTTAACATGAGGGGGATAGCCTATAGTTCTAAATTTTGAAAAGGCTAGTGATGTGATATATCAACACAAACGACTACACCACATCACTAAACAGTGATGAGTTATTTACAATGGGTAAGGGTAAATAAACTTAAGGTGGCGTAAGTGTCATGGTAATAGAGAATTTGAGGCTTTAAAAGTGGCCGAAGAATAGCATAAGTTTTTAAGGTTGACTAACTTGAGCTTAGGAAATTTGCATAGCAAAAACCTTATAATTGAATGCTTTTCATCATTGGGTTTATGAAATTGTTTTAAGAAAGGATACTGATCTGCATTCATGGTTAATAGCGATATTGTGCTAACTTTAGAAGAGCATTTCAAAAAACATTAAGATATGAAATTAATTTAACATGTATAAAAATAGATCAAACTTAGCTTTAAGTTACTCATCTTAAAAAGACTTTGTGAGAGTGTTCATCCATTTTTAATAGCTACTTTTATGCAACAGAGCCTTTCAGAAATTTAGATTTTAATAGATTCGTTATTCATCATAATACAAATCATATAGAGAACTCCTACAAACCCTTTATTAACGGTTTAAAAATTCTCGGAAAATTTTGACAATTTATAAGGTGGACACATGAATAAACATTTATTGGCTAAAATTACTTTATTAGGCGCTGCTCAGCTATTTACGCTCAATTCGGCATTTGCTGATGTCCCTCTTACTTCATCTCAATTTGCTAAAGCGAAAACAGAAAGCTTTGACAAGAAAGTTCTTCTATCTAATTTAAATAAGCCACATGCTTTGTTGTGGGGACCTGATAATCAAATTTGGTTAACGGAGCGGGCAACAGGTAAGATTCTAAGAGTTAATCCTGAATCAGGCAGTGTAAAAACAGTTTTTCAGGTTCCTGAGATTGTAAATGATGCTGATGGACAAAATGGTTTATTGGGTTTTGCCTTTCATCCTGACTTTAAAAATAATCCTTATATCTATGTTTCAGGTACATTTAAAAATCCGAAATCTACAGATAAAGAATTACCAAATCAAACTATTATCCGTCGATATACCTATAACAAAGCAACAGATACTCTTGAGAAATCAGTAGATTTATTAGCAGGTTTACCTTCATCGAAAGACCATCAGTCGGGTCGTCTTGTCATTGGTCCAGACCAAAAGATTTACTATACGATTGGTGATCAGGGACGTAACCAGCTTGCTTATTTATTCTTACCAAATCAGGCACAACATACGCCGACTCAACAGGAATTGAGCGGCAAAGACTATCATACCTATATGGGTAAAGTATTACGCTTAAATCTGGATGGAAGTATTCCAAAAGATAATCCAAGCTTTAACGGTGTAATTAGTCATATTTATACGCTCGGTCATCGTAATCCACAGGGCTTAGCATTCACTCCAAATGGTAAACTGTTGCAATCTGAACAAGGTCCAAACTCTGACGATGAAATTAATCTCATTGTTAAAGGTGGTAACTATGGCTGGCCAAATGTAGCGGGTTATAAAGATGATAGTGGTTATGCGTATGCAAATTATTCGGCAGCAACCAATAAGTCACAAATTAAAGATTTAGGGCAAAATGGAGTAAAAGTAGCGGCAGGTGTACCTGTGATGAAAGAGTCTGAATGGACTGGTAAAAACTTTGTACCGCCGTTAAAAACTTTATATACCGTCCAAGATACCTATAACTATAATGACCCAACCTGTGGGGATATGACCTACATTTGCTGGCCAACAGTTGCGCCATCATCTGCTTATGTCTATAAGGGAGGCAAAAAAGCAATTTCTGGTTGGGAAAATACATTATTGGTTCCATCTTTAAAGCGCGGTGTTATTTTCCGTATTAAGTTAGATCCAACTTACAGTGCTACTTATGATGATGCTGTGCCGATGTTTAAGAGCAATAACCGTTATCGTGACGTGATTGCAAGTCCAGATGGGAATGTTCTATATGTATTGACTGATACTTCTGGAAATGTCCAAAAAGATGATGGCTCTGTAACGAATACATTAGAAAACCCAGGATCTTTGATTAGATTTACATATAAAGCTCAGTAAAACAGGCTATTAAAAAACCGATCTACATAAGATCGGTTTTTTTTCAGCTTCAGAAAAACTATTCAGTTACGACTAATACCGGTAAATGAATTTCTCCTAAAAGAGCTTGAGTCACACTTCCTAAGAAGAACTTTTTAAACCCTTTTCGACCATGAGAACCAATGACTAACAAGTCTGCTTTGAGCTCGGTAGCTGCTTTAATAATTTCTGTGTGGATTGTTTGACCCTCAACAATTTTTGTCTCAACATAAATTCCATGTTGGCTAAATTGTTCTTTCGCTTGGTCTAAAATACCCTGAATCGATGCTCTAGCTTTATTAAAATAATCCTGTGCTAATTCTGTACTATCAATGAATTCTACAGAAATGAAAGGATCTATAGTAAGCGCATATACTAGAGTCACTTTACTACCGAAGGCTTTAGCAAGTGCTGCTGCATGATTAACAGCAATGAGTGAAGTAGGAGAACCATCGACTGGAACCAAGATATGGTGATAACTCATATATTGCTCCTTATTGTCCTATGACAATGTATGGTGTTAAAACACCGACTTATTATCTTTATGCTTATATTATGAACAATTTTTAAAAATTTATTGTTTATTTTTAGTATGAATAGAAGCGAGAAAGTTTATTAAAGATTTTATCTTAAAGCATTGTAATGACTTTCTAAGTAGGGTTGATTCTGTTTGAGTATTGAAATGACTTGATTGGCATCTATAGCGGACTCAAACAAGAATCCTTGACCTATACTATATCCAAATTGTCGAAGTAACTCTTCTTGTTCCGGAGTTTCAATTCCTTCTGCGATGAGCCCCAATGATAAATTTGGAGCAAGTAAACCAATTGCTTGGACAATCGCATAAATTGATGGGTCATGTTGCATCTTTTGTATAAAACTACAATCTACTTTTAAACTGTCAATTGGATAATCGCGAATATGGGTTAGCGATGAAAAACCAGTACCAAAGTCGTCTAGTGCAATGTGGACTCCATGCTGTTTTAATTTATTAAGTGCCCGGATCACATATTCTGAACCTCGGTCGCCAAGCATATGTTCGGTGACTTCTACTTCAATATAATGTGTCGGTATTTGAAATTGATTGATCTTTTTCAAAAGCTTTTCAGCATAGTTGTCTCTTAAGAACTCAACTGGTGCAGCATTGAGCGAAACAGGAAGAGGTTTAATACCAAGATCTATCCATTTTGCGATGTCACGTAAAACTTGATGTTGCATAGTTTCACCGATCTTGCTCGCTAAATTATAATCTTTAAAAGCCTCTGCAATTTGTGCAGGGTAACCTCTTTGAGCTGAAGTAGTATGCCATCGTAATAAAGCTTCAAAACCTACAACACGATGAGTTATTAAATCTACTTTGGGTTGGTAGTAGGGCTGGATGGTATGATGGCGAATAAGCTGCCGTGCTAAATTAAGCTGAGAAGCGACTGTTTCGGTCATTTGCATCATGCATGGATCATACATGCGAATACCACCACGGCCACGTGCTTTTAAGTCATGCAATGCCATATCTGCACAACTGAGTAAACCTGATTGGTCGACGGCATCTTGAGGATAAATGGCACAACCAATACTCATACCACCATTTAGAACATTGCCTAAATAGGTAATAGGTTGATTTAATTGCTGAAGTAAAATGGCTGCAAGATCACGTACATCATTTTCAGATTTGAGATTATTAATAATAACCGCAAACTCATCTCCACCCAGTCTTGCGACAAAGCATCTTTCATCATCAACACAATGACTAAAGCGTTTGGATAAAACTTTTAAAAGATGATCGCCTGCGCTATGCCCTAAAGTGTCATTAATATGCTTAAAATGATCAAGATCAATTAATAGTAAACCCACACTTGTTTGACTATCTTTTGAAGATGTAAGGGTACGTTTAAGTTGAAATTTAAATGAGCGCCGATTACATAATCCGGTTAGGTCATCTCTTTCACTCATATTTCTAAGCTGATTTTCTGTCAAATGCTGTTGAGTAACGTTACGAGATACACAAAGTATTTGTCCGATTTCACCATTTTCCCGATGAATCGGGGTCAGCATATTATCCCAATATTCGGGGTCCTGATCTGGTAAACAGCTCATTCCAGCAAATCTGGCAACTTTGCCTTGAAGGGCTTTTTTTAAAGCGACGCGTCCACGTTTACGAATATGAGGTGGCAAAAGCTCAAGCCATTTCATTCCAAATTCTGTTTCATCAACAGGAACGCCTAAAGCGAGGCATCCTGATTTATTCATATGAGAAACTGTGCCATCAACATTTAATACTTTAATGCAATCAACACTGATGTCTAACATTTGATTTTGTATTTCAATATTCTTTTGCAAGTTTTGTTGTTCTTGAATATCGTGATCAATATCTAAAAAGCTGACATACCATTCACTGGCTAAAGAAGAGCCGCGATATTTGGAGGCTTGAATAGAAAGTTTGCACCATCTATATTGATTACCACTTTGTAAAAGTCGACATTTTAATTCTATTCTTTTTTGCAGGCGAATTGCTTCGAGCCATCTATTTTTGACTTCATCTAAATCGACAGGAGATATAAAATCTAACCATTGCTGAGGTAATGGAGAAAAAGTATCCTGCCAATATTCTGTACACTCTACATTACAATATAATATCAAGCCATTTTCATCACTCACCCAAGTCGGTAGTGGAATTTGCTCAACAATAAAATGCTTTTGGGTGTTGTTCGACATTGAAGTCATAACATGCCTAGAAAGATTGTATGGGGTTAATCTATTTATAAGTCATTATTGTAATCTTTCTGTAGTAATCAAAACAGCAATAAATAATTTTCACCTGTCTTTTTTTTGAACTAAAATTGAGGTGTTAAATATATTATATACTTAATATTTAATTTATGTTTTTGTTATTTATTGATTTTTATCTGTGTTAAGTTAAAAAAAAGATTTATGCTTATTTTTGTAAAAAACTTATTAAAACAGAAACTTATAATTGTCTTTAGAAACCTATCTTAATAAAACTAATGAAAATAAATTATAAAAATGATGCAAAGTAAATTGTTGTGGTTAAAATTTTAATAAAACAAATTTTAACCACAATATATAAAGAGGGGCAGGTTTAAAAAATTCTAGATAAATACAATAACCACCATTAAGTTTACAAAAGTAATATAAAATAAAGGCTTATATTATCGTAAAATTCTTTTCATCAAGAAGGATATATATTTCCTTTTTGTGCATTTTATAGCCTACATTTTCCCCAAGATGTAGGTTTTTTTTATTCCTAATTTTTGATTTTATAATTTTAAACTATTAAAAATAAAAAAAAGCCAAATGGCTTTTTTATACAGTTTCAGGTTTTTTCAACTCTTGTTGAATATAAAGATTCATATAGTATTGTTCAATATAATCATCTGCATAGTTGTTTGCTAAGGTTTTCGTTGCCACTTGTTCATGTTTTAAATAGCAGTTTGATTCGAGGTCTTTTTCAAGTACCCACCATTGACGGTTAATACGGCGCACTTGAAACTTGTCACTTTTGTACTTTCTTTTAGCCATTTTCAAAAATTTGCTATTCAGTTATTGAAAGAGAATTTCTACTGGAGTTAAGAGCTCAAGTCAACAGATGAGAAGTTAATTGATTATTTTATGTGGGGTATTGTTTCTATCAATGCTTAGACGAGGCATTAAAATAGAAAAAGCTCTCCTGACAGAGAGCTTAGTTCTTACTGAGGAGTAAAAGATCTATTCCATTTTTAACGAGAAAGATTTTTTAAAAGTAATTTTAAACTTTCCATCATTTTTTCTAATTGCAATGGGGTGATACCTTCGAATGATTGCTCAAGTACTACACTGGTTAGGTCATTAATCTTATTGATCATTTCAGTACCTTTTTCTGTAAGTACGACGCGGGTGATTCGACCATCGGTCTGACAAGAATAAGTTTCAACCAAACCTTCATCTTTTAAGCGATAGACAATTTTAGTCGTCGTCGACATTTTTGAAATAATCATGTCTGAAAGTTCAGAAACACTCGCATGGGGCTTGCTGCTTAAAGCCAACATAATGCGTCTACGTGAGTTATCTAAACCATATTTTTTTAAAGCATTATCAATATTTTGTACATACTGAGCATGTACTTGAGTAATCCAATAATATGGAAAATCTTCAAGAGTAAAAGATTCTGTTGTAGGTAAAAAACGCGCATACTTCTTTGTCATTGACTTTTCCCCATACCTTGGTGGATCGCATTTCTGGTGAACTATCTTTAATAGTTGAAAAATATAGTTTCATCAAGCAAGTTATATCAGGACTTTACTTGCTGAGCAAAATTTATATAGCTAAATTTAACAATGACATGGTTTAGTTATCCTTGTCTTGATAAACATCCCTATACTTTGCACAAACTACAAATACTTTTCTTCTATAGTCAAAGTTTGTTGAAAATTAATGTGACTTCATAAGTCATAGCCATTAATTCCTTAAAATCTTTGAACAGATATACAAGATTGCATCTAGGCTTACTTGATCGTTAATTAAACGATATTGGCTTGCAAACGCATCGTAGAAAAAAAATTATGTTTTGACCGTGGCATTGAACGAGATAGTTTTTGTCTCTAAAGTCATAACTATGAAAAATCAAGATATTTAAGTAAAAAATATTTATAAATATCAGTGCCTTAATTTGCTTTATTGTTGATGAAATTTACCATACATTTAACATGAATCATCTATTATTTAGCAAAATAAAATGGGTTTATTTAACAACTTATTGATTATTTTATATAAAATTAAAAAACTAGTTGAATGATTAGCGTTATAAATTTAGCTTTTTTGTCTATAAATTATATTTTTAACAATTTTTACTTATGCAATATGTAGCTCATCTACTAAATCCCCAAAAAAGAACCAGCTTAACTGTAATGTTGGTAGAAGAAGTGCCAGCACAGATTATAGTAAGAGCTACTCAGATTAAGTGATATAAGCACTACTAAAACAGATTGTTGAATAGTATTTAATTTAAAAAAGGGAGAATTAATATTCTCCCTTTTTTATTATGCAGTGGTCGCAGTCTTTTCTTCTACTTTTTTCTTAACGATTGCATAGCTTATTCCTGTAACAATACTACCGGCAGCAATTGCAGCAAGATATAACCAAGCATGATTAATTGCATTGGGAATTAAAAGAACAAATACACCGCCGTGAGGAGTAACTAACTCGCAGTGGAATAGTGCAACAAGTGCGCCAGTTACTGCACCACCTAAAATACAAGTCGGAATAACGCGCATTGGGTCTTTTGCTGCAAAAGGGATTGCACCTTCTGAAATAAAACATAAACCTAGTACAAAAGCGGCTTTTCCGGCATCTTTCTCTCCTGTACTAAATTTATTTTTAGCCACGAAAGTCGCAATAGCCATACCAATAGCAGGGACCATACCGCCCGCCATTGTTGCTGCCATAGGCATATAGGTATTTGTTGTAAGCAATCCGACAGTAAAAGCGTAGGCTGCCTTATTGATTGGGCCACCTAAATCGATACACATCATGCTTGCTAATATAATTCCCATTAACACAGCATTTGTTGTGCCCATATTATTTAGGAAGTCTTTCATGAGCTCGAAAATATGTGCTACAGGCTGTCCAACCACATAGAACATAATAAGGCCAACAAATAATGTACCTAATAAAGGAATAATTAAAATCGGTTTAAGTGCTTCTAAACTAGTAGGAAGTTTGAGTTTTTTTGCAATAAAAAGGGCGATATAACCCGCAAGAAAACCTGAAACAATCCCGCCTAAAAAGCCTGCTTGTAATTGAGAGGCGAGTAAGCCGCCAATTAAACCAGGTGCGAGGCCAGGGCGATCAGCAATAGAGTAGGCAATATAACCTGATAACATCGGGACCATAAGCATAAATGCAGCGGCCCCAATTTGTTTTAATATGGCTGGTAAACTGCCTGCTTGCTCAGCAGCATTTAAGCCAAAGCATAGGGATAGGGCAATTAGAAGACCACCAGCCACCACCATAGGTAACATATAAGACACACCTGTTAAGAGATGTTTATATACGCCAACTTTTTCGGTTTTATCCTTGTTCTCTGCTGATGTTTGTTGCTTACCTTGATCTAAAACTTGTGCATTACTAATCGCGTCAGCAAAGGCTTTATCTGTTTGCTTTAATGCAAAACCAGTACCGCATCGGTAAACACGCTTGCCCACAAAACGGTCTGTATTAACTTCAATATCAGTAGCAAGAATCACGATGTCCGCTTCAGCAATAGCTTGAGCTGATAAAATATTTTTTGCACCCACGGAACCTTGTGTTTCTACTTCAATCTCATAACCAAGTTTTTCTGCACCTTGTTGTAATGCTTCAGCAGCCATAAAAGTATGGGCAACACCTGTAGGACACGCAGTGATTGCAACAAATTTAGTCGCCTTATTTAGCGATGGTGTATTATCACTCTGCCAATCTTGAGCTGGCTTTAAATGATCTAAGCCAGTTTGGAAAGCTGAATGAGCATCATTTTTGATTTCTTCAATGCTAATTAAAGATAAAGGGTGTGTACCAAAAATATTAAGATTTTTCGGACGTTGTCCAATAACAATAACTTGATCAAAGTTTTGATTTTCTTCGAATTCATCGAGCGAAATTATGTTATTTTCGTAACCCTGTTGGGATGCTACCTGTGCAAGCTTTCGAGCTAAAATCAAAGCATTGACTTGCTGTTGCGGACTATTAATGACAAATAATAAATGTTTAGCAGTTGGCATCAGATTCACTCAATGAATTGATTGTAGTTTGGGCTTTTAATTGGTTTAGCATTTCAGCATTTGGAATACGAAAGCCAATTTGTGTTACAGCATGGCTCGCAATTGCCGTAGCCGTTTTCAATGTTTCTTCGGCAGAGAAGTTATTTATTAAGCCATGAATCATGCCAGCTAAAAGAGAGTCGCCCGCACCAACGGTACTTTTAACAATCACTTTAGGGGCTTGGGCATGTAGTGGATGTGTTTCATGTAGCCAGTTTACACCGTCTTCACCCATCGAAATAACGACATGCTCAATTTTAGCTAAGTTTTTAAAAAGCTTTTTTTGCTCGACATAAGTTGTGGCAGGAAGCTGATAGCTTTCTACTAACTCATCGGTGTTTGGTTTAATCATCCATGGTTGGCATTCAATTGCAGCGACTAACGCTTTACCACTTGTATCAAGGGCAACTTTTTTACCATGTTTTTGAATGAGCTTAATAAGCTTTTGAAACTCATCAATACTAAAACCTTGTGGAAGACTACCAGCAATAGCAATGACTTCTACTTGCGGCAAAATCATTTCAATTTTTTGGAATAGGTTCTTTTTATCCAATTCAGATACTAAAAATCCTTTTCCATTTAAATCGGTCATACGGCCGGAATGTTCAGCAATTTTTATATTTTGGCGCGTTTCACCCTCAATATAAATAAATTCAGATTGAAATTGAACTTGCTCAAAATGTTTATCAAAAATCTGTCGATTACTAATTCCTAGAAAACCGGAAACAATAACATCGTGCCCTAAGTCTTTTAAAACTTGTGCAACATTTAGCCCTTTTCCAGCAGCATGAATCTCTACAGATTCTTGGCGATTTACTTCACCCATCCGCAACTCATTGAGTTGTATCGTGACATCAATTGCAGGATTTAAAGTAATTGTTAAAATTTTAGCCATTACCATTCCTAATCTTTACAGTTCTTGTTCGGATAACTGACGTACAGCAGGGGCGCTATCACATTCAAGTGCACGCTGTGCAAGTATTTGAGCTTGGCTGTAGTTTAGTGTACGAATCTGGGCTTTTACCAAGGCAATACTATTTGGTGACATACTGAGTTCATCTACCCCTAATCCCATAAGAATAGGTACAGCTTTTGGATCAGCTGCTAGTTCACCGCATATTCCTACCCATTTGCCATATTTGTGTGCAGCTTTTACTGTTTGATCAATCAATTGCAAAATACTTGGATGAAGACCATCTGCTTCAGCAGAGAGGATAGGGTGGCCACGGTCAATAGCTAAGGTATATTGAGTTAAGTCATTTGTTCCAATACTGAAAAAGTCCACTTCTTGAGCAAGAATAGGAGCAAGTAATGCGGCAGAAGGAACTTCTATCATAATGCCAACTTGTAAGTTCGCACATGTATATGCAGCTTTTACTTCATCAAGAATTGCTTTAGCAGCACGCCATTCTTCTACACGGCCAATCATTGGGAACATGATTCTTAAAGGGCGATCATCTGCGGCTTTAAGCAAAGCAGTAAGCTGTTGACGTAATAGCTCTGGCCGTCTTAAGGTTAAGCGAATGCCTCTTAGTCCTAAAAACGGATTTTCTTCTTCTGCAATCGGTAGGTAAGGCAGAGGTTTATCGCCTCCTACATCTAAAGTGCGTACTACGAGAGGGCGACCAGCAAGTGCATCTAAGACAACCCGATAATCTGCTTCTTGGGCTGCTTCATTTGGGGCACTACTATGAGCCATAAAAACCAGCTCTGTTCTAAGCAGGCCAATTGCTTCCGCGCCACATTCTACTGCGTGGGCTGTGGCTTGAACTTTTCCTAAATTGGCTGCAATTTCGATCTGATGTTGATCTAGAGTAATCGCAGGTTCTTGGCAGTGGCGTTCAGCTTCTTCACGAATTTTTTGTTGAAGCTCACGTTCTTGTTTTGCGTGTTCAATTTGTTGAGTAGTTGGATCTAAAACGAAAGCTCCCGTGTCTCCGTTAATTAGAAGAGAGCTTTTCTGCTCAATGTCCAATACTTGATCCCCAGCACCAACAATTGCAGGAATACCTAAAGCACGAGCAACAATAGCGCTATGGGCACTAGCACCGCCAACAGCTGTTAAAATACCAGCAACACGATCTTTGTTAAGGCGAGCCACATCACTTGGTCCCACATCATACATAATTAGAATATAAGGTTCTTTAGGTTCTTCGATGATAACTTCACCACAGAGTTGAGCCAAAACTCGATCACCAATATCACGTAAGTCTGTAGCACGCTCAGCCAGTAAACGGTCTGGTAAAGCCGCTTGCTCTTTAGCTGCTGCTTCAATATGTTCATGCCAAGCAGCAGGGGCAGAAAGGTTTAAGTTAATCTTTTGATAAACACCATTAATGAGATCGGGGTCATCCAACATTTCTAAATGTGCTTGGAATATTTGCTTAATTTCAGAAGCTTCAGATTTCGCAATCACTTGGTGAATATTGTTTTTAACTGCATGAAGAGCAATATCAAGTTTCTCTTTCTCAGCTTTAACACTTAAACCCATATGTTCATATTGATAAACTTTAGGTTTAATGACATGTACTGGGCCAAAAGCTAAACCACTAGAAGCTGGAATACCTGTATTTGTACTCAATGTTTTTGGTAATGATGTTACTGTTTGAGGTGTTTGGTCTTCTTTGGTATCTGAAGAGAGTAGCGGTTCAATTTCTTCCCCTAAGCCTTGTTGTACTGCCAAAATTACTTTATCTAAAGCTTCTACTGCATCTGTTCCCGGTTCTGCAATGAAACGTAAAGTTTGACCTCGTTTACATCCTAAAGCCAATAAGCGAGTCAAACTCTTAGCTGAAACAAAACTACCTTCACCTACTGCGACTTGAATATCGCCTTGAAAAGTTTTTGTTAAGTTCACTAAATGAGTCGCGGGTCTGGCATGTAATCCATGTGCATTGGCCAATACAACTGAACGGTTTGGCCAATCGGGAATCACTTCCGCACCAATAATTTTAGCAATTTCATTTGGTGCTTGGGTTTGATCTAATTGAGCAACTTGTTCTGGATTAAATAAAATATCAATCAGCCGATTAAATCTTTGGCTATCTAACTGATCATTTGCAGCAACACAGACTAAAGTATTTAGTTTCTGCCCGTTTACATCTAAAGGATGACGTGGTTTTACAATACTAATAGCTGGTTGTTGAACAAACTGATTACTAGAAACAGACCAGATCTGGTCTTGCAACTGAATGACTTGCTCTGGAGCTAAAGAACTTAAAAACCCACATTTTACGAAATTCTGTTTTTTTAGTACTTGAGTTGCTGCCCAAAACAAATCTTCAATATCTTGAGCTTCAATTTCAGTTTGAATTAAATTTTCATGTAGTGTTAAAGATAATGGTTGAGCTTGTAATAGTTCAATAATTTGTTCAGGTTGTGATGCATTTTTTACTTGTTCACTTACGTCGTGCATTAACGCTCTAGTTAATATTTGTAATACTTGTAAATGTTCATCGGATTTTGCTGCAATAACAACAGCTAAATAAATCGTATTTTCCCCATCCCATATTATTCCTTCTGGAAAATGGGCTAAACGAATACCAGTTTTTAAAATAAATTCTCGTGACTGAGGAGTTCCATGTGGGATTGCAATTCCTTGGCCTAAATAGGTCGCACTTTGCTGCTCACGATTGATAAGTCCTGTTATATAGTCAGGAGTAACCAACCCATCTTTCACTAATATATCTACTAGACACTGTAATGCATGTTGTTTATCAACAGCATGTTGATTCATATGAATATGTTGAGGCTCTAGTGCTAGCATAATTATCCTTGAACAATTTCTTTGGCTTTAGCTAAAACAGAAAAAAAGAAGCTGTTTGTATTAAAATAGGTTAGTTTAACCGTTTTTAAACAACAGCTTCAGATAAATTACCATAGCAGAACTTTAAAGCTATATCGACGTATTTACGTAAAAAAATGCTCGTTTTTAATACAAAGAAGTGAATGTTGAATATATTTTACTTTCTTGTGATAACTATAAATTTAATAAGATTATTTTATAAAAGAGAAGGGTGTTTTAATAATAAAAAAAACCTCTAAACTGGATTACTGGTATAGAGGCAAAAAGTAAATGATGAATTGAAAATTAGTATTGAATTTCTTGCTCTAAAAGAGGCCAGATCTTTTGATGTGATTTTTTAAACATTAACATGTGTCCGATTGATTTATAGCCGAGTTTTAGAGGGTTGAGCTCTAGCATTTTAGTAGATGCATTAGGATATAAACTTAATAACTCTTCAACGTTCTGTTGAGTGGCAATTTCATCGTCACTTGCCCAAATCGAAGTAATCGGGCAAATAATCTCAGTATGAAAGTCATGAAAGACAGTTTTACCAATGGCATTTTTTACATAGCCTGGGTTACTACAAAACTCTCTCCATTGTTGAGCAACTTTTTTAGGCAAGTTTTCACCCATCCCAATAAATTGAGTAGCACCATAACCTTTTAAAGTACTAGAAATTGGAAAGATAACCTTAAACATGACAGGTGCCAGAAACTTGGTTTTACCTTTAAGACCTTTTACGTTGCCAGTAGAACCTGCTATCGCAACAACTTTTGCTACTTTGCGAAAATTAGGCACAATTCCTAACAGTTGTCCACCGGCACTATGGCCAAGAAGAGTAACTTGTTCTGCTTGTGTTTTTTCTAATAAAGCATCAATTGCACAAGGAATATCAAGCGTTCCCCAATCATTAATACTTGCTTCACTTTGCTTTAAAGGTCCATGCAATGAGTCTCCAATTCCACGGAAATCAAAACTTAATACTTCATAACCTTGTTGGCTTAACCATGTAGCAAAAGGATGATAAAAATTTTTGGTAATACCTGTGGCTGGGCAAATCAAAACAGGATTGGCCGACTTTTTTGATTGAGCTGGATAAAATTGTGCAGCAAGTTGATAACCATCTTTGCAGGTCATCCAAAATGATTCAAAAGTGTTATCCATAATATTAGGCAATAATTGGCTTGTTGATGACTTTAATTTACATGAGTTCTAAAATGATACTTGATTAAAATGTGACTATAAAGTCAGGATTTATGCTATACAGCTCATTAAATTTTAATAAAACGAATAATTGGGAAAAAGATGGATTTACCGAAAGCCGTACAGTTAGCGATTGTGTTTAGTGGCATATTTTTATGGATAGGAATGGTAACGGGGGTATGGAAATATTGGCAAATACGCCGTTCGGAATTAAGTCGTGCACATTATTATGTGGATATTGCTCATCGAAGTAGCTTACTTTACGCAGCTGCTAGCTTAATTCTTGCTGTGCTAAGTTATTTTACTGTTTTAATTGAAAATATTACTTTGTGGTGTGTGTTAGCAAATCTCTTGTTTTTTAGTTTTTCAATTTTAGTTTATATCGTACATGGGTACTTACAGGACACGACAAATCAATTTAAACAACCCCATCGGTTAGGTCGTTTTAACCTACCTTCATGGTTAATGTCTTTAATGATGGTTGGATTGATAATTACTGAATTATTAGCTACAGCTATTTTAGTTATGGGAACAATTTTTTTATTTTTAGGTATATAAAAATGGATGATCACTCATCCATTTTTTAATCTTACAATTATTGTTGACTAAGACGTCGTTTAGCTAATTTTCGCATCTTATGATCGACAAAGGCCCACAGACAAAATATGAAAGAAACAACCATCGCATACATAAAGTATTCGGGTTTTAAATTTCCTTTGATCATACCTTGAAACAGTAAAGTCAGCATAAGAGCAAGCGGCGTTACTCCATACACAACTGAATCTTTGCTGTTCAGAGTGTTAATGAAGACTTGTTTGTTGAAATGTAATGATAACATCTCCATCCCTCCTTGTGGTGGTACTAAAACCTAATGTTTTAGTCAAGAATTTGTTTTAAGTTTAATGTTGTACTTCTATTTTTCATACAATTCAATAGCGAATAGCAATTTTTTTGAGCAGTTTTATAAAAAACTCTATATTTATAAAAGCTTAAGGTATTAAAAAAGTAAATATTAAATATTTTTGTATGAAATACTTATTCTTTTAGGAAAGAGAGATTACTTAAGTGAAAAGTGTAATAATTTCTCTTTCCTATCATTTTATTTTAGCTATTTTGCTTTTTAAAAAATGTGTCAATTGCGTGTTGAGCAATTTCTGCATCTTCAAAAGATTGAACACCAGATACACCAATAGCACCTAAAATTTCACCTTCATAAATAATCGGTTTTCCACCTTCTAGCATCCCTTGAGCGCTGGGCATACTTAAAAAACCAAGACGTCCACTTTGCAGAAGTTCTTCGTAAAATTTTGAGGGTCTACCTGATATTGAAGAGCATTTTGCTTTTTCTAAACATAAATGTGAAGTTAAAGGAGAGGCGCCATCTAAACGTTTCATGAGTAATAGAGAGCTTGTTTCATCAACAATTGCAATACTGACTTTAAAGTTGTGTTCAATTGCGTATTTTTGAGCTTCTTCCATTAAAAACTCTGCATCTGCTAATGTTAAGTAATATTTAGTTTTCATTGTTGCTCTTCTTTCCTGAGTAAGCTAAAAATTATTTTAGTGTAATTTTACAGTAAAAATTAATTATATCTATTGTTGATTTGTCATTAAAAGTTAGTGTGGAAATAAAATGCTGGTTGGGTAAACACAGCATTTTATTCAATATATAAAATCATGTTTGGATAAAACTCGATTTCAAAAAAGCCACTAAATTAAATGTTTTTGAATTTAACTTTGTCGATAATTACGGTAATTACAAGAACAACTAAAGATGGGATCAACCAAGCTAAGTTTTGTTCATTTAGAGGTAAATGTTGAAGAAATTCAGGTAAATAATCACTGAAACCTGCAACTTTAAGACCATCAATAATACCGAAAATTAAAGCAATACTCGTTACTGAACCGACAATAAAAGAAGGTTTGTGCCAAAATTTCCAAAAGAAGCTCAGCATAATCACCACAATTGCTGGTGGGTAGATTGCACTTAAGACAGGTACTGAAATAGCAATCAGTTTAGTTAAGCCAAGATTCGAAATAATGAAAGAGAAACCAACTAAAATAAAGACTAAAAGCTTATATGGTAATTTCGTTAACTGAGCAAAGTACTCACCACACGCACAAGTTAAGCCAATTGCTGTAACCATACATGCTAAAAAGATGAGGCCAGTTAAGAATAATGAACCCATATTTCCAAAAGCATGTTGAACATATGCATGTAAAATTACTGCGCCATTTGCTGCATTTGGTGCTACTTCATGGCTACCTAAACCTAATTTGAACAAGCTTAAATAAACTAAAGTAAGACCAACACCTGAAATAAGACTGGCAATAATTGCATATTTAGTTACTAGCTTCTTGTCGGTTACACCACGAGAATAAATCGCTTGAATAATAACGATACCAAATACCAAAGCACCTAAGGTATCCATGGTGAGATAGCCATTTACGAAACCTTCGGAAACAGGAGACGCAACGTAATGATTAATTGGTGCAGGAACGTAACCCGCAGGAATCATGACCGCCGCAATTCCTAAAATTGCTAAAGCGATAATTTTTAGTGGTGCAAGTACATGTCCAACTGTATCCAAAAGCTTGTTTGGATAGAGTGAAACTACAGTTACAAATGAAAAATAGATTGCACTATAGATTAGAAGACTGCTACTTGAGTTTCCAAAATAAGAGGAAAAACCAATTTCATAAGAAACAGTAGCTGTACGTGGGGTAGCAAATAGAGGTCCGACTGATAGATAACAAACAACAGTTAAAATCAGGCTTGCTACTCGCCCTAAGGGAGAACTAATAATTTCAATGGATCCCTGCATACGAGAGAGAGCCATAATGGTAATTACAGGTAAGCCGACAGCCGTAATCAAGAAGCCTAGTGCAGCTAACCAGACATGTTCACCAGCTTGTTGAGCGACGATGGGAGGAAAGATAATATTGCCAGCCCCAATAAAAAGGGCAAAGGTCATAAAACCTAAGGCAATAATATCTCCAGTGCGAAGATGTTGCATAAATTAAAAGTGAATAAAAAAGAAGGAATTTTAGAGCAAAAGTAATCATGTTCAAGCGCTAATTTATGTGAAAAAGCTTTTTTTCGGGTGGTTAAAACGATATAAGGTGTTATACGCGATTGTTTGGTTAAAGTATGTGCTTGAAAAGCCATTAAAAGGACAAAAGAACTTCTTTTTAAGTTCTGACTTTTTATAAAAAATATGTAAGAATAAAAAGATAAATTTTTACTGTGAATGCTGGATATTTAAGCATTTTAGGCTTTTGGTCTGACTTATATTCATCCTAAAATATTTTGAATTACCTTAGGTTTTGTAGGGACGGGCATGTTTCTTGTCTGCGAGGATAGAATTGAATGAGAGCTTCTACTGTTACCATTAAAACTGAACAAGATCTGGAAAAATTAAGAGTTTCTGGACGCTTGGCTGCGCAAGTTTTAGAAATGATAGAGGCCTATATTAAACCAGGCGTATCTACTGAATATTTAGATAACCTCTGTAATGATTATATTGTAAATAATTTAAAAGTTATTCCTGCTAATGTGGGATATCACGGTTTTACAAAAACGATATGCACTTCAGTCAATGAAGTTGTTTGCCATGGAATACCATCGCCGAATAAAATCTTAAAAGATGGCGATATTATTAATATTGATGTCGCAATAATTAAAGATGGTTATTTTGGTGATACGAGCCGCATGTATTTTGTGGGTAATGTAAATCCACAAGCAAAAAAACTTGTTGATACAACTTATGAAGCGATGGTTGCAGGTATTCATACTGTTAAGCCTGGAGCTACATTAGGTGATATTGGTTATGCTATTCAATCGGTTGCTCACCGAGAAGGCTATAGTATTGTTCGAGAATATTGTGGGCATGGGATCGGTAAGGTCTATCATGAACAACCCAATGTTTTGCACTATGGGCAGCGTGGGCAAGGTTTGGTGTTGAAGAAAGGAATGGTCTTTACCATTGAGCCTATGGTGAATGCAGGTAGGCCGCAAGTGAAAGAGTTAAATGATGGATGGACAGTCATTACTCAAGATCTTTCGTTATCTGCTCAATGGGAACATATGGTTGCAGTAACAGATACTGGCTTTGAACTATTAACACCATGGCCCAAAGGTGTGGGAAATTATCCTGCAATTTAAAAAATATAAAAAAAGTTCGATAATTCATCGAACTTTTTTATTTTAACGCTCAGAAAGATGTTCTACTAAATAGTCAATGAATACTCGAACAGCAGGTAGTAATCCTCGGCGTGATGGATATACAGCATGTAATATTCCATGAGGCGCTTTCCAGTCTGGTAAGATTTGTAGAAGTTGCCCAGATTTCAGGAAATCTTCTGCTGCACTCTCTGGCAATAATGCGATACCACAGTTCTGACTAGACAATTGAGCCAACATGTGTATGTTTGTGCCCATTACAATCGGGCTAACTTTGATTTTCTTTTGTTGATTGTCAGGTCCATGCAAAATGAATTGTTGATCAAGATGTTCTTCAGATAAACTTAAAATGCGATGTTCACTGAGCTGTTCTGGATTTTTTATATCCCCAAACTCATTTAAATATGCCTGACTTGCGAATAAACTTTGTTCTATAAGGGCAAACTGTCTAAGAACTAAACTCGGATCGTCATCTAGTTTTGAGCGAACACGTAAAGCGATATCAATCCCTTCATTAATGACATCCACTCGGCGGTTACTGACCATAAGTTGCAAACGAATTTCAGGATATTTTTTTAAGAAAGCAGGTAGGATTTTAGGAAGTTGATTTTGAGCAATATCTACAGGCACACTAACCTTCACCACACCTCTAGGTTGAATACTTAAATGATCAACCAAATCATGAGCAGCTTGTGCAGCATTCATCATGACTTGAGCGTGTCTATAAATATCCATTCCAATATCTGTAACGGCAAAATGACGAGAGCTACGTTGGATTAAGCGAACGCCTAAGTTTTCTTCTAAGCTGTACACACGACGACTTAATTTTGATTTTGGTATATCCGTTACACGCTCAGCAGCACTAAAGCCACCATGCTCAACAACGAGAGCAAAACAATAAAAATCATCAAGATCAGTGAGCATTAAAATATCCTATTTCTGCAACAACCATGATTTTACATTATTATTTTTGCAACGATAATTCTTATACTAAATTTTTTGTAAGCAGGAGATAAATTCATTATCTAATTACTGGAGATAAATTTGAAATTATACTGTAATTACGTTGTAATTTTAATGTGTGTGTTTTAATTGGGTTTGTGGGTTGTCTATAGAACTATTAATCAATTTCTTCTACACTATATTTTTCTCTACTTTTCAAATCTAATGCCTTATCAATTGATAGAACTTAACGATGCCTCTACGAATATTGAGTGCCCATTTTGCAAACAAGCGATAATTGACTGGGCACAAGAACAATACGTTCAGCCATGTGAACATACTTTATTTATTGCTATGGATTTGGGATTCGAATTTGTTGCAGATCGATTTGAAGAGTGCATGAATCAGAGTGTGGATGAGTTACACGAAGATCCAAATATGAATATTTTTGAAGCTCTAACTACGACACCTTATGAGAATCTGATTGTTTTAAAATCTGATTTGGGTGTGGAGGGTTTATTCCGCTATGTTGGAGTGAGCGATTTTTAAAGTTGAGAGCATAAAAAAGCCAATCTATTGATTGGCTTTTTTATTATTTACGCTTCTGGCGCTGCGCTATATTGTTCAACTAATGGTTTTAATTCACCATTTTGGAACATTTCAAGCATGATATCGCTACCGCCAATAAGTTCGCCATTTACCCAAAGTTGCGGGAATGTAGGCCAATTCGCAATTGCTGGTAAGATTGCACGAATATCAGGATTTTCCAAAATATTTACATATGCAAATGGACGACCAATTTGACTGAGCGCCTCTACAGCACGTGCAGAGAAACCACATTGTGGAAACTGTGGAGTGCCTTTCATGTAAAGTAAAACGGGATGCTTCGCAATTTGATCGCGGATTAACGCTTCAGTATCACGTGCTTGTTCAGTCATAAATAGATCCTCAACTAATCTAGCAGCATTATAGGGGGTGTTTACATCGCTTTGCAAACCACCTGATTACTTAAAGTTGCATTGAATCTTCAATATTTTATTGTATAAACCGAAGTGATAGCGAAAAGCGGACGAAATTTTAGATAAATGATTGATGAGACTTTTCATCAGAGCCAGTTTTTGTTTATATAAACCCTTCTTAAAACCTCATATAGACAGAGTTCGTTATGACTGATATTACCCTAGCTCCAATACAACCTGATCAACCATCACACTTAATGGCTACTTATGGTCGCCAAGCGATCAGTTTTGTACGAGGCCGAGGGGCATATCTATATACTGAAGATGGTACAGAATATCTAGATGCCTTAACTGGTATTGCTGTATGTGGTTTAGGTCATGCACATCCAGTCATTGCAGAAGCAATTGCTGAACAAGCTGCAACACTTGTGCACACAAGTAATTTATTTGAAATCCCTTGGCAAACTGCCGCTGCTCAGAAGCTTGCTGAGGTTTCTGGCATGGAAGAGATCTTCTTTTCAAACAGTGGTGCTGAGTCAAATGAAGGTGCGATTAAGATTGCTCGTAAATTTGGTACCCAACAAGGTGTACGTTTGCCAAAGATTATTGTGGCAGAACAATCATTTCATGGTCGTACGTTGGCAACACTTTCAGCAACGGGTAATAAAAAAGTACAAGATGGATTTGCTCCCTTAGTGAATGATTTTATTCGTGTGCCATTTGGTGATGTAGAAGCAATTCAAGAAGCTGCATTGCAGCATCCAGATATTGTTGCAATTTTGATTGAACCAATTCAAGGTGAGGGTGGTATTAATACCGCTCCTCAAGGCTTTAGCTATCTTGAAGAAGTTCGCAATATTTGTAATCAGCATAACTGGCTCATGATGCTAGATGAAATTCAAACAGGTAACGGGCGTACTGGTAAATATTTTGCATATCAGCACACCAACATTGTGCCTGATGTCCTGACGACTGCGAAAGGACTTGGAAATGGCTTCCCTGTAGGTGCTGTAATGACACAAGGTAAAGCTGTTGGTTTATTGGGACCTGGTAGTCATGGTTCTACCTATGGCGGTACTGTACTAGGTTCTCGTGTGGTTTATACAGTCATTGATACAATTCAAAAAGAGAATGCTGTAGAAAATGCGGCGGTAGTAGGACGCTATATCGTTGATCAACTTCGTGCAAAGTTAGCTAACAAGAATGTTCAAGTGCGTGGTTTTGGTATGATGATTGGTATTCAATTACCTAAAGACTGTGCTGAACTCGTTACTATTGCTCGTGATCAACATAAGCTTATTATCAACGTTACAGCAGGTTCGGTAGTCCGTCTATTACCGCCTATTAATATGACTCAAGCGCAGGCCGATGATTTGTTAGAGCGTTTAGTTGCTTTGATTAATAGTTATCTTTAAGTTTTAGTATAAAAATGGGCACTTAATGTGCCCATTTTTATTTCAAAGCATTACCCAGAGATATACTGCTTTAACTGTTCAATTAAGTTTTTCTGATCTTCCATTGCTGCTTTTACCAAGTCACCAATAGAGATAAAACCAACTAATTTTTCATTGTCCAATACTGGTAAATGACGTAAGTGGCGATCTGTCATTAACTGTAAACACTCTTCAACTGTGTTGTTTAGACTCACAGTAAGTACTTTAGATGTCATAATTTCAGCGACTGTAGTGCTATATGAAGAACGTTCCATAAGCGTCACTTTGCGCGTGTAGTCACGTTCAGATAAAATTCCGACAACTTTTTCACCATCGGCTACGACTAATGCACCGATTCCTTTATCAGCCATGATTTTAATGGCTTCAAGGACAGTGGCTTCTGGAGAAATTGTAAAAATATCTTGCTCTGATTTGTTTTTGATTACTTGTGCAACGATTGTCATTTCTTCTATCCCGTGTTTTATCATTTTGTTTTAAATTAGCTTGATTTTATAAAAATGCAAAGACTTGATAGTCATTCAAATACAAGTTTTACACTCAAGCGTTCAAAAAGCATTCTATATAGTGGTTAAGAACCTAAAGAAAACTTTAGGCTTCTTGCCAGTTCGGATGTTTAAAAAAGAAATGATGCATTTGCTGAGTAGATAATTTCAACTTCCTGTGAGAAGAATTAAACAAAGCTGGTGTAACGTTGAGTCTGGTTAATGTGGGTAATAAAGATTCATGAAAATCTTTGGGGGTGATTCTTCTTGGTTTGTAATGTGGCCAATGTTCTTTGGCGTAGCGGTGAGCTTGCAATCCATTGAGCCAGAAAGGAAAAATAAAATCTTCCTGATCCGATTTAATTGCCCAACCTTGATGAAATAATCCCCAAAGAACTCCGCAGTACATCATGGTTCTTAAAATATAAATCTTAATCATCAAGTCTTTTGAAACCGGTTGTAGATTGCTTAAACTATTCATTGTCAATTTAATGGTTCTTAACTTGTCTTGCTTATTATAGAAAAAATAGATGACATTTCAGTTTAAACAGGTATCAAATCGTAAACAAATATTCACAGCTAAAAAAAGGCCACCTGAGCCAGACAAAGCGACTAAAGCTTTGGCGAAGCGTAAGGCAAACAAAGTGCCTAGTTTATTAAAATTTGTATTGGACTTTTTACAGGCATAAAAAAAACGCCACCTAAGTGACGTTTCTTTATGCTTGCATTGTGGCTAACTTTTGCCAATATTGTGCTTTAAGTGAGTCACGTTCAACACGGAAACCTTGATAATACAATTCTGCTAAGAATAGAGCAGCTTTACCGTGCCCAGCGCGAGCAACTTCTTCTAACTGTGTAACTGCATCTTGAAAGTTCATTTGAGAATGAATTGTGTTTACTGCAGTTGCATATGCATGTTCTAAATCATGATGAGAGATACGTTGAATCATAGAAAACTCCTTATTGTAATTATGATTACTTTTTTCTAAAGGCCACTGCCTTTAAATTAATTTAACTTAGAATTATTAAACTAATATTACAAATTGATGGATTTGTCAACTATTAGTGCATATCGCTTAGTTCACTATTAGGATACATGATTAAACATTATTCACAAATAATTTTGATTAAAATCAATATGAGAATAAAAGACAAGGAGAATAAAATATGACAAATACAATCGATGGCTTTGTTTTTGATACTCCGCCTAAAGAGGAACAAATCATAGAACTGGCCCATTATCACCGTAAATTATTAGATGAAGCTATCTTTCATCAGGAAATCCATTTAGGGGATTATTGTCTTGCGCAGCGCAAAAGGGTATTTGATTTTGCAGGACATTTAGAACCCACCCAAAAAAACTGGTTTTATCAAGTTTATGATGGGGAGCTTCGAAAAATTGCTGATGAAGATGAGTTGCATCCAGCAGATGCAGAAGAAGGGTTAAGTATTTTTGCTATGTTTTTAGTCTTAGTGATTATTGCGGCAATTTTATACTTTTCTGTCATTCGTTCACTAATAAGTTAAGCATACTATCCAGTAAGGTACGATTATTAACCTTACTGGATGTTTGATCTTGTGCTTATGTGCATTGAACCCTACACTACACTAATTCGAGGTAGGTCATGCTCATATTCAAACAAAATTTTCTTAAATTAAAGTCTGAGTTAAAAGTTGATCAATGTTTTAACCTGTTTGTGGTTATTGTCATTGGCTGTATTTTTGTGCTGTCATATTTAGCATTACTTCGGCCTATTAGTCCGGATCAATATCAACGAATTGTACAACTTTCTCATCAGGCTACTTATCCAAGAACTCAAGACATGGCTGAGTTGCTTATAGCTCAGTCAGAAATTCATCGAGCTGAGTATTTAAAGTTAATGCATGCTTACCAATTTGAGGGTGCTCATATTAAGCAATATCCGGCACTCGCTCAGGAAGATACTCAGTAATTGGGTTAATCAGGCTAAATCTTGGTTTCCAAAGCTTTTTGAGCACTATTGTGGCAGGCAAAATTTTGAATTTATGCTAAACTTTCTCTTTTTAAACGCGCTGCTTTTCAAGGAATCCGCATGGAGCAACAATCGAATATGCAAAATAAATTCTTGATAGATGCTGAGATCGGTGATGACGATGTCACATTACCTAATTTACCTGCTATCGATGTTCCCATCGTTGAATCTGCTATTAAATCACAAGAAAACATTCAAGTAGCCAAAGTTGAATCGGCTTCAACAGAAACAGCGGTTGAACAACCAAAATCTGGTTTTTTTGGCCGGATGAAAGAGGGCTTAACCAAAACTCGTCGTAATTTCGCTGATGGAATGGTCAATATTCTGATCGGTGGAAAGGAAATTGACGATGAATTACTCGAAGAAGTCGAAGAGCAATTATTAGTTGCAGACATTGGTGTTGAGGCAACTAAAACGATCATTACCAATTTAACAGAGCGAACTGCTCGTGGTGATTTGATCTATTCCCACTCTCTTTATAAAGCTTTACAAGAAGAGTTGGTTGCTTTGTTGGCTCCACGTGTTAAGCCTTTGCATATTGACCCTAACAAATCACCCTATGTGATTTTAATGGTTGGGGTAAATGGTGTTGGTAAAACCACAACTATTGGTAAATTAGCGAAACGTTTGCAAGGTGAAGGTAAAAAAGTGATGTTGGCTGCTGGTGATACATTCCGTGCTGCAGCGACAGAGCAATTACAAATCTGGGGTGAACGTAACGATATCGCAGTTGTAGCCCAAGGTCACGGAGCTGATAGTGCCTCTGTTATTTTTGATGCTTTTGAGAGTGCTCGTGCTAAGGGAATTGATGTATTAATCGCAGATACAGCAGGTCGTTTACATAATAAAAGCAACCTGATGGAAGAACTTAAAAAAGTTAAGCGCGTTATGCAAAAAATTGATGCGACTGCACCTCATGAAATTATGTTAGTCGTAGATGCTGGTACAGGGCAAAACGCGATTAACCAAGTGCAAGAGTTTGACCAGACTGTGGGTTTAACTGGTATTACAATTACCAAGTTAGATGGAACTGCGAAAGGGGGCGTGCTCTTTAATATTGCAAGCCGTACTCATGTGCCAATTCGTTTTATTGGTGTTGGTGAAAAAATTGATGATTTAAGACCATTCTCGGCTAAATCATTTGTCGCTGCGCTGTTTGAAACTGATAAATAATTGGTTGTCAGCAATAAAAAGCTTCACTAAATGGTGAAGCTTTTTTATATCTATATCTTTTTTTATTGTTGCGAAAATAAAACGAACTGTCATATTTTTAATGCTGATTATAAAAAATGAGTTCAATACACTGTATTCATTCCCAAACAACGGCCCATGGTCAATCAAATAGGTAGGAAATAACAAAATGTCTACTTTCTTAGATAAAATTAAAAACCGTCGTACTATTTATGCAATTGGTAAAAATGTTGCATTAGATCGCACTAAAATTGAAGAGACAATTCGTGAGGCGGTTAAACATAGCCCTTCAGCTTTTAACTCGCAATCTTCACGTGTGGTGACATTATATGGTGAATCTCATGCTAAATTCTGGAATTTAGTTCGTGAAGCATTACGTAAAATTGTTCCTGCAGAAGCTTTTGCTGGTACAAACACAAAAATTGATAGCTTTGTAGCGGGTGCTGGTACGGTTTTATTTTATGAAGACCAAGCTGTTGTTAAAAATTTACAAGAGCAATTCGAATTATATGCAGATAACTTCCCAGTATGGTCTGAACATTCAAGTGCGATTGCTCAATTTGCAACTTGGACTGCGCTTTCAGAGCTTGGTTTAGGAGCATCTTTGCAGCACTATAACCCGATTGTTGATGCTGAAGCAGCTGAAGCATTTGATGTGCCTGCAACTTGGAAATTACGTGCTCAATTAGTATTTGGTTCAGTTGAAGCACCAGCAGGCGAAAAAGCATTTATTAATGATGCTGATCGTTTCAAAACTTTCAACTAATTGAAAGTTAAAAAGAGCACCTATTTAGGTGCTCTTTTTTTACGTTTTGAGAATTAATGCAATGACTAAATAAAACGGAAACTGATGAAATTCAAATATATATTTTAAAAATAATAAATCTGAAAATTAGCCAATAACTGCACTGTCATAAAATAGTCACAATCATATTGCATATTGCTCATGATTTAATAGCTTATCAAATACAGAGAAAGAAACAGATGACTTTAAGATTAGGTGTTGCTGCAATTGGTTTATTACTCAGTGGTTCAGTATTTTCAGCAGTTACAATTACAGCACCAGAGGAAATTGTAATCCTTGCGGTAAATGGTCAAGAAGTCAATTCTGGGTTATTTCGTTCATCTAAAAATAACTATAAAGTCGATGCGGGTGAAACCAGCTTAAGCGTACGATATCAAGAATATTTTGAACATTTAAATGGCGAGCATGACATTGTTAAATCTGGTGTAGTCACAATTCAAACACCTGCATTGCAAGATGGGAAAACTTATAAACTTTCAATGGTAGATGTCCCTAAGGACTTTGAAAATGCGAAAAAATATGCTGAACAACCAACAGTTGCTTTGTACAGTGCAAATAATGAATTAATTGTGAAACAAACGGGCGCAAACAATGAAGCAAAACCATGGTTTGCAACTGGCTTGTTGGGTAAAGTAACTGACTTCACGACTAAATCATCTAAACCACAGCCTGAAGCAGTGTATGCATCGGCCAAACCTGCATCTACTCAAGTTGTGGTACCCACTCCAACATCTATGCCAGTAACTGGTGTGGCACAAACCAATGATCAGCGTTTGGTAGAAACTTGGCAGAAAGCTTCTAAAGCTGAGCGTCAAAAATTTATGGCATGGTTAGCTGAACAATCAAATTAATCAATTGCTATTTAAAATAAAGCCGATTTAATATCAGCTTTATTTTTAGAATTTTTATAAATAGCCTAAGTATATTTTATGATTAATTTAAATTTTCGTTTAACTCAATTCGCTGATATTCCACAGCTCGTAGATTTAATTAATAAGTCTTATCGAGAACAACAAGGCAGAAGTTGGACAACTGAGCTTGAATTTGTAAAAGGGCAACGTATTACAGAGCACCAATTAGAAGAACAGCTACAACTTTCGAATTCGACATTATTGGTAGGGGAAACTAACTCTTCCAAAATTGTTGCATGCATTGGACTTACATTTGAAAACAATCAGGTTGAGGTTGGGACGTTCTGTATAGATCCTCATGTTCAAAATATGAGAATGGGTCGCTCTGTTTTAGAATATGCGGAGCAATATGCATTGAAAGAAGTTCCTTGTCTGGTCAATGCCGTAATGTATGTGCTAGATGTACGTTCAGAGTTGATTGCTTATTATGAAAGACGTGGATATGTGAAAACGGGTAATGAACAGGCATATCCAGTTGAAGCAAATGTAGGGGTACCAATGGTACCTATTAAATTGATTGAAATGAAAAAAGACCTCAAATGAGGTCTTTTTTCATTTAGGTTAGAAACCAGATGTAATAGCCTAAAAGCATGAGAGGCCATGCTAACCATGGACTAAACAACCATTTCCATAACCAGAAGTTTGGTACAAAACCCACTCCATAAATAAAGCCACCAGAAATACCGATCATCACCAACATGAGTTGACTATGATTATAGTGTCCGTTTGCATCTAACATGAGTGAAGGGTAAACCAGCAAAATTGCAGCAAGAGGCAATGCCAACAGAAATGAAAGGGCCATTGCGAATGCTTGAACTTTTCGATGATTTGATGCTGTCATTGCTTTTGCCATGATTTATTCCTCATCTAAGTTTTGATGGTGCTCGATATAAAGTGCACTGAGTACACCTGCAAAACATGCCATCAAAATGCCAAGGATCCATGCGAAATACCACATTTGCTTCTCCTTAATACAAGCTATGCGAGTTTGACTCGATGTGTTTGTTGGTAATGACTCCCCACATTTTGTAATAAGACCAACTGGTATAGATCAAAATGAGTGGTACAAAAATGCCAGCAGCTACAGTCATAACGCCTAAAGTAAGATGGCTTGACACAGCATCCCACATCGTCAAGCTAGAATTAGGATTAATACTAGATGGAAGCAAGAACGGGAATAGTGCAAAACCTGCGGTTAAAATTGCTCCTACAATCATTAAACTTGTACCAGTGAAACTTAAGCCTGCTTTTGCTTTTGAAGCTGCAATAATTGCAATGATTGCGCCTAATATTGCAAGAACTGGGGCAACTTTAGTAATTGGATAGGTACTGTAATTGTTCATCCAACCTGGGTTGCTATTGGTAACGACCTCTTTTGCTAAAGGGTTGAGTGCAGCATTTGGATCAATGGCTACTGCATAGCTATAACCGGGTATTTGACCAAAATACAGCCATGCTCCAATAACAAGAAAACAAGCTAGAAATATCATTGCCATAATCTGAGTTGCTTTTGCAGAGCGTTGCTTTAAAGCATCGTCTGTACGCAACATGAGCCATGCACCGCCGTGGGCACAGAGCATTGAAAGACTGACAATACCGCAAACTAATGCAAACGGATTTAAAAGAGCAAAAAAGCTGCCAGTATATTCAGAGCGTAAAGTGTCATCTAAACCAAAAGGTAAGCCTAGAAACAAATTACCAAAGGCTACACCGAACACAAGCGCTGGAACAGCACCGCCAATGCATAGGCCCCAGTCCCAAGAATTACGCCATTTAGTGTTTTCAAGTTTGGAACGATAATCAAAGCCGACTGGTCGCAAGAAAAGGGCGAATAAAACCAGTAGTAATGCCCAATACATACCAGAGAAAGCTACAGCATATACCATTGGCCATGCAGCAAATAATGCACCACCTGCTGTAATAAACCAAACCTGATTGCCATCCCAGTGAGGAGCGATCGTGTTAATGGCCGCACGTCGTTCGTTATCAGTTTTCCCAACGAAAGGCATGAGAGCCATGGAACCCATATCGAAACCATCAGTGAGAGCAAAGCCGATCAGAAGTACACCAACTAACACCCACCAAATGATTTTTAATAGTTCATATTCAATCATGATAAGGCCTCCCCATTAACAGCTGCTTTTGGTTCTTGCTTTTCAAAATGATATTTACCAGTGTGCAGAGAGCTTGGCCCTAGACGAGCAAACTTGATCATTAAGTACATTTCAATAATTAAAAGTGCGGTATAGAACGCTGCTAGTGCAAGAATCGAACCCCATACATCCCCACTACTTAAACTAGACGTAGATAGGTGTGTTGGTAAAATTTCACCAATAGACCACGGTTGGCGGCCACCCTCAGCTACATACCAACCAGTTTGCGCAGCGATCCAAGGAAGTGGCAAGGCAAACAATGCATATTTCAGGAGCCAAGGTTTATTTTCAGCATTTCTTTTTGCTACAGCCCAAGTTGCTAAAATGAAAAGTAGTAGCATTAAGAAGCCAGATGCAACCATTGCACGGAAAGAGAAAAATAGTGCTGTAACATTTGGAACAGTATCTTTTACAGCAGCTTTAATATTTTGCTCATTTGCATCAACTACATTTGGTGCATATTTCTTAAGAAGTAGGCCATAACCTAAATCTTTTTGTTTTTTTTCAAACGAAGCTAATAACTCTGGTGAGCGATCACCCGCACGTAATTTTTCAAGTTCAGCATAGGCAAGCATACCGTTGCGAATACGAACTTCGTGCTGCTGCATGAGATCTTTAAGCCCAGTAACTTCTTTGGTTGTTGAACGGGTTGCAATTAAACCCAATGCATATGGAATTTTAACTGCATAATCTGTCCGCATTTCTTCATGGTTCGGTATACCAAATAAAGTAAATGGAGCTGGAGCAGGGTGAGTATCCCATTCAGCTTCAATTGCAGCCAATTTGGTTTTTTGAACATCACCTAATTCATAGCCAGATTCATCACCGAGTAAAATCACTGAAAGTGTAGATGCAAGACCGAAAATTGCAGCAATTGCAAATGAACGACGTGCGAAAGGAAGATCACGTTTTTTAAGCAAGTAGTAGCTTGAGATGGCAAGTACGAAAATCGCACCAGTTACATAGCCCGCAGATACAGTGTGTACAAATTTAACTTGAGCTACGGGGTTAAAGATAAGCGCGCCGAAATCGACTAGTTCCATACGCATAGTTTCAAAGTTGAACGCAGCACCTACTGGGTTTTGCATCCATCCATTTGCAACCAAGATCCATAAAGCAGACATGTTAGAACCTAGCGCAACTAACCATGTTACACCTAGATGCTGAACCTTAGTTAAACGGTCCCATCCAAAGAAGAATAAACCAATAAAGGTCGACTCAAGGAAGAAAGCCATCAGGCCTTCAATGGCTAATGGTGCACCAAAAATATCACCAACATAATGTGAGTAATAAGCCCAGTTCGTTCCAAACTGGAACTCCATGGTTAAGCCAGTCGTTACCCCTAACGCAAAGTTAATACCAAATAATTTTCCCCAAAATTTAGTCATATCCTTGTAAATTTCTTTACCGGAAATGACATAGGTGGTTTCCATGATGGCAAGGATAAATGCCAAACCTAAAGTTAAAGGGACGAAAAGAAAGTGATACATTGCAGTCATTGCAAATTGAAACCGCGAAAGATCAACCACGCTTTCAGAAATCATCAACGTGTCTCCTTAATGTTGGAAATGTTATCGCCAGCAATATGCTCGGCGACCTGATTGTCAAAATTTTTGGGGATGGTGGGAGCATCAAACCAAATATGTTTAATCGTTAAAAGAAGCACTATTTTTATTATTAGAATAATAGTGATTTCTTTAATTAAACGACTATTAAGATTTTGAAAATTAAGGCTCATTAATTAAACCTCATTTGATATTAATTTTATTATTAATCAAAATATAATAAAAATAAACAATAAATATATTTTAAATGGATATTTAAATAATTAATTTATAAAAAACAAATATTTAATATTTGAAAAATAATACTATACTAAAATGGTTTGAATTGATTATTAATTCCTACTAAAACACTTGTAAATAAAATTATTAAGTTGATTAAAATGGTTTGTTTTGAATTTAATTCCGACTAAAATGGTTGTATATAATATTTGTTAATTTTATTTCTAACTAAAATAGTCGGGATAATAAATAATTAATTAAAAAAGAAAATAATAAAATAAGGCCGTAATAAAGCCTGCAAAAAAGCAATAATGGATTAAAAGAATTATTAAGGATTAATCGGGTGCGAAAAGATCGTTTGAGATAGAGATTTTTTTGGCTACATAATGGCTTTTATGTACTTTGACAAGAATGACTTGGGAATATAATTCGAGTTCACCATATTCTGGTTCTACTTGAACATAGTGAAGTTGACCAAATTCATCACGTACGCGTGCTTGAGCAGAAAAACCTGGTCTGGCATTACCACTGGAAATAGTCGCTAATCGCCCTAAAAGGTTATAGTTGGTATGTGTAAGCTTCGGCTTAATCACTTGGTCAAGGCAATGAATCATGAACACAGTAAAAAAGATTGCGATCACAAGTGCTGGGACGATTAAATAAAATGGTGAAATAAAATAATGCTGTATTGCGAAGAAAGAGAGTTGTAAAAAGTAACCTGCATAACTGAAATTGATGAGTAAAAAAACGAAAATTAGAGCTTTAGAAAATTTAACATTAAGTAGTGGTGAGTTAGAAAGCCAATCCGGTGCAATTTTTTTAAGTAACTGACTTGGACGGAGTCCAATATACATACCAATGGTTTCTACCACGCTGAGCAATATCAAAGCCACTACACTTAAGTGAAATGGCATAAGATAATAATTGAAAAAGAAATCAGCCATGGCAGAAACTCTAATGTTTATAGCTTCAGTCTACGATATAGATACCGCCATCTGAATGTACTTTAAGCTCAACTTTGTTTAAAAAATCACCTAAACATGGCCCTGAAATACATTCGCCTGTTTCCACAGTAAATAAAGCACCATGAGTAGAGCACTGGATGTATTCTTGGTCTTGATCGAGAAATTGATTTTCTAAATATTCAAGCTCAGTTTGTAGGTGAGGGCATAAATTCTGATAAGCATAGAATGCACCGTCACGTTGCGTAACGAAAATAGTAGTTCCTTGTAAAGTGTCAAAAGCTCTAGCTTCACGCTCAGGAACTTCTTCCGTCATACAGATCCTTTCCATTTCAAGCACATTCCTTCTGAAAATTTTCAAGAAGTTTAGCATAATCATTTACAGCTAAACGTGGTCCGAATTGAGAGACTACTTCACTCGAAATTAAGATGGCTAACTGAGCCGCAGCATTCAAATCTTGATGATAATTTAGGGCATAAAGGAATGCGCCTGCAAATGCATCGCCAGCACCATTTGTATCAACTGCTTCCACATGACGACCCGCAACATGGAAGTGCTGAGTTGGGTTAGAAACTAAAGCACCTTTGGCACTTTGTGTAATGACTACAGTATGATTTTTAAAACGTAATTGAGTAAGAGCATCTTCTACAGAAGTTGTATTGGTATACATTAAAGCTTCTTGCTCATTACAAAATAGTAAGTCTACGCCATCATCCATGAGCTCTTCCAAGCCTTCACGAGCGTATTGCACCATGGCAGGATCTGAAAGAGAGAGGGCAATTTTAACGCCATTTGCTTTTGCAATTTCTCTTGCTTGTTTTACAGCTTTACGAGCCGTTTCACTTGTAGAAAGATAACCTTCAATATAAAGCCACTTTGCTGTTTTTAATGGTTCAAAGTCGATTTGATCTTGAGAAAGTTCAGCAGTAATACCCAAATAGGTGTGCATAGTGCGTTCAGAGTCAGGGCTAATTAATACCATACAGGTACCGGTTACGCCTTCACTGATCGATTTTGGTGTGGTCTGGATGCCAGCTTCATTTAGACCTTGTAGGTAGATCGCACCTAAATCGTCATGACCAACACGGCAACCATAAAAAGCGCTTCCACCTAATGCACTAAAAGCTACAGTCGTATTTGCTGCAGAACCGCCACTTGCTTGACCCTTGTAGTCTTGATGCTGTTTTAACTCTGCATAAAGAGCAGATTGAGTGTCACCATCGGACAACTGCATTGTGCCTTTTTGCAGGCCTTGTTGATTAAGAAAATCATCAGACACTTTAAATTCTTGGTCGATTAATGCATTACCAATTGCAAAAAGATCTACAGTTGCCATATGTGTTGTCACAAATAAAAAAATCAGGTAGCTAAGTTTACACCATTGCTTGGATTTGCTGTAGTTTGTTGAATAAAATTCAGTTAATTCAAAGATAAGTGGAGAAATATTATTGTCTGAATATTCTTTAGATCAGAGGATAGGTCATTGAGATAAAATTGATAAGCTTTTTTATTCAATGTCTATCATATACATAGAATTAAAAGCTTTCATTCTGTTAGGATAAAACATTCATGGCTATGTGCTTGATATCAAAGCTGTGCCCTTGAAAACTAATACCCAACAAAAACATAGTATTTTACTTGGCTTTTGTTCGCCAATCTCAAGCTGACTCAGGCTATAATGAGACTTATTCACTTATCCGATATGTTAGGAGATCACATGACTGTAGATGTCACTGAAACCATTTCTCAAACTGTTCACCCTGCGTTTCAGTTGCTACGTCAGCACCATGTTGAAGCATTAGATATTTTAGTATCTGAATATAAGCATAAAGTGACAGGTGCGGTGCATTATCACTTGGCAACTGATTATGATGAAAATGTATTTCTTGTTGCTTTTAGAACACAGCCTATGGACTCTAAAGGCACTGCGCATATTTTAGAACATACAGCTTTGTGTGGATCTGAAAAGTTTCCGGTACGTGATCCGTTCTTTTTAATGATTCGTCGTTCTTTAAATACGTTCATGAACGCATTTACAGCAGCAGATTGGACCGCATATCCATTTGCTACTCAAAATAAAAAAGATTTCCAAAACTTACTTTCTGTTTATCTTGATGCGGCATTTGCTGCTAATTTGAATCCGCTTGATTTTGCTCAAGAAGGTATTCGCATTGAACTTGAAAATGGGCAACCTGTTTATAAAGGTGTGGTCTTTAATGAAATGAAGGGTGCCATGAGTGCGCCGTCTGACCAACTTTATCACCAGTTGGCTCATCATTTATTTCCTGAAACAACCTACCATTACAATTCAGGTGGCGATCCAAAAGATATTCCTGATTTAACGTATGAGCAGTTAGTCGAGTTTTATAAGACTCATTACCATCCAAGTAATGCGGTGTTTATGACCTTTGGTAATCAAACAGCTTATGAGTTACAAGAGCAATTTGAAAAACTCGCTCTAAATAAGTTTTCTGCGGGTACAACTTTATATTCTAAGCCTGAAAAACGTTTAGCGGCGCCAATTGAAGTAACAGAAAACTATGGTGTTGATAGCGACGATTTAAAAGATAAAACTTATCATGTCTTATCTTGGTTATTACCTGAAGCAAACGATGTTAAATTGCGTTTGGGAATGCGTTTAGTTGAAGGAATTTTATTAGAAAATTCAGCTTCACCACTGCGCCATTACCTAGAAACTTGCGGATATGCTCAATCAACCGGTCCATTAATGGGTGTAGATGACAGTAACTTTGAAATGACGTTCTATTGTGGTGTTCAAGGTTCAAACCCTGAGCATGCTGAAACCTTTAAAGATGGCGTTTTAAATGTTTTAAGTGATGTCGCTGCAAAACCAATTGATAGCGATTTAGTCGATGCAATTTTACATCAAATTGAATTACATCAACGTGAAATCAATGGTGATGGTACACCATATGGTTTAAGTCTAATTTTAAATGGCTTAAGCGGTGCGATTCACCACAATGACCCAATTCAAATTTGGGACGTTGACAGCGCAATTGCGCAAGTTAAAGAAGAATTGAAAGACCCAATGTGGTTATCAAATCTGATTCAAACACATTTGCTAGACAACCCTCATCGTGTTCAGATGACTTTAGTTCCAGACCCAACAAAATCTGTAAAAGAGCAAGAGGCAGAAAAAGCACGTTTAGCTGCTATTGGTGAAAAGCTAACTGATGCTGATAAGGCTGAAATTATCGCTAATACCAAGGCTTTAGAGGAACGTCAGGATACTCCAGATAACCTTGATCTATTACCAAAAGTAGGTTTGGAAGACGTGCCTGCTGACTTGCATATTGTGCAGGGTCAATTACGCGAAATTCTTTGCAATCGCATGGATACGCCGTTGAACTTGTATCATGCTGGTACGAATGGTATTTACTATCAACAAGTCCTCATTCAAATTCCTAAAGATATTGTAATGTCACCTTATTTCAATTTGCTCTCTATCTTGATGGGCGAAGTAGGTGCAGGAGAATATGATTATCTTGAGCTACAAAACTTACAAACTGCTGTAAGTGGCGGTTTAGGAATGGGCGCTTCTTTACGTAGTAAAGTCGACGATAAAGATAAAATTAGTGCTTGGTTAACATTAACGACTAAATCTTTAACTCAGAAGTTTGATGCAATTCATTTATTAAAGTTAGCATTTGAGCAGCTTCGATTTGATGAGAAAGAGCGCATTATTGAGCTCTTACAACAGCGTAAAACACGTTGGCAGTCTCGTTTGTCTGGCGCTGGTCATAGCTATGCAATGCAAATCGCATCACGTAATATGAGTGCATTGGCTCAACGTGACTATCAAAACACTGGGTTAGGTGCATTAAACTGGTTGGGTGAGCTTGTTGCTAAAATTACCCAAGATGATGCAGCTTATGATGAGCTAATTGCGGAATTAAAACGTATTCATACTAAATTATTGCAAGCGCCTAAACAGTTCTTGCTTGTATGTGAAGAACATCAGTCTGAACGTTTAGTTGAAGAAATCCAAAATGTTTGGGATAAATTAAATGTTGGTCCAGCTGCAACAGAGTTAACGCACGTAGCACAAGCAAATGATAATAATCATGAAGCATGGTTAATTCAGGCAAATGTTCAGTTCTGTGCTTCTGCTTATCAAGCTGTCGATGTATCGCATCCAGATGCGGCTCCATTAATGGTATTGGCAGCTTATTTACGTAATGGATTCTTACACAGTGCCATTCGTGAGAAAGGCGGTGCGTATGGTGGCGGAGCAAGTTATGATGGCAACGCGTGTTCATTCCGTTTCTATAGTTACCGTGACCCGCGTTTAGCAGAAACTTTTAAAGACTTTGAAGCAAGCGTGCAATGGTTATTAAATACGGAACAACAGCCTCATCAACTTGAAGAAGCGATTCTTGGACTCGTTGCAAGTATGGATAAACCGGGTTCACCAGCGGGTGAGGCGATCACAGCATGTTATGCATTGTTGCATGCAAGAACACCTGCTTTCCGCCGTACCTTACGTGACCGATTGCTGCATGTAACATTAGAAGATTTACAACGTGTTGCTCGTCAATATTTAGTTGAGCAAACTCCTGTAAAAGCTGTAGTTGCACCATTTGCAAAACGCGATGAATTGCAACAATTAGGTTTTATCATTCAACAAGTTAATTAAAATAAAAATTGGAGATGAACATGGCGTTCAGACAATTTGAACGCACATCTTTACAGCTAAGCATAGGTATCGTGCTTAGCTGTTTGTGTGCGTCTGTGACATATGCTGATACTTTGGCACCTGTAACCCCTGCGACAGTAGATGCATGTGTTGCTCTTGCTTCGAATGCCGATCGTCTGGCTTGTTATGACTCTGTATTTAAACCAGCAGCTTTACCAGTTATTCAAGCTGCGGCTGTACCAGAACCTGTTAAAAAAATTGATGCACCTGCTATTCCACCTGAAACATTTAAAGAGAAGGTGGTAGATACAGTGAGTAATATCAAAATAATTGGTAAAGCACCAGAACTTAAACCCACTACTTCTTTGCTGGATCAACGTTGGGAGTTGTCTGAAGAGAGTAAACTAGGGGTTTGGAATATCCGTGCTTATCAACCGGTCTATTTGTTACCAGTATTCTGGACCAGCGACAAAAATGAATTACCTACTAGCCCAAATCCAAACAACGTAGAGCATACAGCTCAGAACCTGAAATCAATGGAAAGTAAATTTCAGATTTCTTTAAAAACCAAAGCTTGGGAAAATATTTTTGGCAACAATGGAGATTTGTGGGTAGGTTATACACAATCTTCACGTTGGCAGACATTCAATGCTGAAGAGTCTCGTCCTTTCCGCGAAACGAATTATGAGCCTGAAGCAAGTTTAATGTTTAGAACCAACTATGAATTGCTTGGTCTAGATGGTCGTTTACTTGGAGTCACTTTAAATCACCAATCAAATGGTCGTTCAGATCCATTATCTCGTAGCTGGAATCGCGTAATCTTTAATGTGGGATTAGAGCGCGGTAACTTTGCTTTGATGCTTCGTCCGTGGGTGCGCATTGAAGAAGACAGCAAAGATGATAATAACCCTGATATGGAAAATTACATTGGTCGTGGTGATTTAACAGCATTTTATAAGTGGAAGGAAAATGACTTCTCTTTAATGCTGCGTCATTCTTTGAAAGGTGGTGATGATTCTCATGGTGCTGTTCAATTTGATTGGGCTTTCCCAATCAGTGGCAAACTGCGTGGACACTTCCAGTTGTTTAATGGTTACGGTGAAAGCTTAATTGACTATAACCACCGAGCAACTTACGCGGGCTTGGGTGTTTCACTCATGAATTGGTACTAAGTCTTTACTTGTAAAAATGCCGCTTTTATAGCGGCATTTTTATTATCCAATTTGAATATTGGCTTGAGGGTGCTTGAGTCGACTTTTTTTCGGAGTGGCAATTAAATAAGCCAGTGTTAATGGGCCGAGTCGCCCAGCAAACATCAACAAACTTAAAATGAACAAACTACCATTATGCAGCTCTGGCGTTATTCCACGAGAAAGCCCTACAGTACACGCTGCTGAAACAACCTCGAATAGCAAATTCATAAAGTCTGCTTTAGGCTCTAAAAGCAAAATAATAAAGAATCCCATGAAAATGAGTATGCTGGTAATTGCAGTGACTGCTAATGCTTTATAGGTCGTTTCATGTGAGACTGAATGATTAAATATTCGAATTTCATCTGTGCGCCGTAAAAATGAAATAACACTGAGCACTAAAATTACAAAGGTCCCAACTTTAATTCCACCTGCGGTACTAAGTGAGCCACCACCAATGAACATAAGCAACATCATGAGTAAGGAGCTGCTGTTGGTCATTGCTCCTGTATCAATGGTATTAAATCCTGACGAGCGTGGAACAGTGGCTTGAAACCAAGCATTTAATGCTTGATCACCGATACTGAGCATTCCTAGAGTATGTGGGTTTTGAGCTTCTAAAGCCCATATTAAAATAAAGGCAATAAGGTTAATCACTGTAATAGTGGTAAGAATTAGCTTGCTATTGGGAGTGAGTTTTTTCCATTTTTTATTTTGCTTAATGTCCATGAGAACCAAAAAGCCAAGCCCACCTAAGGTATAAAGTATGCTAACAGTTATACAAATAATATAATTGCTTTGAAAACTTATTAAGCTATTGGAAAATAATGAAAAACCAGCATTGTTAAATGAGGAGATACTGTAAAAAATCGCATAGTACAATCCACGTGCAAAGCCGTAAGTCGGTGTAAAAGCAGTAGTGAGAATAATTGTGCCAATAAGCTCAAAAATAAGGGTATAAGTGACAACTCCCTTAGCAACAAAAGTCACTTTTGATAGGCTCGTTTGTCCGAGACTATCTTGTGCCATCATTTGTTGTTTAAGACCAACTTTGGGTGACAAACTTAGTGCAGCCAATATGGCAAAAGTCATAAAGCCCAAACCACCAGATTGAATCAGCAATAAAATAATAGTTTGCCCGAACAGGGTAAAAGACTCATGAATATTTAAAACAGATAAACCGGTGATTGTGACTGCTGAGGTTGCTGTAAAGAGGGCATCCATCCAGCTCACATGACCTGTATTGGCAAACGGTAGCTTTAGTAATAACGTGCCAAAAATAATAAAGCCCAAAAACCCCAGTGCCAAGAGTGAAGGAGGGCTTAAATTTAATGTTTTATGGAGCTTGGGATATATAGACATATTCTAGATTTCGTTTTTTATATGAAGCAATTAGAAAGTTTCTTTAACTGCGGTAAATGACCTTCCAAAATAAGAATATCATGAGTTTGCAAGGTGAAATTTTCTTCGGTCTCAAACAAAATTTGCTGCTGTCTTTTTACGAGCAATGTTTTGACCTGTGGTGCTTGCTGCATAATGCCATATAAGTTAATACCATTAAGTTTTTCTGGAATTTCAATTTTAATAATATAGTGATCATCGTCTAAGGACATATAACGACTCACCATTGGATAGTTTAGTGCTTGAGCAACGCGTACTCCCATATCTTCTTCAGGATGAATGATTTTATTGATATTGAGATGAGACAAAATGGTGTGATGTGCTTTAGTTTTTGCTTTTACCCAAACTTTGTCCATACCTAAATTTTTTAAATTCAGTACACATAGGATACTTGCTTCAATATCTTCACCAATTGCTACAACAACTGCATCACAATTTTGAATATTAAGTTCATCGAGTACATGTTCGTCGGTTGCATCGGCAATGACGGCATGAGTTAAAACGTTGGCAAGATTTTCAACATTCTTTTTTACCGTATCAATGCCAATAACATCATGATTTAATTTTGTGAGCTCTTGAGCAACAGTTGCTCCGAAACTCCCTAAGCCAATGACTGCAAACTGTGCCATGTTGGTCCTTGTTTCCTAGTTAGACGTTTATTTTTAAGGATATTTTCTTTGAGATAAAGAGAGGCAATGTAAATATGATGGGAATATTAAAAGAATTATATGAATAAGCCGACAAATTTGTCGGCTTATTCATCAAAATTGAAGATTATTTTAAGAAACGTTTGTAGCCAACATTATTTGTAATTTCTGCATACGGATAACTAATCTGCTCAAGAGTTTCAATTAACCCATCAGGATTTTGTTTCGCATCGGTCGCTTGTAAGCCAACTAAAACACGTCCTTCTGCTGCACCATGATTACGGTAATGGAATAGCGTAATGTTATGGGTTGGGCCTAAACGAGTTAAGAAGGTTAAGAGGGCACCTGGACGTTCAGGGAACTCAACGCGGAACAATCTTTCATCATCTAGATTTGCATGACCGCCAATCAAATAACGAATGTGTAATTTGGCAACTTCATCATCAGATAGATCATCTACCACATAATTTTGTTGTTTTAATTGTTCTAAAATTTCATGGCGCTCAGCGTCACCGCTTTTTAAGCTAATACCAACAAAGACTTGTGCTTCTTCTGTATTGTTTGCTCGGTAGTTAAACTCGGTAATATTACGGCCTTGTAAAGCGCGACAGAAGCCTAAGAATGCCCCTTTTTCTTCTGGTAATGTCACTGCATAAATGGCTTCACGCTGTTCACCTAACTCGGTACGCTCAGCAATATAACGTAGACGGTCAAAATTCATATTGGCGCCACATACAATCGACACAATGTTTTTATTGCTGATTTTATGTTCGGTAATATATTTTTTGATACCAGCGAGGGCCATTGCGCCAGATGGTTCAACAATGCTGCGGTTTTCATCAAAGGTATCTTTTATTGCTGCGCAAATTTCATCTGTGTTTACAGTTACAATATCAGGGTCAACAATTGGACCAGAATTATCAGACTTACGCAGACGAATAATATCAAATGGTAAAGCACCAATTTGTGCAACGGCAGTACCATCTGCAAACAAGCCTACATGTGGCAAGATTACGCGCTCATTTGCTTCTAAGGCTGCTTTTAAACACGCAGATTCTTCATATTCAACACCAATAATTTTCACGTGAGGTGCAACTTCACCAAGGTAAGCCGCTACGCCTGAAATAAGGCCACCACCACCTACAGCAACAAACACATATTCTACATCACGCCATTGACGTAATATTTCATTTGCAATAGTACCTTGACCCGCAATGACAAGTTCATCGTCATAAGGTGGAATAAATACAAGGCCTTCAACTTCGGCACGTTGTTGCGCATATTTATTTGCTATATCAAAACTATCGCCATGTAACACAACTTGACCACCCAAGCGTTTAACTGCTTGAACTTTAATGTCAGGAGTCGTACTTGGCATGACAATAATCGCTGGAATTCCTAAACGTTGACCTGATAATGCTACGCCTTGAGCATGGTTACCAGCAGATGCACAAATTACCCCACGTTCAAGTTGTTCTTTAGGTAATTGGCTAATACGGTTATAGGCACCGCGTAATTTAAAAGAAAAAACAGGCTGTAAATCTTCACGTTTAAAACGAATAATATTATTTAATTTTTGACTAATTCGTGGAGCTGCTTCGAGAGGTGTTTCAATTGCAACATCATAAACCGTTGCTTGTAAAATTTGTCGTACCACACGAGACAGCATGTTCATCTTCCCTATAACAGTTTAAAATAGGAAGTTATTGTAGCAAACCCCTGTGCATTTGCGCCGATTATTGGTGCATAAATGTCAAAAAATAGTTGAGTGATGTCATGAGTCTATACGCAACCCAAGATGAAAAGAAACAAGCTGCTGCGAAAGCTGCTTTAAAACACTTACCCAAAGGTGGCATTTTGGGGGTTGGGACTGGAAGTACAGTAAACTTTCTAATTGATTTATTGCCTGAATTGCAATTAGAAGCTGCTGTGGCAAGTTCTCAAGCAACTGCCGATCGCCTTAAAAAATTAGGTATCGAAGTTGTAGACATGAACCATGTTGGTGGTTTAGATGCCTATGTTGATGGTGCAGATGAGATTGACCGTCATATGCATATGATTAAAGGCGGCGGTGCTGCATTAACACGTGAAAAAATTGTTGCTTCAATTGCAAAGAAATTCGTATGTATTGTTGATGATTCAAAGTGGGTTGATCAACTTGGCCGTGATTTTCCACTTCCTGTAGAAGTTATTCCAATGGCTCGTTCGGCAGTTGCTCGTAAACTAGTCGCTTTAGGTGGTGATCCGGTTTATCGCGAAGGGGTCGTAACAGATAACGGTAATGTGATTTTGGATGTATTTAATCTTAATATTTTAAATGCGATTGATGTAGAAAAAACCATTAATAACATTCCAGGTGTTGTGACTAATGGTATTTTCGCTTTAAACCCAGCAACGATTGCAATTGTTGCAACAAATAATGGTATTGAAGAGCGCACAGCACAGTAATGTCTGCAAAAATGCCAGAAATTAAAATTGTTCGACACGTAAGGGCAAGAAAATTGCGCTTACGTGTCGAGCCAGCTTCAATACGCCTGACAGTTCCTTTGTTTTGCAGTAAGAATCAAATTCGGCTTTTTTTAGCACAATCTGAGCAATGGTTGATCGAAACGTGGAATAAGCAACAACATGTTCAATCTAGTTCACTTGAAATTCCTTCAGAAATTTATTTTTTTAATAAAGACCAACCGTTTCAGGTCGTTGTTCAAAAGCAGCATCGTGTTTTCCAATTTGATTGGGAAAATAGCTGTCTATTTATTAAAGATACGCAGCCATATTTGGCATTACAAAGTGCAGTAATTTCTTATGCAAAACAAGAATTACCCAAGCTTTTAAAAGACCTGAGTGAGCAAACTCGTCTAAATTACAGCGAATGTTCAATCCGCCGTCCCAAAACTCGTTGGGGAAGCTGTAGTAGTCAGCATAATATTATGCTACATGCAGGTTTGGTGCTCATGCCACATGAGATTGCTCGCTATGTCGCTATTCATGAGTTAGCTCATACTAAACATTTTGATCATAGCCCTGCCTTTTGGGCAGAAGTTGAAAAATACGATCCATATTTTCAAAGACACCGCAGACAACTTAAATCAAATCCATTGCCTGCATGGTGGTATGTCTCAAATTAACTAAAACTACATTCTAATTGTGGTGTTTGTAAGTTATCTGGTGCTTTTCGGCTATCTAGACCTGCTTTGGCACTCACGATTTTATTTGCTTTAATCGATAATTGTATAAAGTTGTATTGCTGCGTTGAGTTATTTGGTTCGGCTGAACTTGAGTTGAGTAAATAACTTAAGCTTGCAGCATCTGTTTGCAATAAATTATCTGTACTATCCGCACTTAAAGCAGAGCGATAAGTCTGTGATCCTTTAATAAGTTCGATTTGACCATTCGCACGGAAATTAAGTTGGCAACCTGTTGCAGTGTCTTCATAGTGACCTACTAAATAGTCTGTAGCTGGTAGTTTGGGGTCGGACAGATTAATGCTAGTCAAACCTTGTTTACAAGGATATGCAGAACCGTTACAAGTCGCTGTAATACCGCTAAAACCTACAGCGCGACGATAATCACCAGCACCATCTATGCGGAAAAAGTCAGTCGTATTTCCAACAGGTACGACCCCTGAATATAGTTTCTTGTCGAGTAGATTATAGCCTGTTTGATCCAATAACTCCTGTGAATTAGTCTTAGCTAATTCTAAGGTAGATAGTCTTAGATTGGTTGCAAAATTATCGCGTGTAGCTTTTTGATTAGCTGCGATATCTAACAATGTATTTTTAACTGGATCAATATTATTTGGAGCAGATGTGAAAATAGGGGTAAAGGTCGTTTGATCCCCATGAAGTTTTTTTCCATCTAAAAAGCCATCTTTTAAATCGGTTGCCAAACTTTTAATGAGCTGTTGGTATGTGGTTGTTCCACCATGAAAAGTTGACCAATATTGTAAGTAGCCAAAGCTAAGATAACTATCTACATATGTGCTAGGTTTTGTAGAGGAGTACTGCATGAGGGAGTTGGCTGGACTTAAACTTGGAATGTCGGCATCTTTGAATGCATTAAGAAGAGATCTATAAACGTCTTGAGAAGCTAAATCCACATGCAATTGCTCAATGCGGGTGGGGTCAATTGTTTCTTGAGGGAGTTGTCCTGAGCGTATAACAGCGCGTTGATAAATAGCTTCACTACTTGGACTTATGGATAGGGTTCTGCCACTTAGACTGTTCGGTGTAATAAACGCATGATAAATACCAGAGAAATTTTGGTATGTTAAAGCAATGGGATCAAATACTTGGGATGAATTTTGAGCCGTAATTTCTACACGATATAAACGATTCAATTTAGCGGTAGGAATTTTGACATTAAAGCTGTTTAAACTTGCAATTGAAGTATCTAATAAAACAGAGTTAGTGGTGTTGTCATATACTTTTAGTTGGATGTTACGCATTTCTACAGGAGATTTAAGCGTAACATCAGTCGTTGCCTCTGGAGTAGGATCAACGGGTGTTGGAGTGCTTGGTGAGTTGCCACTACTACTGCCTCCACCTCCGCAACCTACAAGGGCAGCACTTAAAATTAATGTGCTCAAGCCAAGGTAAGTGTGTAATTTTGTTTCTTTTGATTGATGAAGCATCCTAGCTCTCCAATTAAATCTGGTATTTATTTGCTGATATTTGTTTAGTTATGACAGTTCAATAAGTGCTATCTAATTGTCGCTAAAATTAAAAAAATTAAAATTACCAAGCATGAAATGGTTTTGTAAGCTTGGACATCCTGTCATACTACTGCGCAAGTATAGATTCAAAAATTGAGGTAATGCACGTGATTTCTGTCGGAATTGTTGGTGGAACGGGTTATACAGGCGTTGAACTATTACGTATTTTATTACGACATCCTAAAGCGCAGGTTCGAGTTCTTACTTCACGTACAGAAGCGGGCAAACCAGTTGCAGATATGTTCCCTAATTTACGTGGACATACTGATCTTCAATTTTCAGATTTAAATATTGATGATTTAAAAAAGTGTGATGTTGTATTTTTTGCGACTCCTCACGGTGTTGCTATGCAGCATGCAAAAGAATTGATTGCAGCTGACACTAAAGTTATTGATTTAGCAGCTGATTTCCGTTTGCAAAATCTTGAGCAGTTTGAGAAGTGGTATGGCATGGAGCATGCTTGCCCAGAAGTTCTGGAAAACTCAGTATATGGTTTGGCTGAACTAAACCGCGAAAAAATTAAACAGGCGCAAGTGATTGGTAACCCTGGTTGCTACCCGACTACCGTTCAATTGGGTTTGGCTCCACTTTTGAAATCAGCACAAGCATTGATTGAAACAAAAAATATTATTATTGATGCGAAGTCAGGCGTTTCAGGAGCAGGCCGTAAAGCAAGCTTAGGCATGATCTATACTGAAAATGCTGATAACTTCAAGGCCTATGGAGTTGCTGGTCACCGTCACCATCCAGAAATTGTTGAAGCATTAGAAAATATTGCTGGACAAAAAGGTGGTTTTGAAGGGCTCCTGTTTGTTCCTCATTTAGTTCCAATGATTCGCGGTATGCTCAGCACAATTTATGTCGATTTGACAGAAACTGGAAAACAAACTGATATTCAGGCATTGTATGAGCACTTTTATGCAAATGAAAAATTTGTTGATGTGATGCCTGCTAACAGTTCGCCTGAAACACGTAGTGTGCGCGGTGCGAATGAGCTTCGTATTGCTTTATATAAGCCGCAGCCGAATAAACTTATTATTCTTGCGGTACAAGATAACCTTGTGAAGGGTGCATCTGGTCAAGCTGTACAAAATATGAACCTTATGTTCGGCTTTGATGAAGATGAAGGCTTACAAGGGATTGGTTTATTACCATAAAAAACTCTTTTTTGCTTCACACACATTTAAATTTCGATTTAAATGTGTGTCTTGACTCTGATCTTAAACACTGAGATGACGATGCAAAACTCTGGACAGACGACTTCAGCAGAAAGTTCGTTGCAAAAGAAAAAATTTTTAAATACCAATAAACCTTTGTTTATTGGTGCGGCTATTTTAATGAGTGGTTGTCTTGCGCTCGGCTACACAATTGGTCACCGTCAAGGTCTAACTGTTGTAGGTTACGATGCAGATGCAGAGCAATTGGTTGAAGTGGTGCAAAAGCAAAAAACAGCTTTAGATGCGGTTAATAAAAGCCTGAATGCTGCGGTACAAGAGCGTGATGTTGCTGTAACAAATGCAAATGATCTGTTTGAAGCCCTTAATCAGGCCAATGCTGATAAAACGCAGCAAGAAGGTATGAGTAATATCTACCGTGATATCTTGAGGCAGCGCGGTGGTCTAAGCTTAACGATTCAAAATTTGGCGATCAAACCTCTGCCTGAAAATGCTTATGAATATCAGTTAGATTTAGTACAGGTAAGCCCAAGTAAGCGCCGTGCTTCAGGATCGATTGAGATAAGGCTCATTAAAGATACAGAAGTTTTAGTTGTACCACTTGAAGCTAAAAGCTTTAACTTTACTGACTTCGAGCGCTTAACAGGTCGTTGGACGATGCCTAAAGGTTTTACACCTCAATTTATTGAGGTACGTTTAACAGGCGGTTCTGATACACCAGTTATTAAACGTTTTAGTTGGCAGCGCGGTAAACCTGTCGAAACATCTTCTGCTTTCGTGGCAGAAATTCCTCAAGCTGAAGCAAATTCACAATAGTAACATCCTATGCGAACAAATAAGCGTCAAACAAACTTAAAAGATATCAAGGCTTCTTTTCAGCAGTCTGGTTATGTCGATTGGCACTTCCATCCACGCTTAAGTGATTCGCAAAACGAAGATCATGACGGAGAGGTTGTTGTACAAACAGCACCTCCTGAACTCAAGCGTCCGCCGTTATATGCAGTCGTCTTAATGAATGACGATTACACGCCAATGGACTTTGTAATTGAAATTTTACAACAATACTTTGCAATGAATCTTGACCAAGCAACTCAAGTAATGCTAACAGTACACTATGAAGGTAAAGGTATTGCTGGGGTATATCCAAGAGACATCGCGGAAACCAAAGCAAACCTTGTTAATAATTACGCTCGATCGCAAGGTCATCCATTACTTTGCCAGATTGAGCCTAAAGCATAAGGGGGTTACATGCTCAGTCGTCAATTAGAAGTATCATTACGTTTGGCTGTTAGCATGGCTCGTCAAAAGAGACATGAGTTTCTTACAGTTGAACACTTATTATTAGCACTACTCGACAACGATTCGGCCGTGAATGCATTAAAAGCATGTGGGGCTGATATAGTTTCTTTACGTAAAGAATTAGAAGAATATGTAGAACAACATACTCCTAAGCTTGGCGAAAATAGCGAGCAGGCGCCTCATCCAACAGAAAGTTTTGACCGCATTTTGCAACGTGCTATTTTCCATGTGCAATCAAGTGGTGGCGATCGTACTGTTGAGGGTGCAGATGTTTTGGTCGCAATGTATTCAGAGCGTGATTCTTTTGCTGTGTATTTGCTTAAACGTCATCAAATCAATCGATTGACATTGACTCAATACTTGTCTCATGGGACACGTAAAGATGAAGTGCAAGTTGAAGAAGAAGTTGAAGATATTGAGGGTGAAACGAGTACGGGCAATGCAGGGCCATTAGAGCTTTATACGCTGAACTTAAATGTTGAAGCGCAAAAAGGCAAAACTGATCCACTTATTGGTCGTGAAAAAGAAATTGAGCGTACAGCCCAAATTCTGTGCCGCCGTCGCAAAAATAATCCATTACTGGTAGGTGATCCGGGCGTTGGTAAAACCTCGATTGCTGAAGGTTTGGCATGGTTAATTGTGAATGGTAAGGCGCCTAAACCTTTGAGTCAGGCTGAAGTTTATAGTTTAGATATTGGTGCATTAGTTGCTGGGACCAAATATCGTGGTGACTTTGAAAAACGTTTGAAACAATTGCTTAATGCTTTGAAGAAAAATCCCAATGCGATTTTATTCATTGATGAAATTCACATGATCATTGGTGCGGGCTCGAGTATGGGCAGTACAATGGATGCTTCGAATCTCATCAAGCCAGCTTTGGCAAATGGTACTTTGCGTTGTATCGGTTCAACGACGTTCCAAGAATATCGTCAGGTTTTTGAAAAAGACCATGCGTTATCACGTCGTTTCCAGAAAATTGATGTCAATGAGCCAAGTATTTCTGAAACAATTGATATTTTACGTGGCTTAAAATCTAAATTTGAAGATTTTCACCACGTACAATATGACGATAAAGCATTGGTATCAGCTGTAGAGCTTTCTGCTAAATTCATTAATGATCGTTTCTTGCCAGATAAGGCAATTGATGTGATTGACGAAGCTGGTGCTCAGCGTCGTTTGAAGGCTGAAAGTGATGATAGTTTGATTACTGTAGAGAATATCGAAGATATCGTTTCTAAGATCGCTCGTATTCCGCCTAAAACTGTTTCTAAAGATGATAAGTCAGTGCTTGAAAATCTTGAGCGTGATTTAAAACGTGTTGTGTTTGGTCAAGACGAGGCGATTACTGCTTTAGGTTCAGCGATCAAGTTATCTCGTGCTGGATTGAAATCACCAGATAAGCCAGTAGGTAGTTTTGTTTTTGCTGGCCCAACAGGTGTGGGTAAAACTGAAGTCACTAAACAACTGGCGAAGTTGTTAGGTGTGGAGCTGGTGCGTTTCGATATGTCTGAATATATGGAACGTCATGCAGTTTCACGTTTGATTGGTGCACCTCCGGGTTATGTGGGTTATGACCAAGGTGGGCTGTTAACTGATGCGATCCATAAGAACCCACACTGTGTTTTGTTGCTAGATGAAATTGAGAAAGCACATCCTGATGTGTTCAATCTCTTGCTGCAAATCATGGATCATGGTGCTTTAACGGATAACAACGGACGTAAGTCAGACTTTAGAAACGTTATTATTGTCCTGACTACGAATGTGGGAGCAGAGAGTATTTCTCGCGCGAGTATCGGTTTTACTGAACAAGATCATAGTTCTGATAACCAAGAAGCAATGAAACGTGCTTTCTCACCAGAGTTTCGTAACCGTCTAGATAGTGTTATTCAATTCAAGTCATTACCAACAACTGTTATTGAGTCTGTGGTTGATAAATTCTTGACAGAGTTACAAGCTCAACTGGATGACAAACAAGTTGTACTTGATGTCGATCAAAGTGCTCGTGATTGGTTGGCAACAAACGGTTATGACCGTTTGATGGGTGCACGTCCAATGCAACGCCTCATTCAAGAACACTTGAAGAAACCATTAGCTGAAATGATTTTGTTTGGTGAACTGGCAGATCATGGTGGTAATGTGGCTGTATCAGTGAAAAATGAAGATGGCAAAGCTGTCGGCTTAAAGCTTGAAGTGTTTGAAGATCATCATACGGCAGAACCAGCATAACTCATGTTAATTGATAGTCTTGCTATAACCCGAATACTGAGTGTATTCGGGTTATTTATTATTACAGCAATTGCTGAAATTCTGGGTTGTTATTTCCCTTATCTGATTTTAAGAGAAGGTAAGTCGGCTTGGCTGTGGTTACCTACAGTTTTAAGTTTGGCTGTCTTTGTATGGCTGCTGACCCTACATCCGGCGGCTTCAGGGCGCATTTATGCTGCATATGGCGGTATTTATATTTTTACTGCGTTAATGTGGCTGCGCTTTGTTGATCAGGTCGGATTAACAAGATGGGATATATTAGGTGGTCTAATAGTGCTTTGTGGAGCTGGCTTAATTATTTTGCAACCTCAAGGGCTGATTCGTTAAGACAATGAGTGAATCAAATCTTAAGCGTGAAAATAAGAGGTTTTTTTCAAAAAAAAGACTTGTCAAAGCCCTCAACAATGCGTATTTTAGATTTAAGGAACATTTTTTTATATTTGAGATAAAGATGTTAAATCTATCTGTGAACACTAACGCATATTATTATTTTTGGCAATTTAGATAGTTGCCTGAGCGTATTCGGGCATGAGAAAGTTGCCCATCACAGTTAATACCTGATCGGCAACCCCGATCAGGTTTTTTTATGCTTTATCTTTTTGAATCGAGGAACTTAAAATGAACAACATGACTTATTCATACTTTAGCAACTTTTATTGGTTTTACTTTTGCTTGCCTTTACCAACGAATAGATCCAAAACGCTCAAATAAATGATCGGACTGAATAGATTGCAGTCCCAAGGAAAAACCAATGAATGCCCTAAATACTTTATTAACACAAAGCAATACAAAAGAAACTCCAGTTAGTTTACCTGTCCAGTTAAAAGCAAAATATCCGCTTGCACACGGTTTCGTGCGTCAAATTGCCGAACACCGTCAAACTATTCAAAATATTCTTATCGGCAAAGATCATCGGTTAATGGTAATTACAGGGCCTTGTTCCATTCATGATCCGGTTGCAGTACTTGAATACGCTGAAAGATTGCAAAAATTACAAGAAAAAGTAAAAGATCAAATTTTTATCGTGATGCGTGCATACATTGAAAAACCGCGTACAACTGTTGGTTGGAAGGGTTTTATGTATGATCCAAATTTAGATGGTTCATCAAATTTACAACTTGGTTTAGAGAAGTCTCGCGAACTTTACTTACAAATTATTGAAAAGGGTTTGCCAATTGCGAGTGAAATTTTAAGTCCAATGGCAACTGGTTATTTTGATGATTTATTGGCTTGGGGGGCAATTGGTGCTCGTACAAGTGAGTCTCAAATTCATCGTGAAATCTCAAGCCACATGCCATACAGTATTGGTTTCAAGAATGGTACTGATGGCTCAATTCAGATTGCATTAGATGCGATTCAGTCAGCACAAAATGAACATCAATTTCTAGGAATGAATCAGCAAGGTTTACCTTCAGTGATTCAGAGTGCCGGCAACCTATTACCGCACTTGATTTTGCGTGGAGCGAATCATGGACCAAATTATGATTTAGCTTCAATTCAGGCAATACGAGAAAAACACAAACAAAATCTTCCTGCATTGGTGATTGACTGTAGTCATGGTAATAGCAGTAAAGATCCGTTACGTCAGCCAGAAGTTTTACAGCAAATCGTTGCTGAACGTTTAAAAACACAAGTAAAGGGTGTCATGATTGAAAGTCATTTGGTTGATGGTAGCCAGAAGATTTCTTGTGATATGACTTATGGACAGTCAGTAACTGATGGTTGTTTAGGATGGGAAAAAACCGAGCAACTTTTGTTAAGTGTTTCTGAGCAATTAAAAGTGAAAGAGTTAGCTCATTCTGCTTAATGATTTACACATTTAAAAAGGGATCTGCGAACAGATCCCTTTATTTTTTAAGAAGCATATTTTAATTCTGATAAGAATGTTGTGATTTCATGCCCAAATTTTTTCGGCTCGGTCAATAAAGGTGTATGGCCTGAGCGCTCAAAATATATTGCTTTTGCATGTTCGATACTCTGTGCAATAAGTGTCTGCCCAGTTTCTGGATAAAGCGTCGAATTACGACCAATAAAGAAAGTGGTTGGGCACTCTAATTGCTGGATAGCTTCACGATAATCTTCATTGTGATAAAGATAATTTTCCACATACCAAAATAAATAATCTAAACGCTGAATAGGTAATAAATATTTTTGTAGAAACGGTTGTTTTAGCGCTGTTTTAAAAACTAAAGGGCTAAATGGATTGCTACTTTGTAAATCAATAAAATCTACCCAAAGGCGAACCAATTCCTGTCGATCTGGAGGCGATAATTCATAAAGATATTTGGAATTTTTGTGCTTTGATAATAATTGATAGATATCATTTAGTAATTGTTTGAACTGAGTATGATGAGAACCAAATAAACCATACTCCCATGTTGAATCGACAGATATTTTAGGTGTTTGGTCGATATGTAAATATGCTTTTAGTTGCTGTGCGAGATGAGCATGTTTCATACCATGCATGGCCGTTGTGGCACCCATCGAATAACCCATCAAGATAAAATTATCGAGTTTTAATTGTTCTATTAAATGAGCAACGTCTTGCCAATGGCTTGATATTGCATCTTGCTCAGGGATTGCACAATTTTTTGAACCGCCAAACCCACGCCAATCTGGAATAATAAACTCATAATCTTTACGGTTTGCATAAATAAAAGGGAGCCATTGCCAACTTTGCATACCAAGACCAGATAAAACCAAAACTGGTTCACCACGACCAACACGACGTACAAATAAATTTTCCTGATCGGGCATGGTGTAATATGGCATGGCTATTCTCCGGATACGCTATCTTGGGCAAAGCGTTTTAATTGAGGGATGACTTGTTCCAACCATTTGATCCATTCACTTTCCATTGTAATTCCAAGTTCTAAGATCATTTTATGGATGTATAACACACGGTCATTTAGATCATTGCTATCTTTAAAATCTTTGTCATAAATACTTTGATAAAGTTTCAGCTTTTCCTGATGTAGACCAAGGTGTCGTAACAGTTCAGGTAATATCTGATTATTGCTCAATTGTGCTTCAGCACGCAATCTAACCATTAAATCATCTCGAAGCTGCGCAGGTTCACTTTGTTGCGTCATCCATGAAGCTAGCTCAATACGTCCCAGTTGTTCAACTTGATAGGTCTTTTTTCGACTATTTTCCATTTCATTTTCTAACGTTGAAACCCAACCTTTTTTGAGCATGTGGTTGAGTTCACGATAAATTTGCTGATGGGTGGCATTCCAGAAAAAACCGATTGAACGATCAAAGCGGCGGGCAAGTTCGAACCCTGTGCTTGGTCGTTCAAGCAAGCTGGTCAGTAAAACATGAGGAAGTGACATAGCAATCCGGTTTGTAAGCAAAAGTAAAGTGTGACTGATGAGATTATGCAACATGTTGCATAAAAGTCAAAATTTGATTATAAATTAATGCAACAAGTTGCATTAGCAAGCTAATTGCTAGCCAAAGGAGAAAATATGTCAGCTTATCCACATTTATTAAAGCCACTTGATTTAGGCTTTACTACTTTAAAAAACCGTGTGCTTATGGGGTCTATGCATATTGGGTTAGAAGAAGCACCGCAGGGATATGAGCGTATGGCAGCATTTTATGCTGAGCGCGCAAAAGGTGATGTTGGATTGATCGTAACTGGCGGTGTTTCTCCGAATGATGATGGTGTTGTATTTAGCCACGGTACCAAGCTCGATACAGTTGAAGAAGCTGAAAAACATAAAGTGATTACCCAAGCTGTGCATGATGCTGGGGGGAAAATTGCTATGCAGATTTTACATACAGGGCGTTATTCTTATCAGGCAAATAACGTTGCACCTTCAGCAATTCAAGCACCAATTAACCCGATTAAGCCTAAAGCTTTAAGTTCTGCCGAAGTACAACAGACCATTGATGATTTTGCAAACTGCGCCAAACTTGCTCAGTATGCAGGTTATGATGGTGTAGAAATCATGGGCTCTGAAGGTTATTTAATTAATGAGTTTATTGCTGCACGTACTAACCATCGTGATGATGAATGGGGGGGTAGTTACGAAAATCGTATTCGTTTCCCCATTGAAATTGTAAAACGTACGCGTGCTTTGGTTGGTGAAAATTTTATTATTATTTATCGTCTATCGATGCTTGATTTAGTGGAAGGTGGTTCAAGTTTTGATGAAGTGATTCAGCTTGCAAAAGAAATTGAAAAAGCAGGCGCAACAATTATTAATACAGGCATTGGTTGGCATGAAGCTCGTATTCCAACCATTGCAACGAAAGTACCTCGTGCTGCTTTCACTTGGGTCACAGAAAAACTCAAAGGTGAAGTATCTATTCCTTTGATTACTTCCAACCGAATTAATACCCCAGAAATGGCTGAACACGTATTGGCTTCGGGTCATGCCGATATGGTGTCCATGGCACGTCCAATGCTAGCCGATGCTGAGTTTGTTTTAAAAGCAAGTCAAGGTCGAAGCGATGAAATTAATACGTGTATTGGGTGTAACCAAGCGTGTTTAGATCACATTTTTTCAATGAAAATCGCAACGTGTTTAGTGAACCCTCGTGCATGTTATGAAACTGAACTTATCTTTAAAGAAGCACAGATTCAAAAGAATATTGCTGTTATTGGTGCGGGTCCGGCAGGTTTAAGTTTTGCAGTATATGCAGCTGATCGCGGGCATAAAGTCAAAGTTTTTGAGGCAAGTCATCAAATTGGTGGTCAGTTTAATATTGCAAAGACTGTTCCTGGAAAAGAAGAGTTTTATGAAACCTTACGCTACTTTGGCCGTCAAATTGAATTGCGACCAAATATTGAGCTTGTATTAAATCATAAAGCAACTTATGAAGAGTTGAGCCAAGCAAATTTTGATGAAATTGTAGTTGCAACAGGTGTAACTCCTCGTCAATTACAATTTGAAGGCATTGATCATCCTAAAGTACTGAGCTACTTACAAGTTCTAAGAGAACGTGTGCCTGTGGGGCAGCGTGTAGCTATTATTGGGGCGGGTGGTATTGGTTTTGATACGGCGGAATATCTTACTCACGAAGGTGAAAGTGGCAGCTTAAACCCAGAAAAGTTCTATGCTGAATGGGGAATTGATACTCAATATGAGCATGTTGGCGGGTTAAAACAGCCAAAAGTTGAAGATTCGGAACGAGAAATTTATTTACTGCAACGTAAAGCTGCTGCTGTAGGGGCTGGTTTAGGTAAAACTACTGGCTGGATTCACCGTACAGGTCTAAAAAATCGTCAAGTCAAAATGCTTGGTGGGGTTCAATACGACAAAGTTGATGATCAAGGTCTTCATATAACAGTAGATGGAAAACCGAGTGTACTTGAAGTTGATCATGTGGTGATTTGTGCTGGTCAAGAATCCTTTACAGCAATGTATGAACAATTAAAAGAAGACGGAAAAAATGTTCATTTAATTGGTGGAGCTAAAGAAGCCGGTGAATTAGATGCAAAACGCGCTATACGACAAGGTGCTGAGTTAGCAGCGACACTATAAATCTATATGGGCATTTCTTTCAAAAGGAAATGCCCATAATTTCATTAAGTAAATTAAAGGAAAAATAATAATGGCACTTGAAACAACAAAACATTCTTTAGAAAAATGGCATCACATGATTCAGGCAGGTAACTTGTCCGATCTAAATGATTTGCTGGCAGATGAAGTTGTTTTCCGTTCGCCTGTTGCCCATAAACCTTATGAAGGAAAGCAAGTCGTTTTCTTCATTCTGAGCAATGTTATTCAGGTATTCCAAGACTTTACTTATCATCGTGAGTTTTATACGGAAGATGGCGAAAATGTGGTACTTGAGTTCAGTGCAAATGTAAGCGGCAAGTCATTAAAAGGTATTGATATGATACGTTTTAATGAGCAAGGCAAAATTATTGATTTTGAAGTAATGATTCGTCCAATGAGTGGATTAGCTGCGCTGGCTGAACAAATGGGTATAAGAATTGCCAAGTTTCAACCGCAATAATTTTAGAAAATAGCCTAAGTAATATTGTTGAGGTCATTAGAATGTGGTTAAAACTTTCAACATTAGTCTTATTGCCTGTATTATTTATACAAGGGGCAAAGGTTCGTAAGAATACACCACGTCTATTAGAGGCCATTGGCGAGCGTGAAGGTCTGTGCGGACACGGAAGACCTTTGTCATTGCTTATTTTAGGTGATTCTGCAGCGGCAGGTGTTGGAGTTGAGACTCAAAAAGATGCTTTATCTGGTGCAATTATTTCTGAGTTGCAAGATGAGTATTCTTTATGCTGGAAACTTCATGCAAAAACAGGCAATACAACCCAGCAGGTTTTTCAAGCTCTACAGCATTTAGAGCAGCAAAATTATGATGTTGTTGTCACGTCTATCGGTGTTAATGATGTGACAAAACTAACCTCAGCAAATCTATGGTTAAAACAACAAAAGCAATTATTTCAGCAAATACAGAAGCGTTTTCAACCTAAACTCATTATCGTATCTGGTGTGCCGCCAATGCAACATTTTCCAGCTTTGCCGAATCCATTGGCTTGGTTGTTTGGAAAATATGCAGAGCAAATGAATCAGGTATTATATAAATGGTTAGAATCACAAAACCAATTTAGATTCATTCAATATGATATTGAAAGTTTTCAAGCGATGAATTTGCCTATGGCAAGTGATGGTTTTCATCCAAGCAAAGAAATTTATGCAATTTGGGGGCAGCAGGTTGCAGCATTAGTGCGGCAATCATTTAACTCATAATCAGAGGTCGTGATTGGATATGGGCATATCTACTTTAAATAAAATTAAAGCTTTCGGTTCAGAATTGTTTGATTCGGTACTCGGTGCTGAACAGCCAAAAGTCTATTATGACCCACAAGGGAAAATTAAAGATGTTTTGGATAAATTGCCCCAACTTAAGCAAAAATATCGTCCTACGCCATGGTTAAGTAACAATCATGTTCATCTTTTATATTTTGATATTATTAGAAAAAAAACCATCAAGCTTGAATATGATCGTATTGATCAGCTCACCATGAAAGATGGTGGTGTAACTGCGATCGCATGGTATGGATATAATCTTCCAAAAACTACTCCTACAGTTGTCATTATGCATACCATTACAGGAACCCCTGAAAGTATGCGTGAATTGGTGAAAGATTTACATCATTATACTGGGTGGAGAATAGCGCTTTGCTTACGCCGTGGGCATGCTGGTTTACCAATGCCTGTACCACAGATTTCTCTTTTTGGATCAACAAGTGACCTTAAAGAGCAGCTTACGCATATTCAAAATTTGTTTCCTGAATCAGATTTGTATGCAGTGGGTTCTTCGGCAGGCACTGGCTTACTCGTTCGTTATTTGGGAGAGCAAGGCACTGACACACCATTTAAAGCTGCTTTTGCAATGTGTCCAGGCTATAACACTGAGATTGGCTTTAAAAATGTTCATCCGTTCTATAGCAAAATGATGACTAAAAAGTTATTCAAATATTTTATTCACCCTTATCAAAGTACTTGGAACCAGATTTCTTCTTTAGAAAAAGTTCTAGCGACGACTAGTCTGGAAGAGTTTGAAAAAGAATACTTTGAAATGGCTGGCTTTCAGGATTATCAAAGTTATTGTCAGGCAATTAATCCAATTTATGTATTTGAAAATGTCAAAATTCCATTAATGATTCTTAATGCTGAAGATGATCCAGTATGTTCTATTAAAAATTTAGAACCTTATAAAGAAACCATCCAGCAAATGAGTAATATTGCAGTTGTAACCACTAAAAAGGGAAGTCATTGTGGCTTTTACGAAGGTTGGAAAAGTACCTCTTGGGCTGCCAAATTAATGTCAAATTATTTTATGGTTGATCATAAGCAATAACTGCGTTGCTGTGATTGGTTAAATAAAGCCCATCTATTGAATGGGCTTTATGATTTATCAGGTCAAGATAAAAGCAATTTGGGATCTTTCAGTCCAATTTTGATTTTAGTACTAGCAACGAGGTCTTTTTCATCGGTTTGGTTTGGATGAAAGTCAAAGCGATAATAATCAAAAAATTTCGGAGTTAAAATTCTATATTGTGTTCCCATAAAACCAAGAAACTTACGCCAAGACGTAAAATTGAGAAGTTGATTATCACGTTTCATAAGGACGAATTGATAAATTGTTGAGAAGCCAGTAATTAGAAATAGGCTTAAAGTGAAGACGGTCACACGAGGAAGATACGCACTTAGCCCATTTCCATACAAATGCTGATAAAGATCAAAGGCAACAGCTTTATGTTCGGTTTCTTCAATACTGTGCCATAGCCATAAATTACGGATAGTTGAGTCTGTCATGAGTTCATTAACAGATTGCATCATGCTAACTACAAGTACCGCGGTATAGTGCTCTAAGCCAACTGTTACAAGCAAATTCCATTTCTTACTAAAAACTTTTTCAATACTTTTTAAAACGATGCCAGTTACTTTTTCTAAAGATTCGGGATCTAAACCATATTGCTGTGCACTCACATGAAAAGCATGATGTTCTTTAGAGTGCATTGCTTCTTGACCGATAAAAGCACTGATTTCGCGATCTAAAATTTCATTTGACTTTGCTTTGGCACGTAAAGCTCGAACTGAACGAACAAAATATGATTCACCTTCAGGAAACAAAGTAGATAAACCCGTAAAATAATGGGTAAAAGATGGCTCGTTGTTGCACCAATAACGAGGAGTATTTTCAAAATTGTAGTCCATACGACGGACTGGAAATGAGGCGGGTACGCGATTTGATACAGTAGTCATTTTAAGCTCCAATCTTCTTTTAATTAAGGTTCCAAAAAGGAACTTGATAAAAAGCTACATCTCAGCGTGAGTAACGTCAATGCTTTTTCAGGGGGAATAAGTAGATTGTCCTAAATTGATATCTAGGAAAACTTTAAAGATAAATTAGAAAGAGAAAGGTAGAACTGATTATTGAATTGATAATTTTAATAATATTTAAAAAGCCCAAATCAACTGTTCAATTTGGGCATATTCATACGGGAACTTAGTTTTTAAGCGCTGGTGTAGCAGCAGCAATCGCAGCGGCAACAGCATCATCTTCAGTTTGAGATGGTTCTGCTGGCTTAGCTGGTTTTGACTGAGCTTTTTCAGGCTTCGGTTCTGCTTTTGGCTCAGGTTTAGGTTCTGGCTTAGGCTTCGGCTCTGCTTTAGGTTGTTCAGAAACAGTTGTTTGTGAATTTTGCTCAGATTGGGCAGGGCGAGTTTCACTGCGAATTACAGTTGTAGTATTCGCGGTTTCCTCGTGATGAACTTCAACTTGCGTTGGTTCCTGAGTTTGAGCTTCTTCAGTTTTAACACTTTCTAAAGACTCAAATTTTGCAGGTTCAGCAGGTTTAGGTTCTGAAACAGCAGTTTCAACCTTTTCTTGCTCTTCTTCAGGTGTTTCTTTTTTGACGCATGCGGTTAACAATAGTCCAGCCGCAATTGCAGCACAGATTAAAAGTTTTTTATTTGCCATTGCCCTAAACAACATTTAATTGAGGAGTTGGCATTATAACAGCAAAAGAGAATGAAAAAATCATGTGAGATTGACCTAATTTTTTATTAAAAATGCTGATAGAATAGCCAGTTGTTTAATGATCTTTGAATTGGTGCGGTTTGACTTTGCTTTATAGGGGCAGAGTACAGTAAAATTGCCCAACATTGTAGGCCGATTTCGGCTTGATTGTACGAGAAACTTAATGACCCATTTTATTTTTGTTACTGGTGGTGTGGTTTCATCGCTAGGTAAAGGTATTTCTGCTGCTTCAGTTGCTGCACTTTTGGAAGCCCGTGGCTTAAAAGTCACAATGGTTAAAATGGATCCTTACATTAATGTCGATCCGGGGACAATGAGTCCTTTCCAACATGGTGAAGTTTTTGTCACAGAGGATGGTGCCGAAACTGATCTAGACTTGGGTTATTACGAACGTTTCTTACGTCGTGCGAAAATGACCAAATTGAATAACTTTACCAGTGGTCGTGTATATCAAGATGTTCTAAATAAAGAACGTCGTGGTGACTACTTAGGTGGTACGGTTCAAGTTATTCCACATATTACTGACAACATTAAAGAACGTGTACTTCGCGCCGGTGAAGGTTACGACGTTGCAATCGTTGAGATTGGTGGTACGGTCGGTGATATCGAATCACTTCCATTTATGGAATCAGTCCGTCAGTTAATGGTTGAGCTTGGTCATAAACGTACCATGCTGATGCATTTAACATTGTTACCATATATCAAATCTGCGGCTGAGTTAAAAACCAAGCCAACTCAACATTCAGTGAAAGAGTTACTTTCAATTGGTATTCAGCCAGATATCTTAATCTGCCGTACTGAATATGATGTAGATGTTGATACGAAACGTAAAATTGCATTGTTCACTAACGTGGAAGCGCGTGCCGTTGTGGTATGTAAAGATGCGAAAACGATTTATCAAATTCCACGTACATTCTATGAGCAAAATGTAGATGATCTCATTTGTGAACGTTTTGGGTTTAATGATCTTCCAGAAGCAAATCTAGAAGATTGGGACAATGTAGTCGAAGCATTACTTAACCCAGAATACACTTTACGTGTAGCTATGGTTGGTAAATATGTTGAATTACCAGATGCTTATAAATCTGTGAATGAAGCATTGTTACATGCAGGCATCAAAAACCGTGTGAAAGTACAGATTGACTATGTCAATGCTGAAGAACTTGAAAGCCAAGACGTTTCTATTTTGCAAACAGCTGACGCAATTTTAGTCCCAGGTGGCTTTGGTGAGCGTGGTACTGAAGGCAAAATGAAAGCTATTCAATATGCACGTGAAAACAAAATTCCATTCTTGGGTATTTGTTTAGGTATGCAATTGGCTGTAATCGAATATGCGCGTCATGTTGCAGCTATGCCAGAAGCATCTTCTACAGAGTTTAACCGTTCTACAAAGTATCCATTGATTGGTTTAATTACCGAATGGTTAGATGAGCGTGGCGAGTTACAACAACGCAGCGTAGAGTCTGACTTAGGCGGAACTATGCGTTTAGGTGCACAAAAATCTGAATTGGTTGAAGGCACAAAAACACGTGAAGTCTATGGTAAAGCAGAAATTACTGAGCGTCACCGTCACCGTTATGAAATGAACAACCGTTTCATTGAGGCGATTGAACAAGCTGGTATGAAGATTTCTGGCTATTCTTCAGCACAACATTTGGTTGAAACTGTAGAAATTCCTGAACATCCTTGGTTTATTGCTGTACAATTCCACCCGGAATTTACAAGTTCACCACGTGATGGACATCCATTATTTGCTAGTTTTATTGACGCTGCGAAAACACAGCATCAAAAAAGTAAATAATGCGATTTTAAATAAACTGGGAAAGTTTAAATGTCACAATTAAAACCACAAGAAGTTGTACGTTTAGGCGATATACAAATGGCAAATCATTTGCCATTTGTATTATTTGGCGGAATGAACGTACTTGAATCAAAAGATTTAGCTTTCGAAATTGCAGAAACTTATGTTGATATTTGCAAACGCTTAGATATTCCTTATGTATTTAAAGCGAGTTTCGATAAAGCAAATCGTTCTAGTCTGCATTCGTTCCGCGGTCCTGGACTTGAAAAAGGTATTGAATGGTTAGGCGATATTAAAAAACATTTTAATGTGCCTATCATTACTGATGTTCATGAACCACACCAAGCTGAAGCAGTTGCAGAAGTAGCTGATATTATTCAGTTACCGGCTTTCTTAAGTCGCCAAACGGATCTTGTTGAAGCGATGGCAAAAACACAAGCTATTATTAACATTAAGAAAGCTCAGTTTTTGGCACCTCATGAAATGCGTCATATCCTGAATAAATGTTTAGAAGCAGGAAACGATAAACTTATTCTTTGTGAACGTGGTTCAGCATTTGGCTATAACAACCTTGTTGTAGACATGCTTGGCTTTGACATCATGAAAGAAATGAATGTTCCTGTTTTCTTTGATGTAACACATGCGTTGCAAACTCCTGGTGGTCGTGCTGACTCGGCAGGTGGTCGTCGTGCTCAAATTACAACTTTAGCACGCGCTGGAATGGCAACAGGCTTGGCTGGGCTGTTCTTGGAAGGTCATCCAGACCCAGAACATGCAAAATGCGATGGACCTTGTGCGTTACGTATGTCACAGCTTGAGCCATTCTTGGCACAAATAAAAGAATTGGATACTTTGGTTAAAGGATTCAAAAAGTTAGACACCCATTGAGTTTTTACTCACTTACGCTGCTTTAATCGCAGCTCATATTCATTCAACAGAGGAATTGTTCATGAGCCAAATCGTTGACATCCGTGCACGTGAAATTTTGGACTCTCGTGGTAACCCAACCATCGAAGCAGACGTAATTTTAGAATCTGGGGTTGTTGGTCGTGCATGTGCACCATCTGGTGCTTCAACTGGTTCTCGTGAAGCTTTAGAACTACGTGACGGTGATAAATCACGTTACTTAGGTAAAGGCGTTAAAACTGCGGTTAACAACGTAAACACGATTATCCGTGACGCTTTAGTGGGCAAATCAGTATTTGAACAAAAAGACATCGATAATACGATGATCGAACTTGATGGTACTGAAAACAAAGAAAAATTGGGTGCAAATGCAACTTTGGCTGTGTCATTAGCTGCTGCACGCGCTGCTGCTGATGAAAAGAAAATTCCTCTTTTCCAATACATCGCTGACTTACGTGGTCAAACGATTTTGACTATGCCTGTACCAATGATGAACATCATCAATGGTGGTTCGCATGCAGACAACAACGTTGATATTCAAGAGTTTATGATTGAGCCAGTAGGCTTCACTTCATTTGCTGAAGCATTACGTGCTGGTGCTGAAATCTTCCATTCACTAAAATCAGTTTTAAACAAAAAAGGTTTAAACACTGCTGTAGGTGATGAAGGTGGTTTTGCACCAAACTTGCGTTCAAACGAAGAAGCAATCACTGTTATTCTTGAAGCTATTGGTCAAACTGGTTACAAAGCTGGTTCTGACATTATGTTGGCACTTGATTGTGCATCTTCAGAATTCTACAAAAATGGTCAATACATCCTTGCAGGTGAAGGCAATAAAGCATTCACAAGCAACCAGTTCTCTGACTATTTAGCGGGTCTTGTAAACCAATATCCAATTATCTCAATTGAAGATGGTTTAGATGAATCAGATTGGGAAGGCTGGTCTTACTTGACGTCTATCCTTGGCGATAAAATCCAATTGGTAGGTGATGACTTGTTCGTTACAAACCCGAAAATCCTTCAACGTGGTATTAATGAGAAAGTAGGTAACTCTATCTTAATCAAGTACAACCAAATTGGTACGTTGACTGAAACTTTGGATGCAATCTATCTTGCTAAAGAAAATGGTTATACGACTGTAATTTCTCACCGTTCTGGTGAAACAGAAGATTCAACTATTGCTGACTTGGCAGTAGGTACAGCGGCTGGCCAAATTAAGACTGGTTCACTTTGCCGTTCTGACCGTGTTTCTAAGTACAACCAATTACTTCGTATTGAAGAGTTGACTAAAGCTGCTTACCGCGGTAAAGCTGAGTTTAAAGGTTTAAACTAATCTTTAAATAAAAAGTTAAAATTAGTTTTTTTAACATTTTTAGGGTGCTATTTCTCTATTTTTAATAGGAAATGGCACCTTTTTTAATTCATAAAAAATAAGTTGTTTTCTGATTTTATAGTGATTATTTTTGTTATATCTCAAAAATGCAAAACTCTAGCTTACAGCCTTTTCAAAAGCCTCATATCTGACATTTATAATACTTAATTCTTTTTATTATCCTAGTCGACGGGTTTTTAAAGACTCGGCCCAACTATGATGTTTGCAACGAGAACACTCTTGATCAATTTTACTTAGAATTTTAGTTTCACCACATTTCATGCATGAATAAAAAGTATTGATTTTAAGTACTTCAGCTTTGCAATAAGCATCAGGGAATAGTGGTAATCCCCATTTTACTTCTTCATCTTCATAGTACAGTAAGCTAAGGATACCGTCGGACTCCAGTAAAGCTGTTCTCACTTGACCTAAATGTTCAACATTTTGTTGGCGCATCTCTGAGAAAAACTCATCATGTGAATATGATTGTTTCTGGAAATCTTTGTAGACTAAAAGTCCATCTTTGACCACGCAAAGTGCTTTTCCTTCTAATAAATCTTCAATTTTCTTATGCTTCACCATGGCCCAAGTTACTAGGCGATAGAGAAAAAGAATAACGATAAATACGACTAAAGCATGGGTAATAGGTAAGTCCTTGTTAAACATTGGATCACCAGCAGCCGAGCCTAAACATAAAATAATTGCGAGTTCAAAAAGGGAAAGTTGGCGAACACCACGCTTACCTGATAGTCTTAAAAAACTAATAATAATGATAAACATGAGGAAGCATCGGACCAAAATTTCCAAAATAAAGGTCCATGTGGTGTCACCTATGAAAATATTAAAAAAATCCATTTTTTCTCCTTTTAATAGGTGGATGAAGTCTTTATAAGATTCTTAACAAATTGAAAATAGAAAAAATATACTTTTTAAGTAGTTATTGGTTAAAAGTTCAAACTCTCTGTGATTCTGTATAAATTTTATTTTTCAATCTATGTATTAGAATAAACATATAGCGTGGGTTTTAATTTTAGATAAATAGCAAGACAGAATGATTGTTGAAGTTGTCAAATAGGATGAAAGTGGTATTTATTAGAATTTTAGTGTTAAATGTCTTTTTCTATATTGGCTAGGAATTACGGTACTTCATTTTTACAATCTCTAATATTAATAGATATATGATATGTTTTAATATTTTTTGGATTTTATGAGGAACTTTATATCATGAGAAAGCAATATCATTTTAGAAAAAATGAAAATGATACTTATATTTGGGATGTAGATAATTTAATAGCTTTAACTAGAAACTTTAAAGTAAAAGAAATTTTACTATCAGAAATAAAAGAATTAAATGAACCATATTGGTATCCAGATTCTCATCCTACTACTCAAGATATTATTAATCATATGCTACTAATTCAAGAAGCAGATTTGTCTTATCCAATAATAATATGTTCACAGGGGAGAATAATGGATGGCATGCATAGGGTGGGAAAAGCAAAAATTTTAGGTCAGGTTAAAATATGTGCTGTACAATTTGATAAAGATCCCCAGCCAGATTATATCAATATTGATGAGAACGATCTTATCTATGATGATTAATTATTTATTTTTCATAATTTTTATATTTAGAAATATAGAATTTATTAAAATTTTTTCTATGTTTAGGATTAATTATGGAAAATTTATTTAGCTACGGATGATACAGAAGATTTTGCTTATAATGTTTTATTTTTAATCTCAACTATTTTAGGTTCTATTACGAGCAAGTCAAAATTTTGAGGAGGATGGTGTCTTATAACATCCATTAATATGCTTTACTGACAATTCGGACTATACGGAATGGCATCTAAACGTTTTTGAAAAGCACTGGCATTCAATATATTTTCATACATTTGTTGATATGTTTTTTTGTGATCCTCAATGTTGTGATAATCAATAATTTCTTGAAGTTTGTCTCTATATTCTATATGGCCAGCATGGAACATTGCTGCATAATGACCCCACAATGCATATTGATATCGTACAGCTGCCTTTGGAATTAAATTTATTTCGTTTAAATAGCTATGAGCCGTTTTTTCATAACATTCTTTTATTTTATGAGCATCTTTTTTCATTTTTCTTAAGAAAATGCATTGCATCTCTTGTAGTTGTGAACTATCTGTTTTATTTAGAATTTTTTCGGTAACTATATATGCTCCTTTAAGGCAACCTAAGTGAATAAGTACCTTGCGTTTGGTTCTTAAAATATCTAAATTATTATCGCTAGAGGGAATTTTTTTTAATAAGTTTTTAAATTTTAAATGGGCAGTATCTGGATCTTGTCCAGCTTTTAGACTATATACAATATCATTATATTCAAATATATAGGGGGCGGCTAAAGTATATTGTGTCTGATTACTCTCCATATTAAGTATTTTTGAAGGGCTGTCATCAGTAGGGTTATTACAAGCGCTTAAACCTAGGCTTGCTAAAGAAAATGCTAAAATTTTATGCACTACAGTTTATACCTTTATTCTCTTTTATGAGATTTATGAAGAATAATAAAATATAAAAGAAAATACTGTGTAGTTTTTTATTTCTCTTGTTCTTGAGCAGTTCCATAGTCAATATTAATTTAAAAGTTATTTTATATCTTTTTAAATCAATGATATAAGCATCATAGTTTGAGTTTCATTATTCAACAGGATCTGCGTCTAATTTGTTAGAAATCCAGAGTTTTGGGTGGATAGCATATTCTATGGTTAATGCAATATGGATTAATAATTTAAGTTAAACAAATAAGAATAATTATTAACTTAAAGTTGATAACAATTATCATTCGTGTTAATTTTTGTGCCGAACTTTTACTACTGTGTAACAAGGAACAAGGTAGTGGAAGGCTAAAAATATGGTACAGCACATTGGTTATTATGGAATTTTCTTATGTACAATCCGCCCTTTAGAAAAGCATTTAGAGTTCACCCTTTAGCACTTTCTATGGCTTTAACGGTCCCTTCATTTGTTTATGCAGAACAAACCGAAACAGCCACTTTAGCAACGATAAAAGTACAAGCAGAACAAGAAAATCCGGCTGTTACTGAAGGCTCGGGGAGCTATACAGCAAAAAGTTCAAATACTTCTACAAAACTAAATTTATCTCTTCGTGAAACTCCTCAATCGGTCAAAGTTTTAACCCGTGAATATTTAGATGATCGAAAAATCGATTCCTTTCAAGATCTAATGAACAATATTACGGGTGTTTCGACCTCACGCACGGATGAGCGCCAGAGAGTTTATGCACGTGGTTTTGAGGTGGATTATTACTTAATTGATGGAATACCTAGTACTACAAACTTAGGCACTGGAGATTTAGATTTAGATATTTATGATCGTATCGAAGTAGTAAAGGGTGCCAATGGCCTAACCACAGGTGCTGGGAACCCAGCGATGGCGCTGAACATGATTCGGAAACATGCAAACTCAAAAGAACTCACTGGTAATGTCAGCACATCTTTAGGCTCATGGAACTCTTGGAGTAGCTCAGCAGATGTTTCCACGCCACTTAATGCAGATGGATCATTGCGTGGCCGCATGTTTGTAAAACATTCTGATGAAAAATCATTTATGGATTTCTATGAGAAAGAACGCAATGTATTTTATGGTGCGGTTGATTATGATTTGAGTGATAAAACAAGCATGTCGCTTGGTGCAACTTATCAGGAGTTACATCGTGATGGTATTCGTTGGGGTGGGACACCGGCTTTTTATACTGATGGGACTCGTACCAATTTTTCTAGAAGTTTAACAGTAAGTGCACCTTGGACTTACTGGGATGTGAATACAACGGCAGTATTTGCAAACTTAAAGCAAAATTTATTTAATGACGTTAATTTAAATATTGCTTATACATTTCGCAAAGAAGACACAGCCTCTATGTTACTGTATACAGCAGGTCAAGTAGATAAGACAACTAACACCAGTCCATTAAAAAATGCAGAGGGCAAGGATAACGTTTCAGTATATGGCGCAAAAGCTGCGAATGAAGAAAATAATTTTGATGTTTTTATCAATGCACCATTTACGCTTTTTAATCGTCCACAAGAAATCATTATTGGTGGATCTTGGAATAAAAATGAAAAGACGAAAGATATTTTTGGTGGATCTAACACAAACCAAGACATTGAAAAATATTTAGGTGAACCACTTAATTATAATGATATGGCTCAAGAGTTGCTTCAGCCTGTTGTTTTAAACGGCAAAAATGCGCTGAATGAAACCACACAAACTGCCGCATATATTGCTGGTAAATTTCAGATTCTGGATCCTTTGAAAATTATTGCTGGTGCACGTTTATCTAACTGGGAATATAAGTCTGAAAATGATAAAGGTAACCGTGAATTTAACAATGAATTAGCACCATATGTTGGTGCTATTTATGATTTTGCCCAAGATCATTCTATATATACGAGTTATACAGAAATTTTCAAACCTCAAGAACGTAAAGATATAAATGATCAATATATAGATCCGATTACAGGTAAGAGTTATGAGGCTGGCTTAAAGAGCGAATGGTTTGGAGGGCGTTTAAATACAGCGTTGTCAGTATTCCGGATCGAGCAGTCTAATTTTGCTGAATCGATACCTGACACGTTCATTATTCGCAATGGTATAAAAACCACAGAGCAGGCCTATCGCGCTGTAGATGGGGTTGAAAGTAAAGGTTTTGAGTTTGAAGCTGATGGTGAGATTAACGATAATTGGGGTATTAACTTTGGTATTGCTAATTTTGAAGCAAAAGATGCAAAAGGCACAAAGGTTAATACGACAAACTCTCGAACAACCTCGAATCTATTTGTTAAGTACAAACTTGATCAATGGAGTGCTGGACTTGGTTTAAATTATAAGAGTAAATACTATACGGGTAGTGGAAGCTCTCGTATTGAACAAGATGCGTATGTTTTAGCAAGTGCGATGTTTGGCTATCAAGTAGATAAAAATATCAAACTTCAATTTAATATCGATAATATTTTTGATGAGAAATATTATGAAGGTATTGGTGCTAACTCAATGAATTGGGGAACACCACGAAATGCAACGTTGAGTGTTCGTTATAATTTTTGATTTAAATTCACATAAGTAACCAATTTATAAAAGCCCTCGAAAGAGGGCTTTTACTGTATTTAAGCTCGTTCTAAAAATTAAAGAAAATCTTGACTTCTTTTTTATGAATATGGTTGTATTATACAACTATGTTGTGGGTGTGTAGAAATGATTGATCAAAAAATTATTAATGAAATTCGTAGTTCATCTCGAATCATGGTTCGTGAATTAGGTTTTATGAGTTCAACTCTTGCTGCCACCGATTATTCTCCGTCAGCTGTTCATTCTTTACTTGAACTTGAAAATAGAGGTTCTTTAACCGCTGTACAATTAGGACAGATTTTAGGCCTAGAAAAATCAAGTATTAGTAGAATGTTAGTTAAGCTTATTAAGACGGGGGAGATTACAGAAGAACAAGACAAGAATGATGCTAGATTAAAAGTGCTTAAACTCACTGCTAAAGGAGTAGATACTGTAAGAAAAATTAATAATTATGGAGAGATGAGAGTTGTTCAAGCGATTGAAAAATTAAACTCTTCTAAACAACTTGTTATTGCTCAAGGTCTGACAACCTATGCTGAATCTTTAGTAAACTGTCGAAATAATAAAGATCTTATAGATAACAATAATGTTGAAATTGTGAGTGGTTACCGTGCAGGTATGATCGGTAAAATCGCTGAAATGCATGGTATTTATTATCATGAAAATTATAATTTTGGGTATTTCTTTGAAGGAAAAGTTGCCACAAATTTAGCTGAATTCTGTAATCGTCTTTCTCGAGAACCTAATAATATTTGGTTGGCAATTAAAAATAATCAAATCGTGGGTTCTGTGGCAATTGATGGCGAAGATTTAGGAAATAATGAAGCTCATCTTCGATGGTTTATTTTAAGTGACGATTGTCGAGGACAAGGTGTCGGCAAAAAACTATTAAAAGAAGCAATAGATTTTTGTGATCAAAAACAATTTTCAGCTGTTCAATTGTGGACTTTTAGCGGTCTTAGCGCAGCAAGAAAGCTTTATGAAAATTTTGGTTTTAAATTGGCCAATGAATGGCAAGGAGACCAATGGGGTAGAACTATGTTAGAACAACAATTTACACGGATAACTAATGAAAACTAACTCAACTTGATTTAAGTTTTTTTGTGTAGTCGTTCTGCGAAATCACCTATATGGTTTTCAAGCCCTGAAGGAATTTTAATTGGTTTAACTGTAACTCCATGGCTAAGATAAGGACTTTTGGCTTGTAGGGGAGTTCAAAAAATGTGATTATCGAGCTGATTCACCTACTCGTACTTTGGTTGGGAAGAGGTAGATTGATTTATAAGCAATTGTACTTATAAATATTATTTCCCTTTCAAATTCCATTCATTTTTGACAAAATGAAACATGTCACAATGGTCAATTAAAGTAATATGCCCATTAATAATTTTGCTTAAATTTTTGCAGGAATTCCGCATGTTACTTGTTAATTACTATACAATACAAACTCTTAACGAAAGTTTTTAATTAAAAATCTTAATGATATGTTAGAAGTATTTCGATCCACTTCAAGCAAACTGATATTACTACTAGTTATTGTTTTAGTAGCTATACTGCAATATCAATTTTGGTTAGGTGAGGGTGGCTATATCCCTCATCAAGCTCTCATGCAACAAATTCAGCAACAAGCTGAGGTAAATGAAGAGCTTAAAGAACGAAACCGTATTTTGGCAGCAGAGGTTTTTGACCTGAAAAATGGTACAGAAGCAATAGAAGAACATGCTCGCCTTGATCTTGGTTTGGTTAAACCTCACGAGACATTTGTTCAAATGAGTACAATTAGTACCCATTACAAGCCTATTTATATTGACCCGAACGCTAAAGTTGATTTGGAAACGAATGAGACACCTGCATCCCCAGATATCCCAGACTAAATTATGGGCAGTTATACCTGCTGCAGGATCAGGAAGTCGATTTTCTAAAACTGAATTGAAGCAGTATCAATATATTCAGGATAGGACTGTTTTAGAACACACTATTCGGCGTATAAGTCAACTTCCGTTAAATGGTTATGTTTTGGCTATTGGTACACAAGATAGCTTTGCTCAGACTCTTGCATTTCAAAATATAGATAAGGCGCATTTTTGCTCTGGTGGCGCTGAGCGAGTTCATTCGGTATTAAATGCGTTAAACCATCTTTTAAATTTTGCCGATGAAAATGATTGGGTTCTTGTGCATGATGCAGCTCGACCTTGTGTAACAGTTGATTGTTTAAATGCACTTGTGGCAAAGGCAATTGAATCAAATGATAGTGCTATTTTAGCAATTCCTGTTCGTGATACTTTAAAGCAAGTTAAGACAGGCGATCATATTGATAAAACCGTAAGCCGAGACTCATTATGGCAAGCTCAAACGCCTCAAATTGCTCAAATCGGTAAACTCAAAAAAGCAATTGAACAGGCTTTAGAAAATAACGTCACCATTACAGATGAAGCAAGTGCACTTGAATATATGGGTGAAACTGTACGGGTCGTAATGGGGCGTTCTGATAATATAAAAATTACCTATCCCGATGATTTAGAACTTGCGGGTTTGATTCTCCAATCTCAATCTTAATTCTATTATTTTTAAATTGCTTGGATGATTAAATCGTCTAAGCAAATTTTTCTACATATCTATTTATAACAGCTCATATTCTTTTACATTGATAAGTTTTACGATTTATCAGGATTATGCAACTATCTTAGATAATGTTCGATCATCGAACAAAAATAACTTATAGCGAACAAAACCATAGCGGGATAACTAGATCAAATTATAAAAATTATCAAGAATGATTAAAAGGGAAATCTAAGGGAAACACTCGGGATTGAGTGAAATATTTATCTATTCTTCTCGCCTCAGTGTGCCTAACTCTCTTACCTATCTCTTCTTCAATGAGCACAATGGAGTTGTCTAATGATTGACAAAAGTAAGTCCTCTCTTAGCGAGGTTCTATCGCAGATTAAAGATGGTGCCACCATCCTGATTGGTGGTTTTGGTACCGCAGGACAACCCGCTGAACTCATTGATGGACTGATTGAACTGGGTGTTAAAGGCCTAACCATTGTCAGTAACAATGCCGGTAATGGCGATTACGGTCTGGCTAAACTGCTTAAGGCTGGTTCAGTTAAAAAAGTCATCTGTTCTTTTCCGCGTCAGTCAGACTCTTATGTGTTTGATGAACTATACCGTGCCGGAAAGGTCGAGCTTGAAGTGGTACCGCAAGGTAATCTGGCTTGCCGTATTCAGGCAGCCGGTATGGGGCTTGGGGCTGTGTTTACCCCAACAGGCTTTGGAACACTTTTAGCTGAAGGCAAAGAAACCCGCCAGATCGATGGTAAAGATTACGTACTCGAATATCCAATTAAGGCTGACTTTGCCTTGATTAAAGCTTACAAGGGAGACCGCTGGGGCAATCTGGTTTACCGTAAATCTGCACGTAACTTTGGCCCGATTATGGCCATGGCTGCTGATGTCACCATTGTTCAGGTTTCTGAAGTGGTTGAGCTAGGTGGATTAGATCCCGAGCACATCATCACCCCAGGTATCTTTGTACAGCATGTTGTACAAGTACAGCCCGCACAATAAGCAATAAGGAGAAATAACATGAGCTACCAGAAACTCAGCCGTGACCAGATTGCAAGACGTGTGGCACAAGACATTCCGGATGGTGCATATGTGAACTTAGGCATTGGCTTGCCGACCAAGATCGCGAGCTACCTACCCAACGACAAAGATATTTTCCTTCATTCTGAAAATGGCTTACTGGCTTTTGGTCCACCACCAGCGGAAGGTGAAGAAGACCCAGAACTGATTAATGCGGGTAAAGAATTTGTGACCATGCTTGAGGGCGGCAGCTTTTTCCATCATGGTGACTCATTTGCCATGATGCGTGGTGGTCATCTTGATATTGCTGTGCTTGGCGCCTTTCAGGTTGCAGCCAATGGTGACTTGGCGAACTGGCATACCGGTGCGCCGAATGCGATTCCTGCTGTGGGTGGTGCGATGGATTTGGCTGTGGGTGCCAAGAAAGTATTTATCACCACGGACCACGTGACCAAGCAAGGTGAACC
>NZ_JBWKOW010000009.1:0-130024 GCF_059416285.1 Acinetobacter sp. GW821-FHT09D10
GGAATAGCTCAGTTGGTAGAGCATAACCTTGCCAAGGTTGGGGTCGCGAGTTCGAGTCTCGTTTCCCGCTCCAAATTTAAAAAGCCCCAGTCGAAAGACTGGGGCTTTTTTCTTTTGATGTCTTTATATATTTATACTTTTAAAATCACCAATTGTAGGGATTTAATCTAGTTATATTTGCAAGGTGTTGGGGTTATCCGATGCATAGATATAAACGGTAATAATTGAAAACAATCCAGATTAAAGCATTCTATATTGTGGCTCTGCTGTAAGCATATGGAAAAGATGAAGTTAGAATCATAGATATAGCTTTCAAAATAATATTCTTCTGTTTTTTGAGCATTATTGGTTGAATCGAGAAACTGTATATGTTCAGACAAAAAATGAAAGTTGAGCATTTTTAAATGACGGCTCATTCCTTCGCCAGTACATTTGATATAAGCCTCTTTTAGCGTCCAAATTTGAAAAAACCGCTGATATACACTGAATGGATCAATAAGTTCATTCCCCTTAATCCATTCAATTTCACTTGGTGTTAACACACTATCGACACGCATCCACTCGAACTCTCGATCCACTTGTTCAATATCGACTCCTATTTCCCCTTCTTCAGTCACAGCAAGAATAATAACGTCCGCTGAGTGAGTAAGATTAAAATACACAGCCTTGCTGCCTTGCACAAAAGGCTTGCCGTTGGGATGTAATTGGAGGCTGACCTCATGAGGGGAGATGCCTAGCTTATCTGCCAATACAGTCTTCACTAATACGCGAGAGATCAAGAAAAGGCGAGCTGCCTTAGGGTGATATTGATCATATCTCAGCTTCTCTGCCGAACTGAGAAAGCCGAGATAATGACTCAATACCAAATGGTCTTGTGGTGCCCGTGAAACTGGACAGACATAAACCTGCACTTGGGCACGATCAGGCATTAGGAAGCGGTAGTGCTGTTGTATTTCATCAGAACAGGTGCGAGATAGTCAGAAACCGCATCTACATGTGTAACGTGCGGATTATGACCTGCGCCAGCGATGATATGTACAGGAATATCTGAGCTTATTGTGGTAACAATTGGGTCTTTATCTCCCACAATTATTTCAACTTTAGAACTAAGTTCGTTTAACAAAGCTGTCTGAGTTGCTCGCTGCTGCGGCAAACTAATACGGTGCATATACTCACTAATATGCTTGGCTACCGACACTCGACGTAATGAATCAATCGCATAACCAACAGACGGATTTTTTTGTCCATCTGGATGTAGGTCTTTAGCAATCATATCTTTTGGAACAAAACGGAAAATCAGATTAGATATAGCTTGTATCTGAAACATTTTAGCGGCCTGCGCCTGAACAAAATAAGGCGATATGAGGATAAGGCGCGCAACTTTATCTGGATATCTCTTTGCAAGATTCAATGCAAAGAGACACCCTAGCGAGTGTGCAATAACAACACTATTTGGCGCTAAAAGCTTTGCAGCGGCATCAATAAATTGATGGTTGTTGTCTTCCATCATCTCATAACTGCCTGAACGCCCAAGTCCCGGCAGGTCCATCATAGCGACTTGATCGTATGTGATTTTATTAATTATTGGAGACCAGCATGCACTATCGAATGGAATCCCATGTAAAAATAATGCAGATGATTTTTCTGATTTAACTGGCTGTTTAGTATAAATTTCTGTCCAATATCGATTCTGATAGCCAAAACCACTAGGTGTAGGTACTTGCATGCGACCAAAACGTGTAAGAACCAAGCGATCAATCCAACGAGAGTAATAGGGACTGATATTGATTAGGTCCGCGATGCCCATTTTCGCGGCCTGCGCCTCTGCCCCAGCGACATGATAGTGCTCGCTAGAAATGAAAGCGAGTTGCTCTTTAGAACCACCAAGCAATACCTCAGGTAATTTCTCAAGCAGAACTTTGGGTAACTGTAAATGTGGTGCGCTGACGCCTAAGTGCTCGGCAGCTAGGTGAACCAAGCTATGAAACTTTGGTGTCGCTGGATCAAGCAACATATACTCCTGAGCAATGGTCTCAGGGTAAGACATCGTTCGGATGAGAAAGCTCACGATATACTGCATATTGCACAATGGCAGGAATGTATCACGCCCACCTGGCAATGCCATCAGATGTCCCTGATACAGCTTATCAATCATGTCAGCAATGCCAATATATTGCATATCACCATGCGTATAGAAACCATCAATGACTGTCGCTGGATTTATTGCAGTCCATGGCACATTTAAACGCTTACAGGTCTCAATGAAAGCTTGATGCCCTAAAATTTTCGAAGCCTCGTAACCACCGTATTTGCAATACAAATCATCAGCCGACTCTTGCGGTGGAGCAGCCACACGATATCCGCCAATCCAGATGAATCGTTCAAGCTGCTTCAATGTTGCAGCCCATTCAATCAAAGCGAGTCCTGATTTAATGTTCGTACGCTCTGCTTCAGCTTTGCTAATACCCCAATTAAATGATGCAGCAAGATGATAGACAACATGGATCTTTGCCTGAGCATCCGCTAGCAGAGAGTCCAGCTTAAAATCACGGCTTAAATCATATTCAACAAACGAAATAGAGGGATCAACTAACCCTTGCGTTGCAATGAAACCTAACAGCTTATCTTTCTTGGTTGCGGCATTACGCAGCGCAGCAATCACCTGATGACCTTCGCGCAGAAGTTCAACGATCAGTCTGCTGCCAATAAAACCTGCTGCACCTGTTACTAATATGGTCTTCCGTGAAAAATTATCTTTTTTTGCGTTATTTAAATTATCCATAAATCACCTTATTAGGGACTGGGCACTCCAGCATTGTTTTGGAGCGAATTATCTTAAAAATTATATCGAATCTGGGCATACACCAGACTGTTATCTCTAAATTGTCCTAACACCGTATCATTTTTGCCCCAGAAGCGATCTCCACCTGCATTCAACTGCCAGTGATCATTGAGACTGTAATTAATACGTACTCTCAACAATTCATTAGGCTCTGGTGCAAAATAGAATCCCGTTACTTCCAGCTTTAGATTATCGTTCAGCAAGTTAAGTGCATAGCGCAGCATAGCTCCATACTGATCCTGCTCATATTGGTCACTGATTGTTTGCTGATAACGGTAAACTTCTCTCAATGATGGATTTGTTAGACTGTCGGCAGATCTAAAGTCCTCCGTATGTTTGTACACGCCTACTAAACTCAGCGTGGAGTTCTTTAATGACAATTCCGGTCCCATGACCACAGTTAAATTATTTTTCTTATGTGAAAGATCTTCGCTGCCATCCGAGTCTGTCTTTGTATACGCAGCTTCACCTCGCCACACGAGATCGTTATGGTTATAACTAAAATCAAATCCATAGACAGACATAGGATTATTTTTCAGTTGCAATGTTGCCTCCCCTGTTGGAGATGCTGAAAGAACTGACAGATCGGGCATATGGTCCAAACCTGAGAAATACGATGCCCCAACATCCAGACCATCTACGGAATAATCCCAACGCATTGCAAACGCAGGACGACTCTTACGGTCTATGTCATACTGAACACCAGCAATTTGACGCAATGGAATCACATCTGAACGACTACGCGGATACCATAATGCCGTCCATTTATTGGTTCCAGATTCAGGAATATATGTCAATTTGATTGCATCATTTCCAAGACGTTGATCTGTCTCATCTGGCACTAGACGCGTATAGTCACGGGGCGATAGATTATCCGTTGGATTAATCCCGTCAGCTCTCCCCCAGACTACAATCTGACGACCAAAGTCGAGATAAAACGTCTGATCCCAGTTATAAGAGGCATATAACTCACGTAAGTTGCGATTCACCTTACTTACCTGATCTGGGTTTACAGTATGGTCCGTTTCGTCTCCAATATTTATGTCGTAATGGATCTTAAACTCAGGGTTAAACTTAAGCGTACCATTGGACCAGAAACTTGCTTGCCCAATGTTTTTTAACGAGCTTAGATCACGATCCGATGACCACACATCGAATCTGGCTGAGTTCTGGCTCACAAAACTAATTTCGCTGTCATCTGCATAAGCATGCTGCAGTAGCATAAAGCTACTGCAACATGCCAATACCCAATAGGTACCTTGCGTCATTTTTCAAGACTCTGCGGTGAGAAAATCTTATCGGATAAGGTTTTTTCTGCGACAAAATCACTGACGATAACTTGTGTCATATGCTGAGTTTGTAGATTCTTTGCCATAGATTTCATGGCCTGCCATCTTGGTTTCACTTTGCCGTAAGGACGGATATCCGTGAACTCAATATGTTTTAACGGCTTACCTGCAGTATCCCAAATGTCGATGGTTGCTGTAACAAAGTTGTCTTTGAGGATGCACATGCGACGTTTGCTATAACCAAAGTCACTTTTCACAGTATTATTAATTGGCGTTGCTTCAATCATGTAGCAATCTTTGCCATTAAATTTGCCATCTGCCAGTTTCGTATATTTCCAGTCACTTAGCTTATAACCAAGTACATCACCATAGCTAAAGTCCGTACCAATAAAAGCATCGCCCTTATTCGCCGATGCAAGACGGCGCACTTTTTTCAAGGCAGGCAAATAGACAAACATGCTATCACTGCCTTTTGAGTTCTCAATCAACAGCGTCGTGGTTCCCTGTACATCTGCTGGTGAGATGAATTCAGTCAAACGCATATTGTTCTGAGTATTTCCAGCAAGCTTAGTCATATTTTTAGTCAAACGTACCCGTTGCTCGCCGCTTTTAGACGTCAGCACAAATTTAGCACTAGCACTTGAAGACAAGAACTTAGAGGCATCATCACTACGATTAACAATGTCTTGAACTTCATCTGCATAAGATGTTTTAGGCATTGACATGGTGAGTGCAGTACCCAACAAAAGACTTGTCACAACAGTTTGTGCAACGGTAATGTTCTTCTTATTTGAGGGAAAGATAAAACGAGGTTTCAAGATTAGAATCATTGTAGGTACCATAATTAAGGTTGCAAATACACTAAAAAGCATCGCAATAACAATAAACATCGCTAGCCATTGATGCACATGGAAGCCTTGCGACAAGGACAGCACACCGTAACCACCAGCAACCGCAGTCGCAACAAAAAGCGAAGCCTTACCAGCAGTACTTAAAGTTTTACGAATAGCGTCTTTGATATCGCCCCCTTCTTCGCGCAAGATTTCACGCAAGCGATAAAGGAAGTAAATGGCATAATCTGCACCAATACCGACAGCCATGGCCGAGATGAGGGAGTTCGGAATATTGAGCGGAATGTCGAGCCAGCCCATCACACCAAAGATCGCAAGAATCGAGAATAGAAGTGGCGTCAGGACAATTAGTCCCGCAGAGAGCGAACGGAAAACTAGCGCTGAGATAAAGAATACGGCAAATGAAATCTGTAGAATATTCATGAGCTTGCCGTGAACCATTGTTTCAGTCAAAGCAATGGTCTGAGTCACATCACCACCAAAACTCACGACGGCTTTATCACCCAATTGACCCGCCATATACGTTTTTAGCGACTCAAGAATTTCTTTGATGCGATGATTACTACCTGTTTTTAACAGAATCGTGATCTTGGCATAGCGTTGAGTTGTATCAATGTAAGATTCAAAATCAGTCGGCTCACCAGACATTGAATACAACAGCAGATACTGAGCAACAACATCTTTGGTTGCTGGAACCTGAAATGCCTGTGGCTGATCGGCATTCATTGCCTGATTCATTCTCTTGATATAGTCCACGATAGAGATGGTTTTACCGACCTCTGGAATTGAATTCGCGAACTTTTCTGTATTATCAATCGCTTTTAGAATTTCTGGATTTTCAATACCATCACGAACCTTTGTATCGACCATGATGTAGAGACTGTTTGTGCCACCAAGAGACTGATTCAAGAATCTGTCATCTTGCTGCATTGGTAGGTCGCGTGAGAAGAAGTTGCGGCTATCGTTATCCACCACAATACGGCTAGTACCTAGAGCAAGAAAAATACCCAGTACTGCAATCACAGTCATTAGCATCATGCGCGGACGAACTGACAAAATGACATCGCCAATGCGTTTTGGAATCCAGTCCCAGATCGGTAAACCTTTGCGTGCAACCTTGGTAACCGAAGGTGGTGGTAGCATCGAGCGAAGTACAGGAATAAAAGTCATCTCAATGATCAGCGTACTGATGATCCCGATTCCTGTAAAAATACCGAATGAACGGATGGTCGGAATATTAAAAGTCAACAGCGAGAAGAATCCAGCCGCTGCAATTCCGCCAGCCAATATCATAACCGGACCAACACGAACCATAGACTGCACCACAGCTTCGCTATTCGCAGCTTTAGGTTCCATACCTTGGGCAGTCAGTCGATCAAAGTCTTCATAGTATCGCTTGAGCAACTGCACGGCGTGCCCTGCTGCAATGGCCAGAATCAGAATAGGTGTAGGAGAGTTAAAAATATCCATTGGCTGTTTGAACAGCCCCATCATACCCATACCCCATGCCACAGCCAGTAAAGCTGTAACTAGTGGAAGGATCAAACCCTGCTTACTGCGGAATGCTTCGAAGTGCAATAACCCAATGACCAGTATGGCAATCGGGAACAAGATATTGATCCGTTTAGAGTAATCTTCAGCTTTATCCAAATAAACAGGATTGCCGCCGACACTGATAGTCATATCCTTAGACTGTTCAGCCGCTACGATTTTGTTGATTGGGCCCATCATCTTTTGGAAGCCCTCTGGACTTTCCTCAAGCTCAAGCAAAATAGCAGCAGTTTTCTGATCTTTAGATACGACCGAATTCATGTAGATTGGATTCAGCGCCAACAGTTTTTTCAGGTAATCGACATCACCTTCGGTCACAGAACTGTTCGGCAGTAGTTTCTTAGCATCAAATCCATCCGAATTGGCGGTGATCCCTTTAGCCTGACGTGCGGCCAGACTCATCAAGGTGGATCGAACCACACCCGGTGTATTATCCACTTCTTCGGTAATGCGTTTGACTTTTTCTAACACTTGCGGCTGATAAATATCACCCTGCTTCGGTGTAATACCAATCACGACCATGTACTTGGAGCCGAATTTCTTTTCTATCAGCTTGGTCGAGGTGATATAAGGATGTCCTTTGGGCGCAAGCGCATCTGGATCAATAATAATTTTTACACCAGATGCGAGATACGCCAGTGCAATCGTCAAAAGCATCACCACCGTCAGCACAATACGGCGATGTCTGAGAATCCATCGCGCATATTGCTCCATCATTGGATGAGTCTTTTGAACTGGCTTTTCGATCTCTTGTGATGATTTTTCGATCTCTTGCGATGGTTTTTCGATCTCTTGCGTTTGCTGACTCACTGCCTCATAGGTTCCACCCTTCTGAGCCAGTGCCTGGAGATTAGCAAGGTCTTTCTTGAACTGGGCAAGAACCATCTTTTTTAGTAGTGCATCGGGAAATACACCAAAAAAGCCGCCTGGTTCTGCCTCAAAGAGCCACTCAATCCATGTGCCTTCAGGATGTGGTTTGAAGTGGTAAGTACCCGTATAAAGAAAAGGTCCTTCTAGCACTTGAAAGGCATACAATTCATTCTTTACCAGATGTGTGATTTCACCTTTAAAGGCCAACTCACGACCAGCAAAGCTCAAACCGATTTCATACTTGCTGCCCACACACGGAGTATTATCTAGCAGTTCAGAATGCTTACATGACAATTGCCAGCTTGCATCATTGCCCGGATTTGCAAGATATTTAAAAACCTTGTCAATCTCGGCCGGTATGAGGAAAGCATGTTCTATGATCACCATAGTGGTTCTACCTTCTTGTATTTTTTATGCGGGAATTGGATACATCTGATCAATCGTCTGAGCCACAGCCGCGACGTTCTCAGCGAACATAATCGATGAATGGTCACCAGGTAGATCCACTTGGATAAGCGTATCTTTGATCAGTTGATCCCAGCCCAGACTTTCGCCAAAATCTTCCAGCTCATCTTTGGCCTTAACCAAGAGGATCGGAAAATCTTCAGGCTCTGGGAAATAAGTCTGGAGTGCAACGCCATTCGCCAAATAGGTATCAAAGTAAAGTCGGAAATCTGATGGCTCAGCATCCAGAGGTATAACATTGATAGCCTTAGCTTCTTTAAGCACATGATCAAACATGTGATCTGGACTCAATTCACGCAAGTATTGCGCTGGTATCGTCAGCTTTTTGCCATAAGGCACAGCCAGATCACGAGCAAACCAAGACAAGAGCATGGCATCGTCAGCATCGTCAGGCACATTCTCTGTAATTGGAGCCCGGGTATCGATCATGACAATCCCTGTGACCTGCTGCCCCATTTGACGCAACTGATGACTGATCTCGTATGCAATCGCACCGCCAAAGCACCAGCCACCAAGGAAATAAGGCCCCTCAGGCTGCGTCTTTTGCATTTCAGCAATATAGAGCGTTGCCATGTCTTCGATTGCCACTTCAGCAGCATCTGCTTCAATCAGTCCAGGAGACTGAATAGCGCGCAAGGTACGGTTCGGATTGAGATGGCGCGAAAGCTCCATGTAACAGAAGGTACTACCACCAATTGGATGGAACAGCCACAACGGTTGCTCGTAAGTTCCACGGCGCAGTTCAATTACGATGGAAGGCTTAATTTCTTTATTTTCACGAATGATCTCACCCAGACTAGCCACAGTGGAATATTGCGCCAGCAAAGCAACTGATAGTTCGGTACCAAATGCTTTTTTGAGGTGATTAACAAGCTTCACAGCCAGTAACGAATGTCCACCCAAGTCAAAGAAGTCATCATGTATACCAACCCGTTTAACCGACAAAATCTGCTCAAAGGTAGTACAGAGTTCAATTTCAATCGGATCGCGCGGTGCAACATAATCATTACTTTGCTCAAACACTGGCTCAGGAAACGCCTTACGATCCAACTTATTGTTAGCCGTCATTGGAAACTCATCCAATGTAATAAATGTACTTGGCACCATATAAGCTGGGAGATGGATTTGTAGGGTCTTTTTCAGATCAGCGATGTCAATCTCATGTCCGATCACATAGGCTACTAGTTTCTGATCGTTGCTGGCTGTCGTCTTAACCAACACGACTGCATCCGTGATACCGTCGATCTGTTTGAGAACATTCTCGATTTCGCCTAATTCAATACGGAATCCACGGATCTTGACTTGGAAATCCAGACGTCCGTGATGAGTCAAACGTCCATCCATTCGCAGACAGACTTTATCCCCAGTGCGATAGAGGCGACCAGCATTTGGAAGGGATGGCAAAGTTCTAAATTGCGCATCTGTCAACTCAGGTCGGTGCCAGTAATCAACTGCCAGACCATCGCCTCCGATCCAGAGCTCTCCCATAACGCCCCGTGGTACCAACCGCTGTTGTTCATCTAGAACATAAAGCTGAGTGTTGGCCAGTGGTTCGCCTAAATCAATATATTTTGCATCAGTGATGTGGGCTGCACTAGACCACACAGTAGTCTCTGTCGGCCCATAAACATTCCATAAACAGCTGACTTTGCTCAGCAGTTTTTCTGCGAGTATAGGATCCAGTGCTTCCCCTCCGCTAAGTGCAGTCAGACCTGGGGTGCCGTTCCACTCACTGTCCAAGAGCATTTTCCAAGAGGATGGCGTTGCCTGCATAGCATTGATCGACTTCGCCTGCATATAGTCCACCAGCTGATTACCATCTAAAGACACCTCACGCGGGCACACATGCACCACACCACCGTACATCAATGGAATCAGCAGCTCAACAATTGAAATATCAAATGCATAAGTGGTGATCGCTAATAATTGAGTCTCAGCAGTTGCTTGCAGCCTATCATTCACAGACAGTAAGAAATTGACTATTGAGCTATGCCCAATACGCACGCCTTTAGGCTTGCCTGTCGAGCCAGAGGTATACATCACATAAGCGGTATCACCAAAGGCAAGCGTCTCACGCACTTGCTCAAGGGGTACAAGACCAGCTTGATTGATATCCAAACGCGGTACAGAAACTGTGAGAGCATCCATCAACTCGGTTTGAGTCAAGATGACTTTAGGTTCAGCATCTTCGATGATGTTATGTAGACGTTCTCTTGGGAAATTAGGATCAAGCGGTACATATGCTGCTCCTGCCGCCCAGATTCCAAGAATGGCCGCTGGCAATAGCACAGTGCGGTCTAACATCAGACCTACACGATCGCCACTGGTAATACCATGTGCACGCAGATATTCAGCGATACCAGCGATATGCTGACCTAACTCGTGATAACTGACAGCATGATCTCTAGAAGTCATAGCATAGTTGTCACCACACTTATCAACCTGCTTCAGAATCATTCCCATTAGATCATGTCTTGGATAGTCAGTAACTTGACCACACAGGAGGCCTAGCTGGATATTATCCGCATAATTAGGTGCGATATCTAACTCAACAATCTTACGCTCAGGATGAGCCACCATCTCTGATAGTACGACTTGCAGTAGTTGCACCATATTCTCTGCAGACTGTGCAGAGAATAGCTCGGAATTATACTTCAGTACGCCAACCAGCTCGCCCTGATATTCACCACCCATTTCCAGCGTAAGATCAAGTTGACCTTCTTGCTGGCGAACTGGAAAACTTCCTAACGTCAGGTCTTGACCAACCAAGGTAGCTGGGGTCTGGATTGGCAAGAGTAGTTCTTTAAACTCATCCATGCCACCTAGACGTTCCCAGAACATCCCCACCTGCGCCAATGGATTAATACTGCCATCACGCTTTGGTGAAACAGCCTCAACCACTCTGGAAAAAGCAACTTTTTGATGCTTGAGACTTTGTCTTAATTGTTCCTGCACCTGCTGTGTAAATTGACGTAAAGTCTGATCAGCGTCCATGTCCATGTGAAGAGCAATTGTATTGACAAACTGCCCCAGCGCATTGCGCAAAGAACGTTCAAGTCTACCTGCTACTGCTGTGGCAATGACTAGATTATTTTCATTCGATAGTTTGTGCAGCAGGATATAGAAACCAGATAGTACGAGTCCGAACAACGTGATCTCATAATCTTTCGCCAAGCTCACAAGACCAGATGACACTGACTCAGGCACACGGAAAATCACCGAACTGCCTTTATGTTGCTGTACAGCCGGACGAGTATAATCAAGCGGAATGCTATGCACGTGTGGTGCATGTTGCAACGCATTTTTCCAGAAGAGTAGACTCTCATCCGCATCATCAGTCACAGTGCTCTGCTGCTTATCTGCATAATGTGCGAACTCGATTCCGTTCACTGTATCTGACTCTGTAATGAGTCCAAAACGTTTGCATACATCACGCAGCAAGAGACCAATCGACCAGAAATCCATGAGGGCATGATGAATCACAACCGCAATCACATAATGACCCTGCCCCCGCTCATAGCAATGAAGACGCCACAGCGGTGGCTGAGTCAGGTCAAAGGGCTGCTTAGTATCTTGCTCGACTAATTGTGTCAAATCAGATGCATCGACATGGCGGGCATCCGACACGATAATATTAGGATAGACTCGATCCCAGATCAGTTGCTCAATCCCCTGATCATTGGCAGGCATGCTTACACGCAGTAGCGGATAATCATGCATTACCGCCTCTAGAATCTCCATCGGCTTGTTGCCTAATGGTTGGTTGACCTTCACATCAAAGGCCACCACCATATTATAGGCACTGCAAGTTGACTCAAGACGCTGGATATACCAAATACCAAGCTGTTCTGCAGAAATTGCATGACGAGACAGAATTTCTGGATCTAGGCGTGCAATGTTGTTCATGAAGCAACTCCCTGCTCCAACTGAGAAACGATATATTCAGCCAACGCATTAATGGTCGGGTAATCCCATAGTAGTGTCGGCTCAAGTTCCAGTTGTGTTAGATCCTCTAGATCCCCAGACACCGATAAAGCGACGATAGAATCAAGACCGTAACTGGTAAATTTTTGCTGTGGATCAAGAGTCTGGGGCTCTACACGCATTTCTTTGGCTACTAGCGTACGAATGATTTCGCTCCAGTAAGCTTTATCTTTATTCATGGGGTAATATCCTCTTTAACCGGTTTGGCATCACGCGGTGCCAGTGCAAAATCGATGACAGATAACATATGGTTGTTTGAAATTCGGTCTAGCAGATCTGCCAATGTGTTTTCACGTAGTGATGTCATTGGAGGGGACGTCTGCCCTTCAGCAGCATTTAGGAAAATGATCAGCCATGCATCATCCTGCAAAGCAGGTCTTAAGCCATGACGGTTAAAGACCCAAAAACCCAGCACAGCAATGCGGGCAAACAACTCGGCATAGTCGCGGGCTAAGCTGAAACGTAATGTTTCGAACTCTTTAGCCGCATCTGAACTTGAGAAATAATCTTGAATTTTTTGATCTAGCGTACGCTGCTCGATAAGAAGCTGATCAGCGCGCTCACGTAGCGTGGACAGCGTCTCAGCAGCCAGCCCTACTGTAACGTCAGCATCGTTGAGCATCTTGATGATCGTTCCCAGTGACTCCATCACCAAGTCACCATCTCGGTTGAAAATCTCAAGCTCGCGGAAATCAATAGCGTCGGTTTCCACCTGTAAGTCATACAACTGGCGATAGCGTGCTTTAGCTTCGGCTTGGTCGAGATGGTCGGCTTTTTTGCTACGCCCTTTATTGGCAGATTTGAGCTGAAAACTCAGGCTGTCTAGACAGACGGTACTACTGCCGTCAAATACACTAACAATCAGATGGTCTCTGAAAGCTTTCTGGTACATTCCATCAGCATATGCATTTCTTAAGAAAAAACGCGACCCAAGCACTGAGGAAGTAATTTTGGCCAGTGACTCTACATACTCAGGTACTAGTACCTTGATGATAGGTGACCATGTGCTGAACTGATTGATACAGACATGTAACCCGCGCGCACCAACGAGTGATAACACCTCAGCTGCTAATAGATAGGCATAAGCTGTAGCAAGTTGCTCACGCACCAACGGAATACTTATTACTTTTTTGTTATACAACTCGCGTTCGATAGCAAACTCGGTCGCGATACGCAGCATCGTATCACCCGCACCTAGAGAGAAGCTGCTGCAATATGCACGCGTCACCTGTAGCGTCTTGAGTCCAAGCTCCAATCCCTGACCTTCTTCACCGATCAGGGCATCTTTGTGAATTTCAGCATTATTAAAGCCAATACCGCTAATATCTAGCCCACGCATACCCACCGTCGGCAAGCGGTTCAGGCTATAGGTTCCTTTAGAAGCCATGTGACGCTTATCAAGCCAGAATGCACTCAGGCTACGGGGTCCACGATCATCTGATGTTTTAGCAATCAGACTTAAAGAGTCACCTAGAGTCGCACGATTGATTGACCACTTTTCGCCATTTAAGACGTACTTGCTCTCAGTAAGTTGTGCAGTCACTTCACTGGATAACAGGTCGGCCCCATGCGCTTTCTCGCTATAAGCAAGCGCTGGTGCAGCACCACTCAAAATCCGACTAGCGATGTTTTGGCATTGATTAGGATTACCGCCGATCCATACGATCACAGACCAAGCATTAGTGCTATAGGTCGAATTGATTGTTAGATCACGTCGTGCCAGCACGCGATGCAGATATAGCAACTCTTCACCAATTTCCATGCGACCTCCAAGCTCTGAAGGTACATAAAAACGGTTCATGCCCACAGCATTCAAAAAGTCAACAGCACGCTGAGGGTACTGCTCCTTCTCATCACGCTCGATGGCCGCGGACCAAGAAAAATCATTATTAGTATCATGTACGGAGCCTAAAATTTGCTCCAGACGAGCAGCAGATTGAAACTGCCGCAAATTGGACGTAAGTGACATGAGTTCTTGCTCAAATGATTAAAGGGTAAGGATTAAAACAAAGCACTTTTCAGTCGATTAAAAATGAGCGCGCGCACTTCTCGTTCTTTGATCATTGAATTGAGTAGATTGGAGCTATAACGAATCAGTTGCCCCCGCTGCTCACGATCACGGATGACTTCTAAGCCGTTCTTGACATAGTTTCGGGCCATCACCGTTCTACGGTTTGGATGGGTTAAACAGATCAGTTGACCGCGCTCGATCTGCTCTTTAATTTTTCTTCTTCTAATTTTGCCGCTGGTGGTCTTGTTGATCCGACCTTGATGCAGTAAATAGACACCTTCTACAGGCAAGCCAATATCAGCCGCCACTTGCTCTTTAACCTGAGTTCTGATGGTTTCAAAATTAAGGGTCTTGTCTATCGACTTCTTCTTGATCTCCAGTACAACCGTAACACCGTCAGAATTACCGAAATTCACTGCTGCGACACAACCCTTACGGACAGCAGGATGCGCTACTTCGACGGAGCACTCGATATCTTGCGGGTAATAGTTTTTGCCACGGATGATGATCACATCCTTAAGGCGACCAGTTACATACAGGTCTCCGTTTTTGATAAAGCCCATATCACCCGTTCTCAAGTAATGCTCTTGACTAGGCTTACCTGCTTTATCGAGGATGGTTGCAGCAAAGGTTTCCTGATTGACCTCAGGCTTCTGCCAGTAACCCGCAGTAACACTCTCACCTGCTAACCAGATTTCACCGACTTCATCCGCCCCTACCTCTTGGTGGGTATGCGGATTGACGATACGGCAATCAATGTGTGTGGAGATCTTGCCACAGCTCACCACTTGCACAGCTGTCTGATCTTGACTAGTCTGTACCAAGTTGGCATTCAACTTTTCACGATCGATTGAAATAGCATTGAGAGGACCAGTTACACCACTGACTAAGAGCGTAACTTCTGCCAAGCCATAGCACGGCAAGAAAGTATCTAGTCTCAATTTCGACTGAGTATTGAACTTCTCCATGAAACGCTGCATGACGTTGGCCTTGATCGGCTCGGCACCGTTAAACAGCACACGCACACGGCTCAGATCAAGCGATGCAGCTTCATCATCCGAGATGCGGTGTAGGCACAATTCATAGGCAAAGTTTGGCCCACCACTAATCGTGACCCCTTTTTCGCTGATGAATTGCAGCCATTTAAGAGGTTTACGAATAAAATCCAGCGGTGACATCACATAGCAAGTCAGACCTACATACACGGTCTGTAAAACCGAGCCGATCAATCCCATATCGTGATAGACAGGTAGCCATGTAAGACCGATATCATCGGCTTGTGTACCAAAAGCTTCAGCAATCATGACTTCATTTGCCATGATATTTTTATGGGTGACGATTACCCCTTTAGGCCAACCAGTTGACCCTGAAGTGTATTGAAGGAAGCAGATATCGTCTTCAGCAATATGTGGAAAATCCTTTTCCACCAAATCACGCTGCAATTCGGCATCAACAGCATGCAATATTAAACTTTCATTTTGGGCTTTTAATGTGATCAGACCTGATAGCTCAAGAATCTTTTTGGTTGTGAGTACGATCTTTGGCTCACAGTCATTCATAATATTCAAAATATTAGAAAAACCGTTGCGATTAAAAGGCAAGCTGACAGGTACTGCGATAATTTTAGCTTTCAGACAAGCAAAGAACGATACGATAAAGTCCAGTCCAGGCTCGAACAGCAATACGGCACGATCGCCACTGTCTACAAGATTCATTAATATTTGAGCTTGATATTGAACCCGCTCGTTCAGATCTGCATACGTCAGAGATTGAATACCACCAGATTGGCGTCCCAAATATTCAAAAGCAATCTTGCCTCCATTTAAATTTGCGTGGGATTCCAAAGTTGCAATGATATTATCCGTACCCATTACAGCCATAACTTAACTCCAATTATTTATAATTCACCCTTAAAACTCGCTAATTCAAAAATTACATGTCTAGCTGGGGCTTTTAATAAAAAATGAACATACTTTTTTTGTTTAAAATATAAATTCACATTATATTTTATGTGCGGGTGTTTTTTATTACACCTGTAAGGGTTTACAGGTTGGCCTGTATTTATTGAAAATTAAGACACTAGATCTCTTTCATAAATTATTTTTATTCAGTCAATTTTGTGAAATTTGGAAATTAAATTAAAACTCAAATTCAATTTTTTGCATCTATTCCAATAATATTTAACAATGTTTCTAAAGGTTTTTAGCCTACCAACTTACACCCAGTCCGTATTTTTATTTTGTTGATCTCTTGATTGTAGATCTTGTATTTAAGATCTAATTTACTGTGTGCTTTCTCTTTTTAAGGCAATAAAAGATTCAAGCAAAATCTTCTAATAGCCTTTATTTACAACAATAAAGCTCATAAAGGAATCTGCTTTAAATTGTATTTGAATAACTCGAAATCATGTACAGCACCGTGACTAATATATAAACTTAGAATCGATATACTTCATCCATAGATAATACAAAAAATACGAATATTTATTTTTTAGCAAGGATATTAATCAAGAAAATATTTAATATTAAAATAATAGAAAAATTAAAAAAACTTTATTAGTTAAAATTTAAAAAACACAGACCCCACAGTAAATAAGTTTTTCTAAAAAAATTCATTTTAATTAAAATTTTATTAAATTAAAAATACCTTTCAAATAATTAATTTTATTTTAAGCACATATCTAATAATAGTTTATTTTCTTAAAATCCAATATTAAAATTCTCTATCTTTTATATATCCACCTTTATAAAATCCCCAACATCACAGCCCGAATAGCTGCTGAAATTTTATTATTCACATTTAGCTTCTGCATTGAGTTACAGAGATGAAAATTTACTGTTCTTTCAGTTACCCCGAGAATCTGGGCAATCTCTGCTGACGTTTTTCCTTCCGCAGTCCAACGTAGAACCTCTTTTTCCCGGTTCGTTAAATAAAGATTAAACTGAGCAAATTCCGCATCATTCACAATTTTAGCAATGCTGGAATGCACTGTCTGAGACAACCAATACATATTTGTATATTGAGCTTTCTGCTCTTTTTCTGATAATTGGTCAGCGGATCTTGCTAGTGTTAACATCCCCCTTGTACCAATAAAGTCACGGCTTGACTGTGCCCAACCAACATTTAAACCATAAGAACGCGCCTCCTCCCAAAAATCTTTTTGAGCTTGTGTGTTCGCAGATTGGCTCGACCAGACAAGAGGTTGAAGTGACAACATACAATGCTGTACGGTTGGATCTACCACCACATATTGCTGTTTAACATAACGCTTCTGCCATGCTTCTGGATAATTATTCAACATAATCGTTTTTGGTTCAGCAATAGATAATGGTGCCTGCATGCCATAAGCACAATAATCAAATCCGAGCTTTAAAGCTGTAGATTTGACGACCTCAAATAGCTGATATTCATTTTTCACCATCAGAGATGCTGATAGTAAGTCCTCTTGCCAATTTTCCATTTACTCTCATTAGACCTTATTCATAAATCATTTTTTTAGTTGCATATAGTGAATTCATAATCCAATTAACAACATTTTTGAGCCTGAGGGGGTGGTAAATTCTTCGGACAAACTAGTTTCAGAAAGCTTTTTAAAGTTGTTATATTGCATCTGTGAATTATGCTTGAAAGTCTCAAATATAAAGAACGCATTTTATTCCAAAAATGAGTATTTTTTACTTTCACAAGAAGTCTATTATTTATCCTTATTTGCATATTTCTATTAATTTAACTAAATAATAACTTCCACGAACAATACACTCCATATAAGTTTTCTATTTATTATCTGGTGAAGCGTAGAATAATTATAATGATCTCAAAAATATTGTTTTAATAATGAGGATAGACATTATCTACAATGCACATGATAAATTCACCCTATTGATAATCTTGAAACGAGCAACTCTCATATTGAAGCTACAAAATGCTCAATTTCTGCACAGGTAAAACTCACTGCCTGAAATACTTTCTAAAGAACAGCTTAACGTTGTGTACCACCAGATTATGACTGACCTGTAAAACATAACAGTATTTTGTTGGCAATAATTTATGTTATTTATCTATAGAACTGTAATTCAAGTCACTTGAACAGGTAGCATGGTCACAATCCCCCCTGATTTCTCAATCTCAACTGATGGTTTTATTCGGATGAATGAAAACCAGCTTATGAATTACCCCCTCCAACACCTCATATCTACTGTTGAATCAACACAAATTGAAGATTCTCAAATTCTATATTATGGGTTTACTGAATGGGCAACATCCCTGACCCCAGCTTTAAGTACCGGATGGGACTGGGAGTTTGTTGAGCAAAATGGCATCGCTACCTTAAAACGGACTGGACTACCTCGAAGCAATATCATGATTGTTGATGTATCTGGTACAGATATTGGATTTGATATTACTGAAACATTAATCGAAAAAAAAATAGATACTTTGTTTTGGGAACAGTTCATTTACGCTCAAATCAATACAATGCAAACAAAGACTAAATTAAGTCCAAATTTCTCTTAGAAACCTGTTAATTCTTACAGTTACCACCTTTCCAGCTGTCAAGTAAAGTCGCCTGAAAAATAAGTGGAAGCACTTGTAATGAATGTTATTGTTGGATTCCAAAACAATTTTTCAGAAGGCCTATATACCAAATTTAAAAGTTACCGCTACAGGGTATTTGTTGAACATTTGGGTTGGGAATTAAACTGTCCAAATAATGAAGAACTAGACCAATTTGATAAGGTCGATACAGCTTATGTCGTTGCTCAAGATAGAGAATCCAATATTATTGGCTGTGCCAGACTACTACCCACGACTCAACCCTATTTACTTGGTGAAATATTTCCTCAATTAATGAATGGAATGCCTATTCCTTGCTCACCAGAGGTTTGGGAATTATCAAGATTTTCAGCCGTAGATTTCTCGAATCCGCCGACCTCTGCTAATCAAGCAGTGTCATCCCCAGTCTCTATTGCAATTTTGCAAGAAGCGATCAACTTTGCAAGAGAACAAGGCGCAAAACAACTCATTACGACCTCACCTCTTGGGGTAGAGCGGTTATTACGTGCCGCGGGTTTTCGCGCCCATCGTGCAGGCCCACCAATGGTTATCGACGGATATGCCATGTTTGCATGCTTGATTGAAGTGTAGTTGGTTAAATCAAAGTCTAAAAAATTGGTAACATTACAAGGATTAAGGTCTTAAGCCGGAATCTCGTTTCACTCATTAAATTTCAAAAGCCCTAGTCAAAAGATTAGGGCTTTTCTTTATTTGAAGATTCAAACTTAATATTAAGACTGCTCAGTAATTTTGGTTTTCAAATTTAATTCTGATTTCTTATGATAAGCCTCATCAGTTTTAGTCTGCCAATCACGTGGCATAAATGAAGTCGATATAATCGCAACGATAGCCATAGATCCAATATAAATCATAATTAAGTAAGGATTACCCTGCCCGATACTTAAAAGTTTCGTCGCAATTAGCGGTGCTAAACCACCACCGAGCACTCCAGCTAGCTGTACCGAAATTGAGATTCCGCTATAACGGATTTCTGCCGGAAATTGACGGGCAAAAAGCTGAGCTTGTGGTGCGTACATAATTGGAAAGACCACGCCAATCGCTAAAACAATTGCCGTCCAGACCAATACCGGATCTTTTGTGTTGAGCATGGTAAAAAATGGATAGCAATAAAGTGCCAATACGCATAACCCAAACATAAACATATTGCGTTGGCCGACTTTATCTGACAAATGTCCACATAACGGCGTCATAAATAGAATGACCACAGCACCGCAAATGGTGGCAAATAAAATGTCCTGACGTGGAATCCCAAGTTGAGCAGTGGTGTAAGCCAACGTAAAGGTTGAAGCAATATAGAACCATGCATTCTCGGCAGCACGCGCCAAAATAATCGTGATGAGCTGCTTCGGATGATTTTTAAAAACTTGTAAGGCTGGAACTTTAACTTCTTCGGACTGCTGTTTTACTTTTTCAAAATCTGGTGACTCTGGTACTTTCACTCGAATGTACCAGCCTACTGCCAGTAAAATAATGCTGGCAAGAAATGGTAAACGCCAACCCCAGCTAAACAGTGCTTCTTCAGGTAATAACGACACCAGTCCTAGTGCGATTGAGGCTAGCATTAAGCCACCGCCCGTACTGGCTTGAGGCAAACTTCCCCAAAAACCCTTACCGCCTTCAGGTGCATGTTCAACGGCCATAAGCACTGCACCACCCCATTCACCGCCCATTGCCATACCTTGAATAAATCTCAAGATCACCAAACCGATTGCAGCCCAGTAGCCAATTGATTCATAAGTCGGTAATAAGCCAATGAGAACTGTCGGAATCCCCATTAACATTAACGTTAGCAACAACATCGACTTACGGCCAATCTTGTCACCAAAATGACCAAAGACCAAACCACCTAATGGTCGTCCAATAAAGCCAACGGCATAGGTTGCAAATGCAGCAAGTACACCTGTAAGTGCATCCAGATTTGGGAAAAATAATTTATTGAAGATGAGAGCTGCTGCAGCGCCATAAATAAAGAAGTCATACCACTCAATGGTGGTGCCGACCATGCTAGAGATGCCTGCTAATCGATGGGACGACTTTTTAGAATGTGAACCGTTTCCTTGTACTGTTTGCATCGTAATATCCTTTTTAGATTTTCTTGTTTTATCTTTTTTATGCTTATGACCAGCCCTGACCATAAGCATTTTCAGGTCTCGCTTTATCTCCTTAAGCTTTTTATGTTTTTGTAATGCGATTTAGCTCAATTTTTCTAAAATCTGTTCAAGCTCCGGATTACGTTTTTGCCACTGCGGTTGTTTGTCTTTATCAACAATGAGCGCACGAACACCTTCAATAAAGTCACCATGCTCAAACCAGATATCCTGTAAATCACGCTCAAGTTGCATACATTGAGGCAAAGAAAGCCCACGGCCTAAATGTTGCAGCTTCAAACTCGTTTGTTTGGCAATAAATGAACGTTGCTGCAAAATGCTGAGCATCTTGCTAGTCCAAGTTTTTAAGCTTTCATCTTGTTCATTTTCAAGACTTTGTTCAATTTCATCTAAATGCTGAAAACCGAAATGTTTACGGATGCCTTCGGCTAGTTGCTTTAACTCACTTTCGGCAGGACGAGTAATAAATCGGGTAATGATTTGCTCAATTCCTTCTTTACTTAAACTTGACGTATCAACAAGTGCTTCTTGCAACGCTTGTAACTGCTCGCTTGGCACATGGTAGTCAATTAAATCGAGATAGAGTGCATCGCTACTGCTGATCTGCTCACCCGTAATTGCCATATAAACGCCGATATCATCAAGGCGAGACAGGAAGTGTGTTGCCCCAACATCTGGGAAAAAACCAATCGCTGTTTCAGGCATGGCAAATCTGGATTTTTCACTGCTCACGACAATATGGCAAGCCTGAGCTAAACCAAAACCACCACCTAACACATAGCCATCAAGCACAACGATGACTGGCTTTTCATATTCACGCAGTGTATTCAGCATTTTATATTCGGCACTGAAATAGCCTTTATAGTCAGCCGTGCCATTTTTATAACTGTCGTAGAGATAGCGGATATCGCCACCTGCACAGAAAGCCTTTGGACTATTTGACTTAATTAATACTGCCTGAACAGCAACATCATTTCGCCACAGTTCCAATTGGGCACCAATGCCTTCAATCATATCTAACGACAATGCATTGAGATGAGTCACACGGTCTAAGGTAATTATGCCCAACTTACCTTGTTGCTCAATCATTAAGTGATTTTCTGTATTCATTTTATTGATCTCTTATTGATTTTTAAAATTTGGCTGGCGTTTTTCAACGAAAGCCTGCATTCCTTCTTTTTGGTCAGATGTCGCAAATATTGAATGGAACATACGTCTTTCAAAACGCAAGCCTTCAGTGAGGTTTACTTCAAAAGCTCGGTTAATGGTTTCTTTAAGCATCATGTTTGCTGTTAAAGAGCGTGCCGCAATTTTTTCAGCTGCTTGCAAGGTTTGTTCAAGTAATTCTTCTTTGTTAAACACACGTGCGACTAAACCACTTTGTTCTGCCTCTACCGCGCCCATTTGTCGCGCGGTAAAACACATTTCCATTGCTTTGGCTTTACCAATGGCATGAGTTAAACGCTGTGTACCACCAATACCCGGAATTACACCTAAAGTAACTTCGGGTAAGCCAAACTTGGCATTGTCAGCACAATAGATAAAGTCACACATAAGCGCTAATTCACAGCCACCACCCAACGCATAGCCGCTGACTGCTGCAATTAAAGGTTTACGACGCTGCGCAATACGGTCTGCAAGATGGAAAAAGTCATCAAAATAAATATCTGGAAATACCAAATCAGCCATTTCTTTAATGTCTGCACCAGCGGCAAAAGCTTTTTCTGAGCCTGCTAATACCATGCAGCCAATTTCACGATCTTTTTCGAGCTGATCTAATGCCTGATTAATCTCACTAATTAATTCACTATTTAAGGCATTGAGCGCTTGAGGGCGATTTAATGTAATCAGTCCAACCCCATTACGCTTTTCTAATAAAATACTTTGCCACTGCATGATTTATTCCTTGTGCTGGTTTTATAGACTACGTGCGATCACTAAACGTTGAATATCACTCGTACCTTCGTAAATTTGACAAATACGGGCATCACGATAGATACGCTCAATCGGGAAGTCTTTGAGATAGCCATAGCCACCAAACACCTGTAAGGCGCTCGAACACACACGTTCCGTCATTTCCGAAGCAAATAGCTTGGCCATTGAGGCTTCATTTAGACACGGTTGGCCTGCTTCTTTTAAACGTGCAGCGTAGTGAACAAGTTGTCTGGCAGCTTCAATTTCGGTTGCCATACTGGCAAGACGAAACGCGATGGCTTGGTGCTCAAAAATCGGTTTTCCAAAAGTAATACGTTCTTTGGCATAGCGAGTTGCTTCTTCGAGCGCTGCACGTGCCAGACCTACTGCCTGCGCGGCAATGCCGATACGACCACCTTCTAAATTGGCAAGTGCAATTTTTAAACCTTCGCCTTCTTTGCCTAGCATGAGACTCTTGTGAATGCGTACATCTGTCAGAGCAATCTGACACGTATCTGAAGCATGCAGACCGAGTTTTTCTTCAACACGAATCACTTCGTAACCCGGCGTCTCGCGTGGAACTAAAAATGCACTAATGCCCTTTTTGCCTGCACTTGGGTCGGTTACTGCAAATACAATAATCACGCCTGCATTATCACCCGAGGTAATAAATTGCTTAGCACCATTTAAAATGTAATCATCGCCATCTTTCACCGCACGAGTTTTAAGGGCTGCCGCATCTGAGCCTGTATGCGGTTCAGTTAACGCAAAAGCACCGATCATTTCACCTTGTGCCAAAGGTTTCAAAAAATGCTCTTTTTGCTCGTCGGTACCAAATTTCAAAATAGGCACACAGCCAACCGAGTTATGTACACTCATAATGGTCGAAGTTGCGCCATCTGCTGCTGCGACTTCTTCGAGTGCCAATACATAGGCTAAATTGCCCGTGTCTGAACCGCCCCATTGTTCTGAAACAAGCATGCCCATAAAACCAAGTTGCCCCATTTGAGCCAAGGTTTCCTTTGGGAATGTCCCATCTCGATCCCAATCACTGGCATTGGGCTTGATTTGTTCTTGGGCGAAACTTTTCGCCATATCACGAATGAGTAATTGTTCTTCGGTAAATTGCATTGTTATTTCCTTTACCCTGCTTTAGCTTGTTGTTTAGCAATTTCTTGATTACGCAATAAAAAGCGCTGAATTTTGCCACTTGGAGTTTTAGGTAATTCACTCACAAATTCAACTAAACGTGGGTACGCATGTGCAGAAAGTCGTCTTTTAACAAATTGGCTGAGTTGTTCAGCAAGTACATCTGATGGTTGAGCGTCCGCAGCTAAAATCACGAATGCTTTAACGACTTCGGTACGCTCTGGGTCAGGCACACCAATCACTGCTGCTTCAATGACAGCATCATGTTCGAGTAAGGCACTTTCCACATCAAAAGGTCCAATGCGATAACCCGATGTCGTGATCACATCATCACTACGCCCTACAAAGCTCATGCTGCCATCAGCATGTAACTCGGCAGTGTCTCCAGTTAAGTAGTAATGACCCACAAAAGGTGATTTTCGGCTTTCTTTATACCCACCGAACCACATCATTGGAGACTGGCTAATATCTACAGCTAAAATTCCCGGTGTGTCTGGCGGAAGTTCTTCACCTTGCTCATTGACAATCGCAACACGGTAACCCGGACTTGGGAAACCTGCTGAACCGGCATGAATTTCATGTTTTAAACCATGATGATTACACACCACCATACCCACTTCGGTTTGTCCGTAATGATCATAAATCGGAGCATCAAGCACTTGTTTAAACCAGCGAATCACTTCTGGGTTAAGCGGCTCACCTGCACTGCTAACGACACGGAATAGTCCTTTTAACGGCGCCATTTGTGCTGGATCAGCTGCCATCATCATACGGTAGGCCGTCGGTGCACCTGCCAAATTGTTAATTTTATAATCTTTCACAATTTGACATAGGCTATCTGTGCTAAAACCACCTTCATAGAACAAAGTGGCATGGCCCAAAAATAACGGCCCAGTAATCGCGTAGTACAGACCATAAGCCCAACCCGGATCGGCAATATTCCAAAACGAATCTTCTTCGGTTAAACCAATGGCGTCTTGCATATATCGCCCAAAAGCAATGAGTGCTTTTAATGGTACTTCCAATGGTTTGGCTGGCCCTGTAGTCCCTGAAGTAAACATCAATAAAAATGGATCTTGAATGTTACGCATGACCAGATCACATTGATCAGACTGCTGATTCACTTCATTCCAAAAGTTAAAATCATCTGCTTTGAGCGGAGTACCTTGTACATCGGTAACCGTCACAATTGGAGGGCAATTCTCAATTTCATCAAGCTTACTGCGATTACCTATATCGGTCACCACCAACTTGCTTTGTGCAAGCTGAATACGGTGCTCAATCGCCTTTGGGCCAAACGCAGTAAATAGTGGTTGATAAACTGCACCAATTCGCCAAGCTGCAAAAATAGTCACGATCAGTTCAGGTGTTCTTGGTAATAGACCTGAAATACGGTCGCCTGCTTTCACACCTTGTGATTTTAAAAAGTTAGCAAACTGACTCGACCATTCTTTTAGTTCACGGAAGGTGTATTGCTCTTTGCGGCCGTCTTTTCCTTGCCAATACAGCGCAATTTTGTTGCCATCTGCGTGTCGATCACAGCATTCATAACAAGCATTTAAGGCATCAAGTGAACCTGATAACATTTTTTTTGCAGTACTTTCCAAATCGAAAGTCTGTGCAGCATTTTGATAATCCATCATATCTTTTCCCTCAGTCCGGATTTGTTGTTATTCACGACAGGGTTTAATTGAGTTAAAGCCATCCTTTGGCTTTGCCGTTATGCCTCTTGTGGCAGGTATTGCTGAATAATGCTCGAAAAATCGAGATTGGCATTACCACGCATGCACATTTGCTGATAGAGCTGCTGTACCATGCCACCTAATAAAATTGGCTGTTTAACTTGGCCTGCGGCCTCGACAGCAAGACCTAAATCTTTCAGCATCAGCTGTGTGGCGAAACCATCTTGATAGCCTCTAGACGCTGGTGCATTTTCATTAATATGTGGCCATGGGTTGCACACATCCGAACTCCAGCAACGACCGCTTGAGCTATTAATGACACCTGCCAATGCTTGCGGGTCAATGCCCAGCTTCACACCAAGTGCCATACCTTCGGCAACGGCAGCCATTGAAATACCCAAGATGAGGTTATTGCAGATTTTAGCAATTTGCCCTGCACCGACCTCACCACACTGAACAATATTTTTGCCCATGTGGCTGAGCACAGGTTTCACTTCATTAAAGGTTTGCTCATCGGCACCCACCATAAAGGTTAGGGTCCCCGCTTGAGCACCAATGGTCCCACCCGAGACTGGTGCATCACAGATTTTAATATTTTTGCTATGTGCAACAGCAGCAATATCTTTAATGGTTTGCGGGTCGATGGTACTGCTATCAATGCATAAGCTACCTGCTTTTAGCACTTCCAAGACACCATTTTCACCTAAGTAAACTTCTTTAACATGCTTTGCAGCAGGTAACATGGTAATGACCACGTCTGCTTGTTTCGCGGCTGCCTGTGGGCTGTCACATACCACGCCACCCGCCTCGGCGAAGTGCTGAATAGCAACTTCACTGAGGTCATAACCATAAACTTTGATTCCGGCTTTAAGTAGGTTATGGGCCATTCTGCCGCCCATATTTCCTAGACCGATAAAGGCGATATTCATCCGTGACCCCCTTAACGTAAACTAATGGTTGTGTTTACTGCACCAACCTCATGGCTGTCTTCAAACCAGCGACTAGTAATGGTTTTGGTTTGAGTATAGAACTGTACAGCCTGTTTGCCATATGGTCCCAAATCACCAAGTTTTGAGCCTCGTGAACCCGTAAAACTAAAGAAAGGCACTGGTACAGGAATTGGAATGTTGATACCCACTTGACCAATATCAATCAAGTTTTGGAAAGTACGTGCAATCGCACCGCTTTGCGTAAATAAGCCCACACCGTTACCAAATGGGTTAGCATTGATTAAAGCAATCGCTTCCTCAAGTGTGTCTACGCAAATAATTGAAAGTACAGGTCCAAAGACTTCTTCTTTATAAATACGCATGTCGGTATTTACGCCACTAAAAATCGTCGCGCCTACAAAGTTGCCTGATTCATAGCCTTGAACTTGAACATCGCGACCATCGAGCAGCAACTCTGCACCTTGCTCAACTCCACTATTAATTAAATCAAGCACACGCGCTTTGGCACGTTTTGAAATGACAGGGCCAATATCGGTATTAGGCTCATGCCCTGCATTCACTTTTAAGGTTTTCGCTTTTTCAACTAATTCTTGAATCCACTGTTTGCTTTCACCCACCATGACTGCAACCGACAATGCCATACAGCGTTGCCCAGCAGCACCAAATGCTGCGCCCACCAAGGCATTTAAGGTTTGTTCTTTATTGGCGTCAGGCATGACAGCCACATGGTTTTTTGCACCCATCATCGACTGCACGCGTTTGCCATGTTGACCTGCAAGGTTATAAACATGCGTTCCAACCGCAGTTGAGCCAACAAATGAAATGGCTTTAATGTCTTTATGCGTACATAGACGATCAACAACTTCTTTACCACCATGCACAACGTTCAACACACCTGCTGGAATACCTGCTTGAATCGCAAGTTCAACGAGCATCATGGTTGATAACGGGTCTTGTTCTGATGGTTTTAAAACGAAGGTGTTGCCACAAACGATTGCCATTGGGAACATCCACAGTGGAATCATCGCTGGAAAGTTAAACGGCGTAATGCCGGCACACACACCCAAAGGTTGCTGCAAGGTATAAGTGTCTACACCACGTGCCACACCCTCGACATATTCACCCATTTGTAGAGTACCGATTGAACAAGCATGTTCCACCACTTCTAAACCACGTTGAATATCGCCTTCAGCATCTGCCAAGGTTTTGCCTTGTTCAGCCGTCAGTACTTGCGCAATTTCCTTCATGTTGGCACGAATCAAATCTTGCAGTTTAAGCATGATGCGCATACGTGCTTGAATTGGGGTTTGGCGCCAAGAAGCGAAAGCATCTTGTGCAGCCTGAATAGCAGCATCGACTTCTTGAACCGTTGCAAATGGTACACGACCAATCACTTCCTGAGTTGCAGGGTTAACAATGTCTTGCCATTCCTGTGTTTTAGATTCGATAAAATTTCCGTTAATGAGTAACTTAGCGGTTTCCAATTCGATTTTTTGGATTGTGTTCATAACCTCTCCGTAGGCCATATTTTTATTGTGTTCAATTATTAGAAAATACTTTTTGATCGTATTTTCTTTATTTCAGTTTCAATTGAGACTAACAAAGAAATCTTTGACCACCAACGGAAATTCATGCACGATTGATGTGCAAATATGCACAGGGATTACAATAAAAATGAAAGTGGATTGGGATCATCTACATTTTTTTCTGGTTTTAGCTCGCACTAAAACCCTAACCAATGCCGCGCGTATTATTGGGGTAGAACATAGTACGGTTGCAAGACGGATTCAGGCACTAGAACTTGCTTTGGGTACAACGCTCTTTAAGCGTGAAGCGACTGGATATGAACTGACACTCGAAGGGATGGCACTTGTTCCTCGAGTTGAGCAAATGGAACAAGCTTTCTTACAAATTGAAAAACCACATCAACCTTTACAAGGCCGTGTGCGAATTGGCACACCTGAAGGCTTTGGTACTGCATTTTTAGCCCGCTTACTGGCTGAGTTCTCCATCCAGTATCCACTGCTTACCATCGACCTGATTCCAGTGCCGAAAATGATTAAGCTCTCACACCGTGAGGCCGACATTGTGGTGTCAATTGACCGCCCAACTTCTGGGCCATATATCATTACGCGCTTGTCTGACTATTGTTTAAAAATTTATGGTAGCCAAAACTATCTGGCTCAGAACCCACCTATTCGCGGTTTAGAAGATTTAACTCAGCATCGCTTCGTGAATTATATTGATGATCTAGTCTATAGCCCCGAGCTGTACTGTTTAGAACGATTGCCCTTAAAGCTTAATGCCAACTTCCGCAGCAGCAGTATTTTGGCTCAACAAATTGCAGTAAGTGCTGGTGCAGGCCTTGCAATTTTGCCCAAGTTTTTGGCAGATGATAAACCGGAACTTGAAGAGGTGTTAGAGCAGCAAGTTCGCTTTACCCATACGTTCTGGATGTTGACCTTTGTTGATTTACAACATGAACCGCGCATTAAGTTGGTTTGGGATTATCTACGTAAGCAAGCCGATAAATATCAACATTTATTGGTTGATTAAATAGTCTAAATAAAAAAGCCAATCATGATTGATTGGCTTTTTTGAAATTATTAATCATTAATCAAAAGTTTCTTGGCCTAGTTTTTTCATGCGTGGTTTATAAAACACATGATAGCTAACGCCTAAAACCACTAACCATAATGGACTAACATATACCGCTTTTAAGGTATCTGGTTCTAATGCCAAAATCACTAAAGTGAACAAGAAAAATGCAATGACAACATACGCCATCAATACCCCGCCCGGCATTTTAAAGGTCGATTTAGCATGTAACTCTGGACTCAACTTACGGTAACGTAAATAGCATGCCATGATCAGAAGCCATACGCTAATAAAGAGAATCACACAGAGTGAACTTGCCAAAGTAAATGCTTCCATCGTGTTTGGAACAAAGTACTGCAACACTGCCCCACCCATAATGAAAATACATGAGAAGATTAAACCATTTGAAGGTACGGCACGTTTTGATAAACGCCCCAATGCACTTGGCGCCTGACCATCTTTCGATAAACCGAACAGCATACGACTGGTTGAAAACACACCGCTGTTCATAGAGGACATCACCGAAGATAGCACCACCAAGTTCATGATGATGGCAGAAACTGGAATACCGGCATTTAAGAACAACTCAACAAACGGGCTTTTATCTGCGCGAATGTGATCCCAAGGTGTTACTGACATCACCACAAAGAGTGCTAACACATAGAATAAAATAATACGAATTGGAATCGCGTTAATCGCTTTCGGTAGATTTTTCTCTGGATCTTTAGTTTCAGCGGCTGTTGTACCAATCAATTCAACGCCAATAAAGGCAAACACGGCAATCTGGAAACCTGCCAAAAATCCACTTACGCCTTTTGGAAATATACCGCCATGCGACCACACATTACTTACACTCACAACCTCGCCATGTGGAGCTTGAAAATGAGTGAGGATCATGTAACCACCGACTCCAACCAGGCCAATAATGGCCAAAATCTTAATGAGTGCGAACCAGAATTCAACTTCACCAAACAACTTCACCGTAAGAAGGTTAAGCCCTAAAATGAATAGTACACAGCCTGCACTAATCATGGCCTGTTGCATTGGTGAGAAACTGGCACCTTCGGGCAGCCAGAAACTTAAATAGTTAATGACGGCAGAAAGATCGGCTATACCCACTAACACCCAACCTAACCAATAGGTCCAGCCTATATAGTAGCCAGCCCATGGGCCGATTAAGTCATATGCCATATCAACAAATGATTTGTAATGTAAGTTGGCAAGCAGTAGTTCACCCAATGCGCGCATCAGAAAAAAGAACATGCCACCAATTAACATGTAAATCACGAGAATTGAAGGACCAGCGAGGGAGATGGTTTTGCCCGAGCCCATAAATAAGCCGGTTCCAATTGCACCGCCAATTGCAATCATTTGTAGATGGCGATTATTTAATTTCCGTTGTAAATGATCAGGGGAGCTTGCCTCATCTGAATGATGAACCATTGTCATATTAGAAGTCCTTTTTATATTTTGCTTAACTTAAATCAGCAACCTATAGGGAGAAAAACGAACCGTATATCGTGGGTTGCTGAGTCTATACCTCAGGACAAGATGTTCAAGTATATTTTTCCTTAATTGATAAATCGTTTGTCCTGTTTTTTTTAAGTCACATTATTTATGTAATGCCTTCACGGCAATTTTAATTAACATATCTGGATTCTCCAGATTAGCCGGAGTGTAGCATGCGATAATGCTATATGTACTTTTCCAATACCCTCAAAATCGCATCATTGACTCAAAAATAAACAATATTATTCCGATAAAAAATCGAAAGAAAATAAAAAAAGCCAATCATGATTGATTGGCTTTTTATTAAAACTTAATGATCATTGACGAGTTCACGTCCTAGTTTTTTCATACGTGGTTTATAGAGCACATGATAAGTGACGCCTAAAATAACCAACCATACTGGACTGACATATAGTGCTTTTAAAGTATCTGGTTCTAATGCCAAGATCACCAAAGTGAAAAGCATAAATGCCAGAACTATATAGCTCATCCAAACACCGCCCGGCATTTTAAAAGTTGATTTTTCATGTAACTCTGGACGTAATTTACGATAGCGTAAATAGCACACCATGATGAGACTCCACACACTAATGAATAGAATCACACAGAGTGAACTTGCCAAGGTAAATGCTTCCATTGTGTTTGGAACAAAGTACTGAAGTACTGCTCCGCCCATAATGAAAATACAAGAGAAAATCAAACCATTTGAAGGTACTGCACGTTTTGATAAACGGCCAAATGCACCCGGTGCCTGACCATCTTTTGATAAGCCGAACAGCATACGACTGGTTGAAAACACACCGCTGTTCATTGAAGACATCACCGAAGACAGCACCACCAAGTTCATAATGATGGCAGAAACCGGAATACCCGCATTTAAGAATAACTCAACAAACGGGCTTTTATCTGCACGGATGTGATCCCATGGTGTTACTGACATCACAATAAAGAGCGCCAACACATAGAACAAAATAATACGTATCGGAATCGCGTTAATTGCTTTTGGTAAATTCTTCTCTGGATCTTTCGTTTCAGCAGCCGTTGTACCTACAAGTTCAACCCCGACAAAAGCAAACACGGCAATCTGGAAACCAGCCAAGAAGCCTTCAGTACCTTTGGGGAATAAACCGCCATGCGACCAAACATTACTCATGCTTGCTACAGCACCTTGCGGAGCTTGGAAATGGCTGAAAATCATGTAACCACCCACGCCAATTAGACCAATAATGGCCAAAATCTTGATGAGTGCAAACCAGAATTCGATTTCACCAAATAAACGTACTGTCAGAAGGTTAAGACCCATCACAAACAACACACAGCCTGCACTAATCATGGCTTGTTGAGTTGGAGAGAAGCTCGCGCCATCGGGCAGCCAGAAACCTAAATAGTTGATGACCGCTGAAAGGTCCGCAATACCCACCAGCACCCAACCTAACCAATAGGTCCAGCCCAAATAATAACCAGCCCAAGGACCAATCAGGTCATGAGCCATATCCACAAAAGATTTGTAATGCAGATTTGCAAGGAGCAACTCGCCCATTGCACGCATTAAGAAAAAGAACATTCCTCCAATGATCATATAGATCAAAAGGATTGAAGGACCTGCGAGGGAGATGGTTTTACCCGAGCCCATAAATAGGCCGGTTCCTATTGCACCGCCAATTGCAATCAGTTGTAAATGACGGTTAGACAGTTTTCGTTGCAGATGATCAGGAGAAGTTTCCGTATCTGAATGACGAGCCGTTGTCATATGAAAATTCCTTTTTTAATTCCTTTGTTAAGATCAGCAACCTATGGCGAAAATCGAACCGTATACCATAGGTCACTGAATCTGTTCACCAAAAAATGACTGGTTAAACCGTATCTATCTTCCTTCTGTTAGATACATCATCATTTTTGGAGTAAAAACGAATTACTTTTGTGCTGCCGTCACGGCAATTTCAATGAGCCAGTCTGGATTAACCAAATCGGCCTGAATTGTGGCACGCGATGGAGCAACACACCCTTTTAACCAATCAACCCAAATCGCATTTACGGTTGAGAAGTCAGAAAGATTTTTTAAATAGAGCTGCGCAGAGAGCAAGCGAGATTTGTCGGTATCGGCAAGCGCCAAAAGTTCATCAATCGTTGCAAGAATTTCACGAGTTTGGCCTGCCACGTCTTGCTCGGTATTTTTAGGTACCTGACCTGACAAATAAACCACTTTGTTAAAAACAGTCACGGCGCTCATGACTTCGTTAGTGTTAATCTTTTGTATATCTGAATTAGACATTCGGATTTCCTTATACCTGATTAATAAATTGAACACGGGCGGTGACGGCACACATCAGTTCATACCCCACCGTACCGGATGAAACTGCGACATCATCAATAGGCAAAATAACGCCTGTACTTGATTGTCCCCAAAGCACTACTTCGCTGCCAACTTTGGCATCTTCAATACCCGTTAAATCGACTGCCAACATATCCATGCTGACGCGGCCGATTGTACGAGTACGTACCGAGTCCACTAAAACCGGAGTACCTGTTGGTGAAATACGCTGATAACCATCGGCATATCCGCAAGCGACAATCCCAATCGTCATGGGCTGCTCTGCGACAAAGTTTGAGCCATAACCTACGCTTTCATTCGGCTCTAAACGCTGAACGGAAATAATTTCACTGCGTAAGCTCATGGTCGGTTGTAAGCCCCAATCGACAATACTATGCGTTGGATAGTCAGGCGAGCTGCCATAGAGCATGATGCCGCTACGTGCATAATCTGATTTGAGCTGGTCTTGATAACGCAGAATCGCAGCACTATTACTTACCGACCTTTCACCCGGTAAATCTTTAATAATGTCTTCAAATGCACTGATTTGATAATCAATACCTTGCTGGCCAAAACGATCGCCATCTGCATCTGAAAAATGCATCATGTGCGTAATCTTGGAGACGTTTGCTAAATTATTTAAACGTTCCCATACCTGAACATAGTGCTGTGGTTTAAAACCAAGACGGTTCATGCCACTGTTCATTTTTAGGCAAACATCAAATTGTGCCGGATAAGGATGCTTTTGAACCCACTCAATCTGCTCTTCACTATGAATGGTGAAACTAAGCTGATACTGCACACAATCAAATAAATCTTGAGGAGAAAAAATTCCTTCGAGTAAAAGAATTGGACCTGTCCAACCTAGAGCACGAATTCGTTTTGCTTCATCAAGATCAAGTAAGGCAAAGCCATCTGCTGCTTTAAATGCTTCATAGACACGTTCAATTCCATGTCCATAAGCATTGGCTTTTACAACGGCAAAGACCTTACTGTTTGGCATAGCCTTGCGTACCACTGCCAAGTTGTTTTGTAAGGCTTGACGGTGGATGACTGCGGTAATAGGACGAGGCATGATTTATTTCCTAAAGTCCGTTACGCAGCATGCGCATGAGAATAGCGCTGAATTGAAAGACCATCAGTACTGATTTCAGTCTTATGATTCAAGACGATGTCGCTGATTAATTTTCCTGAACCACATGCCATCGTCCAGCCTAGAGTCCCATGACCTGTATTCAAGAACAGATTTTTAAAGCGAGTCGCACCAATAATTGGGGTACTGTCTGGCGTCATTGGACGTAAACCAGTCCAGAAAGATGCCTGTGCCATATCACCGCCCGGGAACAAGTCCTGAGTCACCATTTGCAAGGTTGCACGGCGGTCGTCGTTAAGACCTAAATTGAAACCACTTAACTCAGCCATTCCACCTACACGAATACGTTGGTCAAAACGGGTAATTGCAATTTTGTAGGTTTCATCAAGCACAGTAGATTGCGGAGCAAAAGCAGGGTCAATAATTGGAATCGTCAATGAGTAACCTTTCACAGGATATACAGGCAACTGTAAATCGAGTGGTTTCAAGAAATCACGTGAATAACTACCAAATGCTAGAACATAACGATCTGCGGTTAAGACTTTGCCATTGACCTGAACGCCCTTAATTTGATCGCCTTCAACAATCAATTTTTCTACGTTCTGATTAAACTGAAAATTAACACCCAATTCTTTGGCAATTTGAGCTAAAGCATTAGTAAATAAATAACAGTCGCCTGTCTCATCATTTGGTAAATGTAAACCACCAACCAGTTTATCTTGGGTATTTGCTAAAGCTGGCTCTACACGGCCAAGTTCGTTGCCATTTAATAATTCGTAACTTACGCCGCATTCTTGTAGCACGCTAATGTCGCGTTGAACCGCTTCCATTTGCGCTTCTTTACGGAATAACTGCAAAGTGCCTTTCGCACGGTTTTCGTAATTAATACCTGTATCTTTTCTTAATTCACGTAAGCAGTCACGGCTGTATTCAGCCACACGCATCATACGTTCTTTGTTCACAGCATAACTTTGTGGATTACAGTTTTTCAGCATTTGCGCCATCCACTGTAACTGCCACATGCTGCCATCTAAATTAATAGCAAGCGGTGCGTGGTGCTGGAACATCCACTTCACAGCTTTAAAAGGAATTCCTGGTGCTGCCCAAGGGGTTGAATACCCTGGCGAAATTTGACCTGCATTACCAAAACTTGTTTCTTCAGCAGGACCTGACTGTCGATCAAGAACAGTGACCTCAGCTCCTTGTTGAGCTAGATAATAGGCACTTGCCACTCCGATAACGCCGCTACCTAATACAATTACGCGCATTTCTATTCCCTCACGCACACCAGTTTATTTCACTAGTATATTTCCGCCCCAATAGTTTATTTCACTGTTTTTAAGGCTATAATCTAGGTAAATTTATGTTTTTATCACAAGAATTTTAAAAAAAGAGGAAATATCTATGCGCCCCTTAGATCGTATAGATCGCATGATTCTGGATATTTTGCAGCGTGAAGGACGAATTGCGATTAGTGAATTGGCATCGAGAGTCAACCTGTCGACCACCCCCTGTTCAGAGCGTGTCAAACGACTTGAACGCGATGGCATCATCATGGGTTACTTCGCACGACTAAATCCAGCTTATGTAGACCGTAATCTGCTCGTTTTTTTAGAAATTAAACTATCAGCCAAATCTGGCGATGTATTTGATCAGGTTGCCAGAGACTTAGTCGAGATTCCTGAAGTACTCGAATGTCACCTCATTTCAGGTGAGTTTGACTATCTTGTAAAAGCCCGATTAAAAGAAATGAGTGCCTACCGCCGCTTGTTAGGAGATCTGTTAAAGAAACTCCCCGCTTCGGCATCTTCACATAGTTATGTGGTCATGGAAGAAGTCAAAGAAACTCTATATCTAGATGTGAGTAAGTAAAGCGAGGCCACTATTGAACTCGCTTTACCCATATTTTGAATATTAGAAATATTTTAAAATCGAAATATGTTTATTTTGATGCTTAAACTTCGAGAACCACTTAACCGCTGGATAGAGTGCAAAAGACAGCACAATCGTAATTAACCACAGCATCCATACATGATTAACCGATAAATAATTGCCGTAGTTGGCTCCCCACATACTTATTGCAAATACATACATCAGTTTCAACACATATAAATGCAGTAAATAAAAGAACATAGGCACCGAGCCAAACATCACCAATGGTTTTAAAAATGAATATTGCTGCATACGTTCAAAAGTAATCAGCACGATTAAACCGATTCCAACATTCAGCAAAATAAACAGTAAAGATGGTGGATATTTTGTGAGATTAAAAAAGCTCATTAACGTCAGTTGTAGTGACTCAAAATGCTGCCACGGCTGGTCACCATAGATATTCATAAAACGAAGTAAAATGAAGAATCCAATACTTGCCAGACCGATACTCAATAAATAGCGGCTTCTTTGTTTTGCAGTATATTTTGAACTAAAGAATTGGCCTAAAACATACCCCAGCAAAATAACACCAATCCAAGGCAAAACAGGATAGCTTGTTCTGAGCTTTATACCTACAAACTCAATCCAGCCACGCTCGTGTAAAACGAACCATATATTCTGTAAAAAACCGTTTGTAAAATGCACAGAATCTAATAAGTTATGCCCAAAAATAATCACTAAAGCTGCACCAGTAAGAACAGGTAAAGGCAAACTCACACAACCAGCCAACACCACCATGCTAATACCAATCGCCCATATCACCTGTAAGTAAATGACTTCTGGTGGAAAAGTTGCTGTCCAAGCAAAGTTCACCAATGTCAGCTCTAACACAATTAAAAATAGACCGCGCTTCAATAAAAACGCACGGGTTTGCTGTAAATCCTGTTTTTTTGAATGAAATAAAAAAGCCGAAATACCTGTTAAAAGAACAAAAACCGGAGCACAAATATGTGCCAATAACCGACTACCAAATAATGCAGGCTCAGTCACTGTTACATCCATTGGATCTATGACCTGCTTATGCAAATAGAAAGTTTCTCTCACATGGTCGAGCAACATAATCAAGATGACCAAGCCACGTAAGGCATCAATCGACTGTAAACGCTCAATATTTTTTTCTAAAGACATAGCGATAATCAATAAAATAATGTAACGTTATATTATTACATTTAATCCCTTTTGTCTTTCATGGCTGCTCATTTATGCAACACAAATTAGGTTTGTTGTCTTCCTTAGGTCTATCGTTTATATCGACACTCAGTTGGGGAGAAGAAACGTCAACGGTACTTGAGACCATACGCGTTCAGGCTGAAACTACCCAAGAAGATGTAAGTCAAAATAGTTCAGCGACTAAATTTTCTCATGATGTTTTAGATGTCCCTTTCAATCGTGCTTTTGTTTCTAAGCAGGTGATGGAGCAACAAGACGTTCAACGGATTGATGATGCATTAACTTTAGTGAGTGGGGTTTTTCATCAGAATAATTATGGTGGTGGTTTTTGGGATAATTACTCTTTCCGAGGTTTTAGTGGTGATCCAAACTTAGGGGCAACCATGATCCGTAATGGTTTGAGTGTAAACCGAGGTATTAGTGCTCCCAAAGACATCGTAAATATTGACTCTTTAGAGTTTTTAAAAGGACCAATGGCTGCCCTCTACGGACGTGGAGAAACAGGTGGTTTGCTCAATCTAAATAGTAAAAAACCACAGTGGGAAAGCGAAAGTGAAATTAACTTACGCGCAAATAGCCAAGAACAATATCGAATGAGTCTAGAACACACTGCGCCGATTAACAATGAACTGGCCTATCGTTTAGCAGTTGCTCATGAAGATAATCAAAGCTTCCGTGATCATGTTAGTAGTGAGCGCTGGTTCTTTTCGCCGCAGTTCACATGGAAAATTTCAGACCAGACTCAACTCGACTTTGACAGTGAATTTACAGAGCACAAAGGGACCTTTGACCGTGGTGTAAGCACAGTCAATCACCAGTTTGTGATGGACCCGAAAACCTTTACGGGTGAACCTGATGACGGCGATATGAAAGTAAAAGATTACTTTTACCAGTTACGTCTTAGTCATGAATTTAACTCTGACTGGAAACTTAATAGTGCCGTCAGTTATAAAGATGCTCAAATGGTCGGCTTTTCGACCGAACCACGACGCCTACAAGCCGATGGTCGTACTTTAGAACGTCAACGCCGCTATCGTGATTATCAAAGTGAAGACGTGCTGGCTCAAACAGAGTTACTCGGCAAAATTGATACATCTTGGGCTCGACATGAAATTTTACTTTCAACTGAGCTTGGTCAACTCGATTATCAACAATATCAACTTCGTCGTAACCACAGCTCAGGCATGCCAAATACAATTGATATTTACCAACCTGAATATGGGAAATATTTACCAGATTTAGCACCGTTCACCAACACCAAAGAACAGCAACGTTACTTTGCTCTGAATGTACAAGATCAAATCTTTTTTAATGATCAATGGAGTGTGCTTTTCGGCAACCGTTTTGATCAGGTCGAACAAGACTTTAAAAATCACCTGACTCAGACCGAAAGTAACCAGACACTTCATCAAAATAGTCCGCGTTTCGGAGTAAATTTTAAAGCCTCTGACCAATGGGCTTTTTATACAAACTATGGTCGCTCATTTGCGATGAATAGTGGTATGAACCGAAATGGTCAAACCTTTGCTCCTGAAAAAGGTGAAAGCTATGAGGTTGGCACCAAATATAAAATAAACGATCACAGCGTGCTTAGCCTTGCTCTATTTAAAATGAAAAAACAGAATGTGCTGACGACAGACCCGATCGACAACAACTTTCAAACCGCAGCAGGTGAAGTTAGCAGTAAAGGGATTGAATTTGACTTCAATAGCCAGATCAATGACCGCTGGCTCGTCAATGCCAATTATAGTTATACCGATGCTCAAATTGAAAAAGACCAAGACCTAGCTAAGGGTGCGCGTCTGAGTAATGTTCCAAAACACCAAGGTTCAATCAGCACCAATTATGAGTTTCTGCAAGAAGGCACGAAAAAGGCAGGTGTAGGTGCCAACCTCACCTATGTCGGTGAGCGCAGTGGTCATAACCTTGATAATGGCTTTAATTTGCCGAGTTATATGCTGGTGAATTTAAATGGCTACTATGCTCCATCTGACCGCTTACGTTATCAGCTTAATGTGAACAACATATTTGATAAAACTTACTATGTCTCAAGCTATAGTGATTTGTGGGTTCAACCAGGTGATTCACTCAATGCCTCAATTTCGGCACAGTGGAAATTTTAATTCATCCACAATTGAAAAAGCCCGAAAATTTTCGGGCTTTTCACTAGAACATACCGTTTTCATTGACGAGTGGGTCAGGCTGTATTTGCCCAATGTCCCAAAACTCAGCAATTTTTCCATTTTCAAAACGACAAATGTGAACCACTGCCAAGGTTGTTAACCCGTTCATTTGCATTTCAAGTTTAGAATGCACAGCGACTAAATCACCATCTTCAATGACATGTTGAACTTCAAAGACTTTGTTCGGCGTTTCAGCCGCGCTTTCACGCATTCCTTCCTTTAAAGAAGTCGCATCACCTGCATAATAAGGGTTGTGATGCTTGAAGTTTGGAGCAGTATAATTGCTGTAGGCTTCATCGACTTCACCAGCAGCGGCAAGCTCTAAAAACCGTACAGCAATTTGTTTTTGAGATAAGTTCATGTTATCTCCTACCCGTTATTTTAGACCTTACTGCAACAGGTCATCTTCTTCATCCTCATCAAAGACATAGGCCATGCACCCCCATCCATCATATTCGCCCTGAAATTTTTCAGCGATGCTGGTAAACCATTGTTCCAAATCAACAATATCTGAATACTCTGGTTCCATGTTAACAAAGACCGTAATCACCCATTCATTTGGCTCAACAGAATCATCTTGAAAGAGTGAAACCTTTTGTTCTTGGTACAGTAAATAGAGTGAACATTGCTCTGCATTTTTCTGATCTTGAAAAGCAATAGAAAATTCAATTTCATGCAGATCAGTTAAATCATCCCCGTCTTCAGCCATTTGCCAAAGTACATTGCCGTTATCGTCATCTGGAAATTGTTCGTAATCACGAGTCATAATATGATCCCTTGTTGTTGTTGCCGTATTAATATTATTCGGCATTAAGAATACCCGACTTTTATTGCAGTTTGGGTATATATTCCGTTCCCAATTGCATCAAATTAATTTTTTTAATTATATAAATTTTAAAAAGGCACCTTCGATTCAATCACCACATCTGTTCCATTTAATGGATGCTGAAAAGCGAGATATGCTGCATGTAACGCCATACGGTTTAAGTGAAATTGTTTAGGTTCAGGGTGATATAACTTGTCACCCATAATCGGATGTCCAATATGCATCATGTGTACACGTAGCTGATGCGAACGCCCTGTCACTGGCTCTAATAAAACGCGGCTTTGATCTGTTTCAGTACAATATGAGAGAGGCTGATATAAAGTTTTAGCATGTTTGCCCAACTCAAAATGCACAATTTGTCTCGGGCGATTTTCCCAATCAGTAATGAGCGGAACCTCGACACTCCCCTCTTGTTTCAATTGCCCTTGTACCAAAGCAATATAATGCTTTTTGACCGTTCTAGCCTGAAACATTTTACTCACCGCAACTTCTGCATCACGATGCTTGGCAAACATAAGCAAACCCGAAGTTGCCATATCTAAACGATGAGTCACTTTGGCTAAAGGGAACTTTTCAAGCACCCGTAAATAGGCACTATCATGATGTTCAGGCAACCGCCCCATAACCGACAATAGACCCGCTGGCTTATCAACCACGACCAGATCGTCATCTTCAAATAGGATTGAAAGCGGATCTTGTGGCGGAGCATAAACAAAGTGGTCGTTTAAAGGCATTGTCGTAGAAACAGCAAGGGAGCATGGCGGCAGATCATAAAGAAATTTCAAATTTATCGCAAAATATTCTATACAGCTCATCATGTTCCACGTGAAACTCAGATTCAATTTTTACCGTTTTTTATTCATTTCAGATAAAAGATCGAGCTGAATTTCTTGAATATGCGCAAGTCTTTCCCATTGATGCGATAAAAGATGATCCATTTTTTCATGTAAATGTCTAATTTCAAGCTCAGCTTTTAAATTAATTTGATAGTCATGTTGAGCACGTAACCGATCTTTTACCTCTTGTCGATTTTGACTCATCATAATGACAGGTGCCTGAATTGCAGCTAAACATGACAAGACCAGATTAAGCAAAATAAATGGATAAGGATCAACTGGATGCACAACCATCACTACAGTATTTAAAATGATCCAAGCCACTAAAAATAGTCCAAAACAAGTTAAAAAGACCCAACTTCCGCCAAAAGAGGCTATTTTATCTGCTAGTTTTTCACCCAAAGTCCAATTTTGATCGAACTCTGTCTCTGTATTTCGACTAATCAGCTCATGCCGTTGCATACTGCCAATCACTTCATTTTCTAAAGTTGTTAACTCGCCTTTTTCTGAACGCAATAGTGATTGCACATATTTAATACGGTAGTCTGCCAAATCAGCACGACAAATAAAGGTTGAAAAAGACCAATCCGGATAATCTTTCAAGATTTCTTCACCAATGACATCTCGAATGACTTCACCAGAGACCAGATCTTTTAAGGGAAAGCTCTTTCCACAAACGGCGCATTGGCGACACTGGTTTTTATTGTCCATTTTATTCAGCTCGCAATTATAATAATAAGGATATTATATAAACGATTTCAACAGATAACATCGTAAATAAAAATAGTACTCTAACCCAATATCTGTAAAGTGGCTGGTACTATTTTTCGGTGGGCAGGAATCACTGGCACCATGTAGAGTCGTCCAAGCAAATTTTTAATATGCACTACTGTGGTTATGGTCAGTACTTGAGTCTTTTCATTCTTATAAATAGATAAAGTCACATTTAAATGTTTATCGTCATCGCCAACCACTAACTCATTTTCGGTACGCTGTAACAAGGTAAAAATTCCAATCCGGTCACCAGCTACATATTCATTTTCTTTTTTATGCGCATCAATTTGCTTAAAACTTCCTAAATCTTTAAGCCCAATCTTTGAAGTAATTTTATTACGTAAATTCATACTCCATTCTATCCATTGAGGCGTGTGATGGAACAGTTTAATAAGCTGCCCAAATACATTAAGGTCTGGTTGGCCAAGCACAATACTCCACGAATCGTGGAAGTAAGCATTGTTCAATTGAGATGAGATTTGGCTGTCATGCGGCAAGGCAGAAAGATAAGGCTTATTCATAAATTATATTCTTGTGAAGTATCGTTTTTATTATAGAGAATTTTTTAGGGTGTCAAGGGAAAACATCTATGGTTTACTTCAACAATTATAACTTTGTAAGTTAGAACCTTATGCCTATAAACTTTTGATCTATAGCGTCCTAAGCCGAATCGAGACCTTTTGGGTGAGTACACACTAACGTTATACGTTTTGGTGCATGCTACTCTTTTCGATCCCTATCACACCCTTGAGATATAGTTTAGCCAGCACCCTGCGGGATTGTTTTTCTAAGAACAGCTAATTTTAAATATTTTTGGGAATTTTTACGCCATTAAGCAAATTAAAAAGAATTTATTACCATTTCAGTATAATTAGTTAAATTTAAATTCCACTTTATTTGTATTTTACGGTTTATTTTACCAAGTCATTAACTATTTTGGGACAGTACATCAGAATATAAAAAATTAAATTACCCTTCACTTCTTCAGTCATGAAGGGCAAAAATCTTTTATGAAGATATAAAACCATGCTTACGAGCATTGCAAACGGTGCATAACGCGATGAGAGCAAACACCAGCATAATCCATGGAAAAGAAGCTGCACCAAAGCTTTCAAGTAATCCACCGCCAACCATTCCACCGCATGCAATAGCAAGGTTAAACATAGTAACCAACATGGACTGTGCGACATCTGCTTCATGACCCGCAGTATTTGCTAAAGCTGTTTGTAATAATGTTGGAGCGCCCCCAAAAGTTACTCCCCACAGCACAACGCCAGTTATAACTACAAAACTCGAAGAGCTGTAAGCACCTAACAGTATTGTTGCGATAGCAAATACAAATAAGCTTAAAAGCGTTATTTTTCTTAATGATCGATCGATAAACACACCTGTAATCAAGATGCCTACAATTGAAGAAATACCGAATACAAAAAGTATCGTCTCGACTTTGTATGCCTGCCCTGTTGAAGCTAAGAAAGGTGAAATATAAGTATAAAGAATGCTATGAGCCAATATCCAAAGGAAGACGACTGCTAAAACAGCTCTAATGCCCGGCATTAAAAGAACTTTTAAAATGGGCCACCTTTTTTGTGCTGACTGTCCCGCAAAATCAGTAATACAAAAGCGTATCCAGACAAATAAAATCAAAGCCAGTAAAGACATGATCCAAAATACGCCACGCCACTCAAACAGCGTTCCCAACCAAGCACCCAAAGGCACACCAATCGATAAAGCAATTGGTTGCCCAACCCCAGCAATTGCTAAAGCTCGACCTTGATACGATGCTGGGACCATGCGTCTTACATAACCCGCTAAAAGCCCCCATATAACGCCCGCCGCCATACCTGCAATGAAACGAGCAATCAAAGTCAAAATATAATCATTTGATAAGGCAGTAATCGCATTAAATAAAAGTAAACCCGCAATAGCACTGAGTAATAAGGGTCTCCGATTCCAACTACGAGTAAGACTAATCAGAGGTATTGCCGCTAAAACCGAGCCCAAGGCATACACTGCTATAAGCTGCCCTGCGTATGCCTCTGAAATATTTAGCCCTTGGCTGATTTGGGGCAAAAGCCCTGCTGGCATGGTTTCCGTCATGATGGTCAGAAAACCTGCAACAGTAAAAGCCAACAGTTTCCAAATCGGTAATTGAGCAGAGAACTCTTCACTTAACTGATGAGATGTTTCATCACTCTTAATATTCATAAGGTTTTAATCTCAAACTCTTTTTCAGCGGACTTACTATGCTCTGCATAGCTATATACTTGTTTTACAACGTTAGGATAGGAAGACATTTGTTCTCCATGTGTACTAAAAATTAGATTTTAGGAACGATCATTCCAGTTGGAGTTAAATAAAAACCTTAACTATCCAGCTCTACAATAGTTAAGGTTTAAATGAGTTTTATAAAACGTTTAAAGCAATCTCCACCACATCCATTAAAGTTTGCTTTCTTCGTTCAAGCGGGCTGCCTTTGCCTAAAACACGTAAACCTTGCATGGTGTTCAGAAAGAAACTTGCCAATGCACGTGGGTTTTGGGTAGAAGCAATTTCACCAGATTGTTGAGCTTTAATTAATAAATTCTCTAAAGCATGCTGTATTTTCTGTAGATTACTTACAACAAATTGAGTGACATCTGCATCATGACCAGCCAACTCTAAACACGCATTTGCGACCAGACAGCCTTTGTGTTCTTCATCATTTAGCTCATCTTCAACCACATTAATCAGTAATTGCCGAATAAGTTCTTTCGGTGAGGCTGAACCAGATAGCAACTTCACATTATTAAGCGTAGTTAAAAGTTCATAGCGTTGTAATGCTTTTTGATAAAGCCCCTGTTTACTCTGAAACGTACTGTAAAGGCTACTTCGAGATAATCCCGTACCATCGACTAAGTCTTGAACTGAAGTCGCTGCATATCCATGACGCCAAAAAACATGCATGGCTGCATCAGCAATTTCATCAATTTCAAATTCTTTTGTTCGCATAAGTAGACTTAACAGGAACGATCGTTCCAATTAATTTATGATAGGAAGATAGAGAAGTCAAATTAAAAGTTATTTTATCAATCGTTGTCCCATCTGGATCATTCAAACCAAACTTACTCATTACTGCTTTTAAGATTTTTTGTTTTGCTCTTTCAGTATTATTTTTTATAGATAACTTTTTCGCTTGAATACATTATAAAAACATATTATAAACTATTTCTAACCAAATAATTGGTTTTTGGAACTTTATAATGAACAACAATATTATAATCTTTGGTTATGGAACAGGTATTTCTAAAGCCGTAGCACATAAATTTGGTAAAGAAGGCTATAAAATCGGGTTAGTGGCACGAAATGCCGAAAAACTCGAAAAGGCCATTTTAGAACTTAAAACACATGGTATTGAAGCTTACGCTTTTACATGTGATTTAGCGGTTCTTGAAAACATACCAAATCTTATTAAATGCATTAAAGATCAATTAGGAGAGATTAAAAATATTCATTGGAATGCTTCCCATGATATTGAAGGCAACATATTAGAAACCCCTCCACTGGAGCTTACCAAAAGCTTTCATATTCGCGTTTCGAGCTATATTGCTACGGTACAAGCTTGCCTACGTGATTTAGAAAAAAATCATGGCAGCATTTTATCGACAAATGGAATTTTCGCGTTCGATGCGGTCGGAATAGATTTAGTTGCCAAAGAATATTCATCATTAGCAATTACTGCTGCCGCCCAATATAAAACCACCAACTTACTTGCTCATAGTCTAGCTGACTCAAATGTTTACGTGAGCCAAGTCATTGTTAACGGTTTCGTAGATGGAACACCAGGCACAGAAGATAAAAGCTACACGGTACATCCAAAAACCATTGCGGAACAGTTCTGGTACTTACACCAGCATAAGCAAGAAACTGTCTCTCTATGTGGAGAAGCCATTCAAGCTGCTTAAAATTGTTTCTTAGGACAGAACAAGCGTAATCAATTACGCTTGTTCTACTTTTTGGGTGCAAAATTATTTTTCATACTCTGAAGGATCAATTTTGTATTTTTTAAAGAGAATAGAACGTACGGAGTCATTTATACTGTCATCATATTTAATAATTAAATAAATATCTTTTTTATTCAGAGGAATTTCTTTTAGTAAATCAGGCAATTCCGTCGACCTTATAGCACTGACTTCACTAGGTTGCTTTAAAATATCAGGATCTTGCTCTTCAAACTTAAAATCTACACCTTGTAAATTGAAATAAACCATAACTCTTCGATTTAAAGAATCACTATCATCATATAAAACAGTACCTTCTGGCAAAATATAATATTCTGGCAAAGTGCTATTTTTCGAATATTTACCTTCAAACGAATATATCTTTAAAGGTTTTTCTAAAACATGAATTTTAGCCACTTTCATAGTTCTCCATGAATAAATATTAAAAAATAATTGAACGAAAAAAAATAAAAGTAGCACACCTATTATCAAATTCTTCTTCATTAGATTATCCTACTCCCCACTATGATAAATATTTTTCATATTTACTTTCACATCTGGAGAGACTTTTAAATAATCATTTAAATTATCTGGCAAGAATAAATATTTTGGCATTTCATATTTACTTGCTTTAAATGCTAACTTTGCAGTAGTTGGTAATACTTTATCAGCATTAACAAATTTATAACCAGATTTTGCCATACTTGGAATTGCTTTTTTTGTTGCATCTAGACTTTGGGTCGTACAGTTAGGACCTAAAGCAAAATAATCTTGATTAAGTGTATAACGCGTATAATACTTTGTTTTTACATATGATTTAGCTGTTTTCATCAAAGTATTATAATAATTTAATACAAGCATAGCCTGACTATCAAAAATTCTATAACCATAAGCGTGTGTTGTCCTAGTTTTCGAAGTCCCAGCTCCTTGGCTATTCTCCTCAGCAATATAAGCTTGATAATTATCCCAAACCTTTAGCACCCCTTCTCCTCTGGGGCTACTAGAACCACTTAATGTGAAAGGGCCAAAACTTTCTGGCTTAATTTTTCCATATCTACCAAAATCATAAATATAATCCTTACCTTTCAATTTAATATACACAGCTGTATGACCATAAGGCGACTCTTTATCTCCTTCTCCATAAGCACTCCCTACTAATAGATGTAACTCAGCTTCTGGTTTCAAAGGAACTTTCTGGGTGGGTGGATTAGCTGTATTTGTTGTAGTACTTGTTGTTGAATTATTCCCCATTTATAAAATCTTCCTGTTCGAACCAATTAACAACTAATTCATCATTTTCAGCTGATTTTATGGTTTTCGTCATTCCTTTCTCATTAGTAAAACCATAGGATTTAATTCCTGTTCTTTTATTCAAAATTGAATAAGGAATTCCTTCTAATGGTTCATTTTTAGATGAATCTATAGCTTGGAAATTACGATGCTCGGTTTTCATTCGCAAGTCAGGCAACGCAGGAACATTAGCATTCGCACTCCCTCCCCCCATAAACAAATGCTGTCCAGCCTTCACCTCAAACTTCCCGCCTGTAGTCATAAAAATGCCCGAACCAGTAATTTTGACTTGAGAGCCGCCTGCGGTGAGCACAATTTCTTTGGCTGCGGTCGCTTCAATTTTGTCTTCTGCTGAAATAATCTGAACTGCTTTACGGGCAATTAAATCTGCGCCATCGCCTTGTGCTTGTATCTCAACTTTGCCTTTGCCTGCATATAGTCTTGCGCCTTCTTGGGCTGCAAAAAGGCTAATCTTGTTTTGTGCATGTGCGATCAGGTTATTTTGTGTAGACAGATTTATGCTGTCTCCAGCAGTTTGGTTTATCTGGCCATCTGCGCTTAAGTGAATGTCTTCGTTACTGCTCAGCGCGATACTATTTGGGCTCGCCAGCAGCATAATCGCCTCTTTAAACGTTTTGGCTTTTGCGTTGTCTTGCTGCTCAAGTTTTTCAATAAAGGATTTTAGGTTTTCTAAATTTTCTAACGGGTCAGTTTGCTGGTTTTTAGCTACTTCACTGAGTGCCTTGGCATTGTTGAGGCCACCATCGATTTGTTGTTTGGCCTCGTTTGCATCAAGGTGTACGCCTTGAGCTTGGTCCTGTTTATGGGTGCTAACGAGTAAACCACTGCCAGCTCGAACCGCGCCCCATTGGTCTGTTCTTAGCTCAAAACCTTCACCACGGCCATCGCTTGTCGCGCTGTCTTTTGGATGGCTTAAGTTACCCAAGTTTAATTGGCTTGCCGCATGGCTACTTTGTAGCTGGGCACTGATTTGCCCTGTGGTGTCATCAAAACGTAGCTGGTTAAATCCTTTACCGTCGACTTCTTCGGAGCGAATGCCGCTGAGTTTTTTGGTGTCAGGTAACTGGCCTTTCTGATCGAATTGGGTTGGGTGACGTTCAGCCTCGTGAATGCGGCCCACCACAAATGGGCGGTCAATGTTGCCGTCAAAGAAGTCGATCACCACAATCTCACCCACACGTGGCAAGAAGCGCGCACCATAACCCACGCCTGCCCATGGAGTGAGTACGTCGACCCAAGCCGAGTCGGTGTCATTGTCGTTACTTCCCGCTCCTCCGTCATGACTATGGTCGTCAGCTCGGGTAAAGAGGAAACGGACTTTAATACGTCCCCACTGATCGACATGAATGCTTTCACCCTCTAATCCCACCACTTTAGCGCGCTGCGGGTGAGCGGCTGGTCGGTGCTCTAGCGGGTTATATTCAGGAACAGCTTTAATGTTACGTCGAACAACATTCAGCTCAGCAAAGTGGCGCTGCTCAGGGTTTTGGCTGTCGAGCTGAGCTACCTTGAGCTTGTCTTTTGGTAATAGGCGCTCAAGTTGCTGCTGTAATTCTTTCGGTAAATTATTCTGGTTATAGTAGTGCTTGCTTAAGATTAAAAACTCTTTGTCAGCACTGTAGTGGCGCTCAAGTTCAGGGTGGTCATTGAGTTCAAACCAGTAACCCACCTGCGCATCACGGACATTACCAGAAACGGTAAACTGTTTAGAGCTAAGGTGATGGTAAGCATTAATATGCTGGTTCAGCTGTTCGATCTGGCTATTGCCTGAAGCGGTGGCTTGGTCTTCACCGTTTAAGTCCTGCATCCATGCTGGGCTGACGTGCCATGCATCTTCAAGGTTCAAACTAGCGTTGTCATAGTGTTCGCTGTGCTGCTGGGTGCCTTGTACACTGCCGCTACCTTCTTCTTGTTGTAAGGCGTCGGCTTGCCAGCGTTGCACATGAACCGATGTCGGCTGTAAACGGCGCTCAGCTTTGACTTGGGTAATGGTATCGAACTGTTCTGTGGCACTGCTGCGTTGGTAACGTAGGCTACGGCGCTCAAGGGCCTGATAATGTTGGTTATCGTCAATTAAACGTAGCACTTGTGGCTGAATGGACGCATTCGGGTCAGCGACCAAAAGCTGCGACTCATCGACTAACCAGTTAATGCCTTCTCTACGCCACAGACGAGTTAAAAAGTCATAATCGCTTTCGTTTGACTGCATCACAAATGGACGCACATCGTAGTCTTTAGTTAAGCCTGCCGTGTCGAGCGTTAAGCTTGAAGCAAATAATGGGCTTTTAACCTGCCATTCTTTAAACAGAATTTCGCTAATATCTAGCACGCTTTTATTCATAAACACACGGCTATTACGGCGTTTATGCCAGAGTGCAGTTGGGTCTTTTAAGGTGAGATTATAAATGGTGAGTGAGCCGTCGCTTTGGCCTTGGCTTGCTTCGGTAATGATGCCTGTGGTTCTAAAAAACTGGCCCATGTCAGTGACCTGATCAACGGCAACCTGACAGCCGATAAATTGTTTTAATGCAATATGCGCGTTTGTCGACAGACACAGTAACTCAGCAACGCTGCCCTGATTGAGCGTATGTTCGCCTTCAACACGTTGTAAGAAGACTTGCTGATTTAAAGACTGATTTGAGAATTGGATATGAACAGCGCGATTTTGTGAAACAAGGCCTAAACGCTCCAATATACTCGACACACTCATCTGCATTTTTATTATCAATCAAACTTATATTTAGGCCGCATTTTAATTAAAAAAAGACTAACCTGTCTATCTATACTCATTTTCAAAATGTAACTGGTCTAAATATGCTGTTTTAGGTTAACTTCTTATTAAATAGATATTTAAACCGTAAAATTAGATCATTTTAAATTTCTATAAACCACTCAGATATATTCAACATTTTTCTTTTATATTCAAATAGATATTAAAGAAAATAAATATTCAAATTAATAAAATTCAGGATGAGATATGAAAATAAAAAAGTCTGCTTTTTATATATTTACCGTAATTTTCTCACTTCATTCTTCAGCATTTGCTGAACCGAGTGTCGCCGATATTCAATATCGTGCAGAACAAGGGCAACCCGTTGCTCAATATCATTTGGGTATGATGCTTTTAAGTGGCGAACAAGGTGTTGTTAAAAACTATGAGCAAGCTTTTAAATGGCTAACTGCGGCTGACCAAAATGGAAGCGTGGGGGCAAAATATAGTTTAGGAATGATGTATTACACAGGCACGGGCGTCGAAAAAGATGCCAAGCACGCCTTTGATTACTTTAGTAAAGCTGCGACCAAAGGCCATGCTAAAGCGCAATATAACTTAGGAGTGTTATATGACAGGGGCGAAGGAATTGCGCAAAATTATGGGCAGGCGTTTGAATGGTTTAGTCGTGCTGCCGAGCAAGGCTATCCACCCGCAGAATATAATTTAGCTCAGCTCTATAAAAAAGGTCACGGCGTCACCCAAAGTGATGAGCAGACACTGAAGTGGTACAACAAAGCCGCCGAGCATGGCGAAAGTGATGCCCAGTACAACTTGGCCCAGATGTATTTAAATGGTGAAGGCACGCCGAAAAACCTGCAACTGGCAAAGAAATGGTTCCAGCAAGCTGCCGATGCAGGCGATGTAGATGCCAAAGAAGTTCTTAAAAGTTTAGAATAAAGTCGGTCACGCCTATAATATTTTTATTTATAAAATGATAAATCTCGATTACTAATAAAATTACATGCTCAAACTATTTTATTCTTTATTTTTTCTAATTAAATATAAACATTAATTCTATTATTTTAAGAATAAATTTAGATTTATTATTAAATAAAAAATATTTTAAATATTAAATTGACGTAATTAAAATCACCGATTATTATCTCGTTGCTGGCCTACATTGCCAGACGGTTTTGACAGACCGTAACTCGTAGCGGATTATAGTTCTACTATAATTCGTTAGACCCTTGCGTCCCCTTTCTTTGCGGTAGGACGGGAGGGGGACGCCCTGTGCGTGCTGGTTCTACGAGTCCAGTCTGTCAACCCCCTTTCGTTCTACCACCATAAATTAATTCGCGGTAATCTGGTGGTAGAACTCCATAATTTTAAGGAGTTGACCATGATACTTTTCAAACTTATTCCCTCTCCAATTTAATCATTTTATTTATTTAAAATTTTGGTTTTCTATTGCCTAATTTTTTAAATTTATAAAGTATTTTTTATTTTAAAACTTAAATTATTTTATTTTCCTATGTTTATGGGAGGATTAATTATTACCTAAAAATCATTTTAATCCTTAAAACTAATTATACTTTCACTCTACTCATAGATATAAATCATTATGAGAATAATATGACAATTTATAAACCTATTTTGGCTTTAAGTTTCATTCTAGGTAGTTTGGGTATTTCGGGTTGTAACCTACACACTCAGCAGGATTTTGAAAAAATTTGCCTGTCGGGTGGGCACACCCAAGCCAGTTGCGACTGTATTTACCAACGGCTTGAACAAGCTTACTCCCCTAAGCTTATGCAGCACCTAGAACATGTCAGTTTGCAAAGTCCTGTTCTCCCACAGGACTTTGCCCCTACTTTTTTCAGCGTCATGCAGCGGTGTGACAAAAGTAGTCTGGGCTAAGCATTTGGCTTAGCCCCTTTATCTCTGTGTTGCAATGGTTTCTTACTTTAAATCAGCGCAAAGATTAAAGCCTGTTGTGGCACAGAGGCCTAAAGTTGTTTGGTTAGTTGAGCTTGTATTTAGATTTAATAAATTCAAATAATTCTTTAAAAAGAGGATGCCATTCTTCTGTTGGAGGACTCAAAAAAGAGTGCCAGAAAAAATCGAAAGTTAATCCATTATCGTCTTCACAAAAATGTGACCAAGTGTCGTGTAAAGCGTCATCTGTACTACACACAAAAACATGCCAGTCAGGCCCTGCCTCTGAGGGAATATGTTTACCTAGATATGAATGAACTTGTGCATTCTTTATTCCAGACTCTTCATAAAGCTCGCGCAAAGCTGCTTGTTCCAATTGTTCTTGGTGTTCCACAGTCCCTTTAACGATTTGAATTCCTGCTAATGGATGTCTAAATACTAAAATCTCCAAGTTATTATTTATTTCCCTGAATACCACAGGAACCACTTTTTCTATTAAAGACATAATCATTTTCTTCTTTAAATTTAATAACATATTATAGAACTTAACTAGAGTGCAAATACATTATTAATGGCCTAAACGCTTAAACTTACACATACCATCTAAAATGCCTTGTACGTTTTAACCTACAAACTTTTAGGGATTTTGCGGATTGGCGACTTCCCGCTTTTTTCCTATGATGGGTTCATACAGGAACAGGATGTTCCGGAACACAAAACTACAATAATAGGTTCATGCACTAGGAGCGTGAGATACGACAGGAGTCATATCTAGCAACCAAATACGAAAAAGCCCAACAGGATGTCGGGCTTTTTTTATTTACGTTAAAAACAACCTAAAAGAAAATTCTTATAGTGTTTTATTCACAACATACCTTTGAACTACTTGATCGACATCAATTTCGGAATGAAGACGGCCATTGTTTGCTTGAATTACTTTTGCGGACGCTAAATTAGATTTATAACAATGTATATGTAATTCCGTTAGGCCTAACTTCCATGCCTCCTGAATCGTAAGCTCTAATAATTTTGAACCAAAATCATTTCTACGTTTAGAAGGGCGAATACCTAGACCAATATGCCCGCCACAATATTGAATCTGTTCATTAAGCTTAGGTCGTAAGTTAGATACACCAATAATTTCACTGCCTTCTACTAACCAATATGTAATATTGGCAACATGTCCTTCCTGTAAAGATTCCCCATTTTCATACTCTTTTAGTTTATTCAAAAACGAATCAAAATTTGTATGATCAAAATCCATTGTCAAAGGGTAACGTTCTTCATCTGCTAATTCATTAATATAGTTGTTATAGCTCTCTTTAAACCTCAAATGAGGTTTTACCAACATAACGGTCATTTCTTACTCCCGAAAATTGTTCTTTTTATAATCACAATTTAAAAATAACATATTGTTATCAATAACAACTCTTTTTCTACTTCTAATCCTAAACAGTTATTCATAAAAGTAAGCCTGACTATTTGCTTGCTTCTCTCATCTACACAACTTCCCAAGAAACTTTTCGATGTACGTTTTAACCTACAAGCTTTTAGGGATTTTGCGGATTGGCGATACCCTGCTTTTTTCCTATGATTGGTTCATACAGGAACAGGATGTTCCGGAACACAAAACAACAATAATAAGTTCATGCACTAGGAGCGTGAGATACGACAGGAGTCATATCTAGCAACCAAATACGAAAAAGCCCAACAGGATGTTGGGCTTTTTTTATGGTCATTTAAAAATGATATTAAAGTTAACCTATAACGGACTATGTACCTGTTCTTGCTTTTTATGACGTATCCAACGTATTGCCAAAATAACAGCAATAACCACCACAACTGCAACAAGCGCGGGAACTAGCAAAGCTGAAACCGAAAGTAAGATTGCCCCAATCCACTCCCCTGTAGCAACTACAAAATTCCCTAAGCCGCCTGTGGTTGCAGTTGAAACACCGCGTGCAGCAACGGTACTCATTTGCACCACACCAGCCGTACCACCGCCCACAATAATGGCTGCTGCCCAGCTCGCAAACTGAGACATTTCCCCACTGCTAACCGCCATTGTCGCTAATGTACCGGCAATCATAGCCGCAGGGGTCGCAACAGTGTCTAAGGCATTATCGACCCATGGAATATAGTAGGCCGCAACTTCACAGACTGTTGCCACAGCTAAAGCCAAGCAAACCGACGGCATAGCTAACCATTCAAAACCTTTTGATGGCTCAAACCATCCCATCATGGTTGCAATGCTCATGACCAATAGCGGCACAAACACGCGAAAACCGCAGGCAGCGCTCAAACCCACGCCAATACATAAACCCAATATAGTTTCCATAACGGTTTCCTTTTCATGCCCATCACGGGTCTTGTTATGTAAGTCTTATTTTAAACTAACAAAAAGCCCCATCGGGTGACAGGGCTTTTTGTTAAATGCGAACGCAAATATTATTTTATTCTTAACGTTTAAACTCAGTGCAATAGCATTTAGTGCACGGCGGTAAACGATCTGTATTAATTTCTAAAAACACTCTCTGGCCACATTGAGCGCAGAAATAGAAGCCTGTTCCGGGTTTTTCGCCAGCTGTTACCATGATTGCGTTCCTATAATCGTATAGATATTAAACAGGAATATAACCCAGTTAGAGTGATTGTCAATTGTCCATTTCGCCCGATGATGATGGCATAAATGCAAAAAATGTTATTTGTACGATTTATCTTACAAACTTTTAGGGATTTTGCGGATTGGCGACTTCCTGCTTTTTTTCTATGATGAGTTCATACAGGAACAGGATGTTCCGGAACACAAAACAACAATAATAGGTTCATGCATCAGGACGTGAGATACGACAGGAGTCATATCTAGCAACCAAATACGAAAAAGCCCAACAGGATGTTGGGCTTTTTTATTTTTTCAAAGTATTTCTATTTTTATCTTATTAATATATCCAATTTAAAATTTATAGATATATGAATTTGTTTTAATTAAATTTTTAAATTAATATTTAAATGCCCTTTGGGAAGATTTTTAGATTGCGTATCGCATTCTGTTTTGAAAATGTTAATGGCTTATTGTCAAATTTGCCAACCAGTCATTGGGCACTCTGCTAACCATGCTGCTGTGCGTTGACCATATGAGTTCCCAAGGGGCACCTTTTGAAATATTTAAAACAGCTTAAATCTTGTCAAACACAAAAAGATTTAGCAATTTTATTAGGCTATTCAGAAAAGAACTTCACTCGTATCTTATTTAGTGAAAATATTACAACAAGATACCAAGCTTTTGAAATTTCTAAAAAAAGTGGTGGTAAAAGAAGAATTTTTGCTCCAACTCCTGAGCTTAAGATATTACAAACTCGTTTATCTATTCTTCTAAGTAATTGTTATAGAGAATTGGAATTAAAGAGACTATCAACCTCCTCTTATGTTAACTGTATTAGTTCACATGGATTTAGGAAAAAACTCAAAATAAACATTCCCACATCAAAACAAAATCGTACCTCACTTGAAGCTAAAGAAATTAATTTTGGTATATACAGTAATGCACAAAAACATACAGGCAAAAGGCTAGTATTAAATATTGATCTAAAGGATTTTTTTGAAAGTATTACCTTTTCTAGAATAGTTGGCTTTTTTAGTAAAAATAAACTTTTTAGCTTACCTTTTGATATCGCTATTTTAATTGCCCAAATTGTTACATACCGAGTATCTACCTCAAAAGAAGGTTTTTTACCTCAAGGCAGTCCTTGCTCACCTATAATCAGTAATTTAATTGGGAACATTCTTGATGTTAAAATGGTAAAATTAGCAAAAGAATATAAATTTACATATACTCGATATGTAGACGATTTAACGCTATCAACTAATTTACCTCAATTTTCTGAAGATATCATCGAATTTGATGGTGAAAAATGGGTTCTAGGTTCAGCCTTAAACCATACAATTAATAGCAGTAAATTTAAGATTAATCCTAAAAAAACAAGATTAACTGACAAATATAATAAACAAGAAGTAACAGGATTAACCGTTAATAAAAAAGTAAATATTGATCAAAATTATTATCGCTATACAAGATCAATGGTTCAAAATTTTTGTGCTGAAGGGGAATTTTTCAAATCAAAATTTCACATGGATAAGCACAAAACAAACAGAGAGGCATTAAATGGAATTTTAAGCCATATTTATGAAATAAAAAATCAGCAAGATATTAAATTTCCCAATGGTACAAGAAACTTTAATGAACTAAACAGCCTTGAAAAACTCTATACTAAATTTCTTTTTCACCATTACTTTATTCATCCACAAAGAGTTTTGATAATCGGTGAAGGCTATACTGATCCTCTACACTTAAAACTGGCATGCCACAAACTATATTCTGATTCATTAAAATTTATCAAATTTTCTTCTCTTTCAGGAACAAAAAGGTTCTCAAAAATTATGGGGCTAACTGGGGGGACAGGTTTAATACAAAAATTTTTAAAGAATTATAATGCAATATATAAATCACAAGTGATAAGCCATTTACCTTGTATTATCTTGGTAGATGGAGATAGTGATGGTGAACATGTTATTAAATGTGCAAACAAAGAATTTAAAGATTTTATTAAGCATATTAATCTTACTGCATTAAATAAATCAGCTATATTAGATTATTATCATGCCCATCATAACTTATATATAATTAAGCTTCCTAAAAATACTGTCATTGAGAATTTTTATGATCCATCTATTTTATTAAAGACGATTAGTGGAAAAACCTACAATTCATCTAACTCAACATTTGATTTAACTAAATTTTATGGAAAAAAAGATTTGTTTGAAAAAATTATTTTTCAGGATCAGAATACAATTGATTTCTCAAAGTTCGATTTAATATTTAATACTATTTTTCATATACAATTCTATCATTATATTTATTGTAATATTGAAGAGTAGAAAACCCCACTCTAAAGCGGGGCTTTTAAAACTATATCAATTATTTTTAACTCAATATTAAGCCACTTGGCCTTCTAAAAAGTCTTGTGCAAAACGTTGTAATACACCGCCCGCTTCATATACAGAAACTTCTTCTTCTGTATCTAAACGGCAAGTCACAGGCACTTCAACAATCTCTTCTTTACCATCTGCTGTGGCACGTTCAATGACTAAAGTTAAAGTCGAACGCGGCGCGATATTACCAATCACGCTATAAAGCTCTGTACCATCTAGTTTTAAAGTCTTGCGGTTTACACCCGCTTTAAACTCAAGTGGCAACACGCCCATACCCACCAAGTTAGTACGGTGAATACGCTCAAAGCCTTCTGCTACAATCGCTTCAACACCTGCAAGGCGTACACCTTTCGCAGCCCAGTCACGGCTTGAACCCTGACCATAGTCAGCACCCGCAACAATGATTAACGGCTGTTTACGGTTCATGTAGGTTTCAATCGCTTCCCACATACGCATCACTTCGCCTTCTGGCTCTACACGCGCTTTTGAACCTTGCTTGATCGTACCGTCTGAACGGACCACCATTTCGTTATACAGTTTCGGGTTCGCAAATGTTGCACGTTGTGCAGTCAAATGGTCACCACGGTGCGTTGCATATGAGTTGAAGTCTTCTTCTGGTAGACCCATTTTATGAAGATATTCACCCGCCGCCGAGTCCATCAAAATCGCATTTGAAGGTGACAAATGGTCGGTGGTGATGTTGTCACCCAAAATGGCAAGCGGACGCATGTTCGCTAAAGTACGTGGTGCAGCCAACGCCCCTTCCCAATATGGTGGACGGCGGATGTAAGTACTTTGTGGACGCCAGTCATAAAGCGGACTTTCGGCCTCTACGGTTACGCCCAAGTCAAACATTGGAATGTAGACTTTACGGAACTGTTCAGGTTTCACCGCTTCTTTAACTAAGGCATCAATTTCAGCGTCAGATGGCCAGATGTCTTTGAGGTAAATCGGGTTACCGTCTTTGTCATGACCTAAAGCATCTTTTTCAATGTCAAAACGAATCGTACCCGCAATTGCATACGCCACAACAAGCGGTGGAGATGCCAAGAACGCTTGTTTCGCATATGGATGGATACGGCCATCGAAGTTACGGTTACCAGAGAGTACTGCTGTTGCGTACAAGTCACGGTCAATAATTTCTTGTTGAATAGCTGGATCTAACGCGCCCGACATACCGTTACACGTCGTACAAGCGTAAGCCACAATACCAAAACCAAGTTGCTCTAAGTCTTTTAGAACACCCGCTTCTTCGAGGTAAAGTGCAGCCGCTTTTGAACCCGGTGCAAATGATGATTTCACCCAAGGTTTACGAACTAAACCTAGCTCATTCGCCTTACGCGCCAACAATCCTGCTGCCACGGTGTTACGTGGGTTAGAGGTGTTGGTACATGAAGTAATTGCAGCAATAATGATTGCGCCATCAGGCATTAAGCCGTCAGAACGGTTTTCAACAACACCAGCAATACCTTTTTCTTTTAAGTCCGCAGTTGAAACACGTGCATGTGGGTTTGATGGCCCAGCAATGTTACGTGTTACTTTTGATAGATCAAAATGAAGTACACGTGGGTACTCTGCTTTAGTCATGTCAGTTGCCCACAGACCGATTTCTTTTGCGTACTGTTCAACCAGTGCCACTTGAGCATCTTCACGACCTGTTAGGCGCAAGTAGTCAATCGTGTTTTGGTCGATGTAGAACATCGCAGCCGTAGCACCATATTCTGGTGTCATGTTTGAAATGGTTGCACGGTCGCCCACAGACATGCTGTCAGCACCTTCACCAAAGAACTCAAGGTAAGCACCGACTACGCGCTCTTTACGCAAGAACTCAGTTAAAGCAAGTACGATATCTGTTGCAGTAATGCCTGCCTGACGCTGACCTACAAACTCAACACCAATAATGTCTGGCAGACGCATCCAAGATGCACGGCCTAACATCACGTTTTCAGCTTCTAAACCGCCAACACCCACAGAAATTACGCCCAAAGCGTCTGTATGCGGTGTATGTGAGTCTGTACCTACGCAAGTGTCTGGGTATGCCACGCCATCACGCGCCTGAATCACCGGAGACATTTTCTCTAGGTTAATCTGGTGCATAATGCCGTTCCCCGCAGGGATCACATCGACATTTTTAAATGCGGTTTTGGTCCACTCAATAAAGTGGAAACGGTCTTCGTTACGGCGGTCTTCAACAGCACGGTTTTTTTCAAAAGCGTCTGGGTCAGCACCACCGTATTCCACTGCTAAAGAGTGGTCGACAATAAGCTGTGTTGGCACAACTGGGTTGACTTTAGATGGGTCGCCGCCTTTATCGGCAATCGCATCACGCAAACCTGCAAGGTCAACCAATGCAGTTTGACCCAAGATGTCATGACACACCACGCGCGCAGGATACCAAGGGAAGTCCAAGTCCTGACGACCTTCAATTAATTGCGTTAAATAAGCAGTTAAGTTCTCGGCATCGGCACGGCGTACCAATTGCTCTGCAAGTACTTTAGAGGTGTAAGGCAGTTTTTCGTATGTGCCTGGCTGAATATCTTCAACGGCTTGACGCACGTCGTAATATTCAAGCTGGGTTCCTGCCAGCGGTTTACGGTATTTTGTGTTCATTAACCACGCTCCGCCAATGGTTTGAATTTGAGGTTTTCAGGGCCTGTGTAGTTCGCGCTTGGACGAATGATTTTGCCGTCTTGGCGTTGTTCAATCACGTGAGCTGACCAACCTGCTGTACGTGCAATCACGAATAATGGCGTGAACATTGCAGTTGGAACACCCATTAAGTGATAGCTCACAGCACTGAACCAATCGAGGTTCGGGAACATGTTTTTCGCATCTTTCATCACTGCTTCTAAGCGCTCAGCGATTAAATACATTTTGGTGTTCTCTTGTGCTTGTGCCAAGTCATGTGCCACTTTTTTGATGACTTCGTTACGTGGATCAGAGATTGTATAGACAGGGTGACCAAAACCGATCACGACTTCTTTCTTCTCAACACGGCTACGGATGTCTGCTTCTGCTTCGTCTGCGTTGTCGTAACGTTGTTGAATTACGAATGCAACTTCGTTTGCACCACCGTGTTTAGGTCCGCGAAGCGCCCCAATACCACCTGTAATTGCCGAATACATGTCAGAACCTGTACCTGCCACTACACGTGATGTAAATGTTGATGCGTTGAACTCGTGCTCAGCATACAAAATAAGTGATGTATGCATTGCTTGAATCCATTCTTCAGATGGTTTTTCGCCATGAAGTAAATGTAAGAAATGCGCTGCAATAGAGTCGTCATCTGTTTCAACTTCAATACGACGACCGTTGTTGCTGAAGTGGTACCAATAAAGCAGCATTGAGCCTAGGCTTGCCATTAATTTATCAGCAATGTCTTTTGCGCCAGCTTCGTTATGGTCTTCGTGTTCTGGAGTTAAACAACCTAGAACTGAAACACCTGTACGCATCACATCCATTGGGTGTGCAGACGGTGGTAATTGTTCAAGTGCAGTTTTAAGAGCTGCTGGTAAGCCACGAAGTGCTTTTAATTTTGCTTTATAGGCTTTGAGTTCAGCTTTGTTTGGTAATTTACCATGTACGAGCAAGTGAGCAACTTCTTCAAACTGACTACCTGCTGCAAGGTCAAGAATGTCATAGCCACGATAGTGCAAGTCGTTACCGCTACGTCCTACGGTACAAAGTGCTGTGTTGCCTGCAACTTGTCCGCTAAGTGCAACTGATTTTTTTGGTTTGAAGCCTGTTGTTGTTTCATTTGAGCTCATAAGATTGTCCTTTCCTATCTATTTAAATTATTTGGGAAACACGGCATATGTACCGTGTTTTACTTCTTATTTCTTTTTAGCAAATGCGTTGTCTAAGTAGTCTTCAAACGCATAGTAGTTGATGCGTTCATATAACTCTTTACGCGTTTGCATAATATCAACCACGTTCTTTTGCGTACCTTCTTTACGCAAGGTTTCATACACAGTTTCGGCTGCTTTGTTCATGGCACGGAAAGCAGAAAGCGGATAAAGTGCAAGGCTTACATCGGCAGATGCTAACTCTTCAGTCGTAAACAGTGGTGTAGAACCAAACTCGGTAATGTTTGCCAAAATTGGTGCGCCAGTCTTCTGAGCAAATTGCTTGTACATATCAAGCTCGGTAATTGCTTCAGGGAACAACATGTCTGCACCTGCTTCAATGTAAGCACCTGCACGGTCAATTGCAGCTTGCAAACCGTCTACAGCCAAGGCATCAGTACGCGCCATAATTACGAAGCTGTCATCACCACGCGCATCGACCGCAGCTTTAATACGATCAACCATTTCTTCTTGAGTCACAATGGCTTTGTTCGGACGGTGACCACAACGTTTTGCGCCCACTTGGTCTTCAATGTGCATTGCCGCCGCACCAAACTTGATAAGTGCTTTTGTTGTACGTGCAATGTTAAATGCAGAAGCACCAAAACCTGTGTCAGCATCGACCAATAATGGAAGATCACATACATCGGTAATACGGCGTACATCTGTCAACACATCATCAAGGTTACTGATTCCCAAATCAGGTAAGCCTAAAGAACCAGCGGCTACACCACCACCTGATAAGTAAATCGCTTTATAACCTGCACGTTTTGCCAAAAGTGCATGATTGGCGTTAATGGTTCCAACCACTTGTAATGGCTTTTCTTGGGCTACGGCATCGCGAAATAGCTGACCTGCGGATTGTTTAGCCATTGTTATGTTCTCCTTGTGCTTGTAGCAGTGTTTGCTCAATAATTTTGTAAGAAGCATTGATATGTCGATGCATGAGCAGCTCGGCAAGTTCTCCATCGCCTTCTGCAATTGCATCTAAAATACGGATATGTTCGTCCCAAGCTTTGCTCGGACGATCGGGTGTGTTTGAAAACTGAATTCGGTACATGCGGATGAGGTGATAGAGCTCATCACACAACATTTTTTCTAGGGTTTTATTGCCACTACTTTTAATAATGCAGTAGTGAAAATCGTCCTGCCCTTCTTGCAAGTAATATCCTTTACCTGCTTTAAAATTTTCATCTTCAGCATGCATACGCAATACATCACGCAATGCCAAGATTTGCTTTTTATCAATATGCTGTGCAGCAAGTCTGCAAGCCAAACCCTCTAAAGAAGCACGAATCTGGTAAAGCTCTTTAAACTGTTGCAGCGATAACGAAACCACGCGCGCGCCCACATGTGCAGTGCGCTCAACTAATTTTTGGCCTTCAAGACGATGAATCGCTTCACGCAAAGGTCCACGGCTAATGCCATAAGTACGCGCCAGTTCAGGTTCAGAAATTTTGCTACCTGCCGGAATTTGACCCAAAACAATCGCCGTCTGTATTTGTTTAAATACATTCTCGGTCAGTGTTCTACCCTGACTTTGTAGAGGCTCTGGTGCGAAGGTCAAATCTTGCATATTGTCGACAATTTTTAATCAATTATGGCTTTTATAGCGGTATGAATGAAAAAAATCAAGGTGATTGTTGACACTTCAGAGAACGCATCAGGTCAATTTTTATAGATTGACCTCTTATTTCACCTTATATTTAGACTGTTGCACCGCCCATCTATTAGTATTTATAAAACAAAGATTTAATATCAATTTATCTATAGTTTTATGGTTCTTTCCCAAGTGTTTTTTGGGCACTAAACTTTTGTTTCAAACTTTAGTCTACAACCCATGTATGACAGTAAGATTGTAGACAATCTGTTGGAATGAAATCATGAGTTATAAATTAGTATCTATTTACCGTAATTTCTTTTAAATCTTTTTTATCGTTTCTTCTGGAAAATATCGATATTAGTGAAATTATCTGGTGCTTCACAGTAGCTTTATTGGTACATTATTGAGCATCGACATAGATGTAATGTATTTTTCGAGACAGAAAAAACTTAACTCTATGCATATTGTTGAATGAAAGGACTTTTTTGATGTTTCAACATATCCCCCCATACGCAGGCGACCCAATTCTCTCTTTAATGGAACAGTTCAATGCTGATACTCGTTCTGAAAAAGTAAACTTGAGTATTGGTCTTTACTATAACGAAGACAGTATTGTTCCTCAGTTAGAGACCATTATTGAGGCGCAAAAGCGTATTGAGCCTAAGAACGGTAAAACCAAACTTTATTTGCCAATGGAAGGCTTCAAACCTTACCGTGAAGCAATTCAAGCACTTTTATTTGGTGCAAACAGCCCAGCAGTTAAAGCTGGTCGTGCTGTAACCATCCAAACGCTTGGTGGTTCAGGTGCATTGAAAGTTGGTGCTGACTTCTTAAAAACTTATTTCCCAAATTCAGACGTTTGGGTAAGCCAACCAACTTGGGATAACCACGTTGCGATTTTCAATGGCGCTGGCATCAAGACTCATTTCTACCCATATTTCGATAACGAAACTCGTGGTGTAGATTTTGACGGTATGTTGTCTACGCTTAAAACTTTGCCTGAGCAAAGCATTGTGTTATTGCACCCATGCTGCCATAACCCAACAGGCGCTGACTTAAACCCAGCGCAATGGGATCAAGTGATTGCGGTATTAAAAGATCGTAACCTTATTCCTTTCCTAGACATCGCTTACCAAGGTTTTGGCGATGGTATGGAAGAAGATGCGTATGCAATCCGTGCTTTAGACCAAGCGGGTCTAAACTTCATTGTGAGCAACTCATTCTCTAAAATCTTCTCTTTATATGGCGAGCGTGTTGGCGGCTTAACTTTCGTATGTGACGATGCAGAAGCAGCTCAATGCACATTCGGTCAGTTAAAAGCGACTGTACGCCGTATTTACTCTAGCCCTCCTACAACAGGTGCATGGTTAGTTGATGAAGTGTTAAATGACGCTGAACTTAACCAACAATGGCAAGGTGAAGTGAAAGAGATGCGTGAGCGTATTATCAAAATGCGTAGCATCTTAAAAGATGAACTCACTAAAGCATTACCAGACCGTGACTTTAGCTACCTTGTAAACCAAAAAGGTATGTTCAGCTACACAGGTTTAACTGCTGAGCAAGTGGATATCTTGCGTGAAGAATATGCTATCTACTTAGTACGTAGTGGTCGTATTTGTGTAGCAGGTTTAAACATGAACAATGTTTACACCGTTGCTAAAGCAGTTGCTGAAGTGCTTGCTAAATCAACAGAAGCAGCATAAAAACAGCTTTAAAAGAAAAGGCGCTTCGGCGCCTTTTTTATATCTCTAACTTAAGATTTCGCTTTGCCCCAATACTTAAGTTTTGAGGTGTGCCCAATACCCACATTAAAGCTGTTGGTTGGGTCGAGCTTTTGGTAGAAATTGGCTAAAGCAGGTTTGGCAATGTAGAGGTGCCCAACATTATGCTCTGCCGGATATTCAGCACGGCGGGCGTCCAGCAACTTCCACATTTGATGTTCCATTTCTAATGGGTCATGGCCCTTTTTAAGGATATAGTCCTGATGAAAAACATGACAAAAGAAATGCCCATAATAGAGTTTATGGATAATATTTTGTTCCATCTCAGTTGGTAATTGTTCTACCCATTCACGGTCATTACGACGCAAAGCAATATCTAGCGCAACAATATCTTCAACTTCACTACGGTGCGTGTCACGATAACGAATTGCCGCTCCTGCAATCGCAAAGCGGTGTAAGAATGCTTTTCGACCTTCTTCTTCGCTACATACGAAATAGCTACCTGACTGATGTACTGCAAAATATTCTTTTAAAAACTGCTCGGTCTGTGCTTTTGAATTATTTTCAACACGTAGCACTAAATGGTGCTCATAACGGTCTCGATACTCGGTCATGCGCTTTGGCAAGTGGCTCGGTAAAAAGAACGTAATGGCCTGTAAAATATGATCAGTTAAGCCTTTTATTTTAAATCTTTCTAAAAAGCCATCGACTTTATCTTTCATGGCGAAGGCTTTTGGAACATTGGCTGTTCCGAATTTCTCAATAAACAAGAACGTGTCTTTTCCGTACTTTTCACCAATCAGATAAGCATCTCGGTGAATATATTCGCCCGCAATCGGTAGACTTGGCAAAGAGGTGAGTAAATAACGGCGAATCGCTGTTAAATCATCTGCATCATTACTGCCAATATAAAAGACATTGCTCTCTACTTTTTCATACGTATCAAGGCGTACAGCAAACACACAGACTTTACCTGCCGAACCCGATGCTTCAAACAATCGTGATGGGTCAGCATTAAAACGAGCTGGTGAATCTTCATCAACTTGAGTCACATCATGTGCATAGCGATGGTCCGAGGCCTGCTTTTCACCATCATCTAAAATATCTACGGCTTGATATTGCTGCTTCTCTAAACGAGTCAAAATTTCTTCGGGTGTCGAGCCTAGATTCACACCCAAATGATTCACCAGTTCTAATTGACCAGTAGCATTCACCTGAGCATATAACGCTAGTTCCGTATACGCAGGCCCACGGCGTACCAACGCACCGCCAGAGTTGTTACAGACACCACCGAGTACTGATGCGCCAATACATGATGAGCCAATCACCGAATGCGGTTCACGGTCATATCCTTTTAAAATTTGCTCTAAATTGTCTAAAGTCGCACCCGGTAAACAAATCACTTGCTTACCGTTTTGAATCACTTGAATGCCCTTTAAACGGCGCGTACTCATGACAAAAACAGGACGGTCATAATCATCCCCATACGGGGTTGAACCACCAGTGAGTCCTGTATTTGCCGCCTGCATAATCACAATACAATCTGCATCAAATGCAGCTTGAAGCACCTGCCATTGCTCTAGCAATGTCCCCGGCACCACCACAGCTAGTACTTTCCCCTCACCAAAACGACGACCTTGGCGGTACTGGCGTGTGCCTTGATCATCGGTCAATACATGCGAGCGCCCTACAATATTCTGTAAACGTTCAATCACTGCTTGAGGAGAAAATGTTTGCATGATGGTTTCCTTTTGGTCATCCATTTATCAAATTAGACCAATACGACGGGGTCTCACCGTTTGTAATTTATAATTTAATTAGCTCATTCTCTAATTCGAATCAGCCCTATATTTACTATCTCTGTTGGTGGCATGGATGCCGCCTGTTGAGCAACTGTACAAGGAAGTACTGTTTGCTCAACAAAAGGTTTTTGGTTACTTTTGACCTTTCAAAAGTGACAAATGCCTATACGCAAAACATTAGCAAATCACCAAATTTTAAGGCTGTGCTTACTGCTTCACTTAAAAAGTTATTTCTTAAAAACCTTGCTTCATCGCCTGTACTAAACAATCCGCATTAATATCCTGAATCGACTTAACACCCGTGAGCGTCATCGCAACACGCATTTCCTTATCAATCAAATCAAGTAAGTTCGACACACCTTGCCCACCTGCTGCTGCCAAGGCATAAACAAATGCACGGCCTAGTAAAACCGTATCAGCACCAAGTGCCAACATACGCACCACATCTAGACCATTACGAACGCCTGAGTCTGCCAAAATCGCCAAATCACCTTTAACTGCATCGGCAATGGCAGGCAATGCACGAGCAGATGACATCACACCATCTAACTGACGACCACCGTGATTTGACACCACAATGCCATCTGCACCAAAACGCACAGCATCTTTGGCATCTTCAGGGTCTAAAATGCCTTTAATCACCATCGGACCATCCCAAAACTCACGAATCCACTCAAGGTCTTTCCATGAAATCGATGGATCAAAGTTTGAACCCAACCAACCAATATAATCTTCAAGTCCAGTTGGTTTGCCTAAATATTTAGAGATATTACCCAAGTCATGCGGACGCCCCATTAAGCCGACATTCCATGACCAATGCGGATGGAACATAGACTGCATATAACGGCGCATCGCAGCATTTGGCCCACTCATTCCCGAATGTGCATCACGGTAACGTGCACCTGGCACAGGCATATCTACAGTAAACACCAGTGTTGAACAACCTGCCGCTTTTGCACGCTCCAAAGCATTACGCATAAAACCACGGTCGCGTAATACATAAAGTTGGAACCACATTGGACGATTAATTGCAGGTGCAACTTCTTCAATCGGACAAACCGAAACCGTTGAAAGTGTAAATGGAATACCTTTTTTGTCGGCTGCCATCGCGGCTTGAACTTCACCACGGCGCGCATACATGCCTGTTAAACCAACAGGAGCCAATGCAACCGGCATCGACAATGTTTCATTAAACAGTTTTGTCTCTAAACTTAACGCTGACATGTCATTGAGCACACGTTGACGCAATGCAATTTCTGACAAATCTTGTACGTTACGCTTTAAGGTATGTTCCGAATACGCTCCACCATCAATATAATGAAATAAAAACGGGGGTAAGCGACGCTGTGCCGCAGCACGATAATCATTGCCAGAAGAAATAATCATTTTGAATCAACTCTATTTAAACGGTTTGCACGTTTCTGACGAGCTTCGTCTTCATTCAGAGAACGCACATGATTAATCACAAATTCAATATGACCGCAGACAGCTTGGCGCGCGGCCTCGGGATCTTTACGATCGATCGCATCCATGACCTGAAAATGCTGCTCGCTCAGCAAGTCACTATTTATTGGGTCGTTATAAACTTTTTTACGTCCCAACAAGACGTTGTATTGCAGTAAATCAAACAGGCTACGCATCATTTGAATCAGCACCACATTGTGAGATGCTTCTGCAATCGCTAAGTGGAATTCAGCATCCGCCACCGCAGCCTGCGCTGAGTCACCAGCATTTTGATGGCGACTAATTTCATTAAAATAATGATGAATTTTAGCGCGGTCTTCAGGTGTTGAACGTAATGCGGCATACCACGCAGTACCCCCTTCAAGTAATAACCGCGCCTCTTGTACATCAAAACGGTACAGCGGATCTTCTTCAATCAAGTTGCTAATCGGGTTCACAATGAGTTGCTGTGGCCACTGTTCAGGTAACTGTTGAATATAAGTACCATCACCCCGACGGCTAATAAGCACACCTTGACTATTGAGCTGTTGAATCGCTTCACGCAAAGAAGGACGAGAAACTCCTAAGCTAGTTGCAAGCTGGCGCTCGGCAGGCAAACGGTCACCTTTTCTCATGTGACGCTCTTCAATTAATGCCTGCAATTTCATGACCACTTGATCGGAGATTCTCATCGCGTTTCCTTCACTCGAGTTATGGAATCATCCACGGAACCAGATAAGCCTGAACCGTAACAATGATGCCAACAAAGACAGTGAATATGATGCTATGTTTTACCGTGAAACGGAACAAGTCAGATTCTTTTCCAACCAAGCCTACTGCTGCACAAGCAATCGCAATTGACTGTGGAGAAATCATCTTACCTGTCACACCACCACTGGTATTCGCTGCTACAAGCAATACTTCTGGAATACCAATCTGCTGAGCAGTAGTTGCTTGTAATGCGGAGAACAAAGCATTTGAAGATGTATCTGAACCCGTAAGGAACACACCAAGCCAACCTAAGAATGGCGAGAAGAAAGTAAAAGCATGACCCGTATGCGATAGAGCCAAAGCTAAAGTTGCAGATAAACCTGAATAGTTAGCAATAAAAGCAAAAGCCAACACCATACCAATTGAATAAATCGGTGTTTTTAACTCATTTAGTGTTTCACCAAAGGTCGTTACTGCCTCACTCGCTTTCATTTTCAAGAAAATAGCGGTGATAATTGCAGCAATAAAAATTGCAGTACCTGTCGCAGAGAACCAGTCAAACTTATAAATCGCTTCATATGGCTTCATCTCTGACACAATCGGCGGCATTTTTTCGACCAATTTATGCAAGTACGGCACTTCAAGTTTAAAAATTAAATGTTCCAGTGCCCCATCTTTTGCAAATAATGCTTTAAACGGCTTAACACTCCAGATGGTTACCATCACTGTTAAGATGGCAAATGGAGACCACGCCTTAGCAATTTTCCCAATGCTATAACGCTGAATTGTTGTAGGTTGCTGAGTTAGAGTTTGACCAGCTTCAGGTTCAAAACGGAAAATATGTTTTGGTTTCCAAAAACGGAACAACACAGTCAGACTGACCAATGACGCAATTGCCGCTGTAATATCAGGTAATTCAGGACCAATAAAGTTAGATGTTAGGTATTGCGCAATTGCAAAAGCGCCACCACCAACCAATACAGCAGGCCAAGTTTCTTTAACACCACGCCAGCCGTCCATAATCGCCATAATCCAGAACAGCACAATCAGCGTTAAAAACGGCAACTGACGTCCAACCATCTGGCTAATTTCCATGGTATCTACACCAGAAACCTGCCCCGCCACAATAATTGGAATACCCATCGCACCAAATGCAACTGGCGCAGTATTCACAATCAAACATAAGCCTGCAGCGTAAAGTGGTTTAAAACCCAAACCAACGAGTAGTGCAGCGGTAATTGCGACAGGAGCACCAAAACCGGCAGCCCCTTCAAGGAACGTACCAAAAGCAAAGCCAACCAGTAACATTTGTAGGCGCTGATCTTCGGTAATTGACAAAATGCTTGAGCGAATCACCTCAAACTGGCCTGTTTTTACCGAAATTTTATATAGAAAGACTGCCCCAATAATGATCCATGAAATTGGCCATAGACCGTAGAAGAAACCATAAATAATGGATGCAAAGGCCATTTGACCCGGCATTTGATAGAAAAAGAGAGCGATCAACAATGCAATAATGACTGTACCCGTACCCGCAATACTGCCTTTTAAACGAAAAACCGCCAAGGCTAAAAAAAAGAAAATAATCGGGATTAATGCAACCGCACTGGACAGCCAAATATTATTTAAAGGGTCATAAAGTTGTTGCCACATATTGAGCATTGTCATCTCCTTGAAATGCTGGGGCGAATTTTTTGTACCTTAAAATTTTAAACATTTAGCACAATTGGTATGACCAATTAAAATTTACGTGCAAATGTTATTCCTTAAACCACAGATCGCATCATAAACACGAGCATTAGCAAGTTCAAGCATTAAATAATCATCACAATTGGTATGACCAATAGCACCAAGTAAAATCAAGCTATTTCTAATTCATAAATTTATTTATTAGACTAAAGTCGTAAAAATAATTTCTTATAAAATTAAATATAAACTACAGAAATGAAGCGTAGAACTTGAATATAAAAACTATAAACATAACCATTAATTGATAAATGTATAATAATGCTCAAAACTCAAATCATTTGTATTGAACTGAATAATGACTACTTTAACGTGTTTTAAAGCCTATGATATCCGAGGTAAACTCGGCACCGAATTGAATGAAGAAATCGCCTATAAAATTGGCCGCGCTTACGGACAAATCTATAAACCAAAGACCGTAGTTATAGGTTGTGATATTCGTCTAAGCAGTGAGTCTTTAAAACAAGCGACCATTCGCGGCCTAAATGATGCTGGTGTGAATGTGCTTGACTTAGGTATGACAGGGACTGAAGAAGTTTACTTCGCCGCTTTTCATTTAGATGTACAAGGTGGTATTGAAGTTACCGCTAGCCACAATCCAATGGACTATAACGGCATGAAACTGGTACGAGAAAATGCTCGCCCAATTAGTGCAGATACCGGTTTAAAGGAAATCCAGGCTTTAGCAGAAACCAATCACTTTGAAGAGGTTAGCCAAAAAGGCACAACTCAAAGCTATAACATCTTGCCTGAATTCGTTGATCACTTAATCACCTATATCGAACCTGCAAAAATCCGCCCATTAAAATTAGTGGTAAATGCGGGTAATGGGGCTGCTGGTCACGTCATTGATGCTATTGAAGAAAAATTTAAAGCACTCAATATTCCTGTCGAATTTATCAAAATTCACCATGAAGCAGACGGTACCTTTCCAAATGGGATTCCTAACCCAATTTTAATTGAAAACCGTGACAGTACCCGTAATGCCGTACTTGAGCATCAAGCAGATATGGGGATCGCATGGGATGGCGACTTTGACCGTTGTTTCTTGTTTGATGAGAAGGGCCAGTTCATTGAAGGCTACTATATTGTTGGCCTCTTGGCTCAAGCTTTCTTGATTAAACAACCTGGCGAAAAAATTGTTCATGACCCACGTTTAGTGTGGAATACGTTTGATATTGTCGATGAATATAAAGGTGTTGCAGTACAGTCAAAATCTGGTCATGCCTTCATTAAAGATGTCATGCGTGAACATAATGCCGTATACGGCGGTGAAATGAGTGCCCATCACTACTTCCGTGACTTTGCTTACTGCGACAGCGGCATGATCCCGTGGTTACTCACCGTTGCTCTACTCTCTGAGACTCAGCAATCTCTTTCAACTCTGGTTGAAAATATGATTGCCAAGTTCCCTTGTAGCGGTGAAATCAACTTTAAAGTGGCAGATACACAGATCACTATTCAAAAGATTTTTGATTTCTATGCTGATCAAAACCCACAAATTGACCGTACCGATGGTGTAAGTCTGGACTTTGGCGCATGGCGTTTTAATGTACGTGCGTCAAATACCGAGCCCTTATTACGCCTCAACATTGAAAGTCGTGCAGACCGCCAAGCCAAGCCTATGCAACATTATGTAGATGAGTTGACAGGATTGATTCAAGGCTAATCCATAATAAAAAAGGAGCGATTCGCTCCTTTTTTATTGATATTTAATTATATCCATTAGGATTTTTTTTCTGCCAGTTCCAACTATCAGCAAGCATATCTTCTAAACCATATTGAGGCTGCCAACCCAACTCAGCAACTGCACGGCGATTGTCTGCAAAAGTTGTCGCTACATCTCCTGCCCTACGTGGTGCAAATTCAAAAGTAATAGACACCCCATTAACTTGTTCAAAGGTATCTTTAACTTGCAAAACAGATGAACCATTACCTGTACCGATATTCCATGCTCGGCAACCTTTCGACTGCAAACGGTTATTTAGCGCACATAAATGCGCATTCGCTAAGTCAACTACATGAATATAGTCACGTACACCAGTGCCATCTACCGTGTTATAGTCATTACCATAAATGGACAATTTTTCACGGCGGCCCACAGCAACTTGAGTCACATACGGCATTAAATTATTTGGAATACCTTGTGGATCTTCACCAATACGCCCACTCTTATGTGCACCGACTGGGTTAAAATAACGAAGCAATGCGATTGACCATTCTGGATTAGACGCTGACAACTTTTGCAATAATTGTTCAACAATCAACTTAGTATAACCATAGTTGTTACTTGGCATACCTGTTGGCATGTCTTCATTTAATGGCGATATATTGGCTTCGTCATACACCGTGGCAGAGGAGCTAAATACAAGTGTATAAACACCCGCCTTTTCCATCGAGTTAACCAGTTGAATGCTACCCGCAATATTATTATCAAAATAAATGAGCGGTTTTTCTTGGCTTTCACCTACGGCTTTTAAACCCGCGAAGTGGATCACAGCGTCAATCGAATGAGTCTGAAAAACACGATCAAGTTCATCTGCATTACGAATATCGCCCTGCACAAAAGTTAAACTTTTTTGAGCGATATCTTGAACTCTATTTAGAGATTCTTCTGAACTATTCGAAAGGTTATCAAAAACGATAACTTCATGACCAGCCTGCAAAAGCTCAACACATGTGTGTGAACCAATGTAACCTGCACCACCAGTGACTAGAATTTTAGCCATCTACTTTTCCTAACAATATTTTAATTAATCCACGCGTTGAAGCATCAAGTGTTGAAAGGTCATTTTGAACACCGTTTAAAATCGGAAGTAGCTGATCAGCAATCTGCTTACCTTTCTCAACTCCCCACTGATCAAATGGATTAATATTCCAGATCACAGACTGCACAAAAACTTTATGCTCATATAAAGCAATCAACATTCCTAAACTATAGGGATTTAATTCTTTCAATAATAATGTAGAACTTGGTTGATTACCTTCATATTGCTTATAAATTGGTAAATTCTCTAATTCAGTCGAGTCTAAAGCTTCATTACCAAAGGCTAGTAATCTTGATTGTGCTAAACAGTTTGAAAGTGCAAGATGATGTTGTTCGACCAGAGCTTCTGCATTTTCCACATAGGTAAAATGATCTGCATTATAACGTTGGACTGGGGCAATAAAGTCACAACTTACAGCTTGCGTTCCTTGGTGTAACAATTGATAGAAGGCATGTTGAGCATTTGGTCCAACCTCACCCCATATAATAGGACAAGTATCAAGCTCAACTTTTAGGCCATTGCGCTGTACTGACTTCCCATTAGATTCCATTTCTAGCTGTTGCAGATAGGCTGCAAAATACTTTAATCGTCCATCATAGGGTAATACGGCATGAGTCTGAATATTTAAAAAGTTATTATTCCAGATTCCTAACAATGCCATCAAAACTGGAATATTTTGATCAAAACTCGTATTTTGAAAATGCTCATCGACTGCATGAGCCCCTGCTAAAAGTTGCTGGAAGCCGTCCACACCAATCGTCAAGGCTATAGGTAAACCTATACAAGACCATAGAGAATAACGTCCACCTACCCAGTCCCAAAGCAGTAACTGGTTTTCAGACGCGATTCCCCATTCTGACATTTTGTCAACTTTTGTCGATATACCAATAAAGTGACTTTTTAATACACGAGCATGTGCTCCTAATGCTTTTTCAAGCCACTGACGAACTGTTTGTGCATTTGATAAGGTATCAATCGTACCAAAAGACTTAGATGAAATAATGAATAATGTTGTTTCAGGACGAAGTTGATGGAGTAATTCTGATAACTGGCTACCATCCATAGTCGAAACAAAGTGAACATTTAAAGGCTTAGCCGTTTTCACCTTGAAATCAGACAACGCATGTGTAACCATTTGCGGTCCTAAATCAGCCCCCCCCACACCAATATTCACAACGTCTTGAATCACCTCACCAGTTGAACCACGATATTGCCCTGCATGGATTTTTTCCACTAAGGCATACATACGTTGTAACTGGCTATGAACTTGTTCTGTTAAATCTGGAAACTTTGAATAGTCAACCGGTAAACGCAATGCCCAGTGCATTGCTTCACGTTGCTCAGTACAGTTAATTTTAGCTTGTGAAAAAAGACGATTAATCCATTCAGTTAAGTTTTTATTATTCGCAAGAGCTACTAATTGTTCTAAAATATCTTTGGTTAAACGGTGCTTACTATAATCAAAAAATAATTGATCAAATTTTACAGAATAATTTTGAAAACGATCTGGCTCTAAAGCAAATAGCTCTTTTATATGTAATTTCGAGTTTTTTTCACCTAAAGTTTGCAGATGAGCTAAAGGCGAGACTAATTCCTTTGGAAATTGCTCAATTGATTTACTCATAAGCGCCCTACTCCTTCATAAGCAAAACCTTTCGCCTTTACATAAGCAGGATCATAAATATTACGCCCATCTAAAATTAAAGGATGCTTCATTAATTGTTGTAGTTGCTTAAAGTCAGGACTCCAATATTGCTTCCATGCAGTGACTAGGCATAATGCATGAGCATCTCGTACCGCCTCATATTGATCAGTACATAAAATTAAATCTTCACGATGCCCATAAGCTGCTGCTATTTCATCTAAAGCTTGAGGATCATGTAGGCGTACTATTACACCTTGTGCCCATAATGCAGCTAATAAAATATGAATCGGTGAGTTGTGTATATTCGAAGTATTTTCTTTAAAAGAAGCACCCCAAATCGCAACTATTTTGCCATTTAGGCTACAGTGATAATAATTCCATAACTTACGAAATAAAATTTCTTTCTGCTGCTCATTAATAGCCCAAACTTGTTCCAAAAGGCGGCTTTTTGTTCCAGTTTCAGACACAGTGCTCGAAAGTGTTAAAATATCATGCGAAAAATTCTCACCACCAAATCCTACACCTGGTGATAAATATGCAGCACCAATACGTGTGTCAGCAGCGATACCATGTTTTACATTCGCAATATCAATGCCTAACTTTTCGGCGACCATAGCCAAGTCATTCATATAACTAATGCGGGTAGCCAACATGCCTGAAATACTAAGTTTGGTGAACTCAGCATCTAAAATCGGCATAAATAAATATTGGTAACTAAATTGGAAAAAAGGACGCAATAACTCCTGCATAGTTTCACTTGCATCTCTAGATTCCACACCGATAATGACATGCTTTACATTCAATACACTATTAATGGCATTACCTTCCTGAATCACATCAGGGAAGTAAACCCACTCATCTTTTGGCAAATGCTGTTTTAATTTTTCTGTACCGTGCAAACCAAAAGTAGAACCATTAATCATTAACCGTGGGTGAACAATTGGTCGTTCACCCAATTTTTCAACCGTTTTTAATGCAAGTTCAATTTGTGTTGGGCTAAAACAGAATAAATAAACTTCAATATCTAAAGGAATCTCAGAAAAAGGGCTCTCTTTTAAGAAACCCGCTTTTCGCTGCTTATTTAAGTAATTATTTACGTCTTGATCTTGATACGAAAGTACAGAAATATTTTCTTCACAGGTGACACTTGTACACCAGTAAATTTGATTACCATATTCAGCTAATAACGCTGCCATCACGCCGGCATGTAACGTTGTTCCAAATACTGCGATTTTCATTGCACACCTGATTTTTTCGTATTTTATAGATTTCTCTTCCCTTTACAGGAAGAGAATATACTGCTCAGCTACTATATTCAGTAGTTTTTACAAATGCTTAAGCAGAACTACAAAACTTTATAATTTAAGTTCTTGAATCAGCTGTTTAAATTCCAATCCTAACTTAGGGTGTGCAACACCATAGTGTAGTACAGCTTTCAAATAGCCAAGCTTGCTGCCACAGTCAAAAGTTTGGCCTTGCATCCGGTAGGCTTCAACGGTATCAGTTTCTTGAAGCATCGCAATAGCATCAGTTAACTGTATTTCATTGCCCGCACCTTTGGGTATATTTTCCAAAAGCTGCATAATCTTAGCAGGTAAAATATAACGCCCCACCACGGATAAATTAGAAGGCGCAGAACCTATAGCAGGCTTTTCGATAATTCCCTGCATAGCAATACTTTCACCCTCATGCGGGCTCTGCTTCACATCAACAATTCCATATTGATCTACAAGATGATCTGGTACTGCCTCAACCATGATTTGAGCAGCTTGACTTGCTTCATAGCGTGAAATCATACGCGATAGATCATTTTTCCCTGAGTTATCTTGAACCAATACATCTGGCAATAACACAGCAAAATCATCTTGCCCAACAATACTTTTTGCACATAAAACAGCATGCCCCAAACCCAAAGGTTGAGGCTGCCTTACACTTACCACACTCACATGAGATGGAATAATCTGTGTAATTTCTTCAAGTAAATCGAACTTTTTCTTTTGCTCTAGAGTCGTTTCTAGTTCAAAGTTTCGATCAAAATAATTTTCAATTGATGCCTTAGATGAATGAGTTACCAAAATAATTTGCTCAATTCCAGCCTCTACAGCTTCACGCACTACATATTCAATTGCAGGGCGATCTACCACTGTGACCATTTCTTTGGGAATTGACTTACTTGCTGGTAAAAAACGTGTACCTAATCCAGCTACAGGTAAAACTGCCTTTTTAATCACAGATTCACTCTCTAATTAACCATAATATCTTTGCTACGTTTATACCCATCGACATAGTGTTCGAGTTGACAAAGAGCCCAATCAATATCTTTTTGAACAGCAGTCATATTATTAACCCGCTCAAAAACCTCTTGAATCTCTGTAAGAGGATAAAACTTCTCAAATGATCGAAGAATTCTACTGTGCTCGGTATATTCAGTATTTTCTTGATCAATTAATAATTCTTCATAAAGTTTTTCACCTGGGCGTAATCCGCTGTAGTGAATTGCGATATCCCCTTGCTCTGAGTCTTGTTCACGCACAGTTAGACCACTTAAAGAAATCATTTGTCGAGCTAAATCCTGAATACGGACAGGTTCACCCATATCAAGTAAAAAGACATCTCCACCTTTACCTAGAGCACCAGCTTGAATAACTAACTGAGATGCTTCAGGAATCGTCATGAAGTAGCGCGTTACATCTGGATGGGTCACAGTAATAGGACCACCTTTTGCAATCTGATTTTTAAATAAGGGAACTACAGAGCCTGAAGACCCTAATACATTACCAAAACGTACAATACTAATTTGAGTCCGTTGCTGGGCTTCAGCCATTGCCTGACAATAAAGTTCGGCCATGCGTTTTGATGCACCCATAACATTGGTTGGACGTACTGCTTTATCAGTCGAGATTAGAACGAATGTCTCAACACCCTTTTTCACAGCTGCATTTAAACTATTCGCTGTTCCAATCGCATTGTTCTTGAGGCCAGCAATCGGGTTACATTCTACTAAAGGTACATGTTTATAGGCAGCGGCATGATAAACCGTCTGTACACTATACTGCTCAATAATACGCTCTAATTTTTGTTGATCCTGAACAGTACCTAAAATTGGAACAATTTCACATTGAGCGCTTAGACGTAATTCTCTATCTATGCTGTAAAGAGCAAATTCCGTAATTTCATAAATGATCAACATTTTAGGTTGATTTTTAATAATTTGTCGACATAACTCCGAGCCAATAGAACCGCCGGCACCTGTTACCATTACGATTTTATTATGAATATTTTTTGCAAGTAGATGATCTACAGGTGGTACTGGGTCACGTCCCAATAAATCAACAATGTCTACTTCACGAATATCAGCAACTTTTAGTTCACCATCAACCAGCTGAGTAAGGCCAGGAAGTTCAGTAATTTTAAGATGTGCAGGTTCTAACTGTTGAATAATTTCACTTTTACGTACGCGACCTACTGAAGGTAATGCTAATAAAATTTCATCAGTTTTATATTTTTCAAAACGTTGTAAAGCTTTTTCTAAAGATAGTACTTTCAAACCGCCAACCATATGGTCTTGCAAAGAACTATTATCATCAATGAAGAAAACAGGTAAATGGTTGCCAGAACGATAAAGTACAGCTGCAATTTGCTGACCAGCATCACCTGCACCATAAATTGCTATACGCTTTCTCTCTTCCCCTGTGAGTAATGCAGTCTTTACAATAAAACGGATAAATGCACGGCTACACCAAACCCAACTAAACATTAAGAAACCAAACATCAATGGAATTGATGTTGGAACAAAAGCTGTGGAGAAAACTGGCAGGCTATATAAAACGATAACCATTAGCGCAACAGCGATAGCTAGTTTTGCAATAAAGGCTTCATTAAATGTCCGTACAATAAACCGATATACTCCTGTTACCATTAAACTTAAAATAGCAACAATGGTAACAAGCGCTACTCCATAGTTAATGCCTGAAATAACTTCAACACCTAAGTCAAATAAACGTAGGGCATAACATAGCCATAAAATAACAGGAAAAGCAAAAAGGTCGATAAGAACCAAAAAACATTGTTTGGTGAGTCTTGGCGCAGACGCAAACTGATAAATAATCTTTTTCACAATACTCTTCTAATCGTTCTACGAACCCTGCGGTATTTATACTCATTTCTAGTTCAACTAGAAATAAATTTTACGCATCGGTTACAAACTCTATGTCAAACCATAATTCACTATACTTCATTATAAAGTATAAATTTACAATCTCTTAGGTATTCAAGTAAGGACTTTTGTCCAAAATTTATTTAATGAGCAAATATACTTCCCGCTGGGACAAACTCAAAAGCAGCAAGGCTCTTACCACCCGTCACTTTTACTCCAACACTCAAATGTGCAAATTGGCCAATTGTCACATCATGATCAATAGCCGTTCCCATGTTAATAATTACACCATCAGCAATATCAGCTTCTACACCAATAATACATCCAGCCATAATGCTTACACCACTTCCTAGCCGAGCGGAAGAACTAATAATTGCTGAGGGGTGGATCACAGTCGCTAATGGGATACCTGCTTCTTGTAATAACTGGAACCATTGTTGACGTACCATATTATTCCCTACTGCTGGAATAGCAGCTGAGACTTTTAAAGATGCTTCAGCCAAACGTTTCATATTACTCAATATAGGGTATCCATAAAACTCCGTTTTTTCAGGCCAAGCATCATCTGCAAAAACGATATTACTCCATTTCCCAGATAAATAGGCTGCTTCCGCAACTGACTTACCATGCCCACCGGCACCCAAAATTAATAAAGTACTTTCATTGCTCATGTTCCGTCTTCCCTGCATTAAAATAGATGGCTAGAACAATTAAAGGAAAATAAGCGATAGCAATAATAAGCTCTGGCATCATGGCTTTACTAGCGGCTAGGTAAGCCATAGGCAATAACCATACTAAGTTTATTGTAAGTACACCTAAGGTTGCTTTTGTATGACTTTGATACTTTCTAGAAGCATATTGATATGCGTGACTTCTATGGGCATCATACATTTTATGTCCATTCAAAATTCTTCGAATCAGGGTAAAAGTCGCATCTACAATAAAAACTCCTAAACAAATAATCCATGCACAAAATAATGCTGTATCCTGTTTAAGTGCATACAAAGCCCAGATACCTAAAACTAACCCTAAAAAGCCGCTACAGGCGTCGCCCATAAATATCTTAGCTTTTGGAAAATTCCATAACATAAATCCGAACACTGTGGCAGCCATTAAGCATAGCACCTGATTATTCACCATTGGATATAATATCCAATATATCAAAGCCATACTTAAAACTGATGTAATAGCCTCTATACTGGCTATTCCATTAATACCATCCATAAAGTTATATAAATTTAATAACCATACTAAAAAGAGTACAGCAATAATATTTGCAATAAAGCCTAATTTTAAATTATTAAAAATAGTAACTTCAGTAAAACCACCTAAAGCAATCACTACCCCAATTGCAACTAAAAAATGAATTGCCAACCGGACCAAAGCATTAATATGGCCATGATCATCTAAAAAGCCCAATAATGCGATGATAAATCCTGCAGCAATTACAATTATACCGATAGAGGGTGTTAAAGATCCTAAGTAAATCAGTCCAGCCAAGCCTAAGAGATAACTTATTACTACAGCGACCCCACCACCACGAGGTGTTGGCATAGTATGGGAACTACGTTCATTAGGATTATCAATAATATTTTTTTTGAGGGCATATTGTCTCATATACCCAGTTAAAGAAAACGCAGCTAAAAAACCGACAATTATTAGCAAAAAAATCGACATGCTTTACTCACTTAACTTTAGTGTACTTATTGCCAGCATTTTGTAGGGCTGATTCTGCACTTAGTGGCGGTTGCCAGCCTAACAATGTTCTTGCTTTTGATGCATCTACCTCTAATGAACCAAAAAGCTGTTCATACAATTTTATTTTCCCTACTCCTAACGCTCCCAATTTCATCACCAAATTAGGAATATAGATCAAGTTCGCTTTTTTGTGCATACCTTGTCTTAAATAGGTCACCAATTGTTTAGTAGATAAACTTTCATTATCAGAAATTAAAAATAATTCATTTTTAGCTAATGGATGAGTAATACAGCACTCAATAAAATTAACTAAATTTTCAAGTGCTACAAATGAACGTTTATTATTTACACCAACAAATGGTAAAGGAATATTTGTAGACGCTAGTTTTATGAAACGTGCAAAATTTCCTGGCGCATGAGCAGCATAAATCAAAGGTGGTCGAATAATTACTAATTCTGTTTCAGTACCTTCAAAAATTTTCTGAAGTGCTACCTCTGCTTCTAACTTAGATACAGCATAATCAGCATGAGGTTGGGGTACATCCTGCTCACTAAATGCTTTTCCATTTGTACTTGAACCATTAACGCCAATTGAACTAATAAAAATAAATCGCTTTACTTTATTCTCTAAAGCCTCTTTAGCAAGTTGCAAAGTACCTTCAACATTAACCCTCCTGAACTCTTGTAAGGGATCATCCACTTTCTCGTTTAATATATGAGCTCGGCCAGCTAAATGAATAACTACATCAATTTTCTCTGGAAAAGTAACCGAGAAAGGGGCTGAATCAGAGTCATGTATAATTTGATGAACCTTATCTGGTAAATTACGATCAACACGTCTAGCTAGGGTAAATAATTTATCTTCTCGATTTATTAGTACTTGCATTAAAGCTTGACCTACAAACCCTGTACTACCTGTAACCAAAATTTTCATACAATAATATCCTTCAGAATTTATATCATTCGTCTGATTTCAGTGATAAGGATTATTCAAACAAAGTATGTTCTAGCTTTAATGCCAAAGCTTTATAATCGTATAAATCTTCTACATATTTACGTCCATTTTCACCCATCACCATTCTGTCTGATTCGGGTATAGCAGCCAACTTTTCAATAGTACCAACGAGTTCATCCGTATTTTCTGGAGTAACTTCATAACCTGCACCAGCATCTGATACAGGCTTATACTTTCCTGAATCAATAGCATATATTACGGGTTTTGCAGCATATAAATAGTCAAACAGTTTATTAGGTGAAACACCAAATCTAAATAAAGGGTCCTTTTTTAATCCGATATAGCAAGCTCCAAATTTATTAAGCATACTTTGGATCTGTGTTTTCGGAATAGGATCAATAAAAGTCACATTAGATAATTGATGATCAGCAACCTGTTGTTGCAAAACCTCTTTATATTCACCTTTTCCAACTATTGCAAAATGAATATCAGTTCTATCTTGTAGTTGTATAGCGGCACCAATAAGATTTTGTAAGCAATTTGCAATACCAATACTACCAGTATAGCCAACAATAAACTTATGTTCAGGAAGTTGCTTTTCTATATTATTGGGCAAAGCTTCTTTAGTTGCTACCTCTTTACTAGAGAAACCATTTGGAATCCAATAAAATTTTTGAGGATCTAGGCCTCTTGAAACCATATGATCTACAGCATTTTTTAGATTAGAAATTACTTTATGAGATTTTTGATAAGCTCGATCTTCTACCCATTGCAAAAAGCGAACAAAGGGATGAGAGGCAGAATAACCTCCTATTTCTATTAAACTTAAAGGCCAAATATCACGCACTTCAAAAATTAAAGGAACTTTATTCTTTTTAGCTAAGCGCTCTGCTCCTAAAAAGCCAACTAGACTCAAAGAAGAATATAAAATGACATCTGGTTTATCTTTAATAACTTTATTTAAGCCTGTTATTTTCCAGCCAAATTCAAACCAATTTAAAACACGTCTTTTGCTAGTAGACTTTTGATAAACTGGTGTTTTCAGCCATAAAAATTTGAAATTATCACTAAACTCTTCAAATTTATAGTCCCCATCAAAAGAGACGGGGTTACTTTGACTATGGGTGTATGAAGCAGATACTACATACACCTTATGTCCTAGATCAGCAAGCTCCTGAGCCAAATAATAATGTCGCCCAATAAATCCTGTATTGGGCGTTGATGCGTATTGATTGATAATCCAAATTGTTTTTTTTTGACTCATAACATTACATACTAGCTAAAATATTAACAATATTTTGTGAGGCCTTTCCGCCACCATACAAATTAAATGGGTCTTCAATATTCTTATGAAGCATTGATTGTGTAAACTCAATAATTCTTTGAGTGTCAGCCCCTGCCAAAACATTTACACCATTTTCAATAAGTTCAACCCATTCAGTTTGATCTCGCATAGTAATACATGGCTTTTTAAAAAAGAAAGCTTCTTTCTGTACACCGCCACTATCAGAGACCACAGCACTACAATGTTTGAGTAACCAGATCATTTCTAAATATCCTACTGGCTCAAGTACAATCATCTCAAGCTTCAACCCAAGAGATTTCACCACTTTTTGTGTACGTGGATGGAGCGGTAATACAACAGGCTGGATATGATGGTGAATATAATTTAAAGCTTCAATAATCGCTTTTAAACGCTCTGGTACATCCGTATTTTCAGCCCTATGTAAGGTAGCTACAATAAAACCAGTTTCAGGAATATTAGCTAATACTTCACTTTTTACTGCACGCTCAGCAAAGAACATAGATGAGTCTTGCATAACATCACCTACATTTAAAACTTTTACTGGTTTAGTATTAAAGCCCTCATTATTGAGATTTTTCACTGCTGTTTCAGTAGGACAAAATAAAATGTCACTTACCTGATCAGTTAAAATACGGTTAATTTCTTCCGGCATTTTCATATTAAAACTACGTAATCCGGCTTCAATATGTGCAACAGGAATATGTAGTTTCGCAGCAGCCAACGCACCTGCCAGAGTTGAGTTAGTATCACCATAAACCATTAAACGATCAGGCTTTTCTTCTAAGCAAATTTTTTCAATCGCTTCAAGCATTCGCCCAGTCATGGCGCCATGACTACTACTGTTAATATCTAATTGATAATCTGGTTTAGGAATTCCTAACTGATTAAAAAAGATATCTGACATATTTTGATCAAAATGCTGCCCCGTATGAATAATTTTTTCCTGTAATCCTGAACTTTTCTGGATTGCAGCTGAAACTACACTTGCTTTAATAAACTGGGGTCGTGCACCAATAACGGTAAGAATTTTCATAAATTAAACTCTGTTCTTAAAATTAACTAACGTTTCTTGATAAACTTTTTGCATATTTTGGGCACATGCTTCCCAAGAAAAATTTTGACGAGAAAAATTTTCTGCATTAATAGCAAATTCATCTCTTAAATTTTGATCTAAAATAAGTTTTACGATCATTTCTGCAGCTTGGTCTGGATTTTCCGTTTCAACAATATATCCTGTCTTACCTGATTGAACGACCTCTGGAAGACCACCAACATTTGAAACTACAACAGGCAATCCCATCGCTTGTGCTTCAAGCACCGCCACACCAAAACTTTCTTGTCGACTTAAGGCCACATAAATATCTAACTTTCCAAGCTCTTCAGGAACATCTTGATGGTCAACTCTGCCAACAAAAGTTGTAAGGTGTTTTATTCCCAAATCACAAGCAAGCTGTTGTAAACTCTGTAGATCTGGGCCGCCACCGACTATACGAAATTTAATTTTCTCAATAAACTCACAATTTTGCTGTTTTAAAAGTTGATAAACTTTTGCTAAAGCATGTATTAAAATATCAATACCATAAACATGTTTTAATGTTTTAACAGTACCAATCGTAATAACATCTTGATCAGTATTTTTTATTTTATTTTTATTAAATTTAGAAAAATCTACACCGAAAGGAGTAATCGGAATATTCCGGTTTTGAATCAAAAACTGTTGCGTTTGATTACTCATAGCTATACTTGTTGAAGCGATCGTATCTGCAACTGCTAAATTTCTTTTTAACAAATATCTATGTAAAGGTGACCGAAAGGGAAATTCAAAGACATCACTCCCCCATACAGACAATACATATGGGTGAAAGTTAGTTAACCGCGCAGTTGTTCCATATCCACTAGCATAATGTACATTTACGATATCTGGGTTAATTAATTTTACTAATTTCTTCAGAGCAAAACTATTTAGGAAATATCCAAGGAACCCTTTAAACGGCAAAATATGCACAGGAATATGCTGGGGAAAATCTTGACTAGCAGGATGTTGTGAAACGACATGTACATCAATTCCTAAATTAGCTAAATATTTCGCCCATTGAATAGTATGAATACTATTTGCACTTGAAAGAATAACTAATTTCATACTCTACCTTCAATTATTTAAATCGTGTATAACTTGTTCAGCTCGACTTATCCAACTCTCATTTCCCTTTATCTCAATTACCTTTTCAGTACTATCTATAATACTAGAAGGATTTAAATTCGATAGTAAATCTACGAATGCTTGAACATTATAATCAATTACCCATCCTATATTTTTCTCCTCAACAAAATCACCAGTCCACGTATTTTTACAACAAATTATTGGTTTATTTCTTCCAATATATTCAAATAACTTAAATGGAACTGCAAAATCCCAGTAATCTTTTGGTTCAACAAAAAGTAATGCTATATGTGATGTTCTATATAACTCATCAAGCCCTTTTCCACTTTCATGTACTATTCTAATATTTTTTGGAATAACAGTATATTTATCCTTGTTTTTTTCCCAGTCAGCTTCTCGAGTACATACCGTTAAATTAATATTAGGAATTAAAATCATAGCTTCGAATAATTTATTTAATTTATAATTCTCTCCAATTCCACCCACATACAATAAATTTATAATATTACTTACAGGAGTAAGATCCCCATAATTACTTAAATCATGCGCAGGTGGAAGAGCTTTAAATTTTATTGTATCAATATAATCAATATATTTACCCATTTGCATTGAAGGTAAATAAAAAACATCCACCAACTTATTATATTGTTTTAAATCAAAATAATAAAAAAATAAAGCGAGTTGCTTTTTATACCAAGAAAGACCTATACCATAATGATCAAATTTCCAATGTATATCACGATAGAACAACCCAATTCTAATATTATTTTTCTTTAAAAAATTAAAAAAATTAAAATCTAAAAATGGATTTAATGGTAAATGATGAGGATCTGTTAAAGCAGTGGGCATGGTAGAGCTTTCTGAATACACAAAACTATAGCTATAACCATTTTGTATTTTTTCTTTTATTTTCTTTATTGCTATACGTCTCTCATCTGAATAGCCTACAACCAAATCAATATTATATCCTAGAGATCTAAAAGCATTGAGCATTTTAATTGGTCTAATACCACTAGCGGATTTTGCTTTATTATCCAAAGGAAAAGGACAATGGAATATTATATTCTTCATTTACTTTACGACTCGTAGTTTAACAAACCAAACTATTAAAAAAATTAAAAAAATGGATAAAAATAAAGCAGGATTATATAAAAAATCATTAAAACCGCCAGTAATAGGAAGCTTATATGTCAAATAAGCATATACCCCCAAAATGACAGGATTCTTATTTGAATAAATAATTGTGCTATAGATTAGCTGAACTAAGATACCCACCCATATAACTGAAAATACAACTCCTAATAACCCAAAATTTGCCCAAGCTTCAGCTACAAAAAGTGTATTTACTACTCCTGCAGTTCCATCAGCTATACCTTGTGAATTTATACTAAGCATAATTTCTCTAGCCATACGCTCTCTTGACTCACCGAACAAATCTGTAAGTGATGAAAATCCAATATGATCATATACGACAGGATACAAATCGAAAGCTAAATATGTTCCAAATGCTTGTGAAATAGTTAATCGACCAATAAGACCAGAATTATAAGAGTTAAATAAAGAGAATACAGTATCTGTATAACCAGCTAAAATATAAAAACCAACCAACAAACCTATAATTAACAAAACATATTTAAATAATTTTTTATAATCTATATTATCACCCAATGCTACTTTTATAAAAAAGAAACCTAAAAGATAAAATGCTAATGGAGATTTAGCATAATCAAAAGTCACAATTGCAACACTAGCTAATAATAAAGCCACAAAAAATATAAGATCAATTTTCTCTTTATACAAACGATAATAACAATAAAATATATAAGACAGTATAGGAGTCAAAGCCAATCCAAATATATTTTTTATATAAACAACCCCCCCAAACTCTCTAGTTACATTCTGCCTTAAGCCACTAATACTATCTCCTGTTATATAACCTTGAAAAGGAAACATCCCAACACTCAAAAATGAGTAAAGAACTGAAAATATAGATATTAAACTTAATAGATAAAATACTTTTCGTAAAGCAACATCACGATGGGTCAAACATGATTGCAAATCTTTTTTTATAAATAAATGCCAAGCCCCCTTATTACTGACCCTTCTTTTAAAGAAAATTAGAGTAACCCACATAGATAATGGCAGTGCAACCATACAATATTGAACAGCAAGCCATCCTTGTACTCTAGACTCTTCAAAATATATTTTTTGTACGCCGTAGTGACCGTCGACATTGTAAACAACTAATATTGATGCAATAAATGATTGAATAACAAGAGAATACCAAAAAACCCATGAGATCATATTCATTTTCTTAGGGCTTAGTGACCCCGATGCTCGGTAGAAAAAATAAGCAGAAAAAACTAGGCATATTAAAGAAAAAAGCAAATACATTATCCCTACTTCTCCTCTTTATGTTTTAAACAAGCCAGAATAACAATCATATAAATAGTGTAAAATAGAAACCCGGATAAAACATAATATACAAGAATACCTTTATTAAAATATGAAGCCACCATCAGCAGCAATATTACACGAACAAAAAAACCGAATATTTGTAAAAATAAGGCTATTTTTTGCTTCCCAACTATATGTAAAGACATCGATACCGGCGATGATAATATTTGCATAAAATACCAAGGGACCATGGCGGAAATATAATATCCAACACTAGCCCACTCTTTTCCAAATATATAACCAAATATATAAGGGCTAATTATTAACAATATTAAAAATGGCAGAATCACTAATTTTAATATTTTTTTTAGAATACTTATCGTGTATTCAAATAACTCACCCTTCTGATAGTAGGTAGGAGCATGTGATAAATACACTTGGGACATTGCGGAACCTATAAGTCCCATAGGAATACCTAAGACCTTCATAGCAAGCATTAAATAGCCTACTTCTGGTCCCACTAAAAAACTTGCAATAAGAATTAAAGGGAGTTGGATAGCACTTGTGTTGGCTAAAGCCTCAAATGTCGAATATTTAGGAAAATCTTGATATTTATGTAATACTACTTTTAATTCAGTATTCTTTTTAACTTGCATAACATCTTTATAAGTGCCATAGCCTAGCTTTAGTAACCCTCCACTAAAACTAAATAGTTGGCCTAAAATGAGCCCCCAAAACCCACCAGTAAAAAAACCAACGGACAAACTTGCCCCATTATTACAAATAGCTTGTGTCATTCTAGTTTGAGCAATATCTTTAAATCGTTTTCTACGTGTAGACCAATATTGTAATGCCGAATATAACCCCGATAAAAAGACACCTAAAGGAACAAACCATATCCATATAGATAATTTTTTAATAATATAAAAATTCTGTAGAATAGGATTAAGAAAGAATAGTATTAAATATAAAATTAAAACTATAAAAAAGTTAGTTAATAACGAAAGAATAAGTAAAGATTTAGCTTCTTCATCTTTTTCAGGTATAGGTATAGCGATTTCTAGACGCAAGCAAGCAATAACAGACAAAATTGAAACAATCGCAATATATATTCCCAGTACAGCATAATCATCAGGGCTATATAATCGAGTCAGGATAGGTAAACAGATTAAACCTATAAGTTGAGCAAAAGCTGTACCTCCTACTAGAACAGATACAGCTTTTAAAAAGCCTCCTTGAGCATTGAGCTTATTGTTAATCTTTACAAGAAGGCTTTTCACAGTTTAATCAACCTACTAAAGCTTGAACAATTTTCTCTTGCGCTTCAATACTTAAGTAAGGATGCATAGGCAAGCTCATTACTCTTTCAGCAATCGCATCACCTACAGGCAACATTACACTTGTATCAGCTACAGCAGGTTGTTTATTCAGAGGAATTGGGTAGTGCACAGCAGTTGGAATACCCTGTGCTTTTAGTTTTTCTTGTACTTCTGCACGGTTATCAACCTGAATAGTATATTGTGCCCATGCACTCGTATTATGCGATTCAAGATATGGTGTTGTATGGATGCTTGCTTGATTAAATAACTGATTATAAACTTCAGCTACTTTTTGACGTGCATGCATTTCATCATCCAAAATTTCTAATTTTGGTAATAAAATAGCTGCTTGCAAGGTATCTAAACGGCTATTTACACCCACCCGAATATGATGATAACGTTTATCTTGACCATGACGTGCAATCTGGCGAATTACTTTAGCCAACTCGTCATCACTGGTAAAAATAGCTCCACCATCGCCATAACAACCTAATGGCTTACTTGGGAAAAAGCTCGTACAAGCAACCGTACTTAGGTTACAGCTTTTACGGCCCTTATAGGTTGCACCAAAACTCTGTGCAGCATCCTCAATCACAGGAATACCATACTTTGATGCAATCGCATTGATTGCATCAAAGTCAGCACATTGACCATATAAACTTACAGGAATAATGGCTTTGGTCCGAGGGGTAATTGCTGCTTCTAATTTTTCAATGTCTAAATTATAAGTCTTCGGATTTACATCAACATAGACAGGCTTTGCGCCTAATAATGCCACTGTTTCAGCCGTTGCAATATAAGTAAAGCCTGGCGTGATCACTTCATCACCTGGTCCGATACCGAATGCCATTTGTGCAATTTGCAACGCATCTGTCCCATTGGCACAAGTAATGCAGTGTTTAGCACCTACATAGGCAGCAAGTTTTTCTTCCAACTCAATTACTTCTGGGCCTAAAATGTACTGACCATGTGTCAATACATTTTGAATACCAGCATCAATTTTATCTTTAATTCGATTTTGCTGTGCTTTTAAATCAATAAAGTCAATCATATTAACCCTGCTTTGTCAGTGTCGTTCCATCAAGTTTATAAACTGCTCCTGTATGTGAACAGATTACTTGAGCTTGTCCTTGCAAAGGAAGGTCAAGCTGCTCACCAAATTCACTCATCCAGCCAATTTGTTTAGCGGGCACCCCAACCATTAGCGCATAAGCTGGTACATCTTTATTTACTACAGCACCAGCCCCCACAAAAGCATAAGCCCCAATGGTAACACCACAAACAATAGTACAGTTTGCCCCAAGCGTAGCGCCCTTTTTCACCAGAGTGTCACGATATTGATCTTTACGTTCAATTAAAGAACGAGGGTTGTAGACGTTAGTAAACACCATGCTTGGGCCACAAAATACACCCTCTTCCAAAAATACATTATCGTAAACCGATACATTATTTTGGACTTTACAATGGTCACCAATTACAACGCGGTTACCAACAAAGACGTTTTGACCTAAAGACACGCCTTTACCGATTTTGGCACCACTACAGACATGAACGAAGTGCCAAACACGTGAGTCTTCACCAATTTGTGCGCCATCATCGACTATGGCAGTTTCATGTTGATAAAAGCTCATGCTTTTTTCACCTTTGCCAATAATGGATGTGGTTTTTCTGGGTTTTCAACAATTGGAGAAACACGGATCACTTCAACTGTTTCAATTGCTGCACGGTTCTCTTCAACACCATAACCTTTACCTTCTAATACACGTTGATAGCTTTGTGTATGTAAATCGGTAAAGCCACCTGAAAACTCAAGCTCTTCATTTTCAATGGTAATACTACGATAAGTCAGCTTTTCACCTTGTACCGCATTTTCTGGCAAGTTATTCGCGTCAATTGACAAGAACCAACGTACGCGCGCACGTTCGTATTCTAAATAGCCCGAAGCAGTTTTCTCATCACGAAAATGCACTTCATTTTTAACGATTTTGCCAAAAATAAAATGCAACATGTCGTAAAAATGCACACCGATATTGGTTGCTACACCACCTGATTTATTGTCCACCCCTTTCCATGATTTTAAATACCATTTACCACGAGAAGTTAAATAAGTAAGGTCAACGTCAAATACTTTATCAGCCGGCGCAGCTTGAACCTTGTCACGCAGTGCGATAATAGATGGGTGCAAACGTAATTGTAAAATTGAGTTTACCTTACCGCCATATTGCTTTTCATATTCAGATAACATATTTAAGTCTTCTGAATTCAGCACTAACGGTTTTTCACAAATGACCTCAATGCCATTTTTCAAAGCATATTTCATATGAGGTGCGTGTAGATAGTTTGGTGAGCAGATCGCTACATAATCCAACTTTTCACCTTTTAGCTTTTGGTCTTCTACATAGGCTTCAAATTCTTCAAACTCAGTAAAAAATTCAGCTTCAGGGAAATGACTATCCATAATTCCCACAGAGTCATTTACATCCATGGCAACAGCTAAAGTATTACCTGTTTCTTTAATAGCTTTTAAATGACGTGGTGCGATATATCCAGCTGCACCAATAAGAGCAAACTTTTTCATAATCAAAACTTCAATTTAATAATAAGATAAAATTAGAGACGGAATACAGTAAAGCCAGCATCCGACATTTCAGTGCGATCAAAAAGGCTCTTAACATCAGCTAACACAGGCTTTTCACCCTTCATATAACTGCGTAATTCGCTTGCTGAAAGTGAACGGAATTCATTGTGACCTACCGCAATAATGACGCTATCTACAGGGTTTTGAACATCAACTTTCCCAAGCTCAATACCATATTCATGTCTAACTTCATCTGCATCTGCCCATGGGTCTGCCACTACAACTTGTGCTCCCCAGAACTCTAGCTCTTTAATAAGATCAGCTACTTTACTATTACGAATATCGGGACAGTTTTCTTTAAAAGTTACTCCGAGTACACCAACTTTTGCACGAGGTACATCAATACCATTTTGAAGCATAAGCTTAATCGTGTTACGAGCAACATAACGGGCCATATTGTCGTTGATACGACGACCAGCAAGAATTACTTGTGGATGGTAGCCAACTTCTTCTGCTTTATGAGTCAAATAATATGGATCAACACCAATACAGTGCCCACCGACCAGACCTGGACGGAACGGTAAGAAGTTCCATTTACTACCAGCTGCTTCTAAAACATCTAGAGTGTCGATACCAATACGATCAAAAATTACAGAAAGCTCATTTACTAAAGCAATATTTAAATCACGTTGCGTGTTTTCAATCACTTTGGCAGCTTCCGCAACTTTAATACTAGTTGCTTTGTGAGTACCAGCAGTAATAATGCTTGCGTAGACGGCATCTACAGTATCTGCCACTTCAGGGGTACTACCACTCGTAATCTTTTTAATTTTAGTTAGCGTATTAACTTTATCGCCTGGATTAATGCGTTCAGGACTATAACCAGCAAAGAAGTCTTGGTTAAATTTTAGCCCAGAGACTTTTTCTAAGATAGGAATACAAACTTCTTCAGTCGCACCTGGGTATACCGTAGATTCATATACAACAATATCGCCTTTCTTTAAGGCTTGACCTACAGTCTCACTCGCTTTCCTTAAAGGGGTTAAATCTGGTCGGTTAACCTGATCAACAGGTGTTGGAACAGTTACAATAAAAAAATTACTTTGTTCTAAGTCATCTAAAGTTGCACTAAAACTCAAGTGTTGTGATTGTTGCAGCTCTTCAGGTGTAACTTCTAGAGTATGGTCTTGGCCACTTTTCAATTCATCAATACGTTTTTGATTAATATCAAATCCAATTACCGGCCCTTTTTTCCCAAACTCAACCGCCAATGGCAAGCCTACATAACCTAAACCTATAATCGCTATTCTTAAATCGGCAAGTTGCATAAAAGTTAGCCTTATTCCTTACAAATTGTATATATTAAATAATGATACATGTTGACCGAATATCGTCGTGCGTAACTATATCAGTTTTTTTTTATTAACCGTAATTCAATTGTATAAAAGTGTTTACAGTTCTTAAGTTGTGTTAAGACAACCTAACTAGTCTATTCACCAGACCTATAATTGAATAATAAAAGTTAATTCTTTATGCTAAAGTGGATTGATATAAATTAAACATACAAAGCTCTACGTTTTTTTCCATGTTTTTTATTTTTTTTTCAGCTAGAATCGGACCATCTCTGTCCAACATAAGCATTTAATGCTATACGATTAACGATACAGACAGTATCAATTAAAGATAAATACACAAAGGGTTGCTTGTGAAGTATTGTCAGTTTTTTTCTGTTCTTGCCTTAAGTTTAAGTGCTGCCAGTTGTGCAGTTACATCTGGTTTACAAACTTACGATATTCCAAATGAAGGTGTTTATAGAACCGACCTTGGAACTACGGTTAACGTTGTAAAAATCTCGCAAGAATCATTGCCTGCGATACAACCAGCTCAAGTTGACTATCAACGTGACTATGCAACTTTATTTAAAAATCAACAACCGGTTTACCGCTTAAGCCCAGGCGATGTACTATCAATTCAGCTTTGGGCTTACCCTGAAATTACTCCTCCTGTAAACAACGTTAATAATGAACAATCTGTACAAGCAAGTGGCTACCCCATTGACCAAAGTGGTTATATTCAGTTTCCACTTGTAGGTCGCTATAAAGCTACCGGTAAAACTCTGGCTCAGGTTAATCGTGAGTTACGTGGTCAATTATCTCGCTTCTTAAAAAACCCTGATGTTACTGTACGAGTATTATCCTATGAAGGTCAGCGCTTTTCCGTCCAAGGCAGTGTCATAAAAGGTGGTCAATTTTATTTAAGTGACCAACCTGTGAGTATATACACAGCATTAGGACTTGCTGGCGGCGTAAGTGAGAAAGGTGACAACACTTACATTCAACTTATTCGTAATGGCCGTACCTATAATTTAAATACGATTGAACTAGAAAAAACGGGGTATTCACTACATAAGTTATTGGTTCAACCTAATGATACGATTTATGTCAGCACTCGTGAAAACCAGAAAATTTATGTGATGGGTGAATCTGGTAAAAACCAAGCTTTAGCAATGCGTGATCAGGGCATGACCTTAACTGATGCTTTAGGTGAAAGTTTAGGGATTAATCCAAACTCGGCAAGTGCAAGCCGTATTTATGTGGTGCGTACTAACCCAAATGACCATGCAACAGAAATTTATCATTTAAATTTAATGAGCATTGGTGACTTTGGTTTAGCCAATCAGTTTAAGCTACGCAGTAATGATATTGTATATGTGGATGCGACTGGCTTAACTCGCTGGCAACGTGTGATTAACCAAATTATTCCATTCTCAAATGCGTTATATAACATAGACCGTTTGGGACAATAATTTATGCAAATTAAAAATATTTTGGTGGTCTGTATTGGGAATATCTGCCGTAGTCCTATGGCAGAATATTTCTTAAAGCAGAAATACCCCCATTTACATATTGAGTCTGCTGGCATTTCAGGACTAGTGGGACATCAGGCAGACAATAAAGCGCAACTTTGTATGCAACACCTAGGCATCGACATACAGCCACATGTTGCTAGAAAACTTAGTGCTGAACATATCAAAAAAGCAGACCTTGTTTTGGTCATGAGTCACAACCAGCAAAAGCATATTGAACAGACTTGGCCATTTGCAAAAGGTAAAACTTATCGTTTGGGGCACTGGCAAAATAGAAATGTGCCTGACCCTTATCAGCACGACCAAACGGTGTTTGATGAAACCTGCCAACTAATTCAACAGTGCATTGCTGACTGGAAACCCTATATTTAACGCCAAGATTTTAAGCTTATGAACCAAAATACCAACACCGAAGATACAATCGATTTAAAAGAATTGTTTTTTTCACTCATAGCTCAGTGGAAGCTTATCGCTCTATGCGTTATTTTAAGCCTTGTATGTGCTCTACTGTACTTACGTGTTACCCCAAATACTTACTCTGTTGATGCACTAGTTCAAGTAGAAGACAGCAAGGGTGCGTCTGCTGCCCTATTAGGCGATTTGTCTAATATGATTGAGCAAAAATCCCCTGCTCAAGCTGAAATCGAAATTTTAAAATCTCGTTTAGTTTTAGGTTCCGTCATTAAAGACTTGCAACTAAATATACAAGTTTCCAGTACAGAGAATACTTTTAGCCATCGTTTGTTGAGCGATAGTGACTATAAAACTGAATATAATAAAAAATCAGTTATCTTTAAGGATGGTCTCAAAACTTTTGAGATTCGTGCATTAGAAGTTCCAGCTTATTACCTAGATAAAACCTTGCATCTTAACTTTGACAAACAATCATTACGTTTAACTGATCCTGATACAGAAAAAACTCTTTTAACCGTGCCACTTAATCAGTTAAATCAAGTTACAGGTCCATATGGAACTTGGAAAATTGCTATTTTTACTAAAGATCAGCTTAATACAACTTATAATATTAAAAACTTATCTATTCCTGCAGCTGTAAATGCCATTAGTGCGAATTACTCTGTTGCCGAGCGAGGAAAGCTCACAGGAGTCTTAGGCCTAAATTACCAAGGTCAAGACAAAGAGCATATCACTAAAGTTTTAAATGCGATTTTGGCGACCTATAGCGCACAAAATATTGAACGTCGCTCCGCTGAGTCTGCTCAAACCTTAAAGTTTTTGGATGAACAACTTCCAGACCTAAAAAAACAACTTGATGATGCAGAACGCCAATTTAACAAATTCCGTCAACAATACAACACAGTCGATGTGACTAAAGAATCCGAGTTGTACTTAACTCAAAGTATCACTTTAGAAACTAAAAAAGCTGAGCTTGAACAAAAACAAGCTGAAATGGCAGCTAAGTACACTGCTGAGCACCCAGCAATGCGTGAAATTAATGGACAACTTGCTGCCATTAATAAGCAAATTGGTGAACTCAATAGTACTTTAAAACAATTGCCAGATGTACAACGTCAATATTTACAGTTGTACCGCGAAGTTGAAGTTAAAACTCAGCTCTACACAGCTCTTTTGAACTCTTACCAACAGCTTCGTATTGCCAAAGCAGGTGAGATTGGGAACGTACGCATTGTAGATACGGCCGTTGAACCTATTGAACCGATTAAACCTAAAAAACTTCAGATTTTGATTTTATCTATTTTCTTAGGTGGTTTTATTGGCACTTTAATTGCTCTATTACGTAATATGTTACGCACAGGTATTAAAGATTCGGGTCAAATTGAAAATGAGTTGGATTTACCAGTCTATGCAACTGTACCACGCTCTCCAATTCAAGAAAGCCGCATCAAAATTTTAAAGAAGAAGAAGAGTATTCCTATTCTTGCTGTTAAAAATAGTGATGATATTGCTATTGAGAGCTTACGTAGTATCCGTACTGCGATTCATTTTGCATTGGCGAGTGCGAAAAATAATATCATTATGATTGCTGGCCCATCACCAGAAGTCGGTAAATCCTTTATTTCGACGAATCTTGCAACAATTTTTGCGCAAGGTGATAAACGTGTATTACTGATTGATGCCGATATGCGTCGTGGTTATATGCACAAATATTTTGATGTTGATGTGAAACCAGGTCTTTCTGAATTATTGAGTGGGCAAGCTAATCTTCAACAGACACTTCACAAAACTCAAGTTGCTAACCTTGATGTGATTACTCGTGGTAAGAGCCCAACAAATCCTTCAGAAATTTTAAGCTCAAACCAATTTAAAGAATTACTTGAACAGCTACAAAGTCAATATGACCACATTATTATTGATACTCCACCTGTGCTTGCAGTAACCGATGGTATTATTATTTCGCAATATACTGGTGTGAACTTAATTGTTGCCCGTTATGCTAAATCACAAATGAAAGAGCTTGAGTTAACTCTTAATCGCTTTGAACAAGCAGGTGTTAAAGTCAACGGCTTTATTCTTAACGACATTCAACGTGCTAGTGCAGGCTATGGTTATGGTTATAACTACGCCTATGCTTATAAAGCGCAAAAAGAAGATTAATTGTAGAGTGATAAGAGAACCGGATCAAATGATCCGGTTTTTTTATTTAAGATTTTTTTAAGTATATCCCTACTAAAACTAACTAAAATATATAAAAAACCACTCGTTTTTTTTCTTAAACATTCTATGCTTAAGCATGCTAAGATCAAAAGCAGCCTTTTTAGACTCAAATGATTATTTTTGGAACCTTTTATGAGTAAAGCCTTACCCATTGCTGTCGCTGTAGTTTTAGGCGGTGCTGCACTTGTACCAGTATATTATGCAAGCCAACATCCGACCACAGAAGTCGGAAGCAAGGCAAATAAGAATGCCACCCCAATTGAAAAAATTAGTTATGTTCTTGGATATGAAGTTGCTCAGCAAACTCCACCTGAACTAGATACAAAATCATTTGTGAAAGGGATTCATGATGCTCGCAGCAAGCAGCCAAGTGCTTATACTCAAGAAGAGTTAAAAACTGCTGTAACCGCTTATGAAAAAGAATTACAGCAAAAAATGCAGCAACAAAATAAACCAGAACAAGCTGCTGGTGCTGCTCCTGAGTCTGCCGATGCTCAATTCCTTGCAGAAAATAAAACAAAAGCTGGCGTAAAAACTACGGCGTCTAGCTTGCAATATATCATTACTAAAGAAGGCACAGGTAAACAACCCACTGCGCAATCTATAGTTAAAGTACATTACGAAGGCCGTTTAATTAATGGTCAAGTTTTTGATAGCTCTTATAAACGCGGTGAGCCAGTTGAGTTTCCACTCAATCAGGTTATTCCAGGCTGGACTGAAGGACTTCAATTGATGAAAGAAGGCGGTAAAGCGACTTTCTTTATTCCATCAAATCTTGCCTATGGCCCTCAGGAAGTTCCTGGCATTCCAGCAAACAGTACACTGATTTTTGATGTAGAACTCATTTCAGTGAAATAAAAACATTCAGGAGAGTAGAACACTACTCTCCTTTTTTTGGAAAACGGCATGAAAAAAATTGGTCTAATTATTGCAACATCAACAATGAGTTTATCTGTTCTTGCTGCAACTCCTATAACGAATAAAAGCCCAGCAAAAGAACAATTTAGCTATAGTTATGGCTATTTGATGGGTCGTAATAATACTGATGCATTAACAGATCTAAATCTTGATACTTTTTACCAAGGTCTTCAAGAAGGCGCACAAAGTAAAACAGCACGCCTAACTGATGAAGAAATGGCAAAAGCGATTAATGACTATAAGAAAACCTTAGAAGCCAAACAACTCGTCGAATTTCAAAAAACAGGTCAACAGAATGCCCAAGCAGGTACAGCATTTCTTGCTGACAATGCAAAAAAATCAGGTGTAATCACGACTAAATCTGGTCTTCAATACCAAGTATTAAAAGAAGGTAATGGTCAAAAGCCGAAAGCCACATCTCGTGTTAAAGTAAATTATGAAGGTCGTTTACTCGACGGGACCGTATTTGATAGTTCTATTGCCCGTAATCAGCCAGTTGAGTTTCAGCTCAGTCAAGTCATTGCAGGCTGGACTGAAGGTCTACAAACTATGAAAGAAGGCGGTAAAACTCGCTTCTTTATTCCGGCTAATCTTGCTTATGGTGAGGTCGGTGCTGGCGACAGTATTGGTCCAAATAGTACTTTAATTTTTGATATTGAATTAATAAAAATCTTATAACAATTTAATTCTTATATAACAAAAAACTTTTATAAAGTTTTTTGTTATATAAACTCAATAAATTTTCCTCTAATTTTATTGGCTCAATTTTTCTTTAGTTTTATATTAGAATTATTCAACCAATAAGAAATCATTTCCTTACCCTCGCCATATAGCTGTATATTACCTTCAGTATTCACTATTGGTGCACCAAAATAAATAAAAGCTTTTAAAGGATTATTTGATTCATTCTTAATAACCATATTACCAAAATCAACATTTTCTACTGAGAAAGGAAAAGAGTTATTAAATTTGTAAGAATTTCTAATCTCTTCTTTATATCCCCCTTTTTTTACTTCTACATTATCAAACTTATTAAGATTTTTATATTTATTAAACATATAATTAGCTTCTTTGGGGATTTTTATAAGAATTCCATAATTAGCATTACCGACAACAATAATATTTCCTTGTTTAAAATTAGAATTTTTTAAAATAGGAAAAGGCCTATAATCATAAAATTTCTTATAATTTTTTTCATCTTCAAAAGAAATATAATCCCCTTTATTTGAGAACAATGATTCTTTTTTTAATAGTTTTCCTGTATTACTATTTCCCACATAATAATTCATAGTAGTACCTACTATTGGACTTTCAGCACTTATAAAGTAATTTTCAATATTAAGTTTTTCGATACGAGAAATTGACAACCCCACTCCTTTATTATTTATTATTTTAAGCTTCTTTATATCTATATCTCTAGATAAATCAAACTCGACAGAGGATTTCAAGTTGAGTGTTCCGTTATTCACTATTAAATTATTAAATTTATTACTAATACTACCATACCCTATATTAACACCTCTATAATTAGGCCTCCCATCTCCCGTAGTAACTAGGTTAGATATATAACTATTAATACTATGTTTAAATTCTGCTGAAACTAACTCTGCATTACCAAAATTTAAATCTCCTGCCTTCAAACCATAAGACCAATAATATAGCATTCCAAATATAACTTTAGGATTACTTTCAATTTTCAAAAAAGGTAATCTTAAATTTTTACAATAATGAAATCTAACTGCATTACCGAAATCAAAATATTTTTCCCATTTTACTATAGCATTAAGACTACTATCATTAACTCTATAGTATTCTATACCTGACCCCACACCCTTTCCATTTTTATTACTCAATAAAAAAGTAATATTACTTACATTAATATTAGAGTATCTAGGATAATTTAAAGTTGAAGGACTAAAATTATTTTCACTCCAACTATTAAATGTTCCATTATATACTGGAAGATTATCTGGTCTATAATCGGATTCAGGCCCCCTTTTACCAACTCTAAAAAAAACACCATTTTTATTAGCATATAGTTTTATTTTTACTCCTTGCAAGGTTTCCCCCTGAATAGTAATATTATTTTTTTCTATTTGTACTCCTGATGCTTCATAATTACCATTTTTTATTTTAATCACACTGTTTTCTGGAGCATTATTTAAAATATCTGTTATGTTTTTTATAGAGTTATCTATTTCTATAGTATTGCCTTTTGCACTACCGCAATACAACAAGATAATACCCACTATAACTTTTAATTTAATAGTTTTCATTATTATTCTCCATTTTTTAATGTTTTAAGTCTCTAGGACGAAAACCTGTAACGACGAGAGCAACCAGATAAGTGACTACGCCGACTACACACAATCCAACCACTTCGGCAACACGTAACCACTGTGAAAGTTCACCGTTGTACCAATTTAACGCAAACCAAAGTGCTGCAATCATGGCAAGGTTCGCCAAACCATATTGAAGTCCTAATTTCTTCCAATGTGAACCAAATCGGAAAATATTACGTTTATGTAAATAGAAGTAGAGTAAACCCGCATTCACTAAAGCCGAGCCTGAAGATGCCAATGCAAGTGCCATATGCTCTGCATGCCAATCAATCAGCTTAAAGAAACCAATAAATATAACGTTTAAAATAGCATTCGCTGCGACCGACATTAAACCGACACGTACAGGGGTTTTAGTATCTTGCTGTGCATAAAAACCAGGTGCAAAGACTTTAATCAGCATAAACGAAATCACGCCTGCACTCATACATTGCAGTGCTAGAGCTGTCATTTGTGTATCACGTAGGTCAAACTCGCCACGCTGGAATAATGCCTGAATAATCGGTGTAGAAAGCATAAATAAGGCAATACTTGCCGGTAAGCCAACTAATACAATAATTTTTGCAGCCCAATCGATCATACCGCGGAACTTTGCTTGATCTTGTTCTGCATGACGGGCAGAAAGTGAAGGTAAAATCACTGTACCAATCGCAACACCAATTAAACCTAACGGCAATTCAGTCATACGCTCTGCACTGTAGAGCCAAGATACTGAACCATCTTGCATGAAAGAGGCCCAAATCGTATTTAATAACAGGTTAATCTGGGTAACAGATACCCCAAATAATGCTGGAAGCATTAATTTTAAAATACGCTCTACACCTTCATGTTTAAAATCAACTTTAGGTGGAATCAGCAGATTTTTACGCCATAATTCTGGAATCTGCAAAGCTAACTGCAACACCCCTGCTACCACCACGGACCAACCTAATGCTTTGATCGGTTCAGCCATATACGGCGTAAGCCACCATGCACCTGCAATCATCGCGACATTCAGCAAAACTGGTGAAAAAGCTGGTGAAGCAAACGAACCATAACTATTTAAAATACTGCTGGCAAAAGCAGTCAGCGACATAAACAATAAATAAGGGATAGTCAGCCGGAACATACTGACGGCTAAATCGAACTTTTCAGGATCGCTATGGAAGCCGGGTGCGTACATATAAATGATAGCAGGCGCTAAGACCATAGCCACAAAAGTAAGTAAGGTCATGACTGTTAACAAGCAGCCAAATACCCGACTAATCAAGATCTGCACTTCAGCGTGTGCTCGGCCTGTTTTATATTCAGTTAATACTGGAATAAAGGCCTGAGAAAAGGCGCCTTCGGCAAATAATCGTCGAAAGAAATTGGGAATACGAAAAGCGACGACGAAGGTATCGAAATCTTTACCCGCACCAAACACGTTGAGCAATACGACGTCACGCACTAACCCTAACACTCGTGACAACATCGTCATTGCACTGACAATAAAAGTCGATCGCCATAATGCCATCGTACTCACCTACAGCTATATTCGAAAGACGCTATTGTAATGAAACTAGAAAATCTTTTCGTTGTGAAATGATGAACAAACTCAAGTTTTTTTCTGACCCAACAATTGTCTAAAGTGCTGCCATTTAAAATAAGGTCCCGGATCAGTTTTTCGGCCGGGTGCAACATCTGAATGTCCTGCAATATGGTTTTTAATTTCTGGATAAGCCTGACGAATGGCAGTAGTGACGTCGGTTAATACATCGTATTGTACTTCTTCAAAGGGCAAATCATCACTTCCTTCAAGCTCTATACCAATTGAATAATCATTGCATTCCACTTTGGCTAAATAACTCGAACGCCCTGCATGCCATGCTCGATCATTAAAATTAACGAACTGTAATACTTCCCCACTACGTAAAATCAGCAAATGCGTAGAAACCTGCATTCCTTCAATGGTCTGGAAATAAGGATGGACTGACCAATCTAACTTGTTTTGAAAAAACTGCTCAATATATCCACCTCCAAATTGAGACGGTGGCAAGCTAATATTATGAACCACAATCATTTGAATTTCGGTACCAGTCGGACGCTGGTTAAAATTTGGAGAAGGGATTTGTCTCGCCCCTTTTAATTGTCCATCTATAACTTCATACGGTGTGATTTGCTTCATTGAGATGCCAATAAATTGCTTGCCAATTGTTTTAGTTTAAAACAGTTATCTACTTTTCAAAGTAGTAAATGCGATTGTTTATCGCGATTAATCTGATAAAACAGCTTATTTTTAAAGTTGACGGTGCTAATATATCGCAAGTTTTAGGGTCATCTACAAAATGGAAACCGTATGAGCATACCTCAGTCTTTGCTTGAACAATCAATTCAAATCAATATTCAACAAGCATTACAAGAAGATATTGGGGACGGTGATATTACCGCTATGCTCACACCTGAAGATGAACAGGCAACAGCAACCATTATCAGCCGTGAAGATATGGTTTTAGCTGGACAGCCTTGGGTCAATGCACTCATCTCAGCTTATGACAATACGGTTCAGGTGACTTGGTTAAAACAAGAAGGTCAGCGTGTTGCTGCAAATGAAGCCTTTTTAAAGCTTGCTGGTTCTGCACGTAGCTTACTTACTGTGGAGCGCCCTGCTTTAAACTTTATTCAAACTTTATCTGCGGTTGCGACAAAAACAGCCCAATATGTACAGCATCTTGAAGGTTTAAACACAAAACTCCTCGATACACGCAAAACCTTACCAGGCCTCCGTATTGCACAAAAATATGCGGTAGCCATTGGTGGTGGTCAAAACCATCGTCTAGGTTTATTTGACGCGTTCTTAATTAAAGAAAATCATATTATGGCGGCAGGCGGTATTGCTCAGGCAATCGCCAAAGCCCATCAAATTGCACCCGGCAAGCCTGTTGAAGTCGAAGTTGAAACTTGGGATGAGTTAAATCAAGCACTCGAAGCTGGGGCAGATATTGTCATGCTTGATAACTTCAGCCAACAACAAATGATTGATGCCGTAAAACACGTTGCTGGTCGTTGTAAGCTAGAGGCATCAGGTAATATCACCATTGAAAACTTACGTGAAGTTGCCACCACAGGTGTTGACTACATTTCTATGGGCGTGCTAACTAAAGACGTTAGAGCTGTTGATTTATCAATGCGCTTTAATGCTTAAATAAAGTCCACATCGTTATTAGTATTTTTTTGCGACTTGGTCATGTCTGCTGCTTGTGTTTTCTGCCATGCTGACTGAGTCGCTTGCGCCCCATTATCACGTGGGTCGGCAGCCATTAAAACAAATGTAACTACTGCTAATAATACAATAAAACCTTGCAGCATAAATTTTCCCCATCACTTTAAAAAAATCAGGGTTCCAAGGTAAAAGATAAATATGACGAGGCTTAGGAGATTCTGTTACAAAAGGTAAGTCTTTATTTTTATTATTCATCTATACGACAGCATCTTCCCGCATAAAGTTTTATATGAATAGCCTAAACCCTGTATTTACTATTGTGACAGGGATATCTTGTTTCTCTCTATCAACCTACGCGACGGAGTCTTACCGTCTAGAATTTTTTGCCAACAGCTAATTCTGTTACTTTGGTTTTGCCCAAAGTAACCAAAGGCATTGTCATCTGCAAAACCTGCCCACTTTCATCCTCTATCCTATTTTGTTGCAAAAATAAGATCCTTATAGATTATAGACAGGTTGCAGATGACTTTTAGCACCAGCTAATGAGGAATAAATTCCAATACCCTCATTAAGGAAAATAACTTACCAACTTAAGACTCTAAATAACCCATATACGGATCAGAAATTGAATCTTCTTGAGTTTCTATACGACCCGCAAAACGGCGGTTGAAAGTAGCATCATCAGCTAAGGTCACAGTGAAGTCATACCAGCCACCAAATTCAGACATATCCCAAACCAGTTCTTTTTCAGAACGATCTGTTTCTATATTCCATGTCTTGTTTGCAAGATACGCATTTGCCTTGACTGTGAGCTTGACTGACTTATTACCATCATGACGCACTTTTAAATACAAATTCGCATCACACTCTTCCACACACACCCTAATTTCTGGCAATGCCTGAGTCTGGTTAGCTTGACTCAAATTGCCTTTAAATGCACGGTGGAAACCATTTGGACCAAGTACCCATAAATCGTACTGCCCATTTGTAGCATTCCATATATCATCGAGCTGTTTACCTGCCTCAACCATGTAACGACGTGGAATCGCTGTAAGATCTAATCTGTTATACACATGGAAAACCGCTGCCTGCTTACCTGTATTTGAGAACAGCAGTTTTACAGTCTTTTGTGCTGCATCAACTTTGGCACTGGTGTGCAAAATATAAGGCAAAGCACGTGAAGGTCTAATCCCCATTTCCTGCTGTGCAAATTGTTGCTGGCTTGGAACCGGAACTTGTGGCAATAAAGCTTGAGCAACACGAATAGCATCGGCCTCTGCTTTTGTTTTCTTACCTACTAACTCATTTACAGGCAAAAGGTTCGGGGTTTTAAAATCAAAAGCTGTAGTTAAATCGCCACACACGGCACGGCGGTATGGACTAATATTTGGTTCTTGCACACCAAAACGCTTTTCTAAGAACTGTAAAATAGAAGTATGGTCAAAGACTTGTGAATTCACCCATCCCCCACGACTCCATGGTGAAATCACATACATGGGAACGCGTACACCTGGTCCATAAACACGTCCATCTGTTGCGGGTTGAGATTTTGCTGTAGCGACTGCTGGATGATTAAAGTACTCATAAGACACTTGTTGATCACTTAAAGTCGTTTTCCCCTGAACTACACCTTTTTCATCTTTAGAAGGTGCACTTGGTGAAGGAATATGGTCAAAGAAGCCATCATTCTCATCAAAGTTCACTAATAAAACCGTCTGACTCCAAACTTGAGGGTTCTCAGTTAAAGCATTTAATACTTCCTGAATATACCAAGCACCCTGTACAGGACTAGATGGCCCCGGATGTTCACTGTAGGTCGCAGGAGCAACCAACCAACTCACCTGAGGTAATTTACCTTCTGCAATATCAGCTTTAAAACTACCTAAAAAGCCGCCGTCTGGCATAGTGTTAGCAATACCCTTATAAAGCGGTTGTGTTGCATCAATCTTGTCATCGTATGCTGGGCAAACGAGAGCATCATTACTTACAGGTTGCCCTGACTGCTCATTCGCACGGCGATACTGTTTGAAACCGGCTAGAGGATTGTCGGTAAAGTTATCCGGCATATTTTGATAGATTTTCCAACTAACGCCAGCCTGTTGTAAGCGCTCAGGATAAGTCGTCCATTCATAACCCTCATTTGAAGGACCAATACCATCAAACTCATTTACAACACTGGCAACACCTGCACCTGTAGGGCCATTCGTTCCAGTCCAGATAAATTTACGGTTCGGATTGGTACCAGCATGCATCGCACAGTGGTAAGCGTCACAAATGGTAAAAGCATTGGCTAATGCAAACTGATATTCCACTTCCTGTTTTTTGTAGTAACCCATCGATTGCGGCTTTTTATGCGCCACCCAATCGCTCATACGACCATTGTCCCAAGCGGCTTGACCATCCGACCATGAATGAGGCGTACCTGAAACGCGCTGTGCATTTCCTAAGCGGCTATCCAAATGGTAAGGCAATATTTTATTTTTCTTAGCATCATATTGTTCCCAAACCTTTCGGCCTTCCGTCATTGGAATAGTAAAGCGGTCTCCAAAACCACGCACACCTTTTAGTGTTCCGAAATAATTATCGAAAGAACGGTTTTCCTGAGTCAGAATCACGATGTGTTTAACATCTTGAATAGTTCCACTTTCAACCTTGGCATCAATTGCCAGCGCTTTCTGGATACTAAGCGGGAAACTCGCTAAAGCAGCTGTCCCAAACATGGTTTTTGTAGAATTTAAAAGAAATTCGCGACGATTCATTAGTTCTATCCTGAGTTCTTATTATGGTGCACAGTGCATTTTGCAATTACTGGTCGGCGGTGTTGTTGGCGATGAATTGTCTGAGTCGTTATCATCGTTACAAGCACTAAGCATAAGTGCTAAAGATGTAATTAATAAAAGTGAAAGTTTTCGCATTGGTTTTTTCCAAACGGTTTAAATGCGAACTACTAATAAAGCGTAAAAGTGACAGGCAAGTGATGTTTTTATGTCGATTTGATGAAGGCATAAAAAAACGCATCCGAAGATGCGCTTTTTTAGAAAGCGTAAAATTACCAGCCTAAAGCTTCTTGTTGCTTTTTAACTAGCTCGGCAATTCCTTTTTCAGCCATTTCTAACATGGCATTGCTTTGTGCGCGAGTAAACGGTTTGTCTTCAGCAGTACCCTGAATTTCAATGAATTCACCTGCTTGTGTCATTACTACATTTAAGTCAGTTTGACAGTTCGAATCTTCTTCATAACAAAGATCAAGTAACACTTCGTCTTGATAAATACCAACAGAAATTGCAGCAACTAATCCTTTAAGCGGATCATGCTTAATTTTCTTTTGAGACAATAAAACATTCATAGCATCAACCAATGCTACAGCCGCACCAGTAATTGATGCAGTACGTGTACCACCATCTGCCTGAATCACATCACAGTCGATGGTAATCGTGTTTTCGCCAAGCTTTTTCAAATCGACCATAGCACGTAAGCTACGACCAATCAGGCGCTGGATTTCCTGTGTCCGGCCCGACTGTTTACCACGCGCTGCTTCACGGTCACAACGCGAGTGTGTTGAGCGCGGTAACATGCCATATTCAGCAGTGACCCAGCCCTGTCCTTTTCCTTTTAAAAACCGTGGAACCGAATTATCGATACTTGCAGTACAAAGGACTTTGGTGTGACCAAACTCAACCAGAACTGAACCTTCTGCGTAACGGGTATAGTTACGTGTGATTTTTACTTCACGTAACTGGTCTAATTCACGTTGGTCAATACGCATAATCCTTCCTAACTTCTCTTAAATACAAATCTGGGCATAGTATAGCAAAGGATTTTGACAGGTTGAGTTTATTCCCTACTTTCAAATGTAAGTCTGCACTTTTAATGACTCAAAAATAAAAATAGCCCCTTAAAAGGAGCTATTTGGAATACCTTAAACAATGCACTGCCTTTATTAAGCAACTTTCCCAAACATGCCTTTCACCGCCTCAACAAAGGTCCGCTTGGTCGCCACTAAACGATCAACCACATTGTCAGGCAAAGAGTGAACAGCCAGACGTTTATACACACTCAAAATTTGAGATCCAAAGGGCGCTGTATTGTACTGTTGACCGAACTCTGCACAGACTTCACGTACTTTAGGTGCCATCTCTTGATAGCGGTTGGCAGGTACATCAGGAAACAAGTGATGTTCGATTTGATGACTCAAGTTACCACTCAAGAAATGCATGATTTTACCGCCAGTAAAGTTTGCTGAACCACGAATCTGACGCAAGTACCACTCTGCTTTAGTTTCATTATCAATATTGTCAGTGATAATTTCAGAGTCTTCTGTGAAATGACCACAATAAATCACGGTCGATGCCCAGTAGTTACGGATCAAGTTAGCAAAAAAGTTACCAGCCAATACTGGCAAGAACATTGGTCCTGCAATTAGTGGGAATAGCACATAATCTTTACCAAACTGACGTACCATTTTTTTACGTAGATTTTTAGATTCTACATACACTTCTTTCCAAGTTTTGGTGCCATCAAACAACACCTTTTCCATCTCTAGACGTTGCAAAGCCAGTAGCCATTCAAAACCCGTTGACAATACAAAACCCATTGGCACGTTGAATAAAAAACGAGGTTCCCACTTTTGTTCACGGCTCATGCGCATCACACCATAACCACTAATATCATGATCCATGCCAAACACATTGGTATAGGTATGATGCTTATAGTTATGGGTATATTTCCAGTCTTCACCAGTACATACTGTATCCCAGTCATAGGTTGCACCGTTAAGCGTTGGATCATTTAACCAGTCAAACTGACCATGCATCACATTATGACCGAGCTCCATGTTTTCAACGATTTTAGATACGCCTAGCATAGCCGTACCCAACAACCATACTGGTGGAATCCAACCACCAAACATCAACATGCCACGTGATGCAATTTCGGTGTAGCGTACAAAATTACGTACTTTGTAAATATATTTTGAATCTTTTTCACCGAGATCTTTCATCACTTCAAGACGAATTTCTTCAATACGGCGACCAAAAGCTTCTGTTTGCTCTGGGGTTAAATGTGCCGATTTTGATGTTGCTTTAAGTTCTACTGCCATATTCATAATGGTATCCTCAAATCTCTTTTATGTTTGTTTTTATAGATCAATCGTGACTGGGCTAAGGGCTTGGTTCACGCATAACTTAATTGCACGATTTGGTTGATCGTCAATTTCACCTGTTAATATATTCTGGGTGACACCACTGACTTTGGTACACGTACATTGGTTGCATACACCCATACGACAACCATGCTGTGGACGTAAGCCAGCTTGCTCTGCACTGCTTAATAACGTTGTCGTGGCAAGAAAGTTTTGTTGCGAACGACGGAATATGATGGGTTGTGCTTCATTAGACTGTTCGATTTGAACAGGCATGAAAAATTCTTGATGGAAGTTTTCCAACACATCATGTTGCTTATAAATATCTTGTGCCTGACGCATCATGCCGTGATGACCACATGCATACATTTGTAGGTCTTTAAAGTTCGGCACCAGTTTCGTCAACAATTTCGCATCTAAATGCTGCTTTTGCTCAGTGGTATTAAAAAAATGATATTGAAGCTCTGGATGCAGTTCTGCCAAAGCTTTTAATTCAGCATGAAAAATTTCTGCGCGATTAAAGTAAATGACATGAATCTGTTCAAGCTGCTGTTTCAATGCTTGCTGCAAAAGTGAATAAATTGCAGTAATGCCACTACCTGACGCAATTAAAATCGCAGGTTGCTGGCCTTGATGCAAAGTAAAATCACCTTGTGGCTGTGAAATCTCAATGCACTCTCCAACATGTAATCGTTGAGCTGCACTAGACACTAAGCCCTGTACTTTAATACCTAAAGAGATTTCACCTTCATTCGTTACTTCAATAATTGAATAACTACGCTGGTGGTAAACCCCATCTATAAGTAGGGTCAATAAAATACTTTGTCCAGCACATACCTGATCGAATTTGAAATTACGATTCGGTTTTAGCTTGATAAGCACCATATCGGTATGTAGAGACTGAACTGCGGTAACTTCTGCAAGTACGCGTTTCCAAGCCCAAGTCACGTTAATTTTCTGCAAAACAAAATCAACGAAATCTTCTCGAACCAAATGTGGCTGATAACTAAGTGTTGCGTTCATACGTTCCTCTTTTGTATCTGGCTATTTATTTGAGTGAACACATGTTCGTATAGTGAACATATGTACACTATATTTATAACCGCTCACTCAGTCAACACTTGTTCACTATTTTTTTTATGAAAGTTTGCTCTTTTTTGTTAGACTCTGGCTCACGGTTTAAATAGGCTCTTTTAATGTCGATACGGGATGAACGAAAACAGCAAAGTCGTCAGGCACTCCTCGATGCAGCCTTGCATCTAAGCACGTCTGGGCGTTCGTTCAGTAGTATCAGTTTGCGTGAAGTTGCACGTGAAGTTGGTTTGGTACCGACAGCGTTCTATCGTCATTTTCAAGATATGGATGAACTTGGTAAGGAACTAGTCGACCAAGTTGCGTTACATTTAAAAAGTGTTTTACATCAATTGGGTCAAAGTTATTTACAACATAAATCGACCAAAACTCAGACCAGCATTGAGCTATTTGTTCAGGCGGTAAATCATAGCCCTAAGCAGTGGCAATTTATGATTTCCGAGCGTTGGGGCGGTTCAGAAACGGTCCGTGCAGCAATTGCCCGAGAAATCGAATTTCTGATTGAAGATTTAACAACCGATCTTACCAAACTCGAAAATTTTAAACATATTCAACATCCTCAAGACTTAAATGTCTTGTCTACTATTTTGACCAACATGTCTTTTACATGGGCAATGACGTGGCTCAATCTATCTAAACAATATCAAGACGAGCAGCTCAAACAGCAACAAACTGCCTTTATCGAAAATGCTTCTACACAAGTTCGCTTACTCTTTAGAGGGATTGCAAACTGGGAACGGTAAGAGCGGCAAATGACAAAAAACAGGTTATGTGGTAATACGTAAAGAGAGAAAGAAAAAGGCTAAAAATTTCGAGAAAAGTCTTTTTCTTTTTACAGGAAGTAAACTATTAGTTAGGCCAAACTGGTGTGGGAATACCTATGAATCTTGATCGTCATACACAGTTTTTGATGCGTAAAGAAAAAATTCTGAGCGTGGCAGAAAAATTGTTACTAGAAAACAATCAGGAAATTACTCTAGATGAGTTAGTGGCCGAGCTGGATATTGCTAAAGGCACACTTTATAAGCATTTTAGAAGCAAAAATGAGCTTCTACTTGAGTTAATTATTCAAAATGAAAAGCAAATTTTAGAAATTTCTAAAAAATATAATACAGATTTCAAAGAGTATGCACCACATTACATGCTTCACCATTTGCTTACGCCTGGAAAAACAATTTTATTGCATCAACTTGAAGAAAATCTGACGATGACAGAGTCTAAGTTGAAGCATCTTTTCGAAGAACTTTATGAAATCCGCCAACAGCGCATTTTAGCTATTAAAGATATTACTGAAAATTATTTAAAATCATTAAATTATGATATGTCGATTCGTGATTATTTGTCTTACATCTGGTCACTCACCTACGGTGCATCATTGCTTTTAAATTCTACGTATTACCAGCGTTCTATTGGTTCTCGCCAAAAATTAATTAATTTATATATTAATCAGGCATTATCGCTACCAACTCAAACTGTTAATTTTGATGTGTTAAATTTTCAAATTGAAGATGAAAACCCAAAAAATTAATTGAAATATTTCGTGATAATTAACAAAAAATTAAACATCGATATAAATTTTAATTGAATAAAAATGGGCTTCAGATGAAGCCCATTTTTGAAGTAAAGCCTAAACAACTTATTTGGCTTTACGTTCTTTCTCAATTAAATAATTAAGAACTTGAGTGACTTTACCATCTTCACCCTGCACAACATATTTACCATTAACTACAACCGCAGGAACACCTGTTAATTGGTACTGTTGAGCAAGTTTATTTGACTCGGCAACTTTTGCAGTTACAGCAAATGAGTTGTAAGTGCTATTAAATTTCTGTTCAGGCACGCCATAACGAGTAAAGAACTTCGCAGCAGAAGCCTGATCAAAAATTTGTTGACCGTTCACTTGAATCGCATGGAACAATGGTAAATGCGTGCGCTTACGTACACCTAATGCCTCAGATGTATAATATGTACGTGCCCCTTGTTCCCACATTTTATTCATTGCAGCTGGTGTACGTACAAAACGTACATCTTTAGGAATCTGTTTTAACCACGTTTGCATATGCGGTTCAAGTTTAAAACAGTGTGGACATCCATACCAAAAGAACTCTCGAACTTCGATTTTCCCCGGAACTTCCACTTTGCCTGGATTGGCAATCACGGTGTAGTCTTTACCAGCAACAAAATCTGCTGCTATTGCACTACCCGATACGGCCATAATTGCTGCACTCAAACCACCCAAAACCAATTTTTTCATTGCTACAGCTTTTCCTCTAAGTTGTTATGCATTAGCTTATGCCCTAAATATAAAACAAATATGCTAAATTCGTTTTGCTTCTGTGAAGTTTTTTATTGGGTTTATCGCTTTTTCCCCAATAATCGCTACACTAACGGCGAATTACATCCAAAAAGATAACTCAAGTTTAGAGGTAGCACCATGTCGCAATTGAATGTTGATTTACAAGAAATCGCAAAGTTTGAAGCACTTGCTGCCAAATGGTGGGATCAACATTCTGAATTTCGCCCACTTCATCAAATTAATCCACTACGTTTAAATTGGATTGATGAACGCGTAGGCGGTCTTGCTGGAAAAAAAGTACTTGATGTCGGCTGTGGTGGCGGTATTTTGGCCGAGAGCATGGCACGTCGTGGAGCAGATGTACTCGGTATTGATATGGGTGAAGCACCGCTAGCTGTAGGCCGTTTGCATGCTCAACAAGACAATGTTCAAAATATTGAATATCGCCAAATTCCTGTAGAAGAATTAGCACAAGAACAAGCAGGTCAATACGATGTGGTGACTTGCATGGAAATGATGGAACACGTTCCAGATCCTGCATCTATTGTAAGAGCTTGTCAGGCTTTGGTTAAACCGGGCGGCCATGTGTTCTTTTCAACCATTAACCGTAACCCAAAATCTTATTTATTTGCCATTATTGGTGCAGAATACGTACTACGCATGTTGCCAAAAGGTACTCATGATTATCATAAATTTATTCGCCCTTCTGAAATGGCACATGACATTCGTAATGCAGGCCTTACCTTAAAAGAAATGACTGGACTGCACTACAATCCGCTTACCAAGCATTACTGGTTAGCGCCAAATGTCGACGTTAATTATATGGTTCACACAATCAATACAGGTGCATGATGAAAGCTGTTTTATTTGATTTAGACGGTACTCTTATCGATACGGCTGCCGACTTCATTCGTATTATTCAGCAAATGTGCCGTGATGAAAGACGTCCGGTTGTTGATGCCGACCTAATTCGTACTCAGGTTTCTGAAGGCGCTCGTGCGATGGTTAAATTGGTCTATCCAGAGCTGGATGTGACCAATCCAATTTTCTTGGCACATCGCCAAAACTTTTTAGACCTTTATGGCAATAACATTGTGGTCGATACAGACCTGTTTGAAGGCATGTATCCGCTTCTAGAAGCGTTAGAAGCTAAAGAAATTCCGTGGGGTATTGTGACCAATAAACCTCGTGGTTTAAGCGAGTCTCTCTTAGAGAAGTTAAATCTGACCGAACGTTGTGCAGTTTTAGTGTGTCCTGAAGATGTCAGTCAAACCAAGCCAGATCCAGAACCAATGTATTTGGCGGCTAAACAGTTAAATATCCCAGCAAATGAAATTATTTATGTGGGTGACCATCCACGTGATATTGATGCTGGTCGATATGCCAATATGTATACTATTTTGGCTGCATATGGCTATTTACCAATCGAACATCGTGATGATCTCGCTGCATGGCAGGCCGATTCGATTGTAAATACGGTGACAGAATTACACGATATGTTACGTCAAAAGCTTCCTGCTCTACAGGAAAATCAGCGTATGATAAGTTAACATAAGAGTTTTATAGGCTTTTTTAACAGTTATTCGTTTTATCAATATAAAAAGAAGGAGGTTTACCAATGAAATATTCAGAATACCAACCTCGTCCAGATCTACTCAAAGATCGAATCATTTTAATTACCGGCGCTGGCGATGGAATTGGGCGAGCTGCAGCTCTGACTTATGCCCTACATGGCGCAACCGTTGTACTGCATGGTAGAACCTTAAACAAACTAGAAGTTATTTATGATGAAATTGAAAGTCTAGGCGCACCGCAACCTGCAATTTTACCCTTACAGCTTTCGAGTGCTTCTGACCGTGATTATGACTTTTTAGTCGATACTCTTGAGAAACAGTTTGGACGCCTAGACGGTATTTTGCATAATGCAGGTATTTTAGGTGAGCGCGTAGAGCTAGCACATTACCCAACCGAAACTTGGGATGATGTCATGGCGGTTAATTTGCGCGCGCCTTTTGCTTTGACTCAAGCGCTATTACCACTTTTGCAGAAATCAGAAAATGCCTCTGTGGTATTTACCAGTTCTGGTGTAGGCCGTGAAGCACGTGCTTTATGGGGTGCATATTCTGTCTCAAAAATTGCAATTGAAGCGGTGAGCAAAATTTTTGCAGCGGAAAATATTTATCCAAATATCCGCTTTAACTGCATTAACCCAGGCGCGACACGTACCGCAATGCGTGCTAAAGCCTACCCACAAGAAGATCCGAAATCCTTACCTACACCAGAGTCGATTTTGCCTGCTTATCTCTATTTAATGGGTGAGGATAGCTTGGCACTCAATGGTCAAAGTATCGATGCACAGGATTAAAATGTTAAAGATGAAAAGCTAAATAAAATTACAGCCGATCATCAAATCTGGCTTGCCTATACCTGAAAAGATATATACAAGCCTTTTTTATTATTGATAAAAACTCTTGATCTATCCGTAATTTTAATTGAACCATTAAATGATCTTCACAGTTTCTCTGCATTTTGCGCGTAGAGTATTCAACATGAGAGACATCAGATGTAAACGAGGATGCATCATGAAAAAGTTGTTCACAATCTTAACCCTTTCCATAGCCGTACTCACCACAAGTATGGCGAGCTTTGCTGATCCTCCTTTTGACCGAGGCCATGGCCCCAAAGGTCCTAAAGGTGGAGGACCACGCGGTGAATGGAACGATCGTGGGCCAGGATTTGGACGTGATCATGATGAAGATCGTGTCCGTGACGAACGCCGTATGCGCGAAGAACGTGGTTTTGAACGGCTTAAACAGCATCGCTGGCAGCCTGGCTATGTCATGCCACAGCACTATCGTGGTAATGGCTACAAAGTCGACTATAAAGATAGTAACTTGCCGAAACCAGACCGAAACCAACAATGGTATAAAATCAACAATGACTATATTTTAGTCGACACTGATTCTAATAGTATTGTTAGTATTCGTGGTTTTTAACGCGATAGAACCTCGCTATCGCTGAGCAACAAGGATAAAGCCGTATGGTTTTATCCTTTTTTTATGACTTATATATTTTAAAAATAAAAAGATTTTTTTATATTCTTACACTTCGTATTTTCTTAATTTCTTCTTATTTCATCGTTAGTTTTCACATTTATTCTTCGTAGCCTCCACGATTTATCTGTAATTGTTCACTAATCTTTAGTTATTGAAATTTAATTCATCATTCGAGGTTTACAATGAAAAAACTAACAACAGCAATTGTTCTTTCACTCAGTGGTTTAGTTGCAACAACAGCAATGGCAGCACCTAACGATCATAATCACCATAGCAATTACCAAAACCATGAAGTAAAAACAGTTAAAGTGATTAAAAAAGATGACCATCGCAATGTATGGCGAGCAGGTCAGGTTGTACCCCGTGAATATCAACACTCACGTTACGTGATTGACTACCGTCAACATCAGAAACTCACTAAGCCGGGTCGCTACCAAAAATGGTACAAAGTGAACGGAAATTATGTGCTGGTAAATGAACAAAGCCACAAAATCATTAGAGTTGTTCATTAATTCTAAAATTCTTTAAACACCCAAACTCTGATTTGGGTGTTTTTTTATCTAAAACATGCGACTTTAATCTTTTTTGTTTAGAATCATCTCTATATCTTTTTGCTGTTGATTCGAGATCGGTATGCCAAGCAAGTCTTTAGAAAAGTCGCATAATAACACCCAGCATTATGTACACTGGTTTCGACACTCAGCGCCCTACATTAATGCTCACCGCGATAAAACATTCGTATTGATGTTTGGTGGTGAAGCAGTCCGTCATCCTAATTTCGAACATATCATTCACGATATTGCTTTATTACACTCTCTTGGTATCCGTTTAATCTTAGTTCATGGCGCACGTCCGCAAATTAATCAAAATCTTAAAGAAAAAGGAATTGAAACCCCTTTTTATGACAACTGCCGCATTACTACACGTGAATCTTTAAGCTGTGTCATGAGTGCCGTAGGTTCCATTCGCCTAGAAATTGAAGCATTGCTTTCTATGGGCTTAGCGAACTCTCCAATGTACGGCGCTCGAATAGATGTGATATCGGGTAATTTTGTGACTGCTAAACCTTATGGCATTCGTGATGGAATGGATTTCCAGCTCACAGGTGAAGTTCGCTCTATTGATACCGATGCGATTGATCGACATCTCGATAATCATAATATTGTGCTACTGGGGCCAACAGGTTATTCCACTACAGGCGAAGTATTTAACTTAAGAGCAGAAGAAGTTGCGACCAAAACTGCAACTTATTTAAAAGCAGATAAACTCATTTTTCTTGGGGAACAACAAGGGCTTCTTAATGAGGATGAACAAATATTACGTGAGTTAAGCCCACATCAGCTCGACTACTATATTCAACAATACCAAACTGTTAGTCCGACGCTCACTTTACATTTGCAACAAGCCAAAAAAGCGTCTTTATCTGGCGTACATCGCGTACATCTTATTTCATATGCCTATGATGGCGCCCTTCTTCAAGAGTTATTTACTCGAGATGGTATAGGTACCATGATTACCGATGCACATTATGAAGAAGTTCGCACAGCCCATATTCAAGATGTGGGTGGTTTAATGAATTTATTACGCCCTTTAGAAGAAGAAGGCATTTTGGTTTATCGTTCACGAGAACGTTTAGAGCAAGAAATCAGCCAGTTTGCTGTCATTGAACGCGACGGTATGATTCTAGCGTGTGCTGCACTTTATCCAATTCCGACTGAATTTAACGAAACTCGTTCTGCAGAAATTGCCTGTGTTGCCGTACATCCAAGTTATCGTAAATCAAACCGTGGTAGCCAAATTCTGCAATTCCTTGAAGAAAAAGCCAAAGAACAAGGTATTCGTCAATTATTCGTTTTAACAACGCGTACCGCTCACTGGTTTTTAGAACATGGTTTCCATCAAGTCAGTGTTGATGACTTACCGAATGCCCGTCAAGCGCTCTATAACTACCAAAGGAATTCTTTAGTGTTTAAAAAGCTGCTCCCTTAGCCTTTGCGCTTTTTAAGATATTCTTATTTCAGATAAGCTTAGTTAAAAAAGTACATCCATAAATGCTATTAATTTATGGTTGTACTTTTTTTAAATCTCTATTTTTTAATGTTTTAATATTTTTTATTTTATTTACATCAACTTACTCACAATTCATTAAACATATTTCTTTTAGATAAATCATTTTTTTGCATAAGTTTATAGCCTATTGTGTTTAGCTTTTTTTTGCATAAATAAAGACCGAATACTTATTTTTTCTGAAATAAAAATCCATTTAGGGTATCTGCTCATCCAATTATTTTTTCTTTTTCTCTTTCGGGGAGCACGAAACCTCATGGCACTTTTCAACACCACTTCATGGGCAAAATATTCAGTCATCGCGGCCAGCCTAGCAGGAGTGATGATGTTAAGTGGTTGTGCCAAAAAAGAGGAACAGGCCACCACAACTTTAAATATTGGCTATCAAAAATATGGCATTCTTCCTATTTTAAAAGCTCGTGGTGACCTAGAAAAAGTACTAAAAGATCAAGGTGTACAAGTAAAATGGGTTGAGTTTCCTGCTGGCCCTCAATTGCTTGAAGGCTTAAATGTAGGGAGTGTTTCACTTGGTGAAGCAGGTGAAGCTCCCCCGATCTTTGCTCAAGCTGCTAATCCAAATTTAGTCTATGTCGCAAACCAACCCGCTGCGCCAAAAGCAGAAGCGCTATTGGTACAAAAAGACTCTCCAATCCACTCTATTCAAGATTTAAAAGGCAAACGTGTTGCTCTTAATAAAGGCTCGAATGTTCATTACCTGTTATTGAAAGTTCTAGAAGCCAACAACTTAAGCTTAAGCGATATTCAACCAGTTTATTTACCGCCATCAGACGCACGTGCTGCATTTGAAAAAGGTGCGGTAGATGCATGGGTGATTTGGGACCCGTTCTTTGCAGCGGCTGAACATCAAATTCAGGCACGAGTTTTAGCAACAGGTGAAAATTTGGTAAGCAATCATCAGTTCTATTTAGCCGACCGTAAATTTGCAGAAAACAACCCGAAAGTTCTCAACACAGTTGTACAGACACTTAATCAGACAACTGAATGGGTCAGCACACATCAAGATGAAGCTGCCAAGCTACTCGAAAAACCTACAGCACTTGAGTTTGGTGTACTCAAAACTTCCATTTCACGTATGGGTTTTGGAGTTCAGCCAATATCAGACAAGGTGGCACAAGAACAACAACAAGTAGCTGATGCCTTTTATGCGCAAAAGCTCATTCCAAACAAACTCACCATTCAAGACGCCATTTTAAAACTGAAATAAACCCAGCTTAGGCACGGCTTAAATAATCATATAAATGCTGTGCCTTGCCTCAAGGGGAACAAGGATATCAATATGCAACATCAGTCATTTTTCAATAAAAGTCAGTGGGTCCAGTTAGCTAAACGTATTAGCGCAGTCACTGTACTAGGTTTAACAATTGCAGCGCCAGCTTGGGCAATCGACCCAACTGTGAAAGAACTTCGTATTGGTTTTCAAAAAAGCTCGATTAATTTTGCGATTGCCAAACAGCAAAAATTATTTGAACAAGAATTTCCAAATGCCAAAGTTACTTGGAATGAGTTCCCTGCTGGCCCACAAATTTTAGAAGCTTTAGCTGTCGGTTCACTTGATGTTGGAGTCACTGGAGATACCCCGCCAGTCTACGCACAAGCGGCTGGTAAACCTTTATATTACATTGCCTATGAAGCAGCGAAACCGCTGGCATCGGCAATTTTAGTTCCTAAAAACTCACAACTGAAACAGCTTAAAGACCTGAAAGGCAAACGTATTGCGCTGCAAAAAGGTTCCAGCTCTCATTACTTGCTTGTACAAGCCGTACGTAAAGCAGGCCTAAACTGGAGCGACATTACTCCAATTTGGCTTACGCCTGCCGATGCTCGTGCTGCATTCCAAAAAGGTGCCGTTGATGCATGGGCAATTTGGGACCCTTACTTCGCTTCAGCACAATTAGAAGATCAAGCCCGTGTTCTTGCATCAGGTAAAGGCTTAAGTCCGAACTATACATTTTACTTAGCCGCTCCAGATTTTGTTAAACAACATCCTAAAGCGGTTTCGGGACTCATCAAACAAATCAATCAAGCCGACAAATGGGTTCAAAGCCATCAAGCAGAAACGGCAAGTGCCATTGGCCAAAGTACAGGCCTTAAGCCTGCGACCAGTGACTTATTCATTAAACGTCGTCCACGTCCATCATCGGCAGCGCCACTCAACAGCAAAGTTATTGCTGAGCAACAGCAGCTCGCAGACATTTTTACCCAACAAGGCATCATTCCAAAACCAATCAGCATCAAACAAGCTGTTTGGATTGCCAAGTAATTTCAATAGACATATAGGTAATGCACATGAAAATTTTCTGGTTTATTCCTACCCACGGTGATAGTCGCTATTTAGGTACAAGTAAAGGCGCTCGTCAGGTTGACCATGCCTATATGAAGCAAATTGCTGTGGCAGTAGATAATTTGGGTTATGAAGGTGTACTTATTCCAACGGGTCGTTCATGTGAAGATCCTTGGATTACGGCGGCTAGCCTGATTGATGCAACTCAACACCTTAAGTTTTTAGTCGCGTTACGTCCGGGTGTAACCACACCAGCTTTAGCAGCACGTATGGCTGCAACATTCGACCGTTTGTCGAATGGTCGTGTGCTACTCAACTTAGTCACTGGTGGTGATGAGGCTGAACTACGTGGTGATGGATTATATGAAGATCACTCAACGCGTTATCAAACAGCCAACGAATATGTAAAAATTTGGCGTGAAATTTTGACACGCTCACATACAGGTGAAGCATTTACCTTTCACGGCGAGCGTTTACAAGTGGATGATGCAAAACTGCTTTACCCACCTGTTCAAAAGCCTTATCCACCACTTTGGTTTGGCGGTTCTTCAGACGTCGCTGTCGACTTGGCCGCTGAGCAAGTCGATACATACCTCACTTGGGGTGAACCACCAGCAGCAGTCAAACAAAAGATCGAACATGTTCGTGCCAAAGCTGAGGCTAAAGGCCGTAAATTAACTTATGGCATTCGCTTGCATGTCATTGTTCGCGAAACCAATGAACAAGCATGGGCAGCAGCTAACGAACTTATCCAATATCTTGATGATGCGACCATTGCTGCCGCACAGAAAAAATTTGCACAAATGGATTCTGTCGGTCAACAACGTATGGCAGCTCTTCACGGCGGTAACCGAGACAAGCTTGAAGTATCTCCAAACCTCTGGGCAGGTATTGGCTTAGTCCGTGGCGGTGCGGGTACAGCACTTGTAGGTGACCCTGAAACAGTCGCTGCTCGTATTCAGGAATATGCTGACTTAGGTATCGATACCTTTATTTTCTCGGGTTATCCGCACCTTGAAGAGTCAATCCGTTTTGCAGAATTAGTATTCCCTCTTTTACCAATTGAAACTCGTGCCAAACTTGCTCAGCCAAATCTAACTGGCCCATTTGGTGAAATTATTGCTAACAACTATGTTCCCGACGAGAAGAAGCAAAATAGTTCCGTCAAGGAGCCTGCATGAGTAAAGATGAAAGTATTGTTTCACGTGGAACAAAACAAATCGGGCAGCATCTGCTGCCTTGGATTTTCCCGATCATCCTATTGATTGTCTGGCAAATTGCATCAAGTTCTGGTCTTTTAGAAAGCCGTATTTTGCCGGCACCCACGGCAGTCATTTCCGCTTTTTGGCACTTACTCGTTAGCGGAGAATTATGGCATCACGTTAAGGTCAGTGCAGGCCGCGCTTTGCTTGGGCTTTTAATTGGGGGCGGTCTAGGTTTGCTATTGGGTTTACTGAATGGGTCTTCTCGATTTGCTTCTACCCTACTCGATACAACCTTGCAAATGATTCGTAACATCCCAGCATTGGCACTTATTCCACTCGTCATCTTGTGGTTCGGTATTGATGAAACAGCAAAATTATTTTTAGTCGCAGTAGGTGTTTTTTTCCCAATTTATATCAATACCTATCACGGTATTCGGTCAGTTGACCCTCAACTGATCGAAATGGGTAAAAGCTACGGACTTTCTCGCTGGCAACTTTACAAAGAAATTATTCTTCCAGGTGCGATGCCTTCTATTTTAGTCGGTTTACGCTTTGCTTTAGGTTTGGTTTGGGTATTGCTAATTGTTGCTGAAACCATTTCTGCTCAAGCTGGTATTGGCTATATGACCATGAATGCACGTGAGTTTTTACAAACAGATGTGGTACTGGTCGGTATTCTTCTTTACGCCTTACTAGGCAAACTGGCAGATGTCTTAGCACAGATTTTAGAGCGCTATTTACTACGTTGGCACTCTGGATATCAGAAATAAGGGAGCTTAAAACATGACAAATCTGAATTTAAATATTAATCAGAATGACGTGCAGCTCATTCCTGAAGAGCCAACAGAATCACAAGAGCCTACGTTAGGCGCAGAGATTCTGATTGAGCAGCTGTATAAATTTTATGGTGAGGTTAAGGTTCTTGAAGATCTTGACTTACACATCCAACCTGGTGAATTTTTAGCAATTGTTGGTCGAAGTGGTTGTGGTAAAAGCACGTTACTACGTTTAATTGCCCAACTTGAAAAAGCCAGTTTTGGAGAAATTAAATTTAAGTCTGCTCGCCATTTGCGTGAAGGCATTACCAATGATGATATTCGAGTTATGTTCCAAGATCCTCGTTTACTTCCTTGGAGAAATATTCTTCAAAATGTTCAACTTGGACTACCAAAATCGCAACATGCTTTAGCTGAAGAGTTACTAGAAAAAGTTGGTTTAAAAGAAAAATCTGGACAATGGCCCTCACAGCTCTCTGGCGGCCAGCGACAACGTACAGCTTTAGCACGCGCACTATCGCATACGCCACGCATTTTGTTGTTAGATGAACCTTTGGGTGCATTAGATGCCCTCACCCGTCTTGAAATGCAAAGCCTCATCGAACGCTTGTGGAAAGAACAAGGTTTTACTGCCATTTTAGTAACACATGATGTAAGTGAAGCAGTGCAATTAGCTGACCGTATTATCTTATTAGATAAAGGTCAGATTGCTCAAAGTTTCCAAGTTAATTTGCCACGCCCACGTAAAAAGAGCATTAGTTTTGCCCAACTTGAGCAACAAGTACTCGATGCTGTTCTGGCAACTTAAGTTTGCAATGAGTAATAAGAACCGTTCAATCGAAAAATGCCCAATTTACGAGCAATAAAGCTGCTGTTTTATTGCTCTTTTTTAGGGCGAAATTTTAAAAATATTTTTAAGAATAACAATAAACTAGTTAAATTCTTTATTTTTTGCACAATAGTATATCTATTACGCAAATAACTAGCCGTTTTTTGATTAAAAAAGCAAGACACCTGTGCACAAATCAAACAATTTCCCTTACAATGGGAATATTATTTTTTTAATTATGCAGCAGATGGAACAAAAAAAGAGTACCCAAAAGCGCAATCAGCTTCTTGCTGCCGCCCTTGACGTATTTTCGGTCTATGGGTTCACTGGCGCAAGTCTGGATGAAATTGCCCAACTCGCCGACATGCATAAGTCGAATATTTTCTATTACTACGAAAATAAAGAGTCTTTATACGTAGAAGTGCTCACAACTGTTTTACAAAAATGGTTGGCTCCCTTACAAACTTTAGAATCTGAATTAGAACCAGCCGAAGCCTTATCTCACTATTTAATACAAAAAATCGAACTGTCTCGTAGCCAACCGAAAGCATCTAGATTGTTTGCATTAGAAATAATTCAAGGCGCTCCGCATATTTTACCTATTCTCAAAGGACCATTAAAAAAACTATTTAAGCGCAAAGCTAAAGTCATTCAGACTTGGCAAGAAGAAGGGAAGATTTCACCAGATATCGACCCAGAATTATTAATTTTAAACATTTGGGGCCTTACGCAAAACTATGCAGATTTTGCAACCCAAATGGAAATGGTGACTGGAAAAACTCTTCGTAACCGAAGCATGTTCCAACGCTCAATTGAGCACACAGTACACCTGATGCTCTACGGCGTATTGCCTCGTTAAAACCCAAAAAAGATCGGCAAACTTGCCGATCTTTTTTTAGAAATGATTTTGATAAAGGGCTAAAAGTTTTTGGGCGCCTAATAATAAATTTTCTTCCCAATCCAGATGTGCAGTGTCATCTGCTCCATCAGTAATATACTTCACCGAAATCAAGCGAACTCCTAACTTATGGCAGACTTTGGCTAAAGCATAGCCTTCCATATCAACCACATCGCAAGCTACCTTTGGCTGGCCTGTTTCAAATGAATCGCCAGTACCACAAATCCCCTTTGGCAAATTAGCAAAATGTGGTTGAAGGTGAATTTCAGCGGGTAAATGCGTATCTAAAGGCGTTACACCTATCTCAAACCCTAACGGTGAAACATCCATATCCCGTTGTACAAAAGTCTTCACCTCGACCAAATCATGTCGATTAAATGCAGAACTACCAGCTGTACCTAGGTTTATTAAAGTTTTACACCCTGTTTTTTGAATAACCTCAAATGCTTTAAAGGCAGCATTAATCTTGCCAATACCACTGTAATGGACTTCAACACCTGCCTGTTCAAATAAACCTTTAGATTCATTAGGAAGTGCCATAATTAAAGCAATATCAGTGTTCATTCAAAAAGCTCAAATCAAAATTAAATAAAATTAGAAAATAAGTATAAATCAGGTGCAAAAGCTTTTTGCACCTTTTCATGATCACTGCATTTTTTGTTGTAAGGCGATTAAGCATGGAGAGAAGAACAATTGACCACTATATGCTCCTGCTAGCGTTTTCTTCATTACAACGCCCCACATCGCCAATAACAAAATACTCAATGCCACAGCAACGTATTGTAAAAAGACAATTTCAACCTGATGTCCTAAATTAAATAGCGCCAGAATAAATACACCTAATGGAAAGGTTAACCCCCACCAACCTAAATTGAATGGAATACCTGTCTTGGCATGACGAAGCGTTGTTAAGATTGCTAGACCAAGCCACCATAACCCGAAACCTAAAAGCACCAGACTGCCCACGATTCCTAAAGCTGGAAAGACATTCGCGAATTGGTCAAATCCTACATTTGGCGCCACTCTTTGTGCCTGTTGCCCTAGCAACAATAATCCTAAAGCACCTGTACCAATTGGGCCTAAAGAGAGCCAGCTAGAAATCGCGACTTCTTTTTCAGGTAATTGATGCAAAGCCATACGCAACATTAAAATTGTCAAAATAGCGAATGCCGGTAAAACAGAGATTCCCCAAAGCACATAACCAGCCAGTAGTAAATGAAAGCTATGCAGATCTGCTGGTAAATGAGCTACTAACATGCCCGCAGAGCTTGCAGCCACCTCACATGCAACTACAGGTAAAAGCCAGATTGCAGTCATGGTATGTAGTTGATGGTTCTGACGGCTAAACATGCAAAACGGTACAATCCACGCAATTGCTAGAGCTAAAAAGACATCGATGTACAATAAAGCTTGGGCAATATGGATTGACACTTCACCATAAAGCCCAACACCAAAGCTTAAGAATCCATTTAGTATGGTAGCTAACCCCATCGGAATAGCACCTAAAAACAAGCTCATATTAGGATGCTTAAATATTTGCTTCGCTTCATGAGGGAAAAGCAACCACCGTAATAAATAGAGACCTGAAAAAACACTAAATAGGACAATATTAAATTGCCATAACAAAGTGGCTAGCATGAATAAAAATGATTGAGCAAAAGGAAGCTGAATTAAAATCATACTTACCACACCAGTACCCATAGTCGCTGTAAACCAATTTGGGGTAAAATGTCGTATAACATCTTTGCTTTGATTTAATTGGTAAAAGGGTTTTTTCATCTTAATTCTCTAATCAAAGAGTGGATGAAAATATAGTAGAGCAAATAATTAATAAGAAAAACTGATTTATTTTTATTTAATTCATCAGTATTTTAAATATAAAGAATATTCATATTGAAAAATAACTGAGTAAAAACACAACAACAAGACGAATCTGTGAGATTATGGCAATATATAGCCCTTGCAAAAATAGCCATATTTTAAGTTCATGAAACTGCTTCGTCTTAATGCGTTATCGCCCAATTTTCAGTTACCACCAACAGCGGTAACTATTGGTAATTTTGATGGTGTCCATTTAGGTCACCAAGCGATGATTGCTCAACTCAAAAAAATTGCTGCAGCACAAGGCTTAAAAACATTGGTCATGATTTTTGAGCCACAACCTCTTGAGTTCTTTCAAGGTTACGATGCCCCTCCTCGTATTAATTCATTACGGGAAAAAGTCGAATACCTAGCCGAACTTGGAATAGATTACATTGCGGTTGCTAAATTTGATCAGCACTTCCGTAGCATGAGTGCTACTGAATTTGCCGATTTATTAAAAGACAAATTAAACGCACAGGCTTTGGTTTTAGGTGATGATTTCCATTTCGGCAAAGACCGCCAAGGCAATAGCGAATTTTTAAAAGATTACGGATTTGGGGTCACCAACTTACATACCATTGAACTCGAAGGTGAGCGTGTAAGTTCAACTCGTATTCGTCAGGTACTTCAGGCAGGAAATCTTGCCTTAGCCGCTAAATTATTAGGCCGTCCATACAGTATTACTGGACGTGTTCAATATGGCGACCAAATTGGACGAACTCTCGATTTTCCAACCATTAACGTTCGCCTCAACCGCCATAAACCTTGTTTAAATGGCATTTATGGGGTTGAAGTCATTTGCGAAACAACGTCATTAACTCAAAAAGTACTTCAGGACACACCTGAAAAATCAGGAATTGCCGGATATCATGAAAACAGCCTATATGGCGCGGGTCATGTCGGTACACGTCCAGCCATTCAGCAAGAACATCCAGAGTGGAGATTAGAAGTACATTTCCCTGATGTTTCTGCTAATCTGTATGGCTTATTTATGCGGGTGACTTTTCTTCACTATCTTCATGGTGAATTGAACTACCCTTCGCTTGAAGCACTTAAGGCAGGAATTGATAATGACGTGCATCAGTTACGACAATATCGTAACGACACGACACAATTTCCTTTTTAATTCGAATTTTGATTGTAAAACATGTCGGCTCCCAAGCTGATTAAACTGGATGAAAACTTGCATGAGCGATAAGCAAACTCCTGAGAATGCAGTGGACTACAAAGCCACGCTAAACCTGCCGGATACTCAATTTGCAATGAAAGCAAATTTGGCAGTACGTGAAGTGAAATGGTTAGAAGAGTGGTATACCGACAACATTTATCAGCAGATTCGTGCATCGCGTATTGGCAAGAAAAAATATATTTTGCATGATGGCCCTCCATATGCGAACGGTACAATTCACTTAGGCCATGCGGTCAACAAAGTACTCAAAGACGTTATTGTAAAAAGCCGTACTCTGTCAGGTTTCGATGCGCCTTATGTACCGGGCTGGGACTGTCATGGTTTGCCAATCGAGCTAAAAGTTGAAGAAAAAGTAGGTAAAGTTGGCGAAAAAGTTGACGCGGCTACTTTCCGTAAACTTTGTCGTGAATACGCACTAAAACAAATTGATTTACAGCGTAATGACTTTAAGCGTCTAGGTATTTTAGGCGACTGGGATAATCCTTATCTCACCATGAACTATAAACAAGAAGCCGATATCGTTCGTGCTTTAGGTTTAATTCAAAAAAATGGTCATATCCAGCCGGGCTTAAAGCCAGTGAACTGGTGTATGGACTGTGGTTCTGCGCTTGCTGAAGCTGAAGTTGAATACGAAGATAAAAAATCTGATGCAATTGATGTTGGTTTTGGCGTTGTCGATCTAAAAGATTTAAGTGCTCGTTTAAATGTAGACGTTCAAGATCCAACAGATATCGTGATCTGGACCACTACACCGTGGACATTACCTGCGAACCAAGCCGTTGCTTTGCACGCAGAAATTGAATATCAATTGGTACAAGTGACTACTGAGCGTGGTAAGCAAAACTTCATTCTTGCTAAAGACCTTGTTGCTTCAGCAATTGAACGCTATAAACTTGAAAATCCAGTAGTTTTAGCAGACTTTACTGGTAGCAAACTTGAAAACCTTACATTACAACATCCTTTACTTACCGATCGTCAAGTTCCGGTGATTTTAGGTGAACACGTTATCGCAACAAGCGGTACAGGTGCAGTACATACAGCTCCTGGCCATGGTGCAGACGACTATAAAGTAGGTCTTCAATATAACCTTACAGTAGATAACCCAGTCGGTGGTAACGGTGTTTATTTACCAACTGCCCCAATCTATGCTGGTGAGCACATCTATAAAGCCAATCCAAAGATTATCGAAGCTTTGGGTGCTGTAGGCCGTTTATGGGCACATCAACCAATCAAACACAGTTACCCGCACTGCTGGCGTCATAAAACCCCTATTATTTTCCGTGCAACCCCGCAATGGTTTATTAGCATGGATCAAAAAGGTTTACGCGAAGGCGCCATTAATGCAATTGAAAACGATATCGAGTTTGTACCGAACTGGGGTAAAAACCGTATCGAATCAATGATTGAAGGACGTCCAGATTGGTGTATCTCACGTCAACGTACTTGGGGTGTGCCAATTCCATTCTTCGTTCATAAAGATACGAACGAATTACACCCGCGTACACCTGAATTAATCGAAGAAGTTGCTAAACTTATCGAACAAGAAGGTATCGAAGCATGGTTCAAACGTGACGCGAAAGACTTCATTGGTGAAGATGCTGAACAATATAACGCTATTCGCGATACCCTCGATGTATGGTTCGATTCTGGCACAACGCATTACGCTGTACTTGAACAACGTGAAGATCTAGAAAGTCCTGCTGATTTATACTTAGAAGGTTCAGACCAACACCGTGGTTGGTTCCAGTCTTCTTTATTAACTTCTATGGCTATTCACAATCGTGCACCATACAAAGCATTGTTAACACATGGCTTTACGGTTGATGAAAATGGTCGTAAGTTATCGAAATCTTTAGGCAACTATATTCCGCTTGAAGAAATCATTAAACAACTTGGTGCTGATGGTTTACGCTTATATGTAGCTTCTAGCGACTATCGCTATGAAATCGCGGCATCTAAAGAAATCTTTAGCCGTGTAAGTGATAGTTACCGTCGTATTCGTAATACATTACGTTTCTTGCTTGCTAACTTAAATGGTTTCAAACCAAGCACAGATGCTTTGGCAGTAGATGACCTCATCGCTCTCGACCAATACATCTTGCAGCGTGCGAATGAAGTACAACAAACGATTATCACTGCCTATGAAGAAATGAACTTCCATGTGGTGTGTAGTGCGTTAACAAGCTTCTGTATTAATGACTTAGGTGGTTTCTACCTAGACATCATCAAAGATCGTCAGTACACCACTAAAGCGGATTCACAGGCACGCCGTTCTGCACAAACAGCGCTTTACCATATTGTCCAAGCATTTATCCGTTGGATGAGCCCAATTTTAAGCTTTACCGCTCAAGAAGCATGGCCACTCATTCCAGAACAAACTGAAAAGTATGTATTTACTTCAGAATGGTATGACCTACCGGTTTCATCAAAAGCAAACTTGCTTTCTGAAGAAGATTGGCAAACATTGATTAGCGTAAAATCTGCAGTAAATAAACAGATTGAAGCAGCGCGTAACGCTAAACTCGTTGGTAGTAATCTTTCAGCCAAAGTTGAACTTTGGGCAAATGAATCATTACAAACAGTTTTAAACCAACTGGCTGATGAACTCCGTTTTGTTCTTATTACTTCAGAAGTAGTAGTACATACATTTGCTGAACAAGGTGAAGCAACTGAAATGGAAGGCTTACGTGTACAAATATCTGCAGCTGAAGGTGAAAAATGCGCACGTTGCTGGCATGTCCTTCCAGATGTAAATACACATGCCGATCATCCTGGTTTATGTGGTCGTTGTATTGTGAACGTCACTGGTCGTGGCGAAGTGAGAAAATATGCCTAATTCACAAGCTAAAAAAGGCTTATTCCAGTTTTATCCACACAATCTAATTTGGCTTGGACTTTCTGTCCTTGCCATTGTGTTGGATCAATGGACAAAATGGATTGCAAGTACACATCTGAACTACGCGGATCCAGTACCTGTGCTTCCATTTTTAAACTGGACACTATTACATAACTATGGTGCAGCCTTTAGCTTTTTATCTGATGCAGGAGGATGGCAACGCTATTTCTTCACATCTTTAGCAGGCTTAGTTTCAGTTCTTTTTGTATTTTGGTTGCTTCGTATGCCTAAAAAAATGGTGGTGCTACCTGTAGCTATCGCTTTAATTTTAGGTGGAGCATTAGGCAATTTAATTGACCGCATTGCTTTAGGTTATGTTGTCGATTTCATTCATGTTTATTACCAAAATCATCACTTTCCAGCTTTTAATATTGCGGACAGTGCCATTACCCTAGGTACCATCTTGCTACTCATCGATACATTCTTCCTTGAGAAGCAACGCAACCAAAATTCGGATGCATAATATGACCGAAATTATTCAACCTAACGAAGAAATTCGTATTACAGACGGCTCTAAAGTCGATCTACATTTTTCAGTAGCTATTGAAAATGGCGTAGAAATCGATAATACCCGTAACCGTGAAGAACCAGTTACTCTTACTATTGGCGACGGCAACCTTTTACCTGGTTTTGAAAAAGCCTTATTTGGTTTACGTGCAGGTGACCGTCGTACGGTGCATCTTCCACCTGAAGATGCATTTGGACCATGGAATCCAGAAAACATTCAAACTTTCGATACGGTTAAGTTTGAACAACGCCCTATTCCTGGCCATATGATTGAGTTTGAAGATAAGGCAAAAACAACTTTATTCGGCGTAGTGAAGTCGGTAAATGATGACATTACAGAAATTGATTTTAATCACCCGTTAGCTGGCAAAAATATTACCTTTGAAGTAGAAATATTCAAGGTAACACCCGAAGGCCAACAGGGCATTAAGCTCATATAAATAAAAAGCCCTCTCAATGAGGGCTTTTTATTATTCAATTTTTTATTGATGACATAAGAATCCTTACAAATTCTATATTCTCTCCTACCTATATAATGAATTAACTTATAAAGATAAAAATTCTTAGGAAACATACATGCTGGTCTATATTATCGTAGGAAGTATTCGTGAAGGACGTACAGCAATTAAAGTTGCCAATTGGCTAGAAACCACAATTCCAACATTGGGTCTAAACGATTTCCAAACTGAAGTCGTAGATTTAAAAGAATGGGATTTACCTCTTTTTTCAGGCTCTCACCCACCCGCCACCGGAATTTATGATCAACCTAAACAACAAGAATGGGCAAACAAAATTGCTCAAGCAGATGCTTTTATTTTTATTAGCCCAGAATATAACCATGGTTACAGTCCAGCCTTAAAAAATGCTCTCGACTATGTTGGTAAAGAATGGAGCGATAAACCTGCTGCATTTATTGGATATGGTTCAACTAATGGCTCTCGCTCTATTAGCCAAATACGTCAAGTCACCTCAAGTTTAAGTATTGTTGACCCGAATGCTGTGATAGAGATACGAGATATATTTAAACGTAATAAAGATGAAAAATTCGAAGCAAATGAATTTGAAGTAAAAGGACTTCAATCAATTGTTGAGAAACTACAGAAATATCATTTAGCTTAAAACCAAAAGGCCTCTAATTAAATAAAAGAGGCCTTTATTTACAGTTTCATAAACTCTTTAAGTAATTCACTATATCTATATTACTAGCCATTTCTGCAAGCTGTAGTGCTGTGTATTCACTCTTATAATCGACATAAGCTCCCTTTTCGACTAATAGTTTAACCACCTCTAGATGATCATTCTCGGCAGCTGCTTGTAGAGCACTATAGCCTTCATCATCTTTCTGATTAGGATCTTGTCCTTCTAAAAGTAATTGCTCTACTTCATCTAGATCGCCTAAAGAAGCCCAATAGACCAATTCGGGGAGAGAGAGTTCTTCATCGTCTTCAGGTATTGAAGAGAAGGAATTAATTTTCACGTAAACACCTAAAAATAAGAAACTTCATCGTTATTATATTCATAGAACACAGCTAGTATACAAATCTGATTTTGAATCAGTATTTTTATTGCCGTATTTTTCTAAATTCATTATTTTCGTATTTTATTACGCACATAAAAAAACACCCTCAACTGTTAAGTTGAGGGTGTTTGAATAATGAGCTGGCGATGACTTACTCTCACATGGGAAACCCCACACTACCATCAGCGCTAAGAGGTTT
>NZ_JBWKOW010000010.1:0-91083 GCF_059416285.1 Acinetobacter sp. GW821-FHT09D10
TAGTGTGGGGTTTCCCATGTGAGAGTAAGTCATCGCCAGCTCATTATTCAAACACCCCTGTCCAATAGGCCAGGGGTGTTTTTTTATGCTGGAAAAGGGGAGTAATGCTTTAACTGCCTAAAAATGATATTTTTAGCCCATAACTCCCTTCTATTTTTTTAAATATACCTATGCAATGGATTAAATAAGCAACAGCGACAACAGATTGCTGAGCTATGTTTTTCTGCTTTTGATGAAGATCCTTGGAGTCAATATACCTTCATGCAAAGTGCTGTTCATATAGTAGGCATATTAGATGATAATATTGTGTCACATGCTTTATGGACAGATAGAGTTTTCACCATACATGGCAGTTTCAATGTGAAAACTGCTTATATAGAGTAGTGACTACTGACTACAAGATGCGGGGTAAGGGGTTCGCATCACAATTATTAAGACATTTAGTTGATACATTAACTTCTTTGGAATATGAGCTTGCGGCATTACAACCAGAAGATGAAGCATTTTATAAAAAATTAGGTTGGATTTCATGGTGGGGAGATTTATACATCAAACAAGATACTTCTACTTATCTGACTGATGACTATGAAATTATGCTATATCCTTTGAGTACTCAGCTGACAGACCGACTATCACATCGTTCAGAAGAGAATACTATTTGCGCAGAATGGCGAGAGGGTGAAGTTTGGTAGTTTTAATTACATAAAATATTGAACAAATATTAGCTTTAATGTTTGATCAGAAGATTAGTGTAGTCTTAATAATGTGAAATATTAGCCAGCGTTCCTATTATTTTTAATGTGGTACGTAAATAGGAAAATAAATTTATCTAATCTAATAATTTGATTCTTAATGTATTTTTAAATTGTTATTTGTTAAAAAAAATCTATGACAAGACACGTTGTTAATTTGATAATTTAGGCATTACTTAGCTTTTCTACTTTCCTGTTTATTAGAGAAGCTTATAATGATTCAGCATCATTCCAAATCTAATAAGGATATAACATGTCTACCGACCAGCAATTTCCAACACCCAATAATTTAGGGATCGCAGTTTATTCAAATAATGCAGAAGCAATTGGTAATACACCTTTAGTTCGTATCAATCGTTTGATTAAAACTGGTGCAACTGTATTAGCAAAAGTAGAAAGTCGGAATCCTGCATTTTCTGTGAAATGTCGTATTGGAGCGGCACTTATTGCAGATGCAGAAAAGCGTGGTGTGTTAAAAGAAGGCATGCATATTATTGAACCAACCAGTGGTAACACGGGGATTGCATTGGCTTTTGTTGCAGCGGCTAAGGGTTACCCAATTACTTTAACTATGCCTGCAAGCATGAGTCTTGAGCGTAGAAAAGTATTAAAAGCACTCGGTGCCAATTTAGTTTTAACTGAACCAGCGAAAGGGATGAAAGGTGCAGTTGATGAAGCTGTGAGATTAGCAGCTGAACAACCAGATGTTTATTTTCTACCTCAACAATTTGAAAATCCAGCAAATCCACAAATCCATGTGGATACAACTGGTCCTGAAATTTGGCAAGCAACAGGCGGGCAAGTCGATATTTTGGTTGCTGGTGTAGGTACTGGTGGCACAATTACTGGTATTTCTCGTTATTTCGAACAAGTTCAAAATAAACCTTTGTACTCTGTAGCCGTTGAACCTGCTGAGTCTCCAATTATTACTCAAACTAGAAATGGTGAGAATATTACACCTGCACCGCATAAAATTCAGGGAATTGGTGCGAACTTTATTCCAAAGAATCTTGATTTAGATCTTGTTGATGAAGTCTTACCAATAACTAGTGAAGAAGCAATTCAGTTGGCAAGAAATTGTGCAACGCAGGAAGGCATTTTAGTGGGTATTTCAAGTGGAGCAGCTTTGGCTGCGGCTGCTAAAATTGCAGAACGTCCTGAAAATGCTGGCAAAACGATTGTTGTTATTCTTCCAGACAGTGGAGAGCGTTATTTATCTTCTGTTCTATTTGAAGGTTTATTTGACGAATAAAATTACTTGTATAAAACGCCCATCAAAAGATGGGCTTTTTATTTGACCTTAATTTATAAGGCGCTTTTTAGAGCTTTTTGATGACGTTTAATAGATCGGGCATATTTCTTAGCTTTGTGACGTGTCCAGAAACTTCGCTCATATCCTGTAGGTCCAACGTTGTAATAAGCAGTGGCTTTAAACCAGCTATCTGCTGACTGATAATAATGATTTAAAATATACGCCCCACATTGAATATTAGTCGTTTCATCATACAAATTACCGGCACAAGTTTGTTGCCAATAGCTTGGAATAATTTGAGTTAAACCGACTGCACCCGTAGGTGATAGAGCATTAGTATTATAACTCGATTCTTGTCTTATGACTGCGGCAAGTAAAAGAGGTGGCACATTATATTGATCAGCACTTTGAATAATAATTGGAGATAACCGATTCGCTGTGCTTTGTGGAACAGAATAAGCTTTTTGTAAACCAGACGAGAGTTTATTTGAACGCCATGAAAATGAACCACTATTCGGGCCTAAGCTCGTACATCCCGTCATTATTGTCATTAAAACAATTGTAAAAAATTTGAGGCTCAAAATGTGTATTTGAGTTGGTTTAAAATAATTGTTAGATAAAGATGAGGTAAGCAAAATATAAAACCGATAATCAAGTTTCAAATGAAATCATGGTATTCAGCTGTAACTAATGGATCAATATAAGTTCTGTTGCTCCGCACAAGAAAATAGTGATAATTTTGTATGATTAAAATGAAAAAACCCCGACATCCTGTCGAGGTTCCTTCGTATTCAGCTTATGTAGCTAACTCCTGTCAACTACCGCTTCCTGCGTTCTTATTCTTCTTCAATGAGACATCCTGTCTCTCTATGTTTCATATATTATAAAAAAATACTAAAGCTGGATATCCGCAATTCACCGCAAGTTTTGTACGTTTTAACTTACAGATATACTTTTTCAACTTTCTTAAATACGATGTCGACTAGTTTCTGTGCTACAGGAGTACAGATCAATACACTTGGGAAAGCAAATATCCACGCAATACCCCATGCGGATATCCATAATGAAAAGAAATTTTGAACTGGTTCTACTGCTTTGAAAGTCGTAATTCCTGAAATTATAAATGACATCATTGCAGATAATATGAGCGGAAATAAAATCCTTTGTGCTGTCATAATCTTACACTCCAAGATAAGCATTCAAGGTCATTGCAAAATTATTTCCAAATAATCGAGCAGTTTTAATGTCTCCTTCATCAAACCTATCGGGACTACTGTCGTGTTCAGCCTGAGCCATTAATCCTGACCATGAACCAAGACGGTTAGCTGCTTCAGCATAAGGTACACCTTGATGTTGCTCGGGCAGAATTGGATTACCGATCCATAACATGCCATGTTGCATACAGAAGGTAAAAAGTGAAATTAATGTCGATTGTTTATCACCTGAGGGAAGGGATGATACGGTAAACCCAGCCGCTAGTTTTCCTTTAAAGCTCTGTTTTTTCCATAGTGGACCAGTTGCATCCATGAGTTGTTTTAATTTCGAGGATACTCCGCCTAAGTAAGTCGGAGATCCCCAAATTAAGCCATCGTATTGGATAAGTATTTCAGGGTTTTCAATGAGATGTTCAGCACTTAGTAGATCTACTTTAATATTTTTTTGGCTTAATACGCCAGTTTGAATTTGCTGAGCAATAAACTGAGTATGACCTTGGCGACTATGGTAAATAATAGCAACGGTTTTCATGAGATTTTCCTTTATTTTAAATTTGAAAGATTTTTGCAGTGAGATATAAACCACAGCCAAAAACACTATGGTTAAGCAAACTTTTTAGACAGTTCAAAAATGGATGAGGTGTTTTTGAAGAGGCAATCCCACTACCCATTGCAGGTTGCATAATGAAAAAAGGAATGAGAACTGTGACTAAACCAAAAAGTAACGCTGAGTAAAACTGAGGGTGAATGAGCCAATCGGAGCCCACAATGAAAAGAAAGCTCAAAGCAAAAATTAGCCCAACACTATAGTGTGCGATCCAACCTAGTAAATATTCACCCTTAATTTGAGAGCTTTGTGCAATAGATTTATGTATGAATTTGCCTTGAAATATCCAACCAACCCAGCGTCCGAGAAAGGCAAAGTTTAAGGTCGGAATTTTGAATAATTTTAGTATTAACAGCCAGATATCCATAATTACTGTTGCCCCGATGCAGAGGCATAAAGCTTGAAACAACAATGTGAAGATATTCATTTTTACACCTTGCTTTTATATGTATGAAACGTGATAAATTTATTGTGCAAGTTGAAGTTCACTTGAAGTCAAGAGGGTATTATGGATATTGGTGAAGTCGCGAAAAAGGCAAAAGTAACAACAGCAACGCTACGTTTTTATGAAGAGAAAGGATTAATTAAATCAATAGGGCGGCAAGGTTTACGTCGGCAATATGGTAAACAGGTGCTTGATCAACTGGCATTAATTGCTTTAGGTCGTGCTGCGGGTTTTTCTTTAAATGAGATCGCCGCAATGTTTGGACAAGATGGTAAACCTGATCTTGATCGTCAAAAACTAAAAGATAAAGCTGAACAATTAGAGCAAATGGCAAAGCGATTACATTTTATTAGTCAGGGATTACAACATGCGGCAGTGTGTCCTGCTGAAAATCATATGCTATGTCCTACCTTTCAGAATTTTTTGAAAGCAGCAATTGCCGGAGAATACCAGCCAACAAAACTTTAATCAGTTTTTATCAAAGAAATTCAATTTTTGCTGTGTATTGAATAGTTAGCTTGTCATATTTTCGCCATAAAGATTTCATCTTTTTGAAGTAAAAACTTCATATAAGCTTGATTAAATTTGCTTAATTTTTTACCGACTGTATAAAACCATGAGCAAAAAAACTTTAGTCGCATTATTATGCTGTGCCAGTTTAGGATTGACGGCATGTAACAATGATAACGATCAAGAACAAACCTCACCCACTGAAAATGTTACCGAACCGACCTTAATTTCTTTTGCTAAGTTACCCGTAGAAACCTACGCTTCTGGTCCAGACTCTGGCGCATATGTGAAAGGTGCAAATGGAATTTATCCTCCATTTAAAGGTCAACCTGTACAGGGCTTTTCTGCTGCATTAAAAAATGAAGATGGCAGTTATATGGCAATGGCCGATAACGGGTTTGGGACTCAAGATAATTCATCAGACTTTTTACTTCGTATCTATAAATTAAAGCCTGATTTCAAAACTAAAGCTAAAGGTACGGGTCAAGTTACTGTGCAAAGCTTTATCCAACTGCGTGATCCAAACAAGTTAATTCCATTTACTATCGTCAATGGTGATACAGCTGAGCGTTTATTAACTGGTGCTGATTTTGACCCCGAGTCAATGCAACGTACTAGTGATGGGACTTATTGGATTGGGGATGAGTTTGGTCCTTATTTACTTCATTTTTCTGCAGATGGTGTGTTGTTGGATGCTCCAATTGCTCTGCCAAATCCACTAAATCCGACACAAGAACTTCGCTCTCCTCAAAATCAGTTTAATAAAGCGCAAATTAATTTTGTAGAGCCTCTGGTTCAGCAAAGTGGTGGTTTTGAAGGAATGGCAATTTCGCCAGACGGTCAATATCTTTATCCTCTTGTAGAGAAACCGCTTAAATCAATTCGAGAAACGGAAAGACAGCTATTGATTTCTCAATTTGACCTGAAGAAAAAAGCTTATACAGGAAAATATTATTGGTTCCAGTTAGACAGTAAGGCAACCAATATTGGTGACTTCCAACTTTTTAATGATAAAGAAGGCATTATTATTGAGCGTGATGCGACTCAGAATAATTTAGGCGGATATAAAAAACTAATTCGTATTAAATTAAATGAGTCAGGCCAACCCGTAAGCCGCGAAGATTTAGTCGATTTAATTAAAATTGCCAATCCAAATTTACTTTATGGCACAGCAAGAGTCGGGGATATTGGGACAGAGCAGATTTTTGCCTTCCCATTTGAAACCATTGAAGATGTCATCATTGAAAATGGTACAACCCTCACTGTTCTAAATGATAATAACTTCCCAGGCTCTATAGGACGTAATGCAAAATTGGCTGACGATAATGAGATTATTCAAATCCGCTTACCCAAAGCTTTGTTCTAAGTCTTATAAATAAGTGCGTTAAAACTGCGGTGGAGTTTATTCCGCCGCATTTATTAGAAGAATAAAATATTGAATAAACTTTAATCAAATTAATTTTTATATCCTTGTTTTCGTTTGTTTTATAAACAGGGAAAATGAATGGAATTCATGTTAAAATGATCGGCTTTCATCTTTAGATGTCTCTCCTCCATCTGCTAGCCGAGATTCGCAAGCCATGTCTACTGCTTACACCATGCAAACTGCGCCAAAAGCGTTGTTTGATTACGACAAATATTGGGCGTCGTGTTTTGAACCAGCACCATTTTTGCCGATGTCACGAGAAGAAATGGATCAACTTGGCTGGGATGCGTGTGACTTCATTTTAGTTTGTGGTGATGCCTATATTGACCATCCATCTTTTGTATCAGGTGTGATTGGGCGTGTACTTGAGGCACAAGGTTTTCGTGTCGGAATTATTGCACAGCCAGACTGGACCAATGTTGAAAGCTTCCGCATTTTAGGTAAGCCTACCATTGCTTGGGGTGTGACGGCAGGTAATATGGATTCGATGATCAACCGTTATACGGCAGATCGTAAAATTCGTTCAGATGATGCTTACTCTCCAAACAATGAGCCGAACAAACGTCCTGACCGTGCAGCAACGGTATATTGCCAGCGTTGTCGTGAAGCATTCCCTGATGTACCTGTGTTATTAGGTGGAATTGAAGGCAGTTTACGTCGTATTGCACACTACGATTATTGGTCAGATAAAGTTCGTCGTTCGATTTTGATGGATTCAAAAGCCGATTTGCTTATGTATGGTAATGGTGAGCGTGCCATTATTGACGTGATGCACCGTTTGGCTAAAGGTGAAAAAATCCACGAGATTACAGATGTTCGTGGTACAGCATTTATTATTAATAAACATAACAAAGCATCGAAAGCAAAGTTTGTTGAAGTTGCGAGTAATGATGTAGATACGATTGGGCGTGTTGACCCAATTATTAACCCATATGTCATGACTGAAGATATTGATGGTTGTGAGGTTGAAAAAGAAAAAGGTAACTCATTAGCTCAGTATCAAGATTTCCAGAAAGAGATTGTTGCAAATCCGATTGTGCGTGAAGGCGACAAACTAGATGACGACACTCAAATCGTTCAATTAAAGCCGGCACCGTCAAAAGCAATTAAACACAAGTTGCCTCCACGCGAGTTGGCGGTAATTCGTTTACCTTCTTTTGAAGAAGTGTCAAATGATCACGTGCTTTACGCGCATGCAAACCGTATTTTGCATCTTGAAACTAATCCGGGTAATGCCCGTGCTTTGGTTCAACGCCATGGTGAGCGTGATGTCTGGATCAATCCTCCTCCAATTCCTCTAACCACTGAGGAAATGGACTATGTGTTTGATCTTCCATATGCACGTTTGCCTCATCCAACTTATGCCGATGCTCGTTTCCCAGCATTTGATATGATCAAATTCTCGGTCAACATTATGCGTGGCTGTTTTGGTGGCTGTACTTTCTGTTCGATTACAGAACATGAAGGACGTATTATTCAAAACCGTTCTGAAGACTCAATTTTACGTGAGATTGAGAAAATTCGTGACACGGCACCAAACTTCACAGGCATTATTTCTGACTTAGGTGGCCCAACAGCAAACATGTATCGTTTGCATTGTAAAGACCCAGAAATTGAAAAGAACTGCCGTAAACCTTCTTGTGTATATCCGGGTGTTTGTCAAAACTTGCATACCGATCATGCACCTTTAGTACAGCTTTATCGTAAAGCGCGTGCGATTAAAGGGGTAAAGAAGATTTTAATTGGTTCTGGTTTACGTTATGACCTTGCAGTACTGAATCCGGAATATGTAAAAGAACTGGTACAACATCATGTGGGTGGTTATTTAAAAATTGCTCCAGAGCATACCGAAAATGGCCCTTTATCGAAGATGATGAAACCGGGTATTGGGACATATGATCGTTTCAAGCAAATGTTTGACCGTTTCAGTAAAGAAGCAGGAAAAGAGCAATACTTAATTCCTTACTTTATTGCTGCGCATCCAGGTACTTCAGATTATGACATGATGCACCTTGCAATCTGGCTTAAGAAAAATGGTTTCCGTGCCGATCAGGTACAAACGTTCTATCCATCGCCAATGGCAACTGCAACCACCATGTACTATTCGGGTAAAAACCCGCTTGCTAAAGTAGCTCGCTATACTGAAAAAGTTGATATTGTAAAAGGTGAGAAGCGTCGTCGTTTGCATAAAGCATTCTTACGTTACCATGATCCAAACAACTGGCCATTACTTCGTGAGGCCTTAAAAGAAATGGGTCGTGCCGATTTAATTGGTAATTCGAAGCAGCATTTGATTCCGACCTATCAGCCACAAGGTACTGCTGAAGGTGAATATAAATCTGCACGTAAGAAGAACTCGTCTGTGGCGGGAGATTCAGCAAAACGTGGTCAGGGGCAGACTCGCTCAGTAGCAGGGCAAAAACGTCCACAAAAAGGACAGGTTCTAACCCAACACACTGGTTTGCCTCCTCGTGAAACAGGTGAGAAAAGACCGTTTGGTGGTAAAAGTAAACCAAAATCAAAAGCTCGTGGATAATGATAAAAAAGGCTCTTGAACAGAGCCTTTTTTGTTTTTAATATGTCTATTTAAATCGCATAGTGAGATTTTTGCAGATTTAAAGTACAAAAAACGTAACGAAAAATGATAAATACCATAAATCTGACGAGCTGCACTTGATTGTTGTTGACTCTATGATTATAAATAATGTGAGGGTGGCTAAATTTAAGCCAAGCTTGATAACTACAAGTGAAATTACTAAGTGAACCTTTTAAAGAACGGCTGTGTCGTTATCAATTAAAACAAAGTGTGATCTAGCAAAATCATTATAAAAAACTTAAAGGATTAGGCCCATGTATTATCTAATTACGATCTTATTATTATTTTTGGCTGTTGTGATGGCAGTGAAAAGTCTTTCACGAAGGCATCAACATGATAGTGCCTTGAAGCGCCGTGCAGTATTAACGAGTCATGAGCAAATAACATTAACCAGACTACAAACAGTTTTGCCTAAATTTACAGTATTGGCACATGTATCCTTTGATGCACTACTAACTACAAAATATGCGCATACACGACGAAAATATCAAAATATGGCAGCTGATTTTGTTGTACTTGACCAAAATTATCAGGTTGTTGTAGTTGTTGTTCTTGGCGAAAATGGTTTACGCCGAGCGCATCAACAATATGAACGTCGTCTGTTGCAACTCGCTGGTTATCGCGTGCTGCATTATAGTGAGGTACCTGACTATCATGATCTAAGAAGAGACTTATTGACTCCAGAAACAGAGATGGCAACTTTACATGCAACGCCACAGCTAGAAAGAATGTCAAATGCTTTTGTGAAGTCTTAAAAAGTAGGTAACGTTAGATTTGGATAAAAGTTCGGTGCAATAAAGATTAAAAATAATTGTGTCTAATCTTGAATAACAAGTATGGGCAAGCTTGGTAATTTGATAAGCCCTAATAAGATACTGACACTCATTATTTAAAAGCAGTAAAAAATTGAGCAATATAACTAGAGATATTGCTCAATTTAATCTCGATTTATATTTATAAAAATTATGGAAGTACTGCAACAACCGTCATTTCTACAAGCACGTCTGGCGCATAAAGTTTGGACTCAACACAAGTACGCGCTGGTGGGTTCCCTTCACTAATCCATGCATCCCAAACAGCATTCATCGCTGCATAATCTTTTTCGATATCTTTTAGAAAAATCATGACAGAAAGAATGTGGGTTTTATCGGTTCCAGCTTCTGCCAATAAGCGATCAATATTATCTAAAGTTTGCTGAGTCTGTGATGTAACATCTACGCTTGTATCATCTGCGAGTTGCCCAGCTAAGTGTACTAAATTACCTGAAATTGCAACTTCGCAGTAACGTGAAGTAACGTGTAAACGCTTTACCGTCATATTTATTACCGAGTAAAAAATAAAATGAATTGTACTTGATCGAACTATATTAAATTGTAAATTTTATATTTAAATAGAATAATTAATGACAAGATTTATTATAAATTGCTAATATCTGCATTGAATAAAATAATATATTGGACATGATCATGCAAAAAAAAATAGAGATTATTATATTGGGAGGATTATTGGGAATGACAACAATAACGCATGCTATAAATCCTGATCAAGAATATATATTGTTCTTTGAAAAATATAAACAGTTGTCAAATGAGAGTGATCCAAAAGGAATGGAACTCTATGCAGACAATGCCAAACTTAATCAAAAACAAATCACACCGGATGGTATTGAACAAAGCATAAGTATGTCTGGGAAAAAACTAAAAGAACTATTTTTAGAAAATCAAGAAATGCTTCAAAAGCTGGGATATACATCTAACTATAGTGATGTGAAAGTGACGAGGAGTCAAAACTCTGCAAAGATTTCAGCGACGAGATATAGCAATAAGAACTGTTTTACAGATCGTGATTACTATATGGTGGTTTCTCGTGGGGTGGATAAACAGTTATATATTACAGAGGAATATTCTACAAGTGTCCCTCAGAATTTGTGTAAAGAAAGTATTAAGGATGATTTGCCGCTACAGTTAACTTTTGGGGCCAAGATGATCAATAAAAACTTGCCTATGCAAGTAGATCGAGAAACAAATTTAGAACATGTTGAGGCCCAAGGGAAAGAATTAACGTTGAATTATCGTCTGATTCATATAACGTCTGCGGATATGCCTGCTGAATGGGTACAAGCAATGGAAGTTAATGGTGTTCCTGAAATTGTTAAAGGTGTTTGCGATAATATAAAAATGAAAGAATTATTAAATAAAGGAGCGCAACTTAATTTAAAGTATTTATATAAAGATAATGTGCCATTAACTAAAATTAAAATGACCAAACAGGACTGTAATATATAAATGTTTTTATTAAAGAATAAATTATAATAAAAGGGCACATTTGTGCCCTGCAATATTCGGATTTGGTCGTCACGCCAATCACAGGACGGTATGCCAAAAGTAAAGGTTGCTTTAAGCATGTTGCAAATACATGGGTAATGAATATGCGCTGATTAGGTTACTCTAAACTTGGAGCAAAAGGGAATAGATTTTGTTCAAAATCCACTCTTTTGAGTGAAAATTAGTCAATCACCAAAGGTTAAGTTGAAAGTCATCTGATTGAGTTTGTAACTGATAAACCCCTATACCAATTAAGCGGAACTGGAAATGTTCGGGAATCTGCATTTCATTTAATAATAAAAATAAAACTTGGATTAGGTCGTGTAGCGACTGAATAGGTCTTTTAAAGCTTTTACTATGTTGTAAAGTCTGAAAATTCTTGAGTTTAAGTTTGACATTAACACCACGTGCATTGAGCTGTTTTTTCTCTAAGCTTTGCCAGACTTTTTCGGCTAATCCCTGCCAATAGGGCTGACATTGAGCTAAAGTAAAATCACTATCAAAGGTAGTCTCTTTTGAAATTTGTTGGCGAGCTCTTTCAGCTTGAACAGGTCTATGATCAATCCCTTGCGCATATAGATAGAGCTGTTGACCATATTTACCAAAGTGGTGAACTAAAATAGCCTCTTCAACTTTCTGTAAGTCACCTAGCGTATGTAACTGAAGCTGTTGTAATTTTTCCTGAGTGACTTTACCCACACCAGGAATTTTTTTAAGTGGAAGATCTTGAATGAAATTAGCAACCTGCGAAGGTTTTATTACGCATAAACCATTCGGTTTATTCCAGTCAGAGGCGATTTTTGCTAAAAACTTATTGGGTGCTACACCTGCCGATGCAGTCAGTCCAGTTAATCTGAAAATATCTTCTCGAATATGCATGGCAACTTCAGTTGCACTCGCAATCTGTTTTAAATTCTCAGTGACATCCAAATAAGCTTCATCTAAAGATAAAGGCTCAATAAGTAGCGTATATTGCTGAAAGATCGAGTGAATTTGAGCTGAAACTGTGCGATATTTTTCAAAATTTGGTTCAATAATAACGACTTGAGGGCATAGTTTTCTTGCCTGACTCATCGACATGGCTGAACGCAAACCAAATTCTCGGGCAGGGTAAGATGCAGCAGCAATCACAGCTCGCGGATGATGAGATGAAATAACAACGGGTAAATGCCTTAATTCAGGTTGTTCCCGTAGCTCGACTGATGCATAAAAGGCATCCATATCGATATGAATGATTTTGCGCATATTATTGTGCTTTCACGATGCCTTGCTGCTGTAAAAATTGGTGCCATTCTTTGACTGAACCCTCATAAACATTTAAGTCTACAGGCTTTGTTATCCCTTCAATTTTACCCTGATTACTATGCTGCCAAAAGAGCCATTTTCTTTTATCTTTGAGTTCAGGTTTAGCTTCATAATCGCGCACCCAAAGAGGAGTACCAGAAAAATTTCCAACTAGGACAATGTGATAAAAAGTTCTAGAAATATAAAAGATGGGCTGTTTGCCATAATGCTGTTTTAAGCGATCATGCATGATGCCAATTTCTTTAATTAATTGTTCTTTGGTGTATGTATTAATACAGTTACTGTCGTATTCCAAATCAATAACTGGCGGAAGCGCATCTGATTTTTTAGGCACAGTCGCAATAAAGTTATCTGCTTGCGTTTTACCATCACGGCATAGACGGTAAAAATGATAAGCCCCTACATGAAGCCCATGTTCACGAGCTTTGAGCCAGTTTTCTTGAAATTTTGAATCTTTATAATCACCACCTTCAGTCGCTTTTAAATAAACGAATTGGAACTTTTCTGGTGATATTTTTTTCCAGTCAATATCACCTTGATGGTGAGAGACATCGAATCCCTGAACTGGATAATCTTGTGCCACGGCTTTTTGTTGATAGAACAGACCAAAATAAGCCAGAACTCCCATAACACATGCCAAGCCAATTCCCATTAGGGTATTGTAGTGCCGTGCTGTGAAAAAGGTTTTAGCCAGTTTGGTCATGCAAAACTCATTAAAGATGTTAGGCCGACATCATAACGTGATTCAAGAGTGATAAACCACGCTAAAAGTGCAACGGCTTATACGGGGGTATTTTTGGGAATCTGCCAGAAGATAAGTGCAGCAATGACATTGATACAACCGAGGCAAATTAAGGTGACATGGAATGCTGTTGTCACGTGATCGGCACCATAATAACTGGTAAATACATTAATGAGTGTACCTGCCAGCGCCACGCCAATACTCATTGATAGCATCATGATCATCGATAAAAAACTATTACCGCTACTCGCATCTTGTTGAGGTAAATCTTTTAAGGTCAAAGTGTTCATTCCAACAAATTGTAATGAATTTAATGTACCAAATAAGAAAAAGTGTAAGGCTCTAAACCAAGTTGGGGTGTCCACTGTCATGATGGCGAAAGAGGCAATACATAGCCCGACCAGCGTTGTGTTGATGAGTAAAAAACGTCGGTAGCCAATTTTCTGAATAATTGGTCTGACGATTGGCTTTGAAAATAATGAACCTAAGACCAGAGGAATCATCATTAAACCCGCAATAAAAGGTTCAAAACCAAAAGCGACCTGTAACATGAGCGGTAAAACAAAAGGTAAGGCATTCCCACCAAAGCGGGCAAAGAAATTACCTAAAATACCAATCGCATAAATTTTATTTCTAAAGAGTCGACTGCGGAATAATGCGTTTTGATGGGTATGAGAATGATAGGCATACCAAAGTGTTGCGATTATGCCAACCACCAATAGCGAAATGCTGAACCATTTTGAATATTCAGGCGATGCCAGATGTTCGATACCCAAAGACCATCCAATCATTGCTACCACTAATAAGATGAAGCCGCCTAAATCAAATGTTTTGACTGAAGGTTCTTTTAAATTAGGCATGACTTTTAATGTCATTAAGATGCCTAAGATACCCATGGGAATATTGATGAGAAAAATCCAGTGCCAAGTTGCAACTTCAACTAACCAGCCGCCTAAAGTTGGTCCAGCCAAAGGTCCGAGTAAACCTGCAAGACTCATTAAGCTCATTGCAGCTAAGAACTGAGTTCGAGGAATAATTTTTAAAAGTGATAGTCGACCAACAGGGAGTAATAATGCTCCACCCACGCCTTGGATAACTCGGAAAACTAACAGCTCATTGAGGCTCTGAGAAAGACCACAACCTAAAGAAGCCAGAGTAAAAATAACGATTGCTGATAAGAAAATATTTCTAACACCAAAGCGGTCTGCTAACCAGCCACTTAAAGGAATACAGGCAGCTACTGATAAAACATAGGCCACTACTACGCTGTGCATGCGTAATGGATCTTCATTTAGATGATGAGCCATTGCAGGAATAGCGGTATTTACAATCGTTGTGTCCAAAGCCTGCATAAAAAAGCCAATGGAAACCAAAAGTACGAGTAAGCGATATTCAGGTTGCAAGGCTTGGTGAGTCGGCGTGGCATTCATAACATTTGAAAGTTAACGTTTTGGTCTAGTGTAAAACAAATTGAAAGTAAAAAAAGTAAGACAATGTTGAGTACCCCTTTACTAAATCTAATTGCTTTTGAAAGCACGGTGAAAATAGTTAAAACAAAAAAAGCGGCAGGACCGCTTTTTTATGGAGAGTAGGTGGGCAACTAGACAACAAATCTTTTTGGCATTTTTAAGTTTTTTATCACGTTATAAATTTGATCAACGTCTTCGCAGATAATCAATTTAGCGCGGTGTTGAAGTGGGAGAAAACCCTCTTGAACCGCATGATCTAACTGAGCAATCAATGCATTATAAAAACCATTTACGTTATATAAAATCATGGGTTTTTGATGTTGGTTGAGTTGACCCCAAGTGGCTATTTCTAATATCTCTTCGAATGTTCCTAAACCACCCGGTAATGCAACAAATGCACTTGCACGTTCAGCCATCATGGCTTTGCGCTCATGCATGGTTTCTACTACGTGTAATTCGGTTAATCTTGAGTGTGCTTCTTCATAGTTAAGCATAAAATCAGGGATCACTCCCACAGCTTCACCGCCATTTTCGAGTACGCTGTCGGCTACTTGTCCCATTAAGCCAATGCTTGCACCGCCGTAGACCAAACCAAAGCCTTGCTCAGCAATTCCACGAGCGAGCTCAATTGCTTTTTCTCGATAGATTGGATTATTTCCTACACGTGAACCACAATATAATGCAATAAGAGGTTGTTTTGTTTTTACAGCTGTTATGGATGAATCATTTACTGCCATTGTTAATACGCTATTCATTGCTTTATTTTCACCTTATCACGTTCATATTTCTTGTCTACACTAAGCCAAAGATATGACAACTTTATAAGCAGATTTATAAGAAAGATTCATGTTTTGTATGGGTTTGGTGAATGCCCTTCATGAACAAATAAAAATGATGAATTTCTATTAAATCTTGCCTATACTAAAAATTCGTTTAACAACATATGAACAAATATGGGTAGTGGTTGTAGTCGCTCCGTTTTAATTTCTTGTCCTAAAAAAACATTTTCCCTCCTTTGTATGGGCATGCCTGCTGTGTTGCCAAATAAAGATAAAATCCAGTCAGCGCAGGAGCAGGATCGATGATCTTTGAATGGATGTCTGATCCCGCTGCTTGGGTGGGCTTAGCAACTTTAATCGTTCTCGAAATTGTTCTGGGGATTGATAACCTCGTTTTCATTGCTATTTTGGCCGAAAAACTGCCGCCAGAGCAGCGAGCTAAAGCGCGCGTAGTGGGTCTGGTGCTCGCTTTGGGAATGCGTTTAGTACTTTTAGCTTCGATTGCTTGGGTGGTGACACTAACTGAACCACTTTTCCATATTCTTAATCATCCATTTTCTGGCCGTGATTTGATTTTGTTGTTCGGTGGTGTGTTCTTGCTCTTTAAAGGCACCATGGAATTGCATGAGCGCATGGAAGGTAACCAACTTCATAAAGAAGATAATCCTGTTCATGCTGCATTCTGGATGGTCATTGTCCAGATTGTTGTGCTTGATGCTGTGTTCTCATTAGACAGTGTGATTACAGCTGTCGGTATGGTGAAAGAACTGTCAATCATGATGGTTGCCGTTGTAATTGCTGTCGGAATCATGTTGTGGGCATCAAGACCACTCATGGACTTTGTCAATAAGCATCCAACGGTCGTTATTCTGTGTCTTGGTTTCTTGATGATGATTGGTTTCTCTTTAGTCGTGGAAGGTTTTGGTTTCCATATTCCAAAGGGTTACTTATATGCTGCAATTGGTTTCTCTGTTTTGGTAGAAATTATCAATCAGAGCATGCGCCGCAATCAGGAAAAGCTAGTGACAACCACAGACTTGCGTTATCGCACTGCCTCTGCGGTTTTACGTATGCTAGGAAGTAAAAGCAGTGGTTCTAGCTCAGATACACAATCTTCTGATAAAGAAGATGTATTGGCTACACAAGCTTTTGCAGATGAAGTTTTTGACGAAGAAAATGGTGCTTATCATAGTGTACTTGTGCAAGGTGTTCTTAGTTTATCAGAACGTCCTGTAAAGTCTGTTATGACTCCACGACCTGAACTTGAATGGATTGATTTAGACGACGAACCGGAAGTTTTAAAAGAACGTTTAATGTCAATGACACACTCTCGTTTGATTGTTGCACGTGGTGAGCTTGATAATATTGAGGGTATTGCACTCACTCATAAAGTTTTGAATGGCTTTATTGAAACTGGTGTAGTCGATTTCCAAAAGCATTTACGTGAACCCGTCATTGTGCATGAAAATGCTCAAGTACTTATGGTGATGGAGCAATTACGTCAAGCGCCTTTACAAATGGCAATCGTTTTAAATGAATACGGTTCAATTGAAGGTATTGCAACACCAATCGATATCTTAGAAGCAATTGCGGGTGAATTCCCAGATGAAGATGAACTAGATGCGGCTGCTGAGAGCTTGGAAGATGGTTCATTAATACTTGAAGGTTCAACCGACATTCGCCATGTATCTTTGTTATTAGGTCGTGATTTGGTTGATGAAAGTGAACAGTATTCTACTTTATCGGGCTATTTGTTATTCCATTTAGGTCGCTTGCCTGAAAATGGTGAAACTGTTGAAGCAGATGGTTATCGCTTTGAAGTAGTGACGATGGAAGGCCATAAAATCGAGAAAGTTCATATTGTTTCTATCGAACAAGATGAATCAAAAGATTAAATGACATTTCAAGTCTAGAAACATCATAAAATAGCTCAAATCTGAGCTATTTTTTTATTTGAGAAACACAGAATGACTCAACACACTTGTCCATGTGGAAAAGCCAGCTATGCAGAATGTTGTGAGCCTTTACATTTAGGCACAGCAAAAGCCCTAACAGCAGAGCAGCTTATGCGTTCGCGTTATAGTGCTTTTGCATTACAACAAATTGACTATATTGTGAAAACAACTGCTTTAGGTCAGCAAGCTGCGCTTGATAAAGAGGCTATTGCAGACTGGAGCAAACAAAATCAATGGTTGAGTTTAGAAGTTATTCAGGCCAAAGAAAAATTAGACGAAACGCATGCGCAGGTTGAATTCAAGGCGCATTATCATGATGGACAAAAAGCTCAGGTTCACCATGAGGTTTCACATTTTGTATATCAGCAACAACAATGGTTTTTTCTTGACCCCACGGTAGATATGCATGTCACGATGAAACAACCGTGTGTATGTGGCTCTGGAAAAAAATTTAAACAATGCTGTGCACAATTCCTATAACTTTACCTTAAAATACGCCCACCGTTTGGCCTGAGGGAAAGGGCGATGTTACTCACCGTTATTTATATTATTGCGATTACTGCGGAAGCTATGACAGGTGCATTGTCTGCTGGGCGACGGAGTATGGACTGGTTCGGTGTCGTACTGATTGCCTGTGTGACGGCCTTGGGTGGTGGCTCTGTACGTGATGTACTACTCGGCCACTATCCTTTAACTTGGGTAAAACATCCTGAATATTTGGTTCTGACTTGTTGCGCTGCATTTGTCACAATCATTATTGCCAAATGGATGCGTCACTTACATAACATCTTTTTGGTGCTCGATGCTTTAGGTTTAATCGGGTTTACCATCATTGGTTGCCAGATTGCCTTGCAGATGGGGCACGGTTTTGTCGTATCCGCTGTAGCTGGTGTATTGACCGGAGTTTCTGGCGGTATTTTACGTGACATTTTATGTAACGATGTCCCGTTTGTTTTCCGTCGCGAACTTTATGCGAGTATTTCTTTGGTGGCGGTCATCTGTTACTGGGTATGTCAGGATTTAGGGTTAAGTTTAGAGTTAACCGTCATTTCAACCTTAATTTTCGGTTTTACCCTTCGTTTGATTGCCATCTATTTTGGTTTAGAAATGCCTAAGTTTATTTATAAAGATGATGATGCAGAGTCGGCTTCTTCAACCGATGAACATTAATCATGCAGAATGCTATGTGAGCATGCTATAACAATTAAATAATTGTCTTGCTCACTTACTTTTTCCAGTAGAGTCATTCCTATGGACCTGATTTCACGTATACAAAATCTTCCAATCGGCAAATTTCACTACACATTATTGTGGGTGGTTGGTCTAGGTTGGATGTTTGATGCGATGGACACAGGAATCATTGCTTTTATCATGACAACCTTAGTCAAAGACTGGGCGCTAACTCCAGCCGAAAGTGGCTGGATTGTGAGTATTGGCTTTGTGGGAATGGCGATTGGAGCAGTTTGTTCGGGAGCTTTGGCTGATCGATTTGGCCGTAAGACAATATTTGCCACTACCATGGCAATTTATAGTATCGCGACGGCCTTATGTGCTTTTGCGCCAGATTTAAAGTGGTTATTAATTTTTCGTTTTATTGTTGGTGTTGGTCTTGGTGGACAGTTGCCTGTTGCTGTAACACTGGTTAGCGAATATATACCCGCACATGTACGTGGTCGTTTTATTGTACTCCTTGAAAGTTTTTGGGGTTTAGGCTGGTTAGTTGCTGCATTAATTTCTTATTTTATTATTCCTAAGTTTGGTTGGCATATTGCATTTCTTATGGGTGGCCTCCCACTGATTTATATTTTAGTGATTTGGAAAAAACTCCCTGAGTCGATACCGTATCTCATTAATCGTGGCCGTATTGAAGAAGCGCATGCATTAGTTCAAAAATTAGAAGCTCAAGCGGGTGTTCAAATTGTTCATCATATTGAAGTCATGCCTGTAGCTATACGACAAAAGGTTTCTTTTAAACAACTTTGGAGTGGTCCTTTTGCACGCCGTAGTTTAATGCTCTGGCTCATTTGGTTTGGGATTGTCTATTCCTACTACGGTATTTTTACTTGGTTACCGAGTTTATTGGTGAAACAAGGCTATGACATTGTTAAATCGTTTGAATATGTTCTTCTTATGATTTTGGCACAGCTACCTGGTTACTTGGCAGCTGCATGGTTTGTAGAGCGCTTGGGAAGAAAGATTACACTGGCTTCTTTTATTGGCTTTTGTGCATTGTCTGCATATTTCTTTGGACAAGCCGACAGTGTGAACAGCATTATGTTTTGGGGCTGCCTCATGTCATTCTTTAATTTAGGAGCATGGGGAGTGTTATATACCTATACGCCAGAGCAATATCCAGCCAATATTCGAGCTTTTGGTTCTGGCTGGGCTTCCGCAATGGGGCGTTTAGGCGGGATTTTGGCGCCGATCGTTGTCACACATATGATGGTGGCTAAGAACGGATTTAGCCACGTTTTTATGATGTTTACAGTTGTTTTGCTTTTGGTTGCTGCTGTAATTTTGATATTGGGTGAAGAAACCCAAGGAAAAAGATTAGAGTCGATAGGGCTTTAGTTTTGCCTAACTTTATAGCAAGTAACTAAAAATATCGAGAGATGAGACATAATTTGACGCTCAGGTGACAGACTCCCTCTTGTGTCTGTAACATAGCCCACTTAGCATAAGACTCATTTAAAATAACGACTGATTTGGAAGATAAGCTGACTATGACCAGCCTTGCGCATCAAGCGACAGAAAACCGCTCTGTAGCCGAATTTACTGAACAGGCTTACCTGAATTATGCCATGTACGTCATCATGGACCGTGCATTGCCACATATCAGTGATGGTTTAAAGCCTGTACAGCGCCGTATTGTATTTGCCATGAGCGAATTAGGGCTGAAAAATAGTGGTAAGCCAAAAAAATCAGCTCGTACAGTCGGTGATGTACTCGGTAAATACCATCCTCATGGCGACTCGGCATGTTATGAAGCCATGGTATTGATGGCACAGCCGTTTAGTTATCGTTATCCTTTAATTGAAGGACAAGGTAACTGGGGAGCGCCAGATGATCCTAAATCATTTGCTGCGATGCGTTATACCGAAGCAAAACTTTCTGCCTACAGTGAGTTATTGTTAAATGAGTTAGGGCAGGGCACAACTGACTGGCAAGATAACTTTGATGGTTCATTAAAAGAACCCATTACGTTGCCAGCACGTATTCCTAATATTCTACTCAACGGCACAACGGGGATTGCTGTTGGTATGGCGACAGATATTCCGCCGCATAATTTACGTGAAGTGATTAAAGGAACGATTGCCTTAATTCGTAATCCGCAAACTTCAGATGAAAAATTGGCTGAATATATTCCAGCGCCAGATTTACCAACAAAAGCTGAAATTATTACTCCACCAGAAGAATTACTCAAAATCCAGACCACTGGTCGTGGTAGTTACCGCATGCGAGCGGTGTACACCATCGAAAAAAATGAAATCGTGATTACTGAGTTGCCTTATCAGGTATCGGGTTCTAAGGTCATTACTCAAATTGCCGATCAAATGCAGGCTAAGAAGCTACCATTGGTGGTGGATATACGTGATGAGTCGGATCATGCAAATCCAACACGATTAGTGATTGTACTTCGTTCAAATCGTATTGATGCTGAAGCGGTGATGAGCCACTTATTTGCAACGACGGACTTAGAGTCAAGCTATCGTGTTAATTTAAATATGATTGGTGAGGATGGACGTCCTCAGGTGAAATCGATTCGTCGTATTTTGCTGGAATGGATTGAGATCCGTAAAAAAACGGTGACTCGCCGTTTGGAATATCATTTAAACCGAATTGAAAAACGCCTGCATATTTTGGCAGGTCTTTTAATTGCTTACCTTGATATTGATACAGTCATCCGTATTATTCGTGAAGAAGATCAGCCTAAACCTGTATTGATGGAACATTTCAAGATTGATGAGATACAGGCAGAAGCAATTTTAGAACTCAAGTTACGTCATTTAGCAAAACTCGAAGAGATGGAAATCCGTCAAGAGCAGGATGAACTTGCAGCAAAAGCAGCCATTATTCGTGAACAATTAGAAAATCCAGAATCTTTAAAGAATCTGATTATCGGTGAATTAAAAGAAGATGCGAAAAAGTTTGGTGACGAGCGCCGTTCTCCAATTGTAGCGCGTGCTGAAGCTGTCCAGATTAAAGAGCAAGACCTTGTACCTGCAGAAACAGTAACGGTTGTTTTATCTGAAGCAGGTTGGATTCGTGCTGCAAAAGGTGCAGATGTTGATGCAGAAAATTTAAACTACCGTGCTGGCGACCAATATTTAAGTCACGCTGTGGGCAAAACCAATCAACGGATTTATTTCCTTGATGAGACAGGGCGTAGTTATGCTTTACCTATCAGCAGCTTGCCATCAGCAAGAGGTTTAGGTGAACCATTAAGTTCCAAACTTGCTCCTGCAAGTGGCGTGTCGTTTATTCAGGTTTATCTAGAAGATGAAGCGTCTGAACTTATCGCTGCGAGTACATCAGGTTATGGATTTAAAACTCAAGCCAAACAGCTAGATACCAATGCTAAGGCCGGTAAAACATTCTTGTCGGTGCCTGAAAAATCAAAAGCTTTACCATTAATATCTGCTCAAAATATGACACATTTGGCTGTGCTCAGTTCAGCAGGGCGACTCTTAATTATTGATTTGGCTGAACTGCCGAACTTAAATAAGGGTAAAGGTAATAAGTTGATACAACTTGAAGCGAAAGAGCAAATTTTATCCATGACAACCCTGAACTTAGATGAAATAATTCAGGTGGTTGCAGGTCAACAACATTTAAAATTAAAAGGTGATGATCTACAAAAATACATAGGTAAACGAGCTTCAAAAGGTCAGCTCTTACCACGTGGATATCAAAAAGCAAATAAACTGTTGATTCAGAGATAAAGCTAGCGTCTGGCAACATAAATACGCTATATATGGCAACATGTTCAAGCAATGAACTGAACTTGTTGGTATTGAATAATGATTAAAAGGACAGCAATTTGGAGTACGTAATTTGTACTCCATGCAAAAAAAATTGACAGGGTCAAATTGTCAAAATTTCTGTCTCATAATCTTGTTCGAAAGTGTCATGAATGTGCCAATAAGTTTTAAATATGTTCTGGCACCAAGAAGCTAAAGAATAGCTGGGGCATTGAATAACAGTTATTACTAAGGATTACGAATCGGAGATAATGGCATTATGGAAAAAATTTGGTTTGCAGAATACCAAAAGACAGGGATTCCAGAAACAGTAGAATTGCCTGCAGAAAATACCTCACTTGTTGATATTTTTGAGAGTAATTTCCAAAAATTTGGTTCTCGTGATGCCTTTATCTTCATGGATAAGGCGATGTCATTTAATGAGTTAGAACTTGCAAGCCGTAAGTTCGCGACCTATTTGCAAAATTTGGGGTTAGCAAAAGGAACTCGTGTTGCAGTAATGATGCCGAATGTGTTGCAGTATCCTGTAGTTGCATTAGCTGTGTTACGTGCAGGCTTGGTATTAGTGAATGTTAATCCGCTTTATACGGCACGTGAGCTTGAGCATCAATTAAATGACTCAGGTGCAGAAGTACTCGTAATTATTGAAAACTTCGCTAGTGTGTATCAAAGCATTTTAGGTAAAACTCCAGTGAAGCATGTTGTAATTGCTACTGTAGGAGATATGCTCGGTACACTCAAAGGTACTCTGGTGAACTTTGTATTACGTAAAGTACGTAAGCAAATTCCAGCTTGGAATATTCCGGGACACGTTAAATTTAATTCAGCATTAAATAAAGAAAATGCAAGTAATTACAAGCGTCCGACTTTAACCTTAAGTGATACGGCTGTGCTTCAATATACTGGTGGTACTACTGGTGTTTCAAAAGGTGCAGAGCTTACTCATCTCAATCTTGTCGCAAACTTACTTCAGTGTGATGGTATTTTCCAAAGTAAATTTGGTGCAAACGATGGCGCTAAAGGTGACCGTATTGTTTGTGCATTACCACTTTATCATATTTTTGCGTTCATGGTTTGCGCTATGTACGGTATGTATAAAGGTCAGGCAAATATCTTGATTCCGAACCCTCGTGATTTACCAGCTGTTATTAACGAGCTGCGTAAATATCAACCATCATTCTTCCCAGCAGTAAATACATTATTTAATGCTTTAGTCAATAATGAAGAATTCAGACAACTTGACCATAGCAAGTTAAAAATGGCGATGGGCGGTGGTATGGCTGTTTTATCTTCTACAGCAGAAGCTTGGAAGAAAATTACGGGCACAACCATCATTGAAGGTTATGGCTTGTCAGAAACCTCACCGGTAGCAACTGCAAATCCACCTGCTTCTACTGAATTTAGTGGCACAATTGGTATTCCGTTACCTTTAACTGAAGTTGCCATTTTAGATGATGACGGTAAAGAAGTTGCTTTAGGTGAGCAAGGTGAAATCTCGATTCGTGGACCTCAAGTCATGAAAGGCTACTGGAAACGTCCTGATGAGACAGCTAAAGTCATGACAGCAGATGGTTTCTTCCGTACGGGCGATATCGGTGTTATGGATAGCCGTGGATATACAAAAATTGTAGATCGTAAAAAAGATATGATTTTGGTTTCTGGCTTTAACGTTTACCCAAGTGAAATCGAAGAAGTTATTGCTAAACATCCAAAAGTATTGGAAGTTGCAGCGATTGGTGTTCCAGATGAAAAATCAGGTGAAGTGCCAAAACTTTTTATTGTGAAAAAAGATCAAAGCTTGACTACAGAAGAAGTTTTGAGCTTTGCTAAAGAGAACTTAACAGGCTATAAGCGTCCTCGTTATGTTGAGTTTATGGATGAATTACCAAAATCAAACGTAGGCAAAATTTTACGTAAAGACTTACGTAAACCAGCCTAATCAGTTAATAAAAAAAGCGCCTTAGGGCGCTTTTTTTATTCTATATTTTATGACTTTTCATAAACCAGCGGTCTATATAAGGGCGTCCAATTCCGACCATCCCCACAAAAACAAGCATTGTGCCGAGTTGCAGGCGTATGTGAGTTAAATCAAGCTGACCATAACTTAAATAATTATCTGCTAAGCAATATACGGTAATCACAATGAGCCAGTGCCACAAAGGAAGTCGTTTAATACCGACTGCAATAAAGGTAATTGTTAAAATAACAAAGGTACCAAGTGTAGATTGCCAATTCAAATTTGCACAAATCACACTCAGTAAAAAAGCGACAATAGGGAGTACGATCTTTAATATGCGATCTATCTGAAGTTGATTCTGTTTTTGCTTATCCAAGACTTCAAACAATTCTTTTTGATCAGGTTGTTGCATACATGGCCCTATTCATCAGTGTTGACAAGTGATTGCATAAAATTTCAGGTAAAAACGCAATGTTATGATAGCATGATCAACAGTATTTTCAGTGATGGATGGCACTATGCAGGGCATCAGCGGCATTATCTATATTATTTTAGTGGCATGTTTACTGCCATACGCATTTACCGCAATTGCAAAAATTACAGGTGGTTTTCAGCCTGCCGATAATCAAAATCCGAGAGTTTTTTTTGCCAAAACAACTGGTCTGGCTGCTCGCGCTAATGCCGTACAACAAAATAGTTTTGAAAGCCTACCTTTATTCTTAACGGCTATTTTAATGGCTGAATATATGGTTGTTCCAGAATATTTTATTCTGAGATTAGGTTGGGCATATATTATTTTAAGAGTTATTTATGGGATCTGCTATTTAAGTAATTGGGCAACTTTACGCTCGATTGTCTGGTTCTTATCTATATTGTGTCCAATCTTCTTATTAGTGGTCACGATTAAACTGACTTGAGTGTCATTCTGTCATCATTCATATCAACTTTCGCGTGTGCGCATTGTATAATCGGCATCATTTTGATGATATCCACGCTATAATCGAGTGGATTTTACATCTGACTTCATAACGAAAGAGTATTGATATGAGTTACAGCGATATCCCAGCAGGTAAAGATGCCCCAAATGACATCTATGTCATCATTGAAATTCCTGCAAATGCAGCACCAATTAAATATGAAATCGACAAAGATTCTGATGCATTGTTTGTAGACCGTTTCATGGGCACAGCAATGTTCTATCCAGCGAACTATGGTTATGTTCCAAATACTTTGTCTGAAGATGGCGACCCGTTAGACGTACTTGTTGTAACTCCACATCCTGTTGCTGCTGGTTCTGTAATTCGTTGCCGTCCAGTGGGCAAATTAAAAATGGAAGATGACGGTGGTATCGATGCGAAATTAATCGCTGTTCCACACGAAAAATTGTCTCCACTTTATAAAGACGTGAAGGAATATACAGATCTTCCTCCATTGTTGATTAGCCAAGTTGAGCATTTCTTCAGTCACTATAAAGATTTAGAACCAGGTAAGTGGGTAAAAATCAGTGGTTGGGAAGGTGCTGATGTTGCTAAAGCTGAAGTACTAAAAGCAATTGAAGCTGCTAAATAAGCTTTAATTGATAAGGCTCAGAGTTTCTTAATTGAGATTCTGAGCCTAATAAAAAAACCTACATCTGTTGCCAGACGTAGGTTTTTTTATGCTTGATAGATCTATGAATTAGAATAATTTCACAGGAATATCAAGGAAGATACGCCATTCATTCGTGTCACCGATGTAAGCATTCGTTTGGTAAGCATCGCTTGCGCGGTAGTAAGAGTTACGAATACGAAGGCTCGCATCTTTAGCGAAACCACTTTGAACTGTGTATTTCACTTGGTTAAAGAATTCGTGTTCTTCAGCATCATCAGTTAAACCTTTAACTTTGATGTCCCAACCGTATACAAATGCAGTTGTCCAGTTTAGACCAGGTAATACACCTAACTTACCAAAATCAAGACTGTATTGGATTTGTGCAGATTTTTCATCGTTACCGATGAAGTCAGACAGGTAAGAGTTTGGCAAATAAATACTTTGGCCACCGTCAGCATTTTCACCATAGTCATAACCAACATTGCCGCTGTTTTGTTGGTAAGCAACCGTGAGGTTGTGTGGGCCAGTATTATAGGCTGTAGAGATTGCCCAAATATTGTTTTTACGATTAGATAGGTCATCAGTAGTTTGTGAATAAGTAGAAGCACCTTCATCAAACTTAGTATGATAACCACTAAAATCATAAGTTAATGAGCTGTCATTAGCCAATGGTTGTTTATAGTTTAAATTTACATAATGGCGTTCAAGTTTATCTTTACTATCCAAACCATAGTAAGAAGCATTTAAATTATCATCAAACTTGTATTTCGCGCCCCAAACAATTGCACGGTCGAGATGACGGCCGTCTGTGTTCACTTGGTCAGAATACTGATCTTTAGTGAATTTACCTGCAATTACTTCTAAATCTTTAATTTCATGGCTGGTTAATAAAGTACCTGTAAAGTATTCAGGCACTAAACGAGCTGTGTTACTTGCGAGTACAGGAATATCGAGTACTTGAGTACCGTAACGTACTGTTGTATTCGAGAAACGTGCTTTAACGCTACCACCACCACGAGCCCAATGATCGTAAGCTGAACCATCGTTGTATTTTGGAATCATGTTATTGCCGGCGTTTTTATTTTCACCGATCTTAAATGAACCATCACCAAGAACGCCGACACCGAAACCAACAATACCGGGAGTAAAGCCAGATTCGATATTTACAATTGCTGTTTGAGCAAATGAACTGGTGTCATCCACGCCATTTTTTTTATCACGGCTGATATAACCTGTACGGAAGAGAATAGAACCGTTCGCATCTTCAACAAATCCTTTTGCCTCACTTTGCTCACTTGCCTGAGCTGAGGAAATTATTGCCGCAGAAATGAGAACTGCTAATGTAAGTTTTTGTGCATTTAGCATATTTAAAGAACCTCATAAAAACGATAAATCCTGTGCCTTGTTATTGTTCAGGGCCTAGGATTTGAATCAATTGTATAAGTAATCTATAAAAAAGATATATTTTTGTTGATTTTATTTTATATATGCTATGCAGAAATTGATTAATGTGTTACTGGTTGTTTACTAAATTTACTATTAAGCTTTTATACTTAATGTATTGTTTAAAATAAAAAAAGTAATTTATTTTTTAGTGGATTTTTACCATTTATTTTATATTCTAAGCTCAAAAAATAGTTGATTCTTGTGTTCATTTTTTACTCTTTTTTGGTGGATATGTTTACTTTTTAATCTTCTCTTAAGTTGATTTTTTTAACGGTTTATTTTCAATGCTCTCTAAAATGTTACTATATAACATTATTTTTAATGCATGATGTGCAAAAAGAGATCACTATAATAAGCTAATGGAATTTAGTTGATTTGATCAAATTTAGTGCGATATTCTGCGTAAATTTTGTGCATTACTCTTTTTGCTCATATTATTGCTTAAAAAAGACCCAAAATAGTTCATAAGTTTTAAAACAGAAAAAAATAAAGAAATCTAATTAAAAGAAATGCCCATTCACAGACCATTACAAGCTCGGCTTTAAGAAATTTACGTAATTTTTATATCTCTTATTTAAGTTTAAATAGAAATTTTACATTGAGTAAATGGATACTGCTGACGTCGCTAATTTATTTCCGACAAGGTGTTTTCTCATGTTGCTCGTTTCTAATTGGATAGATGTCTTATTTTATAATATTGTTTTTTATGAATATATTTTTATAAAAATAAAATGGAATTTTTATTGTAGAGATATTTTGATTTCAATATTAATGATATGCAGCGAAGGGGAATATGGACTTGGCACAGCAATTGCTAAAGCTTAAGTAACACAATGTGTTTTATATACATAAATCGTGCATTCATTATGGGGGAGATCAAAATGATGAAATTTGCACTTAAGACCTTAGGTCTTGGTATTTTCGCAGCTGGTTCAACCATGGCTATGGCTGAAGAAGCACCATCTTTTTATGGTATCACTGCAACAGGTAGTGTAGCGGCAACTACAGACTACCGCTTCCGCGGTGTTACACAATCGTCAAATAACCCAGCAATTCAAGGTGGTTTTACTTTTTCTCATAAGTCAGGTGCCTATGTCGCGCTGTGGGGTTCAAGCGTTGACTTTAATACACCTGGCGTTTCAACTGAAACCGATATCTCTTTAGGTTATACAAATACATTAAAACTGTCAGATAAGCTGGCACCGACCTATGACGTGGGTGTAATTCATTACGGCTATATTGGTTCTGACTCAAAATTTACTAACCCATACAATGGGGATACGGGTTTTGACTTTAATGAATTTTACGGAAAATTAACTTTTGCTGATTCTTTATTTAAAGGTGATGCACTTAGTGTGGGCGTAAGCTATTCAGATGATTATTGGGGGCACTCTGATGAGTTCTGGTACTTTAACCTAGGTTATTCAGCACCAATTGCAGACACAGGCTTCACTGGACTCGCTTCAGTTGGATATAACAAACTCAAAAATAAAGACTCTTTACTTGTAGTTGCGGGTGGACCAGGTGAAGACGATAGCTATATCGATTATAAAGTGGGCGTGAATTATAACATTTTGGGTATTGTCGCTGAGCTAGACGTCGTTGGTACAGACATTAGCACTTCTGGTATGACTGATGCTGGTAAAAAACCTTATGACACAGGCTTAGTGTTTAGTTTAACTAAAACATTCTAAGTTTATGCGGTAAAAAAAGCGGGTTTATTGCCCGCTTTTTTTAATTAGTCCTCTATTTGAGCAAGTAAATGTTTTAATTGACTAAGCTCAACATCATTTGCTTTGATTAGAGGTTTACGTGGCGTACCCGCAGAAACCCCTTTTAGCTGCAAACCTGCTTTAATCGTTTTAGGTAAACCACCGCTTACGATAAAGCGTAGTAGAGGAAGTTGCTGGTAAAATGATTTTTGAGCCTGATTTAAATTACCATTTTTCACATGCTGAATAAGTTGTTGAGGGAGCTGACCTAATAGATTAGGCGCTGCTGTACACCAACCGCTAGCTCCTGCACATAAGGCTTCTAAAGCTAGAGGATTACAGCCGTTATAAAACGGGAGTTCTCCTTTTGATAGCTCATAAATTTGATGCATACGCTGAATATCACCGCTACTTTCTTTCACCATCGTAATGTTTGGAATCTGATTAAACATACGCACGATTAACTCTGGAGACATATCAACACCACTGGTTGCAGGGTTGTTATACACCATAATTTGTAGAGTCGTTGCTTCAGCAATCGCTTGATAATATTCAAAAATCTCTTGATCTGTTAGCTTCCAGTACGATACAGGAATGATCATCAGTGCATCTGCACCATAGCTTTGCGCAATCTGCGCTTTTTTGATGGCTTGATCCGTCGTGAGTTCTGAAATCCCAATAATGACAGGTAAGCGTTTATTAATACTTTCAATTGAAGTTTTGGCAACTAAGCACCACTCATCCCATTCAAGATAAGCGCTTTCGCCAGTACTGCCTAGAGGTGCAATCGCATCACAGCCATTTTCAATAAGCAAATCCAACATTTGCTTTAGAACAGGAAGGTTAATGGTGTTGTCATTAGAAAATGGGGTGACAGGGTAGCCAATAATACCGTTTAGTTTCATGGTAGAAGTCTCTTTTTAAATGCAGTCGGAATGTTTTTTCAAAGCTTTACGTGCGTAATAAGCAAAGTTCACTTTGTTACGTTTGTCGGTAGATACCCAGTCATGAGCTTCTGTTGCCAAATCATGGGGGATAGGCTGAATTTGTCCAGCAGACATCGCTAGCAGTTGCAGTTGAGCTGCACGCTCAATTAAAAGAGCCAAGTTGCATGCTTCTTCAATGGTTTTTCCTGTGACCAGTTGACCATGATGAGACAACAAAACAGCACGGTTTTTACCCAAAGCAGAAGAAATCAAAATACCTTCTTCATTACCTACAGGAACACCCGGCCAATGGCCTACAAATGAGCAATCTTCGTAGAGTGCACAGACATCCATTTGAGAAATCATGAGCGGAATCTGAAGCATGGAGAGTGCTGCTACATGGGTAGGATGCGTGTGGATAATGCAGTTCACCTCTGGGTGTTCTTTATAAATCCACGTATGAAAACGATTGGCTGGGTTTGCCATTCCTTCTCGATTGATTGGTTCTAAATCTTGATTAACCTCAAGCAAGTTTGAGGCAGTAATTTCATCAAAGCCTAAACCAAAACGTTGAGTAATAAAGGAATCTTTATTTCCACTACGACATGTAATTTGGCCCGCTAAACCAACATCATGGCCATGATCAAATAAAATACGACAAGTGAGTGCGAGCTTTTGACGGTCAGTTAAATCTGAATCGCTAATCCACTTTTGCATGTCTTGCTGTGCATGCTGCATCAGATCTTGTTTGTTTACAGAAGCAGTCTTCATCTCTTCTCCAGTCCAGTTGACCAAATTAAGTAGGTGAAGGCAGAATAGAAAACAACTGGGTGAATCAATACATCCAGTTTTTACAAGTTATATGGTCCAGATGGGGCGAATATGCTAAGACCTTGGCAAATACATTTTCGTATCGATGAAAGAGAAGAAAAAACAGTTTTTTTAAAACTGACCAACTTGATTAGTCAGGAGATTTTAAGTGGTCGCTTGGTGCAAGGGACTATGTTGCCCGGGTCTCGTAGCTTGTCAAAAGAATTGGGAATTAATAGAAAAACCGTACAAGCAGTATATGAAGAATTAGAGGCGCAAGGCTGGCTTGTGACTCGTCCTCGAAAAGGCACATTTGTGGCAGATATTTTGCCGGAAAAGCAGCTAAAAATAGAGTCTGTAAATGAGCGAAAAGTTAATCATAAGCCAACTATTCAAGAAGGTACTTTATATCCACACAACGATGGTGTGCCTGACCCAAGGCTTATTCCGTATGAGTTATTTTCAAGAGCCTATCGGCATGCATTGATTAAAATTACCCAAAACCAGTACATGGGTTATGGTGACCCACGGGGAATGATTGAGTTAAGACAAGCCTTACAAAAAATGTTGTCGATGGAACGTTTTATGAGTGTTGCCGAAGATGAGATTTGTATTGTACGTGGCAGCCAGATGGGAATTTTTCTTGCATCCCGTGCATTGCCAAATCGACAGGGAGTGATTGTAGTTGAAGAGCTGTATTATCCCTCTGCTTTTAAAGCGTTTCAGTCAAATGGGTTTCAGGTCGTTTCTGTCAAATTAGATGAACAAGGTATTGTCATTGAAGATCTGGAATGGATTTTACAAGAGCATTCAGTTGCTGCCATTTATACAACTCCGCATCATCAATATCCCACAACTGTCACGATGCCAATGAGTCGCCGTCTTCAACTCTTAGAGCTTTCAAAAAAATGGGGGTTTTATATTATTGAAGATGATTATGATCATGAATTCCACTATGACAGTCGGCCTATGCCACCCTTAGCGAGTTTGCCTCATTCTGAGCTGGTCATTCATGTTGGCTCATTATCTAAGGTTTTTGCACCCGGTATTCGCTTGGGATACATCGTGGCATCTGCATCAGTCATTCAATCCATTACCGAAGATATTTTATTGATCGATCGACAAGGTAATAACATTACGGAACTTGCTTTAGCAGATTTAATGCAGCGCGGTGAAATCAAACGACACATTCGTAAAATGAAAAAAATATATCAGTTACGACGTGACCATACCTTAACTGAATTTAGCAGAGTTTTTTCAGGTGATGTCCAGATTCAACCTCCAGCAGGCGGAATGGCTTTATGGGTGAAATTCCAGAAATCTTTTACTAAAGAGCAAGCCTTAAAATTAGACGAACTCAACATGGATACAGAGCATAAGTTTAGACAGGATGATTCTTCTAATCGTTGTATTCGCTTTGGCTTTGCAGCTTTATCCGAGCAAGAAATTACTTCTTTAATCGAGAAGTTAAATGAGGTTCTTAATAAAAGAACAGTGGACTCATAATCCTTTGTTCTAATCTTAGTGCTGATTATCTCTGATAGACAGCGCTGTTGTAAGATGAGAGCTTTGAATTACATCACTTTGAGCCAAGTCGGCAATGATCTGCACTACTTGTAAAACACGATGAAAAGTTCACTCTAATTGATCTTGATACTTTTGAATCTCTGAGACAAAGCTAAGTAGGAACGGTGTAATTTGTGACTTATATTCTTCAGTATGTAGTATTTCAAAAATTTGTTCAGGAGATTTGCTGAGAAGAGAGAAGCGTAAAAATAAATCTTCAAAAAAATTGCTACTCACTGTCGAAAGTACTCTTCTTAAAGAAACCAGCATATCGTCGCCGCGACTAGATGCATGAACTAGAACAATAGGTTTATCTATGATTTCAGTGCGTGAAACCATCCAGTCAATTGCATTCTTGAGACCGCCTGGAATACAACGGATATATTCAGGACTTGAGATGATAATGCCATCTGAGGCAGAAACAGATTTGATAAATTCTTCAACTACAGCAGGCGTTTTTTCTCCCTCATCATCCGGAGAAAAGATAGGCAAAGTATTAATTTGATCAAAAACTGAAAACTCAATGCTGGACGGTGCGATATCTTTCATTGCTCGCAATAGAGCTGTATTTGTAGATGCCTCTCTTGCACTACCGGAGATAGCCAAAATTTTCATAGCGTCCTCTTTGCCTTTTTATATAGGCAGTAATAAATTCTTTAATTAACAACTCATATAAATATGAAAAAACAGCGGACTCACGATCCGCTGTTTTTTCATTTGTTAACTATTTCCTCGATACGATAATGCTTCTGTAAGGTGAGAACTTTGAATCACTTCACTTTGAGCTAAATCGGCAATCGTACGAGCAACGCGTAAAACACGATGATAAGCGCGGGCCGATAAATTTAAACGTTGTTGAGCCATTTCAATCATTCGTTGAGAAGTACTATCAAGTACAGCATGTTGTTCTAGCTGTTTCGGCGAAAGTGCCTGATTTAAACAATTTTGTCTTTGAATCTGTTGTTCATAAGCATAAATCACACGTTGTCGAACACTACTCGAATCTTCAACAGGCGTTGGATCTTGTAGCTCTTGGGCCTTTAACGGTGGTACATCAATATGTAAATCGATACGGTCAAGTAATGGCCCAGATATACGGTTTTGATAGCGCTTAATACTCTCAGGTGAACACTGACAACGACTATCTTGATTAAATGCATAACCACATGGACATGGGTTCATCGCCGCAATCAGTTGGAAGTTAGCCGGATAAGTAATTTGCCGAGCTGCTCGTGAAATAATGATTTCTTTTGACTCAAGCGGCTGGCGTAAGACTTCTAGTACTTTTCTATCGAACTCGGGGAGCTCATCTAAAAAAAGTACTCCTAAATGCGATAATGTGATTTCGCCCGGTTTAGGGTGAGAACCGCCCCCAACGAGTGCAATCGCTGATGCTGTATGATGGGGCGCTCGAAATGGTCGCTGACCAAAAGTATGTGATGTATTTGAAATAGAGTAAATGCTAGCAACTTCAAGCGTTTCTTGATTAGATAGAGGCGGTAAAATTGAGGGAAGCCTTGAGGCGAGTAACGTCTTACCTGTGCCAGGTGGTCCTTTAAAAAGTAAGGAGTGCCCCCCAGCAGCAGCAATTTCGAGTGCGCGGCGTGGGCGTAGCTGACCTTTTACATCTGCAAGGTCAAATTTATAAGGCATTTGGTTTGAAGTGGCCGTAGGCTCAACCGAAGATAGAGACTTTGTGCCCAGAAAATGTTCACAAACTTCTTTTAAGTGGCTCACTGGATAACATTTAAAGTCAGGTAAGTGACTAATATCCTGACTATTATCAAGCGGTAAAAGCATTTTATGCTTGGCTTGTTGACACGCCATTGCCAAAGTTAAAGTACCTGACACTGGCCTTACATGACCATCAAGTGCTAACTCTCCAATAAATTCAAAATCTTCGGCACAGTTTTCTGGGAGCTGACCAGAGGCAATTAAAATACCTAAAGCAATTGGTAAATCTAGACGTGAACCATCTTTGGGCAAATCTGCTGGTGCAAGATTAATGGTCAGTCGTTTAGTCGGAAATTGAAATCCACTGTTAATAATCGCCGAGCGAACTCGGTCTTTACTTTCTCTTACTGCCGCTTCGGCTAGGCCTACAATGGTAAGAGAAGGTAAGCCTTGACTCACATGTACCTCTACTTCAATGAGAGGTGCATGTAAACCCAAAAGTCCCCGTGTATAAATTTTAGAAAAAGACATCTTGTTGTTCCATTATGGTGCTTCATTTTTAATCGTTGTAAAGTATAAGTGCGCTACATTGGTGCTTATTTTTTATTCTTTAAAGTTTCTTCTAATAATTCCACTTGTTTTTGTAGCTCTGCTAAACGTTGGTTGGCCGATTGAAGGGCGGTCTTTTGGCGGTCAATTTCTTGTCTGGAAACAAGATCTAACTTTTCGACTGCTTCATTTAATAATGCACGTAAATTTTTTTCCAAATCTTTTTTAGGCTCATCAATTTGTTCCAGAATGGCCTGTAATAAAGTTTCTAGCATGAAATATCCAAAGTGTTGTATTACCTTATGGTTTACAGTTTACCACTGCTTGAAGGTGGGATATAGGTTTCAATTCTTTTAGTACAAATAGAACATTAAATCAGCATGTAAACATACTGAAAATTCATTTTATTTTTAATAGCTCATCTACATCTTGATCACTAAATAGGTTATAAAGAAAGTTCATGCAATAGATTCATTTCCCTCAACCTTTGAAATATTGGCATGAAAATTGAACATAAAACCTTACTGGTGAAAAGAAGCCGAAGGAAACAAACATGAAGCTTGTAACTGCAATTGTAAAACCGTTTAAATTGGATGATGTGCGTGAAGCGCTCTCTGACATTGGTGTACAAGGGATTACCGTAACTGAAGTTAAAGGTTTTGGTCGTCAAAAAGGACATACAGAACTCTACCGTGGCGCGGAGTATGTGGTTGATTTCTTACCTAAAGTAAAAATCGAAATTGCGATTAGTGATGAAATGGTCGACGCGGTAATTGAATCAATTACACGTGTAGCAAGCACAGGAAAAATTGGCGATGGTAAGATTTTTGTGACTAACCTGGAACAAGTAATCCGTATCCGTACGGGTGAAACTGGACCAGATGCTGTCTAATTGGCACAAAGCTTGCTGAGTAGAAAATAACTCGCAAATGAGGTTGGGGGACACGAATGAAAAAAATGCTTATGGCGCTGAGTCTATCAGGCGCTCTTTTGGGTGGTACTGCCGTTTGGGCAGAAGAAGCTGTAACAACGCCTACATCGGAAGTTGCGGCTACATCAACATCTCAAGCTACTGCAACCACTGCAGAAGCACCAGTTGCTGAAACTCCGGCAGCTCCAGCACCGACACCTACTCTTGATACGGGTGATACCTCTTGGATTTTAGTTTCAACCGCATTGGTTTTATTAATGACCATTCCGGGGTTGGCACTATTCTACGGCGGTATGGTACGTAAGAAAAATGTACTCAGTACGATGATGTTCAGCCTGTCCGCTGCAATTTTAGTCAGTTTAGTGTGGGTGATTGCTGGGTATTCAATCGCGTTCTCTGGCACAGGTGCATTTTTTGGTGATTTGTCTAAAGCAATGCTAAACGGAGTCGCGTTTGATGCATTGAGTGGGACAATTCCTGAAAGTCTCTTTGTTATTTTCCAAATGACCTTTGCCATTATTACAGTTGCAATTCTAAGTGGTTCTATTGCAGACCGCATGAAGTATTCAGCTTTCATGGTTTTTATTGCAGTTTGGGTACTCGTTGTTTATGCACCAATTACTCACTGGGTTTGGGCGGCAGATGGTTGGTTATTTAAAGCAGGCGCATTAGATTTTGCTGGTGGTACAGTTGTACATATTAACTCAGGTGTTGCAGGTTTAGTTGCTGCTTACATGCTTGGAAAACGTATTGGTTTGGGCCGTGAATCCATGGCTCCGCATAACCTGACTTTAACTGTAGTGGGTGCAAGCTTACTTTGGGTAGGTTGGTTCGGCTTTAACGGCGGTAGTGCTCTAGGCGCTGGTGCTCGTGCAAGTATGGCAATTTTAGTGACTCAAGTTGCTGCCGCTGCTGCTGCGTTCTCTTGGTTAGTAGTTGAACGTATGATTCGTGGTAAAGCGTCTGTATTAGGTGGTGCTTCTGGTGCTGTCGCTGGTTTGGTTGTGATTACGCCAGCAGCAGGTTTCGTCGGTGTAGGCGGTGCTTTAGTCATGGGCCTTATTGGTGGCGTAGTGTGCTTCTGGGGTATTACTGCACTTAAACGCTTACTTAAAGCCGATGATGCTTTGGATGCGTTTGGTTTACATGCTGTAGGTGGTATTGTCGGTGCGATTTTAACTGGCGTATTTTACAGTGATGAAATTATTAAAGCAGCCAACGTTACCTTAGCTCCAACCTTCGCTGGTCAATTGCGGGTACAGCTTGAGGGCGTATTGGCAACCATGATTTACAGTGGTGTAGCGACTTTTGTAATTCTTAAAGTGATTGATCTTGTGATTGGTATCCGTGTTAACGCTGATGATGAACGCATGGGTCTGGATTTAAGCCAACATGGCGAACGTATTGAATAATTCGTAATATATCTGCTGTTTTAAAAGAACAGTCTTGCGCTGTGATCAAAGCAATGCTTTGATCTTGCTCAGGACTGTTTTTTTTGTCTTATAGAATGCTGGTTCTGTAAGTGTAGAAATTTTGCTACACTAGGTCAAAGTAATCGACCCTATAAATCCGCTATGCATTGTCCATTTTGCAACGCCGCAGATAGTAAAGTCATCGATTCACGTTTAGCCGCCGAAGGCTGTCAGATTCGTCGACGTCGTGAGTGTGTAAGTTGCGGTGAACGTTTTACCACTTTTGAAAGCTATGAAGTGGTGATGCCCCGTGTGATCAAATCGAATGGAAAGAATGAACCTTTCGATGAGGCCAAGCTACGCCGTTCGTTAATGCATGCATTGCAAAAACGTCCGGTCACCCAAGAACAGATAGAAACTGTTTTAAGTGATATCCAATTGCAGATTCGCCGTTTAGGTGAGCGTGACGTGAAGTCTAGAACAATTGGTGAAGTCGTCATGCAATCTCTATTTGCACTCGACCATGTCGCTTATGTTCGATTTGCTTCTGTTTATCAAGATTTTCAGGATGTTGAAGCTTTTCGCCGACAAATTGAGCAAATGCAGCAACGTGAACAATAATTATTTGAGATTTTTATGTCTGAGTTGAAAAAAGATCAATATTGGATGCAGCAAGCTATTGAACTTGCCAAACGGGGTCTATATTCGACTAAGCCTAATCCAAATGTTGGTTGTGTCATTGTCAAAGATGATCAGTTAATCGGTGAGGGCTTTCATCCTAGGGCAGGTCAACCACACGCAGAGGTTTTTGCCTTACGTCAGGCAGCTAAGCAGGCTCAAGGTGCAACAGCGTATGTGACGCTTGAGCCATGTGCACATTATGGGAGAACTCCTCCTTGTGCCGAAGCATTGGTTAAGGCACAGGTTAAAAAGGTAGTTGTGGCATGTCCTGATCCAAACCCACTTGTTGCGGGTAAGGGTGTTCAGATTCTGAAAAATGCCGGAATTGAAGTAGAAGTTGGCATTTGTGAAGATTTGGCAGAAAAATTAAACCAGGGTTTCTTAAAGGCGATGTCTACGGGCATGCCCTATGTACGCTTAAAAGTAGCTTCAAGCCTAGATGGCCGTACTGCAATGGCATCTGGTGAATCGAAATGGATTACTGGTGCAATTGCGCGTCAAGATGTACAGCATTGGCGTGCCATATCAGGAGCAGTGATTACAGGGATTGATACTGTGATTGCAGATGACTGTCAGCTTAATGTGCGAACTCTGGGCAGTGTTGATATTGAGACAATTGCACAGCCAAAACGGATTATTTTAGACCGCCAAGGTCGTTTGCCGCTTGCTGCTAAAATTTTAGAAAACCCTGAAACTGTGATGGTGATGGGGCCATATCGTCAAGAACTTGCCGATTTAGGCGTGATACAATTAGAAGTTCAGCCTTTAAAAGTGCTGTTACAGACCCTATCTAAGCAATATCAAATTTATGATGTATTGGTAGAAGCTGGTGCAACATTATCTACTGCCTTTTTACAAGAAGGTTTGGTAGATGAGTTGATCAGTTATATTGCCCCGACATTATTGGGGAAAAGTGCAAGAGCCATGTTCAATGCAGAGTTTGAATATATGGCACAACAACTTCGTTTTACACTTCTTGATGTGACACAACTTGATCAAGATATACGCTTAAGGTTAATCCCTACGCAAGAGAAAGTATGAATCCAGAGCCTTCGGTTTATCACAAACGTCGTCATGCAGCCCGTACGACAGACGAATATCTTTTCCATCAGCTTGTTCCTTACTTGGGTAATAAGCGCCGATTGCTCCATCTAATTTTAGAAGCCCTTGAAATTACAGGGACGCTGAATAGCAAGAAAAAGAATCCTCCGATTTTTGCCGATTTCTTTGCCGGCAGTGGCGTAGTATCTCGTTTGGCGCGTCAAAATGGTTACCGAGTGATTGCGAATGACTGGGAACCTTATAGCCATGCGTTAAATCATGCGATTTTAGCTTGTATTGATGCTCCTGCTTTTAAAGAGCTAGGCGGGTATCAGAAGGCAATCGATTATTTAAATCGCTTACCTGAAGTTAAAGGTTGGGTAACACATAACCTTTGTCCACGTAATGATGATATTTATGATCCAGCTCGTGACCGTTTGTTCTTTAAACGCCGTAATGGTATGCGTATTGATGCGATTCGCCAGCAGATTGCAACATGGCAATCTCAAGGCGCAATTAATGATGTAGAGATGAGTGCATTGCTCGCACCATTGCTCTATTCAGCAAGTTTTGTTAGTAACACCAGTGGCGTATTTAAAAGCTTCCACCAAGGGTGGGGCGGACGTACACAAACTGCGTTAGAACGAATTGAATCATTACTTTGGTTAACACCAAGCCGTTTTTGCGAGATTGGTGACCGTAAACGTCCGGCTGCTGAAATGTGGTGTGTAGATTCACAGCATCTAGCAAATCAAATGAGTGGTTTTGAAGTCGATGTTGCCTATCTCGATCCACCGTATAACCAGCATGCATATAGTAGTAATTACCATGTGTTGAATGCATTAACTTTATGGGATCAGGTCGATTTACCTTCACCAGATACCAAAGGTTATAAGAGTGGAATTGATAGAGCTTGGCGTAAAGAACGTCCAAGCCCATATAACTCTTCTAAATATGCGAAAGATGCGTATGAAAAACTACTTTCAACCATCAATGCCCGCTATATTCTGACCAGTTATTCAACTGATGGTAATATCGAGCCGAAAGATTTGCTTATGGCCAATCTGGAGCGGGGTAAAGTGACCTTGTTAACACAAGATGTTCCGCGCTATCGAGTAAGTAAACAGCGACAGTCTGAACGTGCACGCGTGCTTGAGTTTATTGTGATTACTGATACTCATGCCAAGTCAGGACCACCATTACGTCAGTTATTAGGCCAGCTTTACCACTTCGCCGAACTAGGTGGTGTAGATACTTCAGGTAATAGCACACAGCTCGCACTTTGGTAAGCGCTGCAATTTAAGCAGTGTAAAAAGATTTGGAGATTGAGCCATGTTTACAGGCATTATTGAAAGTTTAGGAAAAGTTGAAAGCCTGCAAAGCGTAGGTGGTGATGTGCGTTTACGTATTCAGACTGATCTGGATATGTCAGATGTGCATTTGGGTGACTCAATTGCAACCAATGGAATTTGTCTCACCGTGATTGAATGGGGCGATAATTGGTATGCGGCTGATGTTTCTCGTGAAAGTTTAAACCGAACGACTTTGGGTCACTGGAAAGTTGGGCAACGTGTCAATGTTGAAAAAGCAATGTTACCGACAACACGCTTTGGTGGACACATTGTAAGTGGTCACGTTGATGGCGTGGGTGAAATTACCGTAGTACGTGAAGATGCTCGCTCAATCTATTATGAAGTGACGGCACCCGCAGAACTTGCTAAATATTTAGCGGAAAAAGGTTCTGTGACCGTAGATGGGATTAGCTTAACGATTAACCACTTACGTGGAAATATTTTAAGCTTGAACTTAATTCCGCATACAGCAGAACGTACTAACATTGGAACGTGGCAAGTCGGCAGTAAAGTAAACATTGAAGTCGATGTTTTAGCGCGTTATATCGAGCGTTTATTGCTAGGTGACAAAGCTGCTGAACAAAAAACAGAGTCAAATATTAGTATGGCTTTTTTAGCAGAGAATGGCTTTTTAAAATAAAAAGCTAGATCGTTAAAATAAAAAACCGGACACATGTTCCGGTTTTTTTATTTTGAAAACTTAATGCTTGGTTAGAGTAACCGAGTGTGTGCCGACCCATGGCTTGTTATGCTGAGTGCGAGTAATTGTAAAATCACGGGTTTCAGACTCACGTGTAAGTAAGATAGATAAAGAGTTAAAGTCGTTATGACTCATATAAAATTCTTGTGCTGAAAACGTCCATTGCTCACCCTGATTTAGCTGTTCAACTTGCTTTGAAATCTGATGCAGAATGTCCATCTCTTATCCTCATTAATTATCTTGAATAGCTACTTTTCATTCTTATAATTAATTGATCTATAAGAATAATCTATATGTCTATTCTGTGACATATACGTGTCACTTTTATGACAAAAGAAATATTTAAAGATTTACTTTTCTATTTTTTCATCAGAAAACTTAGAATTCTTTAAAATGTATTCAATTTCTTCTTGAGCTGCCGAATGTAGCTTGGCTCGGAAAGCCGTTACAGACTGTTCAATTAAGCTTTCAGCTTCAAGTTCTAAACGAATGCGTAAACTTTCAAGCTCAGATAAGATTTGATCATCGGTAATGCTAAGTTTTACGCCAGCAGAGTAATTGACGGCTGGTGTTTCCGGATTCTTTTGGTAACGTGCAGTTTGTTCTGCAACTTCTTGTTCTAAATGACTACGTAATGTATGTAAGGTTTCAGTCTGTTCATTAAATTTACGAATTTCATCTGCTTGCAACTCCGCAGCATAAGCAGCTTCTGATGCACGTTTGTCAGCAAGTGCTTTTTCTAAAGCAAGTTGACGACGAATACGTGCTTGCTCAATGAGCTCTGCTTTAAGGTCTGCGTAGGCTTGTTCAATTTTTTGCTGTGATTCTAACTGCGCTTTTTCGTCGTTTAAAACCCAAAGCTGAATAGGGGTTTGGGGTTCGAGTAGATCGCAAATACGTGCCAGATCCTGTTGATAGGTATGACGGACAGCTTCAGGCGCATTTAACCATCTTTTTTTAAAATCTTGCCCGACATTTAATGCCACCATGGTTCTCCTTGATCAACAGTATTTACATTTTAGCGCGTTATAATTTAAAGGTCCGCGGTTCTATACCCAAACGGCGATACATTTTAAATTTTTCTCGACCAATTTGCTTGGCTGTTTCATTATTTTCAACAATTTCTATAATGTGGCTAAAATGATCAACTTGATCAAGTGCATGATTGTTAAAATTAAATACTAACAAGCCTTGTTCAAGCGGTTGTTTAGCCGAAATACATACAGCAGCATCAGTCTGGTCAACACCATGCGCAATGAAACTGACTGGGTCAAATTCCCATAATCTTTCATCAAGCATCTGTTGTAGTTGTACATCTGGGCAATACCACCAGATTTTAGGATGCTTCTGTAAAATTTTTCGGCATAAACGGCAAGCACTATCGACTTGCCGTTCTTCACTGGTTTCAAACAGATAAAAACTAACTTTAGCCATTCGTATTTACACGATTTGCTAAAAATTGCATGAGGAGTGGTACTGGACGACCAGTTGCGCCTTTAGCTGGACCAGATAACCATGCTGTTCCTGCAACATCTAAATGAGCCCAACGATACTCACGTGTAAAGCGTTCAAGGAAACATGCAGCCGTAATCGCGCCGCCATATGGTCCACCGATGTTCGCAATATCTGCAAATGGTGAATCTAGTAACTCTTGATAATCCTCAATGACTGGCATGCGCCATACACGGTCAAAAGATTGCTCGCCAGCTTGTTGGAGTTCGGCTGCCAAAGCATCATCTGGTGAGAACAAACCACTGAGTACTTTACCTAAAGCGACTACACATGCACCTGTTAAGGTCGCAATATCAACCACTACTGCTGGATTGAAGCGTTTGATATAGGTCAATGTGTCACACAGCACCAAACGGCCTTCAGCATCTGTATTTAAAATTTCAACAGTTTGCCCGCTCATGGTGGTCACAATGTCACCTGGACGAGTTGCTTTACCAGAAGGCATATTTTCTGCTGCTGCAATTGCACCTACCACATGAATAGGAAGTTTTGCTTCGCATAATGCACGAATGGTACCCAGTACAGAAGCTGCACCGCACATATCGAATTTCATTTCATCCATGCCAAGGCCTGGTTTTAAAGAAATCCCGCCTGTATCAAAAGTTACGCCTTTACCGACTAGAACAACCGGAGCTTGATCAATCTGTGCTTGATATTCGAGAGTTACGATACGGCCCGGACGTTCAGATCCTTTGCTTACTGCAAGAAAAGCATACATGCCTAAATCAGCCATTTGCTGCTCATTTAAAACAGTGACTTTAAGTAAGTCAGGGAATTCTGCCGCTAAAGCTAGAGCCTGTTCTGCCAAATATTCAGGGAAACAAATATTACCCGGACGGTTGCCAAGGTCGCGTGCATAAGACTGACCAGACTGTACCGCATGTACTAAAGCCAGTTGTTTTTCATCTAGGCTAGTCGTTGAACTAATTAAATCAACCTGTTGTAACACAAATTCATTTTTTTTCGATTTAAACTCATCATAACCATAAGCTGCTTGAGTTAAGCTTAAAGCAAATAAATAATGGTGCTCGACAGGTAACGCAGCAATATCAATTGCGATATGCTTAAATTTATTTTGTGTCGATTTGATAATCGTTTGGGCAAGTTTAGCGAGCTTAACTGTCTGAAGTTCGGCTGTTTTTCCTAAGCCAAGTAATTGGCTGTGAGGCTGATTTGAAATCTGACCAAATAAAGGCAGAGTTTCATTGAAGTTGCCTTTAAATTGGGTAGCAGTAAGAACGCTTTCTAGGTTATTGATTTGATATGTGTTGACGTTGCTTTGTAGCTGTTCTGAATCAACTAAAACCCACAAAGATTCATTAGATGTCTGTTCGGGAAAAGTTGTATAAGTTGTAAATTTCATGGCTGTCGTGATTGCCTATAGAAAGTTATGATGAATTAAAACATTGAAACACTTTCAAGCATAGCGTTGCAATGTGCGGTTTTATATTTTTAACATTCGGGTAAACTAGCAGTCGTCCCGATTAGCCTTTTGGAAGTATTACTTTGATTATTCGGCGTTATCTCGTCAAGCAAGTTGTCTCTACCTCATTGGTGGTCATTTCTTTATTGACCTTAATCATGATGGGTGGTCGTCTGATCAAATACTTTGGTGTGGCGGCGCAGGGGCGTTTAGATGCCAGTATCTTGTTTAGCATCATTGGATATCGTTTACCTGAATTTCTAACACTTATTTTACCATTGGGTTTTTTCATTGGTTTAATGTTGGTGTTTGGTCGTTTATATGTTGACCATGAAATGGCAGTACTAAACGGTAGTGGTGTGAGCCGTCATCAATTAGCACGATTACTCATTCCAATGACACTGGTTTATATGGTTTGTCAGTCTGTGCTTATGCTTTGGATGACGCCGTGGGGACTGCGTGAGTTTGAAAAATTAACCACCACCCAAGCTGTTCGTACAGGTTTCGATTTAGTTCGCCCAAGAGAGTTTATTTCTTCTGGACCCTATACGATTTATGCGGGTTCACTATCTGAAGATCGAAAAAATCTAAAAGACATTTTCTTTTATCAACGTGCGACTAAAGAAGATAAGCCAGATGTCATGATCTTGGCAAAAGAAGCGACTCGTGTAGAAGTTGCAAATGATACAGCCAATGTGGTTGATCTGGTGCAAGGCCGTCGTTATGAAATATTTCCGGGACAACCAAAATATACGCAAGCAGAGTTTCAGTCTTATCGTCTACGTTTAGAAAATGACAAAGATGTTAAATTTGAAAGTGGCGATGTAGAAGCATTATCAACGACTAAACTCTTTTCAAAAACGAATGATCCAGTCATAAGAAGTGAGTTGGGATGGCGTTTGTTTGGACCATTCACCATTCTTATTGCTTTAATGCTTTCTGTGGGATTGTCTGAGGTGAGTCCAAGACAAGGTCGTTATTATCGTCTTATTCCGGCGGTTTTTATTTTTTCCAGTCTGATTGTATTAATGATTGCAATCAAGACTCGTATTAGTAAAGAAGAACTCGATATTTGGGCTTATCCTGCCGTGTTGGTAGTTTATGGCGTTGCAGCTGCCTTATTTTCACGTAAACAGAAGTTGGCACCTAAAATCAAGAAACAGATCAAGCGAGTGAAATTATAATGTTAGCACGTCGAATAGTCGCCAAATATGTGACGAAAACCACTGCGCTTGCAATGTTTGGCACCACAGTTGTTTTGTCGATTTTACAGATCTTATTTACATACTTGGGTGAGTTGGGTGAACTCAAACCAGACTATAACGCATGGCAAGCTCTCATCTATGTGTTGTGGGGTGCTCCTCGTTATCTATATGAAATTTTGCCTATTTCTGCCTTGATTGGTGCTGTAATTGGTTTAGGGTCACTAGCAACCAGCAGCGAACTTATTGTTATGCGCTCTGCTGGTATTAGCTTATGGCGTATTGTTGGTTGGGTGATGCGCTCAGCTTTACTGCTTATTATTTTGTCGTTTGCTTTAAGTGAGTGGGTTATTCCATATACCAATGAAAAAGCAGAAAGTGTTAAAAGTCACCGCTCTGTAGCTGCTTTAGGCGAAGTGAAAGGTTATTGGTCACGTGAAGGGCAGCGATTTATCTATATCGACTATGCTAACTCTCAGGGCAATTTAAAAGATATTCAAGTGGTCGATTTTGACCAGAACTATTACTTACAATCATTAATCAATGCTCAGCAAGGACAGTTCGTAAAAGATGGTCAATGGGCTTTGAAGAAAGCACAACAAATGGATATTTTGGCGACAGGCAATGCCATCAAGACTGACCATGACGAACAATCGCTTTCTTTAGCATTACAGCCTAAATATGTGCACATGGTGACTTTAGATCCTGAGGATTTATCACCAAGCCAACTTATTAGCTTTATGCGCTATATGGATGAATATAGTCAGGTTCCAAAGACCTATCAATTGGCTTTCTGGCAAAAAGTTGCCTCGCCATTTTCGTTGATTGCTCTGGTTCTCGTGGCATGTTCATTTATTTTTGGACCATTACGCCAACAATCGATGGGTTTCCGTTTGGTAATCGCATTGTTTATTGGTTTGAGTTTCTATTATTTGCAAGATTTCTTGGGTTATGCCAGCTTGGTTTATGCCCCATCTCCAGCTTGGTTTGTACTTGTACCTATATTATTAATGTTTGGTGCCGGAAGTTATTTGCTTTACCGCGCTCGCTAGTAATAATTGATATTCATGGTTTTCATCAATCGTAGATATTGGTGAAAGCCATAGGAATAAATAGAGTCTTGACCGAAAATTCGGTAAGATATCGTGACGAAATTGTAGACAAAAGAGAAATAGATTATGACGGATGCAACTGCTGGCAAGATCCCTCACGTTCTGGTCATTATGGATGGTGTTGGTCACCGTGAAGCGATTGAAGATAATGCTTTTCTTGCAGCAAAAACACCGAATTTGGCGGCAATGACAGCAAAGCATCCAAATAGTCTAATTTCTGGTTCTGGTGAAGATGTTGGTTTACCTGATGGACAAATGGGTAACTCTGAAGTTGGCCATATGAACCTTGGCGCAGGCCGTGTGTTATATCAAGACTTTACCCGTATTACTAAAGATATTCGTACGGGCGACTTTTTTAAACATGAAGTGTTGATTGATGCTGTTGAAAAAGCCAAAGCCGCTGGTGGTGCTGTTCATATCATGGGGTTGCTTTCAGACGGTGGCGTTCATTCACATGAAGACCATATTGTGGCGATGTGTGAGCTTGCATTAAAGCGTGGTGCAAAAGTTTATTTACATGCTTTCCTTGATGGCCGCGATACACCTCCACGCAGTGCTCAGCCGTCTTTAGAAAAACTTGATGCATTATTTGCTCAATACTCAGGTCAAGGCCGTATCGCGACCATGATTGGCCGCTACTTTGCAATGGACCGTGACAACCGTTGGGATCGTGTTGAGCAAGCTTATCGCTTGTTGACTGAAGGTGAGGCACTTCGTACTGCGCAAACAGCAGTGGAAGGCTTAGAGTTAGCTTATGCAGCCAATGAAAACGATGAGTTTGTAAAAGCGACTCGTATTGGTGATGTTGCTAAAGTAGAAGACGGCGATAGCGTTGTATTTATGAATTTCCGTGCTGACCGAGCTCGTGAAATTACTCGTGCATTTGTAGAAAAAGATTTTGCTGGTTTCGAACGCAAAGTTGTACCAAACCTTTCTAAATTTGTGATGCTTACGCGTTATCAGGCTAGCATTGATGCGCCAGTTGCATACATGCCAGAAGCATTAAAAAATTCATTGGGTGAATATTTATCTTCTCTTGGAAAAACTCAGCTACGTATTGCCGAAACTGAAAAATATGCTCATGTAACGTTCTTCTTTAGTGGTGGACGTGAAGATGAATATCCGGGCGAAAAGCGTATTTTGATTCCATCTCCAAACGTTGCGACGTATGACCTTAAGCCTGAAATGAGTGCTTATGAAGTAACTGATGAATTGGTTAAAGCCATTAATTCTGGTGAATACGATTTATTGGTTGTGAACTATGCCAATGGTGATATGGTAGGTCATACAGGTATTTTTGATGCTGCAGTTAAAGCAGTTGAAGCAGTCGATCTTTGTCTAGGGCGTGTCTATGAAGCGGTAATGGCGAAAAAAGGCCATATGCTCATTACTGCTGACCATGGTAACGTAGAACAAATGCAAGACTACGAAAGTGGTCAAGTTCACACTCAACATACAACGGAACTTGTACCGTTTATCTATGTTGGCCCAACACAAGCAACAATTGCAGAAGGTGGTGTGCTTGCCGATGTAGCACCTACGATTCTCAATTTAATGCAGATTCCTGTTCCTGCTGAAATGCAAGGGCGTAATCTGATTACATTATCTGCATAAGCCAAAGGTGATTGGATGCTGCAACACATTAAATATAAAAAACTTATTGTAAGTATGTTGCTATGTTGCAGCCAATTTGCTTTTGCGGCGCCAGTTGTAAAAGAGAAATTGTCACCTTTGCATTCGGATTCGGAAGAACCGGAACATAGTTATGCAGAGGTACCGATTGAGTCGATTCAACAGTTTGTTCAAATTTATGGAATCGTTCGAGATAATTACGTTGACGTGAAGTCCGACGATGCCTTATTTCAACAAGCTATTAAAGGGCTGGTGAGTGGGCTAGATCGTTATTCGCGTTATTTGTCGGCAGAAGAATATCGTCAATTGATTCAATATACCGAAGGTGACCTCGCCTCGGTTGATTTTGCTTTAAGCCCTGAATTGCATGTCCATAAATGGATGATTCGTGATCTTAAAACTGGTTCAGACTCATACAAATTAGGTTTGAGAAATGGTCAAGCGATTCTAAAGATTGATAATCAAGACTTAAAAAATTTAAACCAAGATCAGGTGCTTGGACTGCTTTATGGCTCTATCGGAAGTACGCTTCAAGTACAAGCAGAAGATTTAAATGGAAACATCAACTTAGTTCGTAATAAAAAAATAGAAACCGATATAGAACCTGTAATGCTACATAATCAGGTTTTGGTGCTAAAAATTAGAGTATTCCAGCAAGACACGGCAAATGAAATTAAACGGTTAATTGAAGAAAATAGTTCACCACGTTTAAAAGCCGTTTTAATCGATTTACGAAACAATCCGGGTGGGTTGTTATCAGCAGCAGTCGAGTCGGCAGATTTATTTCTAAATAGTGGGATTATCGTTTCAACTAAAAGCCGTTCGGAAGGTAATCAGCAATTTCAGGCTCTGCCCGGCAATGAATTTCAGAATATAAAATTAGGTATATTAATTAATCATCGTTCTGCATCGGCAGCAGAAGTTTTTACCGCGGCCATGAAAGAACACCAGCGTGCTTGGGTGATAGGTGAAAAAAGTTATGGGAAAGGCGTAGTGCAGAAACTGTTTCCTTTGCCAAGTGGTGCGGCACTACAAATGACTGTCTCACACTATTACACGCCAAACGGCAATATGATTGAAGGGCAAGGTATTCAGCCTAATCAGAGCTATCCTTTGCCCCCAGAAATGAAAGAAGACGTATATTTAGATCGTGTTGCAGACTTATTTCTAAAGAAAAAATAGTCTTTTATACTTCCTCTCCTAATTCGGTATCTAAGCCAAACTTTTTCAGTCTATAGCGTAAAGAGCGGAAGGTCATTCCTAGCTTTTTAGCTGCTAAGGTGCGGTTCCAATGTGTCATGTCCAACGCGTTCAGTAGAATATCTTTTTCAATATTTTCTAAGTAGCGTTCTAAGCCTTCCATTGGTAATTTTGGCCGATTCTGAGTAATCGCAGTTGATGTGTCATTCACTTGTTTAGTTGTGATTTGAGAGTTAACGCTACTGCCTCTGAGAGGAGGTGCTAAGTGTGTTAAATCAATACATTCATCATCACTTAAGGTAATAGCTCGTTCAATCATATTTCTTAATTCACGAACATTACCTGGAAAATCTTGCTGCAATAAATAAGTTTCAGCAGTAGTGGTTAATTGTTTGCTTGAAATTCCCCATTCCATACAAACCTTTTGAATAAAATGATTGGCTAATAACAAAATATCTCCACCGCGCTCACGCAGTGGCGGCAACATGATATCCATAACATGAATACGGAAGAATAAATCCTGACGGAATTTACCTTGTCGGACTAATAACTCTAAATCTTGGTGGCTGGCGCTGATCACCCGAAAATCAACATCGATTTCCTGATCTGAACCTACTGGACGAATTTTTTTCTCTTGTACTGCCCGAAGTAATTTGACTTGCATACTTAAAGGCAATTCGGCAATTTCATCTAAAAATAAGCTGCCGCCATGAGCAGACAAAATAAGGCCTTGTTTGTCTTGGGTCGCTCCAGTAAAACTGCCTTTTTTATGTCCAAAAAGTTCACTTTCCATGAGCTCAGTTGGAATTGCTCCACAGTTAATCGCAATAAATGGACCTTCGCTGCGGTTACTCAAACGGTGAATAAGATTAGCAACAACTTCTTTACCTGTACCAGACTCGCCTGTCACAAACACCGGAGCTTGGGAACGAGCTATTTTTTTTATAGCAATACGTAAGTTTTGTATCGGTGGAGAACGTCCGATTAATAGGTCATTCTCCAACGTTGTTTCACCGAATTCATGCTCTGGTTTTGGCTGATTTAGCGCTTTTTTTAATAACTGATCTAAATGAATTTGGTTAATAGGTTTACTTACAAAATCAAAAGCTCCCGCCTTTAATGCTGCAATTGCAATATCCATATTGCCGTACGCAGTTAGAACTGCAATTGGTGTGTGAGAATAAGTTTGAGAAACATGTTTAACTAATTCTAAACCGCTACCGTCGGGTAGGTTTAAATCGGTTAAGCATGCATCGTAATGAAACTGAGTAAAGAGTTGTTTGGCCTGTTCAACCCGATAAGCAAGATGTGTTTTAATCCCCATTCGCGCAAGAGTCATTTGCATTAAAAGGCACAAATCTTCTTCATCGTCTACAAGCAAAACTAGTGGTTGCTGTTCTGCCATTTCCCCAAAAACCTAATAAAAAATCAATATATTATTGGGCATTCCATTCGGAAGCATGCCCCTTGTTTTTGCTCTACATACGTGAGCTTTGCATGGTTTGCCTCACAAAAACTATGAGACAAATATAATCCTAAACCAGTTCCATTAATTTCGGTACTAAAAAATGGTTTAAATAATTGAGATATATCACGTTTTGAAACACCTTCGCCGTAATCGATCACATCAATATAGATTTTATTTGTCTGTGAGTGAATGTTGATCAGAACATGGGGTGAATCGGGTGCATTATGTTGTAAAGCATTTCTGACAAGGTTAATCAGCACCTGTCTGAGTTGTTTCTCGTCAAATAATAATTTTAAGAATGAATCAGAGATTTTAAGCTGTATAGAATGTTTAACATCCGATAAATCTTCATCTAATAATGTCTTTATGAAGTCGTTTAATTCAATCTGGATTGGGTGAGTTCTTTCGCTGCTGGCAAGTCCTAATGTGTCTTGAACAATACTATCAATGCGTTTCGTTTGCTTACCAATCATATAGCGTAAAGCATTTTGCTGCTCTAAATCACTATCTTTAAGTAATTCATTTGCCTGAACAATTGCTGCCAGAGGATTACGGATTTCATGTGCAATACTGGCTGAAAGTTGCCCTAAAGCAGCAAGTTTGAGTTGTTGAGCTTGCTGATTAATGTGTTGTGCATCTTGTAAAATGAGCAGCGTCAATGCTTGTTGCGGCACCACAAGATGCTGCACTTTAATGTTAATAGAGTAAGCCGACAGCCGAGACTCAAAAATAAATCGATCACCTTCTTGTAGGTTGTCAAACTTAAGAATTTCAAATAAATCGGGGTGCCACTTAGCTAAAGGATATTTTTCACTGGCAAATTGTGGCGGAATGCCTAACAGAGAGCAGGCAGCCGGATTACTTAGAACAATGTCGTAGTTTTCATCTAGAACAAGGTAACCTTCTTCAATTTGTTCCAGAATATAGCGGTTAATATTTTGTAGTTGATAGAGTTCTATTGATTGGTGGAAGGTAAGTGCCTCAAGTAATTTAAAGCGCTGAACAGCAATTTGCCCAATCCCATGCACCACAAAAAATAAGAAGGCCAATAAGGCACTATTACCAATTGTATTTAGATTATTGTAGTCAAATAAACTACCGACAAAGCGTTGGTAAATAACGGCAATGACTGCAAGTAATGTAATGAGTAAAGACATTCTTGCGCTGAGTAAAATTGCCGAGGTGAATATAGCAATAACATACAGCAAGCTGAGTTGTAGATTTGGTTCACCTACAGAAAATGTAAGTAAACTCAGACAGATAACATCAACTACAAAAAATAAAATAAGCTGCTTTGTTGCTTGAGTTGCAATAAACTTAAAACACAAAAGCTGAAGAAGGCTTAATATGGAATAGCCAAGCAGTGTGTAAGAATATAATGTGGGCTGTTGTAGACTATTGTCGATTTGAGCATCGGTTAAAACCAAAATAATATTGAGGCTAACCGCAATAATAAGACGATATAAACCATACCACGTGCCCAAACGAAAAATCGTATTGGACAACGATGAGTTTAGGGGAAATTGCATATAAGTTTGATTATGGTTTGATCAGACCATACCGGATCGCAAGATGAGTTAGTTTAACGTCACTATCGATGGCGAGTTTTTCAAAAATACGGTAGCGGTAAGTATTCACCGTTTTGACACTTACAAAAAGTTTGTCCGCAATTTCTTGAGCGCTAATACAATTTACAACCATCATTGCAACTTGCATTTCTCGCTCGGATAGGGCGTCAAAAGGTGATTGTTGTGTGTCCGATAGATAAGAACTTGCCAACTGCTCAGCAATATCTGCACTGAAGTATTTACCACCTTGCATGACTTTGTTGATTGCTCGAACCATTTCTGTAATTGGAGCACCTTTAGTGATGTAGCCTTTAGCTCCTGCTTTAAGCAAAAGAGAAGGGTACGGTTCTTCTGATAAACCACTTACAGCAATAACTTTTGTATCTGGTGCGGTTTGTAGTAAACGACGCGTTGTTTCTACGCCCCCGATGCCTGGCATGTTGACATCAAGTAGCACAACTTGAGGATGTTTCTGACGAACAATAGCAATTGCTTCTTCACCCGATTCGGCTTGTCCAATGACCTCTACATCGGCATGATCTTCTAACATACGGCAAATGCCTGTACGTACAAGTTCATGGTCATCCACAACTAAAACTGTAATCAAGAAGACCTCCTTTCTTTCAAAAAACAAGTTTTTTGTTACATAAAGCAAAATTAGCTTGCAATGGAATGACAAAATTAGCAATCCTATTCTTATATAGTGAGCGAATAGTTGTGCACAATTGTGTCGGTAAAAGCGTTATACCTTATACCTCAAATGTAAGGCATAATTATAGTAAGCGCAAATGTGTATCACCCTGAGTCGAGTATTGTGCCGTGAAAAATTCTAAAAAGTCTTTAATACATGTGCTAAGCATGTCTATTTTGCTTAGTTTGAGTTCAACAAGCTTTGCAGAACTCGTCAATAACCCGTCCTCAGGTAGTGGTGGGAGTGCAAGTTTAAATTGGTCTTCAGCTGACGCTAGTCAACTTTTGAATGATGAAGATGATGAGCCAACTATACAAGGGTCAACATCTGTAACTACAACTTTACGTGGTGGTAATGCACCGAAAGTTGTAGCATCTGCCCCAAAATTTGCTCAAATCCGCGATACCTCTGGTTACAATGCTCAGCCGAGTGTAAGTGCTCGCGCTGCGTTAGTGATGGATGCGCAAACTGGTGAAGTGTTATTTAGTAAAAATACGAACGCTTCTGTGCCAATTGCATCTATTACCAAGTTAATGACAGCGGTTGTAACGGCAGATGCTCGTTTAAACATGTCAGAAGAAATTATGCTTGAGCAAATTGATTTTGCGGGGGCAAACGGTAAAAATTCAAGTTCAACACTCCGTGTTGGCGACAAGATGAACCGTGCAGAAGTGTTGTTGTTTGCTTTAATGAAGTCTGAAAATCCGGCAGCAGCGGCTTTAGCGCGTACTTATCCGGGTGGTCGTCCTGCATTCGTTGCTGCAATGAACTCTAAAGCACGTGCTTTAGGTATGAACGCAACTCATTATTATGAATCTACAGGATTAGATCCGCGTAATGTATCTTCTGCGCGTGACTTAGGAATTTTGGCGAGTACGGCATCTCAATATGGATTAATTCGTCAATTTTCAACCACACCAACTTATGATTTTAACTTGGGTTATCGCGTATTGAAATCTAACAATACCAATGCTCTAGTGCGTAATGGTGGTTGGAATATTAACTTGTCTAAAACGGGTTATATCAATGAAGCAGGTCGCTGTGTTGTGATGCATACGACTGTAAACTCACGTCCAGCAGTGATTGTATTGCTTGGTGAGCCAAGTTCGCAAGCACGTAATAATGATGCAACTAACCTATTGAGTTGGTTAAGTAATTTACCAAAACGTATTTAATTTAATTATTCTAAAAACGCTTCTATCAAGAAGCGTTTTTTTATGACTATTAAAAAATTTGCATAAAAAAACGGCTGTGTTCAACAGCCGTTTTTATGAAAACTCAGATTTTACATGTTAGATAAAATCGAATCTTTTACTTGGCTCATTGTTGCATCAATTGACAACATGACTGCATCAGCACATTGTTTGATTGCAGTATCTGGGTCTTTCAAGCCATTACCAGTCACTGTACATACAATTACAGAACCTTCAGCAATTTTACCTGCTTTAATGTCACGAATCGCACCACCGATAGAAGCAGCAGATGCTGGCTCAACAAATACGCCTTCGTACATAGAAAGTAAGCGCTGAGCTTCTAAAATTTCGCTGTCTTGAAGTTCATCAAACCAGCCTTTAGAGTCGCGTACTACCGCTTTAGCATGGTTCCAGCTTTGTGGGTTACCAATACGGATTGCAGTTGCAACTGTTTCTGGGTTTTCAACTGGAGCACCACGTAAGAATGGAGCTGCGCCAGAAGCCTGATAACCTACCATTGTTGGTAAACCTTCAGGTTTTGGACCAGTAAACTGATCTGTTGCTGCATCATAAATAACTTGTTCAAACTGATCAGCAGGTTGATTTGCTACTGCTTCTGTATAACCCATCCAGTGAGCTGTGATGTTACCCGCGTTACCAACAGGCAAGCAGTGATAATCAGGTGCACGGCCTAAAGCTTCAACGATTTCATAAGCAATGGTTTTTTGACCTTGCAAACGGTAAGGGTTGATTGAGTTTACAATCGTTACAGGCGCTTGATCAGCGACTTCTTTTACAAGACGCATACCATCATCGAAGTTACCGCGGATTTGCATAGTGATCGCACCATACATCATCGCTTGCGCCATTTTACCCATTGCAATTTTGCCTTCTGGAATCAAAACAAACGCTTTGATACCTGCACGTGCAGCATAAGCGGCAGCAGCAGCAGAAGTGTTACCAGTAGATGCACAGATAATCGCTTTAGAGCCTTCTTCAACCGCTTTGGTTACAGCCATGGTCATACCACGGTCTTTAAATGAACCAGTTGGGTTTAAACCCTCATATTTCACATAAATTTCAACATCTTTGCCAATAATACGTGGAATATTCTCTAGTTTAATGAGTGGGGTGTTGCCTTCCCCCAAAGAGATAGCACGAGTAGTTGCCGAAACTGGCAAACGGTCACGATAACGATCTACAAGACCAGTATAACGATTGGCATTAGACATGATGGTGTTCCAATTAGAGGTGAAGCGGGAGAGGGAATCTTTCCCTCAACCTGATTAACTATCGAGCGATTCTAAACGAATTCTTACGATTTCGCCACGAATTGCAGGTAAGGCTTGAATTTGTGCAAGTGCCTCATCCATTTTAGATTCAACGATTGGATCGGTCAGAATCACGATTGGAATGAGGTCTTTTAAACGGGATTGTTGCATGATGGCATCAATACTAATTCCAGCACGGCTTAAGATTGTAGTGACATCTGCAAGTACGCCAGTTTGATCTTCTGCATTTAAGCGGATGTAATAACCTGTGGTCATTTCTTCACGGCTTAAAATTGGCACATTTGTTAATGCTTCAAAAGCAAGTTGAGGAATAGTTCCAGCACCATCTTCGGTATAAGAAATATCACGGACAATATCAATTACATCGGCAACAACAGCAGAAGCAGTTGGACCAGCGCCAGCGCCAGCACCGTAATAGAGTGTTGGACCTACGGCATGTGCTTGAACTAAAACGGCATTTTTAACACCATTTACGTTAGCAATAAGCTGCTCATCTGGAATGAGTGTTGGGTGAACACGTAGTTCAATACCCTTTTCAGCACGACGCGCAATTCCTAGGTGTTTAATGCGGAAACCGAGATCTTCGGCATATTTCACATCTTGTGCAGTAATTTTGCTAATACCTTCGGTATAGACTTTATCGAACTGAAGCGGAATACCAAACGCACAAGACGCTAAAATGGTAAGTTTGTGCGCAGCATCAATACCTTCAACGTCAAAAGTTGGATCTGCTTCTGCATAGCCAAGTTCTTGAGCTTCTTTTAATACATCATCAAATGCACGACCTTTCTCACGCATTTCGGTCAGAATAAAGTTGCCTGTGCCGTTAATGATACCTGCCAACCATTGAATATGGTTTGCAGCAAGACCTTCACGGATGACTTTAATAATTGGAATACCGCCAGCAACTGCTGCTTCATAAGCGATTTGCACAGCATTATCTTCAGCTGCTTTAAATAGTTCGTTGCCATGTTCAGCGAGTAGAGCTTTATTTGCAGTAACGACTTGTTTGCCGTGTTTGATCGCTTCCATGATGACTTCGTAAGCAGGGTGTATACCACCCATCACTTCAACAACCATATCAACATCTGGTTGACGAACGATATCAAGTAAATCTGCGCTTTGTTTAATCCCTTCTAATTCGAGATCTGGACGAGGGCGGCGTGTTCCAACGTGGGTAATTTGAATTTCTCGACCGGTGCGACGTTTAATTTCAGCGGCATTTTCTTGTAGTAGTTTAAGGGCTCCTCCACCTACGGTTCCTAGACCGAGTATTGCCAGGCGAACTGGTTTCACGTCACACTCCATTCATCATTTAATCATTTAGTTGAAGCTAGATCATAGCTAAAAAAAACGCCAGACTCTAGCGCTTTTAGTGCCTGTTCAATGAATTAGAGTGCGATGTTTGGAAAAGAAGAGTAGATCAGTCTTTAAACATAGGTGGATAAAGTATTAATTAGTGAAAAAACAAAGCGCTGCAATAAGTGCAGCGCTTTTCTTAAGAGACAGATGATTAATCATTCATCACATCAAAGGATGTTATTTATCCAGACGTTTAATTAATTCATCTGGTGTTAGATATCCACCCAAGTACTCGCCATCAGCATTGTAAATAGCAGGTGTACCATTTACACCCATATTCAAGCCAAGTTGATATTGCTCTCGAACAGGGTTTTTACATTGAGCAGGAGCGATGTTGATACCTTGTACTGCTTGATTAAAGGCAGCTTTACGATCTGCACTACACCATACAGCTTCCATGGTCGGCATAAATTGTTCACCGCGTGGCCAAGCGATATAGCGTATCTCAATACCCTTTTCATTAATTTCGGGTATGTGCTCATGTAGCTTATGGCAATAAGGACAGCTTGCATCGGTAAATACATAGATCACGTGCTTAGCCTTGCCTTTTGCAGGGTAGACAATAAGATCTTCATTTTTTAAAGCGGCAAGATGCTTTTTATTTTCTGATGCTTGAAGTGAGTCACCAATATTATGAAGCTCTTTGCCTCCTAATCGGATTACATCACCCTGAATTAAATATTTACCATCACTTGTTGTATAAACTGATGTCATCCCTTCTAGATTTACCCAATATAAATTTGGAACTTCAGTCGGTTTGATATCTAAAATTTTGGCGCTGATATTTGCATTCTTAAATTGTTTTTGCAAAGTTTCGATCAAACGCTGCTTGGCATTACGCTCGATAATGGTTGAAGCTTCCCCTGTAGCAGGTGCAGTCGCTGTGAGCGCATCTTCTTTTTGTGGTTTGTTTTCTTTAGAACAAGCACTGAACAAAAGGCTAGATGCCAGAGTACAGGCAAGAAAAATTTGAGAGCGGGTAAAAGACATAGATAACCCTTATTTCATCAGTATTTATAGTCAGAAGTTGCTAAGCATACCAAAAAATCTAATGTGTATTGTTAAAACTTTCTTAACCTTTGTGAACGAAATCAAACGATTGATATGAAATACTTGAGTGGAGCTTGAAAGCTTTATCATCCTCTAGGGTGATGTTTTTCATGTAATTGTTGCATTCTGACTTGTGCTACATGTGTATAGATTTGAGTCGTAGATAAATCGCTATGACCCAGTAACATTTGCACGACGCGTAAGTCTGCGCCGTGATTGAGCAGATGCGTTGCGAATGCATGGCGCAAGGTATGAGGTGAGAGTTCAGCTTGAATATTGGCTTGTAGCGCATAGCGTTTAATGGCATACCAAAAGTTTTGTCGACTCATAATCCCGCCATGTTGGGTTAAAAAGAGATAGTCAGTCGAGCTTTTATAGAGTTGAGGTCGAGCATTATTCAAATAGCGTTCTACCCACTCACAGGCAAATTGTCCTAGTGGCACCAAACGTTCTTTGTTGCCTTTACCTGTAACACGTAAATAGCCTTGTTTTAAATTAATGAGTTCCAGACGCAAGTTAAGTAATTCTGAAACACGCAAACCACATGCATAAAGCACTTCAAACATTGCTCGGTCACGTAAGCCAAGTGCTGAATTGATATCTGGTGCTTGAATCAGTGATTCGACATCTTCTTCAGATAGGTCTTTGGGTAATGCTCGTCCAATTTTAGGAGAGTGGTGGGTCGCAACCGGATTGTCACTCCGTAACTTCTGTTCACGTAAAAATTTGTAAAACTGACGTAGGGCAGATAAACACCGTGCAATTGAGCGGGGACTTTTTCCTGCTTTTGTCAGTTCGATAAGAACATCGGCAATATCATCACTTGACCATTGTGGAAGAGCATTTTTTTTATGGAGTTCGCTGCATTGAATGAGGTCAGATAAATAAGCATTACGTGTATGTGGGCTAACAGTCTGTGCAACGAGATAGTCGCGAAAACCTTGTAAAAAGCTTAAATGTTCAGGAATTTGAACAGGACTTGGAATACGCGGTTTTTTATTTAACATACACTACATCCTCTAAACCTCTGTACTGTAAAAGAAACTTTAAGGTTTGTCGATTAAACTGAATAGGAAGTGAAATTTAACCTTATTTGGTAATTATTCTCATTTATATGTATACTACAAAAAAAGGTTTAGGATCGGATGCGGTGCGTTTATCAGCTTTAAAAGTGAAGCAAGCGGCGACCATCAGCAAAGTGAATCGGATATCAGTAGAGTCCGAGCAGCAAGATTTGGTCGCAATTCGTTTGGAAAGTCTGGGCTTTGTGCCAGGCACACGAGTGGAAGTGATTACCAAGGGTATTTTTGGTGGTGATCCGATCTTGATCCAAATTGGCTTTACTCGTTTCGCTTTGCGTAAAGCAGAAGCGGACAAAATCGAAATTCAAGTAGAAGAAGGAGTACCCGCATGAGTGATGCGTTACGTATTGCCCTTGTGGGAAATCCAAACTGTGGTAAAACCTCTCTTTTTAACCATTTAACTGGAACTCGACAAAAAGTCGCAAACTATGCGGGTGTAACGGTCGAGCGTAAAGTAGGTCATTTTCAGTTACCTTCAGGGCGTGCAGTGCGTGTACTCGATTTACCGGGTACATATAGTCTAAATGCAACCAGTCCTGATGAGGTTATTACCCGTGATGTTTGCTTGGGTAAGATTGCCGAAGAAGGTCAGCAAGATGCTTTTTTATGTGTGGTCGATGCGACTAACTTAAAATTGCATTTAGGACTAGTGCTCGAAATGATCGAGCTTGGCCGTCCGATTTTACTCGTACTGAATATGATGGATGAAGCGCGTCGTCGTGGCATCCAAATTAATACTCAAAAGTTGTCTCAACGTTTGGGCGTAGCAGTCGTTGAAACAGTTGCTGTTCGTAATGCGGGTATTGAAAATTTATTACATGCCCTTGATCAAGAAAAATACAGTGTGCCACAAACAGAACTGAGTGGTTTGACTGGGACGCATCATCAAAAAATCGATATGATTTTTAAAGATGTTGTTCAATATGTCGATCAGGGAGATAAGCGTACTGATTTTCTAGATCGAATTTTCTTACACCCAGTTTTAGGCCTATTTAGCCTTGCACTCATGATGTTTATTGTGTTCCAAGCAGTTTTTGCTTGGGCAGCTCCGTTCATGGATGGTATTGAAGGCTTCTTCGGTTGGTTAGGTGAAGTGGTGGGAACTGTGATTACACAGCCACTGCTGCATAGTTTGGTTGTTGACGGAATTATTGCGGGTGCAGGTGGCGTAGTTGTGTTCTTGCCACAAATTTTAATCTTGTTCTTCTTCATTTTAGTGTTAGAAGAATCGGGTTATTTACCACGTGCAGCATTCTTGCTTGATAAATTAATGTTTCAAGCTGGTCTAAGCGGACGTGCTTTCATTCCTTTACTTTCAAGCTTTGCTTGTGCAGTACCGGGAATTATGGCAACCCGTAGTATTAGTGACCCTCGTGATCGTTTTACGACCATTATGGTTGCGCCTTTAATGACCTGTTCGGCACGTTTGCCAGTATATGCTTTGCTTATTGCGGCCTTTATTCCAGAGAAAATGATCTGGGGTATTTTCAATTTACAAGGTCTGGTGCTATTCGGTCTGTATATGGCTGGTATTGTGAGTGCTCTTTGTGTTTCATTTTTAATGAAGTTTTTGCAAAAAGATAAGTCACAGCATGCTTTACTGCTAGAGCTACCGAGTTATCGTTTCCCTGATTTAAAAAGTGTGGGAATTGGTTTGCTGGATCGCGCGAAGATCTTCTTGAAACGTGTCGGTGGAATCATTTTTGCGCTTTCTATTTTGCTCTGGTTTTTGTGTACTTTCCCACAGCCACCAGAAGGGGCGACATTACCTGCGATAGATTATAGTTTTGCCGGTATGCTAGGACATCTTATTCAACCTGTATTTGCTCCAATTGGTTTTAACTGGCAAATCTGTATTGCTTTAATTCCAGCAATGGCAGCACGTGAAGTCGTAGTGGCAGCATTAGGTACAGTTTATGCCTTGTCTGCAACGAGTGACGATGCTGTAGCTCAAGGTTTGTCACATCTGATTAGTGCAGATGGTTCGGGTTGGTCCTTGGCAACAGGATTATCGCTTTTAGTGTGGTTTATTTATGCTCCACATTGTTTGGCCACATTGGCAACGGTACGACGTGAAACAGGTTCATGGAAACATGTTGCTGTCATGACTGCATATCTGTTCGGCTTGGCTTATTTGGCATCGTTTGTTACCTATCAAATTGCTTCCCACTATTGGGGTTAAGGCAAGAAAGGAGGTTGTATATGATTCAATATCTGATTATTGCGGTTTTAGTGAGTTGGAGTGCTGTTGTTGTTTTTAAGAAAGTATTTCCAAAAACAGCAAATTCAGTCTTTTCTACACTCTCTTCATTTTGTGAAAAGCAGGGTTGGACAACCTTGGCAAAATGGCTTAAGCCAAAAATGACCTTTGGCTGTGCTGGCGGCTGTGGTTGCTCAAGTGAAGATAAACCTACGAATACAGTTCAAGAAATTAAGCCGATTAAATGGCAATAAATTTAGTATTTCTTGTTTCGTCTAAAAAGCCATCATATTGATGGCTTTTTTACGCACTGACACAAAAAAAGATGAATAAAGTTCAAACTGAAAAAGCATTCAAAACAGCAAAGTGCTAACATTTTTGCCATTCTGTCGATTGATAAATTGTGGGGCAAAAATGTTAATACAACGTGGTGGATTAAAAGTTGTCGCAGGCTTGGGAATATCAGGCGTTTCTGCTGTTAATTTCCTGCATGAACAAGGCTACCAAGTTGCAGTAACGGATTCTCGTCCCACACCCCCAGGCTATGACCAGATTCCAGCTGGCGTTAAAACCAGTTTCGGTCAACTTGACCAAGAATTATTATTACAAGCAGAAGAAATTATTTTAAGCCCAGGCCTTGCACCGCAATTACCAGAAATTCAGGCAGCTATTGCTCAAGGGATTTCAGTCGTAGGTGACATTCAATTATTACGCCGTGCGACCGAAGTGCCTATTGTGGCGATTACGGGTTCTAATGCGAAAAGTACAGTAACGACTTTAATTGGTTTAATGGCTAAAGATGCGGGTAAAAAAGTTGCTGTGGGTGGAAACCTTGGACGCCCAGCTCTAGATTTGCTAAAAGACCAACCAGAGTTACTTGTACTTGAGCTATCAAGTTTTCAATTAGAAACCACATCTCATTTAAATGCTGAGGTTGCTGTGGTTCTTAACATGAGTGAAGATCACTTAGATCGTCACGGCGATATGTGGGGTTATCATCAAGCAAAACACCGTATTTTCCAAGGCGTTAAAAAAGTCATATTTAACCGTGATGATGCTTTAAGTCGTCCTCTTGTTCCAGATACAACACCAATGCAAAGCTTTGGTCTAAATGCTCCAGACTTAAATCAATATGGTGTTTTAAGAGATGGCGATGGTACGCTTTGGCTTGCGCGTGGCCTACAGCGTTTAATTAAAAGCTCGGATTTATATATTCAAGGCATGCACAACGTAGCAAATGCTTTAGCTTGTTTGGCGCTAGGTGAAGCTATTGGCTTACCGATGGAATCTATGCTTGAAACGTTAAAACAGTTTAAAGGATTAGAGCACCGCTGCGAGTTTGTCAAAACCGTACATGATGTACGTTATTACAATGACTCTAAAGGAACTAACGTTGGTGCTACACTTGCAGCAATTGATGGTTTAGGCGCTGCAATTGAGGTTAAAAAGGGTAAGGTTGCCTTGATTTTGGGTGGGCAGGGCAAAGGTCAAGATTTTGCTCCATTACGTTCTTCTATCGAAAAATATGCCAAAGTTGTGGTATTGATTGGTGAGGATGCTTCAGTTATTGAGCAAGCAATTCAGGGTGCAACCAAAATTTTGCATGCAGCAACGCTCAAAGAGGCTGTAGAGCTGTGTCAACGTGAAACACAAGCTGAAGATGTTGTGCTGTTATCACCAGCCTGTGCAAGTTTTGATATGTTTAAAAGTTATAATGACCGTGGTCAGCAGTTTGTTGCCTGCGTCAATTCGTTGGTTTAAAGAAAACATGATTAGGAATGTAGTATGGCAGGCTTAGCTCAGACCACAATCCAGAAAATCAATCATTGGTATGAACGGATATTGCCTAAATGGCCAGCGGAAGTGACGCCACGTAATGTCCTGATTTTCTGTGTCGTTGCATTATTGTGTATCGGTTCAGTGATGGTCGCATCTGCTTCGATGCCCTATGCTGAATATATGCATGAAAACCCGTTTCACTATGTGATTCGTCATGGTATTTCGATTGTCGCTGCGGCTGTGGTGGCTTATTTGACCTATCGGATATCACTCAATACGTGGTTTAAAAATACTTTCCCGTTGTGGTTGTTGACCATGGTTCTTTTGCTTGCTGCTTTGGTGGTGGGTTCAGAAGTCAACGGTTCTACACGTTGGATTAAGATCGGTGGCTTTACTTTGCAGCCAACCGAGGTTGCCAAAGTCATGATGGCGATCTTTACCGCAGACTACGTTGTGCGCCGTGCCAAAGAGGTTCGTACTCATTGGAAAGGCTTATTACGTTTAAGTGGGGTCATGGCAATCACGGTCGGTTTGATTATTGCTGAGCCTGACTTGGGTGCTACGATCGTAATTGTGTTGATGATGGTCGGAGTGTTCTTTTTAGCTGGTGCGCCGCCAACACAGTTCTTAATTATGTTAGGTGCGATTGTAACCGGTATTGTGTTTTTGATTTTGTTTGAGCCTTACCGTTTCCAGCGTTTGATTTCGTTTACTGACCCGTGGGCAGATCCATTAGGGGTTGGTTACCAGTTATCAAATGCATTAATGGCCTTTGGTCGTGGTGAATGGTTTGGTACAGGCTTAGGACACAGTGTACAAAAGCTGTCTTATTTGCCAGAAGCACATACTGACTTTATGTTGGCAGTGTTAGGCGAAGAGTTTGGTTTCTTTGGTATTTCGATTGTCATTGTATTATCTTTCTCGATGCTAGCATGTTGTATCAAAATTGGTCATCGTGCATTGAAACATCATTACCTTCGCGCAGGTTATTTGGCATACGGCATTAGTATTATTTTCTTGCTCCAGATCTTGGTAAATGCGGGCATGAATATGGGTTTGATGCCGACTAAAGGTTTGACTCTGCCATTTATTAGTTATGGTGGTACATCTTTAATGATGTGTGCTGCGATGATTAGCTTGATCTTAAAGATTGATGCTTCAACCCAAGAAGTGAACCCAGAAAGGGAAGAATCAAACTTCTAGTTGAGTACTTAGGCATTAGAAAACCCGATTTGATATCGGGTTTTTTTATTTATAGATAGGTTCCACTCAGCTGCTCTACATGTGGAATTAAATCTACATTCCACTGTGCTACCGCCTGTTTAAGCATAACTTTAGGTTGGTCTAAATCAACGTTAGGTTGTCCTAGTGCTTGAATTGCTTGTTGCAGCAATTGAGGAGCTTTTGACAAATCGAGTGCTTGAGCAAGGTTTTGCTTAGAGAGCTTTTGCCCTTGATCGTTCATGGCGAGGGGAAGGTGCATATAGCTCAGTTTAGGGTAACCTAAGAGCTCACCAAGCCAGATCTGCCGTTCAGTATTATCTAATAGGTCTGCGCCTCGAACAACATGGGTGATGCCTTGCAGATAATCATCAACGACTACGGCAAGTTGATAGTTAATAATCCCGTCACGGCGTTTAAGAACAAAGTCTCCAAGGTCGTGTTGCAGATTAGAACAATGAGTTCCTTGTAGTCGATCATCAAAACAGATCTGTTGATCTTGAACTTTTACCCGAATCGCTTGTCCTTGAAAATCAAGCCCTAGATTGCGGCAAGTTCCGGCGTAGATTGCATTTGAGCCCAGCATTTTGCGTGTACATTGACAAGCATAGATAAGACCGTCTTTTTTAAGTTGGTCTAATACGCTTTCATAAATGTCTAAACGGTTTTTTTGAAAGATGATTTCTGCATCGGGTTCGAACTGGAAGGCTTCCAGTGATGTGAGAATATGATCTTCACTGCCCGGATAAATACGAGGAATATCTGTGTCTTCGACACGAACGAGCCATGTGCCATGATGGGCCTTTGCATCACAATAACTGGCAACGGCAGTAATGAGTGATCCAAAATGCAAAGGGCCGGTTGGCGATGGCGCAAACCGACCTGAATATGCAAAGCTAGGTTTCTCTTTAGGAGTTACCTCGGTCATATTAACCGTTATTTTGCTTCTCTTTGATTTCTGCCAAAGTTTTGCAATCAATACATAAAGTTGCTGTTGGACGTGCTTCTAAACGACGTAAGCCGATTTCGATACCACACGTTTCACAGAAACCATAGTCTTCATTTTTAATGGCTTCCATAGATTGTTCGATTTTACGAATTAACTTACGTTCACGGTCACGTGTACGCAATTCAATTGCAAACTCTTCTTCTTGGGTAGCACGGTCATTCACATCTGGCAATGCAGTTGATTCGTCTTGCATCGTATTCAACGTACGATCAACTTCAGACATCAATTCAGCTTTCCATGCTTGCAGAATTTGTCGGAAATGCTCGAGCTGTCCTTCAGACATGTACTCTTCATTTTTCTTAGGTTGATAAGGTGCAATACCAAATAAACTTGCAGTTGTGCCTATATCAGAAGTTTTAGGTTTCACTTTACGTGCACGTTTTGCAGAAGCTTTTTCACCTTCCACTACAACTTCTGTATGTTCATCCAAAACTTGGTTGTGGTTGTCATTCGCCATAATAGGGCATTCCTCATCATACACGTATTATCTATACGCAAAAAATATGGTGATATGCAAGTGTTTTTATAGAAAACCATCGATGGATTTTACCATCGGGTCGTCATCATATAGATTTTTCCTGCAAGATGATAGTCATTCCGACCCGTAAATATTTTCAAAACGTGTTTACCCTAGTCATAATTGCATATAAGCATATAAAAAATAGAGCTAATAGCCTGAAATATCAGTATTTATAAGGCTCTGAAAATTTTCAAGACGGAAGACTTCGGTTTCAAAACTACCATCGTTTTTTAGACGAATGTAACGGTAGCCGGGAGCATTTTGGTCTAGGGCAAAGTCATTACTAAACGGTTTAAACTGAACACTGGTCGATGGGGTCGAGAAAAATTCGACCCCTTGCCAAGTGTTGAGTGAGTCTTGGTGAACATGCCCGCAGACTAAAGCTTTTACATTTTTAAATGGAGCTAATGTTGTAAGCAACGCATTAGAATTTTGTAACTTGTGATGATCAATCCATTTGGATTTCATTGCAAAAGGATGATGATGACAAGCCAATAAAACAGGGTTATCTGAAAATTCTTCGAGTAATGTCGCTAAATTTTGTAGTTGTTCTGGTGACAGATGTCCATCAATCTGACCTTGTACCGCACTATTTAATAAAATAACACGCCAGTTTCCTAAGCCAATCACCACAGGTTCCTGATGGTTTTCTTTATGCAATGGGAAATGGTCAACGTTATCATGATTACCCAGTGTCTGAAAAAATGGCAGACCTAACGTTTGCATATATTGAATATAACGTTTGTACGTAATAGGCGTTGGTGCTTGAGCCAGATCTCCGGTATGGATAATGGCATCAGTTTCAGGATGTTTTTTCAGGATCTGTTGAATAATTGCATGAAAACTTTCTTCAGGATTCATCCCCACAAATTCTAAGTGCGGATACTCCAATAAGTGAGTATCGGTAATTTGTATAATGACATGGTCTTTTTGTGAAAGTGTTGAGACTTGAAAAGTCACCGTCCTACCTCGTCGGATTTTATTATCGTTGTGATGTGTTGAGACAGCCATTGTAATGCCATAATGACAGGAGCATTTCTTAAACGTCCGCTGTCGAGTAACGTCTGGATTTCACTATAATTAAATAAGTGCAGTTGAATATTTTCACCCTCATTATCTACACCAAAAACACCGCCTTCAGCAGGTAAATCGGTTTCGCTAACATAGAGATGAAATAACTCCGAGCACGCACCAGCTGACGGATAAAAGCTAAATAGATGTTGTAAATCCTGAACTGCACACCCTGACTCTTCGAGGCTCTCTCGACGAATACAACTCTCGGGTGTTTCATCACCGTCTAACACGCCTGCGATTATTTCCAGTTGCCATGGGGAGTGAGGGTCATCTAAAGCACCAACACGAAACTGTTCAATCAATGCGAACTGTTGTTTTTGATCGTTGTAGAGTAAAACGCCTGCAGCTTCAGGGCGATGAATAAGCTCGCGCTGTATTACAGAGGTATATTCAGACTGGTTAAATAGACGATGTCGAAGGCTGACTTTTTCAACCTGAATAAAACCGCGGAATACATATTCACGGGATGTTATTTCGACATCTTCAGATATATAGCTTGGATGTTCAACAATGCTCATGAGCCAGTCAGGATAAAATCTATTTATTTCATCCTAACTGAGAATCATGGCTAGGCAAGTGTTTTTTTTGAATATTTACACTTTGTGATACAGTTTTTGTCCTTGTTCTTGATAAACCTCTTTCATGGTTTTGAGGCCTTCTTCAACCTCTGTATTAATATTGGTGAGGTTGTTGGCATAGTCACGAACATTCTGGGTGATTTTCATCGAGCAGAACTTTGGTCCACACATTGAGCAAAAGTGTGCAGATTTGTGAGCCTCTTTCGGTAAGGTTTCATCATGCATACTACGAGCTGTGTCAGGGTCCAGACTTAAGTTGAACTGATCATCCCAACGGAATTCAAAACGCGCTTTTGATAAGGCATTATCGCGAACCTGTGCACCCGGATGTCCTTTAGCAAGATCGGCCGCGTGAGCTGCAAGCTTGTAGGTAATAATCCCATCTTTAACATCTTTCTTGTTTGGTAGACCCAAATGCTCTTTTGGCGTGACATAGCAAAGCATCGCTGTGCCATACCAACCAATCATGGCTGCACCAATTGCAGAGGTAATGTGGTCGTAACCCGGAGCGATATCAGTCGTTAAAGGCCCAAGCGTATAGAATGGCGCTTCTTTACAAACTTCTAGCTGCAAGTCCATGTTTTCTTTAATCATGTGCATTGGTACATGACCAGGGCCTTCAATCATGACTTGTACATCATGTTCCCATGCACGATGAGTGAGTTCACCGAGTGTTTTAAGTTCGCTGAATTGTGCTTCGTCATTTGCGTCTTGGATACAGCCCGGACGTAGGCCATCGCCTAAGCTAAATGAAACATCGTAGGCTTTCATGATTTCACAGATTTCATCGAAATGTGTGTACAAGAAGTTTTCTTCATGATGAGCTAAACACCACTGTGCCATGATTGAACCACCACGAGACACAATACCGGTCAAACGGTTTGCAGTGAGTGGTACGTAGCGAAGTAATACGCCTGCGTGAATCGTGAAGTAATCAACGCCTTGTTCAGCTTGTTCGATGAGCGTGTCTTTAAAGATTTCCCAAGTCAGGTCCTCTGCAACACCATCCACTTTTTCTAATGCTTGATAAATTGGCACGGTGCCGATTGGAACAGGTGAGTTACGAATAATCCATTCACGTGTTTCATGAATATTTTTACCTGTCGACAAATCCATAATGGTGTCAGCACCCCAACGGGTTGCCCATGTCATTTTGGCAACTTCTTCATCAATTGAAGAACCAAGCGCTGAGTTACCAATGTTGGCATTAATTTTAACCAAGAAGTTACGACCAATAATCATTGGCTCAAGTTCTGGGTGGTTAATGTTTGCAGGAATAATTGCGCGACCTTCAGCAACTTCTTGGCGAACAAATTCAGGTGTAATTTCTTTTAAATTTTTTGCACCAAAATTTTGTCCCGGATGCTGGCGCGTATCAACACCTTCACGCTGGCGCTGATTTTCGCGAATTGCAATATATTCCATTTCAGGTGTGATAATACCTTGCTTGGCATAGTGCATTTGAGAGACATTTTTGCCAGCTTTGGCACGGCGTGGATTTTGAATGTGGGCAAAGCGAATATCTGCGGTACGGATATCTTTTAAACGTTCCTGACCAAACGTTGAAGTTAAGCCAGAAAGTACGTCAGTATCATTACGTTCTTCAATCCAGTTTTGGCGAACTGAAGGTAAACCTTTGTCTAAATCAATTTGAACATTTGGGTCGGTATAAACACCTGAAGTGTCATAGACCATAACAGGGGGATTATGTTCGCCACCAAGACCAGTAGGGGTATCGGTGAGAGAAATTTCCCGCATTGGAACCTGAATGTCAGGGCGAGAGCCTTCAATATAAACTTTTTTTGAAGCGGGTAAGATGCGAGTTAAATCTTTTGCATCTTGTTCATGTTGCGCTGAAATTTCAACAGAAGAGAGATTCGTTAACTGGTTCATTACATGATCCTTATGAATAACATCAACGAATCAAGCACGACCAAAAACGATGGCGGATTTATCTTTACTAGATAAATTTGAGGCTTAGGTTTTCAGATGGCTTGATTCCTACGCAGGTCTTAACCTGATCAGGTTCAACGGTACTTGTGATCAAACTTGTGTTGCGATAACACGGAATTTACACAATCTCAGCGAGCTATTACTCGCGCTCCGTCAAGCGAATTACAGACTAACATGATTTAGGTTGGCTGGCATTGTCAATTTGTATCTATACAAACCGCATCTATATGGCAGTCACGATAGACTTCAGTGTTCCATGGCGAATCAAATTTTAATAGCTGCTCAAGTTGTTCATGGGTAATCTGATAATTTGATTTTTTATCGCCATTCTTTTCAGTTAAATCTATTTTAAATTGCTTATTGCGCTCTTCTACAGGCGTGGCAATAAACTTAAGAAATTGCAGGGCAGGTTTTGCTAAACTTGACTGGCTCTGTGTAGATAGAAAGCGGATTTGCTGAAGGGCATCTTTATCAAACCATGTGTTCGGTGCATATTCATCTGACACAGGGGTGTTATCTAGGCCGAAGAAAATAAAATAGCGATATTCGTTAAAGAGTAGTTTTGCATCATTAATAAAGTGGCTTTTTGGATATTTTTGAATAAATTTTTCCCAAAAAAGTGCTCGTTCAGTAAGTTCTTTCCATGAAACAGCCAAAGCACCATCGTTATAGAAAATATCCTGATTGTCTTTCGCCATACGAGTTAAGAACTCTTTTTGGTCAATGGGTAAGGCTTTAGAGAAAACATCAACCAGATAGTTGGGCTGACGTCGATAGGTAAACATGCCTTCGCCTTGATAAAGGAGGTCAATATAGGCTTCACCATTATGTTGAAGTAAGTATTGGTCACGTGGACTAAGTTGGTCGAATAATTTTTTCTGGCTTTGGATGACTTTTTTAGGGTCTCGTTGTTTTTGTTCTAAAACGGCATAGCCAAAAGCTTCAAAAGCTCTGGCTGTTTTGTCAGTGTAGTCTTGCTTTAGAAAACGTTGATACATGGTAGTTGATGCATTAATAAGCTTAAGCTGCTCATCATTCTTTAAAGATGGAACACATGTTTTCAGCTTCTCATTAATTTGATTTAAGTCTTCTATTTTACTGTTCTGATTAATCTTCTGTATTGCGGCATTGATTTCGATACAGCTATTGTTTTGTTTGCTTACAGGCTTTTGTTCAGTTGATTTTTGCTCTTTAGAAGCAGCTTGATCTTGCTGCGATGTTTTATTACATCCAGATAAAATTAGTGCGCTACACACACTCATCATTAGAAATTTTTTCATCATTGTATTTTTATCGAAGTGAACATTGCTCAAATTATAACTCGGAAAAAGATTGCATCATTGTTAGAAATCTTTATTATTAGGTAGGTCGGTCTACTTAAAAATAAAACTATGAATGATAAAACAGCGAGACAGAAAATTCTCGATGCAGCAGCAACCTTGTTTTATAACGATGGCATTACTGCAACTGGAATTAACTCGGTTACGGCAAAAGCAGATGTTGCTAAGATGTCGCTTTATAATAATTTTTCCTCAAAAGGCGAGCTTGTTGATGCCTACATTGCTGCACGGCATCAAGAATGGCTTGATCTTTATCAAAAACGTTTAGAGACAACAAAATCAGCTACAGAAGCTATTTTGGCAGTGTTTGATGCCTATCAAGATCATGCAGAATTTGCCTATGAAAAAGGCTTTCGAGGATGTGGTTTGCTTAATGCAGCAGCGGAATTTCCAGCGAATAGTGCAGGGCGAAGTTCTGTCAGACAGCATAAAGAAGAGGTTGAAGCTATTGTTGCTGAACATTTAAAAAAATTAATACCAGACTCGCAGCGCGTTAGCTACGTGGCTACACAGCTTTCCTTTCTTTTAGAAGGTTCTATGGCAAGAGCAGGGTTGGAAGGAAGTAGTCGTCAACTTCTGTTAGCAAAACAAATGGCAGAAGATCTTCTAAAGAGAGAAGGCCAACATGATTAGCCTCATTAAAAATAGTAGTTATGGCGGTACAATTGCGATTTTAGTTGCTTCTGTTTTATGGGGAACAACAGGTACTGCGGCGGCATTTGCACCAACACTTGGACCACTCGCCATTGGTGCTGTGGCTATGGGTGGAGGCGGTCTTTTGCAAGCTTTGGTTGCATCGCGGGCGATACGAGAAAACCGACAATTTATAAGGCAAAACCTTCTAATACTGCTTTTAGGTGTTGCGGCAGTTGGTATTTATCCTTTAGCTTTTTATTCCTCAATGCATTATGCAGGAATTACGATTGGCACCGTGGTTTCTATTGGTGCAGCGCCACTGATCGCAGCAATTTTAGAACGATTCTTTGATCGGAAGTCTTTGTCAGCGATCTGGTTCTTAAGTTTTATTTTTGGTGTTATGGGCGTAAGTTTGTTATCTATGGGTGAAAACCATGCGGTCCAAGAGGGTACAAATGAATGGAATAAAATCTTCGGTATTTTTCTTGGGCTTGTCGCGGCTACAACTTATTCACTTTATTCATGGGCTGCTAAAAGGTTAATAGATCGGGGTGTTGCTGCTAAAGCTGCAATGGGCATGATTATGGGTGGTGGGGCAGTTATTTTGCTTCCTACTTTACTGGTTACAGGTGGAGGGTTGTTGCAAAGTTCAACCAATTTACTTGTTGCTGGGTATATGATGCTGATTCCTATGTTTTTGGGTTATTTACTTTTTGGTTTTGGTCTAAAAACAGTAAATGCCAGTAAAGCGACGACCTTAACTTTATTTGAACCTTTAGTTGCCGCACTTTTTGCCATCGTGTTGGTTGGTGAGCATATTTCATGGGTGGGTTGGATAGGCATGTTTTTGATTTTCATTTGTATTTTAATATTGTCAAAAAATGAGAACGCTTAAAAAACTAAAACTTTTAATGGCTTGAGTTTGCTTGGATTTTTTCTTAGTCTTAAAGGCAAGTTTTATCGTTGATTTGAACAATGAAAATAAAATTAATGGTCGCTGTTGGCCTTTGGAGTTTTGCATCTTCCAGTTTTGCTCTAGATTTAGTTGAGGCTTATGAGCGCGCAAAACAAAATGACCCAACATGGCAAGCCAATCAACAACAATTTGAAGCAGATCAACTTAATTTAGGCTTGGCAACTGGTGCCTTATTACCAACGGTCACATTGTCAGGAAATATTACTCGTAATAGACAAACGGTGAAGCGTTCTAATTTTCCGGGGGTTGACCAAGAAGGGCTTTCAGATGCCTTGGTGAGTAATACTTCAACCACTCGTCAAGCGACTTTAACTGCACGTCAGCCACTGTTTCGAATGGATGCTTGGGAAGGTTATAAGCAAGTTAAAACTTCGGTTGCCTTAAGTGAAATCACTTTAAGATTGCAAAAACAAGACCATGTTTTAAATGTAGCAGAAGCCTACTTTAATGTGCTGCGTCAGCAGGCATTAAGCGTTGCATACTTACAGGAAGAAAAAGCTTTGCTTGAGCAACTCAATATGATGAATGCCAAACTCAAAGAGGGGTTGGTAGCACGTAGTGATGTGAGTGAGGCAAATGCTCAATATCAAAATGCTAGAGCCAATCGTATTGCCACCAATGTTCAATTACTTTTAGCCCAAGAACAGCTTTCCGAATATATTGGTTCTTATGAAGATAAGCTTGCAGTATTGCGTGGTGATTTTAGTTTTCAAAAGCCGTATCCAGCCCAGCTTAATGATTGGCTTTCTTTGGCCCAGCAAAAAAACTTAAAGATTCAACAAGCACGTTTACAGCAACAATATAGTGAGGATCAGCGTCGTGTAGAAAAAGCTGCGCTTTATCCTCAAATTGATGCTGTTGCAAGTTATGGATATACAAAGCAGACACCAGAGACACTCATCTCGACTGATGGAAAATTTGATCAGGTTGGCGTGGAAATGAACTGGAATTTATTTAATGGTGGGCGTACACGAACATCCATTAAAAAGGCGACTGTAGAGGCTAGTAAAGCTCAGGCACAACTTGATGCAGCTATTCGCCGTGCCAATGTCGATGTGAAAAGTGCATTTATGCAGGTGGATACAGACCAAGCAAAACTCGAGGCAAGAAAAGCTGCAATGGATTCATCTTCGCTTGTTTCTCAAGCTTCAAAAGCGAGTTATAACGAAGGCTTAAAAAGTATGGTTGATGTTTTATTAGCGCAGCGTAATGCTTTTTCGGCAAAACAGGATTATCTTAATAGTCAGTATGACTACTTATTAAATGTACTTCGGTTAAAAGCTGCGGTAGGCCAGTTAGGCGAAAAAGATCTGGTCGAATTAAACAGCTGGCTAACCTATCAGTGAGCAAAAAAAGCTTTTATCTGAATTTTAATTTTGTCATAAAAACTTAATGATTGCTGTGTTCTAATGCTCAATCATTTTATTCCTGCGCCATCATGTTGGAGGCTTCCCTTGAGTCCAAGTAATCCGGTGTTAAGCCATCATATTTCTTCTCAATTTAATGAAGATTTGCAAGATGTAAACACAAAGTTCATGACCATGGGTGGCTTGGTCGAACAACAGGTGGCGAACGCAATTCATGCCTTGCTTGATACAGATGCAAATTTAGCGATTGATGTTCAATTTAAAGATAACGCCGTGAATCAATATGAACGTGATATTGATGAAGGTCTTACGCTAATTTTGGCACGTCGTCATCCGGCAGCGATTGACTTGCGTATGGTTATTGCGATGAGCAAAGCCAATACCGATCTTGAGCGTATTGGTGATGAAGCTGCCAAAATTGCCCGCATTGCACAAAACCTCTGTGAAGAGGGTGGTTCTCCGCGTGGCTATATGGAAACCCGTCATATTGGTAACCAAGTTCGTGTCATGATTCATGACGCACTTGATGCTTTTGCGCGTTTAGATGCAGATCAAGCTTTACGTGTGCTTTTAGCCGATGCAGATATTGACCGTGAATACCAGTCAGCAACCCGTACTTTAATGACTTATATGATTGAAGATCCACGTCATATTGCGCGTGTAATTAATGTGATGTGGGTGTTACGTTCTTTAGAGCGTATTGGTGACCATGCCCGTAACATTGCTGAGCAAGTGATTTACATGGCAAAAGGCTTTGATGCCCGCCATACCAAAATTGAAGAAATTGAAGCTAAAGTTCACGAAAAGTAATCTTAAGCTGAAATATTTAAAGGCCTTGTTTGAAACAAGGCTTTTTTATTTTTTAAAATAATAGATAAAAAAATGTCCCGAACTTTGGGGGGAAGTTCAGGACAGAAAATCAAGTGCATAAACACGACAGGGATCGTGTTCTTCTTGCTATGAATTGATATTAAGTTCTTCGCTTTTTGATGTCATGTAGAGTCCTGTTCGCTCTATGTAAGGCTTTTTATGCTTGTGTAAGTTTCACGTAAAAAAAGGCGGATCTATGTATATAGACCCGCCTTTTTAATGATGAGTAAGCTGAAACAAACCGATTATTCTGGTTTCCAGCCTTCAGCTTTTTCTACGCTTTCATCATTATTGAAAAACTTCTCACGTTGTTCTTCAAGGAACTTCTTCGCATCTGGTTCAAACACGTTTAAGCGTTTTTCATTAATCAGCGTAGTTTGGTGTTTTAACCATTCTTGCCATGCTTGCTTAGAAACATTTTCAAAAAAATCTTGGCCTTTAGCACCAGGAAATGGAGCGAAGTCTAGACCTTCCATTTCCTTTTGATATTTGCGGCAAAATACTTGTCGACTCATGTTTTATCCTTAAGCGTATAACTGTTCTAAACGTGTATGGGCACGAGCAATTGCAGCTTCTACCTGTTTTGGTGAAGTTCCACCAATATGATCACGTGCATTTACTGAAGCTTCTAGTGTTAGAGCTTTATCAAACACATCTGCTGTGATTAAGTCAGAGAATTGTTGTAACTGCTCAAGCGATAATTCAGATAAATCTTTTTCTTCAGCTACGCCTAAAGCAACAGCCTTACCTACAATTTCATGCGCATCACGGAAAGCAACGCCTTTTTTCACTAAATAGTCAGCAAGATCGGTTGCAGTCGAGAATCCACGAAGTGCAGCTTCACGCATAATTTCAATATTTGGAACTAACGCAGGAATCATGTCTGCGAAAGCCATGAGTGAACCACGAACCGTATCAATTGCATCAAATAAAGGTTCTTTATCTTCTTGGTTGTCTTTGTTGTACGCCAATGGTTGACCTTTCATTAGCGTAAGTAAGCTAATTAAGTCACCAAATACACGACCTGATTTACCACGGATCAGTTCAGGAACATCCGGATTTTTCTTCTGTGGCATGATTGAAGAACCAGTACAGAAACGATCAGGAATATTCACAAATTTGAACTGTGCAGAAGTCCAAAGAATCAGTTCTTCTGACATACGTGATAAGTGCATCATAATTAAAGACGCAGCTGCATTAAACTCAATGGCAAAGTCACGGTCAGATACGGCATCAAGAGAGTTTTCACATACAGCTTCAAAACCTAATAGTTCTGCTGTATAAGCGCGGTCAATTGGATATGTTGTACCAGCAAGAGCGGCAGAACCAAGTGGCAGACGGTTGACACGCTTACGGCAATCTTGAAGACGCTCAGAGTCACGCACTAACATTTCAAACCATGCTAACAGGTGATGACCAAAAGTCACTGGCTGTGCAGTTTGTAGGTGGGTGAAGCCAGGCATAATCGTATTTACATTTTTGGCAGCTAAGCCTAACAAGCCTTTTTGTAAGCGCTCTAATAATTTTAAAATGTCATCAATTTCGTCACGTAGGTAAAGACGAATATCGGTTGCAACCTGATCGTTACGGCTACGACCGGTGTGTAATTTTTTACCTGTAATACCAATACGTTGAGTCAAACGTGATTCAATGTTCATGTGAACATCTTCAAGATCGATGCGCCATTCAAAGGTTCCAGCCTCAATTTCTGAGCGAATGGTGCTTAAACCTTCAATAATGTCATCGCGTTCTGCTTCTGTGAGTACGCCAACTTTCGCAAGCATGGTAGCATGCGCAATCGAACCAGCGATGTCTTGTTTATAAAAACGTTGGTCAAACTGAACAGAGGCGGTAAATTCGGCTACAAAAGCATCCGTCGCTTCAGAAAAACGACCACCCCACATACCTGAGGTTTGGTCTGGGGTTACTGAATTAGGGGGATTTGAAGATGTGGTCATGGTGGCTCAGTAAAATAAAAAAGAGTATATCACTTGCCGAAGCTCAACAAACAAAGTTGTTTCCTACAGCATACCGAAATCAAAATTCCTCCTATTTTTTTACGAAAAACGGTCGTTGGCAACACTTATTCGAATTAATTATCGCAAGTAACATTTTGGCACTGGTTTTGGCACTGGCTGAAGCTCAGTCATGGCAAGCATTAAGCGGTGGACGCCTTTTACAATACATCGTTTTTATTAATTGGATCATCTTGTCCTTTTTTGCGCTGGTTGAACGCTTTCAGCATTTTTTTAGCAGCTTACGTCAAGAATTTGCCTTGGCTATTGGTTTTGTCATGCTGCAAGGTATTGTTGTTTTGACGACCTTAATGAGTAATTTTTTTCAGTTTGGTCTTTTAAATAAACATGCTTCTTTAACACAGGGCTGGAGCATTTATTTTACCAATGTGCCTTTATATCTAAGCTATGGGATATTACTGGGGGCTTTCTGTTTACGTTATTTATATGTCAGAGAACAGTGGCTGCATCAACAATCTGCAGAGTTAAATGCGCGTATTCAGGCTATGCAAGCGCGGATTCAGCCCCATTTTTTATTTAATAGTTTAAATAATGTGGTGAGCTTAATTGCGATAGACCCAGATAAAGCCGAAGGTATGTTGATTAGCCTGTCACGCTTATTTCGAGCGAGCTTCCAAGAATTAAAATTGGTCAGTCTGCATGAAGAAATCGAGCTGAGTAAACAATATTTAATGATTGAACAGGTGCGTTTGGGCGAGCGCTTAAAAGTAGATTGGAAAATTGAGCTTTCATCTGTGCAATTAAAACAGATCACTATTCCTTTATTGACATTACAACCTTTGTTAGAGAATAGTATTTTTCATGGGGTAGAACCAATGATAGGTAAAGCAACTATCGGGGTATTGGTTGAAATATTGCAAAATCAGGTCAGTATAGTCATTACCAACCCATATACAGACGATACAATAAATTCACGGAAAGGGCATGGAATCGCGCTTGAAAATGTAAAACAACGCCTGAAAGCATATTATGGGAACTCCGTTAGATTTCAGGTTTATAAAGGTGAAACCTTATATACCACCATTATGAGCTATCAATATCAAACAAAATAATAAGTTAGTCAGAGTTAACCATAAAAAAATGGATCAAGTTAACGGTGACAAGGAGGATGAATGAAGGTGCTGATTTGTGATGACGAACCACTTGCAGTGGAGCGATTATCACGTTTAGTTTCAAAGATGGGACATGAAGTTGTATCAACGGCTCATCATGGACAGGAAGCCTTGGAACAGGCGCGGCTTCATCAACCGGATGTAATTTTACTTGATATTCAAATGCCAGGTATGAATGGTCTTGTCTGTGCAGAACAGTTAAGTCAGCTGAGCCCTAGACCTGCGATTGTATTTTGTACAGCCTATGATCAACATGCATTGGAAGCATTTAAATCTCAGGCTCAAGCTTATCTTCTTAAACCGATCGACCCTCAAGAACTTGAACAAGTTTTTAGTCAACTGACTCAGCTTACTCGAGCACAGCTTAATGCTTTGCCACAACATGATTTTTTACATGATCTAAAAACACAGCGACATCAAATTGCTGCCAAAACCTATCGTGGGGTTGAGCTGATTCCTGTGGAGAATATTTATTATTTTTTAGCAGATCAGAAATATGTCACGGTGCGTCATCAAAATGGCAGTGTATTAATTGATGAAACATTAAAAGAGCTTGAAACCGAATTTGCAGATCAATTCATTCGCATTCATCGCAATGCGTTGGTTGCAGTTGCATATTTAGATGGATTGGAGTTGGTCAGTTCGGGGCAATATCAGGTTCGATTACGTGGTTTAGATGAACGACTTTCGGTGAGCCGTCGACATTTATCTATGCTTAGAGACCGGATTCATCAGCTCTAAACTTAAAAAGAGTTATCTTTTACGTGCGAGATTTTACTTGCAATTTTAAGGGATCAAGTTAAGTTTAGGGTGTATTGTTTGACCAGCCCATGCTTGAATTTATGAAAACCTTGAAAATTGCTACACGACAAAGCCCACTTGCTCTTTGGCAGGCAGAATATATTCGTGCCCGATTACAGGAGCTTCACCCAGATTTAACGGTGGAGTTGGTTAAGTTTGTCACGCAGGGCGATAAAATCTTAGATACGCCTTTAGCAAAAATTGGTGGGAAAGGGCTGTTTGTTAAAGAGTTAGAAGCAGCACTTTTAGATGGGCGTGCAGATTTAGCCGTACATTCAATGAAAGATGTCCCGATGGCTTTGCCAGAAGGTTTAACCTTGGCGGTAATTTGTGAACGTGAAGATCCATTAGATGCTTTCGTTTCAAATCAATTTGAAAAATTTGCTGACCTACCTCAAGGTGCAAAAGTTGGTACATCAAGTTTACGTCGTAAATCTCAGATTTTAAAACAACGCCCTGATTTGCAAATTATTGATTTGCGTGGAAATGTTGGAACGCGTTTAGCGAAACTAGATGATGGTCAATACGACGCGATTATTTTGGCCAGTGCTGGTTTGAAGCGCTTAGGATTGTCAGAACGTATCCGTCATTGTTTAACACCAGACATCAGTTTGCCTGCTGTGGGTCAAGGTGCATTGGGTTTGGAATGCCGTGCAGCTGACAACGAAGTATTAGCTTTAATTCAACCTTTATTACACCAAGAAACAGATGTTTGTGTGCGTGCTGAGCGTGCCTTTAATGCTTATCTTGAAGGCGGTTGTCAGGTACCAATTGCAGGTTATGCCACACTACAAAATGGACAAATCCATATTGAAGGTCGTGTCGGAAGTGCCGATGGTCAAACATTATTACGTGCTGAACTGACAGATGAAGCCAGCAATGCTCAGCAATTGGGTGAAAACCTTGCTCGAAACTTACTTGATCAGGGCGCTGGTGAGCTATTAAAGGCTCTCTACTAAGCCATGTTGTTTATTAATACTCGACCTGATTCTCGGGCTGCAGAATTAACAGAAGTTTTGCAAAATGAAGGTTATCAGGTTGAGTCTTTACCTCTTTTAGAACTCGTTGCTAAACCCTTTTCCGAACATTTACTTCAGCTTTACCAACAATTAGTTAAAGCACAAGCTATAGTTGTAGTGAGCCCAACCGCCGTTGATGTGGGGATGAAGTATTTACTTCAAAGCGGTTTAAAACTATCTGACTTGAAGCATATTCAGTGGATTGCCGTTGGACAGTCAACGGCCAATTGTCTAAATGAGTATGGAATAGAAGCGCATATTCCAGATGTTGAAACCTCTGAGGGGATGTTAAATCTCCCTATTCTCCATAATATGAGGCAGGCTTGTAGCGTCGCTTTTTGGCGAGGAGAAGGTGGACGTCAATTTATGATGGAGACCTTGCAACAGCAAGAAATTCAGATTTTAAATTTCGTTTTATATCATCGGCAGTGTCCAGAAGCCTCATATTCCACATTCAAACATCTGACACAGAATTCAAATTATAATTTAAACAAATGGCTGGTCTTAATTACCAGTGAGGCGAGCTGGAAGTATTGGTTAGAGCTTTGTTCAAAAAATAATGTACAAGCTGATTGTGTATATTTGGTTTTAGGGCCACGTCTTTTTCAAATTGTTAAAGAATATCGCGATCAGCAACAGGCTCATTTTCACATTATTCAACTTGAAAATTTATCGCCTTCGGGGATGATTCATCACATTCAGGCATTATAAGGATTCGTATGAGAAAACTTGTTTCTATCATCATTTTACTGGGCATGGCTTGGTTGGCTAAGCTCAGTTACGATATGTGGCAAATTTCTCGTACTGTTCCCGAGCTTAAGCAAAGTCTGCTTCAATCAGAACAGCACTATGCCAATCTAAATGATCAATTGGTTGCTTTACAGCGACAATTACAGAATCAACCTGTAAATACAGGAAATAAACTGAGTCCGGCAGGCAATTTAGAAGTCCCGCCGATGGGTATTGCCCCTACAGTTTTAATAAAACAAAAGTTAGATTTAATTCAATTTGCAATTGATCAGCAACAATTGATTTACGCAGTTGATCAATTAAACCAGTTACAGCAATCTCTTCTACACTATGAAATTGCCCCTGCATTGCAACATAGCTTGAACCAATCGCTGGAGCAGGATAAACAGGCAGTTCAGCAATTCACATTGGCCCAAAATCAACGCCATCAATTGATTGACGATTTATTACAGACGATTGATAAAAATATTCAGCAAGCCTTAGCTCAGCCTAAACTTGAGATGGATCAGTCCGAGTCTGTATCTTGGTGGAAAAAATGGTTCCGTATAGAAAAAGTAGAAACGCCGTCTATTAATTTAATGAATCGAAGTGTAGTGCTCAAAGAAGTGCAATTAAGATTATTAATTGCGGAACAGGCACTCAATGAAGGGAAAATGACAGAGTACCAAAATGAGTTGCAATCTGTGATGCAAAAGCTAGATGAAATGCCTGATGCAACGAGTCAGCAGTTAAAAAAACGTATTGCTAAAGTGGCACATTTATCGGTAGTGCCTGTTCCTAAATTATCTACACTTGGTCTAATTGGCTCATAAGGAGGAGATATGAAACACCTCCTGTCGGTTTATTTCGTAATTAGCTTAATACTCTTTGCAGCTTTAGCTTTATTTAGTTATGGCTATGGAATGGGGTATGTCTATATCTACTGGCGACAATTGCAGTTGCAAACAAATGTCTGGGGATTAACCCTTGCTTTTGTGGTAGTGAGTTTTATTGCACAACTCGTATGGCTTTGGATTAAACGTTATTCCTCTCGTGAGCAAAGAAAAAGTGAAAACATCTTCCAGTTTAAAAACCTTCATCCCTATGAACAATTAGGTATTGTCTGGTTATTAGAGGCTGCCGAAGACCAACGTGTATTTATTGAACGTGTTTTTACTCAATCAGGACTTTTAAAAAATATTATTGATGCCAAGTTTCTGGTTTTAAGTGGAGACTATCCAAAAGCATTGGCTGCTTTAGATCAATCACCACCCATGGCATTTGAATTGGCCGAGTTACAGCGAATCGAAATCTTCTTAGCTGAAAACGAGGCTGACCGTGCATTAACTCATCTTGAGTTTTTATACCAGCATCAGTTATCGCCTTGGCTTGAGGAAATAGAAACCGCTTACCAGCAAAGATTAACTGCGTTATGGGGACAATTAGCGCTGCAACATCCATGGGTATATTTGCGGTCAATGAAGTATGGGTTATTAGATGCTGAACACCGTGATTTATGGTTGCAGCAGCTTCTTCAGCAGTTTGATCAAGCTTCTATCGATGATCTACATGCCTTGCAACAACGTTATCTGGATTTAGAGTCTGAGATCCAAACTCGACCTTATAGCAGTAAGTTGTTATGGCTCAAACTATTAGCACGTATGCCTGATATGAGCATGCAGCATGCAGCCTTAACACTACACTTATTAAAAGAGCAATTTGATCCAGAAGTGTTTTACCTGTGGTTTCAGCAACAGTTGCTTAAACAGGTTCCAGACTATGCTGATGTTGAAGAAAAAATTATTGAGCTTGAAAATCAATATATGAATTTGCCAGTTTTAACTTTTGCAAAATGGCATGTCTATATGGCAACCGGACGTCAAGCAGAGGCTGAAACATTATTAACATTATATCCAGATAATATTTTAATGAGCTATTTGCGTATTAAGTCTACCCTTAAAGAAGATGAAGTGTTAATCAATCAGTTAAACCTAATCTTTGAAAATGATGCGAATTTTTTAAAATTTAAAATATGAGGCAAAAATGAAAGAACTGTCTGTCTACCCGATAATATATGAACAGAAAGTAGCGTGGGGAGATATGGACGCTTTTGGTCATGTCAATAATGTACAATATTATCGATATATTGAAAGCTCACGTATTTTATATATGGAAGCGATAAATATATTAACCCCACAATTATATACCGTTGTCGCTTCAAGCCAATGCAAATACTTAAAGCCTGTTTTTTATCCCGATGTATTGAAAGTCGGTGTTCGCGTGGAAGAGCTCCGTAATAGTGCATTCCGTATGGCTTATATATTATGGAGCGAAACACAACAACAAATCGTAGCTACGGGTGAAGCTGTTATGGTATGCGTAGATAAATTAACAGAACGAAAATGTGAAATACCTCAAGAGATAAAACAAAAAATTATTGAGCTAGAAAAAACTGTTGGACATGACTTAATACATTTATCTTAAATAAATATTAATAAAATATATGTCATTTATAATTGATAATGTAATTAAAAGGTAATTTTTTTGATTATTCTGATGAACACGGCTTTCAAACTATTGCTTATTGAATGGATTATAAATAATATTGGTCTTGATTTTATGTTTTTAAATTTTGTCTGTATTATTTTGAATTGTCTGTAAGACTGGAGTATTTATTAATGAAACCGGATATCAGTGAATTATCTGTTGAAGAGTTAAAACGTTTACAAGCAGAAGCTGAAGCTTTAATTGTAAGTAAAAAAGATCAAGCAATTGAAGATGCTTATAATCAAATTATCGAGATCGCTGAAAATGTAGGTTTTAGTGTTGAACAACTTCTTGAGTTTGGTGCTCAAAAACGTAAGAAAACAACACGTAAATCTGTTGAGCCTCGTTACCGCAACAAAAACAATTCTGAAGAGACTTGGACTGGCCGTGGTAAACAACCACGCTGGTTAGTTGCTGAAATTGAAAAAGGCGCAAAACTTGAAGATTTCTTAATCTAATCGTATTGCTGATCTAAAAAGCCAGGCAAATTTGCCTGGCTTTTTTATGCGTGAAAATATTTAAAATTTTGCTATAAATATTATTTAAGAATTTGAGTGTTTAAATTCATCTTTAAATAGATTGTTGAGATCAAGTGTACATTTAGTAAGTTGATTAGCCAGTTTTCATGATTTTGTCATACGTTCAACTTATAGTCTTATTACAGAAGCCAAGCCGATTGCTTGGTTTTTTTATATGAAGTGAATTGGCGATGTTGAAAAAGTATGCATAATGTCAGACTAGGGAGCTACTCTCAAAATAAGGACGATAATTTGCATGTTGGTAAGGCTGAATGAAGAAAAAGTCTAAGCAGTGGAAGTGGTGGTTATTTGCCCTCATTGCATTTTTAATTTTTATTATTTTACAGATCCCAGCGACGTGGCTTATTTCTAAATTTTCAAAGAATAATCAAACTCTACACAATGTAAGTGGAAATATCTGGCAGGGCCAAGCAGATTGGCGGCGCGGTACTTTGAGAGGCTCGATTCATTGGAAAACTAGACCTCTTGACCTGTTTTTATTAAGGTTCGCTGCTGATGTGGATATCCATAGTGGAAATACCCAATTATCTGGGGTAATGGCCTATGGTGTTGGTAAAAAAGTACTTGTTAGAGCAATGAATGGTCAAATTGCGCCTGAAACATTAAAACAAATTGTGAACTGGCAATGGCCTGTGAACAGTATCCAGTTAAAAGATATTGATTTTAATTATAAAAAAGAGCAAGGTTTCGCCGCAGTTGATGGTCAATTGCATTGGGGTGGTGGTGCTTTAATTTATAATATTGGTGACCGTCAAGACCGGATGAATATGCCTTCTTTAAATGGGCAATTAACGGATCAAAATGGTCAATTACAGGTTGATATACGTGATCAACGCAGTCAAAAAATGGCAAATCTTCTATTAGATGCCAATATGATGCTTGATGTGCAGCTTACACAAAGATTATTGCTGAATATTCCGTCTTATGATGGAAAAGCCGGTTTAGATACTTTTGTCATTAGTTCTCGTCAACCCTTAATACAAGGGGGTAACTAATAATGAAAGTATGGATTGAAAAATTACAGCAACTACAATGGCAAAAATTAGATCGGTTAAGTGTTGTTGTATTTGCCTTTTTAATTTTATGGCTGTGTTGGAAATTGGCTTCATTATTTTGGTGGGTCATTGCACCTCCCCAAATGATGCAATTTGATCGGGTAGAGTTGGGATCACAGCAGCCGCAAATTCCTAACATTAGTACTTTTTCGCTTTTTAATGAACCTTCAGCCAATGCAGCTCAGGAAAATGTCAACCTAGAATTGCAGGGTGTGATGGTGGGCTATCCGAACCGTTTTTCCTCAGCGGTTATTAAGCTTGATAATACTGCTGACCGATATCGGGTGGGGGAAACAATAGGCTCTACATCTTATCAGTTGGCAGAAGTTTATTGGGATCACGTTATATTGCGTCAAGGTAATGGCAGTACTCGTGAACTTCAGTTCAAAGGTTTGCCAAACGGTTTGTATCAACCCATGACACCAGATGCCTCACAACCAACTGCTACAGCGTCTCAACCATCAGCACCTGTTAATACGACTCAAGAAGCGCTTGGACAGGCTATTCAGCAAATGCAAGGGAACCGTGAACAATATCTACGTGATATGGGCGTAAGCGGGAACTCAAGCGAAGGTTTTGAAGTTACAGAACGTACACCCACTGCGCTTCGAAATAAGTTAGGTTTAAGGCCGGGTGACCGGATTGTTTCTTTAAATGGTCAAACGGTTGGGCAAGGACAAACGGATGTGCAGTTACTTGAACAAGCTCGTCGAGCTGGGCAAGTAAAAATAGAAATAAAACGTGGTGATCAAGTGATGACCATACAACAAAATTTTTAGTGATAACACGTCACCATAAGAGTTAGGAATTATCGCAAGTTATGGCTTTATTGAATCATCAACGTCCACTTTGGGCATTACTTGCAGCAGCCCCATTGATTGCGACAGTGAGCAGCAGCGCCTATGCCCAGACATGGAAGATCAATTTACGTGATGCTGACTTAACGGCATTTATTAATGAAGTTGCAGACATCACGGGGAAAAACTTTGCAGTAGATCCGCGAGTGCGTGGCAATGTCACAGTAATATCGAATAAACCCCTGAATAAAGATGAAGTTTATGATCTGTTCCTTGGGGTCCTAAATGTAAATGGGGTTGTGGCAATTCCTTCTGGGAACACCATCAAACTGGTGCCGGATAGCAATGTTAAAAATTCGGGAATTCCTTACGATTCTAGAAATAGACTGCGTGGTGATCAAATTGTCACTCGAGTCATTTGGCTTGAAAATACGAATCCAAATGACTTAATTCCAGCACTTCGCCCTTTAATGCCGCAATTTGCACATATGGCTGCGATAGCAGGCACTAATGCGCTGATTGTTTCGGACCGAGCTGCGAATATCTACCAACTTGAAAATATCATTCGTAACCTTGATGGTACGGGGCAAAATGATATTGAAGCCATTAACTTGCAATCGAGTCAGGCAGAAGAAATCATTACTCAACTTGAGGCGATGAGTGCAACGGGAGCTTCGAAAGATTTTAGTGGCGCACGTATTCGTATTATTGCAGACAATCGAACGAATCGTATTATGGTAAAGGGTGACCCTGAAACGCGTAAACGTATTCGCCACATGATTGAGATGCTTGATGTGCCTTCAGCAGATCGTTTAGGGGGCTTAAAAGTTTTCCGACTGAAATATGCAAGTGCAAAAAATTTATCAGAGATTTTACAAGGTCTTGTAACAGGACAGGCTGTTTCTTCATCAAATGGGAGTGGTGGTTTGGCTGCTTCTTCTGGATCGACTAATGGTTCGATGGGAAATAGTCAAAATTCTGGCGCGCCTAGCTCGTCAATTAGTACTCCTTCAATTAATCTTAATAGTAGTTCTAATAGTAACCAAAATAATATTACAAGTTTTAGTCAGGGCGGTGTGAGCATTATTGCGGATAATGCTCAAAATTCACTTGTTGTAAAAGCCGATCCACAATTAATGCGTGAAATAGAGTCAGCTATCCAACAACTTGATATTCGTCGCCAGCAAGTTTTAATCGAAGCTGCCATTATTGAGGTTTCAGGTGATGATGCGGATCAGCTTGGAATTCAATGGGCATTAGGTGATTTATCTAGTGGAATTGGTCTTCTTAGCTTTAGTAATATAGGCGCTAGTTTGTCGTCTATCGCTGCTGGATACCTATCAAGTGGTACGGCAGGTGCTGCAAATGCTATAGCAGCTGGTAAAAATAAGGGTGATGGCGCAACTTTCGCTTTAGGAAATTTTGAGAATTCTCGTAAGGCTTATGGTGCATTAATTCAAGCGCTTAAAACTAATACCAAATCAAATTTGCTTTCGACACCATCCATTGTAACTATGGATAATGAAGAGGCTTATATTGTTGTGGGGCAAAATGTTCCTTTTGTGACTGGTTCTGTTTCTACGGGATCTTCGGGAACAGTAAATCCTTATACGACAGTCGAGCGTAAAGATGTAGGGGTAACTTTGAAAGTTATCCCTCACATTGGTGAAGGTGGGACAGTTAGGCTTGAAGTTGAACAAGAAGTTTCTAATGTTCAATCAAGTAAAGGGCAGGCTGCTGACCTAATTACTAATAAGCGTGCCATTAAAACTGCTGTTTTAGCTGAGCATGGGCAGACAGTGGTTTTAGGGGGCTTGGTATCTGATGATGTTGAGTTTAATAACCAAGGTATTCCTGGATTAAGTAGTATTCCTTATTTGGGCCGGTTATTCCGTTCGGATACCCGAAGTAATGTGAAGCGTAATCTTCTGGTTTTTATTCATCCAACAATTGTGGGTGATGCAAATGATGTGCGTCGTTTGTCTCAGCAGCGCTATAATCAGCTTTACAGCTTGCAATTGGCGATGGATAGAAATGGCAACTTTGCCAAATTGCCTGAACAGGTTGATGATGTCTATAACCAAAAGATGACACCGCCAAGCATTACCTCTCAGCCAAAAAATTATCAGCAGGTTCCTTCAGGTGGTAAAAGCTCGACAGTAACCACACCTGTGGCTGTAGAGCCATCGGTTCAAAGACAAATATTACAGTTGCCTGAACCTGAAGTTAATCGTACTAAAAATACCGTAACAACAACGACACTGCGTCCAAGCACAGCACCGTAGTAGCATGTTATGATTGATAAAAAGTGAAATAGGACATACGCATGACTTGGAAATTACAAGCAATTACTGGCGAAATTACTGGCCAAGAAATTAGTATTGATCGTGATATGTTGGTAGGGCGCCATCAAGATGCTGATGTGTTGTTACAAGCTGCTGAAATTTCACGTCGCCACGCTGCATTGCTTTTAAAAGATCAATTGCTATGGGTGCAAGACCTTAATTCATCGAATGGCACATTCATAAACGATATTCGTATTGAGCAAGAAAAACAGCTGCATGATGGTGATATCGTTCAATTTGCTAGCTTTAAATTTTCTGTATTAGCGCCTATGCAGGAAATAGAGGATTTGCCTGAAATTGAAGCAGAACCTGTAAATACGACCCCATCTCAAGATTTAAGCGATCAAGGGATGCCAAGTCTTACAGAGCGTGCTGCTGAAATAGAAGTTAGTCGCGATGGTATGCCGCAGAATATCTCTATTCCAAAACCTGCCCCGATCCCAGAAGGGATAGATGTTAATGTGCAACTACAACAGACACCTGTTGCCTTTGATGAGCCTGTTTCTCGTGTTACTCAAGAAAAAGAGCAACAGAAGAATGCCTCAGTTGGTTTGATCACTATTATTATTTTAGTAATCTTAGCTTTATTGGCATGGTTGTTCTTTAAATAATTTGTTGGTGCTTTTACAATCAAGGCATGCTAAGCGCATGCCTTTTTAATTTTGAGTATAAGAAGATGTCTGTTGCACAACTAAATAAGCGCGATTTAATTTTATTTGACCTAGATGGAACGTTAGTTGACTCTGCAGCTGATTTATATCGATCCATGAATTTAAGTTTAGACGCGCTAAGTTGGCCATCGGTAACTGAAGCACAAATACGAGAATGGGTGGGTAAAGGAGCTTCAAAACTTTGTGAAAGTGTTTTGCTTCATATATTTGGAAAATTAGACCCCGAACAACATAAAGTTTTATTACAAAAATTTGTAGATGTATACGGTGCGGAGCTTTGTGTAAATACTCAAATTTATCCTGGAGTAACTGAGTTTTTAAAGCATTGTAAAGCTTTGAATATACATATGGCATGTGTTACCAATAAGCCTGTGCAACTTGCTCAAGGATTACTTGATGCATTGGAACTTTCTTCTTATTTTCAAGTTGTACTTGGAGGAGATAGTTTGCCAGAGAGAAAACCGCATCCATTGCCTTTGTTGCATTGTATGCAAAGTTTAAAGATATCTGCTTCGCATGCGCTAATGATTGGCGATTCAAGTAATGATATTGAGGCTGCACGCCGCGCGGGAATTGATTGTATTGTGGTTAGCTATGGCTATAATCATGGAGAAAATATCTATGATTGCCAACCTCAGCAAGTGGTTGATAGTTTGGCTGAGTTAATTATCTAATGAGTGAAATGGAGATCAGCATGAATAAGCGTATGGTTTTTCGATGGCGTGTCTAAATCGAAACTAGAAAAACACCGTTTTAAATCGAAACCATATTAGAGAAAAATTCATGACTACATTAGCGCAATTTGAACAACTTAAGGCGTCAGGTTACAACACGATTCCAGTTTATCGCCAGCGTTTGGCCGATACGGAAACACCTTTATCTGTTTTTGCTCGTTTTAAGGATCAAAAACAAGCTTATTTATTTGAGTCGGTCGAAGGTGGTGAAAACTGGGCGCGCTACTCCATGATCGGTTTAGGCGAATCGACAGTTTTTTCATGTAATGCAGGGGTCTTGTCTATACAGCATGCTGATGGTTCGATCACACAAGAAGATTGTCTAGATCCATTTCAATATATTCGTGAATTTCAGAAGCAATTTACTGTGCCACCAGCTGAGCTTTTGCCGGCATTACCAAGTTTTACTGGCGGGCTAGTTGGTTATTTGGGCTATGATGCAGTTCGTTATATTGAGCCACGCTTAAAGAATGTACCTGCGGCTGATCCAATTGCGTTACCAGACTTGTGGTTGATGCTATCAAAGACAGTCATTGTTTTCGATAACCTTAAAGATACTTTATTTCTAATTGTCCATGCTGATACAACGCAGGCACATGCTTATGAAGATGCTCAGCAAAAGTTGGATCAATTAGAGCAGTTATTAGCTACACCAGTGAGTTTGCAAGCTAAGCCGCATACACCGCCTCATTTTGAATCGATTACAGGTAAGGCTAAGTTCCTTGAAACCATAGAAAAGGTTAAAGAATACATCCGTGCGGGTGATGTTATGCAGGTTGTTCCAGGCCAGCGTATGGTTTCGGACTTTGATGGTGAGGCTTTGCAAGTTTACCGTGCTTTACGTCATTTAAACCCTTCACCTTATTTGTTTTTGGTGCAGGGTCAGACCATTACAGATAACAAACCATTTCATATTGTAGGATCATCACCAGAAATTCTTTCTCGACTAGAAAATGGTATTGCGACAGTCCGCCCACTTGCAGGTACAAGACCGCGTGGAAAAACTAAAGAAGAAGACATCGCTTTAGAGAAAGATTTACTTTCTGATGAAAAAGAAATAGCAGAGCATTTAATGTTGATTGACCTTGGTCGAAATGATGTTGGTCGAGTTTCTAAAATTGGTAAGGTCAAAGTTACTGATCAAATGGTGATTGAGCGCTATTCGCATGTCATGCACATTGTTTCAAATGTGCAAGGCGAAGTTCGTGATGATATCGATGCCTTAGATGTATTTAAGGCAACCTTTCCAGCAGGTACTTTATCTGGTGCACCCAAAATTCGTGCAATGGAAATCATTGATGAAGTTGAGCCTGTTAAGCGAGGCGTTTTCGGCGGGGCAGTGGGGTATTTAGGATGGCATGGTGAAATGGACATGTCGATTGCAATCCGTACGTGTGTTATCCGTGATAAAAAGGTGTATGTGCAGGCTGGAGCGGGCTTGGTTGCTGACTCAAACCCTGAATCAGAATGGAATGAAACACAAATAAAAGCTCGCGCAGTGATCAAAGCGGTTGAATTATCGTCAAACGGATTGATTTTATGAGTTTTTAGCGATTTTTTTAAAAAAACCACTTGCATCGTTTGGAAGTTTTGCTAAACTGCACACCGTTCCGATACGAAACGTACGAAACACTAAGAAGCGCCGGCATAGCTCAGTTGGTAGAGCAACTGACTTGTAATCAGTAGGTCCACAGTTCGAATCCGTGTGCCGGCACCATCTAAAAGTGTGAAGTTGTTGAGTGAAGAATAACACTGAAATAAGTGTGAAGTGGTGAGATTCCCGAGCGGTCAAAGGGGGCGGACTGTAACTCCGCTACGAAAGTTTCGAAGGTTCGAATCCTTCTCTCACCACCATTAACTTCGATTGAAGTGCTAAGTATACCAGCATCGTGCGGGAGTAGCTCAGTTGGTAGAGCGGCAGCCTTCCAAGCTGCATGTCGCGAGTTCGACCCTCGTCTCCCGCTCCATCGAAGGATAATCGCTCTTATAGCTCAGTGGTAGAGCACTCCCTTGGTAAGGGAGAGGTCTCGAGTTCAAATCTCGATAAGAGCTCCAGATACAGTTTAGTAGATTTTCTACAAAGATTTAAAAAGCAGGCTTATTAGTCTGCTTTTCAAGTATTGGGTGTTTGATTTTTTAGGCGATATGTCGATGCTGGGTCTTACTCAGAATTGTGTTCGACGTAAACGAGGACTATAAACATGGCTAAGGCTAAGTTTGAACGTAATAAGCCACACGTAAACGTGGGCACAATCGGTCACGTTGACCATGGTAAAACAACTTTAACTGCTGCGATTGCAACTATTTGTGCAAAAACTTACGGCGGTGAAGCGAAAGATTACTCACAAATCGACTCAGCACCTGAAGAAAAAGCACGTGGTATTACAATTAATACTTCACACGTAGAATACGATTCTCCAATCCGTCACTACGCTCACGTAGACTGCCCGGGCCACGCCGATTATGTTAAAAACATGATTACTGGTGCTGCTCAGATGGACGGCGCGATCCTTGTATGTGCTGCGACTGATGGTCCAATGCCACAAACTCGTGAACACATCCTTCTTTCTCGTCAGGTTGGTGTACCTTACATCATCGTATTCTTAAACAAGTGTGACCTTGTTGATGATGAAGAATTACTTGAATTAGTAGAAATGGAAGTTCGTGAACTTCTTTCTACTTA
>NZ_JBWKOW010000011.1:0-16475 GCF_059416285.1 Acinetobacter sp. GW821-FHT09D10
TATTTTTAGTAAATGAGGACTCGTGAGCTGTTGACCATTTAAGTCAACTGAATAATCCGCCAACATGTTTGAAGGAATTTGTAAATTTAGAGCCTGCTCATTCTCTAGATATTTAAACTGGATTCCTTTTAGCTCATTAATACACACCCATTGGCTATCTGGAGTGTGTTCATCCATTTTTACCCTTAAAACTTTTAAGTCACGAACACGAATATACAGCTTTCCAACTTGATCTTGGTGTACCGAGATTAAATCTGTTGAAATATTCGAGTTAATAGAAATTTTTAAGAAAAGCTGTGTGTAGGCCTTATCAGAACTGAATACCTGATGAGAAGAGTTTGTAACTTCCGGAATACTTGGTAAAGCAATATTGGTGTTATCTTGCAATGATTCAGCAAAAGCATGAATCGGCAAGTACATAACACATAAGGCACTTACGAGATATTTCATATGTGCCTCTTTAAAGAGATGTTTGCTTACCGTTAATATTCAATGAAATATTATATTTATGATCCTCTTGAAATTTAAAATCAGGGCTAATATTAAAATTTCTTGCTTTGCCAGCAAGAATATAACCATTCACAGTATTTACTTTAATCGGATAGCTTTTATTTGCTGTCACATCAACAAGCGTTAAATTATTTAAAAGTGCATGTCGATTGCCAACATTACTAATCATAAGAGAAGAAGTATTTTGCTCTTGTTGAATTGACCAAGTAAGTTTAGTAATTGCATCTTTATTTACGACAAATAGAGGCAATGACGAACGTAGTAGTACGTTAATCCCTTGATCCGCTTTACGGTTATCAATCGGTTTCGGTAGTTCATCAATAATAATACGGTATGTTTGCTCACCAGAAACGGGTGCTGGATTAATTCTAACTACACGCAAATTATAAGAATCATTAGGTTGTAATTTTAAAAACGGGGGGCTAACCGCGATCTCATCTGTAGGTATCAGTTGATCTTGCCCGGCATTTTGGCGCCATTCAAATACACGTACCTGCAAATCAGCGCTTTCATTTGACTGGTTATATAGGCTAATTGAGGACGCCGATTGATCATTTAATATTTCAATACTTACAGGCGAAAGACGAATTGATGCAGCGTTCAGCATACTAGGCAAAAATAACAATAAACTTGTAATAACAAAGATATTTTTTCTCATGATTTGCCCAGAACTACTTTTCTCAAATTAGGCTAGCTCTCTCAATCAAGAGCTAGCAATGACACAATAAAACTTATTAAAAATTAATAAGTCACTGTTACAGTTACAGTGTCAACATAGCTACCTGCACTTGGCAAAGTTGAGCCAGCAGGGATACGACCATAGACGTTAACTGCTTGTGGCGCACCAGTACCAGTACCGCTATAAGCAGTCGTTGAAATACCAATTGCTGTTGCACGGTTAGTGTCAGAGAAGAGGTTGTAAGGAATAAATTCGTTGCTTGTTGCACCACCAATCATACGACGTTGGGTCGTTTGAGCATTTTTACCGGCATCAAAAGCCAAAGTCCATGGCACAGTGTTGTTACATAAAACTTTGATGGCCGTACCACCTGTCGTTGTAGTGTCTGCATCGACGTTGCTAGCAAGAGAACTTAAAGTACCAAAATCTAAAACTGCGTTAGCTGTTGTACCTGTAGCTGAAGTATTCAATACACAGCTATTTGTAATTGTTGCTTTAACAGTCAAGGTGCCTGTTGCTGTTGCAGCATTTGCGGCAGTGATAGACATTAAACCCATAGCAATTGCTGGTAAACAAATGAGAGACTTTTTCATGGTAAAAAACCTTTTTTACATTACGCCAATAAAATTAATAGATGTAAAAACTAGCCTTCCCCATCACAATCACTAGCTTTTCTGATTGTTTTTTCAAAGCATTATTTTTTTACTCTACTGACCGCGCATAATACAAAAAAACAACAAAAACACTAACATAAGTTTCATTTTAAATATCAATTAATAATTCAACTTCTGATGAATTTCTCAATTAGAAAAATTTTTATGTTTTATTACACTTTTTATATGAATTTTCGATACTTCTATTCAGCTTTTATTAGTTTTACTAAAAAAATGATAGCTTTTCATTAGTTAAAATTTACCATAACTTTTAATATTTTATAATTTTTGAACCTTTGGTCAAAAAAACAAGAACAAAAAGTAAGCTACTGATTGTTCTATATATTTTAAATGAATAAGAAAATAATATTTTATGAATAAGAAATCTAAGTAATTTATAGCAGTTCTAGGATTTTTTTTAAATTTTCAGTAATTAAAACAACTTATCACCTACCAAAAGAAGTTAGCATTAACTTAACTACTTCTAAAAATTAGATGAAAAAATAAGCCAAGAAATCCACCAACCATAGCAAAACCTAACTGTATATAAGCTTTGCCATACCAAGCCAGTTCCCTAAATTGATAGTCTGCACTGCTAGAGTTGATCACAAACATATTCCTAATATCCCAACTATGAAATCCTTTAGGTCTTTCAGCAAAAAAATCTAGAATAGGTGTAAATCCTAAAACAAATACAATACCAAGTAAGGGATAAACGATACATCCTGGAAAAATAGGATTATTCTTTCGTTCCATAGAGTCAAATATGATAGCCGCAGCTACTAACAAACTTTGTATTAGAGCGACTTTTTTAAAAGTATCTAAATCAAAACCTAAATAGAACATTAAAGTTAGGAAAAAGACTTCTGTTAGAAGAATAGAGCATATTAATAATTTCCAATTCATTTCAGTCCTTAAATAATTTTTAGAATCCTATATAGTTGTAGTAATGTCTATTAAAAAATATTATTTCAATTTATTTATATTAGCAAAAAACAATTAAATAGCATAGCCTTAATTAAACCAAAAATGTACAAATAGCATTCAAATATTTTTTATTTTTAAATAAATCTAAATTTACATTTAGTTTGTATATATAGGTTTTAGAAAATGATTTAACAAAATATATTTTTTAGTACAGCTAAATATTTATAAAATCCATTAATTTTATAATTTATCTTAATGCTAAAAGCTTCAGATTAAATATTATTTATAGTCAAAATACTTTCTATTTAAAAATATATTTCTAAATCGAGCGAACCTTTGAATGTACTCTTTCTTATCTCCTAAAACTAACAATTCCATACTTGTAGTTTTACTTGCTTCTTGGCAAGGTATGTGCCAGTAAAACATTAGGAATTTGTTCCAATATGGCGAGTCCAGCACAAATCATTCGACATAAATTTCTCAATACATTCTTTTCACGCCATTCTCTCTGGTTCTTATGTATTTTTACTGCACTCAGCATTACGTGGTTTCGAACCGTATATACGCCTCATAGTATCTATTATTTTATTTCAGATACTCTACTTAACGGTTTATGGGTACTCACGGGTGCACTAAGCGTATTAGGCCTTTATGATGTTTTGCAGAATAAACATTCAATTTTAAGAAACTACCCAATTATGGGGCATTTCCGTTTTTTGTTTGAAGATATACGCCCAGAAATTCGTCAATACTTTATTGAAGCGGATCAAGATGCTCTACCTTTTTCTCGTATGCAAAGAAGTCTAGTTTATCAACGCGCTAAAAATGAAAATGCAGATAAACCTTTTGGTTCAATCATTGACGTTTATCAAGAAAACTATCGCTTTATTGTCCACTCAATAAGCCCTTGCCCACCAGCAGATCCAAAGAGTTTCCGTATTCAGGTTGGTAATGCCCAATGCCTTCAACCTTATAGCGCGTCAATTATGAACATCTCTGCCATGAGCTTTGGTAGTTTAAGTGCCAACGCAATTCGTGCGTTAAATAAAGGCGCACAGTTAGGTGGGTTTTATCATGATACTGGCGAAGGTAGTTTAAGCCCTTATCATCTAGAAAATGGCGGTGATATTGTTTGGCAAATTGCCAGTGGTTATTTTGGTTGCCGTACCCTAGACGGAAAATTTGACGAGCAAAAGTTTGCCAAACAATCCCAATTACCACAGATCAAGATGATTGAACTGAAGCTTTCCCAAGGTGCAAAACCGGGCCATGGCGGTATTTTACCTAAACATAAAATTACCGCAGAAATTGCCGAAATCCGCGGCGTTTCTCGCGATCATGACTGTATTTCCCCTGCAAAGCATTCTAGTTTTTCTACCCCAATTGAAATGATGCATTTCTTACAGAAGTTGCGCACATTATCTGGCGGGAAACCAGTTGGTTTTAAACTTTGTATTGGTCAGCCTTGGCAATTTATGAGTATTGTTAAAGCAATGCTTGAAACAAACATAGTTCCTGACTTTATTGTTGTTGACGGTTCTGAAGGCGGTACAGGTGCAGCACCAATTGAGTTTAGCGATAATATTGGTACGCCATTACGTGAAGGCTTGCGCTTTGTCCATAACACGCTTGTCGGCGCAGGGCTAAGAGATCAAGTTAAGATTGGTGCGAGCGGTAAAATCATTAGTGCATTTGATATAGCCAGTACTTTTGCACTAGGTGCAGATTGGGTTAACTCAGCACGTGGTTTCATGTTTGCTGTTGGATGTATTCAGGCACAAAGCTGTCACACTAACCAATGCCCTGTAGGTGTTGCAACCCAAGATAAAGACCGCCAAAAAGCAATTGATGTACCGACCAAATCAGAACGGGTATTTAACTTTCATAAAAATACCTTGCATGCTTTGTCAGAAATGATTGCTGCGGCTGGTTTACGCCATCCTTCAGATATTAAAGCCCATCATTTGGCTCAGCGAGTAAACGATCGTGAAATTAAGAACTATGCTCAATTGCATTTTTTCTTAAAAGAAGGTGAACTTTTACAATCTGAACTTAATAATGACGATGATAATTTTTATTATCGAATGTGGAATATGGCTGATGCCAATCATTTTTAATTGATATTAATTCTTATAAGTTGAGCATTACATTTATAGTGTGATGCTCTTCCATATTTAAAACTAATATGTGATTTTTAATTAAATCCCACTCTCCTTTTAATTTGTATTTAATCGATTTTTCACCTAATATAAAAGTATAAATAACGTACATATTTTAATTTTATTTAATAAAAACTTTTTAATGCTTATAACAAGAAGGTATCTCATCATGTTGAAAAAAACATTCATCTCTTCTTTTGTTGCACTGGCGGTAGGCTTAAGTAGCTATGCTGTTGCTTGTACACGTGCCGTATATCTAGGCAATAACCAACATACTATTACTGCTCGTTCGATGGACTGGAAAGTTGATACGGGTACAAATTTATGGATTATGCCGAGTGGAGTCGCTCGTGATGGAAGTGCAGGCTCCAATTCAATAAAATGGACGTCTAAATATGGAAGCGTAATTGCCACAGGTTATGAAGTGTCCACAACAGATGGCATGAATGAAGCTGGATTGGTTGCCAATATTTTATGGTTAGTAGAATCTCAATATCCAGATGTAAAAAAATCTAATAAACCATTACTAAGCATTGCTGCTTGGGCACAATATGTACTCGATAATTTTGCAACTGTAGATGAGGCTGTCAAAGCTTTAGAAAAAGAACCTTACACCATTGTTACCGACAATGTTCCAGGTGAATCAAGGCTTACCACCCTGCATTTATCTATTTCTGACAAAACAGGTGACAGCGCAATTATTGAATATATTGACGGAAAGCAGATTATTCACCATAGTCGCAGCTATCAAGTCATGACTAACTCACCTACTTTTGATAAACAACTTGCACTTGCCGAATATTGGAAACAAATTGGTGGAACGATCATGCTTCCTGGTACAAACCGAGCATCTGATCGCTTTGCACGTGCATCTTTTTACATTAATGCAATTCCTAAAAATGATGATAGTAAACAGGCTCAAGCCTCTGTATTCAGTGTGATTCGAAATGCGTCTGTTCCCTATGGACTAAATACTCAAGAAGAACCAAATATTTCGTCGACTCGCTGGCGAACTGTAGCTGATCATAAGCAGCTGCTCTATTTTTTCGAGTCTGCCCTATCACCAAATGTGTTTTGGGTTGACTTAAAAAAGATTAATTTTAAAGATGGTAAAACGCGTAGACTTGATTTAGGGCCCGATCAAAGCCATATCTATGCAGGTGATGCTACTTCTTCCTTTAAAATTGCAAAACCATTTGTATTTTTAAGCCCAACTACACGTTAATTTATGTCAAAATTATTGGCCTTAACATAAATAATATTAAACATACTATCTTGGAATTTATATGATGAAGAAATCTCTACTCTTATTGGGTTCTTGTCTACTTACAACGGCTTGCAGCACCACACAATTTGGTACAGATAAAGCAACAGCTCCTACAGTAGTAAAGACAGCTGGTCAGCTCAACTGTTTACCAACTGAATTATGTCCTAGCTTGCTCGTTAAATGGAACGAGAATCAAAAAGATCAGCTCCGCGTAGATGTTCATTTAAGTAGTAGTTATAACTTTTATGATATTAACGAGTTAATATTTGATATTGATGGCAAACGATTTACTTATCAACCCGCTCAAGCGACTGAAAAAACGAATGTAAGTCGATTAGTACCTAAACATTCAACTACGTTCTTTATTATTCCAAGCCAATTCTTACAAGAGTTTAAAAATGCTCAAAATGTAAACGTTTTAATAAAAACGGATAAAGGAACGATTGAACGCAATATGTATAGTCCACAAAAGCAATCTTCAGTTTATAAAAACTTCATGCAGCTTTACCAAAACTCAAAATAAGGCACATAGATTAAGTCATGCATCTATCCAAAATTATTGGATAGATGCATTATTTTTTAATAATAAAAATGTTTTGGTTTCGCATGTAAAAAGGCTGGAATCAATCCTGTTAAAGCCGCACGTATATCTGCACGTTCATTAATTAATTGATGTGAACCTTCTTCAAGCATTAATAGTGTTTGAAGCCTAAATTTACGCCGAATAAATTCAATGTTGTAACGCCAATCAACCGTCTGATCAAGAGCACCTTGTGCAAGCCAAACAGGAATACGGCAAGCGGGTCGTTCTTCCATTTCTTGCATCCATTTTGACATTGCCAAAATCCAGTCCATCCCCATCATCCGAGGTTGCAACGGATCTTTTAAACGAATAAAACGCAAAAATTCTGGATTATGATTATTGCGTCTAAAGTGTCTTGGTACTTGGCGCTTAATACGGCGAATAATGCCTAACCCGACTGGGTTATGCCACCATGCCGTTTTTGCAGGACGAATTAAAGGTGAAAGTAACAGTACTCTATCTACAATCGGATCTTGGCGTTTTTCAGCATATTCTAATAAATGATGCATCCAAATTGCCCCGCCCGTGCTTTGCCCAATTCCAACCCAAGGTTTAGGCAACTGATCTGCATGTTTCACATATTGATAAACAGCCATCAAAACTTGTTGATAGTGATCAAAATTTTGAATACTTGCTGGTGAACCATTGCTTAAACCATGCCCTGGTAAGTCGTAGGTAATAACACTAAAGCCTTGTTCAAGAATTTCACGAATGATAGGCTGATAAATACCACTATGCTCAAGATAGCCATGTAGCAAACAGACGGTACCTTGTATTTTGTCTATTTTAGGTTTGAAAACCTGCACATGTAAGCGAAATAAAGGCATTTGAACATAACCCTGCCAATGCTCACATTCAAGTAAATGCAAACCATACAATTTGCGGTAGGCCAGCAAATCTCGAGATGGTTCTTCTAGTGTATTTAAATTGAGTGGGCTTAAAACCTGTGGTGTGAGATCACGGTTGGGAACCGGCAAATCTAATTGTTTTAATACGGCAGGATTGAGAAACGGGATATCTGACATTAAGGTACCTCTCGACAATCGCTTGAACCAAACAACATGTCGCGAATTGTCGCAAGTAATTCATAATTCGCACGACGGCTATGATCGTAATTTTGCACACTTGGTTGCCAACGTGTTAGTGCTGTTGGCATTGGAGCCACAACAGGAATTGTTTCTATGCCATTTAAAGCAAATAGTCGGCGTGTACGCGGCATATGATATTCATCAGTAACCAACATAACTGTCGGAGCGCCTCCTTTCTTCTGAAGCAACAGAGAGCTAAAGCGTGTATTTTCACAAGTATTCATACTACGTTTTTCTAATAGTTTTGCTTCAACACCGCGCTCTTTTAACCAAGCTTGCATATAAGGCGCTTCAACACCGCTAAGCACAATAGGAAGATGACTTTGTTTTTCAATTTCTAAAGTTTTTTCCAAACGTAAGCGCGTGTAGCCATTAACCACTATATCTTTACCATTTTTATCTAAGGTTAATCCGCCACCCAATACAACAATTGCATAAGGTTCTGATAACTTTTTAGACTGGACTGGTATTGGATTTTTACGGACATACTCAATTTTCTGTTCAGGTTCACTGACAGCTTTTTGATGCTCTGGTACTTCAGGCTTTCTTGCCAAGAACTCAGTATATTGCTCTGTAAGGGCTTTATTTTCCGAACTATTAATAAAGAGAGCTTCATCAATAGGAGCACTTGCTTCATCGGCAGCATCAATTTCTGAGTTTCTAACCACTAAAGGAACCGTTACGGAAGCGGCTGCCTCTGAATCTTGTTCCTTTTCTTCTAAAAGAATAATTTGCTGCAAAGCCTTATAGTTTTCTTGAAGATAGGTCAGATCTGTTGTCTTTTTTTCACGTAAAGCTTTTTCAGTCAGCTTTAAATATGCTTGACGAGCAATCCATAGATTTGAGCCTGGTTCTAAATTGTCATGCTCACTTAATGCAGCCTGTCTCTGGCTTTCAGCAGCGACTTGATTAACATCAACCGGTACAAAATAATTAAGTCCAGCTACAATTAATTTTGAATAAAACGGCGAATATAAAAAAACCACGAAACAGCCCAATAGTAAAAATAGCACGGTGACTACTTGTACTAAACGTACCATTAAGTGTACTTGTGGCATAAAACTATTCCGTATGATTTTCAATTAAACCTAAACTGTTATAAAGCACAGGCTCTGGTTCTAACATAATATGGAAACGCTGATCAACATCATGTTGTACAGCCTGATAAGTTTTCTTTACATCAGTAAGAGATGCATTGGCATAATTGACCAAAACCAATGCCTGTTTGTGAAACATCCCCACGATACCGAGTTGCTTACCTTTCCAACCCACCTGATCAATTAACCATCCTGCTGCAATTTTAACGTTTCCACTGGCTTGAGGATAATGGGGAATTGTTGAGAATTGTGTGACTAAGCGCTCAAATTCTTGAGGATTAACTATCGGATTTTTAAAGAAACTTCCCACATTTGGATACTCTTTTGGATCAGGGAGTTTACTTTGACGAATATGAATGACTTGATTTTGTAAGTTCTCCGCAGTCTGATTATCTCCAACTGCTTGCTTCAAATCACCATAGTTAAGCTTTAAATGGGGATGTTTAAGCAATTTAAAAGTCACATGCGTAATGATGTAACGGTTCGGATCATCTTTAAAAATGCTATGACGATAGGCGAAATGGCAGTCTGCTTCTAAAATTGTCTGAGTTTCTTTTAATTTACGGTCATATACTTGTACCGACTCAATAAACTCACCTACTTCTACCCCATAAGCACCAATATTTTGTACTGGTGAAGCACCGACTAAGCCAGGAATAAGTGCGAGATTTTGCAAGCCAAACCAATTTTGCTGAGTACTGTATAAAACGAAATCATGCCAGACTTGGCCTGCACCAACATTAACTCGAACAAAGTCATCATCGTTCGATAAAACTTCGATACCTTGAATATCTAGATGAATAACCAACGCATTGATCTGTTGCGGCAGTAGCATATTGCTACCGCCCGATAGTACAAGTACATTTAAATTATGCTGCTCAGCAAAACCCAAAGCGTCCTCAATATCCTGAATAGTTTGGACTTGGGTGTAGTGAGACGCTGTTGCATCTAAACTCAAAGTATTGAATGGCTTAAGCTGTACCTGATTTTGAATTTGCATCGTATTGAAAAACCTATTCTTAAACATTCAATTGTTTTTTTAAAATATTTATCCACGCCAAACTACTGGACTCGCATTGATTGAGTACACGTTCAAAGCCCTCAGCTCCGCCATAATAAGGGTCAGGCAAGGCTTGTTGTGGATATTCAGGATCATGCTCGCTGATTAAAGCTACTTTTGCACGAATTTGATGTGTACCAAACTGAGAAACCGCACTTTGTAGCATGTCATGAATATCATCAAAGTTTTGATGATCCATTGCCAAAATTAAGTCAAATTCTAAAAAGTCTTGAGTTGAAAGCTGTCTTGCACGTAAAGAAGATAAGTCATAACCTCTTTTTTTAGCGTGTAGCTGACTGCGATGATCTGGTGCTTTGTTTGGATGATAATTACTCGTTCCAGCAGAATCGACAATTACATTGAGTTGATGTGCATCACAATAATGTCTAAAAACCACTTCAGCCGTGGGAGAACGGCAAATATTTCCTAAACAGACACATAACACCTTATATTGTGTTTCCATTAGAAATTACTTCCAAAAATTTGAATTACATAGAAATAAATATGGTGCATGCAAAATCCTAACAAAACTATAAATTATTGTCAGAATTGAATTGACCATTGTGACGTGTTGCATTTTGTCAAAACTCACATGGCTTGAAAAGGAAAATAATGTTTATCAATAGATTAAAAGTTGATAAATCACTCGACAAACGATTTGATCTTCTAATTTTTAAGAAAATAATAAAGCTCTCATCAGAGGGCTTTTACACAAAGGAATAACTTTTTTTATATTATTCTTTCTATTCATTTCACTTTTCGTTTAGACCTAAAAAAGCCCAATTATTATGGGCTTTTAAGTAAAACTAGGATAAAAATCATTTATTTTTAAAAAGTTTATCCGTCATTTTTCTATCAACTTTACTACGATGTCCATTTTCAAAGTATCGATCAACATGACATAGTTTTGTCTTAGTATCACAGAACACACCATTTGAGAGTGTGAATGCAGAAGTATCAAAATCGCCTTGAGAGAATGCTTTGTTTGCTTTGTTAGTTCCTAAGTATTTGGCTGTAAGCTTTTTAGATACACCTTTCTTGTCAGCACAGATATATTTGTCACAAATTACACCATTTTTAGGTGAATAGATGCTAGAGCTGGTTTTCGCTATTGCTGCCGAGCTCAGCATTAAACAAGAGCATCCAATAAGACTAAGTACAGTTTTAGAAATTTTCACTTTTGAACCGAATAAAATTATAAATTGTTAGGGCATTATATGAATTAGTAGCCTTCAGGAAAATCTACCGAAAGTATAAATAACAAAAAGCCCACCTTTCCATAAACGTTTAAATACCTTGCGCGATCTCCGCCTACCTTCCCCCTCCTACCATATGAAAGTAGTGCTTATCTCATCCAACACTAAACATAATCACTTCAGAACTACTTTATTTTAAAGTGTCTTATGCTAAGTTACTTAAAGATTGAATCCTAAAGAACCCTTCTACAATAATGTTCAAAAATAAGGAAATAACGTATATGAGCCATTTTCAATTTCAAACCGTTCCAAATATCATCTCAGGCTTAGGCTCTATACAAGAATTACAGAATGTTTTGTCATCAAAAGGTTACCGTAAGTTGTTACTTGTCACCGATGCAGGCATGATCAAAAACCAGCTACATCTACCCATCATTCAAATTTTAGATACGCTTAATATTGAACATGTCATTTATGCCGATGTTCAGGCTGACCCTCCAGAACAAGTGGTATTAGATGCAGCCAATTATGCAAAACAACAAAACGTAGACGCGATTATTGGATTTGGTGGTGGTAGTTCTTTAGATGTTGCAAAAGTCATTGCCTTGCTCGCACACCCCGACCAGGCTCAAAGCTTGCAAGACATGTATGGTGTGAATCAGGTAAGCACAGCTCGCCTTCCGCTTATCTTAATTCCAACTACAGCTGGTACAGGCTCGGAAGTCACTCCAATTTCAATTGTGACCACGGGCGAGACAACAAAAATGGGGATTGTCTCTCCGGTACTGTATGCTGATACCGCTATTTTGGATGCAACATTTACACAAAATCTTCCAGCACATATTACTGCCGCAACAGGCATTGATGCGATGGTGCATGCCATTGAGGCATATACCTCTAAGCATAAAAAGAATATTTATACTGATATTTTAGCCAAAAATGCTTTGAAGTTACTGAACCATAACTTACCGAAAGTTCTTAAAAATGGTAATGACCTAGAAGCAAGACAAAACATGCTGTTCGCCTCGATGCTTGCGGGTCAAGCATTTGCAAATTCACCCGTTGCCGCTGTACATGCTTTAGCTTACCCAATTGGCGGGCATTTTCATTTATCGCATGGGCATACTAATGCCTTAGTGTTGGTAGAAGTATTAAAATTTAATGCACCAAATGCAAAAAAATACTATGCGGAACTGATGCAATGGCTAGATCCATATAGTAATGGCAGCACAGATGGTTTGTGTGATCTGTTTATTGACCATATGCAAAACCATTTAGATCGTAGTGGTTTAGTGTTAAAACTTAAAGATTTGGATATTGAAGAGTCTAGTCTACCTAAGCTTGCTCAAGATGCCATGCTACAAACTCGCTTGCTACAAAATAACCCTCGTGACATGACAGAAGCTGCTGCTTTGGCAATTTATCAGGCGATTCATTAATGACTAAACCAGTTTTAAAAACTCGCGATCAATTTAAGTTCTTTTTAGATATTCAAACGCGCTGGGCAGATAACGATATCTATGGTCATGTTAACAATGTAACTTACTATAGTTATTTTGATACAGCAGCAAATGCCTTACTCATTCAAAAAACAGGTTTTGATATTCATCAATCACAATCAATTGGCTTAGTGGTCGATTCAGCTTGTAGTTTTTTTCAGGAATTATCTTTTCCCGAAATTATTCAAGTAGGTGTTGCGATTGGTAAAATCGGTACCACTTCACTGCGCTATGAATTGGCAATCTTTAAACAAGGCCAAGAGCAAGCTTCAGCTCAAGGACATTTTGTGCATGTGTTTGTTGATCGTGAAACGCGTAAAACTGTTCCAATTTCTGAGCCTACTCATGACGTTTTAGAGAAATTTTTATTATAAAAAATGAGGCAAAAAGAAAATGAGTTGTTCTTTTTGCCTCTTCATTATTTAGACCATTGCTGGATCACTAAAGGAGTCCTCACCTGTTTCAACCCGACCAGCAAAGCGTCGGTAATAAGACACATCACTTTGGCATGTGATCTCAAAATCGTACCAATACCCTACATCAGCCAAAGCCCAGTGTTGTTTAACGACTTGACCCGCTTTTACGGTAAGTTGTAATGGAGCATCCTGTCGGTATGCACAAGGTTTTACCGTTAATATTGTATCCTTAGCCCCGTCATTCATAAGCTCTACATAGACATCACCATTAGCGATGTCATAACACACTCGAATTTCAGGTTTAATTCCACTATCGACAATACGTTGAGTATCTCCTTTAAAATGACGATGATAACCATTTGGGCCTAACACCCATAAATCATAGCGACCTAAGTTATCTTTTAAAGCATCCCATTCATCATCTAAGGTTTTATTCGGCTCGACAATATAACGCTTCGGAATACGGTCGAGATTGAGCTTGTCATATACATGAAAAACCGCTGCTTGTTTTCCCGTATTAGAGAAAATCAATTGCACCTTTCCATCCGCTTTACAACGCGCACTGGTATGCAGCTCATAAGGCAATGCTCGTGACAGGCGTATACCACTTTGCTGAATCGGTAATTTGCTATCTGTTGGTACTGGAACAGCAGGTAAAGCTTCTTGATTTTCTCTTAACTCATCTGCCTGTAAACGTGTTTGTTTTCCATTGAGCTGCGGTAGAACATCTGCATTTGGTGTTTTAAAGTTAAATGCACTAGTTAAATCACTACACACCGCACGGCGGTATGGACTGATATTTGGCTCTTTTACACCAAATCGTTTTTCTAAAAACATTAGCACGGACGTATGGTCAAAAACTTGCGAGTTGACCCACCCCCCACGGCTCCATGGAGAAATCACATATAATGGAACACGAGGCCCTGGCCCATAAACGCGCCCATCAGGTGTAGGCTGAGAATGGCTTCCCTCAGGCGCAGCATGATCAAAATATTCATCCTGCATATCGGCACTGCTTAATGTTGACTTCCCTGCGTATTGACCATTTTTAAGTCGAGATGGCGCAGATGGTGATGGTACGTGGTCAAAATAGCCATCATTTTCATCAAAATTGATAATCAGTGCTGTTTTACTCCAAACCTCTGGCACAGCAGTTAATGCATCAATTATTTCTTGAATAAACCACGCCCCTTGAACTGGGCTTGAAGGGTCTGGATGTTCACAATAAATTGATGGTGCGTTAATCCAAGAGACTTGCGGCAATTTTCCTTCACGAATGTCTCGTTTAAAAGCGTCGAGGTATTCTTCTGGTTTATTGCCCGGTAAAGTATTTGCGATACCCTTATATAATGGATTTTTGGAATTATCGGTCGCAGCATCATAAGCTTTATACGGTAATTTTTGCCCCGTGTCGGCATAGGGTTTGTTCGGTTCACCACCACTTGCAACTGGATAACCAGATGCGATATTTGCTTTTCTAAATGAGCGGAATGCACCAAGCATATTATCGCCCCATTCATCTGGCATATTTTGATAACAAATCCAGTTTACACCGGCTTCTTCCAAACGTTCTGCATAAGTCTTCCACGTATAACCACGATCTGCCGTGGCTGGATTACCATCAATCCAGTCCCATTCATTATTTACAAATGATCGCTTGGTTGGTGTTGCCCCATTTGTGCCTGTTAAGTGAAAAGACCTGTTCGCATCTGTTCCAGTGTGCATAGAGCAATGATAGGCATCACAAATCGTAAAGGCATTTGCAAGCGCAAACTGATATGGAATTTCTTTTTCTTTAAAATAGCCCATTGATATATCGGTTTTATGAGCTGGCCAATTCGCCATACGCCCATTGTCCCAAGCTAACTGACTGTCATTCCACGTATGAGGCGTGCCATCTGCACGCTGTGCATTATTGGCTGTGCCATCTAAGTGAAAAGGCGTTAAAACTTGCCCGTTATTTCTGAGTTGCTCCCATACACGGCGGCCACTCGGTAGAGGAATCGTAAAACGATCAGCAAAACCTCGAACGCCTTTTAACGTTCCAAAATAATGGTCAAAAGATCGGTTTTCCTGCATTAAAATAATAACGTGTTCGACATCTTGAATCGTGCCAGTTTTATTGTTTGCAGGAATTGCCAAAGCTTTTTGAATACTAGATGGGAAAGCCGCCAATGCCGCAGCACCAAAGCCCATATTTAAAGAGTAATTTAAAAATTTACGACGTGTAATCATGATCAGGTTCTTTTTATTATTTAAGTTTATGGAGCGCAGCGCATTACAGGCTTTTTACCTGTGTCTGGTGCATTTGAATTATCATTTGATGAGTCGTTACAACCGCTCAGCAAAAGTGCGCTGATCAATAAAAAATATGAATATTTAAAAGAAGTTATTCCTGCGTATTGCCTTTTCATGTCTATGTACAATCCATTTAAAATCTAAAATGGCTAACATAGAAAAGTACAATGACAGTGACGTGACCTGAATGTTTCAATCCCGTGAAAAAGCATGGAATTGTATATTTTCCAAGCTCATCACAGGACTAAAAAGTTAAGGCTTTAATTGAATATTTTGTAATTCGCCATCAAAGGTCTCTATGAGGCTTTTAATGACTGGCTGTTGTTGTAATAACTCAGCTGCTCTTTGAAAGGCTTTTTCTTTACGCGCGCTTTGAATGATATATGGTGTAGCCGTATTTACAGCACCATATTCAACTGTAAATTGGGTATCAGGCCATTGCTCATTTAATGTATCAATAAGACCTTGTTGCAATTGAGTCAACATATTTTCATATTCTTGAGGAATATGGAAAACTGTATTGCCACCAATTTGACCTGTCATCACGCCATGCTGAGCAAGCTCTTGAACAGCTGGAGAAAGTTGACTAGTTCTAAACCAATATTCCCATTTTGCTAGTGTCCACTCGCCTTCTAAGGTTTGCGTAGTTAGCTTCAAAATGTCTTGAGGCATAAGCTGCCCGTTATCAGTTGCACTAACTTCTTTTACAACTTCGACCTTCTCAATCGCCTCTGGGGTTTCCACCAGTAACGGTTGCTCGACAACAGGTTCTAAGGCTAAATCATTAGTAACGGGCGTATCTTGGGCAAGTGAAAAATCAGTGCTAGGTGATTCAAATAAACCTATAGGCTCAGCAGTGAAAGCTGGTTCAGGTTCAATACTTCGGGTCTGGGTTTCAGCCTGAACTTGTACTGACTTTTGTTCTGGTAGCGGAATGAAATCTTCCTCCAGAACATTACTTGTCTCTTGAACAGACGCTGACTCAAATCCGATTAACTCATGATGATTTGGGTCAAATACCATTAGGTCCTGATTAGACTGAG
>NZ_JBWKOW010000011.1:16571-63246 GCF_059416285.1 Acinetobacter sp. GW821-FHT09D10
TGAGGTTCAGGTTCAGGTTCAGGTTCAGGTTCAGGTTCAGGTTCAGGTTCAGGTTCAGGTTCAGGTTCAGGTTCAGGTTCAGGTTCAACCATAGCGGGTTGGCTAATAACTTCAACTGGCTGCACAGCACTTACAGGAGCAATCTCTTGGGCTGTTTGTTGAACTTGGGGATTCAACACAACTTGCTGATTTTGTTGAACAGGCTCTGATACCACAATTTCATTTGGCGCTAAAGGACGGAATGCTAATAAGCGTAAAACGCACATTTCAAAACCTTGTTCTTGTGTCACGGCAAGTTGTAGGTCAGATCGTCCTTTACATGCAATTTGGTAATAAAGCTGTAAATCTTGAGCAGAAATCAGCTTAGACAGTTGCATAATTTTGCGATTGATTTCATCGCTATATTTCAAACTCAAATCAGGCAGATATTGCAAAATTGCCAATTCATGCAATGTCGAAATCAACTGATCAAGTACAAGTGAAACATCGAGCGCTTGATGTCTAAATTGTAATAAAAGCTGACTCACTTTTTCACGTTGGTTCTGATGAATCGCTAAAATCAAATCATAAATAATGGTGCGGTCAATTAGACCGAGCATTTCTTTAACATCTTGATGCTGTACAGCACCCTGACCATAGGCAATTGCCTGATCGGTTAAAGATAACGCATCACGCAATGAACCTTGAGCAGACTCGGCAATTTGCCAAATTGCATCTTGGTCAGAAACAATCTGTTCTTTTTCAAGAATAGTGCCAAGATGCTTTGTAATTTCATCGACAGCTAAAGGGCGCAATGTAAATTGCAAACAACGTGAAATAACCGTAATCGGCAGCTTTTGTGGATCAGTCGTTGCAAAAAGGAACTTAACGTGTTCTGGTGGTTCTTCTAATGTTTTTAATAACGCATTAAAGGAATGCGTAGATAACATATGTACTTCGTCAATCAGGTAAACTTTAAAACGACCTTGCGTTGGCGCATAAGGAACGTTGTCTAAAAGTTCACGCGTATCTTCTACTTTTGTTCTTGAAGCAGCATCAATTTCAATCAAATCAATAAAACGGCCTTCGTTTACCGCTTTACAAGTTGCACAGACTTCACATGGTGTAGAGGTCACACCTGTTTCACAGTTTAAACACTTGGCTAAAATACGTGCAATTGTGGTCTTCCCCACACCACGCGTTCCTGTAAATAAATAAGCATGGTGTAGACGACCGCGTTCCAATGCACTGCTTAATGCACGAGAAACATGGTTTTGCCCCACTAACTCATTGAAATTACGTGGACGGTATTTTCTAGCAAGTACTTGATACATGTATGCTCCTTGTTACAGGCATAAGCATACTTTGTTTTTAAAAGAGAGTGAACGCATAAAGCTCATATCCGTACAGATAAACTGCGAACTATACTCTTTTCTCATCTGAACCATTTATTTGACTAAGGGTGATCATGATGTAACTCGTGATCAGTGAATCCGTCATCCATCGTTTGTACCAGCCCAACCCCATCTTTAATTTCAGCCGAATAATTTCCTTTCTCGGTAAAAATTTGCATGATCGTATAGTGGTCTTTTTGACTTTGAGTAATGGTAAAGAAATTCTGATTTGGATCTCCCTGATCAAATTTCCCTGTCCACCGAACAATATCTTGATCAACAGGTTCAATCTCTACAATTTTTCCTGTGCGGTTAATTCCATATTCCAACATTTGAAACTTAACGGTATCCCCCACTTTTTTGAGTTCAATCACGTTTGGATCATACTTAATGACCATACCTTGTCCATTTTTAATCAGTGGAAAATTAACATTAGAAGGCAACTGATCTTTTTCTATCTCATTAAAAACAATTTGTTGCTTAGATAATCTTTCTTTCTCTGACGGACTCAGATTCATTGTATTTTGACGAGCAAAACCATTCTGACTTTCAACTCGCTTTAAGCTAACTTCACTTTTCAGGCTATCTGCAGATGACGTTAAAGCAGAAGAACTTTGCTGTGAAAATGCGAGCCAGATGAGAACTGCTAGCGCTAAACAAGCGATAGCAGTTCCTATTAACAATTTATTTTTTTTCATTATTTATGGCTAAGAATAGAGATTAGTTATATAGAGAAATTTTCTGTGCATTTAGGTTAATAACACTCACCGCATCAATTTTTCCTTCTTCACCCAAACGGACACCATATTTAGGGTTGTATAAGTATGGGCTAGAGTAAAAATTAATATTATTACCACCCATCGCAGTACTTCCTAAAGGATGGGCAAACCCTGAACCAATATTGGTTGAACCATTATGGTACAGGCCAAGATTATGTCCTACCTCATGACGCATCGCAGCAAAAGAACAACCTGCAATATCATTTGCACCAATCATGTTATATGAAGATGCATTAATCCATGCCCAGCCACAACCGCCATCGCCTGGTTCATTACCTTGATAATAGACACCATCAGCCAATACACGTTTACGCTCATTTTGTACGGTCGTGTCATCTCGACCAGTAGAAATCGCTTCTTTTAAAGTGATAGCAGGGATTTTATAAGTTAAATAGCCCACATCTCTTAAGTAAAAACGTGCATTCGAATTTTCAGCAGTTAAATTTGTTAAATTTACACCTTCAATCATTCTCAATTTTGCAGCGCTCTCTCCTAAAATTGAATTTACTTCTGGACTAGAAACCAACAACATATCAATTGTGTAGCTATCTACTGACCAGCCTTGAGCCGTGTAAATAAAACGGCGATTTTCACCATTTTTAATGGTCGAAGACAAACCATTGGCAGCATTAATATAGGTATCAGCCGATGCATTTGACGCAATAACCACCTTATCCCCGACTTGAGCTTTAACTGGTAGTTGTAAGGTTGGCTGCCAATTTGAGGTAGAAAGTTTTACCTTTAAAGCGGGTTGAGTCATATTCGGTAAAGTCGCAGGGATTGTCGCTGTTGAATCAATCACCTTTGTTGGCGAAGAAATCAGCTGCCAATATCCTTTATCACTGACATACATAAACTCATATTGATCGCCAGTTTTAAGGGTTAAGGTTGCTTGGCTATTAATATTGGTATTATTAATTTTTGCAGACCAAGTCGCCGTCGATTTAATAACAATTCTATCCCGATCACTTGCAGTCGCAGGAAGAGTGAAATTGGATACCCAGTTCCCATCCCCAAATGAAACTTCTGTAAGTGGACTATTTACAACTGCTAAAGATGTTCCAATTTGCTGAACATTTAACTTCTGAGGTTTTATATATTCTGGCACCCATTTTCCTAAAGCCGAATAATATTTAAACCAATATTCAGAGCCATTTTTTAATAAAAAACTGCTTGGAAATAGCAAATTTGCTTTATCTATATTGGAATCGGCACTTGCTGTAGAAACAATTTGTACAGTCGTTCCATCGCGTACATCACTTGGTAATGCAATGGTTTGCGCCCATTTGTCATTTTGAATGAGTACTTTTTGTATGGATGCAGTTGTTAACGGTACAACCTCATAGTTAGTACCATTCGTAGGACTCACTGTCGCCAACTGAGCAATCCATTTATTTTGAGCGGTATTAAAGATGAATTGGTAAACATCCCCGCTATTTATCTTCAACACTTCTAACGGAATATTCGTATTAGAAGTATCTAAATAACTACTATAAGCCGCACTAGAGCGAATTGTAATTTTGTCTAAATTATTAGCACTTGCTGGTAAAGAGAGATTTTTGACCCAATTCCCATTTGCTAAAGAAAATTCTAAATCTGAATAACCAGAGGGAATTGATCCACTATTATTATTCTGATTGGGTGAAAGTACAGTTGCGGCATATACAAGTGAAGATGCAACAATTGCTCCAATAATAAATGATGTTTTTAATTTTAAATTCACAGCAGCCTCTTTTATTTGTTTTTAGATTTTTCGAGTAGCAGATTAACAAACCATTTTTTTATAGTCAATTTTCGATCAATTAATTTTTTATTAAATTTCAATTACATGACCACTGAATCATTTTGAAATAAAAATATGAAACTTATTAAATAATAATTTTTTTATGAGAATTACATAACTAAAAACATTCTGAGATGAAGAAAGCTTTATCAATTTATATGTATTTAAAAATTATATTTATAACAAGAAAAAGAGAGAAATTTTTCTCTCTTTTTCCACTACTGTTAAGCTTGTTTAGATCATTAACTCACTTTCTTTGGAAAACTAAACCAGACAAATACAGTTAAAAGGAAGAAACAAATGGCTGAGATTGTAAGTACCCAACTATGTGCATAGCTAAAAGCTTGCTGAGCAACTGCAATTAATTGTCCTCCCAAAGGACTTTCAATGTTAGATGCTAATTGCATGGTTTCACCAATCGAAATACTTGCTTTTTCAATTAAGTTCGTCGGGAGTTCCTCTGGCAAAATAATTGAGCGACTATAAAACCAAGACAACATTAAACCAAAAATAGCGACACCTAAACCAGCACCCAACTCATAGGCCATACCTTCAATCGCACCTGCTGCACTTGCTTTGTTTGATGGTACAGAAGACATAATCGCAGCTGTTGAAGCCAGTAAGGCAATCTCAATGCTAAAACCTAAAAAGACCATACACGTCCATGCTAAAAAGTGATCGGTCGAAAAGTTAAGCTGGGCAAGTCCCCATAGACTAAAGCCACTTATTAAAATCCCAACAGTAGATACAAGTCTAAGTCCCCATTTATTTAAACAGATTCCTGCTAATGGACCACCTAAACTAATTGCAATCATGAATGGAATAATAAACATGGCTGCCTGTAATGGAGAAAAGCCATGCACAAACTGCAATTCTTGAGACAAGAGTAATTCAAAACCAACCAAAGCAATCATTGAAACGACAGCCATAACAATACTGGTAGAAATGACTGGATGTTTAAACAACTCCAAATCAATCATTGGAGTCGTACTTCTTTTTTGGCTACGAATAAAGTGAATTAAAGAACTTACCCCAATCACAAACATCACGACTGTAAGTACTGAGAAGTTATACATGGCCGATTTGATCGAATAGATCAGACTTAAAATCGCCACAACCAACACTAAAGCTTGGCCTAAATTAATTGGCTGGTCGGTTTTCTCTTCCTGCTTAGGGATGATCATGACAATCATGACCAGAACAACCAAAATAATTGGGATATTGATGAGGAATACTGCTCCCCAATGGAAATGCTCTAGTAAAAAACCGCCAACTAATGGACCAAAAGCGGCACCGCCACCACCGACTGTCGACCAAAGGCCAAGTGCAAAATTCCTTTGCTTTTCTTCGGTAAAAGCATTTCGAATTCCCGATAAAGTTGCAGGAATAAGCATAGCTGCCCCTAGCCCTAAAAGAGCACGGGAAGCAATTAAAGCATAGGCTGTTGGTGAAAAAGCAGCTGCCAGTGAACCGACTCCAAAAATTGCAGTTCCAATAAATAATAATTTTTTAAAGCCAATACGGTCACCGAGTGCACCCATCGGCAAAATCAAACCCGCCATAATCAGTGAATAAATATCAATGATCCATAAAAGCTGATTGGCAGTTAAATTCAATGCTGCACTTAAAGATGGTGTTGCAACATGCATCACTGTTGCATCAATTGTAACCGGCAAATAAATAAGGACGATGATCGTCAGGATTAACCATTTCTTTTGCATAACGCTCTTCGATATCCAAAACTTGGACATGTGTTCAAATCATGGTTATTATATACACAATTGGACACTTGTCCAATTTTAAATTTTAATGTAGTTTGTGTCGAATTCAGTCAGGTGAAATAAACATGGCCTATCTTAATCGTGATCAACGCAGAGAAATGATTCTGCAAGCTGCCATGCAAGTTGCCTTGGCTGAAGGTTTTACAGCCATGACAGTACGTAGAATCGCCACAGAAGCCCAAACCTCGACTGGCCAAGTTCATCATCACTTTTCGTCGGCATCTCATTTAAAAGCTGAAGCTTTTTTAAAGCTTATGGAACAGCTGGATGAAATTGAACAAGCTCTACAAACCACTAGCCAATTTCAAAGGCTCTTTATCTTGTTAGGTGCGGAAAACATAGACAGACTTCAACCCTACTTACGATTATGGAATGAAGCTGAACTCTTGATTGAACAAGATATAGAAATACAAAAAGCTTATAACCTGGCCATGCAAAGTTGGCATCAAACGATTGTTCAAGCGATTGAAAATGGCAAAAAAGACGGTGAGTTTAAAACTCTATCTAACTCAACAGACATTGCTTGGCGTTTGATTGCTTTTGTATGCGGTTTAGAAGGAATTTATAAACTTGGATTACAAGGTTTAGCTGAAGAAGACTTTAAGCGCCATACAGAAGCGATGATTCGCTTAGAGTTGTTATAAGCGTTGAGCTGGCATTTATTAAAATACCAGCTTTAAAGATATTGAGTTTAGAACCAGCCTTTTCGACCTTTTAAAATTTGGTCGGTGCAGCGTAAGGCTTCTTGAGTAAGCCCCCACAAACGATAGTCACCAGTTATTGAACCAATCTGAAAGTTATGAGTATAAGCAAAGCTAAGATCACGTTCAGGTTCACACCATGCACCCGAACCATTGTAGCCAATATGCCCAAAACCATTTTTAGCACGCTTACCCATGGTAATGATACGGTGATAACCTAAACGCCAATTCATTGGAATTGGCATAACACGATCACGTGCATAACTTTGGATGGCGCTCAATTCTTTAAATATTTCTGGACGAATGAGTTGTTGTCCATCCCATTCACCGTGATTTGCCAGCATCGCATAAATTTTGGCAAGGCTACTCGCAGTAAATGTTCCGTTTGCTGCCGGAATGACCGCTTGCAGCCCTTCATCACTAAAGAAACTAAAATGCTTCATTCCTTTTGGAATCATAGCATCCTGAAAATCTTGTGGGTCTTGTCCAGTCCACGTAATCATTTTTTCAGAGATTGAACTTTTGCGGGGCTGAGGCTTTTTAGGTTTTTCAACTTGAGTAGATGCTGGTTTTTCTGGCTTTGGTTGAATAATTAGTCGTGCTACACGATCTAACTCACTTGCAGGCGTTCCAAAATAAGCACCATCTAACTGCAACGGTTCAACAAGATATTTTTGCATGAGCTGATGTAAAGATTGACCAGTTGCTTTTTCAAGCACGCCGCCCACAAGCCAACCAAATGTTAAAGCTTGATAAGCATTACCCTCTCCAGCAACGAATCTTGGCTTAGTCGCCGCAACCACATCTAACATGTGTGACCAGTCGAGCATTTCTCTCGCACTTTCGATGGTATTTCGAATATCAAACATGCCGCTTTGATGGCTCAGCATATGACGCAATGTCATTTGCTCTTTACCATTTTGAGCAAACTCAGGCCAATAAGTCGAAATCGGTTTGTCGTATTCTAAAAAACCCTCACTTACTAAAATGTGAGCTAAAGTCGCAAGTATACCTTTACCTGTAGAGTAGCAAACTGCCAAGGTATCTGGTTGCCAAGCTTCAGTTTGTGATTTTAGACCGGTGTAGATATCGACAACTTTCTGACCTCTAAAATAAACCGCTAATGCAGCTCCACCTTGTCCCGTTCTGGCATCTTGAAGGCGGCTAAACTGGTGAGCTAAATCAATAAAACGTTCATCTAAAATACCGTGATAGTTTTGGGTATCGGCCAGTAAAATCTCTTTAATCACATGAAGTTCCTTGCATTTTTTGTTATTTTGCTCAAAAGCAGCCCAAACACCTGTTCAGGCTGCTGATATTTTTATAATGCTTTTACAGTTCCTGCAACATGTGGTTTTTGTGATTTCGTATTACGAATCAAGAAATCAGTCTTTTTGTCTGCATTGGCAGTTAAAAACTCAACTTTTGAAGGTAAGAACATTGGCAGCTTAAACCACACATCTGCTTCATAGGCATTTGGTAATTCAAGGTTCGCTAGTGCTTTAGCTTTGCTCCACATGCCATGTGCAATTGCTTGCTTAAAGCCAAATGCTTTCGCAGTAAGGGCATGGATGTGAATTAAGTTGAAATCGCCTGACACTTTCGCATAACGGCGGCCTGTGTTTTCTAAAATATCCCACTGGGCCTTTGGCACATAAGCTGGTACTTGTTCTTCTTTGGCTTTTTCGCTGACTCTTTTCTCGACTTTTTGACGAGATAAATAAGTCGTTAAGCCTTCCATAACTACTTCGTTGCCAACTTTTGCCGTGGTAATAAAGTCAAACTGAACACCTTTATCATGCGGTTTTAATTCCCCAAACTTACATGACAGAGTGAGTTTTTCAGTTACACCAATCGGTCTGGTTTGTTTAATCTGGTTACGAATATGGACTAAACCTAAAATCGGAAATGGAAAAGCTTCTGCCGTCATCATGTGCATTTGCAAACTTTGCGACAACACAGCCAAATAAATCGCAGGTACAAAGCCATTATTTTTAAAGCCGCATACTTCGTTATAAGCTTTGAGATGACTTTGATCAATCTCAAGACTATCAACCACATATTCAACTTGCGGCAAGATTTTTGGCCCTTTAGCCTTTTTAAAGATTAAACCTTGCACAACTTTTGGATAAGCCAATGCCGCTTTTGGTAGCTGGCTAAAATGACGAGTATTCATACCTAACCTTTTATAATTTATAGATTCTTGAATAAAAAAGGGATGCCCAAGCACCCCTTATCTTTAGCTCAGAGTGCTTAAGCGCCTAACAAGCTTTGGCCACACACACGTACCACGTTGCCATTTACACCTGTAGAAGCAGTTGATGCAAACCATGCAATCGTTTCTGCTACATCAACAGGTAAACCGCCTTGTTGCATTGAGTTCATACGGCGACCAGCTTCACGAATTGCAAATGGAATCGCAGCAGTCATTTGTGTCTCAATAAAACCAGGTGCTACTGCATTAATGGTAATACCATTTTTTAGAATAGGTGCAGTAAATTTAACTAAACCAATCACACCTGCTTTAGATGCAGCATAGTTCGTTTGACCAAGGTTACCTGCAATACCACTAATTGATGATACGCAAACAATACGGCCATTTGCATTTAGACCATCGTTTTCTAACAAGTAGTCATTTACACGTTCAGCAGCAGACAAGTTAATGTTAATCACTAAATCCCAAAGCTCAGGCTTCATGTTTGCCAAAGTCTTGTCACGAGTAATACCCGCGTTATGAACGATAATATCTAAACCGCCTTGCTTTGCCGCAGCAGCTTTAATTTTTTCACCTGCATCAGCAGCTGTAATATCAATTGCCAATGTAGAACCGCCAATGTCCGCAGCTACACGGTCAAGGTCAGCTTGCTGCTGAGGTACATCTAGACAAATGACATGAGCGCCATCACGCGCCAATACATGTGCAATTGCCTCACCAATACCACGGCTTGCACCTGTTACTAACGCAGTTTTACCAGCAAGCGGTTTTGCCCAATCAACATCAACGACATCTGCTTTAGAAATACGAACAACTTGACCAGATACATAAGCTGAACGCGGAGAAAGCAAGAAGCGTAAAGTTGATTCAAGGTTTGCAGCAGCACCTTCATCTACATAGACAACTTGTGCAGTAATACCCTTTTTAAATTCTTTACCTACAGATTTGATAAAACCTTCAAGAGCGCGCTGAGCAATCGCCTGTTTTACAGTTTTTGCAGTTTCAGGTGTTGTACCAATCACAATAACTCGACCAGAAGTCGCAACTTGACGTGCAATCGGGTTAAAGAATTTATAAAGCTCATTTAACTGTTCTGAGTTTTGGATACCAGAAGCATCAAATACTACTGCTTTGAATTTTGATTCTTTGTCGCCTGCATTGAATGGGCGTAAATTTAAACCAACTTTTGCAGCGTCTTGTTGTAATGCAACATTATTGCCTACATAACTATCTGCATGAATATTGCTAAGTACTTGTGCAATAGCACCAGACAATACACTTGACGGCGCCGCGCCAACCAATACTGCACCATTCACTACTGGCTGAGCACTTTCAAAACGCTCTAATGCAACTGGTGATGGTAAACCCAGATTTTTAACAACGAATTTACCAATAGGAGATTGTGTAAATGCTTGGTATTGATCAGTCATGATTATTATCTCTCAAAGAAATGAATTTTCTACGACAGGCTTCATTATGTTATGAGATGGACAGAAACAATATGAAATCAGTCGTTCATTAGAGTTACTCCAAATCATACTTGAGTTCATCTTTGGATGTCTTGACCTGAATGCTATCTACAATGTCATTCTAGTCAATACAGGTCTATTTGAATTGTGTTAATGTAGCTTATAAGAATATCGTTAATATGCTTGGAAAAGCCTTATGAGCAAGACAACTCAAGAAAATCCAGCAGTCGAGAATTCTGCTCAGGAAAAAGTGTCAAATACATCAAAGCCGGCTTCTAACACGGCTAAGCGTAACAGCACAACTCCTAAAGCAGCAACTAATACTCCAAAAACGACACGTACTCGTTCAACGACTGCATCTGCACGAAGCCCTCGTAATAAGAGCGCTGCTTCTGCACCCCCATCTACATCTTCTAATAATGTAGCTGCAGCACCAAAAGCAACAAAAACCAAAACTTCTGTTCAACAGGATAAAACCATGAGCCAAAATACTGTTCGCCGCGTTGCAATTATTGGTGGCAACCGCATTCCATTTGCACGTTCAAATACTGCTTATTTTAAAGCATCGAATTCTGACATGCTGACAGCAGCATTGAATGGTTTGGTTGAGCGCTTTAACTTACAAGGTAAGCGTATTGGTGAAGTCGTTGCTGGTGCTGTTTTAAAACACAGCCGTGACTTTAATATGACTCGTGAAGTTGTATTGAGCACTGATCTTGCTCCTGAAACTCCTGCTTACGACATTCAAATTGCTTGTGGTACAGGTTTACAAGCTGCTTTTGTTGTTGCTAACAAAATTGCGCTTGGTCAAATTGATGTCGGTATTGCAGGCGGTGTAGACACCACTTCTGATGCCCCAATCGCTGTTGGTGATGGCTTACGTAAAGTTTTACTTGAGCTCAATGTTGCTAAAACAGGTAAAGACCGTCTTAAAGCATTAACAAAAATTGATTTTAAAAAGCTTCTTGATGCGCCAAGCAATGGTGAACCACGTACTGGCCTTTCAATGGGTGAGCACCAAGCAATTACTGCATTAGAATGGGGTATTACTCGCGAAGCTCAAGACGAACTCGCTGCAAGCAGCCATCAAAAACTTGCTGCTGCTTATGAGCGCGGTTTCTTTGATGACTTGATCACTCCATTCTTAGGTCTTAACCGTGACAATAACCTACGTGCAGACAGCACAGTTGAAAAACTTGCTAAATTAAAGCCTGTTTTCGGTAAAGGCGAAACTGCAACAATGACAGCGGGTAACTCAACTCCATTGACTGATGGTGCATCTGTTGTATTACTTGCTTCTGAAGAATGGGCAAAAGAAAACGGTCATGAAGTTTTAGCTTACCTTTCTTTCTCAGAAACCGCTGCTGTTGACTTCATTGGTAAAAATGGTCCTAAAGAAGGCTTATTGATGGCTCCTGCTTATGCAGTACCTCGTATGCTTAAGCGTGCAAACCTTAAACTTCAAGATTTTGATTTCTACGAAATCCATGAAGCATTTGCATCTCAAGTATTGTCTACCCTTAAAGCATGGGAAGACGAAAAATTCTGTAAAGAACGTCTTGGCTTAGATGCACCTTTAGGTTCAATTGACCGCTCTAAACTTAACGTAAATGGTTCATCTTTAGGTGCAGGCCATCCATTTGCTGCAACTGGTGGTCGTATCTTGGCAACTGCTGCTAAATTGATTAATCAAAAAGGTTCAGGCCGCGCATTAATCTCTATCTGTACTGCTGGCGGTGAAGGTGTAGTTGCAATTGTAGAGAAATAATTTCTACATCTAACTACAAAAAATAAGCACCCATTTGGGTGCTTATTTCATTTTAGGATTTATAAATTTAGTGCAGTGAGGCAGCTTTTGCTTCAGGGAAAAACTTATCTTCGATATGGTCATAACACCATTGGAAAATGAAGGTATAGACCAAAATACATAAGGTTAAACCAATATCTAAAATAAGCGCATCAATGACACTCATCTGTAGCATATAAGCAATCATTGGCACTGTTGCAATAAGCAAACCGCCTTCAAAACCAACCGCATGTAAAATCCGTACAGGGATTGTTCTTTCCCAATTATATTTATGCTCTACTTTTTCAAAGTAGTGATTAAAAATCATATTCCAGAAAACTGAAACCACTGCCATAAACACACCGAGTGTTCCGGTTACGTCCATAGGCATATCAAAAATAAAACTTAATGCAATCGCAATGATGACCAATAAAATTCCTTCATAACTGATTGCATGAATGAGCCTTCTCTTGGAAATCAACATTTTTAAATACTCAATAATACTTGGATAATGTGCATTTTATTTTTATAATATTGATTAATCCAATCAGGTTCTTTCAGTTTTTTTGACAGATGAATATTAATCAAGAACAATTACTCATGTTTCAGGCCGTTATAGAAACTGGATCCTTTTCAGCAGCAGCACGTAAACTTGGAAAAGTTCCTTCGGCTGTAAGCATGTCTATTGCCAACTTAGAAATTGATTTGGACTTAACCTTATTTGATCGTAAAGGTCGTGAGCCTGTCCCTACTGACGAAGCACGGGTCTTATATGAAAAGACTTCTCAGCTTTTGATTGAGATGAATCAATGGAAACAACATGCACATGCATTAAGCACAGGGTTAGAAGCTAACTTAACCATTGTGATTGTGTCTGAACTCTTACATACCAACTGGACCGACTATATTTGCCTGCTAGAGAGTCGTTTCCCTGACCTGCAAATTAATATTGTTTCTGCACCCCAAGAAGATGCCTTACAAATGTTGTTAGATGGGTCTGCCCAACTTGCACTTATGTTTGAACGTGAGCATCTAGATAACAGAGAACAATTCGTAGAGCTCAAACGTGAGGCTTTAATTCCCGTTATTTCAAAAGATCATCCACTTGCAAGCCAAAATCAAGTTTCTTATGAGCAAATTCTCACTACACGACAAATTGTAGTGGCAAGTCGAGATGAAACATTAAAACCTGAATTGTTGTTTTCAAAACATTACTGGCGTACAGATAACCACCACTCTGCTTGCTTAATGATTTTACGTGATCTGGGCTGGGGTGTTCTTCCTCAAGAAATGTTTAAAGAAAACCCTGAACTAAAAAACAAGCTTAAAATACTGAATTTATTAGATTTCACTCCAAGATTTGAATATTACGTAGATTTGGTATGGAGTCGTGAAAGTGAGCTTGGTGCCGCTGCCAGATTTCTTATTGAACATATCCGTAAGCAACGAACGCAACAGGTCCCTTAAAATTATTTCAATTTAGATGCAGAATCTAAACGTTTTTCTTTGAAATATAACAATTGATATATCGACAGTATGAATAGACTTTGTGCTATAAAGAAAATATAAGATTTATTACTGAAGATGTTGAATATCAATGACTCATACAGCACTTGACCAATTAAAAACACTAACGACCGTTGTTGCCGACAGTAGCGACCTTGATGCAATTCGTAAATTTCGTCCATTAGACGCGACGACTAATCCTTCATTGATTACGGCAGCAGCAGAACAACCAGAAAGTAAAGAACTCATTGAAGATGCTTATTATCAAGCCAAAGAAGAAGGCTATAGCAACGATGAATTAATCGAAAGAACCATTGATATTTTAACCGTAAAATTTGGTGTAGAAATTTTAAAACTGATTGAAGGTCGGGTTTCGACTGAAGTTGATGCTGCCCTTTCATATAACACCGAAGCGACCATTCAAAAAGCGCATGAATTATGTGAACTTTACAAAGGTTACGGCATTGATCAGTCACGTATTCTTATTAAAATTGCGTCGACTTGGGAAGGTATTCAAGCTGCAAAAGTACTCGAAGCTGAAGGGATTGCTTGTAACCTCACTCTGCTTTTCGGATTACATCAAGCTCAAGCATGCGCAGATGCAAAAGTAACTTTAATTTCACCATTTGTAGGCCGTATCTTGGACTGGTACAAAAAAGCTGAAGGTGTAGATTCTTACCCAATCGAAAAAGACCCAGGTGTCGTTTCAGTTAAAAAAATCTATACCTATTACAAACAGCAAAATATCCCGACTCAAGTAATGGGTGCGAGCTTCCGTAGTATCGATCAGGTTCTTGGACTTGCTGGCTGTGATTTACTAACGATCTCTCCGGGCTTACTTACCCAGCTTGAGCAAGATACACGTACAGTTGATGCAGCTCTTGATGCAACTAAATCAAAACAAGCAGATGCTATTGTTAGACCCGCTCAAAATGAACAAAGTTTTAAAGATGAACTTAATCATGACTTAATGGCATTCCAACTTTTACAAGGTGGTGTTGATGGCTTTATTAAAGCTCGTGACCAATTAAGTTTTTTATTACGTCAATCTTTTGGAATTGATGCAGAAATTAAACCTTAAAAAACTGCACTTTTCATACAAAATCACCGATTTTTGTTATCATGGCAAAAATCGGTTTTTTATTGGGTTTCTCGTGTTCGGCATAACAGATTTAACAACATATATTATTGGTACATTCCTAATTGTGTTATTGCCGGGGCCCAATTCTCTCTATGTGATGTCAATTGCTTCACGTTATGGCATTAAAACTGGATATATGGGTGCATTAGGTATTTTTACCGGTGATCTCATTTTAATGCTTTGTACCGTATTAGGTGCAGCCTCTTTATTAAAAGCATTCCCATGGGTATTTGTTACTCTTAAATTAACAGGTGCACTTTATCTATCTTATCTAGGCTTTAAGCTCTTACAAGGTAGTATTCAACGCTGGAAACAACGTAATCAACCAAAACCTGAAATGGCTGATTTACCAGCTTTAGATAAAATTCATCCTTATAAAACAGCATTAAGTATTAGTTTACTCAACCCGAAAGCGATTTTATTTTTCTTATCTTTCTTTGTTCAATTTGTTGAACCTGATTATGCCTACCCAGCACTAAGCTTTTTAATTTTAGCGATTATTTTACAGGTGATTAGCTTTAGTTATTTAACTGCATTAATCTTCTCTGGAATTAAACTTTCAGCATTTTTTAAACAGAACCATAAAATTGCAGCAAGTAGTATTTTTTTAGTAGGGATTTTATTTTTCGGATTCGGTTTAAAACTGGCAACCTCAACAATCTAATCATCTTTATCCTAGTTTTTGCATTTGTGAAGTTAAAACATAATGAACTGCTAAAATGCCAGCATGCCATCTGTTTTAACTTCATTGAGCACAAAAAATGTTCTGACTTGTCTTACTCCCGGTAAAGCAATAATTTTTTCACTATGAAATCGGTTAAAAGCAGCTAAATCTTTAACACGAATTTTTAGAAAATAATCGACTTCTCCAGCAACCAGATAGCATTCTAGAACATTCTCCAAATCACCTGCCGCCTGTTCAAATGCCTGAAAGCTATCAGGCGTTGAACGGTCCAAAACTACACCGACTAGCACCACCGTATCACGCTGCACCATACTCGGATTGATCCGAGCACGCACATCTAGAATTGCCCCAATTCTAAAAAGACGCTGTGTATGATTCCAACAAGATGAAGTACTTATACCTACCAGTTTAGCCAGTTCAGCATTACTTAAGCGCCCATTTTCTTGTAATGCACGCATAATTTTCAATTCAAGTGGTGACAAATTTTCAGCTTGTTCATCCATAAAACAATATCCCAAATTTAGTATTATTTACGAAAGGAATAATAGCATTATTCAATATTTTGAAAATATTATTTCTATTTTAAGTAAAAAATAGAAAGCACCTTCTTAAAAAAAATTGTTAGATTTACCTAGCTGAAAGCAAAGACAGAAACATATTAATTTTTCAGGGATTTAGAACATTTAGCTATGCAAAAGATTCTTCAAGATTTTTCAATTCCAGCCGTATTTGCTGGCTTTATTACCTTTTTAATAGGTATTAGTGTTTCAGCCATTTTAGTGATTCAGGCGGCTCAAGCTTTAGGTGCTTCATCCGCGCAAATCACCTCATGGTTTTGGGCTTTAGGCTTAGGTATTGGTTTATCTGGATTCATACTTTCTTGGAAATTTAAATATCCTGTAGCGACAGCATGGTCAACCGCTGGCCTCGCTTTAATTATGGCAACCGGCAGTGGCTATAGCTTAAATGAAGCCATTGGTGCTTTTTTAGTTGGGGGTTTACTGACTGCTATTTTAGGCTTTTCAGGTATATTTCAAAAAGCACTTTCATATATTCCTCAAAGCTTAACCAGTGCCATGCTTGCAGGTGTTTTACTCAAATTTGGTATTTCCCTGTTCGCCAGTTTGCAAAATGATTGGGAATTCGTTTTATCTTTACTCGCCATTTATATAATTACAAAAAGATTATGGCCGCGTTATAGCATTGTATTCACAGCACTTGCAGGTATTGCCCTGTGCCCTGTCTTTTTAGAATTTCATATGCCTACACTTCAGTGGTCTTTGGCTAAACCTGTTTGGATTAGTCCTGAATTTACCTGGTCAGCACTTTTGGGCTTAGCTCTGCCACTTTTTGTGATTAGCATGGCTTCGCAATATTTACCCGGAATTGCCATGATCAAAAGTTATGGCTATAAACCGCATGTTAATCAACTGATTGGCTGGACGGGTTTAACCCAAGTTGTGCTTGCACCTTTTGGTTGTTATAGCGTCAATATTGCTGCGATTAGTGCGGCTGTAAGCTTAGACGATCAAGTCCACCCTGACCCAAGTAAACGATATATTGCAGGCATGAGCTGTGGTTTTTTCTATGTATTAATGGGCTTGTTTGCCGCAACATTGACAAGTTTGTTAATGTCTTTTCCACATATCTTTATTGTAGCTTTAGCTGGCATTGCATTATTTGGTACGATCAGCCACAACATTGCAATCGCATTTGCTCAGGTTGAAGATCGTGAAGCGGCATTATTTACCTTTTTATGTAGTGCTTCGGGCATTCAATTTTTCGGTATTGGATCAGCCTTTTGGGGACTTATTGTAGGTGTTGTTGTATATTTTATTTTAAAACTTAAAGTTAAAAAAAGTTAATAAAAAAGCGTTCATAGTCCCTATTATCAATACTATGAACGCTTTTCTATTTTATTTTTTATAGTTCTCGCACTACAACTGACTTCGCCATTTTGTCATGCCAGCCTTGTTTTTTAGCATCAAATGCAACCCAAAAAAGACCAATACCAAAGACTAAAATTGATGGAATATAGCCAATATATCGAATAATACTCTGCATGACTGTTAGCTTATTGCCTGTTTTTTCATCTAAAACTTTTAATCGCATCAATCGTTTCCCTGGTGTACCTGCAAAATACAGCCAACATAAAACTGAATACAATAAAGGAAATGCATAGTTCACGATTAAATCGAACCAATAATTTTGTGGTTTCGTACTTAAGCCCGTGGCAAAGACTAAATCATAATCCCCCTGATAAAAAATCCATGCCGCAGGAATAATTGCCAAAAAAAGAATAAGAGTATCAATAATCATTGCACCAAATCTTAACCAGAACCCTGCATACTCATACTTATAAGTCATGCTCACCTCGCTTTGTTATTGTTTAATCGATACAAACGCTTTTACAATTTTACTTTTATCCTAAATGAAACTTTTTTATTTTTAAATACTTAAATAAATTTAAAATTTTCCGCTTTTATATTTTATTGTAATAATTTTGATCAAAAAATATTTTTAGTTGAATATAAATTAATATGTGCAATATTTAATCTTTTTAGAACTGACATATGTTATGTCAGTTATAGTCAAATAATTTATAAGCAATTTAGATTACAAACATATATTATATTTATCTCCAAAATAAAATATCTAATTTAAATTCTTTTTTTAATAACCATGCTGCAAATAGTAGAGCTAATCCAATAACAATTAAAAAAACACTTAAACTGACTAATCCATAAATGATGGCAACAGTGCCTAATATAGCTAAAAAATAAAATATAATTACACTGATTGTTGGCATTTCAATTTATTCCACTACTTAAAATAAAAGCAATTTATTCTATCGAGTTTATAAACGATTGCTGTTTTCAAATGTTGGTTACACTATTAATTTGTTTCATCATACAATAATCATGTTATTAAACTTATTTAGTGTTATTTTACTTTAATAAGCAGTGATGTATTTCACATAAATTTTATTTGATTTCAAAGTAATGCTTTTCAGTCACAAGTTTAATTTTTAAATTTTTATATAACCGCTCTTTTGAATCTTCGAGCGACGGAACAACTTTCTCGGCAAATTTATCTTCAGTCATGAGTCTGGCATACGTTTTATAACCAACGACTAATTTTTCGGGTTCTTTACCTGTTTGACGAAACTCTTCAATGAGTTTATTGATTTTCTTTGCTGTTAAATCAGCCATCTTCATCACTCTCCCCTTAGTTTACTATTTTGTTATACGTTTTCTATATGACAGAAATATGAACAGTAATTTTTTGTAATTTTCATGTAAATATTATCAATTATTCAGCAATAGCTCTTAAACTCCATCACAATCAATATAAGAATAAACATAAGCAAATGATTTAAAATAATTTTATTTAATTTCCCTTTCCTTTAGTCGAATAGATGTTTACCGAGAATGAAATATGTTAATCTTTAATTAATAAATGCTTCATACATATAACAACTGTAAATAAGAGGAATAACATTATGAATTACCAACATATTATTGTACCTGTCGATGGTTCTGAAATTTCTTTAGCAGCAGCAAGACAAGCAGCTCATATTGCAAAGGCATTTGGGAGTAAATTGACCGCTATTAGCTTAGTTGCGGTAGATCCTTTTAGCGGCGTAGATTTTTATTACATCTCACCTGTTGTAAAAGATTATTTTGTTGAAGCGCGTGCCAATGCAGAAAAAACTCTCGCAAAAGTAAAAGCTTTATGCGCCGAAGAAGGTATTGATGCCGAAACTCAAATTATCCAAGGTGAAATTTCTTCAGATGGTATCTTAAAAGCTGTAGAAGGCTTAGGTTCCGATTTGATTGTAATTGGTTCTCATGGTCGCAAAGGCTTCCAAAAACTTATTTTGGGTAGTTTTGCTCAAGATGTTTTAAACAGTACCAAAATTCAGGTATTGGTTGTAAAAGAATAAACTTTTTTAGATGCAAAAAACCCAATCCAATGATTGGGTTTTTTAATAAAATAGATTGTATAAATTTTACACTAATCAAAAACCCAGATAGAATGGTTTCTTATTCTTTCAATTTCGTGAGTCACGCCAATGAAGTAAGTCTTTTTTCTCATCATTTTTTCTTTTTTTGATGTGCAAAATAGACTATTTTTGTGATTTAACGTCTCTGCTTAAAACTGCTTTTTCCTATTTTGTACATCCTGTATTTATGAGGTTTTTATGACTCAGCAGGCATGTGTAATATCACAGCTGACTTTAGAGTTTCCATCTAAAGTCATGTTTAAACAACTAAATTTTAGCCTTGAATCGAATCAGGTGTCTGCCTTAATTGGCCGTAATGGTCAAGGTAAATCTTTGCTTATGCAAATGTTAAATCAGACGCTTAAAGCAGATTCAATTCTTACATCTGGACAAATATCTTGGCATGTAAAACATGCTTATTTACCTCAACTACATCGGTTAACGGGACTGACCATAGCTGAAGCATTAGATATCTTAGACATTTATCAAGCTTTTAAAAGAGTTGAGCAAGGCGATGCCAACTTCGATGATTATGATTTGTTAGAAGGTAAATGGGACCTCCCCACCTTATGGAATAATTTATTGGAGTCTGCGGGTTTACCAACAGATTTAGACTTTCCAGTTAAAAACTTAAGTGAAGGCCAAAAAACAAAATTGGCTTTAAGCTGTTTATTTTTAAAATCAGATCATTACTTACTTCTTGATGAACCTAGCAATCATTTAGATCAAGACTCTAGAAAATGGTTAATTGACCACTTAAGAAAACACCCAGCAGGCGCTTTAATTATTAGCCATGACCGGACTTTGTTGAATGAAGTAGACCATATTTATCATTTAAATGAACATGGTCTACATCACACAACTGGAAACTATGAGAAATTTGATGAGCAATATCAAACTCATGTTGCAGCTTTAGAGCAATCTGTTCAACAAAACCAACGCGACGTTAAACACATGAAGCAAAAGCAACATGATGTATTAATGAAAGCTCAAAAACGTGAACGTGCTGGCAATAAATTACGTGAATCAAATTCTCAAGCCAAAATTCTGCTCGATTTTAAAAAGGAACAAGCGGGCCAAAGTATTGCGGCTATACAGTCTCAACACCAACGACAAATTTCAAATAGTCAAAATGATTTAAAAGACAAAAAACTGCGTCTTGAAACCGTCAAGCCACAACAGTTTGTCTTCCCCACTTTTCATAAAAAATCTGGAGAAATTCTTCGAATTAAAAAACTCAAACTGAAATATGGAACTCAACAACCCATAGATTTAGCTGTACAAGCAGCCCAAAAAATTCACATAACAGGTCAAAATGGTATTGGAAAGTCAACGCTGCTTAAAGCAATCAATGCACAGAAGAATCAGCCCTGTGACAGCATTCAATTATTTGTAGAGTGTTTTTATCTAGATCAAAACTTTAGCTTTTTATGTGATGACATGACTGTTACTGAGAACCTAACTCACATGAATAGCGACGTTTCAGAATTGGAATGGAGAAATTTATTAGGCCAACTTCGAATTCGCGGTGATAAAGGTATCCAACTATTATCTCAGCTAAGTGGTGGTGAAAAACTCAAAGTAGCTTTATTAGCGCTTAGCCAGATAGAACCTACACCTGAACTCCTGTTATTAGATGAACCCGAAAATCATTTAGATATTGAATCTAGAGAATTATTAGCTAGTGCTATTCAGAGCTATAAAGGTGCTGTATTACTAGTTTCACATGATCAAATGTTTGTTGAAAGTTGTAGCATTTACGAGTCATTTTCTTTAACCGAATAGTGACTATCTCTATCATTTTTCAAATTTACTAGCTCTCATGTGAAAGCTAGTAAATTTTATCAAATATTATTTTTTACTTTATTTAATAATTCGACATCGAGATTATATTTCACAGTTTTATGTTTACGAGCACTATTACGCATTTGATAAACTTGAATAATATAATCGCCATCAACTGGCAAAGCGAGCTCTCCTTTCGATCCTACAGTTGAGCCAATTAATAATGCATTATCTTTACCTGGTTTTTTCCCCGGTGCAAAAATATTGACATAGGCTAAATTACCAAGACTATTAACATTATATTTTAATACTTGTCCATTTTTTGCAGAGATTCTATATCTTACATCATCATAGCCCTGAAATTTTCCAGTTAATGTGGTACTCGTTGAACCTTGTAAAAAATTAACTTTTTGCTCAACATTTTTAGCTAAAACAGAGAATGATGTAGTTGAAATCAGTGTAGATAATAATAAAGTTTTAATGATTTTTTTCAATTTCCGCTCCTCAAAATTATTTATAAATTATTATATTAAAATAATTTTTATAAAATTTTACTTTATGTATGATTTTGATGAGTAATAGTTGTCTTTTATAATTAGTAACAAATAAGGTATCTTAAAAAACCTAGATTACTGTTTTACTTATCTAAAAAGTTAAATCGTATAGCAAATCAATAAATCTGGAAAAATTTTAATGAATATTACGATTCGTGATGAACGAAATGAGGATGTTGAAGCAATAGAAAAACTAACGAAAGCAGCTTTTCAAAATGCTGAGCACACCAGTCATACAGAACATTTTATTGTTAATAGCTTAAGAAAGCATGGACAACTTACCATCTCTTTAGTCGCGATTGAAGATAGCTCTGTTATAGGACATGTGGCTATTTCACCAGTTCAAATAAGTTCAAGGGATATAGGTTGGTATGGTTTAGGGCCTATCTCCGTTCATCCAAATAAACAGGGGCTTGGTATTGGCTCGCTTCTGATGAATGAATCACTAGAAAAATTAAAAAAGTTAGGTGCAAAAGGATGTGTTTTACTGGGTGATCCCAACTATTACAGCAGATTTGGTTTTAAAACCTATCCCAAGTTAATTTTGCCTGATGTACCAAGTGAGTATTTTCAGGCCTTAAGCTTCTCAGGCAATATTCCTAAAGGATATGTAAGCTATCATGAAGCATTTAATGCAACCCAATAATAAAAATTATCGTCGTTAAAAAGAGAACTCCTCTGGAAATAGGAGTTCTTTTTTTTGTTTGCTTTGAGCAATATTTATATAAATGATCTGGTTTTATTTAACACGCTCAATCTTAAAAACCTCAATATCAGTTGGCTTAACTCTATGAGTGTCCACCTCTCCTACAACACGGACTTTATCTCCAGCTTTTAGTTGTAAAGGCTTCCACAAATCATCATCTACATCAATTACAATTGAACCTGTAGCATCTTTAAACTCAAAATGATCACCAGCAATATGCTTTACGATCGTACCCGTTAAAGTTACTCCAGATTCATCAGCCAAGGTTTTTGCTTTAGACACCGTGACTATATTTTTTGTCGCTTCTTTTAATAAGGCAGCATCTGGTTTAGCCAATACCGCATTACTACCCAATAAAGCCAACCCAGTGAATGTTGCTAAGAATATTTTTTTCATTACGATGACCTACTTTTAATGTTCTTAGTTATATAAACAAATTCTTTTAAAGTTATAGATTTAGCTTTCGTGGTTTTTTGTATCTTATTAGAGTCTTTGTTTAATGAGGATGGATAAAAACAACAAATCGTTTCTTTAAGTTTTTTCTTCCAACAACCATTTTGAGCCTTTAGTTGTGTCGTTAATTTACTTAAGAAAACGCTTTCCTTAAGTAAATTAAACTCAGCATTAAAATATCACTTAATTGTTAAGCAACAAGTTGTCCTAAATTCGATAAAATATTTATGGCTTCCGTTTCATCCTCTGTTTGCCCAACAATCATTCGGTCATATGAAATTCCACCAATCTCAATATAAATTTTCGGATTTGGAAGTTGAGGGATATAAACTTTTAGTGGTTGATAAAGAGCTAGAAGATAACCAAATGAATCATAAGGATAATGATCATTTTTTAATGTCTTCTTTATCACCATGTAAGTGTTCAAGATATCTAGAATAAAACCATATTCATTTTCAGAATGAAATTTAGCGTCCATACCCACCTCCTTGATTAATTAATATTTTTATAATCAAATTTAAAGGTTAAATTTCTGATCTGATGGCATTTGAACCAATTTACTTTAAATATAGAGTTATATTTAAAATGATTGGTGTTGGATTTAAATATATTTAAAACCTAGCATATTAGTCAACATATTTTGAACAGCACCATTAAAAATAAATATTTTGAGTTACAAATCACACTTTAGAGTGAAAATAAAAAGATATAAAAAAGCCCATCTTACGACGGGCCTAAGCATTCATCTAGATTATGAATCTTTGTCCATTGAATGAGGGGTTGTCGTTTTATCTTGCTGTTTTGTATCGTTTTCACCTTGGCAAGCGCTCACACTTAAAGAAATAATCGCAGCTAAACCTAAGGTAGCCATAATTTTTGTCATACTTCACCTCATGAATTGTTCAGATAGTGATTAATAAATACTTTTTATTCGTTTTACGATCAGCATACGTTTCTAGGCTTTTTTGTAGATTTCGCGCAAAAATGTAAAGCTCTTTGGTTTGACATTTAAATATCAATTTAAGATTTGGCCATTAAACGTTAACTGAGTGTCTGAGCGTTTTAATGAGTAATTCATATAAGTGATCTACAGCCTTCGACTCTAACGATGACCTACTCCGATAAACCGCAGCCTCCATAGGCTCTAAAGGTCCGAGGCCATGATCTGCACCTAATATGGTTAAATGCTCAGGTGCACTACACTGCGTAAACACGGCGATTGCTAAACCACTTTCAACTGCTGCAATTTGACCAGCTAAACTTGAACTGTTGTAGACCACTCGATAACGGCGCCCTTGTAATGCTAAAGAATGAATAGCACTCTTTTTGGCTTGGCTCGTACTTTCATAAACTGCAATGGGGAGTGGATCTTCTCGCCAAAGTTCAAACTGTGGAGACCCTACCCATACCATTGGTTCATGAAATAAAAGTGTTCCTTGACGAGCGTTATCTCTCGAAATTAATGCTAAGTCTATATCACCACTTTCTACCCGCGGAATTAAAGAGGTAGATTGTTCACAGATCAATTCGATTTCAACACCTCCATAACGTGGTGCAAAACGCTTAAGTACGGGCGTTAAATATTTAGCAGCATAATCGTCTGGTACTCCAAGGCGTATACGGCCCTTCAATTCATCCCCATGAAATGCCATTTGTGCTTCTGCATGTAAATCGAGAATACGGCGCGCATAACCTAAAAGTAGTTGTCCTTGAGAAGTTAACTCAATTTGTCGGTGCGTTCGTATTAAAAGTTGGCAATTTAGAGCTTCTTCTAATTTTTTCAATTGCATGCTAACAGCAGATTGCGAACGATAAAGCTCAGGCGCTGCATTTGACAATGAGCCTGTATCTACTACTGTGACAAAACACTTCAGCCAATCAATCTGTAGGTTCTTTAAATTCATTACGATTTATCTATTCGATTTTCAAATAGTATATAAAAGAATTATGCGCTTTTCTTTACCTATTCTCTCTTCCATACTGAAATCATAATAAGTTCAAAGCGATTTATTTGTCCTATTCACAATTTTAACCAAGATCAGTACATGATTAGTGACTGAACAACACATTAATAACTGCATTTACTAACAATTTTATCACTTCGTATTTCTTAGGTATTACACACTAGGAGGAGGTTTTATGCGCCTAAATAAACAGATGCTTGCATCACAAAGTGCAACATCCGCTTTTGTTTTACTCTGGGGTAGTGCCGCAATTTTTACTCGATGGGGGTTAGATAATGCCTCGCCCATAGCATTATTAATTCTGCGTTTTTCTACTGCTTTGATTGTTCTGTTCGTACTTGCTCTATTTAGAAAAAGACTTTTACCCAAACATGGAACTCGAAAACAAGTTCTGCTTACTGGGTTGCTTATTATTGCAGGTTATTCAATTTGCTATTTTAAAGCGATGGCCCATGGCGTCACTCCTGGCTTAATGGCAACAATTATGGGAATACAGCCCATACTCACGCTTTGCCTTATGGAAAAGAATTGGCAAAAAGAAAGACTGTTAGGATTATGCATCTCTTTAGCAGGGCTCATACTTTTAGTCTGGAAAAGCCTGACAATGTCTTTTATTGCTCCAATTGGTGTGCTGTTTGCCTTGGCTGCCCTCATCTGTATAACTTTTGGGGCCATAATGCAAAAGAACATTCAACAAGCCCCGACAGATGTCTTACCTCTACAATATGTAATCAGTCTTATCGTCTGCTTGTTTATAGTTCCCTTTGAACATTTTGAAATCACGTGGAATTCACAACTGATTATTTCAGTCTTATTTCTCGGAATTTTAATTTCTGTAGTTGCTCAGCTTTTACTTTACCGACTTCTAAGTCAGGGCAGTATTGTAAATGTGACAAGCCTGTTCTATCTGGTCCCTATCGTGACTGCACTTTTAGATTTTCTAATTTTAAAAAATAAGTTACCACTAGCAGGTTTAATTGGGATGATTGCAATTTTGCTAGGCTTAATGCTCGTATTTAAAAAGAAATAATTCTTAAAAATTTTAGGATAGAACCCTCAATCGAGGGTTTATTTTTAAGTAAAAACTTAGCCCAATTTTTTCCAATCAGTTCCAATTTGAGCTAAAGCGGGTAATTCATCACTATTAAAAACATTAAAATTTTGGTCAATCGCAAATCGATAGATAGGTATCGAATCAGCTTCAGTTTTCTTAAAGAATCTGAAGTTTTCAGTAAGATGATAATTACCAGCTTCTGTAGATTTTATTGCTGTTCCTGACGGTATATGAATATAACTTTCGCACTCCACTTCAACGTTATTTCCGGCAAGATCTTGATATGAAAATTTCATGTTTCAATCCTTTTTAAATTTTTATGATTGAGAAAAACTTAACACGCTATTTGATGAGATGATGGAAACTTTTTTCAACTAATTGTTTAACTGTGTATATTTGGTTAAAACTAGAATATTTTTTAAAGATAAAAAAGCTAATCAAATATTAAGCACCTTTCAAACACTTTAGTTAAGTCTATTGAAAGACTATATGAGTAATTAAGATGTTTTAAATAACTGTCATAAGTTTTCTTCTTTCTTGCTTCAATTTCAGATATACTGCACTTAGTATGAGATGAGCCTTATATAGTTCATTGCTAGATCAATGAACGACTAAGCCCTTCGCTTTCGAGCAAGGGCTTTTTTAACGCCTATAATTTGAGAAAATTATGCCTATATGAACTGTTCGGTCGGCCATTGGTTTGCCTTTATAGTGCAGGTCTGTTAGATTGGTCTTGTTCATCAACTCCTATTGTTGATGAATACTGAAGCCTGATTCGTAGCATCAGGCTTTTTTACACCTAAAATTTGTATAAATGATCCGGTCAAAATGATGACATACGATCTCGACGTGACCGGAAACAAAGTAAATAAAACTATAAAATAAACCGCACTATCTTACTTTTAGCCAAGAGCCAACTTCTTTTAGCATCTCAACTAAACCATTTAATTTCTTACCATCTTCCGTTAATGAGTACTCAACTTTAACAGGAACTTCCGCAAAAACTTCTCTGTTAATAAAACCTTCTTCTTCAAGAAAACGTAACTCTAAAGTTAACATTCTTTGAGAAATATTAGGTATTGCCCGTCTTAGCTCATTAAAACGCATAGGTCTTTCGATGAGAAATGAAATAATTAACATTCTCCAACGACCACCTAATACTGTCATTGCCTCTTCTACAGAACAGCCAGAAATATTATCTTTCATTGTGTAATTAGGTATAAAAAATATACCTATATAACAAAATAGTGCCTAATTTACAATCTATACCTAGTGATGAATAATAGTTTTTTATCACGAAAAAACTGGTCTATATGATGGAATATAAAGAAGTTGCTAAAAAAACGATTAATCATTTGTACTCAGCACATGCATCTATACGAACCTCAGGCATTGATCCTCAAATAGTTGCTTTAGTTGAGTTGTATGTGTCACAAATCAACGGTTGTGCTTACTGCTGCGCTTTTCATGCTCAAGAATTAAGAGATATGGGAATGAGCCAAGCAGTCATTGATAAAATTCCGGGCTACAAACATTCGAATGTCTTTTCAAAGAAGCAACTTCTTGCTCTTGAACTTGCAGAGGCAGTCACTTTTTTATCTGAAAAAATTGAAACTGTAAAAGCTCATTTAGCCGAGTATTTTAATGAACGAGAGATTGTAGAGTTGACCACCAGCATTTCACTCATGGGAGCATTAAACAGGCTCAGAATCACCTTAGGGGATAAGAGTTAATCAATCCAATTTCTATATGAAAAAGCCCTGATCATTCGAGGCTTTTTCATGATTTTTTCTGACAAAACTTAATAAAGAATTGAGACAACTACTTTGATGATAAAAATAACTTCTTTTCGATTGCCCTACGATTAACCAGCCCCTGCAAACGCTTACCGCCTGCATTTACCCATACATCAAACTGGTTTGCTGCTTCTTTGTAATCACCTGAATTTAACTTTTTGAGTAAGGTCGAATGTTTAAAGGCACCTACGCCAATGTTATACGTTAGAGAGACTAGTGCATCGAATTGATTCTGTTTTAGAGGAACAGTTACAGAACTACTCACTGCACGCTCAAATATCTTTAAATCATGCTGCATATAAGTTTTAGCTTGTTCAAGAGAGCATCGGTCTCCTTCACTTACACGCTTACCATTAGGATATCGCGTCGTGCCATATCCAATAGTCCATACGCCAGTACCATCATCATAAGCACTGAGCTTTAACCCTTCAAAATTACAGATTTGGTTTACACCTTCCACACTAAGAGACATCTCATCAACAGCAACACCTATCAATTCATCGCCATGATCAGTTGCCGTAGCAATGAGGTGATCCGCTGTTGCATCTTGCTGAGGCTTGGCAGTAAAAATTTTGCGGAGATAATCCAATATTTTTTGCATTTAATGCCCTGTTATTTACTTTTTCTCTGTAACCCAAAGCGTAATATATCCTTGAACTACAGGCTGCCCATCCGCTCTATAAGCATTAACTTTTATTTGCATATCTCCCACCTTCCATTCCTCATCAATTGTTGCCACTAACTTAATATCAGAATCTGCCTTAGCGACATAATTTACGCTCATGCCTTTAGGAAGCCATCTTAAATGTTGAGGCACAGATGCTTCAGCTAACACTCCCATGACAAATTCCAGCCCATTACATATCGCAATCACGTGTACCGTCCCGATATGATTTTCGATTGATTTATTTTTTTTGATCGAGGCTTCACACACGTCTACATCTAATTTTTGAATAATTGGATTTACAGTCTGAAAATAAGGAGCGACTCGACTAACAATTTTTGATAATAGCGTTAATCCGCCTGGTACGATTTTCAGAGTCCTAAATGCGAGCAAAACATCATTGACAGGTGGAACAGCTTTATTTTTGATTTTGTTGGTAAATGTAGAAATATAATTACTCATAGTTTTACTTCAATTCGATAATAAATCATTCAATAAATATATATGTACACATCTCTACACTCATTGCTTAGTTCTCATTTTTTTGAGTCATTAATGATAATAATTGAATAACCTCTGACGTATCGTACTGTTCAGATAAAAAAGTCAAACCTATTAAAAATGCCCAATATGGAATTGGGCTTTGAGTTATTGTTCGATTTCGATGGGATCCCCATCTTCAGGGCGAATGTGTCGCTCACCATCATCTGCGGGATCTACACTTGAGCCATCTTTTGTAATGCTGTTATATAACTCATCCTCTTTTTTATCATCGATAAATTCTTCATCGGCAAAATCGAGAGGTTCTTCATCATCGTCAAAATTTAAGGGTTTTTCTTCATCTATCATGAGATTCATCCTTTACTTAACTTGTGTCACTCCATGCTTAAATAATTAACGGATACATTCAACCCCAAACAATCATCATTTGTGTAACTGACACTTTAAGATACATTTATCCCCGCTAAAAAGCGGTCAATGAACTCTTATGAATTAGCTTTTATTATTTTCAAGATGGTTCAAAATACTACTAATTTTTAAAAGCAAGTAGCCGAACAGTAGTCCATTAAATATAATGAAGAGACCTACTGTAATCATTTCTTTAGACCAGATTTGAATAATATCTAGATTATCATTTCTTGTTTCAACTTGCCCATATGACAAAATAAAGGCCAGTCCTGCCACAATTCCAAATAAAATTACGCTCCACGCTACAACTGAAGTTGCCTTACTTTCTTTCAGAGATTTCTTTGCTTCACTCATACTTCGTCTTTAACATATTTATGGATTCACATATTTTTTATAATAATTTAATACCCTTTTAAAGTTTTGTTTATGTTATGTTTTGATAGCAATGTAACTAATGTTTATATTTTGTTTGCTAATAAATAAAATGTCTTATTTGTTATCTAGAATCAGAATGAAATATTTATTTTTTATTTTAAAGAAAATCTTTATAGCAATTAAACTAACTATTTTCGGTATTTCATGAAACTAGAGAGCAAATTTATATACCTTAACAATTTTAAATTCGCCCCTAATAATTAAGAAGAACTCATTTATTTCGCCTGAAATTTCATATTGAATCTTCTTGCTTGTTTTCTTACTTCTGGATTGGAAGGCAAAGCAAATGGACTTGCACGCCAGATCGCTTTTTCAATACTTGTTTTAAATTTTTGTTCTTCTTTATCTAAAAAGATGATTTGCTCAATTTCCCCACTATCACTTAAAAATACTTTAACACTTGCACTCATCCCTGTAGAAGAATTTGGAACTTCCCATAATTTATAAATTTTCTTTTGATATTGTTTTTTATATTTATCAGCCTCAGAAGTGATTTTATTATCAGTCACTTGAACAGGAGTGGCTTGTTTATGAGCAGTAGTACACCCAACTAATAAAAATAAAGAAGCAATAATAGTGAAGTTTTTCATTTTAAATACCTTTTTTCAATAACTAAAATTTAACAGTTTAAAATTTAAAAAACCACCCGAAGGTAATATTAATCATTAATTATTCCTCATCAACAAAGGTGGTAAGCCACGCTTATTCCACCTTTGTTTAAATTAATACTTTATTTTTCTTTAAAAAGGGACTTCGTAACGAAAATTCATATTTGAATTCTCAGGCATATTATAGATATCTTGATCTGTAAAAATTCCGTGTTCAGGTGTTTTAAAACTATTAAAGGCTTTATTTTCTGGAACAATTGGAGATTTATTTAAGTAATTTTCTTGAGAATTATATGTAGATGAAGCACAGCCAATCAGCCCAAAACCCAATAAAGATATAACTAAAAACGTCTTCATAAATTTCGCCCACTGTTATAAAAACCACACAATTTAACAAATTGAATCGCCCTTGTCACACCTACACTATTTAGTTAAGCTTAATAATAAATTTAAAAGAAGTATTTTAAAAAATTAGAATCTGTTACGGAATAAATATTAAAATTAGATAATGGACAAACACCCTAAAATTAAAAATTTTAGATCTTATATTATATAAAGTTTTTTGCGGAGCTCTCAATAGAACTTCGCGCAAATCTGTCCATTCAACTTGTTGTTGACCAGATGATCAAATACCCTAAAAATTTAACCTTTAAAAACTAAACTTTAATGTTACAATACAGTGATTTACTCAATTTCAATTGGACTTCAAAAGAAATGAATAGATTGTTATTAACTTTTTTATTTTTAAATATTAGTCTTTTTTCTTCCTCTGCATTTTCTGAAACAAACACATTTCAAATGAAACAAGAATATAGCTACCCTAACTTTAATAAGCATAAAAGCATGCTTGAAGTGAACGCGAGTTCTCAAGAACATAAATTTAATGGGCAACCAAAAGACTTTTCGAATTCTGCCGTTCATGATCAAAATGTAGATTTTTTTGAAATTGCAAAACAATATCAAGAAAAAGAAACTAAGCCATCCTACTCTACTCATGAAACAGTCAATATGAGTGATCATGAACGTAGTCTTTACTACATCAGAAATCATGATAATGTGAATATTCAAAGGGAAATTCATGGTCAGCAGTTTAAAGCGCTAAAACAACAGCGAGATAAAGGCGTGATTTCGAATGATGTATATAAAGAAAAGGTCTACAAAATCTTAAGCCAACCTTCTTTTAAATAAGTTAGAAGCCCTCACTTGAGGGCTTTTGAATATTACTTAGCAGCTTGTGGCGTATTTCTAAAACTAATTGCCATACGGTTATATGCGTTCATCAGGCTAATAGCTATCGTCAAATCAACCAGTTCTTTTTCATCAAATACAGAATGAGCAAGTTGGTAAACATCATCAGGTACTCCTGTAGTAGAGACTTTGGTTACTGACTCAGCCCAAGCTAAAGCTGCTCGCTCCCGTTCATCAAATAGATGACCACCTTCTTGCCAAGCCTGAACTAAAGCTAGTTTCTCGATGGCAACACCTTTCTTGATTAAATCTCTCGTATGCATGTCCAAACAATATGCGCAATTATTAATTTGCGATATACGTAGATAAACCAATTCTACTAACTCTGTTGATAAACCGCTTTGCACTACATAGCTATAGACACCACCTAGAGCTTTAACGCCTGCTGGAGCGACCTGATTATAATCAATACGTTGGACCATAATAAACACCTATTTACTTTCAATTATTTTACTGGGGTAACTAATTCTTTATCATCAGTATCTACAACAAATACTGCCAATAGCTTTGCTGGTTTGGTCTTACTCACATTGCGACTAATAGAATGAACTGCTCCTGGCTCTTCAAACCAGCTTTGACCTGCCTGATAAATTTTTGACTTCTCATTATTCACTTTAGACTCAATACTTCCCTCAACTACATAGGCATATATAAAAGATGATTTCGCATGGGTATGAGGAATAGAAGCATCACCAGGTGGATAATCGACTTCTAAAGCAATAAGCGACTTACCCGGTATATTCGGAATTATGTGTTCAAAATTAGGTTTAACTTTTTCCACTGGCTCATGTGCCATAGAGGGTGCAATACATGCAAGCATTAAACCTAAGCCTAAAAAGAATCTTTTTTTGATCATTTCCATTCAAATTAAACCTACATAAAGATAGGGAGTTGTTTTTATTTTATAGATCCGTAGTATAAATTCATGAACCAAAAATGCATTAAAAGGCTGTACCACGAATGTACCAGCAGCTCAAAATTAATTTAGATCGCAAACTAAAAACACCATTAGCAGAACAAATACGCCTTGGAATTGAACAAGCCATTATTTCTGGAACGCTACAACTCGGTGATCGTTTACCCTCATGGATCGATTTAGCCAGTCAACTCGGTGTTTCTAGAGGTACTGTAAAAGTTGCATATGAAAGGCTTGCCGATGGCCAATTTATCATTGCATCTAGATCACAAGGAACACGTGTTGCCTACCAAGCAATTAAGCCGCCCTCTACTCAAGATGACTATAAAAATAGTTCGTTTACACAAATGTATTTAGATATGACATCTATACATGGCATTTTCCAATTAGGCGTTCCCTCAAAAGAAATATTTCCTGCAAAGTTATTTTCAAAAATCAGATCAAGATCTGTGCGTAATGAGTCAAGTGGGTGGCCAAGCTATCCTGACGCTCGGGGGGAATATGGTCTTCGCCGAGAAATTGCTGCTTATTTAGCTCTATCAAGGGGCATTCAATGTACTCCTGACCAAGTATTTATCACTTCAGGTTTCTCTGGTGGGCTGGGCCTTACGTTGCATGTTTTAGGATTAGGTGGAAAAAAGGCATGGGTTGAAAATCCCGGTTTCCCTTTCTCTAAACATGCGCTTGAAGTTGGAAGACTGGAAATATGTCCAATTCCCGTCGATAAAGATGGGATAGATGTAGAGTTCGCAATGAAAAATGTACCGGATGCCTCCCTTGCATTAGTCACACCGGGACAGCAAGCACCTTTAGGAATGTCCCTTTCTTTGACCAGACGATTAAAGTTACTTGATTGGGCTAACCAGAACAGAAGCTGGATTATTGAAGATGATTATTTAGGAGAATTACAATTAGATGGCCGAGCAGCACCCGCCTTATTTTCATTAGATACTGCGGGAAGAGTTATTCACTTAGGAAGCTTTAGTAAAACAATTAGTCCCAAATTACGGATTGGATTTGCAGTTGTACCTTTTCACATGATTAATCACTTTGCAGAAACGACAGCTACTTTAGTACCCGCTCCATCTCCATCTTTACAACTTTCAATTCAAGAGTTTATGCATGAAGGTCATTTTTTAAGACATTTAAGACGAACAAAAAGAACTTATAGTGCTCAGCGTGATGAATTAATTAAGTGTTTAAAACGATTTAATCTGCAAACCTATACTGCTGGCTTATCCGTACTCATTAATTTACCGCCCTCTTTATCTGATCAAAAAATTGTGAATGAAGCATTAGCTTTCAATCTGGCTCCCTCTCCATTATCACTTTGGTACCAAGACCCTAAAAATGCTGTTTCAGGTTTAATGTTAGGTGTTGCAACCTCACCCTTATCAAAAGTAAATCAGTCATGTGAACAGTTAGTAGAGATCATCGAGCAAAATAAAGTTCAGTCATAAAAAACTTTAAAGTTTAGTTGCACAGTCAATATGGCTTTTACACTACTTTTTATTCGTATTAATTAGTACTTTAATGTTATGCATCTCATAGTTCTATTTGGAAAAATTGGCTTCTAACTTTTACTATTTGAATTAAGCATTTTTACTTTTTATCATAATACTTTTTATACCAAATGGTTTACAATTAAGACTAACATCATTGGTTTTAAAATAGATTTTTTTACTTACTACTAAAAAATCCTTAGTAATCAATTTAAATATAAATAAGCCATTAGCAGAGGAACTAAATGGATTATCACCAAGAGTTAATTGAAAATGGTTTATCGGCTACGCCTTCGCGAATTGCTATTTTCCGTTTTTTACACGAGAACGATAAGGGAATAACCGCAGAAGAAATATATCTGTTATCCCAAAAGAAAAACCTAAAAATTAGTCTAGCCACTACCTATCGTACTTTAGCGGAACTTGAACATAGAAAATTAATTAAAAGAGTTGTTTTGGGTAAAAGTAATAGAGGAATTTATAGACCAGCCTCTAATAAAATTAGTTTAAATCTTATTAATACTCAAACTGGCAAATCTCATCCTTTCGAATATGATGAAAAAGTAGAAGAACTATTAGAATGTTTATTGAAAAAAATTGATGAAAAAGCATTAAATATTGAAGTAAATGTCTATAAGTAGCGTATTAAATAATTTACGCTACTTCATTACTTTTCTTGTTATTTAAACCTCAGCCCACTTACGAATTAAGTTGTGATAAGTATTTGTTAAGTTCAAGACTTCTTTGTGATCATCACCCAGTTGCATACGTAAGTTTTGAATAGTTTGATCTAGGTTAAATAACATATGTCGCTCTGCATCATCACGAATCATGCTCTGTACCCAGAAAAAAGATGCTATACGACAGCCTGAAGTAATAGCTGTCACTTCATGTAGACTGGTAGATGGATACAAAATCATATCACCAGCAGGCAATTTAATTTCGTGATATCCATACGTATCTTCAACTACCAGTTCCCCTCCCTCATACTCTTCTGGTTCACTTAAAAAAACTGTACAAGACAAGTCTGTTCTTAAACGCTGATTACTACCACGTATGAGCCGTATTGAATTATCTACATGAAAACCAAAAGATTCATGATTTTCATAACGATTAAATAAAGGCGGTATAATATTTAGTGGAATTGCAGCAGATAGGAATAATGGATGTTTTCCTAAAGCATCAAGGATGATATTACTCAGTTGATGGGTTAAAGGATGATCTTCAGGCAATTGTTGATTATGTTTTACTGTAGCTGAAAGTGTACCAGCAGTGACTTTTCCATTAACCCATTCTACTTTGGCCATTTCTTGACGGAAAAACTGGACTTGTTCTTTACTAAGTACATTAGGAATATGGTGAATCACGGCGATACCTTTAAAATAGCTTTAATTAATAAAATAGCCTCAAATTGAGGCTATTTTAGATTACTTCTTTAGACTAATAAATTTTTAAACTTATTAGTATTTGAAGTTAACGGATAATACTGCACTACGTCCTTCTGCTTCAGTTGCATAGTGTGAAGCATACGCTTTAGTAAAGTAACGCTTATCAGAAAGGTTATTTAAGTTAAGTTGCAAGTTAACATTCTTGTTAACGTCATAACGAGCCATCGCGTCATATCGAACATACGATGGAACCCATTTTGTATTAGCTGCATCACCATATACTTTGTCAGCATAGAAAGCGCCAGCACCCACAGTAACTTGTGGCAATACTTTATATGTAGTCCATAAAGTTGCTGAGTTTTTAGGTACGTTTGGAAGTTGCTTGCCTTTAGCTGCATTTTCAGGAGTACATACACCAGCACGACTACAACTTGGCCCTGGATCAGTATTTTCACTATCTAAGTAGGTGTAACCTGCGCTCATAGCCCATTTATCAGTGATATTACCATTTGCTGAAAGTTCAATACCATCAACTTTACTATCACCACCATTCGTATAAGTACTTGAGTCTACTTGAATACGTGTATTTTGTTTCTCTGTACGGAAAATGGCAGCAGTCAAATTAAGTTTTTCGTTTAAGACATTCCACTTTGTACCAAGTTCAATGGTTTGGCTTTCTTCTGGCTTAAGGTCCATATAAGCTTGACCAATTGACTCAGAACCATCACCACTGTCTACACCTACAGGGTTTGCAGATGTTGCGTAACTCGCATAGATACTGCCGTTTTCGGTAGGCTTAAAGGTGATGCCAGCATTGTAAGTAACAAAATCTTTATTACTTTCAATTTTTGCTCCAGTCGCATTTGTTACTTGCTCTGTATCAAACTTATCCCAACGAACGCCTAGATCCAATAACCATTGAGGATTAAATTCAATGTTATCTAATAGATAAACCCCAGTAGTCTTAGTGGTAGTTGTAGTTGTTGCTTTATTCGCAATACGGTCCCCTAACCACACATCTTTAGAATTAGGGTTTGTTAATGAAGTACACCAAGCATCGTTTATAGCACAATCACTATTGAAACCACCTGTTGTAGAACCCGCATAACCTGGGTATGTAGTTGAATAACTACCTTTATCTGACTCTTGATCGCTGTATTCTGCGCCAACATTGAAACTATGCTTGATAGCTCCAGTATTAAACTTACCTCTTAAAGATAACTGATCGGTAAAAATATCAGTGTCTGTAATTCGAGAGTTAATACGACGCCAAACTTTGCCGTTTGCTACATTACCTTTTGAATCATCTGGTTGAGTCCAAAGATAATCATTTTTTGATTTACTGTAGAGTAAAGTGTTACTAAGCGTAAGATTTTCATTTAAATCATGTTCTACTTTAAAAGTACCAATATGATTTTCTTGTTTTTGGAAATCACGACCTTTTAAGCCATAGTAAATACCTTGTTTAACATCAACAGGTTTACCAACAGTAGCCTTCTTAGTCGTATCGTAATTATATGGAACACCTGAATCCGGAGTGTCATCAGATCTTAAGTAGTAATAACTTAAAGTTGCGCGTGTTGGCGTATCTAATCCAAATGTAATGCTAGGCGCGATACCTACACGCTTGTATTCAGCACCATCACTTTGACCAGCTTTTTCATTTTTGTGCCCCATTAGGACAACGCGAGCAGCCGTACCATTACCAAAGTCTTTATTACCATCTAAGGTAATACGTTGGTAGTTATCGGTACCAGCTTGAACAGAACCTTCTAAAGAGTCACCTTTTTTAGCCACTTTAGAAATCATGTTGATGCTACCACCAACAGAACCTGCCCCGCCCATAGAAGAAGCAGAACCTTTAGTCACTTCAACTTGCTCAATAGCAAACATTTCACGGTTTTGTGATGATGAGTTACGAATACCATCAACGTACATTGAACTTTCTGAGTTGTAACCACGAATAAATGGTCGATCTCCATTCGGGTTACCGCCTTCACCTGCACCTAAGGTAATGCCTGGTACAGTACGAAGTGCATCACTCAATGTATTTACTTTCGTATCTTCAATAAGTTGTTTTGAAATTACTGAAACTGATTTTGGAGTATTTAACAGAGGTGCTACGAATTTAGAATTAGCCGATTTATCAACTTTAAGGCTCTGTACAACTTCTGCATCTGCTTGAACATGAATTAATGGAAGTGGTACTGAATTTTCCTGAGCAGCCATTGCTGTTGTAGCTACAATTGATAATGAAGAGGCTATTGCTGATTTAGCAATCTTCTTGCGAGACTTAATAAATTCCATATGTATTTTGTGTGTTCATGTAAATATTAGCGCGAATAATAATGATTATTGATTAATAAAACAATAATTTAATATAAAAATCCTATAACAAATGTTCAATAAAAATTAATAATTCTTTGATTTTCATTAAAAATATTTATTAAATTATTTTCCTTTTCACACAAATAGCTTTAAAAGTCAATTTATTACCGATTTATCTATATCAAGATGGCAACAACATACTTGTGAGCATCCTAATACTTTTATACTTCTAGTGTCTTTAAACAGAAGTTGTACATTGCTCTACATAAGAAAACTGCATTCTATTAACATCCATTGTCTAGCTAAAACTTTATTGTTTATACCTAAATGATAGCCAGCAATTTAAAATTGCTATCAATTCTAATTTTTTAGAAATTGTTTAAAATTCTAAGAAAAAAAATATAAACCCCTTTATAAAATTTTGTTACTTTTCGCTATAATGATTATAATTATCGTTTAGGATTTCGATAGATAAACATGGAACGCTCATCTGCTCTTTCACTCCCAAATTTTAAGTTCAAAGTTTCTACTCTTAGCTATGCGATCGGACTTGCTTGTACTTATCTAGCAATTCCAGCACATGCTGAAGATACAACTACTAGCGCATTACCAACCATCACTATTAAGGCGCAAGGTAACTGGTTAGAAGAGGCAAATGCCGAAACTGTTCACAAACATGCTGGTGCTCGAACTATTGTTGACCGCAAACGTTTAGATGAAACCGCTGCAACTTCAATCCGCGAAGCATTAAAACAAATTCCTGGGGTTCAAGCTCAAGATAGTAGCGGAACAGGCGGTAGTGATGTTTCACTCAATATTGGTGTCCGTGGTTTAGCATCCCGCCTATCGCCTCGTTCAACAGTTTTATTAGATGGTGTTCCACTTTCATTTGCTCCTTATGGACAGCCACAATTATCTTTAGCTCCCGTTTCAATAGGTAATATTGAATCGGTTGACGTAGTCCGTGGTGCGGGGTCAGTTCGTTTTGGGCCTCAAAACGTAGGCGGAATTATTAACTTTGCGACCCGATCAATTCCACAAGATTTTAGTGGAACTGTTAGCTTAACTTCAGAATATGCATCTAGTACTGACCAAGTAAAACTCAGTCCAAATTTATTTGTTGGAGGAACTTTAGATAATGGATTAGGCCTTGCCCTCTTATATTCAGGGACTAAAGGAAATGGGTATCGAGAAGCAAACAATAAGATTGATATCGATGATGTAATGTTAAAGTCTGCTTATCAATTTAATGATAAAGATTCAGTTGCTTTAAATCTGCATCATTATGAAGGTCGAGGCGAAATGCCAGAGGGTTTAACTCAGGCCCAATATGCAGAAAATCCGTATCAATCTTCTGGTGAAAAAAACTATTTTGCAGGTCGACGTACTGATGTCTCTTTACGTTATAACCATAAAGATGAAAAAAATAACTTCGAAGTTCTGACTTACTACATTGACTCTTTCCGCACAAGTAATCTTGAGACCGTGTTAGCTAATGGTCAAAAGCGCCTCGACTCTGCTCCACGCGACTACAAGGTCTATGCAATTGAACCGCGTTACTCTCGTATTTATCAGCTAGGTAATACTCAAAATGAAGTAACAGTAGGCTATCGCTACTTAAAAGAAGAAAGTTCTGAGTTTGCTGGACGTACTGCATCTTATGCAGCAGATTCATCAGCCCCAGATTTTGCTCCACGTAGTAGCAGCGAAGGTGGCACCAAAGCGCATGCGGTATATATCGACAACCGTATGGAACTGGGCCGTTGGACGATTACACCAGGTGTTCGTTTCGAATCAATTGAAACCCATAATAACTTCACAGGTTATAACAAAGGACAACCTAATACTGTTTATCCAAAAATTGATTCAGACGAATTTTTGCCAAGTTTATCTGTGATGTACTCGGCAAATGAAAATTGGAATATATTTGCAAACGCTGGTGTATCTTTTGGTCCACAACAGTACAGCCAATTGGCTCGACTTGAAGGAACAACCGCAACAGCTACAACCGAAGGTTTACATCCTGAAAAATCGAATAACTATGAAATCGGAACCAAATATCTAGGTAATGGTTTAAATGCCGAATTTACTGTGTTCTATCTAGACTTTGATAAAGAGCTTTCATTAGTACGCGATGCTGGTAATAACGGGATCTGGACAGACTTAGGGGCAACCAGCCATAAAGGTATCGAAACGGGTATTAGCTATGATTTCGGTCAATTAACAGACGCATTAGAAGGCTTAAAAGTATATGGCAACTATACTTTCACCAAAGCAGTAGCTGAAGCTGGTCAGTTTAAAGATAAAGACCTACCATTTTACTCGCGTCATGTCGGTAATGTTGGGTTAGGTTATACCATGGATAAATGGTCTTTAAATGCTGATATGTTTGCACAGTCTAAGCAGCATTCACCAGATCTTCCAGATAGTAATGTCTATCAAACAGAAGAAACTGCTGACGGTAAATACGGAGATATTCCGGGTTATACCACTTTTGCACTCCGTACCTCTTATGACTTAAGTTCACAAGTTAAAGGTTTAAAAATCGCTGGCGGAATCAAAAACGTCTTTGATAAGCAATATTTTACTCGCTCAACAGACTCTACTGGCGGCAAGTATGTAGGACTGCCACGTACTTTCTATCTACAAACCTCTTTTGACTTTTAAAGCTCAATTAAATTGAACAAAAAGCCCTCTTCGGAGGGCTTTTCTTTAAACATTAAACGCTAAAATATTAATCAAATTAAACGAGCATCGACATAAAATATTCTAACAACTTATCTCTTTCATCGATCTTATTTGCACTTAAAAGCTGAACCATTGCTCCATCAATCACAAATAAAAACATGTAAGCATCTTCAACTGTGGCTGTAACTTTTACGGTTAAAAGCAGCTTATAAATTTCTTGAACAAACCAATTTCGGTAGTCAATAACGAGTTTATAGGCCGCTGGATAAAGCTTTTCAATTTCAAAAATTGCTTTAAATGGCAACCGATAAAAGCCGTTTAAGTTTGCATGTAAAAAGTAGATTTTCTTTAACTTATCAAAAACCATAAGTTCTTGGTACGAATGAATAATAGAAAACACCTCATGTTTTAATGCGTCTTTTTGAAAAGTCAGAGACATCTCAACCAGTTTTTCTTTAGAGTGAAAGTAATTATAAAAGGTGGCTTTTGGAATTTTGGCTTCACTAATAATTCGGTCGATACCAATGTAAAACCCATGTTGATTAAATAAATCTTTTGCCGCGTGGAGCACTTGTAGTGCTCTAAATGAAGCTTCTAAATTTGGCATAGATATACCGTTTAAAATAATTTTTTGTTGTATATAAAAGAGATAGAAATGCCCTCACTCTTAAAATGAGCGCTAAAAACAGGCATGTGAAAACGACACAAAAGTGGTGTGTTCGCCTATCTCAGGTTTTATTGTTGCTATGATTTTTTAGTCTTAATGATCTAAAGGTGTAGAAAACCTATAGTCGATTAAACCGTTTTAAAAACTGTTTAAATGGTATGAATAGAGAGACTTTGGCAAAGGCCAATAAAGAAGAAATAGTACGCATGAGCGAACTCCTTTGGGTAATAAAGAAGCTTCACCACATTACTGTCAAATAATGGTGGCGAAACGAGAGAGGGTTGACAGACTGATACCCAAAAGATCAGCACACCCGAGGGTGTCCCCCTCCCGTTCCGCCGCAGAGGGGGCACGCAGGGATGCCCACAAAAAAGAAAGACTTTTTCGTGTGCTTTGGGTATACAGCCTGTCAAAGCCGACTGGCAATGTGGCCAGCAGGCAAAGCATAATCGGAGCGGTTTTGGGTGTCAATGTGATATTGACTAGAAAACAGTTAAATAATTATTGTTTTTCATTCTCTTAACTTAATTTTATTTAGTGTCATACATAAAGCTTTTTTATCGGCTTCTTTAATTTGAGGGTGTTGAACAGACCACATGTAGCCACAGCTATGAGGTGCTTTGTTATTATTTTTCTTGAGTTCATAGGCAATATTTTTTAGAAGCTCTGTGTTTAGCGTACTAATTTTTAAACGTACTTCTGCTAAATCTTGGGGCTTCCAATTGGTTTCCGGACTCGATAACCAGTCTGCTCGATAGCGGTACTGAATTGCCTTAGCAACATTCATTTGAGTCACAATAAATGGCTTCATTGTTTCGCTATTTAAACCAAAAGATTCAGCTTCGGAAACAGATTGATCTAGCACTTTCTTTTCTTGAGTTAAATCTTCAATCGGCAAATGCTGTTCTGCTTTATAACCCGCTACATCCTTCATATAAGATAAGCGCTCGTTAATTAAACGGGCAGTCTGATCATATTGATATGCTTGTGCTAATGAAGAAAAGCCCATGAAAACTGCCAACGTACAAACCGCTTTAACAGCTTGCTGAACACGCATAATTTTTGCCATATAATACCTATCGAAATTATTGTTTTGTCATCATTCCAGATCAGTACTGTATTTTAACAACATGCGAAAGTAAAACTTTAAGATAGACTAAGTTCTTGGCTCCATGCTGAATCAGGTTGTTGATAGATGTGTTGGCACGCTTGCTTAACAGATGAAATAAAGTGCTGGTTTTGTCCATCCCATTTTTCAACCATGCAATAGGTGATATGAATACCTTTAGGTTGAAACTCTCTTGCCAATGACTGCGCTAAAGCACGAATGCCCGCGAACATGCTTTGGCTTAATACATCATAATGAGTCGAGTTGCTAAATGGCGCTCCAAGAAAAATAACTGTGCCCCGCTGTTGCTTTAGCATGGGCTTAATCACAGCTTGCGCTACACTCACAGCACTTAAACCTGTGGTCTGCCAACGGTGTTCAATCTCTTCTAAAGATAAAGCCTCAATATTTGGCGAAGATGAAAAGTTCGGATGAAACACACATAGCTCAATTTTGTGGCCGTGATGAGAAATATAACGCACTAAGCCTTTTAAATGATCTGCATTCACCAAGTTCAAATGGAGTGCTGTCACACCATCATTTATAGAATGGACTTGCATATTCTGTGCAGCTGAATCATGCACAACTTGATAAAGGTGTAATGGAAATTGTGCGTTTTTATCTAGAATTACAAAGTCACGCTCAATCAGGTGTAAATCATGACCAGCAACGACAACACAACCCTGCTTTTTTTGAAATCTTAGAAATATTTTTTTTAGCATTTTAGTCTCTCAAAATTTTTCTTGATAAGGGCGTAAATCCAACTCATGTGTCCAAAGCTCAGGCATTTGTTGGTAAAGCATCCAATAGTTCTCCGCAATTGCATCAATATTGAGTCCACCCGTTCCACGCGTAAGACGGGCTAAACGCCCTAGGCCAAATAATGCTTTATTCACTCTATCGCCATCGACCATTCCATCAATAATCACATGAGCAATATGTATGCCTTGTGATTTATAGATTTGAGCTAGATTTAGTGCATAAGCTCGCAAGGCAGATTTACCCATCGTAAAAGCTGCAAAAAAAGGTTTCCCGCGCAAAGAAGCACTCGCCCCAGTAAAAATAAGCGTACCGTGGTTTTGATCTTTAAAGATTTTTAGACAGCTTTGAGAAACTAAATACGCCGATAAAAAAGTGGATTGCCACATTTGAGTAAAAAACGACAGCGGGCTGCGTAAAAAAATTGAGGGAATATTTCCCCCCACATTATGAATGACTGCGGTAATGCGCTCATTTTGACTGGTGATTGTGTCAAACAAGGCCTGTACTTGCTTTACATCTTCTGCATCCAGACGAAATGCAACAGCGTCGCCACCTTTCGAATGGATTGCAGCAGCCATTGCTTCAATTTTCTGAAAAGTACGCCCAGCGACATAAACTTTTAAGCCTTCTTTTGCAAAACGATGGCACACAGCTGCACCAATGCCCTGCGATGCTCCAACGCCAATAACAACTACACAATCTAATCTTTTATCTGGTGTTGCTAATGTCATGGTCGTTTCACCCTGTTTGTTTTTTATACCATAAAGCAATAAACGGACGATCCAAAATTTCTTTACTAAATTTTTTGCTTGTGCGTATCACTTCACCGAGTTGAGCCACAACAGCAATATCTGCAATTGTCTGTGAGTCTCCAACTAACCATTCACTTTGTGATAAAACTTGTTCGATACGGTCGAGATGCCTTCTGAACTCTTCTTCAACATGTTCAGCTTTCATTCGGCCAAGGCCCTGAAAGAAAAGCTGTGTTTTCAATTCGGCTAAAATAAAACCTTTTACCATTGGTTTTTCATAAGCTGGGCGGCCAACGCTGCTAATGCGAATTGCTTCTTTTAGAGCTTCTGGGTCATTTACCCGTAAATAGACTTCATAAAAATATAGAGACTCGTCTGCCCAGTCTTCCCACAACTCTGCAAGTGCTTTTTGATTTGGATCGTCAGGATAAAGCCGAGGCGTATGTGGATAATTTTCATCCAGATAACGGGCAATTCGAGTACTATCTTGAATTCGCTGACCATTATGGTCAATTACGGGCACCTTGCCCACTTTACTGAGCAAAGGAACTTTAGCCCCTAAAATGCCGTCATAGTTAACTGTTTCAAATGGAATTCCTTTAAATTTCAAAATTCTTGAAACTTTCTGACAAAATGGGGAAATTTCCCATTGATGCAAAATAATATTCGACATTGATTTACCTTTATTTTAATTGCCTGCTTTGCTTACTAGTTCTTTTTTAGAACTAATCAATAAATATACAGAATGTATTTTTAAGTCAAACCATTTTTAATGACGATCAAGTTTCAAAAAACTAAAATCATTTGATTTATATCGTTTTATGCTCAGCCATTTTTAATGAATATAATTGAAATTACGCGGAACCATTCCACTAAAATAGAACCGCGTGTAGGCTCGAAAAAATTAATAAGTCACTGTAACAACAATGCTATCAGAATAAGTGCCTGGTCTACTTGCGATGGAAGTACCTTGCGGAATTTTTCCATAGACTGGCGTAGTTTGAGCGCTACCTGTTCCTGTTCCAGACACTCCACCTGCTCCCCCAATATTAGTCACGCCTCCTGTAGCATCCCAAACCGTACTATAGTTGGAGTCTTTATATAACTGGTAGGGAATAAATTCATTATTGCTATTAATCATACGTCTAAATCCACCCGCTATACGGTTGTTTCCATCTCCTAAATAAATGCTATATGGCGTTCCATAATTACAAGTCGAATTTACAGCTCCTTGTGCTGTGTAATCACGCTTGGTCAGACTAATATCATTTATATTGCCGAAATCTACAGTTGAGGTTGAGTTTAATTGGCACATACTTGGTACCACAAAGTTTGCTGTTAGCAGTGTATCGCCTGAATCCCAACCGCCAATTAAATCACCACATGACAAACCCAAAAGATCCATATCCCAATACAACCGAACCGAAGCCGTATATGTTCCTTTAGGATAGGCAATGAGTGACCCCGTTCGAGCTGGTACTTTCACATTTACTGAGTAACTCACAATATTATTTGATGCGATTGTTGCTACTGGTCCATACCACACATTGGAGGTTTGATTCGTGGTAGAAGACCCAGCTCCACCTACAGTTGCTGTGACAGTATATGGTAAAGTCACACTATTATTCGCAGTGGTTGCTCCCGTAAATACGGTTTTCATACACATAAAATTAGAAATCTGGGGAAGCCCTAAATTCGTGCAAGTAATTGTGCCTGAAAGGTTTACAGTTGCATCACTATTAATATTTGCTGCCGTGTAGGTAAAAGTACTATTAGTAGTTCCGCTTACTGTACAAGCAGCATGTGCTGGACTAAAAAAAGCATAAACGAGATAAAATAAGCAAATGCCTATAAAGTATTTTAAAGACAATGAAAATTTCTTATAGCTCTCTATTTGAGCCTTATTCATAATATTTAATGACATATATAAGGTCCCAATTTCTTAGTTAAGTACTGATTACTGTTATATGTGAAGTCAACTTGGCATGAGCCATGATCCAGAAGATCGACTTCAAGTTTGTTTTGCTTTAATAGGTTTGGAATAAATACTTCACCATCGTAGCCAACTACACCATCTTGTTGCCCATTAATTCGAACCGTATAACCCGGTAATAATGCTGAGTTGTTCGAATCAACAAGTTTCACTAACCCTGAAATGACCTGATGAGCGCCAAAATCAATAAGACCACCTTGGCGATAACCTACAACTGTTTTTTGATCTGTAGATTTAACGCTCCAATTTAAAGGCAGATACGACGGATCTAAATAAATATGATTCTCTTTATATGGCATTAGACTAGGAATCAGAAATCTTCCAGAATTATCGGTTACGCCTAAATTTACCCCGCCATTTATAATTTGACTTTGTGGTCCTGCATTGGTCACGACAGCGTAGCCGTCTCCAATTTCATTGGCCGCAAAAATCCGTCCTGCTGCCGCAACCAACGATCCTGTCGCTGAAACTGCAATCTGATCGTTATCTCCAATTCGGTTATATCGACCTGTCAGGTAGGCTGCCCGAGCACGGTAAGAGGCATAGACCGATGCATTGTTTTGATTGGCATCCTGATCGCGCTCAACATAGCCGCCCCATCCAAATGAGCCGATTTGGGGTTCTGATAAGCCAAATATTTCTTGACGGTAACTCAACCTGCCGCTATCACTAGATACACTCGTAATCGCATTAACTCGGGTAGACGGTGTATAACGCAGTGCAAAGTAAATGCCATAGTCTTTGTGATTTTCATAATCTTTATACGCTGAGCTATAAAATCCCCAGTTCTTGTTCAGGCTTCCGCTTAAATTGGCAGACACTAACTTATAAGAATTGTCGCTAAATTTGATCTGGTTATAACCCAGATAAGCGCTATATCCTTCGTAAAAGTTATAGCTCATCCCCGCCCTAAAAATCTCATCTGCCAGCGCACTGTAGCTCAGATAGTTTTTGGGTTCAGCATCGCTCTGGTTATCTTTTAAGTATCGAATTTGAGACACGCGGGCAAGGTCAAAGTAGTTATCAAATACTTTGCGGTAATTGGTATTAAAAGAAATATTCTTGCTGATACGCCCTTCTAAACCAACCAAGGCAGAATAACCGTTTTCATCTTTATACTGGCTCGCTGCAATGTCGGCATTAATTACCCCAAAACCAAACAGGTTCTTG
>NZ_JBWKOW010000012.1:0-57391 GCF_059416285.1 Acinetobacter sp. GW821-FHT09D10
GCACGGGCAGCCATAGCAATCGCATCGAGTGAAGAACCACACAAACGGTTAATGGTGGTTGCTGGCACTTGATACGGTAGACCTGCAAGTAATGCTGACATACGACCGACATTACGGTTATCTTCACCAGCCTGATTGGCACAGCCATAGATCACATCATCGACCTGTTCCCAATCTACATTTGGGTTACGTTGCATGAGGGCTTTAATCGGCACAGCACCAAGGTCATCGGCACGGACAGGTGCAAGACCACCGGCATAACGGCCGAATGGGGTACGGATGGCATCGATGATATAAGCGTTTTTTAATGTCATTTCCCTACTTCCTTACCCTTGAGTCGCATCAATTAAAGTTGCACCAGTTAAAGCCTGTAACTCATCAAAGCTTAGACCTTCCACTTTCTCAAGCACCTTTAAACCATCTTTGGTCACATCAATCACGCAAAGGTCGGTGTAAATACGGTCAACACAGTGTTTACCAGTTACTGGATAGCTCAGCTCAGCCACAATCTTCGGTTCACCTTGCTTGGTCACATGGTCTGTGGTGATAAATACTTTTTTAGCACCTACAGCTAAATCCATCGCACCACCCACCGCAGGAATCGCATCCGGTGCACCCGTGTGCCAGTTCGCCAAGTCACCATTCGCTGCAACCTGAAATGCACCAAGCACTGCAATATCAAGGTGTCCACCACGCATCATCGCAAATGAGTCGCCATGGTGGAAAAAGCTGCCACCTTCAAGCATGGTCACGAATTCTTTACCCGCATTAATCAGTTCAGGGTCTTCTTCACCTGCCGCTGGCGGTGGGCCAAAAGCCAACAGACCATTTTCAGAATGAAGGAAAATATCTTTATCGTTGGGTAGGTAGCTCGCGATCTTAGTCGGCAAGCCAATGCCCAAGTTTACATAGGCACCATCTGGAATGTCTTGTGCCACACGTTTTGCAATCTGGTCACGGCTGAGTTTCTGGTAGCTCATGTTATTTCTCCTTATTGCTTACTGTGCGGGCTGGACTTGTACAACATGCTGTACAAAGATACCTGGGGTGATGATGTGCTCGGGATCTAATCCACCTAGCTCAACCACTTCAGAAACCTGAACAATGGTGACATCAGCAGCCATGGCCATAATCGGACCAAAGTTACGTGCAGATTTACGGTAAACCAGATTGCCCCAGCGGTCGCCTTTGTAGGCTTTAATGAGTGCGAAATCTGCTTTAATTGGATATTCGAGTACGTAGTCTTTACCATCGATCTGGCGGGTTTCTTTGCCTTCAGCTAGAAGTGTTCCAAAGCCTGTTGGGGTAAACACAGCCCCAAGTCCCATACCGGCTGCCTGAATACGGCAAGCCAAATTACCTTGCGGCACTACTTCAAGTTCTACTTTTCCGGCACGGTACAGCTCATCAAACACATAAGAGTCTGACTGACGAGGGAAAGAACAGATTACTTTTTTAACCGAACCGGCTTTAAGCAGTTTAGCCAGACCGTAATCGCCATTACCGGCATTGTTACTGACAATGGTTAGGCCTTTAACACCCAGTTCAATAAGACCATCAATGAGTTCAGCGGGTTGTCCTGCGGTACCAAAACCACCAATCAGAATGGTTGCACCATCTTTAATCTGCGATAGGGCACTTTCAATTGATGTACTAATCTTGTTAATCATTCTCTTAGTTAACCTTTTGTTTATTTAGAACAAAGTCAAAATTCAAGGTATAAAATGGTGTGTACTGGAAATTGCCATTTGGGTCTAAGCCTTCTTCATGGCGTACCCATTTTGCAATTAATGAGGAACGAACACCAAAGACAGCATCTGAATCTAAATATTCACCATCTTCTTTAAAAACATGGGTTACTAAACGTTCATAATTAGGTGCAGTAATCATGAAATGAAGATGGGCAGGTCTCCAAGGGTGGCGATTGAGTGCTTCAAGCATTTTTCCTACAGGACCATCATGTGGAATTGGATAGGCTTCAGGAACGATAGTTTGGAAATAATAATGTCCTTGAGTATCTGCTTTTAAAACAGCTCTTCCTTGATATGCCTGTAAATTTTCTTTTTGGACATCATAATATCCATCATCATCGGCCTGCCAAACTTCAATAACGGCATTGGGGATAGGTTCTCCATCTATTCCTTGGATATTTCCACTTACAAACCAAGGAGTACCATTAACACCTTCACTAATATTTGAACCAAGTTCTAATTGAGGAGCATTTTGTACATGGAATGGACCAAATACAGTAGCTTCTGTACAACCTATAGGTTTTTTATGATTTTGAGCTATAACTAGAGTTGATAAACCTAATGTATCTGAAAGCAAGATGAATTCTTGTCGTGTTGAGCTGCAAATTTGACCTACATCAGTTAAAAATTTTATCCCAATTTCCCATTCTTCTTCCGTAAGCTCAACTTCACGGGCAAACGAGTGTAAATGCTTTACAAGTGAATGCATTACGTCTTTAAGACGTTCATTTGATGATGATGAGTTGCGTTCTATGACAGCTTGCGTGATTGTTCTTTCATCTAAATTTTTCATCAACTTTTTTCCATAAGTAAGATAGCTTTTTCCATTTTTCTCATGCTAAGCTGACATAAAATGAAATAAAATATCACGAAGGAAAATCTTTATTTCATTTTAGGAATAATTGAAGGTGAGGATATGGACCGTCTTACAAGTATGGAGTTATTTGTTGCTGTTGCTGAATTAGGCACATTAAACAAGGCTGCTGAAAAACTTGAGATTTCGAATGCCGCTGCAACGCGCCATATTACTGCTTTAGAAAGTAGACTGAATGTTCGGCTTATTGAAAGAAGCACAAGACGTTTAGCTTTAACTAATATTGGTATCGAATACTACAAAAAATGTAAATCGTTTTTAGCTGAATTAGATCAGAGTGAAGCAGAAATTACATCATCTGCAGTTGAACCAGAAGGTACTGTTACAATAACCTCCTCGGTCTCATTTGCCATTATGCATATAGCTCCTTTAATACCTAAATTCAATAAGTTATACCCAAAAATTAAAATAAATATAATTGGTGCAAATCGATACTATGACATTATTGATAGTAATATTGATATTGCAATTCGTACTAGAGAGTTTGAACCTGATTCTAATTTAACAATAAGAAAACTTGCTACAACGCATAGGATACTCGCTGCATCCTATGACTATATAAAAAAAAGGGGAAAGCCAAAAACTATTGAAGAGTTGGCAGATCACGATATTCTTCTCTATAGCCATGCTCATAACCCTAAAAATTTATGTTTTCAAAAGGGGGATGAAGTAAAAACTTTTGCGACAAATCCGCTTCTTGAAACAAATGACGGGCAAATAGTTAGAGCTGCAGCTTTGTGTGGTTCGGGTATTTTAATTCAACCTCTTTATATTATTTATCAAGATATTGTCGAAGGCCGTTTAATTCCTATTTTGACAGATTGGAAGCTACCTGAGTTGACTGTGAATATTGCATTCCAAAGTCGCCAATTTATGCCTATCAAAAATCGCTTATTTATTGACTTCTTGATGGAAGACTTTAAGACTAAGGAATATGAAAGATACTGGAATAGTGTTCAGTAAGCATCTGATTAAACTTGTTAATTAATATTTTCCCCTTTAATAGGGAAAAGATTATTTCAAAGATGAAATAATCTTTTCCCGAAAAGCGCTTTATACCTATAAAAGAAAAAGATAACTTGCACTCATTAGGAGTATTAATGATTTTACAGGAGTTAAACCGTGCAAAAAGATAAGTTGAAAGTTGCTCTACTTGGTATTACTCATCCTCATACATCTGGACGCGTCAAAGCTTTACAAAGACGTAGTGACATTGAGATCTATGGAGCAGCTGATCACAGTGAGCTTTTAAAGCCATTTTGTGATGCATTAAACGTTAATATTACTACGAAAGAAGAAATTTTAAATAATCCTGAAATTGATATTGTTTTAGTGCATTCAAAAAGTTATGAGATGGCTGATTTAACTATTGAAGCATTAAAAAAAGGAAAAGCTGTTCTTGTTGAAAAACCAGCAGGTCGTGGTGTTCAAGATACACAGCGCATTGTTGATGCTGTAGATGAATATAATGGTTTTGTTCAGGTTGGTTATTGTTGGAGATTTGCTCCTTCAATCAATGCCATGCAAGAATGTTTATCTCAACAAAAGATTGGTAAAGTTCTACAAGTTCGTGCTCATGCTGGTTGTTCACATAATGAAGCTGAAACAGCACATATGAGACAACCTGGTGATCTTGGTGGTGCTTTCTTTGTGATTGGTTGTCACTTATTTGATCGAGTACTTCACCATTTCGGAATGCCTAAGTCTGTGAATGCCCGTATTACCAAATTCAATGGTTTTAAAGGTGATGAATCTAGAGAAGATGCTGCGGGTGCTATCCTCAATTACGATGATAAAATTGTAGTTGTAGATTTTATGTCTTGGGACGTTCTACCTTGGACTGAAAGTTGGGATATGACAGCTTATGGTACGGAAGGTATTATGTCTTCACGTTCTCTACCTTCTTCTTATAAGCTTTATCAAACAGGTAAAGTTGAAGGAACGATTGAAGGGTGGACAGAGTGGCATGAAACAAGTTTCCCTGAGATCTGGGCTACTAAGAAAACTGAATATTCACCAGACATTGCAGAAATTGGTAACCCAATTTACTTTGATCGTGAATTAAATGCTTTTCTTGATTCTTATCTTAATAAGAAACCTTCACAGGTACCAGCTTCACAAGCTCATAATATTTCGATTCTCCTTGCTGCATTATTTGATTCAGCAGGAAAGAGTGGCGTTGAAGTTTTTATCTAAAATAATATCTTTAAAAAAGCAGCTATTTATAGCTGCTTTTTTATTTCATTTATGAAAATCTTATTTTCCAACTTAATAATATAATCTTCAAAAATATTATTTTATATTGAAAGAGAGCTTTAAAATGGAATTAAAAGATTTAAATGGAATATATCAATGATTTAAAAAATAGCAGAAATAAACGTCATAAAATAGCAATTTGGTACTCAATTGGATTATCTGCTATTGCTGGTCTCTTATATGGTACAGATTTAGGCGTTATTTCAGGAGCTTTACCTCTATTACATAAAGAATTTCAACTAACTCCTCTTTTGGAAGGTTGGATTGTTGGTTCCTTAATGGGAGGAGCTGTATTAGGTGCTTTAGTTGCTGGACAAATATCAAAAATATATGGCAGAAAAAATGCAATTTTAATCTCAGCGATTATTTTTCTAGCTGGAGTTTTATCTGTTGTTCTTGCCCAGTCTATAAATATTTTGATAATAGGCAGGGTTTTATTAGGAATAGGAGTAGGCATATCCTCTTTCGCAGCTCCACTATATGTATCTGAAATTGCCCCCAAAGAAACAAGAGGAAAGGCGATTTCTGTATTTGATTTTATGATTTCTTTTGGAATTCTAGCCACCTTCTTTTGTAACTGGCTCTTTAGTTATTTAGAAAGTTGGAGGGCTATGTTCGCTGTACTTTTTATACCTGGTATTTTATTACTTTTAGGTACGCTGATAGTACCTAAAAGTCCACGATGGTTGGCTTTACAAGGTCGAGATCAAGATGCGTTAGCTGTATTAAAGAAAATCAGAGCAACCGATCAGGAGGCGCTATTAGAACTCAAAGATATTCATGAAAATATTTTAAAGTCAGGACGTAGTAAAGGATTTAATTTCTTTCTTAATAACAGGAATTTTAGACGTTCAGTAGGGCTAGGTATTACTTTACAAGCGATGGGACAATTTACAGGCATTAGTATTGTATTGGTTTTTGCACCAAAACTATTTGAATTAGCTGGTTTTGTGGGACTTCAGAACCAGTTGTTATCTACAGTTTTAGTTGGGGTTGTGAAAGTAATTTCTAATATTGTCGCTTTTATGATTATTGATAAGTGTGGACGAAAACCCATGCTATATGGCGGTTTTAGCGCAATTGCAGTTGGCTTGGGATTAGTTGCCTATAGTCTATTCAATACAATTCCTATATTTGCGTTACTTGGATTAATTCTATTTATGATTGGTTTTTCATTTTCAGGTGGTCCAGTTGTATGGACACTTAGTTCAGAGATACAGCCATTACAAGGTCGTGATTTCGGTATTACATGTTCAACATTAACGAATTGGCTATTAAATATGTTTTTAGGCACATATTTTTTAGTAGCTGCTGCAAAGTTTGGCGCAGGTGAAACTTTTGCCTTTTTGGCAGTCTTAAACTTTTTATTCCTTATATTCTTTTACTACTTTGTACCAGAAACTAAAAATATTCCTTTGGAATATATTGAGAAAAATTTATTAGAGGGGAAAAAATTAAGAGATTTAGGAAAAAGCGCGGATGGCTCTGTCTGAGCTTATATGATGATCAATAAATATCTCCACCATAGATAAAGGGAAGTTAACTATGTATCAAGAAGTTAGAGTTTTGGCTAAATTGGCTATAGAGCCAGAACAAATTGAGAAAGTAATTCATGCATTTAAATTACTTATGAATGAGACTAGAAAAGAATCAGGTTGTTTACAATATGATTTGCACCAAGAAGTACATGATCCTGCTACTTTGATAATTTTTGAAAGATGGAAAACTGAAGCAGCTCTTGAAGGACATTTAAAAACAGCACATTTCATGTCGTGTTTTAATAAGGTAGGTGAGCTTATTAAATATAATGAAACACGGATCATGAAAAAACTTTAATCTTGGAAGTAGAGTTTTGATTTAGATATTTAAGATAATATTTTTGAACTTAAATTTAGAACTAGATGCTTTTAATATTAAATACATCTAGTTCAATAAGATGAAAAGAAAAACTATATTTTTGTTTGATTTTTTTCAACAAAGAAAGCAATAAAAATAATGATTAGACCGCCTAAACTTAAAATAGACCCAATTTGAATTGGTGCCAACCAGCCTAGATTATGAGTTAATACCCAACCTCCTAAATACGCACCTATAGCATTAGCTAAATTAAAAGCAGAATGGTTAAGAGATGCTGCTAAACTTTGAGCCTCACCTGCAACTTCCATCAAACGCATTTGAAGCGTACTTGCTAAGCCAATTACAGTCATGCCTATCAGAAATAAGCCAATAAGTGCGGTATAGATATGATCCATCATAAAGCTTACTAACAGGAAGGTAATTACTGAACTGATTAGAACTCCTATAATTGTTTTATTTAAGTTTTTATCTGCAAAATGTCCTGCTACTAATCCCCCAATAACCATCCCCACGCCCCATACAGCAAGTGCGAACGGAACAACTGTAATATCAGCATGAGTATATTCGGTTAAAATTGGGGAAATGTAGCTATAAACTGAAAACATACCACCAAAGCCAACAGCACCTACTGCAAGCGTTAACCATATATTTATATTCTTAAGACCAGCTAATTCATTTCGTACACTAGCTGTATCATGAACTGGAATATGAGGAACAAAGACGATAATTGCGATTAAAGTTAAGAATGCAATAATTGCAGAAAACTCGAAACCTGAACGCCAGCCAAATTTTTGACCAATCCATGTAGCTAGCGGAACTCCAATAACAGTAGCTATAGTAAGCCCCATCATCATTAAAGCCACTGCTGTAGAGCGACGATTAGGGTTAGCAAGCTGAGCAGCAACTAGTGCTCCTACACCAAAGTAAGCTCCATGAGGAAGTCCTGCAATAAATCGGGATAATAAAACTGTTTCAGGAGTGTTAGCTAAAGCAGTAGCGGCGTTTGCAATACCATAGAACAACATGAGTACTAGTAATATTTTTTTACGAGGAACTTGTGCAAAAGAGATAGCTATAATTGGAGCACCAATTACAACACCTAAAGCGTATGCACTAATAAAATTACCCGCATCAGGAATAGATACATGTAAATCTTTAGCAATTTCCTGTATTAAACCCATGGCTACAAACTCAGTTGTACCAATACAGAATCCACCCATTGCTAGCGCTAGGATAACTCCAAATAACGAATAAGTGCGTGATAAACTAGAATTAGATGTCATAATTAAAAAACATAAAGTAAGTTTTATTTTAAAGATAAAAAAAGACCTAAGAAGAGAATCTTAGATCTTTTAAATGCTCAAATTAAATTAACTATAGAAGTCAAAACCAGTTGTTAAACCAGCATCTGCCATAAGATCAGCACCTAGTAATGCGCTTGAACCTGAAGACAATAAGAATAGAATGGTTTTTGCAACATCATCAACTTCTAAAATTTGACCATATGGTTGGCGATTTGCACGTTTAGGGTGGAAAGTTGGATCATTTACAGAGTCAACATGACGTTTAAATAAACCTGCCATCATTGGTCCAGGACTCACGATATTTACTTTTATACCATCACGAGCATAGTCAAGAGAGGTTGTACGTGCCAATTCGCGTACGGCTGCTTTTGATGCAGAATAAATTGGTAAACCTTGTTCTCCAAATGTTGCACAGATACTACCGATTAAAACGATACTACCTTGTTTATTTGGAAGCATTAAAGGCAATGCTGCTTGAAGGGCTTGGATTGTACCTAAGATATTTACATCGAAAACTTTTTTGATACGATCTGGTGTCACATCAAGAATACGGTCAACATCTGTAATTGCCGCGCAAGGTACTAAACCGACATGTTTAAAATTACCTGCTTTTACTGCTTCGGTAAGTGCAGTCCAAGATTCAGGGTTGGTAATATCCCCTTGGAAATGTTCATAATGATCTAATGCATCTAAAGCTGCTGTTTTTCCTGCAATATCAAGACCAAAAACTTTTACATTAGATTGAGCTAGTGCGATTGCCATCGCTTCACCAAGACCTGAAGATGTTCCGGTAAGAATTACTGCTTCAGGTAAATCAAATGTAATTTGTTGAGATAAACTCATTTATGAAACTCCATTTTAAATTAGATATGGAAATATTTTCTTATTTCCTATTTTTTATATTAAATGTGGTTAAGCTTATTTAAAACATCATTAATTAAAAACAGTTTTTCTAAAATAACGATATAAATTTTTTTATTTAAATATATTGGTATTTATAAAATATTTAATTTTTAAGTAATTTAATTAAAATTTGATGGTTTTTATTTTTATAAATTATAAAAACCCCCAATAAATAATATTTAATGGGGGTTTTATATTAAGCAGTTACAGCGTTAAATGCATTTATTGTTGTTTCATACGCATTTTTTGCCATTTCATCAAGACTTAAAATACGATGATCTTGTGAAATAAGTTCAACACCATAATAAGGTTGGTTGAACCCAGCCTTTTTGATTTCATTCAAGAAGAGGGGGATATCAAAAGAACCCTGACCACAGAGTTTACGATGATGAGTAGAGTCGTTAAATAAGTCTCCTTGAACTTCATCAGCAGCATCGTTTAGTTCAACAGATTTAATAAGATGAGCTGGAACTGTTCTGATTTTTTCAAAATCAATATTACCTCGAGCCAGATGCCAGATATCTAAACATAAGCCACCATTAGCATCACCTGTGTCAACAACTTTTAAGCCATCTTCAAGAGTTGCTAAGCGTGAGAAAGGCATAATTTCTAAAGCTACATTTGCATTAACTTGAGCAACTTCTTTACATAATTTTGAAAACTCTTCAGACATTCTTTCTAATGAGTTAGGAGAGTTTTCAAATGGTCGTGCTCCAATTTTAAGGTTGCACATACCTAACTCTGCACCTAGCTCAATCATTTTTGAGCGTTCATAATCAGAAACTTTTCTAGCCTCACCATCAAGATACCAATCAAGTAAAATCTCAAGTTCAAAGTATTTAATATCATTATCTTTAAATAATTGGCGAATAGTTGCTGCACTATTCTTTTCTAAATTTGCTTGAAGATCATTTAAAACTAAGCCAATACCTTTCCATCCTGCTTTAGATGCAGCTTCTACACGTTGTTGTAATGAAAATGGGCTAATTTCTGTTGGAGCACCTGGGTATACGTTTCCAGCCAATGTCCAGTATGCAGCTAGTAAATCTGGTTTGTTCATGAGATTTTCCTTTAATTCATGTGTTGAAAAAAATTATTTAAAATTAACGTGTTTATAACCAGTAAGGTCTTGAGTGATTGCACACCAGCAGATAAGGGCATAGCAGATTGCAGGAACAATAAATGCTGTTGAAATACTTGTGATATCTGAGAGATAACCCATAACAAGCGGTAAGATCGCTCCACCAACAAACATCGTAACCATGAGTGATGCTGCCATCTGAGATTTTTTCCCAAGACCACGAACACCCATTGAGAAGATCGTTGGATACAGAGTTGATTTGAATAAGAAGAGACAGATGAGCACAACTACAGAGATATAGTCATAACCCAACATTACGAATAAGCAACCTAGAACACAGACTGCACTATTAAAAATTTGAAGTTTTCTAGGGTCTACACGTTTCATAATGAAGATACCCAAGAAGCGACCAGACATATAACAGAACATAGCCATCGATAAGAAGTAAGCTGCTTTGCTTGGTGTAATGCCGTGCCAATGTTCAATCACATAGTTAATGAAAAAAGCACCAATACCAAAATGTGCCCCGTTATAGCAAAACTGAGAAAGCATAGCTTTACGAACATTCTTAATTTTTAATAAAGGAATATTTTCGTAAACAGTGTCTTCGGGACGGGGAGCTATACTGTTCTCATCATCTTTATTCGTTTCTGGTAACTTGATCGAAATAATATATACAACGACACACAACACTAGAATGGAAAGTACAGCATAAGTCATCGTTGCAGGCTCTACATAAAAGCCCCCAACAGTTCCAGCTGGAATAAAAAATACGGCACCACCTACTAAAGGTCCACACATACCACCCATGCCGCCAAATGCCTGCGCCATTGTTAAACGACGAGTTGCATCTTTAGGATCACCTAATTTAGTAGCATATAAATTACAAACAATTTCTAGGCAGGCCAAACCAGTTGCTAAAATAAAGATCGCAGTTAAAAATGCTGAGAATGTTCCAATTTGTGCTGCAGGAACAAAGCCCATACAACCAATTGCGAACAGCAATAATCCCACGATAATTGAGTTTTTATAGCCATATCTCTTCATAAGCAATCCTACTGGAATTGCAGAAAGGAAATAAGCACCTAAATAAGCTGTTTGGACAAATGCAGATTGGCCATGTGAAATGTGGAAAACATCCTGAAAATGTTTATTCAGTACATCTAGTAGAGTATGTGAGAACGCCCACATGAAGTTGAAAGCTGTAACGATGATCATCGTTGCTTTTAATGTAATTGCTTTCTTTTTCATTGGCGCAACTGTAATTTTACTTAAACTCGCATCCATTGCTAGTTTCCTTGTAAATGATAAATAGCTTCTCAAAGAAGTACGTAGTGAACATACTTCCTGAGCTATTTAAATTAAGTCGTTAGGAACCTTATTCTTAAATAAGAAATAACTTATGCAGCAAGCGACTTTGATGGACCTTCTGGATTTACGGTAATAGCTTTATTACTTTCTACTGATTCCATTGCACAAACTGCTAGATAGAGGGCTTGAAGACCGTCAAATAAATTCGTCGGGAATTCTTTTCCTTCCACAAGACTAGAGACAAAAGCATTAAATTCATTTCTATATGAACTGGTATAGCGTTCTAGGAAGAAATTTAATAAAGGTTTTTGTGAGCTTGTGAATTCTTGAGTATATTTTTTCAGAGTTGATGGACGATGATTTTGGGTTTTTAATAAACCTTGAGAACCTAATACTTCAATACGTTGATCGTATCCATAAACTGCTTCACGGCAGTTATTAATAATACATTGCTTACCAGATTTAGTTTTCAAGGTAATACTGCAAGTATCATAGTCATTAATAGTAGCTAATTCTTCGTCTACTAAACGGCTTGCTGTAGCAAAGATCTCAATTGGTTCTTCACCAAGAATATGACGAGCTGTATCGAAGTCATGAATTGTCATATCTTTAAAGATACCGCCAGATGTCTTCATATATTCAACTGGTTGCATTCCAGGGTCACGACTTGTAATGATAACTTGGCGAATCTCACCAATTTCGTTATTCAAAATAGCTTCTTTAATCGCAATTGTATCTTCATCAAAACGGCGGTTAAAAGCTAACATTACTTTGCCATTATGACTTTGGATTTCTTGCACGGCTGCAATTGAGCGTTCAAAATCCAAATCAATTGGCTTTTCACAAAGAACTGGTTTTTTACGTTTTACTGCATGTAGCATTAAATCAACATGTAAATCTGTAGCGGTTGCAATAACTACGGCATCAACGTCGTCTCTATCAATTGCTTCATAATAGTCATAACAGGCCTCGCAGTTAAGTTCATTAGCAAGCTTTTCTACACCTTCTTTCCATGGGTCTGCAATGAGTTTAAGTTCACATTGCGAATTAAGAAAAGCGCTTTTAGAATGAATTTGAGCAATACGTCCTGCGCCTAAAATAGCAACTCTTAACATTTCTTACTTCCTTTTAGAAAATAGGTAATCATAAAAAAATACCCTGATTGATAATTAGGGTATACAAGCAGTTTTTGAAAAAGAATAGCTATTTCTAAAAACACTTTTTCATTTTTGAAATTACCAGATTGCCTTCCATTAACATTTTTATAATTAGATTAAAACCCCTTTATTTTTCCAGATAATGCAAAAGACATTTTCTATTTTGACATTTTTTTCCAATTTTGACGCTCCTATACTTCAGATCAATTGATAAGAACCATCCCCAACAAGTAAATGTTGGAAAAAACTGATGAATGAGTAAGTGCGACAGGAACGTCGTAAATATAAAGGAGAAATAAATTAGGGAACTTTCTCAAAGATCTAAATGAATATGTAGTTGGTAAAAAAAGTCTTAAAGGGTCCATTTGGATACTTCTGACAAACTAATTTCAAGCAGTCATGCAGATTGTTGAATGGAATTCAAAAATATCTGCAGATAAAAATTGTGCTTAAAAGCTAAAGGAAATTTACAATGAATATGTATAAAACTCTAACCACTTCTGTAGCAACTATTGCTTTAGCAGCATTTGCTAATTGTACTTATGCCGCAGGTGAGTTAATTGGTATCGCTATGCCAAACAAAACAGAAGCCCGCTGGATTATGGATGGGAATAATATCGTTAATAATCTTAAAGCTAAAGGCTATAAGACGGATTTACAGTATTCAACTTATGATGTGCCAACTCAGATTTCTCAGATTGAAAATATGATTACGGCAGGCGTTAAAGTCCTGATTATTGCGCCAGTAGATGGGACAACCGTTTCAAATGTAGTACGTAAAGCAAAGCAAAAAGGTATCACTGTAATTTCATATGATAAATTGATATTGAAAACCAAGGATGTTGATTATTATGCAACTTTTGATAATTTTCAGGTCGGTGCACTTCAAGGTGTCTCAATTGTCAAGAAACTTGGATTAGACAAAGGTAAAGGGCCATTTAATATTGAGCTTTTTGCCGGTTCTCTTGATGACAATAATGCTCATAAATATTATGCAGGTGCGATGTCTGTATTGAATCCATATATCGCCAAAGGCAAGTTGGTTGTACGCAGTAAACAAACTGATATTAACAAAGTCGCAATTCTACAATTTGATGGTGCAAAAGCCCAAGCTCGTATGGATAACTTGCTCAGTGCTTTTTACAGTGGCAATCATGTAGATGCTGTTTTAGCACCCAATGATAATATTGCAACAGGTATTATCTCTTCAGTCAAAGGTGTTGGCTATGGTCGTCCTAATCAGCCAATGCCTGTAATCACAGGGCAAGATGCTCAGATTGCGAATATCAAAGCGATTATCCGTGGCGATCAGGCATCAACTGTATTTAAAGATACTCGTCTATTAGCCAAAGCAGCTGCTGATATGGTCGATGCAATTGTCACACGTAAATCTGTTCCTATAAATGATACAAAATCTTATAACAATGGCGCCAAAGTTGTGCCGACTTATTTAGCAAAGCCAGTTCTAGTTGATAAAACTAATTGGAATGCAGCACTTGTAACATCTGGTTATTACAAAGCAAATCAACTGAAATAAGCCTTTAGAGCATTGCTCACTTCAGTTTTTTCATAAAGAAAATAAGTTCTGAATATGGATAAATGCTGGTCAGAATTCTGACCAGTAGAGGATTACTGTATGGAAACAATACTTGAAATGCGAGGCATTAAGAAGTGTTTCGGGCGGGTTCAAGCTCTAAGTCATGTAGATATGATTGTCAAAAAGGGGGAAATTCACGCAATTTGTGGTGAAAATGGAGCAGGTAAATCGACTTTAATGAAGGTACTAAGTGGCGTATACCCTCATGGTTCTTTTGATGGAAAAATTATATATCAAGGTGAAGAGCAAAAGTTTTCGAGTATTCACGATAGTGAGATGAGGGGAATTATTATTATTCACCAGGAACTAGCTCTAGTACCTATGCTATCCATTACAGAAAATATATTTCTAGGTAATGAACAGTCTAAATTGGGTGTTATTGACTGGAACACTTCCTATAAGAAAACCAAACAAGTACTGGCTAAGGTCGGTCTAACAGACTCTCCAGATTGTTTAATTGGTGATCTTGGAGTAGGCAAACAGCAGCTAGTGGAAATAGCAAAAGCTTTATCTAAAGAAGTCAAACTATTGATATTAGATGAGCCAACAGCAAGCTTAAATGACAATGATAGTGATCGGTTATTAACACTTTTATTAGAACTGAAAGCTCAAGGCGTCACTTCAATTATTATCTCTCACAAACTTAATGAAATATCTAGAGTAGCCGATAGTATCACGATCATACGTGATGGTGCCTCTGTAGATTATCTAAATTGCCGTGAAGAAGAAGTAAGTGAGGATCGGATCATCAAGGCAATGGTTGGCCGTGAAATGGAAGACCGTTATCCGAAGAGAACACCAAATATTGGTGAAGTTTTATTTGAAGTTAAGGATTGGCGTGTAGACCATCCAAACCATGCATCACGTGAAGTAATTAAAGGCATCAATATAAAGGCGCGTAGGGGAGAGATTGTCGGAATAGCAGGTTTAATGGGGTCAGGCCGAACTGAGCTAGCAATGAGTATATTTGGAAAATCCTACGGTAAAAATATACGAGGCACAGTTTCTATCCATGGCAAACAAATAGATGCTTCTACTGTACGTAAGGCAATTAATAATGGCTTAGCTTATGTGACCGAAGATCGAAAAGGTTATGGATTATTACTTGAAGAAAGCATTAAGAAAAATACTTCTTTAGCAAACCTTTCCGGAATTTCTGAGCATTTAGTGGTTAATGATCATCAAGAAACCAATATTGCCAAAGAGTTCCGTAACAAACTTCGGATTAGAAGTGCAGATGTAGAACAGCATACAGGTAATTTGTCGGGTGGAAATCAGCAAAAGGTAGTCATTAGCAAGTGGCTGTTTACTGCACCTGACGTTCTAATTTTAGATGAACCTACACGTGGGGTTGATGTAGGTGCGAAGTATGAAATCTATACGATTATTGATCAGGTAGCCCAAGAGGGCAAATGTATTGTCATGATTTCTTCTGAGATGCCTGAGCTTTTAGGTATGTGTGATCGGATATATGTCATGAATGAAGGAAAGATTGTTGGTGAGTTTCTAGCCAAAGATGCAAGTCAAGAAGCCATTATGCGATCTATTATGAAAAATGGAGTTAATTAAAATGAGCAATATCAATAGCGCAGAAATCTCGAATAATACTAATGGCAGTGGAAACAAAAAATTCAACACAAATTTTCTGGCACAAGGATTAAGGGAATATGGTCTATTATGTGCCTTAATTATCATTGTGACCTTTTTCCAATTTGCTACAAATAATGTTTTGCTACAACCATTGAACCTAACAAATTTAATCTTGCAGAATAGTTATATTGTCATCATGGCACTTGGTATGTTGATGGTGATTGTAAGTGGACAAATTGATCTTTCCGTGGGTTCAGTCGTTGGATTTATTGGAGCATTAGCGGCTACTCTAATGGTCACTCGTGGTATGCCATTTGTACCTGCAATGCTTATTTGTATTCTTGTTGGTGCTGCAATAGGTGCTATTCAAGGGTATTGGGTAGCTTATTGGAAAGTACCTTCATTTATTGTCACACTAGCTGGGATGCTTGTCTTTAGAGGATTAACATTAATTTCTCTTGATGGTCAATCTGTTGGACCATTTGAAGACGGCTTTAATATCATTAGCTCTGGTTTCATTCCTGATTTCTTTGGTATTGAGGGAGTACATGTCACCTCACTTTTATTGGGACTTGTAGTAAGCATAGCCTTTTTTTACATTGAGTTTCGCCAACGTCGTCAAGCTACATTACATGGTATTAATAATGGTTCGATGACTCTCTTTATAGTGAAAAATTTAGTTCTAACTGCTGTTATTATTGCATTTTCTTACTTACTTGCCTTATATCAAGGTATGCCTATTGTTTTGATCATCATGGGGGTTTTAGTAGCACTTTATACCTTTATTATGAATAAAACGACTATCGGCCGTCGTATCTATGCAGTTGGTGGGAATGCAAAAGCAGCTAAACTTTCAGGAATAAACACTGAACGTGTAATTTTCTTTTCCTTTGTAAATATGGGGGTGTTGGCAGCATTTGCAGGGCTTATTTTTGCAGCTCGTTTGAATAGTGCTACCCCATCAGGTGGCTATGGTTTTGAACTAGATGTGATCGCAGCTTGTTTCATTGGTGGAGCTTCTGCTTCTGGTGGTGTCGGTAAAGTTTTTGCTGTGGTAATTGGTGCATTTATCATGGGCGTTATGAATAATGGTATGTCTATTATGGGCATTGGCGTTGATTATCAACAGGTTATTAAAGGCTTAGTTTTATTAGGTGCGGTACTGATCGACGTCTATACAAAGAATAAAGGTTAAGTTGTAACCTCTGAATTATGTAACCTTTCATTCTTTTTGAAAGGTTACGCTCTAAAAGCCTTGCCCCATAAGGCTGTAACCTCAGTAACCTTTGTAACCTCTAAAATTTAGCTAATTCTTAATTAGAGTGGGAAAATAGGTATTGATACAAAGCTACAGCAAAGACAGTAGGAATATTTTTGTATCATGACTTGTATCATTAATATTGTATAATTTTTTAAATATTTAATTATCAGTATCTTGTGATTTTGTTTGGTATTGGATATACCTACCAAGACATTAAAGTCATATAAGCTCGAATAGCTTTACATGACCTGAAAAGCCCTAAACTATAATGGTTTAGGGCTTTTTTATTGCTTTACATAAACTCATATATCAGATCGATCCTTGTATCACGATTCAATTACTGAATTCATGATACAACTTTGGCCAGTCTTGAGCCTGAAGATAAAGACTATAGAAAAATAGATATTTCCCCTGCAAAAGAAAGTGAATAAATTATGGCAATTGAGATATAAAAAAACTGATGGTAAATGGGCGTGGAGTGGACTAGGGGGCATTTATATATCTGCAACTTGTACTATTCTCTTACCAATATTCTCTCCATTTAGTAAACCAACCAGACTTTTGGGAAGCTGTTCTAAGCCTTTGAATATCTCTTCTACTACCCGTAATTGACCAGAAGAAACCCATGTACTTAAATCATGAAAGGCTTCAGGTTGTTTATCTAAATAATCAAATAGCAAAAAACCTTTCATAGTGAGGCTTTTCAAAATTAACTGACCTGGTATACCCACTACATTAGCTTTAGGTGTATCTGAATCATATTGAGATATGGCGCCGCAACAAACTATTCGGCCATGTTTTTTCATATTGGATAATGCAGCATCTAAAATATTTCCACCGACATTATCAAAATATACATCTATACCATCCGGACATGCTAAACGTAGTTTATCTTCCAGATTTCCAGTGCTGTAATCTATAGCTTCATCAAATCCAAAATCTTTTTTGAGAAGATCACATTTATGTGTACTTCCTGTAATACCTATTACACGACAGCCTTTAATTTTAGCAATCTGGCCAACAAGAGAGCCTACGGCACCAGCAGCAGCTGAGACCACAACTGTATTACCCTGTTCGACCTTGCCACATTGTAATAGTCCAAAATATGCAGTAAGCCCGGGTACACCATAAATACTCAATAAATACGTTACTGGTTTTAAAGTGGGAAGAGCAAATAGGGCATCGGCTGAGATAGTCGCATGTGTCTGCCACCCAGTCTCAGCGATGACAAGATCTCCTTTTGTTAAATGTGGTACGTGTGATTCGATCACTTCTGCTAAAGCAATGCCAGCCATAACATTACCTGCTTGTAACGCAGAACGATAAGTATCACCTTGCATCCAAGCTCGACTTGCCGCATCTAATGCTATATATAGGGTACGTACGCTTATCTCACCATCTTTAGCTGAAGGCAGATCACTTTCTTGTATATGAAAATGGTGAATATCTAGCTTACCTTTAGGTAGCTTGGACAATATAATTTGATTTGTTTTCATGGTTTTCTCTAAGTGAGGGGGAAGTAAAAAACAAATAATTAGAAAGCATTGCTGCCAGTTAGTTCTGAAGACAAATCCCATAAGCGTTTAGCTTGCTCGGTATCAACAGCATATGCTTCTACCTCCTTGAATGTAATTTCTGTGCTACTTTTTAATTTTGCTATATCACAGTCTTCACAATACAAACCACCTAATGTATTGAGCTCGGAAGTGGTTGCAGCCCAGATCGTAGTAGCTACTCCCTGTTGCGGTGTTTTTAGATCTGCGATAGTTGGATTACCATCTTTATCTATCCATCCCATTGCAAACATTTCCTCATGTGTTAAATGACGCTGTAAGGAAGTAGCAATGTTGCCAGGATGTACTGAGAAAGATCTTACGTTGTCTTTTTGGCCTAATGTGTCCAGATGGACGCTAAATAAAGCATTAGCTGTTTTTGCTTGTCCATAAGCTAGCCAATGATCGTAATCATATCTAAAGTGAATATCATTCCAGCGAATTGGTGATAATTGATGCCCTGCGGATGACAGCGTTACAACACGTGCACCACCTTTTAGTAGTGGCCATAGTTGGTTCGTCAAAGCAAAATGCCCCAAATGGTTTACAGCAAATTGTGATTCCCAGTTATTGCCTACACGTGTTTCAGCACAAGCCATTATTCCGGCATTATTAATTAAAAGATCAATATGCCTGTCTTGTTTTAATAGCCGTTGAGAAAATTCCCAAACACTACTTTTAGAGTCATTCAGATTGCTAAGATCTAAAGCTTCAACCTTAATATTTGGAATATCCTTTGTTGCTGTATAGGCTTCCTCTACGTTTCTGGAGGCAACTGTAACTAGAGCGCCGGCGTGAGCCAAAGCTTTGCTAGTTTCTAGCCCTAAACCAGCATGACCACCAGTTACAACAACATGTATATTTTTTAAATTAATACCTGCTAGAACATCTTCAGCTGTACTATTTTTTCCAAAATTTGAGCCAATTGGTATTTGTTGTCTTTCCATCTTTATTACTTCTATATTTGGAGGAGATAAAATAGTATGGACAGCAAATATTGAACAAACCATAATTAAAAGGACACTTTTCTTTTTTGATCGTTCGGATTTTTTATAAATGGATGCTCTATCGCATGTATTGTCATTGTTGAGAATAAGACATAGTAACGGTGCAGGTCTTGATGCTGGTGGAGATTGGGCTATCAATTTTCCAGCTTATGACGGAATTAAGTTTAATGCTGTTTTGAAAGGGCAATGTTGGGTAAAAACCCAAGATGATGAGGAACCTTTTCTTGTTAAAGCGGGCGACTGTGTTTTACTTACGCGCGGAAAACCATTTGTTGCAGCTACTGATCTGAATCTACCGACAATCGAATCTTCAACTATTTTTGATATGAATGTTGGGAAAATATCTATTTTGAATAGTGGTGGTGATTTTTTTCTAATAGGTATTAGTTTTGATTTTGAAGGAGATACTTGGGGAATGCTTACAAGTGCTCTTCCTTCATTTGTTCATTTGAAAAATGTCTCTAATCAAGTTTCTGTTCTAAAGTGGGCCATTGAACAATTAACTATCGAGATAAAAGAAGAAACATTAGGAAATGAGTTAATGACCAGCCATCTGGCTCAGATCATGTTATTACAGGTTTTAAGATTTTGGTTAGGGCCGGGACAAACTCGATACACAGGCTGGTTAGCAGCACTTTCAGATCATCGTCTAATACGATCAATGAATGTTATCCATGAGAAACCAATGTATTCATGGACTGTCGCTGAATTGGCTGCTATTGCAGGAATGTCGAGGACAACGTTTACACAACATTTTAGTAAAGTTGTCGGGCAGTCACCTATTAACTATCTAACGAGTTGGCGTATGCACCTTGCTGCAGATATGTTATTAAGAAGTGAAAAAAAAGTAATCAACATTGCCTATACTGTTGGATATCAGTCTGAATCAGCTTTTAGTACGGCATTTAAGCGGATGTATGACCATTCTCCTACACAGTATCGTAGATTTATGGCTACTAAATAAAGGAGTAAATACAATGCGCCTATTTAGCATATAGTTAGATTTAAAAAGAGACTAGAGCTAGAATACTTTAAATAGAAGAAGCTTAATTATCCGAATTACCTTTATACAAATCAGACCAAGAAATCAGGGTATCAGACATTTGCTGTAATACATTAATAAAATTGGTGCGTTGTTCTGGGGTCAGAGTAGAGAAGTGCTTGTATTGTATTTCACGTAAACCATTACGTTGTTCTTTAACTAATTGTAAGCCATAGTCAGTTAACTCTATTAACCAACTACGCGCATCACTCGTATTCTTTTTACGAAGTACAATATTTTTATTTTCTAATATTTTAAGCATTCTGGTTGCTGTTGGCACGGCAACACCTGCATGATGTGCAATCTGACTAATGGTCAAAATGCCTTCATCTGCCAAGGTATCTAATAAATTGAGTTGTGATAATGAAAGATGTGAACGCATCTGAGCATAGTAGCCTCGATCACGGGTCATTGCCTTAAATAGGTTATGACAAACAAAAATAAACTCTTCAAATTCTTGCTCATTTTGTTCAGTCATTGAACTATCTTTTGCTGTAGGGTTCAATTATTCCATACCTGATCTAAACGATTGAATAAAGTAAAAACATTAAAATTTAACTATAACTCAGAGAAGTATAGCAAAAATTTTTATCTTGTATTTAGTTAGCTTGCTAAGTATTATTTATTTAGCAAGCTAACTAAATATCTGCTAGTTGATCAGAAAGATTCAGATATTTAGCATTACTGGTTCATATTTCCATTTAAAAAAATTATTTAATTACAACTGTTTATTGGAAATTAATAATTTTTTATTTAGCTAGCTAAGTAGTTTACATGAGCATACTAATGTAAAAGAGGGGGATAGAGAGTGATAGTAAAGCCAATATTTCAAAACTCTGAAGGTAAAACTTTAGATCAATCAAATTATCTAGCAATTACTTTAGTGATATTTGCTGGAATTATTTCTGCTTTACATGTAGGAAAGGCTTCAATTGCAATCCCCCAAATGCATGAACAGTACCATTGGTCGCTTTCTGCTCTTAGTTGGATCATGTCAGTTTTTCCATTTATTGGCGTTATTGGCGGTATGGCTGCGGGGATTTTAGTGAAACAATGGGGAGACAAACGTTTACTCTGCCTAGGTTTAACTGTTCTCGCAAGCGCAAGTTTTTTGGGCGCTATGACAACCAATTTTACATTTTTAATCACAACTAGAATTATAGAAGGACTGGGATTTTTACTTATTGTTGTATCAGCACCTTCTATTTTGAATCGTTTAGCAACTCCTCAGCAATACAACATGGTATTTGGCTTTTGGAGCATGTTTATGGGCGTAGGAATTGCAATCTCAATCTTTTTGGGTCCTTTGTTAAATAACTGGCAAAGTTTATGGTTGATCAATGCAGGACTAACATTTTTAATCTTAATTTTTATATTTTTAAAAGTACCTCATATAGAAAAAACTACATCCATTTTGGCTCAACCTACGAATATTAAAGATGATATTTTAAGAGTCTTAAAAACACGTAATCCTTCTTTACTGGCGATTGCTTTTGCAGCTTACAATATTCAATTTTTTTCGGTACTTACGTTTTTACCTTTATTTTTAGTGAATAGGACAGGAATGTCAGTTGTACAAGCAGGGTTTGTTTGTGGAGCGGTAGTTATTTCTAATATTACCGGCAATCTTACATCTTCATTTTTACTTAATCGTGGTGTTAAAGCAAAGACCATTATTATTTTTGCCAGTGCTGCTATCGGCATACTTGGTATAGGAATATTTCTTCCATTCACACCTGAGCTCTTGGCAATAATTTTATGTTTTTTATTTTCAATGGTGAGTGGTCTAATTCCTGCAACTATTGTCAGTTCCGCACCGCGCAGTTCTCCTGATATTGGCTTGGTTTCATTGAGTATTGGCGCTGTGATGCAAGGGAATTATCTCGGACAGGTTATAGGCCCTTTGGCAATAGGTTTGGCAATTAGTTTTGCTGGGTGGACTGCCGCAGTTATCCCTGTCGGAATTGCTGCATTGATTGGAGTTTTAGCAGGTTCATTACTCAATTTTAAAAATAAGAAATTAGGCGCATAAAAATGATCTTGTTTACTCAGCTTAAGATTTAGGAGATTAACGAATGAGCCAATTTACTTTAAAGAAACATTTTAAGATGACAATTTTTCTATCATCAGTATGTTTAAGTAGCTCTATTTTTGCTGAATCTCCCTTTAATCAAAAAAGTAAATGGGCACTTGGAGACTGGGATGGTAATAGAACAAGATTAGCTGATCAGGGTTATGAGTTTACATTTGGTTATACAGGTCAATTTGCAGGAACTCTACATACTGAACATAAAGGCAATGGCAGTGCTTATGCCGATCAGTGGACTATTGGAACCAAACTAAATCTGGAAAAAATTTTGGATTGGAATGATACCGAAGCTGAAATCAAAATAACTCATCGTGGTGGACAATCTTTAAATCAGGAAGCTGACGCACTATCACAAAAATTTTTTCAGACCCAAGAGGTTTATGGTCGCGGTCAAACATGGCGATTAACTGATTTTTGGATTCAAAAAAGTTTTTTTGATAGGCATTTAGATATAAAAGTTGGACGTTATGGAATAGGTGGGGAGTTTGCTCGAGCTGATTGTTTATTTCAAAACTTATCTCTTTGTGGTGGGCAAGTTTCCAAGGGTGCAGGGGATCAATGGTATGACGCACCGGTAAGTCAATGGGCTATGCGGATTCGTTATAATCTTCATCCAGAATTATATGCACAAGTGGGTGTATTTGAGCAAAACCCTATAAATGGTAATGCAACCAATACAACAGATGGATTCAATTTAAGTACGGATGGCTCGAAAGGTGCGATCATTCCTATTGAAGTTGTTTGGTCACCTAAAAAAGCTTTTGAACAATTACCATTTCCAGCTGAATATCGTCTCGGATATTTTTATAGTACGGTTGATGCAAAAAACGTGAAATATGACTATACGCACCCTAATTGGGGTCAACCGCTTAATGATAATTATCACAAGAACTCGGTATGGGCCTCAATTAAACAACAGTTAACTTCCAAAGATGGAGATAACTCACGTGGTTTAACTGTGATGGGGCAAGCTATATTTTTTGATGATGAAACAAGTATTTATAAAGATATTCAAAACATGGTTTTTGTTTATAAAGGTTTATTTGCAAATAGGCCTCAAGATGAATTGGGGGGAGGAGTTGCGCGAATCCATATTAATTGTGATGCGCAAAAATTTAAAGATAGTCTTCTAACACATGGGTTTAATAGTGAGGTGAATGCCGAGATTTATTACGATTTAAAACTTAGAAATTGGTTAATGCTAAAGCCCAATATTCAATATATTCATAATATTGGTGCAAACCCTTCTAATAAGAGCGCATGGGTAGGGGGAGTAAAATTGAATATGGACTTCTAAATTATCTATTTTGAAATAGTTCTTTACTCATTATGAAACTTGCCCCAATCGGCTATCAATCATTGACATTTTCCAGATTTACTTAACGTAAATAGCTTGTTTTAAAAATTAGAGATACAGTTTTTACTATTTTGATGTTTAGAGGCATAACTTACCAGAAGTTACTTTACTGTTATTTAGGATTAACTATGAAAAACACTTATTTGGTTACAGGTGCTACAAAAGGCATTGGAAAAGCAATTAGTGATGAACTCTTTTTGAATGGAAATCACGTTATAGGAATTGCTAGAAATATCGATAATATAGACTTTCATGGGGAGCTTTTTAGTTGTGATCTATCGAACATAGAACAAACTGAAGAAACACTAGGTTTAATTTCTAAATCTCACGTCATCCATGGAATAGTGAATAATTCAGGAATTAGTTTACCTCAAACTTTAGGCCAGATTACATTTTCGGCTTTAGAGGATGTGTGGAACTTAAATGTAAGGGCTGCCATACAAGTTACGCAACATTTTGTTGAACAACTGAAAGAACAGCGATTTGGTCGAATTATTAATATTGGTAGCAGGGCTATTTACGGGGCCAAAGAACGGACTGCATACTCAGCAGCAAAAAGTGCATTGGTTGGTTGTACTAAAACATGGGCACTTGAGTTGGCTGAATTTGGGATAACAGTAAACTGTATAGCGCCTGGACCGATTGAAACGGAACTTTTTAGAAAAACCAGACCAGTTGGTAGTTTAGCTGAGAAAGCTATTTTAGATAGCATTCCATTAGGAAAGATTGGAACACCAAAAGATGTTGCACATGCTGTCTCTTTTTTACTATCAGATCATGCAGGTTTTATTACTGGTCAAGTTCTAAATGTTGATGGTGGAGGAAGTTTATAGAAAATAATTATAAAAGATCTAAGTTATGGACATTTAAATTTCATTAAGAATGCCTGCAATGAGCATACCTTGCTTATAAGCACTTTGAATCCAGAACATCACCTTTTTATAAATAAAATAAATATATATATTAGAAAACTTGATTAATTTTATTTTTCGTATACAATGAACATAACTAGAAAAAGTCATGTTTGGTAAATCTTCTCTAAGTACCGCAGTATTAGTCATAATCCTTCGTTTTTTTCAGATTTTCAGCTCCATTCTTTATTATTTCGATGTTACTCATAACCAATAAAATGGTTTAAATTTTTAAAAAAACTAGGATGTATTATGTCTAATTCAAATATCATGAAAGGTACTGTTAAGTGGTTTAACGAAGCTAAAGGTTTCGGTTTTATCCAACCAGAATCAGGACCAGACGTTTTTGCTCATTTTAGCGAAATCGCTAACTCAGGTTTCAGAACTCTTGCTGAAGGTCAACGTGTTGAATTCAGTGTGGCACAAGGCCAAAAAGGCCCAAATGCTGTAAATATTGTTGCTCTATAAATAATTATAAGCAGTCATAAATGAAAAGCACTAATGAGTGCTTTTCACTTTAAATTAATTTTAAAATTATTTTAAGATTATAAGTAAATTTTAATTTAGGATATAAATTGTTAAAAATAAATGATTTAATTGCAAAATCTAAAAATGGTACAGAAATTTTAGTGTCTTTAATTCCTCTAAATAGAATACAAAATACACGTGAAGGTTTTAAAACTGTTGAAGTTGGTAAAAGAGTTCTTCTTTCCTCTGGAATTGAAGTTGATTTAAATTTAGATGGTCGCACCTTTTATGCGTCTATAAATCAACTATTTAAATTAGATTATAGAGTTAGTTAAAACTCAGTTTGCTATTGGATATTTAGGCGGGTCCATTATTTCTGCCATAATTTTATTAGGATATCGTCATGCTTAAACAAAATATCAGTGTCAAAGACCAGTTTGGAATTAAATACGTCATTCAGGCAACAGTAGATAATTATTTCGCTAATACTCAATGTTTTTCTAATTTAAAATACATTACAGTTGAAGGCGAAGATATACGACCGGGTTTTGAAATGTTTTTTCAAAGTACTTTAAGCGGTAAAATTTTCAAAATTGATAAAATAAATTAATCTATCAACGCAGTACATTTAACGCGGCAGGCTAGCGTTCTTTTAAAAAATAGAAAACCTTCATGGCTCTAGGGCACATTGCAAATACTCAATTAAACAAATAATAAAGCGCAGGTGGTAAAAACCATACTAGCGCATTTCTAGTTTCTTAAACCCCTATATCCCAAAATTTCCCAACTTTATAAACCCCAATTTAACAATAGCTTATTCATTATTTAACCTTACTTTTTAATGATCTAATTTAAAGCAAATGTCATTCTGTGTGCTTGACTGCAACAAATGTGAAGCTTATCCTTTGCCTGCTGGCCACATTGCCAGCCGGCTTTGACAGGCCGTGCTCAAGTACATTGAAAAAATTCGTTTTTTTAATGTAAACCCGTTCGTCTCCCTTTTGTTGCGGTAGGACGGAAGGGGGACGCCTTCGTGCGTGCTGGGTCTTGAGCCAGTCTGTCAACCCTCTTTCGTTCTGCCACCATAATTCTTAATTAATGCTCTGGCAGAACTCCCAATAAAAGGAGTTGGCTTTGCACATTCTTAATTTCTTGGCAGCCTTTGCCACAAGCTATAACGACACGACTTAATTCATCTTTAAACAGTTTGAAGGCTCATCGGCTTTTCAGACTTTAAGTCATTACGGCTAAAAACTTATTTCAACAATAAAACTTGAGATGTGCCAAGCACAGTCTTTATGGCTTTGCTATGCCTTTTTTCTCCCCAAAAGGGCAGCGGCGTTTATATCTCATTTATATACAACAAAAATTTATTTTATAACGGTAAAACTATGCCACATTCAGATCTTCCATTTCGTGCATTAAGCGTCCTTCATACCTCTCGATATCTTTTTAATAAATATGGCTTTCATAACGTCGGGGTGGACCGCATTATTGAATCGTCGAAAACTCCGAAAGCAACTTTTTATAATTACTTTCATTCAAAAGAAAGGCTAATTCAAATGAGTTTAACCTTTCAAAAAGATGGTTTAAAAGAAAAAGTACTTTCAATCATTTATGTTCAAAAAGACTTAAGCTTGGTTGAAAAGCTTCGCAAAATTTATTTTTTACATGCAGATTTAGAAGGGCTATATCATTTACCATTTAAAGCCATTTTTGAAATTGCAAAAACACATCCCAAGGCGTATCAGGTGGTAATTGAATATCGAAATTGGCTTATTAATGAAATCTATAATTTGCTTTTAACAACCAATGCAAATGCTGCAAAGCAAGATGCACACATGTTCTTGTTTGTGATTGATGGGGCAATGGTTCAGCTTTTAGATCCTACCAAACCAGATGAAAGAGAACGGTTGTTGGATTATTTTTTAATCCAGTTTATTTAGTGCAAATCAAACAAATACTTTTTAATTTAACTGCATCAACCTGAACGATGCAGTTAAATGTAAAGATTAAGAAATTTCTAAAATTTTCTGGGCGATATATAAATCTTGTATAGATAAGCCTGAACTGTCATAAATTGTGATTTGTTCCTGAGATTGCCTTCCTTGAGCGGTTGCTAAAAGCACATCACCGATATTCATTAAAGTTGCAGATTCAGGCACATGTTGGAATTCACCGATGAGTTTAGATTGGGTATTCAGATCACAAAATAAACCACTCTGTGAAAATAATTCTGGTGGAAGTTCTTGTTTGCCTTTTTTATCTGAACCCATAGATGAAATATGAGTACCGGCTTTTACCCATTCTGCTTTAAAAAGAGGGGATTGAGATGAAGTTGCTGTCACAATAATATCTGCTTGTTCACAAGCTTCTTTTGCATTGGTAATTTTAAGCTTAATCCCTAATTGTTTTAGGTCTTCTGCCATTTTTTCGGCTTTACTCTGGTCACGTCCTACAATCAAAATTTGGTCCAAATTTCTAATTCGAGCTAATGCCTCGCATTCATATTTAGCCTGATTTCCCGTACCAAATATGGCTAATACTTTTGAATTTTTTCTTGCCAATATATTAGTCGCAACAGCATTAGAAGCTGCTGTACGGAAGGCATTCACTTTGCCTGCTTCGATGGCTGCCGCCATTTTTCCATTGGCTTGATTAAATAATAAAATGAGCGCGTTATGGCGTGGCAAACCATTTTTAGGGTTATCTTCCCAAAACGAACCGACTTTAAGACCAGCTAAGCGCTGATTAGCAGATGATTTAATACTAAAAGTATTTTTTGTACCAGACGCTTGACCATGAACGACAGGAAAACTTTTAGTGTCGGGTTGAGTGGCAGCAATTAAAGCTTGGTAAATTGCATCGTAAGCGAGTTCATGATTGATGAGAGCAGAAGATTCAGACTCAGAAATAAATCTCATAGCCATCTCCAAAAGTGAATATTTAAATTAAGACGTGAACAGTTCGAGAGACGAGTAGCATGTAATGTCTATCCATGACGCTTTAATTGACATCATAGATAGACACCAACTTTTATTAAGCTGATAAAAACTCTACATATTTAGCAATATCGACATTCCCACCACTAATAATGATGCCTATACGTTTGCCTTTTAACTCATGTTTTAAATTACGGGCAGCCGCAAATCCAAGGCATCCTGTCGGTTCAACCACCATCTTCATTCTTTCAGCAAAAAACTTCATAGAAGTCACGAGTTCTTCGTCTGTTACAGTCAAAATGTCATCTACATTCTTTTGAATAATAGGGAAAGTGAGTTTGCCTAAATATTGAGTTTGAGCACCGTCGGCAATGGTTTGGGGCGTATCAATATGAACAATCTCTCCTTTTCTAAAGGACATTTGTCCATCATTTCCTAGGGCAGGTTCAACACCATATATTTTACAGTTAGGCGAGAGTTGACGGGCAGATAAGGAAGACCCAGCCAATAAACCTCCTCCACCTAAACATACAAAGAGATAATCCAACTCACCAACCTCTTCAAATAGCTCTTTTGCAGCCGTTCCTTGACCTGCAATCACATGCGGATGGTCATAAGATGGAATGAGTGTCAGACCATTTTTTTCGGCAATCTCTTTTCCAATTTGTTCTCGATCTTCCGTATAACGGTCAAATTCAACAATATTGCCGCCGTATTCTCGCGTCGCTGCCATTTTTGCAGCAGGAGCATCTTTGGGCATGATGATTGTTGCTGGAATACCAAGGATTTTTGCTGACAGTGCAATCGCTTGAGCATGATTTCCCGAAGAGAAAGCAACCACACCAGCTTTTTTTTGAGCCTCATCGAACTGTGCAAGCGCATTCATTGCACCACGAAATTTGAAAGCGCCAACACGCTGAAAATTCTCACATTTAAAGAATACTTCTGCTTCAAATTCATTGTTAACAGTACGTGAAGTTAAAACAGGGGTTTTATTTGCAAAGCCTTTTATACGTTCAGCAGCGGCTGCGACATCTTCATAAGTTGGAAGGGTTAAATTTTTCATAATTAAACCTAATTCTATTCAATGTTTTCGGATGCAAGATTTCGTATTGCTCAAGCAACGCACAATATATTGACCTTGTTTAGATAAAATATATATATTTAGATAAAATGTCTAATTTTATTTTCTAATGTGATAACAATGAGATATAAGATTTTGATTTACATTAAGTTTAAAATTAGATAAAAAGTCTAAATTACTATTGCATACTTCACGCTAGGATTTGAAATAGTAATTAAGTCATTTGGAGGAAATACATTGGGAAATCGTGATAAACATTTACTCACTCAACTAGATACCATCGCGAAAGGGTTAAGTGAAACTCTATTTCCATTTTGTGAAGTTGTTGTCCATGACTTAACAAATCCTGAGCATGCCATACTCTCAATACACAATAATTTATCTGGTAGAAAAATTGGAGATCCAGCAACAGAGTTAGGGCTGGCAAGAATTATGTCTCCAGAATTTCCAAATCTTATTTCCAACTATGCAAACCAGTTTGCAGATGGCCGCCCCGCAAAAAGTACTTCGATTGGTATTAAAGATGAAGAGGGCGAATATGTGGCCGCTTTATGTATGAATATTGATTTAACCCTATTTAGGGGCATGCAAAGCGCTTTAGACCAGTTTACTAAAATTGAAACTGACAACATTATTGAAAATTTGGAACCGAATGGGTCTGAAGCAATTCGAAGATATATTGATCAATTTGCCTCAAAACATGCCACTACACCGCGTATGTTAAAACTCAATGAGAGAAAACAATTAATACACGAGCTAAAGAATAATGGTTTGTTAGATATTAAAAAGGCTGTAGAGACGGTTGCACAACATTTAGGTATATCAAGAGCGAGCGCTTATTTGTATGTAAAGGAAACTTAAAATAGTTTATTTTAATATGTGTTTAGCTTGATCTAGGAGGTCGTTATTTGAAGTTATTTATTATTGTATTTATTGCAATTTTTTCCAGTATTGGTCTGATTTGTTTAATTGCACTGCTTAGAAATTTAAAAAATTCTTCGTCATCTGGCGAGCATGATTATTCATCTTCTTCAACCCATCATTTTCACGATAATAGCCCTAGTCATCATAGCTCTAATTATTCAAATGATTGTTCATCATCATCATCTTCAGATTCGGGAGGATGTGATGGGGGCGGTAGTGGTGGAGATTAAAAAAGCCCTTTTGTTCAAAGGGCTTTTGATTAATTTAAGGTAAGTCGAACCAAATAAATTGACTATCTTCATTTGCCTGAATCGTCGCTTTATCTTCAAACACGAAAGCATCGCCTGCTTTAACTTCTTGATCGCCAATGCGGATTACACCTGTAATAACGTGGATATAATTCACTTTTTTAACCGGATCAACAGTTAACTCATGTCCTTTTTCCAATACAGCAGACTTGATCTCTGCATTTTGGCGAATATGCATCGGTGCATTTGCATCAGGCCCAGCAATTAAATGCCATTTATTTGGATCTTTACGTGGGTCAAGATTAATTTGTTGGTAATTCGGCTCTGCATCTCTTACATCTGGAATAATCCAGATTTGAAGCAAATGTACTGGCGTATCAGTATTGTTGATTTCACTGTGGGCCACACCTGTGCCAGCACTCATGAGTTGCCATTCACCTGCTTTAATTTGGCCTTCATTTCCCATCGTGTCACGGTGTGAAATTGCACCATCTAACACACAGGTTAAGATTTCCATGTTGTCATGGGAGTGCGTACCGAAACCATTATGCGCATCGATCTTGTCGTCATTAATGACTCGTAGAGCACTTACACCCATATATTTAGGGTTATACCAGCTACCAAATGAAAAACTATGGTATGACTCTAACCAGCCCGCTTTCACATGTCCTCGATCTTCACCACGATGTACGTAAGCATTCATGATCTAATCTCCCAAATTTTTATTGATCTATTAAGAAATATATTAATGTTCTATTTGGGTCAAAAAAATAGGTTAACTGCAACATGTCGTTGCATAATTGATATGACGATAAGTTTTTTATTTATCCATGCATTTTTAATCATAAAAAAACCTGCCATGAAGGCAGGTTTTTAATGAAACTATTTGATTATTCAAGGAACTTAACAGTTACGCCAGAGCGAACTTTGCTTCCTAAATCGTTTGCATCCCAGTTAGTCAAACGGATACAACCGTGTGATGCTGTTTTAGAAATTAAAGATGGATTTGGCGTTCCATGAATACCAAAAGATTTTTTACTCAAACCAATCCAGATATTACCAACAGGGGCATTTGGGCCAGGTGGTAAAGAAAGAGGTTTTAAGTTTTTACCTTGTACGAAGTTCGAAGGTGAATAGCTGTACCATGGGTTACGAGCCACACCAACTACCTTGTAAGTACCGGCCGGAGAAGGCGTATCAGTACTGCCAATTGTTGCAGGAAATGAGGCAATCATTTGGTTCCGGCTATTGAAGAGATACAATTGTTTTGCACCTTTATGGGCAATAATCAAATGAATATCTTCTGGTAAATCATTACGCACGTTTGGAACAATGATTTTTTCACCCGCTTTTTTGAATGTCGCAGTTGGGTTTAATTTCTTTAAGAAACCTTCATCAATATGAAACTTCTCACCCAACATTTCGGTCACACGAGTGTAGTATAAACCTTTCATTTTGGCTTGTAATGCGTAGTCAGAAGGAATCGACTCAGCATATGGACCTTTTAAGTCAGCATCAGAAATCGTGTATTCAATAAATGCTGGCTTGTTTTGTTTAGCAACCAATGCATCCCAAGTTTCTTTGGTAAGTTCACCAGTAGGTGATAAACCATTCATTTGTTGGAATGAAGAAATTGCTTTTAAGGTGTTTTTACCGCTCATGCCATCAATTGCACCTGGTGATGCATGTGCATTATTAAGCATCACGTGTGCACGTGCATAAACTGGAAGTTGACCTTTACCAATATTTTCAGACCATTCTGCCGAATTTAAGCCATCTAATGTCCATGAAGCAGCTGACACTGGTGCAGCCTTAGACGCCGCCGTTGTGCTTTTAGCTACTGCTGGTGTAGATGCAGCAATACCAGACTCAGCATTTGGGTCTTCAGTTTTCTGCAAATTTTGTAATGTTGTTGACGCTCGATTTAAATCATTTTGTTCTTGAGCAGTAATTTGTGTTGGAGCTTGAGCTTGTACAGTTGAAGCTGCATCTACTGCTAGAGGATCAATCGGATCTTCTACAGGAGCTGATACCTTTTTAGGGTTCAGGGGTTGCTCAGTTGTTGAAGCAGCAAAAGCAACATTAGCAATAATACAACTTAAACTCATAGCGAGTAATGAGCGAACAAACATGTAATTCAACCTTAAGAATTTTCATATAAGCAATAGGGGATTGATCTAATCTCAAAGTGCATAAAATCACCAATAACTCATTTCTATGAGCCCAAGATTGGCAATTTAGTGATTAAAAGAATATCAATGACCCCAATGTAACATGTTGCAAGTATTGCAGAAAACCCCACAGCTTGCAGTAGAGTTTTGTGTAAATATGCATTTTTTAGTAGATTGACGAGTTTTTTGTGTGAAATTGAAATTATAAAAATGTCTCTGTTTTTGATATGATGCTGCCACATAAAGAAGATAGAGATTGGTAATGACGACTTTGAAAAATGATCGTTTCCTCCGTGCTTTGTTACGCGAACCTGTAGATACCACGCCGGTATGGATGATGCGTCAAGCAGGGCGTTATTTGCCTGAATATCGTGAAACACGTTCAAAAGCAGGTGACTTTCTATCCTTATGTAAAAATACAGATTTTGCCTGTGAAGTCACTTTACAACCTTTGCGTCGCTATGATTTAGATGCAGCAATTTTATTTTCAGATATTTTAACCATTCCAGATGCACTGGGCTTAGGGCTTTATTTTGAAACTGGAGAAGGTCCTAAGTTTCAAAAGACTGTTCGTACTGAACAAGATGTGGCGAATTTACCTAAGTTAAATGCAAAATCAGACCTTGATTATGTCATGAATGCTGTAAGCACGATTCGCTCTGCTTTAGGTGGTCAAGTTCCCCTGATTGGTTTTTCGGGTAGCCCTTGGACGCTTGCAACCTATATGGTTGAAGGTGGTTCAAGTAAAGAGTTTCGTTTTACCAAGCAGATGATGTATGCCCAACCAGAAGTTTTGCATGCCTTGCTTGATCATTTAGCAGACTCTGTAATTGACTATTTAAATGCTCAAATTGATGCAGGTGCTCAAGCGATCCAGATCTTTGATAGCTGGGGCGGGGCATTGGCACATCGTGAATATATCGAATTCTCTTTAAACTACATGAATAAAATCATTGCTGGTTTGCAACGTGAAAAAGATGGCCGACGTATTCCTATCATTGTGTTCACTAAAGGTGGTGGCCAATGGCTAGAGCCAATGATTAGCACAGGCGCAGATGCCTTAGGTTTAGATTGGACTACGCGATTAGATATAGCTCGAACTACGGTGGCTGGGCGTGTAGCGCTACAAGGAAATCTTGATCCGGCTGTTTTATATGGTTCGGCTGCTTCAATTGAAAAAGCCGTGAAATCGATGTTAGACGATGCCTACGCAAATGGTGAAAAGACCGGTTACATTGCTAACTTGGGCCATGGGATTACCCAGTGGGTAGATCCTGCACAACCAAAAATCTTTGTAGATACAGTGCATGAGTATAGTGCTAAATATCTAGGATAGTTTTTGTGCAATATCTAACTTTACCGTTTCAATTTATCGGCAAGGCTGTTTCGGCAGCCTTGTTTGGTATTTTGCTTTTAATTGCATTTGCTTTAACTGCACCGATGGGAAGCCATGAATATATGGGTTTTTATCGTTATGATTATTTACTCATCTATGCACTGATGATTCAGATCTGCTTACTCTATTTAAAACTGGAGTCATGGGCAGAAGCCAAAGTAATTGCTTTATTTCACGTCATGGCGATGGTCATGGAAATATTTTTGACGCATCCTGCAATTGCTTCATGGCAATATCCGCAGCCCGCCGTATTTAAAATTTTAACAGTGCCGTTATTTGCAGGTTTCATGTATTCGGCTGTAGGCAGCTTCTTCGCACGTTCAATACGACTGTTTCAAGTGTCTTTTGAAAAGCTTCCAAATTTTGGAACTATGCTATTACTGGCATTTTTCTCATATATAAATTTTATGAGTAAATTTTTTGTTCCCGATATTCGCTATATTTTATTTGCGATTAGTATTTTTATTTTCTGGAAAACAAAACTTTATTTTCAAATAAATGAACATAAATTTAAAATCCCGATGCTACCGATATTATTGACGCTCGCATTTATCATCTGGATTGCTGAAAATATAAGTACATTTTATAAAATTTGGCTCTATCCCAGTCAGGTCGATGCTTGGCATATGGTGGGGTGGGGCAAGCTTGGGTCGTGGTATTTATTATTACTTTTAAGCTTGGTATTGGTTCTTAAAATATTAGGTAATCGAGATAATCAAGGTAATTGGAATTTAAGGTAAATTTTTCTTTAGCACTTTTCATCATATTGTTTATTTTTTAATTGCTAAATCGTAGCCTTCTCGCTATCTTTAATATCGTGTAATAAAAATTACACATAACAATACAAGACATAAGAAACAATCAATAATGATTTTTGGAGATATACATCTATGTTAAAAAAAATAGCTTTAGCTGCATTGTTAGCAGCTGGTTCAAGTGTTGCAATGGCTGACAACGATGTGGGTTGTGGTGCGGGTACACAAGTATGGGCTGGCAAAAAAGGAGTAGCGCCTAAAATTCTTGCTGCAACAACAAACGGTATTTTTACTAACCAATTATTAGGGATCACTTTCGGTACTTTAGGCTGCCGTCAAGGCGGAACAGTAACAGCGCAAGTTGTAACATTCACAAATGAAAATGCAGAAGCTTTAGCACGTGATATGGCGGTAGGCCAAGGTGAAAGCCTGAACGTACTTGCTGAGTTAATGCAAATTAAATCTCAAGATAAAGACCGTTTCTTTAAAGTTTCAAAAGCAAACTTTGGTGAAATCTATTCAGCAAATAATCAAAATACCCTTCAAGTTTTAGCATCATTGCAAACTGTAATGGCTAAAGACGACGTTTTAAAAGCTTACGTATAAGTTTGAAATTGAAAACCCTGTCATATGGCAGGGTTTTTCTTATATTTAATGATAAAAATTGATGAACTTAATGAAGTCAGTTGTTTTAGTTTTTGCCTCTTTGGCAGTTAATATTGCGTATTCAGCAGATATAAATCCATCTATTCAAAAATATTGGTCCATTGCAGAACAACACAATCTAGATCAAGACATTACATGGCAACGGCTCATGTATGCTAATAAAAACCATAAAAGTGACGTCACTTATTCTGGTTATTTCATGTCAGAAAATGGGAAAAATAATTTAAAAGAAGAATTGAAAGCTGACATCTCGGCATTATTTATGCCTGCTCAAGATAATCAGTCGATTCGTTGTAAGTTTCCGGCTCGAAGCCAATGGCTCATACAAAAAGTAGGTATTCAAGAAAATGAATTGCCTCAAATAAAATGTTCAGAATTTGAAAACTGGATTGGCCAAATTAAGCCTTATAAAGCGACATTAATTTATGCGACAGATTTTATGGGCAATCCTAGCTCGATGTTTGGTCATACTTTATTGCGTTTAGACCCTAAAGATCAGCAGCAGTTAAACTTGGTTTCTTACGCCGTAAACTATGCTGCGACAGTGGCGGGGAACGACAACTGGTCATATGCATGGAAAGGTTTAACAGGGCAATATCCGGGTGAATATTCGCTGATGCCTTATTATCGTAAGGTAAAAGAGTACGGTGATTTCGAAAGCCGTGATTTATGGGAATATGAGCTGAAACTTTCCCCTGAAGAAACGCGGTTTTTAGTAAGCCATATTTGGGAAATGCAGCATGTAAGTTTTCCTTATTATTTTGTGAGTGATAACTGCGCCTATAGGTTATTAGGCTTGGTCGATTTAGTAAAACCTGAGTCTAACTTACAAGAAAAGTTTACTTATGCATCTATTCCGATGGAAACAATCAAATCGATGCAACAGCAAGGGCTCACCAAAGCTCCTGTATATCGGCCTGCTTTAGAAACTCAACTATTAGCCCAAGCTCATCAGCATGGTGCCTCATTAGCGAAAGTTGCACATCAAATTACGATGATGCCAATTAAGCAGTCTTCTGAGGTTTTAAAATCCTTTAGTGAGCAAGATCAGGCTAAAATTCTAGAGATGGCTTACGATGATTTATATCTCCAATTTACGAGCCGTCAAATAGAAGAAAGCGTTGCTCAGCCACAGTTACGTCAGCTTTTGGCACTAAGAAGCCAGATTGATTTAGACAAGCAACGTCAAGAACCTAAACGACCAGAAAAAGAGCCAACTCAAGGCCATAATGCACGTAATATTTCAGTGAAAGCTGGTGAAGTCCAAGGTGATAAGTTTATCGAAATTGGTCATCGACAAGCCTATCACGACTTAATAGATCCTCAAGGGGGATACCGTGCTGGGACTCAATTACTATTTTTAAATGGCAATGCGCAGTGGCGAGATGATCATTTAAAACTAGAACGTCTTGATCTGTTAGAAGTAAATTCTTATAACCCGATTCAACCTTTTAAAACACCGCTGAGTTGGGGATTTAACTTAGGCTGGCGTCAAGAAGCAATTCATGATGGAAACTTTAGTGAAGAAAAACAGCATGGCGTAGCGAATTTTAATGCTCAGGTTGGTTACAGTTTTGCAGATTATGAGCGCAAACATATTTGCTATGGGCAATTACAAACTTACGTACAAGCAGGTTCAAATCTAGATAAAGGATGGCGTGTAGGAATAGGGCCAACTTTAGGTTGTATGAACCAATGGTTCGACCGTTTTAACTCTGTCGTACAAATTGAATTGCCATATTGGGAAGACCAAAATCAGTGGAATTTAAGATTAAATACCCAATGGCAATATGTGATTAACAGTAATAATGCCGTTCGATTAAACTGGGATTATGAACAACAAAATCATCGAGACTGGATGAAATCTAGTTTAGGCTACGTTTGGTTCTTTTAACTTTTATGATGAGTAAAGCAAAGAGAGAAATAAGTTATTTCTCTCTTTTTTGTTGTGAAAAAGAATTATTTCTTAATCGCGTTTAGTACAGCATAAGCCGCTTTAATACGTTCTTCATTTGGAATGCGTTTATTGGTTAACATGACTAAGCCAATATTTTCTTTGGGAATAAAGACTACATAAGTTCCAAATCCGTTAGTTGAACCAGTTTTATGGAACATCTTGATTGAAGGTTCTTTTGAAATAGCACTCACTTTATTAGGTTTCATCACGATTTGTTCAGAATTACTGTCTAATAAAGTCTGTAAAGGTGCTGGATAGGAAAACTCTTCCCAACCAAGCGCCTGATACATCGTACCGACTTGATAAAAACCTTTGTGAGTTTCATCAATTGCACGTTGAATATCTGCTGGATATTTTTGTGGATTTAAATTAGCACTTATAAAATTAAGCATATCTGGTAATGTAGATTTAACGCCGTAGGCAGGCGCATCTAGTGGGCCTGGAGTCACACGAATCGGCTGATTTTCTTGGTTATAGCCAAATGCATAGTTTTGCATCTGAGTTTTAGGCACATTCACATAACTCTGTTTTAAGTGAAGAGCCGGAAAAATTGTCTTTTCTAAGACTTGGTCAAAAGGTTTATTCATCGACAAAGCCACAACTTTTCCAAATAATCCAATACTTGGGTTTGAATATTGTCTATATTCACCAATTTGGTTTTTAGGTTTCCAGTCTTTGAAAAAAGTTAAAACTTGTTGGTCTGTTTGTACTTCATCTGGAAACTGTAAGGCGAGGTTGCCACTCGTATAGGTCGCAAGTTGAAGTAGGTTTACTCGGTCAATCGGTGAATTTTTTAGCTCTTTCCAGTATTTTCCTGGGGTGTCTTCAAAAGAGATTTTTCCTTTAGTTTTGGCATATCCACCTGCCGTGGCAGTAAATAATTTACTGACTGAACCTAGCTCAAAAATGGTATTACTATTTACGGTTTTTTTATCTTGAACCGATTGTAGGCCATAATACATTTCGTACTTTTTATTATTCTGGATGACACCAACCGCCATTCCGGGAACATTATATTTTTCTAATAATGGTTTAAAGTTTTGATCAACAACTTTCTTGATATCTTGTTCTTTTGGTGTATTTGTATTGTCCGCATAAATTGAGGTATTAAAAATAAAAAGAGAAGGAAGAAGTAAATAGGAAATTTTTTGGAATCGCATGATTAGCTCATCAAACATTTTAAAGTGAAGGGACGTACTTTTATAACAAAAATCACATGATTTAATTGTTATGTTTTATAGAATCAGTGAAGAGTTTAGATGTAAAAAAAGCCCAACTTAGTCGGGCTTTTAATTTGATTACTAAATAAAATTTAGTAACTTTCAGGTACGGCACTTAAGAACTCACGTCGAGCTTCTTTGTCGGTTTTAAAGTCTCCGATAAATGAAACTGTACGAGTGGTTGACTCTTGTTTGCCTACACCACGCATCATCATGCACATATGTGCAGAGTCAATCACGACAGCAACGCCTCGCGCCCCAGTTACTTCAGACACAGCTTCTGCGATTTGCTGAGTCAAATTTTCCTGAATTTGCAAACGACGTGCAAACATTTCGGTAATACGTGCAAATTTAGATAAGCCGAGAACTTTGCCTTCCGGTAGATAGGCAACATGAACACGACCATAGAATGGAAGAAGATGATGTTCGCAAAGCGAATAAAATTCAATATTCTTCACCAATACCATTTCATGGTTATCTGATGGAAAAACAGCATTATTGGTGACTTCTTCTAAAGTTTTACTATAGCCAGAAGTTAAATATGAAAAAGCTTTAGCCGCACGCACAGGCGTATCTTTAAGGCCGGGACGATCAAGATCTTCACCGACGGCAGTCAGAATATTTGCGTACGATTGCTGCATTGACATAAGACGTATAAATTTACTCTACTAAACAAGCTCGGCATTGTATCAGAACATGATCTGATTTTCATAAATCCTCGCACTATATTTATTTGGGTTTTGCGCACGTTGAATAAAAGATGAATAACTTTCATGTTTTTTATCGTTAATAGTCAAGTGTTTGAACATGAAATGTGCATTTAATATTGTTAAGTTCTAAATGGTCGCCTAATGGCATCATATTTGCACAGATGCAGTGTTATAGAGCATAAGGATAAAACATGTCAGAACGTCCAATCACCTTTTTTTTCCGTGGTGGTCAGCAGCAAGTGGAAAATGTATTACCTACAACGACGGTTTTACAATTTCTGCGAGAATATACCCAAACTGGTAAGACTAGGCAGACCGGTACAAAAGAGGGCTGTGCTGAGGGCGATTGTGGTGCATGTACAGTCGTGATTGGTGAGTTGGTCAATAAGAGTTTGCAATTGCGAAGTGTGAATGCCTGTATTCAGTTTTTACCGACTTTAGATGGTAAGGCCCTATTTACAGTAGAAGATCTTCATACATTATTGCCTACTCAGGCTGGGACACTTCATCCTGTACAACAGGCGATGGTCGATTTGCACGGTTCACAATGCGGTTTTTGTACACCCGGTTTTATCATGTCGTTATGGTCAATGTATGAAAATGAACAACATTCTCCGAGTAAAGATCAAATCAGTGATTATCTCTCCGGAAACTTGTGTCGTTGTACAGGCTATCGCCCTATTTTAGATGCAGCACAAAAAGCTTATGACTATCCGCGTGTTGTATTAGAACGTCAAAAAGTACTTGATGTATTAAAAGAGATCAAAGCATTACCTGCATTGCATTTGAATGATCATGGTCAGCAATTTTTTGCACCAAAGACTTTACAGGATTTTGCCGCTTTACGTTTGCAATTGCCGCAAGCACGTATTGTCGCTGGTAGCACAGATGTCGGTTTGTGGGTAACCAAGCAGGGCCGTGATTTAGGCGATATGCTTTATATTGGTCAGGTTGAAGAACTGAAAAAGATTGTAGTTACCGACCATGCTTTAACGATTGGGGCAAATGTAAGTTTGAGTGATGCACTCATAAAAATTTCAGATTTTTATCCTGACTTTCAAGAATTACAGCGCCGTTTTGCTTCTATGCCTATTAAAAACGCGGGAACCCTAGGTGGAAATATTGCCAATGGTTCCCCTATCGGTGACTCAATGCCAGCATTAATTACGCTAGGTACACGATTGATTTTGCGTGTAGGTGAACAGACGCGTGAAGTCGCATTGGAAGACTTTTATCTAGATTATCAAAAAACAGCCTTACAGCTTGGTGAGTTTGTTGAAGCGATTGTTATTCCACTTTGTGAAGAGCAGACGCATGTTAAATTTGCCAGTTATAAAATTGCCAAACGTTTTGAGCAAGATATTTCTGCGGTATGTGCGGCTATTTCATGCGAGTTAGATACTCATTACGTCGCTCACAATGTGCGAATTGCTTTTGGTGGCATGGCTGCTGTTCCCAAACGTGCAAAATATGCAGAAGCCATATTAGAAGGCCAGCAATTGACAGCAGAATTGATAGCTAAGGCACAAGAGGCATTGTCACAAGACTATCAACCTTTAGATGATGGACGTGCTAGCTCGGCATATCGTTTACAAGTCGCGAAAAACTGTTTAAAGCGTTTTTATGTAGAAAAAATCCTGTCTCAAGCGATCACTCGTGTGAATGACTTGATTGCTCTGGTGGAGATCTAACATGAATCAAACCATTGACTTAAGTGTTTCTAAAAAATCCGCTAAAGCAGGCGACTCCATTCCACACGAGAGCGCACATTTACATGTGACTGGGCAGGCAACCTATATCGATGATTTACCCGAGCTTGAAAATACGATGCATCTAGCAGTCGGATTTTCGAGTTGTGCCAAAGGTAAAATCAGTAAGTTTGATTTGGATGCGGTACGTCAGGCTGGTGGGGTTTATGCAGTTTTTTCAGCACAAGATATTGATGTTGAAAATAATTGGGGACCCATTGTTAAAGATGACCCGATTTTTGCTGAAGAGAAGGTCGAATTTTATGGACAAGCCTTGTTTGTGGTTGTTGCCGAGACTTATCAGCAAGCCCGTCAGGCAGTTCGCTTGGCAAAAATTGAATATGTGCCCGAAACTCCGATTTTAACGATTCAAGATGCGATTGAAAAAGAATCGTGGGTATTGCCACCTGTTGAATTTAGCCATGGTGAAGTTGAACAGGCATTTCAAAATGCTGCACATCAACTTTCTGGTGCTATTGAGCTAGGTGGTCAAGAGCATTTCTATCTTGAAGGACAGATTTCCTATGCGATTCCCCAAGAAAATCACGCCTTAAAAGTCTATTGCTCGACACAACATCCAACAGAAATGCAGCTGCTGATTTGTCATGCATTAGGCATGAATATGCATCAGGTGAGTGTGGAAAGTCGCCGTATGGGTGGTGGTTTTGGTGGTAAAGAGTCGCAGTCGGCACAATGGGCATGCATTGCATCTTTGGCAGCACAAAAAACAGGCCGTCCTTGTAAATTACGTTTAGACCGTGATGATGATATGAGCGCCACAGGCAAGCGTCACGGTTTTGCTTATGAGTGGTCTGTGGCTTTTGATGACACTGGTATTTTGCAAGGCCTAAAGGTGCAATTGGCTTCAAATTGCGGTTTTTCGGCTGATCTTTCTGGGCCAGTGAATGAACGTGCGATTTGTCATATTGGCAATGCCTATTATTTAAATGCGGTTCAGTTGCGTAACTTACGCTGTAAAACCAATACTGTTTCCAATACCGCATATCGTGGTTTTGGTGGACCGCAAGGCATGTTTGTCATTGAAAATATTATTGATGACATTGCTCGTTATTTACGTTGTGATCCGCTTGAAATTCGGCAACGTAATTTCTTTGCCGAGCAGCCTGGTGGCGGACGTGATCGTATGCATTATGGGGCAGAAGTCCGTGATAATGTTGCCCCTCGACTGGTGGCCGAATTGTTGCAAAGTAGTGATTATGCGAAACGTAAACAGACCATTCATACCTTTAATCAGAACAATGACATCATTAAGCGTGGTATTGCATTAACACCATTAATGTTCGGTATTTCGTTTAATGCCGTGCATTACAATCAGGCAGGTGCATTGGTCTATGTTTATATGGATGGTACTGTCTCTATTACGCATGGCGGTACAGAAATGGGACAGGGGCTATATACCAAAGTACGGCAGGTTGCTGCGCATGAGTTGGGTTTACCAATCGATAGTGTTCGCTTAATTGCAACCGATACTTCTCGTGTGCCAAATACTTCGGCAACCGCAGCATCAAGTGGAGCGGATTTAAATGGTAAAGCTGTGCAAAATGCCTGTATTAAAATTCGTGAGCGTCTGGCAAAACTTGCAGCAGAAATAAGTCAAAGTGATGCTGAGCAAATCCAGTTTGAAGATAGTATGGTTTCAACAGCGAATGGACATTCATGGACATTTCCTGACTTAGTTCAACGGGCATATATAGCGCGTGTGCAACTATGGGACAGCGGTTTTTATAAAACGCCAGAAATTCACTATGATCAGGTCAACCATTTAGGCCGTCCGTTTTTCTATTATGCCTATGGTGCAGCAGTCAGTGAGGTCGCAATAGATACCTTAACTGGGGAAATGAAAGTATTGCGTGCCGACATTTTGCATGATGTCGGGCGGTCCATTAACCCTGCAATTGATATTGGGCAAATTGAAGGGGGCTTTGTTCAAGGAATGGGATGGCTCACGACAGAAGAGTTGTATTGGCAGCCACAAGGACCACATGCAGGACGCTTGTTTACGCATGCACCTTCAACTTACAAAATCCCGACCAGTTTTGATATTCCTCATATTTTTAACGTCAAACTGTTTAATAACCACAATCAGGCAGACACTATTTATCGCTCCAAAGCGGTAGGTGAACCTCCATTTATGTTGGCATTGTCAGTTTTTTCTGCAATTCGTCAGGCAGTACAGGCGGCTATTCCAGAAAATGCACCACTCGTACTTAATGCGCCAGCAACTGCCGAAGAAATTTTACGTGCAATTGCTATTGGGCGTGGACAAGCTTTGGCTGACCGCCCACAAGCTAAAATGTAGAAGATTATGCAACATTTACAATGGTGGACTGATTTTGTGGCGTGGCAAGCCGATGCTATGCCTATGGTATTGGTCACAGTGGTACGCGCTGATGGTTCAACACCACGAGAGGTTGGTGCAACAATGTTATTGCGGCTCAATTTGCAACAACAATGGCAGCAGGCAGATACGATCGGTGGTGGGCATCTAGAGTTTCAGGCTCTTGATATTGCGAAAGCAATCTTAAGAGAAACGGAAGCTTGTACGAGACGTGTTGAGCGATTTAACCTCAGTGCTCGCTTGGGGCAATGTTGTGGCGGAGTGATGTGGTTGTTGTTTGAAAAAATATCACCTGCTGTAATTGCCTCAGATTTATCCCATTGTTTGCAAGCATGGCGAGCTGGACAGCGTATATGGCGTACAGTCTCACATCAACATGCATCCATTTGGCAGATTCGGGACGTAGAACAGCAACCACGTTTCGAATTTCAGCCTGTCAGTAGTGAAGAATGGCAATTTGGCCAGCAGATTCAACCTTATGCCATGCAAGTGTTGATTTGTGGCGCGGGGCATGTGGGGGAAGCAATTGTCCGTTGTTTATTGCCTGTTGGTGTTCGAGTGAAATGGATTGATCCACGTGACGATATTTTCCCATCCGATTTACTGCAACAGGTTCAATGTTTAACGACTGATACGCTTGAAGCCGAGATCGAGCATTTTGACCGTTCAGGTGCAATTTTAATTTTGACTCATGATCATCAACTAGATCTGCAACTGTGTTTTGCAGCTTTGAAATCTATGCCAGAACCATTTGCTTATGTTGGGATGATTGGTTCAAAAAGTAAAAGGGCTATTTTTGAGAAACGTATGCTGACGCGTGGTTATGCACCAGAAGCATTACAACGTTTAGTTTGCCCGATCGGGATAGAAGGGATTTCATCGAAACAACCTGCAACGATTGCCGTTGCAGTGGTTGCTCAATTATTACAGGTGTTTGATGTGAAGAAATGATCTGTTTGGATCATTTCTTTTGTTCGAACTTTGGATTTTTTTCTGCACGTTTAAGCAGTACGAGAACGGCACCTGTGCCGCCTTGATTTTCAGGTGCACTTACAAAAGCCAAAACATCGCGGTGCTGACGTAGCCATCCGTTGACATAGGTTTTTAAGACAGCTTCAGGGCCTTTACCATGTACAATCTTGACAACATTTTGATTTTCATCTTTTGCCATCTGGATAACCTGTAAAACTGCGTCACGTGCTTGTTCAATCGTACAGCCGTGTAAATCTACAGCTTCAAACCAGCGCATTTTTCCAGCTTTTAAGTCTTCGAAAACTTTATGCTGAAGTGTGGCAATGCGATAGCTTAGAGTTGCTTGACTCGCTACAGGATTTAGAGCGGCTTGGGTGTCTGATAACTCGGCATGTTCAGTTTCACGACCACCTTCGGCAGCTGCACGTTTAGCGAGTGTTTGAGCATCAATTTTTTTTGTGCGAGGCGTTCTTACATCAGCAATATTACTATTATTGATGGGCTTAACACCTGCTAGAGCACTTTGAAACAGGTTTGCATCTTCCAATTCTTCAGGCTCAGCCTGAGGTTTGGGGGCCTCAGACTGACTTGCGATTTTGCTTGAATGAGGATTGGAGATTTGCTTTTTAAATTGCTTCAGTAACTTTTGTTGCTCTTTAGAAAGCGATGAATCTTTATTACTCATATATCTTCTATTAAACCGTTTGGGGTTGTCCAAAAAGGGCGGTAAAAGCTTGATCTGGTCTTGGTTGTTTCATAAAACTTTCGCCAACCAAGAAGGTGTGAATATCATTTTCTTGCATCATACGAACATCATCTGGAGTGGCAATACCACTTTCCGTCACAAGTAAACGTGATGATGGAAGCAAGTTTTTCAAACGAATTGAGGTATTTAAATCTACATCAAAGGTTTTTAAATTACGGTTATTCACACCTAATACACATTGCTCAGACAACTTTAAAGCACGTTCCAGTTCTTCTTCGTCATGAACTTCAACCAATACATCAAGCTGATGTTCAAATGCAGTCTTAGACATTTCTTCAAGTTGTTGATCTGACAAAGATGCAACAATCAATAAAATACAGTCAGCATGTAATGCACGTGCTTCAACTACATTATATGGATCAATCAGAAAGTCTTTACGTAAAGCAGGTAAAGCACAGTGGCTTCGTGCAATGGCAATATTTTCATCCGCACCCTGAAAAAAATCAACATCAGTTAAAACGGATAAACATGCTGCTCCAGCTTGTTCGTACTGCTCGGCAATTTCAGCAGGATTAAAATCTGCACGAATAATGCCTTTTGACGGAGAAGCTTTTTTAATTTCAGCAATTACGGCAGGGCGTTTGTGCTGTAAAGCTTTTGCAAAGCCTCGTACTGGAGTTGCAGCTTTCGCTAGTTCTTCAACATCTTGCAAATTACGTTGTTTTAAACGTGCAGCAAGTTCCTCATGTTTACGGTCAACAATTTTACCTAAAATGGTATTTTGAATATTAATCATGAGAAATCCTTAATCTGCCTGAGACTGTTTTAATGCTTTAGTAAATTCAGCCAAAACACTCATTTTCTCTAAAGCTTGCCCGCCATAGATAATATCTTGAGCGAACGTAACAGCCTGAGCGTAAGTTTTGGTAATACCAGCCACATAAATTCCTGCACCAGCATTGAGAGCAATCATATTTGCTGCTTTTTCACCAATGTCAGATTTATTTTTACCTAATGCATCTTTAATCAGCTTTAAGCTTGCTGCGGCATCTGCTACCACTAAACCATTTAAGGTTTGTGATTCAATCCCGACATCTTCTGGATTAAGCGTCCATTCGGTAATTTCACCGTCTTTAAGCTCTGCAACAGCAGTAGGGGCAGCAAGGCTAATTTCATCGAGTCCATCTCTTGAATGAACCACCATGACATGCTCAGCGCCAAGTTGCTTCATAACCTCGGCAATCGGACGGCAAAGTTCATCTGAAAATACCCCAATGACAAAGCGTTTTACGCCGGCCGGATTCGTAAGCGGGCCGAGTAAATTGAAAATGCTGCGAACACCAAGCTCACGACGTGGGCCAACAGCATACTTCATTGCTTTGTGATGATTTGGAGCAAATAAAAAGCCTACACCCATCTCACGAATGCAGCGCTCAGTTTGTTCCATATCTAAATCAAGGTTAATACCTGCTTGTTCCAGTAGGTCAGATGAACCTGATTTACTTGAAACGCCTCGGTTACCATGCTTTGCAATGGTTGCACCAGCTGCTGCAATCACAAAGCTTGAGGCTGTAGAGACGTTAAATAAATTTTGCCCATCGCCGCCAGTACCGACAATATCAACTAAATATTTGATATCACTGACATCAATTTTAATAGCGAATTCACGCATAACACGTGCGGCAGCAGTAATTTCGTCAATACTTTCACCTTTCATGCGAAGGCCCATCATCAAAGCACCAATTTGTGCTTCGGTTGCCTCACCTTGCATGATGCTGCGCATAATGTCTTCCATTTGCGGCTGAGTCAGGTGAATATTTTTTGTAATATGGTTAAGTGCTTGTTGAATGTTCATAAATATCACTTATGCATAAATATCTAAAAAGTTTTTAAAGATTTGATGACCATGTTGGCTCAAAATTGATTCTGGATGGAACTGCACACCTTCAACAGGCAATGTCTTATGTTTAACACCCATGATTTCTTCCATTGAGCCATCTGCTTCATTGGTCCAGCACGTTACTTCAAGGCAATCAGGCAGTGTTTGCTGATCGATCACCAATGAATGATAACGAGTTGCTGAGAATGGGCTAGGGAGATTACTGAAAATACCTTTATTGCTATGGTACATATCAGATAAACGTCCGTGCATCACCGTTTTGGCTCGTACAATGTTTCCGCCAAAAGCTTGCCCAATACTTTGATGCCCTAAACACACGCCAAGTAAAGGAATTTTTCCGGCAAAGTGGTTAATTGCCGGAATAGAAATACCTGCTTCGCTTGGAGAGCAAGGGCCAGGACCAATAACCAGATATTTAGGTTGCCATCGTTCAATATCCTCTAATGTGACTTGATCATTGCGAACAACTTTTACTTCCTGATCCAACTCGCCAAAGTACTGGACGATGTTGTAGGTAAAAGAGTCGTAATTGTCGATCATTAGAAGCATGATGAACTTAACCTCATAATAATTAATATATATTTAATAAGTGACTAGAGTAGTTACTCACATTAATACTCACTTTTAGAAAGAACTTCTTGATTAAAAAATAAAAAAGCCGCTTTCTAAGCGGCTAATATAACAAAAAATGAAGTGACCAGTTTAACTATTTCATTCCTTAGAAATTTGCTAAAAAAGTCAGCTTTAAATTGATATTAGATCTGTTAAGAAACAGAGATATGTGCAACTAGGGCAGAATCGGCTTTTTCATTAGAACTAAAAAGTATTCTGCCTTAGTTAGAAAAGCAGATTAAATCGCACGAGTGTTGTAAATCAGCCAGTCTAAAACCTCTCCAGACAAATGTTCAGCTAGTTTTTCTTGAACCATTTGGTGATAGGCATTTAGCCAGTCTTTTTCTTCGTTGTTAAGCATATCAACAACGATACAATCTAAATGAATTGGACAAAGTGTTAGCGTTTCAAACTCCAAGAACTCACCATAGGTTTTTTCAAACCCAGAGTGAAGACGGTTTGCCACCAGATTTTCAATGCGAATACCGTATTGTCCTTCATGATAAAGTCCTGGCTCATTGGAAAGAATCATTCCCTCACGCAATTTGCTATAGGCATGAACTGGCGCGTAATAAGAAAGTACTTGCGGTCCTTCATGAACGTTAAGAGCAAAGCCTACACCGTGACCTGTTCCGTGGCGATAATCTAAACCATGTTGCCATAAGGTATGGCGACAAATTGAATCGAGTAGCGGTGCAGCTAAACCTTCTGGATAAATCGTTTTGGCCAAAGCAATATGACACTTTAAAACCAAGGTATAGTCACGTTTTTGTGGTTGTGTTGGCGTGCCCACAGGAACTACACGAGTAATATCTGTTGTTCCATTTACATATTGCCCACCTGAGTCAATTAGCAATAATCCATCGCCTTCAATAAATGAATAGTGCTCCTCAGTTGCGCGGTAGTGAGGTAGAGCGCCATTGGCATTAAAGCCAGCAATTGTAGAAAAACTTGGCCCTATAAACCCATCTTGCTGAGCACGGAAAGCTGTAATTTTTTCATCAATCGTCAGTTCTGAAATGGTTTCACGATGATGAAGTGCTTTTTCTAACCAGTGGAAAAAGTGGCAAAGGGCAACACCATCTTTAACCATTGCATGACGGATATGAGCTATTTCACTTTCATGCTTACGTGATTTAAAAAGCGTACTCGGGTTGATGTCGTATACAACCTGAATATCTTTTGCGATGGCTTGTTCATGATAAATCGATACTTTGGCTGGATCTAAAAGTATAGAGACATCAGAAATATTCGCTAAAAATGTTGCCGTATCTTCATAGTTACGAATCTCAATACCATCAGCTGCTAAAGCTTGTTGAATGGTTATATCAACTTTTTCAGTACCAATAAAAAGAATAGTTTGTTTTTCACTAATATATAAATGAGACAAGAACACAGGGTTATATTCTACATCTTGCCCACGTGCATTTAAGATCCATGCAATATCATCTAAAGATGAAATGAAATGACCCGCAATATTCTTGCTGTGTAAAGTTTCACGAATATTCTGAATTTTTTCTTTACGAGAGAGGGCGTTTAACCCTTCAGGCATCAAGTTGATTTTTTTGGAAGGAAGCTCCGGACGATCAGACCAGATTGCTCCAATTAAATCTTGTTGAGTTTCGAGTTTATAGTTGTTAAGTCTTGCAGTATGTTCGAGCGCCTTAAATTGTTGAATGGATAAGGTATGTCCATTTACTGCAATGACGGATCCTGCTGTTAAGTTTTGTGCAATCCAAGCTAGATGTGTTGATGATTCATCACTGGTCAATTTTTGAAGTTCAAATCCAGTTCCCACAAGCTGTTGCTCGGCTTGTACCCAATAACGTCCATCTGCCCAAAGTCCCGCAAAATTTTGAGTGACTACAAGTGTTCCAACAGAGCCACTAAAACCGCTAAGCCATTGCCTTGCTTTCCAGTAATCCGGTAAATATTCTGACATATGTGGATCGGCACTCATGACGACTAACACATCAACATGCTGGTTAAGCATGAGTTCACGAAGTTTCTCTAGCTTTTCTTGAACAGTTAAATTGGTCATATGGTTTCCAAGTCAGGTTGAACTTTACTGGTACTTTTGTTCATTAATCTATAAATAGGTTTCTTTAATAAAAATAACACGATTGCGCCAATCACTAACGCCAAAACACATCTCATAAAGAGGGTAGGTAAGTGATTAATGCCATCTGCCGATACATGTCCTCCAATCAACCCTGCTATCAGATTACCTAAAGCTGAACCAGTAAACCACAGACCCATAATTTGACTGCGGATGACATCAGGTGCAAGTTTAGTCATGGTTGATAAGCCAATCGGGCTTAGGCAAAGTTCACCTATGGTAAGAAAAAATAAAGTACCGACTAACCAAAATGGTGAAACTGCCCCACCATTAATAGCAAAATGACTGGCAAGAGACATGAGCAAAAAGCCGCCTGCTGCGAATAACAATGCGATAATAAATTTGCTGATATAGCTTGGGTCTTTATTTGCCTTACCTAGCTTCGCCCATAGCCAAGCTGCAACTGGAGCAAAAACAATAATAAATAGGGCATTGATTGATTCAAACCATACAGTTGGGATCTCAAATCCGAAAACAATACGGTCCGTATAATCTTGTGCAAATAAAGTAAAAGTTGTGGGCTTTTGCTCAAAGGCAGACCAAAATAGCGCAGATGCTGCTAATAAAACAAAGCAAATAATAATTTTAAATTTGTCATGCTGCTCTAAATTCAGGAAAAGTAGTAAATATGCAAAGTAAGCAATAATACCAACGCCGATTCCTACGGTTAAGTAAGTTGCTACCGCGACCGGATTGATATGAATTACACCAAAGGAGGTCAGGGCAATAACGACTGCGACAGATAGTAAAAAGGATAAAGCAATTTTTGGCGCATTTTTATTTTCAACAATTGGTTTATTCCAATTGTCATTTTCTTGACGCAACTCATTAAAAGCTTGTAGCTGTGGAATAGCGAATACACGAAAAATAAGTAATGCAACTAACATCCCAAGGCCACCTATACCAAAACCTAAGTGCCAGTTATGATCCCGTGCTAATAAGCCTGTAAGAAGAGGAGCAATAAAAGAACCTATATTAATTCCCATATAAAAAATGGAGAAGCCGGCATCACGTCTATTATCTTGGGCTTTATATAATGTTCCGACAATCACTGAAATACAGGTTTTAAACAATCCAGAACCAATAACAATAAGAACTAAACCGAAATAAAAAAAGAATTGATCAAAGATAGGAGTAAGTGCAATCGATAAATGACCTAATGCAATAATGATGGAACCATACCAGACAGATCTTGCTTGGCCTAACCAGTTATCGGCAATCCAACCGCCTAAAACGGTCATTAAATACATAGAGCCAGCAAATAACCCTACAATTGCAGCTGCGGTAGGACGATCAAGACCTAAACCACCGTCATTGACCATCGCAACCATGTAAAGAACCAATAAGGGACGAATTCCATAGTAAGAAAACCGTTCCCACAGTTCAGTAAAAAATAAAGTTTTTAAGGGTTTTGGATGGCCGAAAAAAGCTGTGTCGCATTGTTCGAGTTCATGCTTCATTTCAAATCCTTTGAACATATTTGTAGTCAAGTAAACCAAACTTTTAGTTTGTTTAATTATAAAAAAAAGTTATGTTTTATTTTTTAGTTTTTTTTAAATTGAAAAGCAAGTTGGTCATGTATAAAAAAGGTATATAACAAATGGTAAAAAATGGAAAAGTGAAAAACTATATCGTGAAAAGCTAAGCTATCAGATTATTACGCACCAAAGCTGATCAAAACTTGCCTCACAGCAGAGAACTCCATAAGGAAAATAAGAATTAAGCTGTTTTAACGAGTCTTAAAATAGAAGTGCTGTAAAAAAGAAAAATAATTTCAGAAAACCTCAGTATTTTAATGAGTGAGGTATAACGCAAAAGAGGACTATTTAAATTTTTTTGAAAATTACTTTTCAAGGCAATATTTACATTAAAGCCTTTTTTGCAAAGGCATGAGTAGATGTAGAGCTCTCATCGAAAGGTTAGAATTTCATAAGTCATCATTTATTATTTTTTATTCATTGTAATAAGAATGCCAGCTTTCTATATAAGAAAGTATTATGATCATGAATTACTGTTAGATATTGATGCGATGATTCATATTAGCGCAACAATTTTGCACTAAATTAGGGCGATTGTGAGCTATTCTTGTATGCCATAATTTGAAAATGTCTGAATATGGTGCATTTAACTATGCAAACAGTATAATGGGTTCAAGACAAGGGACCTAAATCATGGATAGTTATAAGCAATTCAATGTTTTAGGTAAGTCTTATAAAGTTGGTATGAGATTTGCTTAATATATACTAGCAATTAACACGCACTTAACAAGTGCAACAAAATTTCATTGGAGCAAAATGAGCATGGCGAACAAGGTCCTTCAACTCATACAAGAAAGTGGCGCAAAATGGGTCGATTTTCGCTTTACTGATACTAAGGGTAAAGAACAGCACGTAACTTACCCAGCTGATTCTATTGATGAAGATACTTTTGAAGACGGTAAAATGTTTGATGGTTCTTCAATCGCTGGTTGGAAAGGCATTGAAGCATCTGACATGATTTTACGTCCAGATGCAGAAACTGGTTTTGTTGACCCGTTCTTTGCTGAACCAACTGTAGTTGTGACTTGTGACGTTATTGAACCTTCAACTGGTCAAGGTTATGAGCGTGACCCACGTTCGATTGCTCGCCGTGCAGAAGAATACTTAAAATCTACAGGTATCGGTGATACTGCATTCTTTGGTCCAGAACCAGAATTCTTTGTATTTGATGAAGTGAAGTGGGACATCGATATGTCTGGCGCTCGTCATACATTGATCGCTGAAGAAGCTGCTTGGTCTACTGGTAAAGACTACGAGTCTGGTAACTCTGGTCACCGTCCACGTGTTAAAGGCGGTTACTTCCCAGTTCCTCCAGTTGATTCTTCACAAGATATGCGTGCAGAAATGTGTGCGAAAATCGAAGACATCATGGGCCCTGGTCGTGTAGAAGTACACCACCACGAAGTTGCTTCTTGCCAATTAGAAATTGGTGTGAGCTTCAATACACTTGTACGTAAAGCTGACGAAGTTCAACAATTCAAATATGCTGTTTGGAACGTTGCACACCAATATGCAAAAACTGCAACCTTTATGCCTAAACCAATGGTAGGCGATAATGGTTCTGGTATGCATGTTCATATGTCTATCTCTAAAGATGGCAAGAACTTGTTTGCTGGTGATGAATATGCAGGCCTTTCTGAAATGGCATTGTACTTCATCGGTGGTGTTATCAAGCACGCTCGTGCATTGAATGCGATCACAAACCCATCTACAAACTCATACAAGCGTTTGGTTCCTCACTTCGAAGCACCAATCATGCTTGCTTACTCAGCGCGTAACCGCTCTGCGTCTATCCGTATTCCATACGTTTCTAGCCCTAAAGGTAAGCGTATCGAAGCTCGTTTCCCAGACCCAATGATGAACCCGTACTTAGGTTTCGCTGCATTGTTAATGGCTGGTATCGACGGTATCCAAAACAAGATCCATCCGGGCGAAGCTGCTGATAAGAACTTGTATGATCTTCCTCCAGAAGAAGAAGCAAAAATCCCAACAGTTGCTCATAGCTTAGATATGGCTCTTGAAGCACTTCAAGCAGATCACGAATTCTTGTTAAAAGGCGGCGTGTTCACTAAAGAAATGCTTGATGCATACATCGAACTTAAAACTGAAGATGTACGTCGTCTTAACACGACTACTCACCCAGTTGAGTTTGATATGTACTACAGCTTGTAATACGTATTTTCATAAAAAGCCTGCTTATGCAGGCTTTTTTATTGCTTGGAATGTTGATTGAATTCTCTACGTTTTTTATCAAAAAATTGGGTTAAACTAAGTGCGAGTTTTCATGTGAGCAGATTATGCGTAAACGGCAACCAGTACTTAAACAGGAAAAGACTTTAAATCCTGAGTTGAAAACATGGTTGTATGCATCTGGTTCTCTGACTCAACAATTGACTGAACTTGGTGGTGGTCAGTTCAGTGTAAAACCTTTTAAAGAACACTTTCAGCGTTTAACTTTTGCAGATAGCCAATGGATGAATATGCCTCATACTCACACCTCATGGGTGCGCGAGACTTATTTATATGGCAGTGAGGCAGAACCTTGGGTTAAAGCAAAAAGTATTTTTCCTATTTTAAGCCTACAAAAAAAAGCCCGCATATTCCAGCACATTGGTTCTACACCGATTGGATTTTTTCTATTTCAAAGAACCACACCACTTTGTGACCGCCGTGTCATTCATTTGCCAGAAGGGTGGACGCGACAAAGTTGCTATACTTGGCATGGGTGTAAATTTATAGTCCAAGAAACATTCTTACCAGCTTTTGAAGCTTTTCTACATCAGCAGAACGACAAGGAACTACTATGACGACTGCAACAGATACCACATGGCGTCAGCGTTTAGAAGCATACTATTATCTATGTCGGTTTGATAAGCCAGTTGGAACAGAACTCGTCTTTTGGCCAACCATGTGGGCACTTTGGGTTGCGGCAGAAGGAACGCCGCCATTGCATATTCTTTTGGCAATGGTCTTAGGCACAATTTTTATGCGTGCTGCTGGTTGTGCCATTAATGACTTTGCTGATCGAAAAGTAGATGCACATGTTGAACGCACTAAAACACGTCCATTAGCAACTGGGATAATTCGTCCGAGAGAAGCAATATATGTATTTTTAGCGCTAGTATTTGCTAGCGCTTGTACGTTGTTCTTTTTACCTCTAGCGACATTCTATTGTGCTCTAGCTGGATTAGTTTTAGCATTTATATATCCCTTCATGAAAAGATATACCCATTTACCACAAGTGGTTTTAGGTATGGCATTTTCTTGGGGAATTCCAATGTCATTTACTGCGATGGGTAAGCCGTTAGATATAACGTGTTGGCTTCTTTATTTTGGTAATCTAGCTTGGACAGTCGCTTATGACACTCAATATGCCATTACTGACCGTGAATATGATTTAAAGATTGGTGTGAAATCTACAGCTATTCTTTTTGGTCGATATGACATCCAGATTATTGCGCTTTTACAAGCAACCAGTCTTGTTTTGATTGGTGCTGCACTGTATTTAGAAAATATTTTATTTCCATGGGCGATCATTGCATTAGTGATTGTAGCATTCGATTTTATATATCAAACAATTAAAACCAAAGACCGCAACCCTCAAGTCTGTTTTTGGGCATTCCGTCACAATCGCTGGGTTGGATTAATCATTTTTCTGGGAATATTTTTAAATTTCATATAGTAAAAATGACCGTAAGGTTGAAAAGTGTTCTATGCAGAGCACTTTTTTTATGTCTTAATATTTGTGCATAAAAATATGCGGAATAAATAACACATAACATAAAAAGGATATTTTATGAAACGGTCAAAAATTGCTTTAGCTATAACATTATCGGTTTCAACATTATTTCTTGCAGCATGTAATGACGATGATGATGACTATATTGGTGTGAACCCTAATAAAACTTATATTTCTGAAAAAGCCTATTCTAAGGATAGTTTAGAAGGTGCTTCATCTATAAAAGTCATGACTTATAACATGGCAAATGTTCAAGGGAAAACAGCAGAAGCAACAGCATTAGTAATGTTCCCTAAAATTGCTCAACCTAAAGATGGTTATCGTGTAGTTGTATGGGAACATGGCACTGTAGGCGTAGGCGATAGCTGTGCGCCAAGTAATAATACAATTAATCCACGTTTCAAAATTTTAGCGGATACATTGTTGGCAGCTGGCTATGTCGTGATTGCTCCAGACTATGAAGGTTTAGGTACTAGAGGGATGCATCCATACCTTAATCTAGGAAGTGAGGCTAAATCTGCAATTGCAGCAGTTAAAGCTGCGAAGGATCATTACGGTAGTCAGTTAAATAGTTCATGGATGTCAATTGGACAGTCCCAAGGAGGCCATGCTTCATTAGGAACAGCTGAATTTGCTAATAACGACAGTAACTACAAAGGAGCGGTTGCAACAGCACCAGCTTCTAGCCTTGGCGATATTATTTCTAAAGTTGCTCCGCAAGCAATTAAAGACATTCTTGTGAAAGAGCAGGCTGGTACTGCACCTGTTGGTACGGCTGTAGAAGTGTATGCTGAGCTACTCGCATATGCTGCATATACTACAGTGGGTATTACAGCCTATGAACCTAAATTTAATTATCGTGAAATTTTCCAACAACGTTCTCAGAGTGTAGCTGAGTTCGCAGAGGGGACTACTGGTGAAAATGGCGTATGTTTAACTGATTTGCATAATAAATTTGCAGATGATATTCGTGACTTTCTTGCGACTAATACTGGTAAAACAGTTTTAGATTATCCTGGTTTAGCTGGTAACTTCCAAGAAAACCCAACTGTGAAAAAGTTCTTAGACGATAATCAGCCAGCAACTAAAAAAATTAATTCACCAGTTATGATTGTTCAGGGGACTGCTGATATGGCTGTACCATATCCTGTTACTCTTGCCTTACAAGAGGGGCTTAAAAAAATGGGAACTGATGTGACATTTGTGCCTGTTCTAGGGGCTGCTCATACTCAAGCGATTGTATGTAGAAATGCTGAAATTTATCAATTTGTTCAATCTAAGATGCCAGCTAAAACAAATATAGTGCTTGATCCATCGGTAATAGATGCTAGTAAGAATGTTGAATGTACAGGAATAGCACAATAATTTTTGTATTGAATATATTCAAATTAAAAGGGTCCTAAAGAGGGCCCTTTTTGTTATATTGTTACACACCTTAAAATCGATACCGTTTGAGTTTGAAGCATTTATGAGCCAGCAACCTGTTGAAAAAAAATCTGTTCCTTGGTTATTAATGGGATTAGGTTTGCTTATTCCTTTCCTGATTATTGGAATTCTTTTCTTGGTTGCAAAGAGTGATGCTAAGACTAAAAAACAATATGAGCAGCAACGTTTAGAAATGGAAAAAAGAATAGCTGAAAAAGAAGCAGCAAGTTCTGAAAAGAAATAACAGCGGTTTTTTAATGAATATCCTTTTGTAGCTGACGTACACTTGGAATGTTTGTATAGCGTCTTACAGTGTAACCTGCTTCTGTGAGCATTTGATCACGAATACGATCTTCTTCCGTTTTTTCAAGGTGAGAAGGGTCATCTAACTCAATAATGGCAATCACTTCCATCTTATCGTTAAGCACAACAAAGTCAGTAACTTTTCGGTTGAACTGACTACGAATTTTATAGTCCTTACTGGTAATTAAAGCGCTAAAAGCCACTTGTGCTAAAACATGATAACTTGGAAAACTTTGTTTTAAACGGATAAACATCTGAATTTCAAAGTTGGTAATGACAGGACGAGCAAAGAATTTTTGTTTTGGAAATAAATAGGGGCGTAAACAAACAGCAAGAAAAATGCAGGTGCTGATGCAACCTAAAACAATAAAAAATAAGTGACTCGATTCGAACATGTGAAGGCATCATACAAATAAAAACCCACTCATGATGAGTGGGTTTTTAAGAATCTTGGCTCTCCAACCTGGGCTCGAACCAGGGACCTGCGGATTAACAGTCCGTCGCTCTACCGACTGAGCTATTGGAGAA
>NZ_JBWKOW010000013.1:0-51312 GCF_059416285.1 Acinetobacter sp. GW821-FHT09D10
CAATCAATGATAATATTTCGATCGATCAATCAGTAAAAATCCACACAAGTTGTTCTTCATAATCTCTTAATGATCTTTCTGCTCTTCGTCAGAGACAGAATTCAACGCAATACTAAGCTTTTCATCTTAACCCTGTAAGCTAAGATATTCTCATGTATCGCGTCGGGATGAGTGCATTATAGGGAAAAAAAAATGGTACGCAAGCACTTTTCTAAATATATGTGTTTGATCGATTCTTTTTCACCCAATCGAAATCAAAAAAAGTAAAAACAACGGTTTAAATTATTGATAATAAAAAACAAATATTAAAATCTTTTATTTTCATTCTTTTTTGATTTTCACTTCTATTATCTTAATAGGTTGTTTAGGGACGTTCTGATGCATTCCATCAGTGATTGTCGGTACTTTTACAATACGGTCAACCACATCCATTCCTTTAATCACTTTTCCGAAAACTGCATAACCAGCATTACCAGCAGAGCGATTTAGAAAACTATTATCTGCGACATTAATAAAGAACTGACTAGTAGCAGAGTCAGGATTTGCGGTACGAGCCATTGCTAAGGTTCCTCGTGTGTTAGCAATCCCATTTCCAGCTTCGTTTTTGATTGGTGCTCGAGTGGTTTTTTCCTGCATATTTGCAGTAAGCCCACCGCCCTGTACCATGAAACCAGGAATTACGCGGTGGAATATCGTATCTTTATAAAAGTTCGACTTTATATAGCTTTTAAAATTCTTGACACTACTTGGAGCCTTCTCATCATAAAGCTGTATTTCAATGTTGCCTAAATTTGTTTGCATTTCAACTAAAGTGTCAGCCCAGACTGAATGACTGCTTAAACCCAAGCAACATAGCATTAATAATTTTTTCATATCTTCCTACAGTAAAATGCAAAACTTAATAAAGGTTAAATTTAATCGTCTATATAAAATAATTCTAGTGAGTATTTATTATCTTTTATTTAAAGCCTTATATTTTAGATTTGAGTATGAGTCCACGTTCCACGTGAAACATGGACCAAACTTTTATTTAGCTATTTTTATCCCAAAATTTTCTAAAGTTTTTACTGAACTCAATGGTGTACCGTTTGGCCTTTTTAGAAATAGGCGTCAGATTTATAAATCCATGCGTTTGATCTGAGTATTCTTCATAATGCATTTTGACGCCATTTTGGCGTAGCTTATAGCTATAGATTTTCCCTTCATCATGTAATACGTCATGCCCAGCAGTAATCACAAAAGCCGGTGGATTCTTCTTCAAGTTTCCATAGGTTGGAGAAATAATAGGATCGTCTAATTCTACGTTATGCTGGGTTGCATAATATTGAGTGACATTATCGATATCTTTATCTGTCAAAACCAATCCTTCGTTATAGGCATAGAAGGATGGATGTCGGCTCTTGAAATCGACTGCAGGGTAAATAAGAAGTTGGGCCTGTGGAGCATAAGGCTTATTTACTGATCGTTGAGCCACGACTGTACTAATGTTTCCACCTGCACTATCACCCGCTACCGCAATTCGACCTTTTAATATTTTTAATTGTCTACGATTTTGATATACCCAAGCCAAAGCATCTTCACAAGATTGGATTAAATGTTGAGGAGAAACCTCTGGCGCAAGAGGATAATCGATACTGAGTACTTGTACTTTTGCATATTTTGCCAATATACGACACGCCTCATCATGAGTATCTAATCCACCCACAACAAATCCCCCTCCGTGATAGAAAACAAGAAGAGGCAATTTTTTATTAGACGCCGGGTGGTAGTGTCTCGCGAAAACGGTTCCACTTTGAAGAGGTAAACGAATATCTTCTACTGAATCAATCTCTGTTGATTTCTGACGTATGGCTAACATTTGCGTATCAAACTGCCGTCTAGAGTCAATTGGATCTGGACCAATAAAACCGATACGCCCCTGCTTAATTTGTACAGCCATCAGACATTTAGTAAATGAGTCCAGATCTGGATATTGGTAAGAATACCCAAGAATTTTGGCAAGTGATTCTTGAGCTAATCGAGGTAACTTATCAAGAGCTCGAGCAGCGGGCCCTTGGCCCTTATCTAGCAATGTTTGAATTTTTTGATTAAATGCTGTCATGCCTATCTCCATGAATTCCTCTTATCCTTCATATTTTCTACAGAATTCTGTTGCTGTTTGACTATATTCGCATACAACTCATGTAATCAAGATACAAAGGTAAAAACTAAATTACGCTAATCTGATTTAAAGCAAATGTCATTAACAAATCTGTCGTTTCAAGCAGGAGTTTTTTGCCAATTATTGTTAACAGACAAAAAGAGGTAAGATTATGTCAACAAAACTAGTTGTTACTTTATTAGTAACCAGTCTCTTAACTGTAGGCTGTGTTGCTTATACAGATGACCCTTCTTATCGTGGTGGCTATGGTTACCATGATACTAATCGCTATGATCGCAATGATGGACGTCGATATAATGATTGGGAACGAAAACGCTGGGAAGAACGTCAAAGAATATATGAACAACAACGTAGAGACGCTCGCGAACAGGACCGAAACCGTCATGAGTGGGATAAAAGACGCCATGACGAGGATAAAAAACACCGTGATGACGATAAAAGACGTCACGAATGGGATAAAAACCGAGTAGAAGATCGAGATCATAATCGTCGAGATTCTCGTCATGATGACTAAATTCATTACTATATAAAAAGCCCCAATAAGCTACGTCTTTTGGGGCTTTTTTGAGAATTCTAAATTCTCTTAATTATAGAATAATGAGTAGCAGCTCATTTCATATATAAATCGGCATCTTAAATATATGACTCTATAATCTTTTAACTGTTCTTATTACTAAGAATTACTGAGCTGTTGCAGAACCTGAAACAGAACCAGAAGCACCAGCATCAACTTGACCTGGTTGTGCTTGACCAGAAACACCAGCATCTACACCTACACCTGCTTGTACGCCAGATGGGCTAGCACTTGTTTGAGCAGAACCTGATGCGTTTAAACCAGCTTCAGATGCACAACCAACAGCTGTAAAAGCAACACCAGCAAGTACTACAGAGATAAGACCTAATTTTTTCATAATCGCTTTCCTTTCATTACGACAAACACTTAAATGCAAAGATCATCTTTGCGCTGCCTATAATTCACAATTTTTTTTTCTGGCGTGCGTATCATTGGTTGTCTTTTGTAGTAATAGAAGTACAAATTGTGCAATTTTTTATTAAATTCTCTTCCTTAGCTTCATCTCTACCTTTTATATAAAAGTAGCAACTTAAGCTTTTGTTTAATTTTATCAATTTTTAATTTTTATCTTAGTCTTTTTCTCTGCTCAAAAAAATTCTCTTTATAGAAACACTATATAAGGTGCGTAGAATGTTACAGAGGTTTTTTTGATTAAAAATTCCTTTTCCCATTAAAAAAGCCGGGTATAGACCACGGCTTTTCTGACGATTTAAAATATTCCGATTTAAATTACGGCCATTGCATCTCGCCTTTTACAACTTTTGCACCTAGCTCTAGGCTATCCACACTTTTTAATGTTGGATATTGTTTTTGCATGAGCTGACTCAATTCGCTAGCATTTTTACTTACTTTAGCCGCTTTCTCATAGCTCTTGAGATAGTCGATCGAAAAGTTAACTGCATCCAAACCTTGTGGAGCTCCCTCAACCATATGGGCAGGAACAACCGTCTGAGGCTGTAGTGCTTTAATGCTTTCTAAAGTTTGAATCACTTCATTGCGGTCTTTAACTTTTGGTGTATCTGCCATCCATAAATGAATACCTGAAGATACAGGGATACCACCTACTACTGCCTTAGAAGAAGGAATCCATAAATAAGTGAGTTCTTTCTTACCTTTAATTTCAATTGACTCATTCTCTAGTTTTAAAGTTTTAGCAGTGTAAGCTTGAGGCACAATAATTTGGCTAGGTGCATTTGCACCCATTTGTGGTCCCCAATATTTCACTTTAAGGGCTTGAGTATCTTGAATATGTTTAACAGTTTCCGGAGTTGCAATGATTTGTACATTTGGGAAGTACTGTTTAAATACATCTAAGCCAAAGTAATAGTCGGGATCACCATAACTTACGAAAATTGTCTTTAGCGTTTTACCGCTATCGAGAATATCGGCAGCAATACGTAATGCTTCAGATTTTGAGAATTGCGCATTGACCAATAGAACTTCTTTATCACCTTCAATTAAAGTAGAAGTCACCCCAAAATGTTCGGGTTTAGCCAGAAAACTTTGGATTTTTAGATCTTGTGCAAAAGCTGTGGAAGCCATCGTCAAAGCTGTAGTAGTTGCTAGAGCCGAAGCAGTTAATTTAAAAAATTTCATTATGTATTCTCCAATTTCATAAGGAATACTTTAAATTGCAATTTCTGTAAGGTAAATGCACTAAACTAAGATAAACTGTTGCATAAATTGTAATAATGATAAAGCATATGGACACATTAAAAGCCATACAAGTCTTTGTTTCTATTGCTCAGCATGGCAATTTAACCAAAGCCGCAGAACATCTTAATTATTCCCGTGCCATGGTTTCTCGCTATCTTGAGCACCTAGAGCATACATTCTCAACTCGACTATTTCAGCGGAATACCCGAAAAATATCTCTTACTCCAGCCGGTGAAAAAGCCCTTCTCTACTGCGAAAATATTTTACAACAACAACAACTTCTACAAGAGCTAGCAGCACCCGAACAACATAACGGTACGATTCGTTTTACTTGTGGTTTATTTTTATTTCAATTAGGTGTTGGGGAATGTATTCGTCAATTTAAAAAGCAACATCCACATATTCAATTTGATGTATATCTTACTGAAAATACAATTGACTTGATTGATGCACAAGTCGATTTAGCTTTGCGTATAACGCAAAAAGTTGCAGATGGATTAATTGCGAGACCAGTCTGCCAGATCGAATCGGTATTTTGTGCTCATCCAGACTATTTAAAACAGCACAGCCCCCTCTCTCACCCAAGACAACTTATTCAATATGAATGTTTAGCTCACCATAGCCAGCATCAATACTGGACTCTTTTTGATGAAGAGCAACAACCACAGAATTATCCTTTAAACGTTACCTTTAAAAGTAATGATGTAAATGCTGTTTATGATATGTGTCTACATGCTCAGGGTGTAGCTATGTTGCCTTCACTATTAGTTAAAAAAGATTTAAAAGAAAAACGACTAATTCCTTTATTTAAAAACTTTTCAGCGCCAGAGCTAAGTTTGTCGGTGGTATATGCATCTAGGCAGCATTTACCCAAAATAACTCAGGAATTTATTGCTTTTATGATCGAAAATTTAGATTTTTACTTAAAACCGCAAAATTAAAAGCTTTAAATTGTCGTGTACGCTTGAATTTTTAGGCAGTGCCCATACTTCATACCTATTAATGAATTACAGCATATGCATGGCAGTTCAGGTTTTACACAGTAAATACTGATGCCAAAAAGGACTGTACATGTTTAAAAACCCATTTAAACGGAGATCATCAATGGCTAATGAGCAAAATGAGCAAGCTCAAGACATTCAACACGAGCAAGCAGAGCAATCTAATGAGCAAACTCAGGCTGAAGGTGGAGAGCAAGCAAACGACGTTACCGTTGAATCTTTACAAGCGCAAATCACTAAATTAGAAGAAAGCCTTAAACTTGAAAAAGCACGTACAGCGAATGCTGTTTACGAAGCACAAAAAAGTGTAGAGCGTATTCAACGTGAGTCTGAGAAGCATAAGGAAACTGTGCTTGAAAAATTTGCAAAAGAGTTGCTGGATTCTGTAGACAATCTAGAGCGTGCGATTCAAGCAGCGGGTGATGAAGAAACTCCTGTACTTGAGGGCATTAAGTTAACCTTGAAGTCGCTATTAACTACACTGGAAAAATTTGGTGTTGTAGAAGCTGACACTCAAAATGGTTTCAACGCAGAGTTACACCAAGCAGTGGGCATTGCCCCAGATGCTAAAGCGAATGAAATCGGTACCGTTTTACAAAAAGGCTATACCTTAAATGGTCGCTTATTGCGCCCTGCTATGGTTATGGTTGGTCAATAAATAAAAATTTGAGAGTTTTTAGATTTTTTTTCGCTAAAACGCTTGAAAAAAATAGATTCACTCTCATATCGGATAACAAGCAAAAACATTGCAAAAGAATTTTTGAGGAAAACGTCACATGGCAAAAATTATTGGTATTGACTTAGGTACTACCAACTCATGCGTTGCTGTACTTGAAGGCGATAAAGTAAAAGTAATCGAAAACGCTGAAGGCACACGTACAACTCCATCGATCATTGCTTATAAAGATGGCGAGATCTTAGTGGGTCAAAGTGCTAAGCGTCAGGCAGTAACTAACCCGAAAAATACATTATTCGCTATTAAGCGTTTAATTGGTCGTCGTTATGAAGATCAAGCAGTACAAAAAGACATCGGCCTTGTACCTTATAAAATCATCAAAGCTGACAATGGTGATGCTTGGGTAGAAGTAAACGATAAAAAATTAGCACCTCAACAGATCTCTGCTGAAATCTTGAAAAAGATGAAGAAAACTGCAGAAGACTATTTAGGTGAAACAGTTACAGAAGCAGTTATTACTGTTCCTGCTTACTTTAACGATGCTCAACGTCAAGCAACTAAAGATGCGGGTAAAATCGCTGGTTTAGACGTTAAACGTATCATTAACGAACCAACTGCTGCTGCACTTGCGTTCGGTATGGACAAAAAAGAAGGCGATCGTAAAATTGCTGTTTACGATTTAGGCGGTGGTACTTTTGACGTATCAATCATTGAAATCGCAGACCTTGATGGCGACCAACAAATCGAAGTGTTATCAACAAATGGTGATACTTTCCTTGGTGGTGAAGACTTTGATAACGCGTTAATTGAATTCTTGGTTGAAGAATTTAAGAAAGAACAAAGTGTGAACTTGAAAAATGACCCACTTGCGTTACAACGTTTGAAAGAAGCTGCTGAAAAAGCAAAAATCGAGCTTTCTTCATCAAATGCAACTGAAATCAACCTTCCATACATCACTGCTGATGCAACTGGTCCTAAACACTTAGTGATCAATGTAACACGTGCAAAACTTGAAGGTTTAGTTGCTGATTTAGTTGCTCGTACAATTGAGCCTTGCCGTATCGCACTTAAAGATGCTGGTCTTTCGACTTCTGACATCTCTGACGTAATTTTGGTTGGTGGTCAGTCTCGTATGCCACTTGTACAACAAAAAGTACAAGAATTCTTTGGTAAAGAACCACGTAAAGACGTAAACCCTGATGAAGCAGTTGCAATTGGTGCTGCGATTCAAGGTGCGGTATTGTCTGGTGACAAAACTGACGTTCTTTTATTAGACGTAACACCATTAACTTTAGGTATTGAAACAATGGGTGGTGTATTAACACCAATCATTGAGAAAAACACGACGATTCCTGCGAAGAAATCACAAGTGTTCTCTACTGCTGCTGACAACCAGCCTGCTGTAGACATTTCTGTTTACCAAGGTGAACGTAAGATGGCTCAACAAAACAAATTGTTGGGTAACTTCCAATTAGGCGACATTCCACCTGCTCCACGTGGTGTGCCACAAATTGAAGTATCTTTCGACATCAATGCTGATGGTATCTTGAAAGTATCTGCTAAAGATAAGAGCACTGGTAAAGAGCAATCAATCCAGATTAAAGCAAACTCAGGTTTGTCTGATGCTGAAATCGAAGCAATGATTAAAGATGCTGAAGCGAATGCTGAAGAAGATCGTAAGTTTGAAGAACTTGCAAAAGCTCGTAACGAAGCTGATGCATTAATTTCTAGCTCAAACAAAGCTGTAAAAGATCTTGGTGATAAAGTTACTGAAGATGAAAAAACAGCTGTAAGCACTGCAGTTTCTGAACTTGAATTAGCAACAAAAGAAAATGATGTTGAAGATATCAAAGCTAAAACTGAAGCTTTACAAAACATCTTAATGCCTATCACTCAACGTGCTTATGAACAAGCACAACAAGCTGGTGGTGCAGAAGGCTTTGATCCAAATACATTCCAAGGTGGCGATGCAGGTCAACAAAAAGCTGACGATGGCGTTGTAGATGCAGAGTTTACTGAAGTTAAAGATGACAAAAAATAATTTGTTTCTTTAATAAAAAACCGCGCTTAGGCGCGGTTTTTTATTGGTTACAAAAAATAACAATAGCTTTTTTAAGGATATTTTTAATTATCTTAATGTCAAAAAGATCAATGATAAAAACTAATCTATTAATTATAAAAAAGATTTTATAAACGAAAAGACATTGTTACTTATTACATTAATTATTCCATTATTGCCAAGTCTAAAAACATCTTTTTAAATTTTTATAGCCAGATCACAAATTCTCCCACTCTCCTGCATTTTTTATCATTTTGACGAAATTAATTAAGTAGCTAACAATAAGATTTATTTATATTTTTTATTTTGCCATGAAAAAATTTCTATGGTGGGGACTTAGCTTGTGTTTATGCATAGGCTTACAAACGACGATCTTTGCTCAAAGTAATCTACCAATTGCTTCATCTAATCAGCCTTTAAAGTATCGAATTGCTTTTATTGACCCACGGTTTCAACTCACTAAAGAACAACTTATTGAAGTAAGCCAACAAGCTGCTGAAATCTGGCACAAAGAGACTGGAAAAACCTATTTTTCTTATGATTCAGAAGCACAGTTATCAATTAACTTAATTTATGATGATCATCAAATTATTAAAAGTGAACAACAAGAAAATTTAAATGCTCTTTTACAAAAGCAGGAACAATGGCGCATTAAAAATGAAGAGATTATTTTAAACAAACAAGAAATTGATCAACTATCATCTGATTTGAACAAAAAAAAGATCAGTCTAAAAGCTGAATTTGAACACTATCAACGAGACGTAACACATTTTAATCAAGGGGAACATCGATACTATCTTGCCGATGAATTAAAAGAGCGGCAAAACCAACTACAGCAAATATCAGGAAATTTACAAAATGAATCAAATAATTTAAATTATAGAATTCAAATGCTTAACATAAAAATTAAAGAACTAAATCAAGAGCAAAGCGATTTAACAACTTTAATGGCACAATTTAAGCTAGAACAAAAAGCCAGTATTCAGACCTTTCATAAAGGCTTATTCAGTCAAAACCAAATTCAAATTTACGGTTATGCTTCTTTAAATGATTTACGTTTGACCCTTGCTCATGAGTTTGGCCATGCTTTAGGACTAAAACATACCACTGATCCCAAATCTTTAATGTACCCCCGTTTAAAAGAGCAAGATATTCATAATTTCAAATTAACAGATTCGGATTTAGAGTTATTAGGCTCAATATATAGTTCAATTAAGGAAAATCATTAAAGTTAAATAATTAAAAAAACTAAATAAAACTAAACATATTGAATTTTATCTAAAAAATAATTTTGCATTTGGTAAAAACTAATGAGACTAAAGTCTCATTTATTTATCTGAATTGTATGTTTTTTGATTGATTTTTCACTTTATATTCTTATAATACGTTTTTTTAAAATCTCCCCCTCTTCTATTATGCGTTTAACATCTTTGTTACTAGGCGTAGCCTTTGCTTTTTCTAATTTTCAGGCTAATGCTAATCTTGCCACTCCAGCTCATACTCAAATTCAGCAAAAAGCGGGTCAGCACCTGACTTATAAAATTGCTGAAATTGATCCACGTTTTGGTTTGAGCCAAGATCAATTGATTCAGATTAGCCAACAAGCTGCAGATATTTGGAAACAAGGCACTGGGCAGGATTATTTTACTTATGATCCAAATGCAAAGTTAGAAATTCGTCTAGTTTACGATAATGGTCAAAGTCGTTCTGAACAGCGTCAAAAAATTGCAGCTCAGTTCCAGCAAGAACAGCAACGTGTAATTGATGAACAGCAACAAATTAAGCAATTGAAGCAAACCCTTGGTCAAACTCAATCTGAACTTGAAAATAAAAAGCAGATTTTGAATGGCAAATTGAAAAATCTTGACCAGCAAATGATGCAACTTAACCAAGGCAAATTAGCACCTGAATATAGTGCTAAATCTTTGGCTAAAACCCAGAAAGATTTGCAAAAGCAAACTGTTGCTTTAAAGAAAGAAATTGCTGCATATAATGAGCAAGCTAAAGATTTAAATGTCAAAGTTACTCATTTTAATCAGATTAATAATGAGTTTAATAATTCATTAAATGAATTTAAGCAAAATGCTCAAGCTGATGTCTTTAAAAAAGGTATCTACAACGGCAAACAAATTGTGATTTATGAGTTCAAGTCTATTGATGATTTACGTTTAACGATTGCTCACGAGCTAGGACATGCGCTTGGCTTAAAACACAGTGATCAGCCAAATGCATTGATGTACTCAGTTCGTAAAGATGGTGACAGAAAAATCACTGGCCTTACCGATGCTGATCGCGATCTATTGAGTGCTTTACCTCAATAATTAAGAACTTGATATAAAATGATGTATCTATTTCTAGATAGATACATCGAAATTCATATCAAAGTCATGTTATTGTGGTCATAAGAGCTAACGAAAATAGAATGGAGATCAAGATGAGTTACTATCATATCCTGATTGAAGTAAATGATCATATCAGCACAATTGAACAAACACGCGATATTGAACTGTTTGATATTATTGAAATCAAACCATATCTTCATTCTATTCTAATCCCCTTTTTCAATGAACATGAAATCGAGCTTGAAGATGAAAATATTGAATACAAAGATATTTTGCATCTTGAAGTGAAACAGACTCTGCTACCGATTGAACATTTAATTGAAGAAGAACAAAAGCAATTACCAAGTGATACAGATGTTACGATCACTGCGTATGAAATCTTTAATGATCGAGATTTAAGCCAAGATGTCACTTCGGTTATTTTTGATATATTGGAAGCGGTTAAATTAGATTAATAATCTTATACAAGTACTTATAAAAAAGGTCTGCATGTGCAGACCTTTTTATTATTTTCAGTTTATTGCATCATTTTTTGGGCTTGTTCTTGGCGGAATGCGCGTAAGATTTGTTGCCCTGCTCGTCCAGTTGGATTTAAACCTAAACGAGTTTGCTCTTGACGAATAGCCACACGGGTTTTATCCCCAATAAGACCATCAACCGCACCAATATCGTAGCCACGATTAATTAAAAATTGTTGGATTTCACGACGTTCTGCGCGAGAAGTTCCTGGATCATCAGTTGGCCAAGATGTCGCAAAAGGACGAGCACCTTTTAAACGATCAGATAGATGAGCAATTGCAAGACCATAACTTTCCGCAGCGTTATAACTATAGATAGCATCAAAATTCTTAAATACTAAGAATACTGGACCATTTACGCCTGCTGGTGCCATTAAACCTGCCGAAGTACTGCTAGATAAAGCCCCTTGAACAAGTGGAGAACCATCAATCCGAGTAACACCTCGCGCACTCCAGCTACTTAAAGCTTTCTTTGAACGTCGCCCTTCTCCATCAATTGACATACCTTGGGGAACTTTTACTTCAAAACCCCATGGCATTCCTGCTTGCCAACCCGCTTTATTTAAGAAATTAGCCGTTGAAGCCAATGCATCAACTGTACTAGACACCAAATCGCGACGACCATCTCCATCAAAATCAACCGCTAAACGTTCATAGGTCGATGGCATAAATTGGGTATGACCAAATGCCCCAGCCCATGAACCTTTCAGTTGATCTTCAGTTAAGTCACCACGCTGTAAAATACGCATGGTGGCAAAAAATTCAGTACGGAAATAACTTTGTCGGCGACCTTCACAACTTAAAGTTCCGAGTGCTTGTAATAAAGGATATTTTCCAGAAATATCACCAAAATTACTTTCAACACCCCACACTGCCACAATTGTTTCTGGTGGTACGCCGTAGGTTTGAGAAGCACGATTTAAAACATCGCGATATTGCGCCAACTTTTGTTTTCCAAGCTCAATACGTTCTTCATCGACTAAGCCAGAAAGATAATCCCAAATTGGTGTCGAAAATTCTGGTTGATAATTTAACTTATCAATAACCGAATAATCTGGAGTTAAGTTTTGAGTGTAACGATCATAGGTTGTACCAGAGACTCCGGCAGCAATCGCTTGAGAGCGTAAATTTGCCAAACAACTTTGGAAATTATTATTAGGCGTATAATTTTCGTTAGTCACTGCCGGAACAGTGGCACTGCTAGATATTGCAGAACCATTAATTACGAGCTCTGCTTGAGCCTGAGTCATTGCTAAAAATACAGAGCCAACAATACAAGAAAAACGTCGCATATTATCCCAGTTTCAATTTTTGAATTTAAATTTTTAAGTACCATACCATTATGAGTCTAAAATTTCAGAGAGAAAACGTAAATTTGAATTCATAATCTCTTCTTTAAATTCATTTCCAGTGTTTTAAATTCAAATTTTTCACTTTATTTTGAATTTAAAACTTCAACCAGTGTACATCTCCAGTTTTGAATTCAAAATAATAGCGCATAGTTTAAATTCAAAAACCTTATTTTAAATTTAAACTATAAAACATGTGTTTCTGTGGATAAACTTATCCACAGTCGAGAAAAACAGTACTATTCATTGATTCCATTCTATATTTCATCATTCTTTATGACACGGCAAATCTAATCAACCGAACAATCTGTATTTTTAAATTCAAAAACCACCCCATGTTTTAAATTCAAACTTGCCACGTTATTTTGAATTTAAAACACTTCAACAAACATCATTAGTTTTGAATTCAAAAGATATAGCCTCCACCATCTGTTATAAATCAAACTCTCTTGTGGATAACTAACTTTAAATTCAAAACAATGTAAAAACTTGTTTTCACTTTTTTAAATTTAAAAACACCACCAATATTTAAATTCAAAAATTCACGTAAAAAGTTATCCACAAACCCCAAATACTTATGATTTATTATTTTTTAAATTTAAAAGATAAAAAAAGCGATCCGAAGATCGCTTTTTTGCAAAATCAAAAGTATTTAGAGGGTCATATCTTCTGTTAGAGCGAGTGGTTCTGGCAAAATTTTCGCCAATTGACGGCATAACGTCGTCAATTCATGGCTATCCACAGGCATTAAAGTGATATGACCTAACTTACGGCCAGCACGTTCTGACTTGTTATAAAGATGTAGATGAGCACCATTTAAGGCAAGTACATCTTCAGTTTTAGGATGCTGACCAATGATATTGATCATGACCGTTGGACGAACAACGTCTGTTGAACCTAATGGAAGACCTGCAACAGCTCGAATATGGTTTTCAAACTGAGAACAGACAGCGCCTTCAATTGACCAGTGACCTGAGTTATGCACACGTGGTGCCATCTCATTTGCACACAAACCTTGTTCAGTCACAAACAGCTCTAGAGTCAACACACCAACATAGTTGAGGTGATTCAACAACCGTGTAATGTAGTCTTGAGCCACAGGCTGTAAAGCTTCACTATTCGGTGCTGGAACAATTGAATGCGATAAAATGCCATTATAGTGGTGATTTTCAGCCAATGGCCAAGTTTTTACTTCACCATTTTGGCCGCGCACCGCAATAATTGAAACTTCGCGAGAGAATTTAACAAAGCTTTCGGCAACTAGACTTTTTGCAGGACCAAGTTCAGCCCACGCAGTGTCAATCTGGTCTTCTGAACGAAGTACAAACTGACCTTTACCGTCATATCCGCCAGTTGCTGTCTTAAGCACAATCGGCAAACCAAGCTCAGCAACAGCCTTTTTCAAGCTTTCTAGACTATCTACAGCACGATACGGCGCAACAGGAATAGAAAGTTCATCAAACAATGCTTTTTCTGACAAGCGATTTTGCGCAGTCGCTAAAGCAACACGGGGAGGGTGCAATGCTTTGGTTTGTGTTAAAACATCAACATCTTCAACTGGTGTATTTTCAAACTCAAGACTGAAAACATCAGCACTTTCAATAAACTGCTTTAAACCTTGCTCATCTTGGCTAGAAAAGACTTGGCCTAAAACACCTGCTGGACAATCTGTATTTGCTTCAAAAAAAGTACACTGAATATTTAATGGTAACGCCGCTTGAGCCATCATTCGACCCAGTTGCCCACCACCAAAAATACCGATAGTTTTATCCATCTCAGCCTCTTACACCTGACCCGGAATGTTTTTGCTTGCAACTTTATCAGTTTGCGCAGCGCGGAAATCTGCAACATTTTTTGCGATTTCAGGACGAGTTAAACCTAAGATTTGTGCCGCCATAATTGCAGCATTCGTCGCACCTGCTGGACCAATCGCTAAAGTACCTACTGCGATACCAGCTGGCATTTGTACGATTGAAAGCAAAGAATCTACGCCATTTAAAATTGATGATTTAACTGGCACACCTAAAACTGGTAAATCAGTTTTTGCGGCACACATTCCAGGTAAATGCGCTGCACCACCAGCACCAGCAATAATCACTTGAATACCACGATCACGCGCAGTTTCTGCATATTCAAATAAACGATCTGGAGTACGATGAGCAGATACCACTTCCGCTTCAAATGGGACACCAAGCTGTTTAAGCATATTGGCTGTGTTTTCGAGAGTTGCCCAATCAGATTGAGAACCCATAATAATTCCAACGAGAGGTTGAGCGTCTTGTGCTGCGGCCGCATTCATTGCTAATGTTCCAGAGACAAAAGTAAAAGAAGATAAATCTCGACGAGAGCCAAGTTTTAAATGGTTCGGAAGCCCATTATTATAGACTGATTTTTCATCTCACGAAAATTTAACTGACCAGCTCTGCGAATATTTTTAATATCATCAAAAAATGTCATGGTTTAACAGTGACACATTCTCAAATTTTATTAATATAGCGCGCTTAATGAAATCAATAAGAGCTTAATAATGAAAAAATTTCTTGGATTCTTAACACTCACACTTTGCACAACAATGAGTTATGCGGCCTTAGTAAATTTAAACATCGGTGAATTTCAAAAAACCATTAAAACTTTAAATAAAGAAAAAGGTTATAACGGAGAAATCAAAAGTGGAGCATTAACTGGCAAAGTCCAAGAGAAATTTATTGTCACGGGAACATCTGCTACTGATGAGAGAGAACCCGTTCTTATGACTGGTTATTATCTTGGTGCAACTGAGGCAGGAAATGTATATTCAATTACTGAATATCGAATTTACTGTGACGATCAGACCTATGGTTATGCTATGTCTAATTTTGAGCCGGACGGCGCTTTGAGTACAACCACAACAGACAGTAATTATGCTTTTGACTATGAAGACCCAACGCCAAGAGATCAACAATTTTCTAAAATTCTAAAAAAAGCGTGTAAACACCCTGCAAGATAATCAAGTATTTGGAAAAGTAATCGCTTGTATAGAATCAATTATTCAATACAAGCTATTGCAAATTATTGGCTTCTAAATACGAAATAAACACAACCAAATAGACATAACATCGCCCACAAGTAATCTAGTTTAAATGGTTGTTTAAACAAGAAAATCATAAACGGTACAAACACAATCAGCGTAACCACTTCCTGCGTGATCTTCATTTCACCGAGTAACCAGCCTTGAGCACTCAGCATACGAGTTGCAGGAATCATAAAACTATATTCAAGCAAGGCAATAATCCAACCGAATAAGATCGCTTGCCAGAGTGGGGCATGGTGCAAAAATTTAAGGTGCCCATACCATGCAAGTGTCATAAAACAGTTAGAAATAATTAATAGCGTAAAAGCTAAAACCGTTGGGCTCAAAGGCACATCCCTCATCATCACGATGATTTAAGTATTATTAAAGATATAAAACATTATAAAAGATAAAACTGTAATTCAGCTTAAATACAAAAAATAAAGCTGTACTTTTATAAGGGCCTCAAACACATAGAACAACAACGATTTTTGACTATCTTTTCCTGTTTAGCCTTGCTATCGTTGCTGCCAAATTTATCAATAATGAACGCGCAGACACTTGACGTGCTGTGTATAGAAGCAGTGGAGAAGGCGAGCAATGCATCTGCATATCTTGGGTATTTGTGGCACTTTTATGGGATCTTTAGCACTTTTAGCTCGTGATTTAGGACATAAGGTAACCGGTTCCGATTCAAACGTTTACCCGCCAATGTCTACCCAGTTAGAAAACGCAGGTATTACCCTCATGCAAGGCTATGACCGTAGTCATTTGCAGCCTCATCCAGATTTAGTGATTGTCGGAAATGCCATGAAACGTGGTATTGATGCTGTGGAATATATGCTTAACGAAGGTCTGCCATATATTTCTGGTCCACAATTCCTTGCTGACCATGTTTTACAAGGTAAACATGTCCTTGGTGTAGCTGGTACTCACGGTAAAACCACGACTACAACCATGTTGGCTTGGGTACTTGATCAGGCGGGTTTAAACCCAGGCTTTTTAATTGGTGGTGTTCCACTTGGTTTTAGTGAAAGCGCTCGTTTAGGTGGCGGCAAATACTTCTGCGTTGAAGCCGATGAATATGACTCAGCTTTCTTTGATAAGCGCTCTAAGTTTGTTCACTATCACCCGAAAACGGCGATTTTAAACAACCTTGAATTTGACCATGCCGATATTTTTGATGACTTAGCGGCTATTCAAAAGCAATTTCATCATCTTGTTCGTACCATTCCAAGTGAAGGCCGTATTATTGCGCCAATTACTGAAACTCATATTGATGAAGTACTTGAAATGGGTTGCTGGACGCCAGTCATTCGTACAAGTTTAGAAGCGAATGAAAAAGCTGCTTTGTCTGCCGAACTCATTTCAATTGATGGTAGTCATTTTAAAGTACTTGAAAATGGTAATGTCGTTGGTGAAGTTAAATGGAGCATGACAGGACAACATAGCGTAGCTAATGCTTTGGCAACGATTGCAGCCGCTCAGCATGTGGGTGTGGCGCTTGAGCAAGCTTGTGAAGCTTTGTCTAACTTTGGTGGCGTGAAACGTCGTATGGAGTTACTCGGCACAGTCAATGGCATTGAGGTTTATGATGACTTTGCTCACCATCCAACTGCAATTGACACGACTTTAGATGGCGCACGTAAACGCTTAGGCGAACGCCGTTTATGGGCCATTATCGAACCACGTTCAAACACCATGCGTATGGGCAGTCATAAAGATGGCTTAGCACACTCAGCACGCTTAGCAGACGAAGTCATCTGGTACCAGCCAGAAGGTTTAGATTGGGATTTACAACCCGTGATTGAAGCTGCGTCTAACCATGCTCAAGTTAGCCGTTCACTTGATGAAATTATTGAACGTATTGTCAATGAAGCAGGTGAGGGCGATGCCGTCGTGATTATGTCTAATGGTGGCTTTGGCGGATTACATCAAAAATTAATGAATGCATTAAAAGCAAAAGCTGCTTAACTTTTGCTTTTAATTATTCAGTAAAAAAACGGGTTTCAAATTGAAACCCGTTTTTTTATTCAGCCGTTTTAAACCTTCTCTGGCTCTATATTTTCTATAAATTTATTAGAAACCATTAAACGTAAACTATAGACAATACCCATCGCAAAAACGCTATATCCCACGTTATTACAAATAAACGGAATACATAAAATGATGAGAGCCGTAATAGGGTAAAACCATTTGCTGATTCCTGCTAAACATTCAAATTCGTATAGTCCCCAAATGCAGGTCGTATACAGCACTACACTCACCGCAACGACTATTCCCATATATAAATCGGAAATATGTGCATGATGGGTTGTGACATCCACAGCAGCAGCAAGCGCAGCACCCACCGTAGCAATACTCACAAAAATAAAGTAATGACCATATCCCCATACAAACGGGCGCACACCTTTCAAATGGTGATGCTGTTCACTACGATCAAAATAAGCCCACCACATTGCGAACATAAGCATCAATCCACCGATCATTAAGAAAACGGCAGGAATATTAATAGATTGAGCAGTCAGCGCATCGCGGATTGCATTAAAGCTACCAATAATTGATTCACCCAACACAATAATCGTAAGCAGGGCATAACGCTCTACAATATGATGTGGATGCCACGGCGTAGGTGAATATTTTTCTGCATAGTAGGGAACAAATAGCTCCATAGCAGCTAAAAATAAAAATAAAGGGGCCGAAATTACATGGGTAAAATTGGCAGCCAACCAACCAATCTGTACCAGTACAATCCCTATTGCATAGCGATAAGCCGTAATACGTCGAGCAGGATCATATTTTGCTGCACGCAACCACTGGGTCACTAACGCCATTCGCATGATGACATAACCGATGATCATTACGTCAAAATCCTGACTATGAAATACATCGGGAATGCCTGCTGCCATCACCAATGAACCCACAATTTGTACAAAGGTGAGGCATCGATACAACGCATCGTCGTTATCGTAAGCTGAAGCAAACCATGAAAAATTCATCCATGCCCACCACAGCGCAAAAAATACCATCAAGTAGCTTGGTAACGCATGCCATAGATGATTTTCAATAATGGCGTGGTGTAACTGCTGACCTGCTGTTGCAATCGCGACCACAAAAATTAAATCGAACAATAATTCGAGGGGAGTCGCTGCTCTATGCGGCTGTTCTGGATCTCTTGGAGATAAAGGCCTCAAACTTAATTTTTTCTGTTTTTCTTGAGTAGTCATAAAATAACGTTCTCGAATAAAATGCCAACACGTTAGCACTTTAATATCAACGCCCAGATCACGCATTAAAAATTATCGTTCTAAGCTGTTTAATCTTTACTCACAAACAAACTATATTTCATTTTTGTGACAATTCTTTATCAAGACATTAAGCTTAATTCTTTATCATAGCTCACGTTTTTGTTCTCATTTGGAATATGAATGTCTTTAGAAACACTCAACCTTAGCTTATTCCATGTTATTAATGGGGCTCAGGATGCGAGTCAATTTATCATTCGTCTTGCTATCTTTTTTGCTAATGATCTCCTCTATATTCTTTTATTCATCCTTACATTTTTATGGTTCTATGGCGACCAAGATTTAAAAAATAGGGTTGCTAAATCTGTCTTTTTGACCTGCGTGTCGCTTTTAGTAGGTTATGTTATTTCTCTGTTTTACCATCACGCAAGACCATTTGTGATAGGTGTTGGTACTACTTTTATCGAACATGCACCAACGGCATCTTTTCCAAGTAATCATATGCTGATTTTTAGCACCATCGCTCTGTCTTATTTATTTGCTCAGCGCAAACTGATTGGAATAATTCTTCTATCCTTGTCATTTGTCGTGGCATGGTCGCGTATTTATCTTGGTGTGCATTTCCCTTTAGATATGTTTGGCGCTTTTATTGTAGCGCTATTGGTCAATACAGCCGGATATTACTTCTGGAATGCCTACGGCACGCGCTTAACCGCATTCTTTATTCACCTTTACCAGATCATATGTAAACCGCTTTTAGATCGAGGTTTAATTAAATAACCTCTAGAGCCCTTTTAGTGTTAAAACCACGAAATTAAGTTCAGTTGCGTAATTCTAAAAAATCTGCCATTCTATGCGTAGTTGGATATGTTTTATCCAAAACAGAATTTAGTTTGACAAGGGGAGTAGCCTCCTCCAAACATAGCAGCAATGTTATGTGTCAGATATCGTCAATACACTTTTATTAAAAAGTCGGTATCTGAGCATCATGAAATTCATGATGTAGGCAAGACCTTGATCATGTTGGTACAGATGTTTAATTCATCTGGCAACGGGTCAAGGTTTTTTTATGCCCAATTGCCGGATGTGGAGGTTTTATGGAATCGATCGGCAATTTATGGCTATACATAGCATTCTTTGGCATTGTCATTGTAATGCTCCTGATTGACTTTTTAGGCTTTAAGCAAAAGCAAGGTCAGGATGTTTCAATTAAGCAAGCTGCTTACTGGAGCGTAGCGTGGGTGAGTGTCGCAGCGTTATTTGGTGGTGGTTTATGGCTGTATCTACAGCAAACTGCTGGTGTGACATTAGCAAATCAAAAAACCATGGAATACTTTGCTGGTTACTTGCTTGAAAAGTCGCTCGCAATTGATAACGTTTTTGTCTGGTTAATGATTTTCGCAGCGTTTGCTATTCCTGCTGCATTACAACGTAAAATCCTGCTCTACGGCGTATTAGGCGCAATCGTACTACGTACTCTCTTTATCTTTATTGGTGCATGGTTCGTTCAAGAATTCTCTTGGGTGCTTTATATCTTTGGTGCGTTCTTGGTATACACAGGCTTTAAGTTCTTAAAAGGTCAAGAAGAAGAAACCAATATTGAAGATATCAAAGTTTTAAAATGGCTACGTAAGCACATGCGTATTACTCCGCAGCTTGAAGGTGACAAATTCTTTGTCCGTCAAAATGGTTTATTGTGGGCAACGCCGTTATTTCTAGTTTTGATTTTGGTTGAAGCTTCAGACGTGATTTTCGCGGTAGATTCTATTCCTGCTATTTTCGCGGTAACGAGCGATCCGTTTATTGTTTTAACGGCGAACTTAATGGCAATTTTAGGTTTACGCGCAATGTTCTTCTTGCTTGCTGGCGCTGCGACCAAATTGCATTACTTGCCATACGGCTTAGGCATCATTTTATTGTTCATTGGTGCAAAAATGTTGTTGCTTGATGTATTCCACATGCCAATCTGGATCTCGTTAAGCTTTATCGTATTGGTGTTAGCAATTACTGCTTATCTATCCTTACGACACAACAAAAAGCAGTTACAGTCTTAATTCATCAAAACAAGGCATCTACAAGCGAGATGCCTTGTGCTTTAAATTTTAAAAATAAGCTGTACTTTAAAAAAACAGATTAATATTATATGCCAACTTAAACTTTATCTTTCCTAATCAGAAACATAATAGACAATATCTATTCGACATTGTATGTCGAACATACTTATTAAAATGTGTGGGGCTCATGCGTTCTAAAAAAATTAATCTTGTCGTGGTGCCTTTATTGCTCACGGCATGTAGCCATAATGATGGTCCTTTAGTACAAGATGTATATAACAACCAATATGACTGTGCTCGCGACTGGAATACTGAAACTTGTGAAGAAGAAAATAGCTCAAGTGGACATAGTTCTGGTTCAGGCCATTATTTAGGACCTGCGTATTATCGAAATAACCGCGAAGTTTCTTTTCGCGGCAATACCTTACATCCTTATAGCAATTTAAGTGCTGGCCGCCCTATCATTTCAAGCACAGCGAAAAGTTCGTCTTTCTCATCGCCGATTCGAGGTGGTTTTGGCCGTAGCGGTTTTTCTTTCGGCGGCTAAGTCTTCAGGCACTCACTCAAGATGAAAAGAAAAATATTTACTCCACGCCCAGACTGGCAAGTGGAACATCAAAATATTGGTTTTGATTATTTTAATTTACCTTCTCTCGACGGCTCAATTTACTGGTCTGAAGGGATTGCTTACGAGTTTACCCTTAAGCAGATTGAACAACTTGAAGACGCAGCAAATGAACTGCATCAAATGTGTTTATCTGTTGTAGGAGAACTCATTCAACGGGGTGACTATCCTACTTATTTTCAAATTCCCGAAGTAGCCTTAAGCCATATTGAAAGCTCATGGAAACAAAATGCACCAATGCTCTATGGTCGCTTTGATTTCGCCTACGATGGGCGAAATATCAAAATGCTGGAATACAACGCCGATACACCTACCGGCTTACTAGAAGCATCTGTAGCGCAGTGGCTGTGGATAGAACAAGTCTCAGGCATTGCGAACCGAGACCAATTCAATAGCATTCATGAAGACCTGATTAAACGCTGGAAGACGATTTTACCGCGCGGTAGTCATGTACATTTTGCTGCCTGTCAGGAAGCGGGACGAGAAGATTGGGGCAATTTAGAGTATTTGATGGATACGGCTTACCAAGCTCATCTACAAGTTTCCGAGCTTTCTATGGAAAACATAGGTTGGAACGGACAAAATTTTGTTGATCTTAATAATCGCCCCATTCAAAACCTGTTCAAGCTCTATCCATGGGAATGGATCTGGGAAGAATCATTTTCTCAATATATTCATCCACAAACCCAGTGGATTGAACCTTGTTGGAAAATGCTACTTTCAAATAAAGCAATTCTGGTTGAGCTTTGGAAAAGTTATCCCAACCATCCTTTATTGGTCGAAACCCATACTTATGACCCACAGCGAACATTGGCTGGCAAATGGGTGAAAAAACCGATTTTGGCAAGGGAAGGGGCTAATATTCGGGTTTTACAAGATGGCCACGACCAAGGCGCAGCTTCTGGTAGTTTCTATTTTGATGACTATGACAAATATGGTTATGTCGTACAAAAATGGGTAGATACCCCATTATTTTCAGGACAACTGCCTACACTCGGATTATGGATGGTCGGTCATCAATGCGCAGGTATGTCCATTCGTGAAGATTGTTACGACATTATCGGTAATGATGCTCACTTTGCAGCACATTATTTTGTCGAGTAATTAACCCCATTAAACATATGTAAAAGAGCTCTTAAATAGAGCTTTTTTAATGTGCCTCATTTGTTCACATAGAGTGCATTTTAGGTTCATCTTGAAAAACCAATTCCAGTTTCTAAAGATAAATTAGAACAAATATTCAAAAATATAATCATTCAACCTTATGTATTTTAAAATTTTATTCACTTTTCTTTGATTAAAAATCTAGATTGGCAAGCTCTTTGCATCTCCTAAAAAGAAAAAAGCCTAGATTTTAAGGGCTCGTGAGAGCCCTAATTTTTTTAAGGAGTAATGCCATGAATGCTATCCCAACTTTAACGCCACTTGCTATGCCATGTAACAGCAGTTTTGAAGCAAAAGATTGGGAAATTTTATCTACTCACTGGTATCCGGTTGCTCGTATTCAAGACGTCTCTACTGCACCCCAGCGAGTGACACTATTAGACGTGAATATGGCACTGTATAAAACAGAAAGTGGTGAAATTCATCTGGTCCGAGATATTTGCCCCCATCGTGGTGTGCCTTTAACCAAAGGATGGGTAGACGGTGAGGAAATTGTTTGTCCTTATCATGGTCTACGCTATAACACCGAAGGGAAATGTACCCAAATACCAGCTCAACCCGAACTAACCAAAATTTCTGATCGTTTTTCTCTGACCAAATTTCCGGTTGTTCAACGTTATGGCCTCATTTGGACTAGTATTCATGGTCATGATGTTGCTCAAGCCAATATTCCTGTATTAGATACTTGGGACCAGACAGAGCATCAAGCGATTTTGCCACCTTTTGTCGATATTGGCGGCTCTAGCGGACGTCAACTTGAAGGTTTTATCGATGTCGCTCATTTTGCATGGGTACATCACAATGCCTTTGCTAATCGCGATAATCCTGTCGTACCCAAATATCACACTGAACGTACCAACTACGGCTTAAAAACGGTCTATATCAGTAATGTTAGTAACTATCCACATGAATTAAAATATCTCGAACCAGAAGGCTTTTTATGGAAGCGCACCTTTGATGTCTATCCGCCTTTTTCAGCCGTGCTTACGGTCGATTTTCCAGAAGGCGGTGTTTTAAAAATCTTGAACGCCTGTTGTCCTATCTCAAGTAATAAAACTCGTTTATTTGTTCCATTAACACGTAACTTTGATCAAACAGGTGATTTAGAAAACGTATATGCATTTAATGCCCAAATTTTTACTGAAGACCAAGACATAGTCGAATCACAAAAGCCTGAAGATCTGCCACTAGATTTAATGATGGAAGCTCATTTTGAAGCCGACCGTTCATCAACAACTTATCGTCGGATCTTGACTGAATGGGGACTAAGTAAACGTTATACCGTTTAAATCTTGGTTAACTGGGGTACAATCAACCGAAAAAAGTGAAAATATAAAGGCTTTCCATGTCATTGATCGCAAATACCACCGTTGTGCGTGGTCGTTTTTTAGATATTCAGCAAACTGTCTCTGAGCCAACTGATATTCCAAATCAAGTACGTTATTTGGAAGATGGTGTATTGATTAGTGAACATGGAAAAATCAAATGGTTTGGTTCATGGGATGAAGCTCAACAGCATCTTCCTGCTGGGGTTGAAGTTCAACATTACCCAGAACAATTGATTGTACCCGGCTTTATTGATACTCATATCCACTTCCCGCAAACAGAAATGGTTGGAGCATACGGCGAACAACTTTTAAGTTGGCTTAATACTTATACCTTTCCAACTGAAATCCAGTTTCAGGACAAAGCATATGCAAGTGAAATTGCCCAGTTTTTTGTTCAGGAACTCTTAAAGCACGGTACAACCACCGCTCTCGTTTTCTGTACAGTTCACCCTGAGTCTGTTGATGCTTTATTTGAAGCCGCAGAACACGTTCAGATGCGTTTAATTGCTGGTAAGGTACTCATGGACCGTCATGCACCTGAAGCGCTGTGTGACACACCAGAAACGGCTTACAGCGACACAAAAGCACTCATTGAAAAATGGCATGGCAAGGGTCGTGCTCTGTATGCGATTACACCACGTTTTGCGCCAACCTCTACACCTGAGCAATTAGAAAGAGCAGGGCAGTTAAAGCAAGAATTTCCTGATGTTTATGTACATACGCATTTAAGTGAAAACAAAGATGAAATTGCTTGGGTGAAATCTTTATTCCCAGAACAAACAGGTTACTTAGATGTTTATCAACATTATGGCCTGACTGGTAAACGTTCTGTGTTTGCTCACTGTGTTCACCTCGAAGACGAAGAATGGCAATGTATGCATGATACGCAATCAGCTATCGCATTTTGTCCAACTTCAAACCTGTTCTTAGGTAGTGGTTTATTTCCATTGAAAAAAACGTGGGAAAAACAAGTGAAGGTAGGCTTGGGTACAGATATTGGCGCAGGTACATCATTTAGTTTGCTGCAAACAGTTAACGAGGCTTATAAGGTTCAGCAATTACAAGGCGATAAACTTTCAGCTTTTGAAGCGCTCTATCATGCAACTTTAGGGGGAGCAAAAGCACTTGATCTGCAAGATCAACTAGGAAACTTCAACATCGGTAAAGAAGCAGATTTTGTTGTCTTGAACCTTAAGCCAACAGCATTACAGCAACTTCGCCAGTCGAAATCTAAGTCTGTTGAAGATTCACTGTTTGCATTATTCACGTTAGGTGATGACCGAAATATTGAGGCGACTTATATTTATGGAAAACGTGCTTATCAAAAAGAAACAGCCTAAACAAAATCGTGCTGTTAAGTTTTTGTTATTATTTGGAATATGCGCACTAGCATTAAAGCGTGATCGACATATTGCTCAAAATGATAAAATTTCTGGCTTATCAAAGGGTGCATGAAAAGTCATTTTGCTTTAAAATTTTACCATTAACTCAGATTTTAGAGGTGTTGCAGGTCAACACCTTTTTTATTTTTTCTTTTATATCTTGTAGGAATCTGACATGACTGTTGCAATGAGCATCATGATTTCAACCGAAGAAATTCAAGCAAAAGTCAAAGAGCTCGGCGAGCAAATTAACGCTCACTATGCAAATAGTGACAAAGAGTTGGTCCTGATTGGACTACTGCGTGGTTCTGTTATTTTCATGGCAGACTTATGCCGCACGATTACCAAACCGCATGAACTCGACTTTATGACAGTGTCTAGCTACGGCGGCGGTACAACTTCAAGTCGAGATGTTAAAATCTTAAAAGATCTTGATGGTGAAATTCGCGGTAAAGATGTGTTGGTAGTTGAAGATATTATCGACTCTGGTAATACCTTAAGCAAAGTTATGGAAATGCTGCAAACTCGAAATCCAAATTCAATTCAATTGTGCACATTGGTGAGTAAACCATCTCGCCGTGAAATTGATCTTGAAGTTAAATTTTTAGGTTTTGAAGTTGAAGATAAGTTTATTGTTGGTTACGGCTTAGACTACGACCAAAAATATCGCCACTTACCATTTATTGGTGAAATTGGTTTATAAATTTCAAAAAAATAGCACTGAAAGGTGCTATTTTTTTATATAACGTTTTAGTTTTGAACAAAAAAGACACAAAAATTCGCAATCTGCTACAGACAAACTAGCAGGCTCTGAAGCACGATAGAATATGAAGCAAAATCATTAACTTCACCAAAAAAACAACTGGAGAACAAAATATGTGGTCACTTATTGTTGCTATTGTAGTTGGTTTCTTTGCTGGTTTAATCGCTCGTGCTTTACATCCTGGCGATGATAAAGCAGGTTTTATCGTAACAACCCTCATCGGTATTGCAGGTTCGCTTCTAGCGACCTATGGCGGACGATTACTGGGGCTTTACGGAGAAAATTCAGCGGCGGGCTTTATCGCATCTGTTATTGGCGCAGTGGTTATTCTCTTTATTTACAATTTAATTGCACGAAAAAGTTAATTAGTTTTAGGCAATAAAAAAGCACCTAATAGTGCTTTTTTTAATTTATTTTATAAACCTAACTCTTTCCAAACGGCTTGAATTTCTTCTGCAGAACGAGCACCTACCAGTTTAAAACCATTTGCAAAAATTAGGGTAGGGGTACCATTAAAGCCTAATTTTCTCCCAAGTTCTAAGTTACGGTCAATTGGATTAGCACAACTCACAACGGTTGGTTTAACGCCTTGCTGAATCAGTTTTTTCCATGAATAAGATTGATTGGGCGCACACCAAACTTGTCTAGAAACCACAATAGACTGAGGTTTTAAAGGATAAATAAACGTATAAATTGTCACATCTTTCAGCTTGTCCAGTTCAGGTTCAAGCTGTTTACAATAAGGACAGTTTGGATCAGAAAATACTGCTAAAACATGCTGTCCATTACCTTTAACTGTTTTAATCGCATCTTTTAAAGGAAGCTGTTTCCAGTCAATTGAGTTCTGTCCTAGAACTAGATCTTTAGTCAAATTCTTCTGATCCTTTAACCGAATCATAGAACCAACAAACATATGCTGACCATCTTCACCCACATAGATGATTTGTTGATCCAGATTAGCGCTATATAACCCAGGCATTTCAGTTTTCTGAATATTGCTAATTTTTAAATTAGGATATTGTTTTTTAATATTTTCTCTGACCGAGTCCACATTAGCGAAACTCAAACTCGCCGTTAAGCTAAATAATGCCAATATTCCTAATTTTTTAAGCATAAAACCAACTCATAGGTAAGAGAAGTTTATTCTAATCAGTTCAGATGATTAAAACAGAACTGATTACCGAGTTATAACCAAACTCCCACTCAGTTACGCCAATGTTTCACGTGGAACATAAGCAGGTTTTAAATCGTTAATTTCTACCGAAATATGGACGATTTCATCATGAACCGATAAAGCATGACGAATCTGGTCTGCTGTTAAGGAAATATCATCAGTTTCGAGCGCCAAAATACAAGAAAACTTGCCTTTTGCGACTTTCCAGACATGAATATCTGTAATTTCGATGTGTTTAGGAAATTCAGCAATCACTTCACGAATTTCTTCAACCACAGGATGATCCATTTCTGCATCCAGAAGGGTTTTTCCTGTCTCTTTGATTAACCCAAGAGACCATTTTGCAACCAAAATAGCACCTAAAATTCCTAGAAGTGCATCTAAAAAGTCCCAGCCAAAATATTTACCCGCACAAAGCGCAATAATTGCAAAAACGGAGGTCACAGCATCTGCAACTACATGTAAAAATGCAGCTTTTTGGTTTAAATCGTGGTGATGGTGATGGTGATGGTGATGGTGATGGTGATGGTGATGGTGATGGTGATGGTGACCATCATGGAGTAACCACGCACAAATCAAGTTAATTACTAAACCTAAAATTGCAATCGGAATGGCTTCATTATAAAAAATCTCAATCGGATTAAATAAACGCTGAACCGACTGAAATGCCATAAAAATAGCTACAACCATAAGCAAAATTGCGCTGCTATAACCCGCTAAAATCTCGATTTTCCAGGTTCCAAAGCTAAAACGGTGATCTTTGGAATAATGACGGGCCGCACGATAGGCAAAGTAGGCTAAACCGAGTGCCAACATGTGCGAACTCATATGCCAACCATCAGCTAATAATGCCATTGAGTTAAAGAACCACCCACCAAATACTTCTAACACCATCATGGATGCCGTTAAAATGGTTCCAATCAAAATACGTTTTTGTGCAAGTGGATTTCCTTCATCAAACTGATGTTGATGATGACGTGATACACTATGATCCTGCATAAAATTTAAACCCAATATACTCCCTACCAGTATATTGAATTATACAAGAGAACACAGATGAGTCACATTGGTCAGGATAAAAAAATACTTAATCGTGTAAAACGACTAAAAGGACAAATTAACAGTATCGAGCATGCCGTTGAACAGTCGGATCTTTCATGCATAGAAATACTACAACAAGTTGCCGCAATTAAAGGTGCGATAAACGGTTTGATGAGTGAATTGATGGAGCAGCATTTACATCACCATGTGCTCAAAGAAGCACAAGTTGATCAGAATGAATTAGATGAGTTTTTAAAGGTTCTAAAAAGATACGGTTAACGAAGTGACTGAATGACACAGCCCTGTGCATCATTCAGAATTTTTTAATTATTTTCCAATACAAAATGAACCAAAAATTTTGCCTAACAGGTCATCGGCGCTAAAGTCACCGGTAATTTCACCTAAAGCATTCTGAGCAAGACGTAATGATTCAGCAACGAGTTCACCTGCATTAAATACAACAAGTTGCTCATGTGCCTCTGATAGATAGAGCTGTGTGCGCTTCATTGCGTCTAAATGACGCGTTCTCGCAATAAAGGTGTCTTCCTCAGGATGAAAGCCTGCATGCGCTGTAATCGCATCTACGAGGCCTTGAACACCCATCTCTTGTTTTGCAGAAACGGTAATATGACGGAATCCTTGAAAATCACTTATTTCAGCTAACTGACCAGTTAAATCGCATTTATTACCAATTAACATTAAACGACGCGGTTCAATATGTTCAGCAAAATATTCTTGGGCGAGTTTTAATGGATCATCGCCTTGATTTAAGTCATAAACCAGCAATAACAAATCAGCTTGTTCAATTTCTTTGATTGCTCTGCGAATCCCTTCTTTTTCAACGATATCACCCGTTTCACGAAGGCCCGCAGTGTCTGTTAAGGTAATTGGTAGACCATTTAAACTAATTTTTTCATGCAAAACATCGCGGGTTGTACCAGCAATGTCCGTCACAATAGCTCGCTCAACGCCAGCAAGCGCATTCAACAAGCTCGATTTACCCGCATTCGGCTTGCCGGCAATAACGACTTGTAAACCTTCACGTAATAATTGACCTTGACGTGCAGATGTTTGAACGGCATGTACCGACTGCTGAACATCTTCAAGTAAAGCTAAAATTTTACCATCTGCCAAGAAATCGATTTCTTCTTCAGGAAAATCAATTGCGGCTTCCACATGTAACCGTAAATGGATTAGTTTTTCTAAAACGGTATTAATTTTGGTCGAAAAAGCGCCTTGCAAAGAGCGAACAGCAGAACGTGCGGCAGCTTGCGATGTCGCATCAATCAAATCGGCAATGGCTTCTGCTTGAACTAAATCCATCTTGCCATTTTCAAAAGCTCGCATGGAAAATTCACCAGCTTTTGCAGCGATTGCACCAAGCTCAAATAGACGACCAAGCAAGGCATTTTGAATGACTGGACCGCCATGCCCTTGTAGCTCTACAACATCTTCACCTGTAAACGAATAAGGATTTGGAAAACATAGGACAATCCCTTCATCCATAATGCTTCCATCAGCATCATAAAACTTACGAAAACCAGCTATACGTGCTTCAGGCAAGTTTTTTTGTGTCAGGTTTTGAGCAATTTCATAAGCCTTAGGTCCCGATAGGCGAATCACGCCCACACCACCACGCCCGGGTGGCGTTGCAATTGCGGCAATCGTGGTTTGACTTTGCATATTATTCACCTAAAAACCTAAAATCCAGCCAAAGAAAAATCCGCCTAAGATTACCATCTTAAGCGGATTTATTCAGCAAAAGTTCAACGATTAAGATGCTGATTCAGTCTTACTTAAACGACTTTTCTCAACGCTCTTATTAATAAACGACTGCTGTAAAATAGTAATACTGTTGTTCACAATCCAGTACAACACGAGACCTGCAGGGAAGAACAGCATAAATACCGTGAACATAATCGGCATAATGCGGAACACTTTTGCCTGCATTGGGTCAGCTGGTTGTGGGTTCAACATTTGCTGTGCAAACATGGTAGCACCCATGATTAACGGCAAGATGAACCAAGGATCCATTGCTGACAAGTCTTGAATCCAGCCTAACCATGGTGCATGACGTAATTCCACACTTTCCATGAGTACCCAGTACAAGGCAAGGAAAATTGGCATTTGTAGCAACAATGGTAAACAACCTGAAAGCGGATTCACTTGTTCACGTTTGTATAAAGCCATCATTTCTTGCGAGAAGCGCATACGGTCTTCACCGAACTCTTCTTTCATGCGTTGCATTTCTGGTGCAATCACACGCATTTTCGCCATAGAACGATAACTTTTTGAAGATAAAGGCCACAAAATCATCTTCACCATAACGGTAAGTAAGATGATTGACCATCCCCAGTTGCCCACAATGCTATGGAAGAATTGAAGACCTAAGAACAATAACTTGGCAATCGGCCATAACCAGCCATAATCAACAGTCTGATTCAAACCAACCGCTAAATCTTTTAATTCAGCTTGAACTTTAGGACCTGAATAAAGTTTTGCGTCCACTTCCATTGAAGTGCCTGCTGGAACATTAATCACTGGTGAGGTAAAACCAATGATATTCATATGATCAGCAGATTGACGAGATTCAAGTTTAGCTACATAAGGCTGACCATTCGCTTGAGTCAGTTTAAGATTCCCAGGAATCCAAGCACTTACAAAATAATGCTGAACAATCGCAACCCATCCACCTTTCGCTTCAGTGCTTACTTTTTCTTCTGAGAAATTAGCAAACTTCAGCTTATTGTAATGTGACTCAGGCGTCCCCCAAGCTCCACCTAAGAAAGTTCCTAGAGTGAAAATACCTTGAGAAGATTTACCAGGATCGTCAGAGTTATCACGCTTTAATTGTCCAAACATCTGACCTTGCCAGCTTTGTTGGCTACGGTTAATAACTTGATGTCTTACAACAATTGGATATTGCCCTTGGGTAAAGGTAAAAGTTTTAATAATTTCAACGCCTTCCGGTGTTTTAAATACCATTGGAACGTTTAAAACTTTTTCAGATTGACCCTTTTGATCCTGCACACCCTTAGCATCAGCCAAAGTATATGATGTTTTTTCAACAGCATATAATGGACGACCACCACGACTACTATCTGGTCCATTCAAACCAATTAAGCCAGATTGAGCAACATAAGTACGCTTGGAATCATTTTCAAGCATAACAAATGGCTGATCGCTGTCTTTGCTTTTGTCGTGTGAGAGTAATTCAATACGAACAATATCACCACCTTTTGGATTGATCCAAATATGGTAAAGGTCAGTTTGTACTGAAATAAGCTGTTGATTCACAGGTGCAGTTGCATCTGTGGTTTGTGACTGCGCAATATTTGCTTGTGGCACATCGGAAGCCACTGTTGCATTTTTAGCATTTGGCAAATCAGCAGATACTTCATGTGAACTTACAGCCGCCGCTTGTTTTTGCGGTGCAGTTGCAGCATTTCCATAATCTTTTTGCCAAGCCAAAATGAGCAAATATGCGGTGACAAACATGGCCCCGAGAATTGCAAACCTGGCCCATTGTTGCATATCTATTACCCCAAATGGTTAGAGAGATTTTGCTTCAGTAAACGATCACGAAAGGGTACAGCAACATGATGCGTTTGAGAATCTATTTGATGAAACGAAATAAAACGAATTGCTTTTGGCGGTACCGGATCATATCCAGATCCTCCCCACGGATGACAACGACAAATCCGTTTGGAAGATAACCAAACGCCTCTTATCGCACCATGAGTTTGCAATGCTTCTATCGCATATTGGGAACAAGTCGGGATATAACGACAACGGGGTCCAAGAAGCGGACTAATCGCAATTTGATACAGTCGAATCAACCAACGTAGAAAACGAACCATTGGCTATCTCTTAATTCTGCGAGGTTGTGCCAACTTTAGAATGTTTTTTTGCTAAGCGCTGTAATTTTTGCCAAGCAAAATCTAATTGTTGATATAGCTCAGCATTCGTAATCGTTTCTATACCAACTTTTGGCATTACCACAATATCTATGTCTGATCCAAAATTCGGCTGATGTAGACGAAAGCTCTCACGAGCAAGACGTTTTATTCGATTTCTTTCATGTGCACGGCGCACTTTTTTCTTAGCAACAACAATACCCAAACGGCTATTAGGCTGTTCGGTTAATTTTGCAAGAAATAAAAAATGGGGTTGATGCACTTTAAAAAGCGCACCATCGAATACACTTTTATAATCTGCAGCACAGCGTATTCGCACATCTGTGCTAAAATTGTAAAGTGTCATCACACCCAAGTCTGGTCAGCGTAACAGTAATTAAACAGTTAAGCTATGACGACCTTTTGCACGACGACGAGCTAATACTTGACGACCAGCTTTAGTTGCCATACGAGCGCGGAAGCCATGAACGCGTTTACGCTTTAATTCAGATGGCTGGAAAGTACGTTTCATATCGAAACTCCCAAAAATGATCTTTCTATAAAGGTCCGCGATTTTATTGCGCAATGTTTACGCTGTCAATGAAAAACCAAGAAAGTTTTGTATTTAACCCAAATTTTTAATCTCTCTACTTCTTTTTTATGATTTTCATAATTCAGTGCAATATATAGTTTTTAAAGTTATACACAAAGTAATTGTCTATTTTTATTAGAGCTTTTATTATATACACACCTTATATACATACTTATCAACAAAACAAGATATCATCTTGGCTTTGATTTGCTGCATTTGAATTTAAATTCATATTTTGTAGTTATCCACAAAAGATCACACCCCTATTAAATAAATTCAAATTTTAAAATTTATATTTATTCTTATTAGGAGCTATTTTTTCTGTGGATTTCGCACTTTTAAATTTAAAAAACATGTATTTGGGTTGTTGATAACTCTGTTTCTATTATATTTATGGATTGTGGATAAGTTTATGTGATAATTTATCCACAGGTTGTACAAAAAGTTATACACAAGTGGTTTTGAATTTAAATTTATTCACAAGAGATTTCTTTTTAGGCAAAATCAGTCGAATTCGTCATGACAGATGTGGATAACTTGGTTAGAATGGCGACCCCTTCTTATCAGGAAGGGTTAATCTTTAGATTATTTGAATTTAAAAATGCAGAAATAGGGGATACACATGCTTTGGACAGACTGCTTAACTCGCTTGCGACAAGAGCTCTCTGATAACGTCTTTGCGATGTGGATTCGCCCATTAGTTGCTGAAGAAGTAGAAGGAATACTACGTCTCTATGCTCCTAACCCTTATTGGACGCGTTACATTCAAGAGAACCATTTAGAATTAATTTCTATATTGGCTGAGCAGTTGTCAGAAGGGCGTGTCCGTCAGGTTGAGATTTTAGTTGATTCTCGTCCTGGGAGTATTTTGTCATCTGCTGAACAACCAGCAACCACTACGGCTGCTTTGCAATCTGCGCCACCACAAAGTATTAAAGTAAAAAAAGAGCCCGAGTCTGTTTCTAGTCCTCATACCAATAGTGTGGTCAACCCTAAAACAGCGAAGAAGAAGCTACTCAATCCTCAGTTTACTTTTTCTTTATTTGTTGAAGGCCGTTCAAACCAGATGGCTGCTGAAACATGTAGAAAAGTATTAACTCAATTAGGTGCTTCACAGCATAACCCTTTGTTTTTATATGGTCCCACAGGGCTAGGTAAGACTCACTTAATGCAGGCAGTTGGCAATGCTTTACTACAAGCCAAACCTAACGCCCGTGTGATGTATATGACTTCTGAGAGTTTTGTTCAGGATTTTGTGAGTTCTTTACAAAAAGGCAAAGTAGAAGAGTTTAAGAAAAACTGCCGTTCTTTAGATTTATTATTGGTCGATGATATTCATCTCTTAGCAGGTAAAGAGGCGAGTCTGGTTGAATTCTTCTATACATTTAATGCTTTACTTGATGAATCTAAACAAATTATTTTAACTTCAGACCGTTATCCAAAAGAGTTAACAGAGTTAGATCCGCGTTTGGTTTCCCGTTTTTCTTGGGGACTTTCAGTAGGTGTTGAACCACCAGATATTGAAACTCGTATCGAAATTTTATTAAAGAAAGCGGAAAATAGCGGCGTTGATTTACCTCGAAATTGTGCATTATTTATTGCACAACAAGTTGTTGCTAACGTGCGTGAACTTGAAGGGGCACTTAATAAAGTCGTTGCAATTTCCCGTTTTAAAGGTGCACCAATCGATCTTGATGTGGTTCGTGAGTCTTTAAAAGATGTGTTGGCGATCCGTGCACGAACAATTAGTGTAGAAAATATCCAGCGTGTGGTTAGTGAATATTTCCGTATCCCATTAAAAGAATTAGTAGGGCCGAAACGTACACGAATTTATGCTCGACCACGTCAGTTGGCAATGGGACTTGCTCGTGAGTTGACCGGTGATAGTTTTCCAGAAATTGGAATGGCTTTCAGTGGACGCGATCACAGTACAGTGATGCATGCTTGTGAAAAAGTAGCCAGTCTGCGTGGAGAAGATCCAATTTTTGACGAAGATTATAAAAATCTACTGCGTCTACTTCAGAGTTAATGAAATAATAAGACCTTGTTGCAAAGTCTACGCAAGTGCAGCATAGTACACAGCTAAAAAATGAAATATTTGCTCCAAGTTGCTAGAGGAATGAATCGTGCGTTTGAAAATCGCTAAAGAAAGTTTACTCAATGTTTTATCGCATGTTGTCGGTGCGGTAGAACGTCGTCATACATTGAATATTCTTTCAAACGTCAAAATTCAGACTAATGCTCAGGCGCTCACCATTACTGGTTCTGATCTAGAAGTCGAGCTGGTTGCGAGCACTGTTTTATCAGAAGGGGCATGCCTTGAAGCAGGGGAAACCACAGTCCCTGCTCGTAAGTTAATGGAAATTTGTAAATCATTGCCTACAGCTGCATTAATTGATTTACAAATTACTGAAGATCAAAGATGTATCTTAAAGTCTGGTAATAGCCGTTTCGTATTAGGGACTTTACCTGCAGAAGATTATCCATTATTGACGACTGAAAATAGTCAGGGTACTCAAGTACAAGTAACCCAACGTGAGTTAAAGCGTTTATTTGAAAAAACTGCTTTTGCGATGGCTGTACAAGATGTACGTTTCTATTTAACAGGTACTTTATTGGAAATTGATGAAAATCAATTACGTGCAGTAACAACAGATGGTCACCGTTTAGCACTTTGTGAAATTACAGCTTCTTCTACATCAGCTCAATTGGTTCAGGCCATTGTACCTCGTAAAGCTGTTGGTGAATTACAGCGTTTACTGAGTATTGAAGATGAACAATTAACATTGTTGATTGGTCGTGAATTGTTAAATGTAACCATCAATACACCAAGTCGTGATAAAGAACAGGGCAATATTACTGTTCGTTTTACTACAAAATTGATTGATGGAAAATTCCCTGATTATCGTCGTGTAATTCCACGTGGTGGCGATAAACATGTATTAATTAGCCACGATGTATTTAAGCAATCATTACAACGTGTCGCAATTTTGAGTAATGAAAAGTTGCGTGGTGTTTTCTTGAATTTTAATCAGGATTCTTTACAGCTTCGTGCGAATAACCCTGAGCAAGATGAGGCTATTGAAGATTTAGCTATTCAATATCAAAATATACCGCTCGAAATGTCATTTAATGCGCAATATTTACTTGAAGTATTGGGTGTACTTGATGGCGATGACGTAAATATGAGTATGAGTGAGGCGAATCAGTCTGTTTTGGTTCAAGACCCGGCACATACTGATCAAACTTATGTAGTTATGCCGATGCGTGTATAGTCTGGCTATCTAATATGCATCTTACGCGCTTAAATATTGAACGTGTGCGTAATTTAAAAAAGGTTGCACTCCAAGGATTGCAACCTTTTAATATATTTTATGGCGCTAATGGTTCAGGAAAAACCTCAATTCTGGAAGCAATTCATTTGCTTGCAACAGGGAGGTCGTTCCGCACTCATATTCCTAAAAATTATATTCAGTATGCTGCTGAAGATGCGATTGTCTTTGCACAGTCTAGTACTGAGAAAATTGGCATGCAAAAGTTGGCCTCTGGTGAGCAGTTGATGAAAGTCAATGGCGACACCGTGGCTACCCAAGGTCAACTTGCTAAATTACTTCCTTTGCAGCATCTTGATCCACAAAGTACAGACATTATTGACCATGGTGCAAAACCACGACGCCAACTTTTAGATTGGCTGATGTTCCACGTGGAACCTGAGTTTTATTTTGCATGGCAATACTACTCGCGTGCATTAAAACAGCGAAATACTCTACTTAAAACCCGACGGAATTTGTCTTTGGCTGATTTAGAGCCTTGGAACAAAATGTTGAGTGATTATGGTGAAGTTTTGCACTCTCAGCGCTTGGGTATTGTGGAACAATGGAATGTCTTTTTTCAAAATGATTTGAGGCAATTACTCCCTGATCTTGAAATTGAACTGGAATACAGTCCAGGTTTTCATACAGAGCAGGGGCTCATGCAAGACCTGCTTAATCAACACCAAAAAGACATCGAACGACGTTATACCGAATATGGTCCACATCGCGCAGATTTGCGCTTAAAAACCCCTTATGGACATGCTGATGTTGTTTTATCAAGAGGTCAGAAAAAACTGCTGATTATTGCCTTAAAACTGTCACAAATTGCAATGTTGCATGCGAGTAATAAGGAAACTGTGGTATTATTAGATGATCTGACAGCAGAATTAGACTTAACCGCACAACAACGTTTAATTGAACGATTAAGCCAACTTGGTAGCCAGGTTTTTATGACAACTTTAGATCATGCATCGGTAAAAAAACATTTACATGATTTGTCTATTTCATATCAATTATTTAATGTTGAATCCGGTCAAGTTAGTCTTGCTTCACCATAATTTTTTGATGTTACCCATCTTTGAATAAACCTATATTTGCTAGGGAGAAACCATGAGTTCAGAGTCTCAATCAGCCTCTCAAACAGAACAAACCAATGAAAAGGCTTATGATTCCTCTAGTATTAAAGTATTACGTGGATTAGATGCAGTTCGTAAACGTCCGGGTATGTATATTGGGGATACAGACGACGGTACCGGTTTACACCATATGGTATTCGAGGTAGTCGATAACGCAATCGATGAAGCTTTAGCTGGGCATTGTGATGAAATTATTGTCACTATTCATGAAGATGAATCAGTGAGTGTTTCTGATAATGGTCGTGGTATTCCAACCGATATTCACCCTGAAGAAGGTGTTTCTGCAGCGGAAGTAATTCTTACCATTCTGCACGCTGGCGGTAAGTTTGATGACAACAGCTATAAGGTTTCAGGTGGTTTACACGGCGTAGGTGTTTCTGTAGTAAATGCACTTTCGAGTAAATTACATTTAATGATTTCTCGTGCTGGTCAAGTGCATGAGCAAGAATATCAACACGGTGATCCGCAATATCCATTACGTGTGATTGGTGAAACGGATAAGAGTGGTACAACAGTACGTTTTTGGCCAAGTGAATTAACATTTACCCAAACCATTTTTAACGTAGAAATTCTAGCACGTCGTTTACGTGAGCTTTCATTCTTAAACGCGGGCGTACGTATTGTATTACGCGATGAACGTATTAACCTTGAACATGTATATGACTACGAAGGTGGATTATCTGAGTTTGTAAAATACATTAACGAAGGTAAAACTCATCTAAATGAGATTTTCCATTTTACTGCGGATACAGATAACGGTATTGGTGTAGAAGTAGCCTTGCAGTGGAATGAAAGTTATCAAGAAAACGTTCGTTGCTTTACCAATAACATTCCTCAAAAAGATGGCGGTAGCCATTTAGCTGGTTTCCGTGCAGCTTTGACGCGTGGTTTAAACCAATATCTTGAAAATGAAAATATTCTCAAGAAAGAAAAAGTCAATGTAACGGGCGACGATGCGCGTGAAGGTTTAACCGCTATTATTTCGGTAAAAGTACCTGATCCAAAATTCTCATCTCAAACCAAAGAAAAACTGGTATCGAGTGAAGTAAAACCTGCTGTTGAGCAAGCAATGAACAAAGAGTTCTCTGCTTACTTACTTGAAAACCCGCAAGCTGCAAAGTCAATTGCTGGTAAGATTATTGATGCTGCACGTGCGCGTGATGCTGCACGTAAAGCGCGTGAAATGACGCGTCGTAAGAGCGCACTTGATATTGCAGGTTTACCAGGGAAATTGGCAGATTGTCAGGAAAAAGATCCAGCACTTTCTGAATTATATCTTGTCGAGGGTGACTCTGCGGGTGGTAGTGCCAAGCAAGGCCGTAACCGTAAAATGCAGGCTATTTTGCCGTTGAAAGGTAAAATCCTGAACGTTGAACGTGCACGCTTTGACAAAATGATTTCTAGTCAGGAAGTGGGTACTTTAATTACTGCTCTCGGCTGTGGTATTGGCCGTGAAGAATATAATCCTGACAAACTACGCTATCATAAAATCATTATCATGACCGATGCCGACGTTGATGGTTCGCATATTCGAACCTTGTTGTTAACGTTCTTCTTCCGTCAAATGCCAGAATTGGTTGAGCGTGGGTATATCTATATTGCACAGCCACCTTTATACAAATTGAAAAAAGGTAAGCAGGAACAATACATCAAAGATAATGATGCATTGGAAAATTATTTAATTTCAAATGCGATTGATGAGCTATCTTTGCATACCAATGCTGAAGCACCATCAATTACAGGTGAAGCACTTGCTAAAGTCATTCAGGATTATCAAGTTTCGCAAAAGAGCTTACAGCGCTTAACGTTACGTTACCCAGCTAGCTTACTAGATGCTTTACTTGAAATAGAGGCATTCAAGAGCGATCAAAACCATGATGAAGCTTATGTACAACAATGGGCTGATCAAGTAAAAGACATCATTACAAGATTACAGCCAAGTTTACGTCCAGAAATTACACTAGAGTCATTTGAGCGTGAAAATGCTCAGGGTGAAAAATCTGCGCATTATTGGCCGCGTATTACTGTATATGTTCATAACCTTCCACATGCATATTTGCTTGATGCAGGTTTATTGAACTCAGCTGAGTATGCTCGTTTGCTGAAAAACTCGAAGAGTTGGTTCAGTTTGCTTGAAGATGGTGCTTATTTACAAAAAGGTGATCGCCGTATTCAAGTGGCTAACTTCCATCAAGTTTGGCAGCATATTTTGCAAGATTCGCGCCGCGGTATGATGATCCAACGCTATAAAGGTCTTGGTGAGATGAATGCTGAGCAGCTTTGGGAAACGACAATGGACCCTGAAAACCGTCATATGTTACAGGTAACCATTGACGATGCGATTGAAGCAGATCGTATGTTCTCTTGCTTAATGGGTGATGATGTGGAACCACGTCGTGCATTCATTGAAGAGAATGCTTTAAATGCTGATATTGATGCTTAATTCATAACACGATTCTAAATCAGTCTAGGGAGAGAAGATGATGGGTCAGAAATTGTTAGCTAGCTTGTTAATCTCATGGGTTTTTTTAGGAAGCTCTGCTGTTTGGGCGGCTGATTTAGAAACGAATATGAAAACTTTAGCTAAGAGTACTAAAGCATTTGCTGAAGCGAAAGATGCTGCTAATGCGAAACAACAGCTTTTTGTAATGCGTGAAGCAGCAGTTTCTTCTAAGCAATATTTGCCGCATAAACTCGAAGGTTTACCTTCAGGAAATGTGCAGGTAAAAGAGTACCAAGCTGGTTTAGATCAGCTTGTTGCTGAGATTGATAAGGTAACTGCATTGGTTGAGCACGGACAGTTAGAGCAAGCAAAAACTGAAGCAATGAATTTAGTCAAAATTCGAAATGAAAATCATAAAAAATTTAGATAATCTTTTTTATGATGATTTAATAAAAGGCTTTGTTTAATTTTAGACAAAGTCTTTTGTTTTATAAGAAAAATAAATTTGTAAACTGCTATTCTCTTGGATACTCATTTATTACAAGAGAATATAATTTTGAAAAACACACAAAAACTTTTATACATTGTAATCTTATTTTTTAATTGCTTATTTCAACTGCATGCTGCCACAGCACCCACTTTTTACGGAAAATTAGTATTTCATCGTTATAGTGATTATGACGCATGGGACAGTAAGCTTTATCTTTATAATTTCACAACGCAGCAAACCACATTACTGGGCGCAAACTGGAAAATTGACCACATGATGAATGGTCATTTTTCCCCAGATGGTAAATGGCTCACTTTTATGGGAGTTAATTCTGGACAGCATTATGGAGATGCATGGGATGTTTATGCTTGGAGAGTTGGGAGCACGGAATTACCAACCAATTTAACCCAAGGGAATAACAAGCGGGATGAAGATCCCAAATTTATAGATAATCAGCGTATTATTTTTAAGCAAAATGGCGATTTAAAAATCGTTAAAATGACTGATCGCACGATTACTTCTGTCACTCAAAATGGTTGGGATATCGAAGAGTCAATGCCTTATCCAATGGTCAATACTACGCAAATCTTATACGCCAAAGGTGCAAGTAGTAATTCTAGAATTTTTAGTATTGATCAGTCGGGTGCATATGATACACAGCTAACCAATATTGCCTCATATTATCCAGTATGGTGGAAGGGAAGCCAGTTTTTATATGTACGCTGGTATAGCTCAACAAATGCTCATGATCAGATCTATGTTTATGATACGGCCACCAAACAAACCACCCGTTTGCCTTTTAATAGTACAGTCGTAAATACATCAGATCCGGCACCTTTAGACCAGCGGTATATGGTGGTTTCTCTAGCGGGGCAGACAGGAAGCCGTGGCGGTTATGATTTATATATTGCAGATAGTTTATCAAGCAATGTTTGGCCTTTGCCAATCAATACCAATTTAAATGAATTAGGGGCTTTTTATACCCCTTATTAATTCATAAAAAAGCCGATTAAGAAATCGGCTTTTTTATTTTGAAAAATAGATTAATCAAAAGAGGCTTCCATCTCTTCTAATTCCATCATAAGTTCTAAAAGCTGTTCTTCATATTGCTCAAGTTTAGCTTTCAGCTCAGTCTGTTCATTCATAAGCTTGAGTAGATCATCCTTACGTGCTGCATCATATAAAGATGTATCTGCTAAAGACTCTTCAATTTTGGCAAGTTGTGGTTGAAGTTTCTCAATTTGAGACTCAATTTTTTCGATATTTTTACGAATAGGTCTGGTTTGTTCACGACGGCGAGCTGCTTCTTTACGCTGTGCTTCTTTATCGACTTTAGTGAGAGTAGGAGCGGCAGAAGAAGAATTATTCTGTGCTACAGCAGTCTGAGCATTGATGAGTTGCTGACGTGCTTCACGTAGCCATTTTGCATAATCCTGTAAATCACCTTCAAACTCGGTACATTTACCACCGTGCACTAAAAGAAGCTCGTCACAAACACTTGCAATGAGTTGACGTTCGTGAGAAACCAATACGACAGCGCCTTCAAAATCTTGTAATGCCATGCTTAGTGCATGACGCATATCAAGATCTAAATGGTTCGTCGGTTCATCCAGAATCAAAACATTTGGACGCTGCCATACAATCAGTGCGAGGGCCAAACGAGCGCGCTCTCCACCAGAAAAGGTTTCACATGGCGTATCCATGCGTTCACCACTAAAGCCAAAACTACCTAAAAAAGAACGTAAGGTCGCTTCACTAATTTGTTTACCTGCTAAACGGGCAATTTGTAACATTGGAGTAGCATGGCCATCTAAAGCATCCATTTGGTGCTGTGCAAAGTAACCAATATTAAGTAACTCTGATGCCTTGCGTTCACCAGCTAAGAGCGGTAAATCACCCACTAAGGTCTTAATTAAGGTCGATTTACCTGCGCCGTTCATACCAAGTAAACCAATACGAGAGGTTGGTGTAATTTGTAATCTGATTTTTTCGGCGATTTGTTTATCGCCATAACCAATGCTGGCATTGTCTAAAGTCAGTAACGGCGAACTCATTTTGGTTGGTTCACGGAAACTAAAAGTAAAAGGTGTATCAATATGGGCTGGAGCGAGCTCTTGCATGCGCTCAAGTTGTTTAATTCGACTTTGTGCCTGACGAGCTTTAGTCGCTTTTGCTTTAAAACGGTCAATAAATTTTTGTAGGTGAGCACGTGTTTCTTGTTGCTTCTCAAAAGCTTGTTGCTGCTGAGCAAGACGTTCACTACGCGTGGTTTCAAATGTAGAGTAATTTCCGGTGTAAAGGGTGAGCTCCTGATTTTCAATATGCAGAATATGATCTGTAATCGCATCTAAAAAGTCGCGGTCATGCGAAATTAAAATGAGTGTACCTTCATAGGCCTTAAGCCAATCTTCTAACCACAAAATTGCATCTAAGTCTAAGTGGTTGGTTGGTTCATCCAGTAATAATAAATCTGAACGGCTCATTAGGGTACGCGCCAAATTTAAACGCATACGCCATCCACCTGAGAAACTCTCAACGTTTAAACGCAATTGATTTTCTAGAAAACCAAGACCAGCCATAAGCTGAGCTGCTTTAGATGGTGCTGAATAACCATGAATTTCATCAAAGCGGCCATGCAATTTAGCCAATTCGAAGTCACTCAGTTGATCTGGTTGAGCAAGCTTATTTTGAATATCCCAAAACTCTTCATCACCTGAGAGAACAAAATCAATTGCAGGCATGTCTAGTGCTTTTATTTCTTGCGCCATATGCGCCACGATCCAGCCTGAAGGACGAGTAAGTGAACCTTCATCTGCACCTAAGCTACCTAGTAACGCTGCAAATAATGTTGATTTACCTGCACCATTGACCCCAGTCAGACCAATTTTCCAACCTGGGTGTAATTGCATAGACGCTTTTTGAAATAGAATACGTCCACCGCGGCGTAAAGAAACTTGGTCAAATTGAATCATCTTATTGTATCGAGGTGAGTGAGGAATGCCGTATTTTAAAGAGAACTGCCGATGAAAACAAAACTTTCCGGATTTTAGTTAGAAGTGGACAACAATTGTATACATCGAAATATTCTAGGTTCAGCTATTCATCCGAAATGTCGTCAATATTGAACAAGATAGAACACTTTTTAAAAAAAATGACTAAAATAAAAACAGTTTAAAGTTTGGTTGATTAATGAGCTACTAATAAAACTAGACTAGGGAAAGTCAAATGAAAAAAAGATTGGGGATAATTAGTGCAGTATTTTGCTGCGCTATGGGAACAGCACATGCGGGACAAAATGTGTGTGTATTTGATTTATTAGGGAAGTCAGGTGAATCTTATAAATTGATGGAAGAGTGGGCGCTTGCAGCAAAAGACTGGCAAGCTGATATCACCTTAATTCCATTTCAAGATGAAGCTCTGGTGGACCGTAGACTTCGTGAAGGCAAATGTGATGCTGCTTATATGACCTCCATGCGGGCACGAAACTATAATAAATTTGCAGGTTCTATCGATGCGATTGGTGGGGTAACCAGTAATGCTATTGCGCAAAAAGCGATTAGCTACGTTTTAGATAAACGCAATAAACATCGCATGGTGACTGCTCAGAATGGAACGAATTACGAGGTTGTCGGTATTGTTCAGATTGGTCTGGCATATTTATTTGTAAGAGACAAAAATCTGAATTCCATTGAAAAAGTTCGCGGTAAAAAATTCGCTATTTTGCATTATGACCTTGCTCAAAAAATTATGGTAGAAAGTGTGGGGGCGCAGCCTATTCCTTCTGAAATTAATGATTTTGTGAAAAAGTTTAATAGTGGACAAGTCGATGCAATTGCTGCGCCTGCTTATGCTTATAAACCACTTGAGATTGGCAAAGGTATAGGCACTAAAGGGGCCATGTTTAATTTTCCAGTGGTGAATGTTACTGGAGATTTAATTGCGAGAACTGATAAGTTCCCTACAGATTTTGGCATAAAATCCCGTGATTGGTTTATACAAAAATTACCTCAAAACTTTGCCATGATAAAGCGGTTGGAAATGGGCGTACCATCAAAAATTAGAATGAACTTTTCAGCAGACGATAAAACCAAATATCAAAAACTTTTGCGAGAGGGACGTCTCAACTTAACTAAACAGGGTGTATATGATACGACCATGATGAGTGTACTTAAGCGTGCTCGCTGTACAGTTGAACGCACAAATTTTGAATGTACGCTTAATGGAGAGTAGATTATTTTTTCATCACAAAAACCCTACATATATTTCCATACTGAATATGGGTATGAAAATTGTGAATATAAAAAGTAACTTACGGAAACTTAGTGATTTTTACTACTAATAAATAATTTAAATTGAACAAACAATGGTTCAATCAGATAAAAAAATTGAGTAAATGCTCTATTTTTTTCTAAAAAACATGATTAATATCTGTCTTTGAAAGGAAACTTCAAACAAAAAATCTGTTCCGTGGAAGGATGAAGAAAATGAAAAAAATCGTACTTGCTATGGCTGCCGCTTCTGTTGTTGGTTTTTCTGCTTCAGCGCAAGCAGCGAGTACCGTGTGTGTATTCGACCTCTTAGGAAAAGCAGGCGACTCATATAAAATGATGGAAGAATGGGCTCTAGCTGCAAAAGGCTGGGGTACTGAAATTAACTTAGTACCTCGTCAGGACGAGGCTGTTGCTGATAATGATTTTAAAGCGGGCAAATGTGATGCTGTAGCAATGACAGCAATGCGTGCACGCCAATATAACAAATTCGCAGGATCTATCGACTCACTTGGCGGTGTTCCAAACAACCAAATCGCTCAACGTGCAATTACTTATGTGTTAGATGCGCGTAATGCAGCAAAAATGACCACCAATATGGGCGGTAAAAAATACGAAGTTGCTGGTATTTCTCCGTTAGGTTCAGCGTTCATTTTCGTACGTGACAAAAACATCAACTCTGTTGAAAAAGCTGCGGGTAAAAAATTCGCTGTATTAGGTTATGACGATGCACAAAAAATTATGGTGCAGCGTGTAGGCGCTCAAGCAGTTCTTTCTGATATTTCAAACTTTGCTGCGAAATTTAATAATGGCCAAGTAGATATGGTAGGTGCGCCTGCTTATGCTTACAAACCATTAGAATTAAATAAAGGTTTGGGTGCAAACGGTGTAATGTGGAACTTCCCTGTATTACACGTTACAGCTGATCTAGTATTACGTTCTGATAAATTCCCAGCTGGTTTTGGTCAAAAATCTCGTGACTGGTTTGTTAAACAGTTGCCTAAGAACTTTGCAATGATCAACCGTTTAGAAGCTCAGATTCCTGGCAAATACAAAATGAATTTAAGTGCAGAAGACAAACTTAAATATCAAAAAATGTTGCGTGATGGCCGTATGGATTTAACTAAACGCGGTGTTTACGATGCAGGAATGATGTCTGTATTGAAAAAAGCGCGTTGTTCTGTAGACAAGGCTAACTTTGAATGTTCAATGCCTGGTGAATAATCTTAATTTTTCTCAGAAAGCCTAGACTTAGTTCTAGGCTTTTTGTTTTGTATATGCTGTCAATTCTGCCATTGTGGATAACTAGAAAGACGTTAAGCTAAATTTAGATAAAAACTTCATAAGGAAACATGAAGGTATAAAAATGGATCAAGGACTTCTGTGATTAAAATAATTGCTAATAGATAGACGACTATCTATTTTTGATGGAAATAAAATCATAAAAGCAAAATGGATCCGTAAAAATATCTTCAACATGATTTTTTATATGAAGCCTATCCGACTCATACCATTTCGGTGTGAAATTTCTTGGTATCGAAAAACAAAAAACTCCACAAGGAAAGGAAAAAGAATATGCAATTTTCCAAAATGCTATTACTTGCGATGGGACTGACCACAGTTTCTTTTGCAGCTCAGGCTAAACAAACAGTATGTGTTTTTGACTTCGTTGGTAAAAATGGTGATGTCTATGCGCTGATGAAGGATTATCAACTTGCCGCTAAAACCTGGGGAGCTGATATCGAACTGAAAGTAAACCAGAATGAAGCCGTTATTGCCGAAGATTTTAAAGCAGGCAAATGCGATGGCATCAGTGTGTCAGGCATGCGTGGTCGTCAATTTAACTCGTTTACAGGGTCATTAGACGCAATTGGTGCTATTCCTGACCTCAAGCTTGCCGTAAAAGTGATGCAAGGTTTGGCGAGTCCGACTTTTAGTAAATATATGGTTAACGGCCGCTATGAGGTTGTAGGTGTTATTCCAGTAGGAGATGCCTATCTTTTAGTAAATGATCGCAGCATCAATACAGTAGCGAAAGCTGCAGGTAAAAAAATTGCAGTTCTTGACTATGATGAAGCGCAAAAAATTATGGTTCAGCAGGTAGGTGCGCAGGCTGTTAGTGCCGATATAACAAATTTCGGTGCTAAATTTAATAACCATCAGGTAGACATTATTGGTGCTCCAGCGGCAGCATTTAAACCTTTAGAACTACAAAAAGGTTTAGGAACAAAAGGGGCGATCGTGAACTATCCAATCTTACAGGTGACAGGAAATATTATTATCCGTCCTGATAAGTTCCCAGCAGGTTTTGGTCAGAAATCTAGAGAGTGGGTTTCGGGTCAGTTACCACGTGCCTTTACCATTTTAGGTAAAATGAAAGCTGATATTCCACAAAAATACTGGATGGATGTTCCACCAGCAGATAAACCGGGTTACCAAAAGCTCATGCGTGAGTCACGAATCAGCCTTACACAACGTGGTGTATATGATAAACGTATGATGAAACTATTATGGCAATTCCGCTGTAAGCAAGATGCTAAAAACTTCGAATGTGGCTTACAAGACGAGAATTACAAATAATCTTGATAAAAATACTCAAGATTCGCTTTAAACTTCGAAGACAGACCCTATATTGATTATGCTATACTCAATATAGGGTCTTTTTTATTTTGAAAGGCACAGCAAAATCCGAGGAACAATCATCATGAATGCCCAAGCTCTAGTTTTGACAGATAATGCTGCCAATAAGGTACGCCAACTCCGTGATAGTGAAGGGAATGACGATCTCATGTTACGTGTATATGTAACGGGAGGCGGGTGTTCAGGGTTTTCATATGGCTTTAATTTTGCTGAAAGTGTAAATGAAGATGATGCAGAATTTGTTAATGGCGATGTAAAAATGCTTGTTGATTCACTCAGCTATCAGTATTTAATTGGCTCAGTGGTTGATTATGTAGAAGGCCTTGAAGGTTCACGTTTTATCATTCAAAACCCGAATGCAACAACAACATGTGGTTGTGGTTCTTCATTCTCGATTTAAAAAGAATTTTAAAATTTAAAAACCTCTCTATTTTGAGAGGTTTTTTATTGATCAGATTATTACTTTTCACGGATAGATTCTAAAAAGTATTGCACAAGTTCAGGTGCATTCTGATACGGAATCCAATGCGAAGCATCCATAAAAACTGCACGATAACTATTTTTAAAATAACTTGAGTTTAACTTGGCACTTTTTTCTGTAACGGCAATATCATGTTTACCCCAAATAAAAAGAGTAGGAACATCTATTGCTTTAAACGGATTTTGAGGCTTGTCCCAAAAAAAGCCACGATACCAATTTAACGCCGTACCTAATCTATTTTCCTTTATAAACTCAGTCTCGAATGTTTTAATTTGCTGCTCGGTCATGCCAGATGACTGAAGAAATTTACGACCTAATTTAGGCATCTTTTTAAATAGAACTTCAGGAAGAAGAGGCAGCTGAAAAATTGCAAAATAATAAGATTTAAAAAGTTGTTTGCTGCTTAAGCAGGCTTTTAAAAAAGCAGCTTGATGTGGTACAGAAACTAAAGTGAGATGTTGAATATATTGTGGATACTTCATTGCAACGCCCGAAGCGATTGCCGATCCCCAGTCGTGCCCTATTAAATAGACTGGTTGACCGAGTTGGTTAATAAAAATTGCCACGTCTTCTACCAGTTCACTCAATGAATATTGAAATCGGCTTTGAGGTCTAGCATTTAAGCTATAGCCCCGTTGATGAATTGCAAGTGTTCTAAATTGATGCTGATGCAATAATTCCGAGGTTTGCTCCCAACTATGAGCAGTTTCTGGAAAACCATGCAATAAAACAACAAGTGGGCCATCAATAGGGCCTGAATCAATCACATCGAATGTCCAGTCGCCACGCGTGTACTGATGGATACGTTTGGTCAGATCCATGATGACAGTGCCTCAAATTATTTTTGTTGGCACTTATCATGAGTTTTTATACTGATTTAAATAACAGCATTTCGGGTCAGTAAATGTGTTATGAGGTCGAATCTGACCAATCAAATTGATATGTAGCTTTATACGGCCGTGATCGTACCTAGAATTCTGAAATCCGAAGCACCTGTTACCGCTGGTAAATTACCACTTAAACCGTTTACAAAACGCATTGCTAACCATGCAAATGCTGTAGCCTCGACCCAAGTAGGGGAGAGTCCTAAAACATCTGTAGGTTGAACAGACCAATTGTGCTTACGTAAACGCCAGCGTAATTGTTCTAATAAATAAGAGTTATAAGCACCACCACCACAAACATATACTTCACCTGTTTCCATCTCTGAGCGATAAATCGCCTTTTGAATAGCACGCACAGTGAGTTTTAATAAGGTGGCTTGGACGTTTTCAGGTGTGTCTTCTAACTCATCATAAGTTAAATCATTTCGCCAATCGATTAACTGATCATCTAACCAGTCAATATTGAAATCTTCACGTCCTGTACTTTTCGGTGGTTCTTTAGAAAAATATTCATGCGCATGAAGGCGATCGAGTAAAGAGCGGATAGGGTGCCCATAAGCTGCCCAATCACCATTTTCATCATATGGATGACCAGTATGACGATGACACCACGCATCCATCAAAATATTTGCAGGACCTGTATCAAAACCAAATACGCCGTCTGCATTGTTGGCAGGCAGCATACTTACATTAGCAATACCACCCAAATTTAAAATCACACGATGGATACTTGCATGTTGAAATAAGGCTTGATGGAAAGCTGGAACTAATGGTGCACCTTGACCACCTGCTGCCATATCTCTACGACGAAAATCTGAAACAACTGGAATTTGAGTGATTTCGGTAATGATATTGGGATCGCCAATTTGTAGCGTAAACCCATGTTCTGGACGGTGACGAATTGTCTGCCCATGCGAACCAATCGCTTTAATTTGACTACGATCTAATTGATGTTTTTCAATGAGAGTATTAATCCCGTGACCAATCATTTGGGCCAGAGCAACATCAGCTTTACCCATGCGGTCAATTTCATTGTCATCAGGTAAAGTTAATGCCATAAGCTCATCACGTAACTCGGGTTCAAATGGAACTGTAAGAGTGGCATGAAGCTGTAGTGGCTCAAATGAAGCCGCAACAATATCCAAACCATCCATACTAGTGCCAGTCATTACGCCGATATAGATTGCGCTCATATGCAACTTCCCCTGCAAGACGCTGAAAAAATGTTAGTATATCGCACAAATTGAATAACTGATGTGTTTAGGTTTTGTGATGTCAAATTTCTTGCCCGCCGAAGAACAGCTTGCCCTCATCCAACGAGGCACGCACGAAATTATTTCAGAAGAAGATTTACTGAAAAAGCTCAAAGAGAACCGTCCCCTTAAAATTAAAGCTGGTTTTGACCCTACAGCACCAGATTTACATTTAGGACATACTGTTCTTATTAATAAATTAAAAACGTTCCAAGATTTGGGTCATGAAGTGACCTTCTTGATTGGTGACTATACTGCCATGATTGGTGACCCAACTGGTAAAAGTGCAACTCGTCCGCCGTTGTCACGCGAACAAGTAGAAGCCAATGCCAAAACTTATCAAGAACAAGTTTTCAAAATATTAGATCCGAATAAGACCAAAGTACGTTTTAACTCAGAATGGTTTAATCAAAAGTCTGCTGCTGACCTTATTCAGTTAGCAAGTCAGCAAACTGTATCGCGTATGTTAGAGCGTGATGACTTTACTAAGCGTTATAGCAACCATCAGCCAATTGCAATCCATGAGTTTTTATATCCTTTAGTTCAAGGCTATGACTCAATTGCACTTGAAGCTGACGTAGAATTAGGCGGTACAGACCAGACTTTTAACCTTCTCATGGGTCGTACTTTACAAAGTCGTTATGGTCAAGAATCACAAGTGTGTATCACTGTTCCGATTCTAGAAGGTTTAGATGGCGTAAATAAAATGTCTAAATCTTTAGGTAACTATATTGGTGTATTTGATACACCAGGGGCAATGTACCAAAAAGTTTTATCAATGCCTGATTCTTTAATTGAACGCTATTTCGATTTACTCAGCTTTAAATCTCTAGATGAAATCAAAACTTTATTAGATGAAATTGCTGCTGGTCGTAATCCGCAAGAAGTAAAACGTATTCTTGCACTTGAATTAGTTGAACGTTTCCATGATGCAGAAGCTGCAGCTAATGCACATAAAAGTGCTGGTAACCTTATTACAGAAGGTGAAGTACCCGAAGACACACCAGAAGTGACTATTTCACGTGGTGAGTTTGGTGGAGAAATCTTTATTGCTACGATTCTACGTTTAGCTGGCCTAAATCCGAATGCAGCAGCTGCAAAAGATGCTGTAGCTCGCGGAGCAGTAAAAGTTGACTGGAATGCTGTTGATGCAAGTTTCTCTGTAAAAGAAAACGGTACTTTCATTATTCAGTCAGGTAAGAAAGCAATTGCTCGTGTAACGTTCACTGACTAAGAAAGTTGTGTAGTGATAAAAAGCAGGAGTAATCCTGCTTTTTTTATTTTAGGATCATAAAAACAATTCAGTGTTCCACGTGGAACAATCTAAAGATCAGTAATTCAGTAATAATAAAAGAAGTAAATTAAAAATAAGAAGAAATATAGAGTGGGGTAGAGTATTTGCTCTATTATTTCTTTGGAATCTTTGGAATCTTTGGAATCTTTGGAATCTTTGGAATCTTTGGAATCTTTGGAATCTTTGGAATCTTTGGATTAGAAGAAGCTATATATGCCTCTAAGCTCTTATAGAAGACATATAAAACTCACGATAACCTACATTTCTGAATATAAGAATTAAGAAAAAGCAGTAAAAATGCCTAAAAAAAAGGCATATATATCACTTTTTTCGTAAAATAGTAGAAAAAAACGGCACTCAATAGAAAAAGGCTGAAATACCCCTTGCCAAGAGAATTTAATGGTCTATAATGCACATCCATCGGCGGTGATGCAGATAGAAACTTGTTGAAAAACAGTTA
>NZ_JBWKOW010000014.1:0-43585 GCF_059416285.1 Acinetobacter sp. GW821-FHT09D10
TTGGAGCGGGAAACGAGACTCGAACTCGCGACCCCAACCTTGGCAAGGTTATGCTCTACCAACTGAGCTATTCCCGCGTGCCGCTTATAATACATTAAGCGAAACATGGGTCAACAACTTTATGCAAATAAATATGCTGATTGCATAAAATAAAAACAGAAATGGGTAATTAGATGTATTTTTCTCGTTAAGTTGCCGAATAAATAGACATTTTGTTTGAAGCCAAAGCGTACAAGAGCAACTTTTGTTTGTGTGCAGACAGGGTATACTAGGTTCAAATATACGAATAATCGTAAAAGGAAAAGCTATGAGCCTTGAACAACAATTGATTGAACGGTTACAGACCCTTGCACCCAGCCATTTGGAAGTCATCAATGAGTCTGCCGGACACGGTGGTTATTTCCCGGGTAAAGAATCACATTTTAAAGTGATTGTAGTGAGCGATGAATTTAATGGATTGCGTTTGGTTCAACGTCATCAAAAAGTTTATGCGTTAGCTTCAGACTTAATGAATCCAGGGCAAATTCATGCTTTAGCAATTCATGCTTATTTACCAAGTGAGTGGCAAGGTCAGGCACCTGCTAGCCCAGAATGTGCACATGCACCTAAAAGCTAAGGGTTAATTTCATGGATGCACATTTACTGACTAAAATTATTCACATGACCGCGGTGGCTGCCGCCCTTATGGTTTTTGTATTACGCGCTTCGACTTTGTTTGTGGGTGTGCAAGGCGAACAACCAAATCCGACGGGACGTAAAATATTAGTTGCCTTACAACATCTATCATTTACCGTAGTTTTTATTACTGGCGCAATTTTATTGGTCATGAAAGACTTTCAGGTACAGCCGTGGTTTTACGCTAAAATTATTCTATTTTTAGTCTTGTTATCTTCCCTTATGAAAGCCTTTAAAAAAGATGACACTCTTTTATTAGCGCAACGTAGGGCCGGTTTAATGATTAGCGCTATCGCATTTATTGCTATTATTATTTTAGTGATTGTGAAGCCTGTTTTTGCTTAATTGTTCTACATTCTTTGCCTTTTTGCTTAAGCTCTAGGTTAAACTGCGTACAGTAAAAAAATATGCAGAGGGAAACATGTTAACTCGTGTGGTGTTTAACCAAAAAGGCGGTGTAGGGAAATCAAGTATTACTGTAAATTTGGCCGCAATTAGTGCCAAACATGGCTTAAGGACATTGGTCATTGATCTTGATCCTCAAGCCAACTCTAGTCAGTACCTTTTAGGGGATGACGCAACTTATTCTGCTGAAAAATCAATTATAGAACCAAATATCGAAAATTTCTTTGATGATGTGTTGGGAAACAATCAACAAAAGGGTTTAATCGGTAATGCATTAGGTTCGATTTTAAAAGCCCCGCGAAATAAAGATATTGATAGCTTTGTACACTCAACTCCTTTTGCAAAATTAGACGTGCTTCCTGCCAGCCCAACACTTGGTGCCCTTGAGCATGCACTTGAAAGTAAACATAAAATTTATAAATTACGTGATTCAATTCAAAACTTAATTGGACGATATGATCGTATCTATATAGATACACCACCTGCATTTAACTTTTTTACTTTGTCGGCACTGATAGCAGCAGATAAAGTCTTAATTCCCTTCGATTGCGATGTCTTTTCAAAGCGCGCGTTACAAACATTGATTGAAAATGTTCTCGAAACGCAAGATGATCATAATGATCGCTTGGAAATTGAAGGAATTGTCGTCAACCAATTTCAAGCTCAAGCAAAATTACCTCGGGAAGTGGTTCAGCAGTTGAAAGATGAAGGGTTGCCTGTACTTAATAGCATGTTACCGCCTTCGGTTTTAATGAAAGAATCGCATCAGAAAAATTTACCTTTGGCTCATTTGGCACCAGAACATAAATTGACTCAAGCTTATGAGACATTGTTTGGTGAAATTGAGCCAAAACGATAAGAGAAAAATGATGAAAGGCTTATATATTGCGCCTTTGGTGGCAGCCACTTTATTACTAGGCGCTTGTGCGACGACGGTAAAACCGACTTACGTGTCTCCGACACAATATCAATCTTTGGGCTGCCAACAGCTGCAAAGTGAATATAACCGTATTCAACAATATATCGATAATGGCGTACAAACTCCGAAAAGTACCGGTATGGGTGTTGGACTTGGACTCGGTGGCGGCTGGGGACGAGGCGGTTGGGGATTCGGTCCATCCATCTCTGTCAATATGGGACAATCTTCTTCAACCAAAAACACTGAACTTTCACGTGTTTTAGGTCAGCAAGAAGCAATAGTTCAGGCGGCTCAATTCAAAAACTGTCCAATTATTGTTCGAAAAAAGACCAATTAATAGCCAATTTCGCATCACAATATGCTAATTAAGGCATATTGTGGTGAATAAAGTTTAGCAAAATGTTTCATAATAAAATGAATATAAATCAATACATTTCAAATTTTTGAGCTTCATAAATCTTGTATTTTCTATAATCAAAAGTCCTCATCAACTTGCTATATTTTGCCTATTTCGTTTAAGGTGGCCCCATCTTGGATGTTGTGGAAATTTTATGATTGAGAGTTGGTTTTTTGTATTGGCAATGTTGGCTGTGTTGCTTATTCCTGGTCCGACAAATGCTTTACTTGCAACCGCTGCTCATTCTCAAGGTTTATCTAAAGCATTCTGGCTTATTCCAATGGAATGGTTAGGCTATGCCTACGGGATTAGCTTTTGGGCTGTATTTATTCATTTAGCCGCTCCAATTTGGCCAGCACTGCTACTCATTTTGCATATTACGAGTGTGTTCTATGTATTCTGGCTTGCTTTTCACTTATGGAAGAACACCCATTTACAACAGTTCAGTCAAAGTCACCGTAATATTCGCCCCCGCCAATTATTCTTATCTACCTTAAAAAACCCTAAAGCTTTGTTGTTTGCAGCGGGGATCTTTCCTGCTGAAGCATGGAATTCGCCTGAAAATTTTCTCATAGTGTTTGGTATTTTTACTTTAATCCTAATTCCGGCTGCAAGTTTCTGGATGATTTTTGGACGGGCATTGTTAACGGGTCCAATCAAAAAAATAAAAGCCGATCATTTATATAAAGGATCGGCCATGTTACTTATTTTATGTATGCTTCCAGTAGTATTCCGGTTTTTCTAAATTAATCTCAAACGTTGGCTTTTCGATTTTTTAGTTTTTCACGTATAAATGCGATGATGCCTGGTAAAACGCTAATAATAATGATGCCAAAAATAAGATGGGTAAAATTATCTTTAACGATTGGCATATTTCCAAATAAGTAGCCTAAAGTTACAAAAGAAGCGACCCAACAGAATGCGCCAATAATGTTATAAGTTAGGAAAAACTTATAGTTCATGCTACCAGCCCCAGCAACAAAAGGTGCAAACGTACGGGCAAATGGTATGAAACGAGCAAAGATAATGGTTTTGCCGCCATGACGAGCAAAGAATTCTTGAGTTTTAACTAAGTGCTGTTTATTAATGAATCGAGAGTTCATTTCAAACACACGTGGACCGATAAAACGCCCAATATGGTAGTTGACCGTGTCACCTAAAACAGCGGCAATGAAGAGTAGAGTGCCCAGTACCCATGGATCCATCGCACCTGTAGATGCTGCTAAAGCACCTGCCGCGAATAGCAAACTATCTCCCGGCAAGAACGGCATAACCACTAAACCGGTTTCAACAAAAATAATTAAAAATAGAATGCCATAAATCCACGTCCCATAATTTATAATAAATTCGGCGAGATGTTGATCAACGTGTAGAATAAAATCAAGAAGTTCCATGATAAGAGCAAGTGGTAAACCGTGCTCAAATCCTAGCAGTGAGCCTATAGAAAGTCAGTATAAAACATCAAAAAAATACAAATTGATCATCTCGTTTATGCAACGATATATATGAATTTTGAGTATTTAATTATCAATGTCCCAAACCTAGAATGAGCTCATCAATAAATAAGCATTTAAATAAAGGTGGCAGTATGTTTAATCCAAATGTAGTGGTCAAAAATATCGTAACGCAATCAGGCGCAGACAGTTTCATTAGCCTCGTTGCGCGTCTTCTTATTGCCTATATCTTCCTTGTTGCTGGTTGGGGGAAAATTACCGGTTATGCAGCAACTGCTGGATATATGGAAGCAATGGGGGTTCCAGCTGGAATTCTTCCTTTAGTTATCTTGGTTGAGTTCGGTGGTGGTTTAGCCTTGTTATTTGGTTTTCAAGCACGTTTTGCGGCTTTTGGGCTTGGGATCTTTAGTGTTCTTACTGCTTTTTTATTCCACCAAGGTGGTGCTGATGCAGCGGCGCAATACAATAATGGCATTCACTTTATGAAAAACCTTGCAATGGCAGGTGGCTTATTCTTCTTGATGCTTCATGGTGCTGGCCGTATTAGTCTGGATCATGCAATCGAGAAATAATATTTAAGACAACAATAAAAAAAACCGGATGATCAATTCATCCGGTTTTTTTATTTCTATGATTTAAAAAATTAGAGCATGAACTGGATTTGTAATTCCCCAACAACAAAACCAAGTACTGCACCAACTGCAATGAGTGCCCACTCATCTTCTTTGAATGCAGGGCGTAACATGCCTTCAAATTCAGAAGGTGTTAATTTCTGCATGCGTTCAATTAAAGTACTACGAATATTCATGGCATCTTCTGCATAAGACTCTACGTATTTCATAGTCTCTGGAAGCCGTTGCATAATGCGTTCAGCAACTTGCGATTTCATATTCTGATATTTTTCTCCGCCAATTGCATATACAACCAATGGGCGAATAACACCAGCTTGCATATCAATTTCTTGTTTTACATGACGGTTAACCAGATCAATAACACGATCAGAATGTGTACCAGAAAATAATTCTTCCATCATATGACGTGAAGTCAGAAGCTGTTTAGAAATGAGCGCAGCATAGTCGGCTGCAACTTCATTTTGACGTTTGATAAATAAACCTTGCCATGTATAACCAAATATTTTTTTAGGATAAAGAGGTCTAAACATCATTTGCAGTGCAATCCAGTCACTGAAAAAACCAACAAAGCCGCCAAACATTGGAAGCATCCACGGGTATTTTCCTTGGGTAACGATCCAGCAAAACATTTGGATCACACCAATACCAAAACCGAAGAAAAATCCGACATTACTGAAAAATTTAAATTCTTGTTTTCCTACTCGTTTAAAAATGTTGTTGAGTAGGCGTTTGTCTTTAAGTAAGTTGCTAATAACCAGATGTTTAATATCAAAGTATCGGTTCACATCACGTTGTACTTCACCCATGATATGTTCAACAATCTCGGGTGCTTTTGATTGCACACGGCGAATCAGTCTTTGGCGAGCAAACTCTGGCATGCCTTCCCATAACCCAGGCTGATATTCTTGCGCAACATCACGGGTAATATCTTCAGCTGCGGCCAGCAATGGTTTTTCTATTTCTTTAGCAATACGTTTTGGATCTAGGCGGGCAAAAATTTCTTCAGGTTTAATGAGCTTGGCTGTCATGAGTTCAACAGCGATTGTTGCCATTTTCTCGGCTTTGCGTGGCACGATGCCTTGCCAACCTAGAAATGGTTTAATGCCTTTAAATTCAAGTGGCGAAAACATCATCTGAATGGCAATCACCTTGGTGATGTAGCCAATTAAACCACTCATAAAAGGAATAGAGATATACAACCAAAAATGTTGCTGGAAATCTGCAATCATAGTTTGAAGCATTGTTGTTCCTTGGATTTCTATTGATTTTGATAGGGGGCAACAAGCCATAAAAATGGATAATTGTTTAAACACAGACAAATATCGCTTATGGTATTTACCTTTCCATGGTAATGCCTGTTTTATCGGGTCATCTTAACATCAAATTCATGGTGATGCTGCATAGAATGTGATGAATTTATCAATACGTATGAAGTTTTTAAGATTAACTCAGATTATTGATAAATATAAGTAAATATTGATTTATGTCAGAGAATCTAGCTATAGAAATGATTCAGAAATGAAAAAAATAAGATATATGATGATTTGCGGTGCGCCGAAGCGTGAAAAATGTTAAAATGGCGCGCTTAATTCTTTTGCCATTTAGTGGTTTGTCATGACTACCAATACTCAAATTACTGAAGATCGTATCCTGATTCTGGATTTCGGCTCTCAATATAGCCAGCTCATTGCACGTCGTGTACGTGAAGCCGGTGTTTACTCTGAAATGTATGCTTTTGATATGTCTGAAGAAGACATTCGCGCTTTTAAGCCAAATGGCATTATTTTGTCAGGTGGACCTGAGAGTGTGCATGAAGAAGGTAGCCCACGTGCACCGCAAGTGGTGTTTGAGTTGGGTGTTCCAGTATTGGGTATTTGCTATGGTTTGCAAACCATGTCTGAACAGTTAGGCGGTAAAGTTGAGCCGGGTACTGTACATGAATTTGGTTATGCCGAAGTTGATATCGTTAAACGCGACCAACTGATTGGCAACTTACAAGACCGTGAAGACCAACTTCATGTCTGGATGAGTCATGGCGACAAAGTGAGCCAGATTCCAGAAGGTTTTAGCATTACTGCAAGCACGCCAAGTTGTCCAGTTGCTGCTGTAAGTGATGAAACACGCCGTTTCTATGGTGTGCAATTCCACCCAGAAGTAACGCACACGGCAAAAGGTGAAGAATTACTTGCAAATTTTGTTCATAAAATTTGTGGATGTGGTGGCCTTTGGACACCTGAACACATCATTGATTTACGTGTAGAACAGTTACGTAAGCAAATTGGTGATGAAAAAGTTCTTTTAGGTCTTTCTGGGGGTGTTGACTCATCTGTAGTTGCTGCGCTTTTACACAAAGCAATTGGCGACCAGTTAACATGTGTATTTGTTGATAACGGTTTACTTCGTTTAAACGAAGGCGACCAAGTAATGCAAATGTTTGCTGAAAACATGGGTATCCGTGTCATTCGTGCCGATGCTGAAGAACGTTTCTTAACTGCATTAGCTGGTGAAGTTGATCCAGAGAAAAAACGTAAAATCATTGGCCGTGAGTTTATTGAAGTTTTTGCTGAAGAAGCACGTAAACTTGATGGCGTGAAATTCTTGGCGCAAGGTACGATTTACCCAGACGTGATCGAATCTGCTGCAAGCAAACAAGGTAAAGCACACGTTATTAAATCTCACCATAATGTGGGTGGCTTACCAGAAGATTTAGAATTTGAATTGGTTGAACCTTTACGTGACTTGTTTAAAGATGAAGTACGTAAATTAGGTACAACACTTGGCTTGCCACACAGCATGATTTACCGTCACCCATTCCCAGGACCAGGTTTAGGTGTTCGTATTTTGGGTGAAGTGAAAAAGGAATATGCAGATATTCTTCGTCTTGCTGATGACATCTTTATGCAAGAGCTTCGCGACAGCGGTTGGTATGACAAAACAGCTCAAGCATTTGCTGTGTTCCAACCTGTTAAGTCAGTTGGTGTAGTAGGTGATGGTCGTCGTTATGCATGGGTTATTGCACTTCGCGCAGTTGAAACAGTTGACTTTATGACAGCTCGTTTTGCACATTTACCATACGAATTGGTTGATAAAATCTCAACGCGTATTATGAATGAAATTAAAGATGTATCACGTGTTGTATACGACGTGTCATCTAAACCACCAGCCACGATTGAATGGGAGTAAAATCGGAGTTTCAAAATGCAATGCATTTTGCCGATTTTACGCCAAGAGCTATGCTCGCGGCAGAGGGTTTTCTAAAAGCAGTAGCTTTTAGCTAAATTTATGCCATGAACGAACTTAAAACATTGTTTTAAGTGAAGTGCAAGATGCCTACGGCAGTGTGGTATTTCTAGAATGGATTAATAAAAAGCCGACTTGGAAAAGTCGGCTTTTTGCTGTTTTACAATGAAGTGAAAGTTTTAAATATTTGATTTTTTGCTAAAGACGTTAACTTCATTTCTTATAAGCCGTGTTATGTTAATTTTAGACAAATTAATAACCGGTTCTTTATAAATGGATTTAAAAACGTTTGAATTATTAGCTCGATACAACGTTTGGTCTACTCAAAAATTAAATCAGGTTTTGAGGAATGTTTCTAATGACGACTTCAATGCTGATTGTGGACTTTATTTCAAAAGTATCGCCGGAACTTTAAATCATTTACTTGTTGGCGAACACTATCTTTGGTTTCCTCGTTTTTTAGCTAAACCTTCACCGATATTAAAGCTAAATACCATCATAGAGAATGATAAAGACAAGTTGATATTTCAGTTAGAGGATAAGGTTGGTAATTGGATAAATTTTTTAAAATGTGTTGATATTGAAAAATTTAAATACGATCTGCAGTACAAAACATCTACTGGTAAAGAGATGAGCCTGCCATATGCTGAAACACTATTACATGTTTTTAATCATGGAACTCATCACAGAGGGCAAGTTACAGCAGCTCTGACCTCAATGGGATATGATTGTCCTGAACTTGATTTGGTATATATGCTAATCGAAGAAAATCATCACATTTAATTTATGTTTATCTAAATTTAAAATTTATCTATTAATAAAAGGTAGATATTTATTAGGACTTTGAAAAACACAAAGGCGGCATTCGAAATAATTTAGTTGTTTGATAAATATATTTGTGACGTATTGCCAGTAGAAAGAGTGCTTAAGCACTCTTTTTTATTACTTAAATTTTAATATATATCAAAACAATAGATCTGAACTTATTACTTATAGTTGATAAAAGATATATTAAGATATATCTTAATAAATATAAATTAAGCATATTAGGGAATCTTTACTGATGAAACAACAATCAGAGCATCATCATGCTGAACACCACGAACATCATGGTGGTCATCACCGTTCAGGGCGACGGGGGAGACTTTTTGAAGCGGGCAGAATGAAACTTTTAGTACTTTATCTCATTCAGCAAAGTCCAAAGCATGGCTATGAAATTATTAAAGAAATAAGTGATTTGGTGGGCGATGGCTATACACCAAGTGCAGGTACCATTTACCCAACTTTAACTAGTCTGGAAGAAATGAATTTCATTACTTTGTTAGACGTAGAACGTAAGCAATATCAAATCACAGAATTTGGTAAAGCTTACTTAGCCGAACAACAAGACAAGCTGACTGAGCTATTAGAAAAATTACGACTTAGACGTGAAATTCACAGTAATGATGAATTAATTGAAATTCACCGTGCGATGGAAAACCTAAAAACAGCCTTACGTTTGAAGTTGAACTCGGCGAGTCTACAGCAAGAGCAGATTTATCAAATTGCCGAAAAAATTGATCAAGCTGCGGTTTCGATTGGGCGATTATAAGTTGGAAATAGAAATGTTAGAGCTACAGCATAAAATCAAAGAAACGGGCCTAAAAGTCACTCATCCAAGACTTGCTGTTTTGTCTTTAATTCAACAGCAAGCAGAAGATCTAACTGTCAAACAGATTTACCAAAAGTTATATGCCCAAAAACAGAAACTAAGTTTAGCCACAGTTTATCGGGTAGTGAACGACTTAACGGGAGCGGGTTTAATTTCAAATCGTCAGCCACAACGAGATGAAGCTAAATTTAACTTACCAACAGTCGAGAATAATCAATTATTGCAAATTCGTTGTACAGATCTAACAGCCGCTAAACAAGAGCAATTTTTAGCATCTTTACAGTCAGTATTTACACAATTTCAAATTGATCTTAAACAAGTCGAAATCATCCATAGTCATTAAATTTTTAATAGAGAATTTATATATGAAACAACATCAATATCATGTCACTGTACAACACTTAAAGAATGCAAAAGGAGAGGCCTCTACATATACCGAGCGTCTTGAGTTCTATGCGGGTAATCATGACGATATCTTTGAAATTGTTGAGCGTTTAAAAAAAGCAGATTTTTTTGATGATGAAACTACAAAATCTTTTGGTGTTGGGCTAAAACTTTTTAGTGAAGTTATGTTGGAAAATCGAGACCACCCTCTATTTCAAGAGTTTTTCCCACAATTTGGTCAATTCATGAAAAACCTAAAACAGCTCGTTAAAGATCAATCATCTTAAACATATTTCATGCAGCCTTGATTTTTCTATAATTAAAAATGGATTGTCTCATTCATAACACCCTGTGTATTACTAAAAGACTATATTGAATAATGAGTGTATTGTTAAGATCAGTATAACAACTCATTGCAAAAGCATAGGTAAAAGAGAGTAATATCATGAGCAATAATAATGATTACGATATTTCTGATTCAAAGGATTGCGAAAAATTTGCCAATCAGTTTATTCAGGAATTTCCAATTCGCTCTGCTGAAATTGGACAGGGGACAGTCATTAAGCGGGCTTTACCTAGCCGACAAAAACGAATGATTGGAGCGTGGTGTTTCTTAGATCATGCAGGCCCTGTGTCTTTTCCTGCGGGTGACGGTTTAGATGTTGGACCTCATCCTCATATTGGTTTGCAAACCTTCACTTGGATGATTGAAGGGACCATGATGCATACCGATAGTTTAGGTTCAAAACAACTGATTCGTCCTAAGCAAGTTAACTTGATGACGGCAGGTCATGGCATTTCTCATACAGAAGTTGCACCTGATACTGAAACTCAAATGCACGCTGCTCAGCTCTGGATTGCTTTACCTGATCATAAGCGCAATATGGATCCGAAATTTGAACATTATCCTGAGTTGCCTGTTGTTGAAAAGGACGGTCTAGAATTTACCGTTCTTGTAGGCGAATATCTGGTAACTACTTCTCCAGTAGTGGTACATACGCCTTTAGTTGGTGTTGACTTAATTGCTACCAAAGATACGAAAACCCGTATTCCATTAAATCCTAATTATGAATATGGTTTTATGGCATTAGAAGGTATTGCCCATGTGAATGGTCATGAATTAACAGCTGATAACATGGTTGTATTAGATACTGGACTAAGTGAAATTGAGATTGAAGTAAAAAAAGGCAATCGTGTTCTTTTAATTGGTGGTGAACCGTTTGAAACGCCAATTTTGCTCTGGTGGAACTTTGTTGCACGTACAATGGATGATTTAAAAGAAGCCCGTGAGCAATGGATTAATCATGATGCGCGTTTTGGTGAAATCCCAGATTATGTTGGTGCACGCTTAGAAGCCCCCGTTCTTCCAGATCAAATGAGAGCATCAAAATGACAGCAGTAATCGCAAGCAGTAAAGCAAAGCCCCTTGCCGAGCAATGGAAGGGTGAGATTACCAGTGGTCGCCATCAATATTTTTGTGATGAACCTGAAAAGCTAGAAGGGCAAGATCAAGGCCCAGCACCTTATGATTTGCTTACTGGAAGTTTGGCAGCTTGTACGCTCATCACTTTAAGAATGTATGCCAAACATAAGGGTTATGATTTTGGTGAGTTCTCGGTTGAAATTGATTTTCATACCAATAGAGAGCATGAAGAGCATATTGAACGTCGTATTGTTTTTAAAGACTTACCAGATGAAGAGCTCCAACAAAAAATCTTAGTGGTATGCAGTAAAACTCCGGTCACTAAAACTTTGTTACGTAGTTTAGACATTCATACTGTGCTTGTTACAGTGTAAAAATGCTATTTTGTGGAGGTGGATGATTTTATATCCATCCCACAAATGGAATAAAACAGCATGTTCACATGCTGTTTTTTATGTAAAAAGAAAAATAAAAGCAGGCAATAATATGATTAGTTTACACCACCTGGAATGTTCGCGATCGTTTCGAATTTTATGGGCTTTAGAAGAATTAGGCTTAGATTATGATATTCATTATTATCAGCGCTTACCTAACTATTCCGCTCCAGAAACATTGAAATGTATTCATCCTTTAGGTAAAGCTCCAATTCTGACAGATGATGAGCAAGTCATCGCAGAATCTGCGGTGATCTTGGAATATCTACAGCAACGTTATGATCAGAATCAACAATTTAAACCTACGCAGCCCCAAGATTTACAGCAGTATATTTATTGGATGCACTATGCAGAAGGCTCACTCATGCCACTCTTAGTCATGACTTTGGTCATGAATAGTGTAAATAAGCATGTGCCGTGGTTAATTCAACCAGTAGCAAAAAAAATCACGGAAGGGGTGAAGGCAAATTTTGTCCGCCCTCGTATGAAAGATCATATTAGTTTTTTAGAAAACTATTTGGCAGAGCATGAATATTTCGCAGGCGATTTTTCATTTGCCGATATTCAAATGAGCTTCCCTCTAGAGTCTTTACAATCACGCTTGCAAGGGAAATATCCTAATATTCAGGCTTTTTTACATCGTATTCGGCGCAGGGTAGCGTTTCAAAAAGCGAAAAAAAAGGGAATTGGTTCTAATGAAAGCAATTGTGCTGATATTTAAAAGAAAAGGAACAAATATTTGTTCCTTTTTATTTTCACTTTACTTTCGTTTGATCACGATGGAGTCAATGCCGCTGTGTTGTAAAGTCTGTTGTGCAGCCAATGCAGCGTCTTGAGTGTCATAAGGTCCAGAAATAACACGGTACCATATTTGCCCATTTTCAGTACTCTTAACTACATCTGCAGATAAGCCATTTAAAATGATTTCTGCACGGCGAGCATCAGCTTGATCTGGGTCATTATAGCTGCGAACCTGTAAAATATAAGTAGGTTGCTGAGGAGCGGTGGCTGATGGATTCGTATCAATTCCTGCACTTTCTGAAGCAGCTGGTTGAGTTGCACTTGGTGCCTCAACAATCATGGCTGTGCCTTGATTTTTGCTTTCAGGAATCGCTTGTTCCGGAATGGGCGTTACTTGCTGTTGGGGTAATAGATCGTAGAAACGATAGTCTTTATTGGTATCTTCTTCTTGATAATGTTCAGAGGTAATCTGATTTTTTGCAGGAACAGGTTGCCAAGGTTTCCAAAGCATAAGCATTACAGCGATACATAAGACCGCCAAAATAGCGACAAGTGTCCCTAACCATTTGGGAATTAGGGGCTTTTTAGGCTTGTTAGGTCTTTCAGATACACCGCGTTGCGTTTTGCCAAACACGTGGATTATTCCTCTGTATTTTGATTGTTTTAATTCGAGTTTGATTCTCGTATTACGATGCTAAAAACAGTGGCTTGTATAAGCTATTTTAACTCTACAAACCACTGCTTACTATATGTTGCATGACCTTTATTTTACTGCCATGCAATATAATTTTTACATAGAGTCTGGTGCAGATACACCAAGTAATTCTAAACCATTATGCAACACTTGTTGTACATTGATTGAAAGCAATAAACGTGCTTGTGTAAGCTCAGCATCATCGCCTAATACTTTATGTTCATTGTACCAAGCGTGGAACAAGGCAGCTAATTCTTTTAAGTAGTTACCCACCTGATGTGGTTCATACGCATTTGCAGCACGCAACACTGCATCTGGATAAGCTGCCAGTTTAGCAAGAATCTCAGTTTCAGCATCAAGAGATAGGCGAGTAGCATGTGTACGTGCAGCATTTACATCGAATTGTAAGCCTGTGCTTAACGCTTTTTCTAACATACGGCAAATACGTGCATGTGCATATTGAATATAGTACACAGCATTGTCTTTACTTTGTGACACAGCAAGGTCAAGGTCGAAGTCAATGTGTTGTTCACTCTTACGCATCACGTAGTAGAAACGAGCTGCGTCGTTGCCCACTTCTTTACGTAAGTCACGTAAAGTCACGAACTGACCTGAACGAGATGACATTTGAACCATCTCGCCACCACGCCATAGACTTACGAACTGAACCAAAAGCACAGTCAATTTTTTAGAGTCGTAACCCATTGCATCGATTGCCGCTTTTACGCGAGAAATATAGCCGTGGTGATCAGAGCCCCAAATATCAATCAGGTCAGTATACCCACGTTGTAATTTATTTAAGTGGTAAGCAATGTCTGATGCAAAGTAGGTGGTTTGACCATTACGACGTTTAACAACACGGTCTTTTTCATCGCCAAATTCGGTCGATTTAAACCAGATGTTGCCATCTTTTTCATAAAGGAAGCCACGTTGATCAAGTGTTTCTAAAGCTTCGTCAATTTTTGCGCTAAGAGATGCTTCACTAAACCATTGGTTGAACGTTACACCAAAGTCAGCAAGGTCATCTTTAATGTCATCTAAAATGGCATGAAGAGCAGCTTGGTGGAATACGCGGTAGCCTTCACCTAGTAATTGTTGAGAGTTGGCAATAAGACCATCAATATGTTTTTCTTTGTCGCCAGATAAAACGACTTTATTGCCGTCGCTATCTAGTTCTTCTGCATATTGCACGTCTTCTGGCACATCTTTATAGACATCAGCCACTTCTCGAAGATATGCGTCGCCATCTTTATCAATAATAGTCTGTGCTATTTCTTTAACGTAATCGCCTTGATAAGCATTTTTTGGAAATACAAGGTTTTGACCTAGTAATTCTAAATAACGTAAATAAGTAGAAGTCGCCAAAATATCCATTTGACGGCCAGCATCATTTACATAGTATTCGCGGTCAACTTTAGCACCTGTTGCTTCAAGTAATTTGGCAACAGTCATACCATATGCAGCACCACGACCATGACCTACATGTAGACTAGACGTTGGGTTTGCAGAAACGAATTCTACTTGGATCTTTTTCGCTGCATTTGCCTGACTGCGACCAAAAAATTCTTTTTGTGCTTGAATCTGGTCAAGAATAGCAAAGCGCTGGTCTGCATTTAAAAAGAAGTTAATAAAACCAGGTCCTGCGATTTCAGCTTTGCTGATATCTGCAACTTCTGGTAATGCAGCTAGAACTTTCTCAGCTAAATCACGTGGTTTCATACCAGCAGCTTTCGAGCCGATCATGGCAATATTAGAAGCAAAGTCGCCATGGCTTCGGTCTTTGGTGCGTGTTAAGTTGCTTGTGTTATTCCAGTCGGAAGGAAGCACCCCTTCTTGTTGAAGAGTTTGCACTGCATGGTCGAGAGCTGCTTGTATTGCCGTATTCATATCAATCGAAAATAGATGTCGCAGAAAAACGTCAAATATAGCAAATTTCCTATGAGTTAGGGGAGTGGATTTGATATTCCAGTAATTCTTTTTGTGCAATTTACTGAGGATTATTTTTTAAATGAATATTGCAGAGTGAATCACTTCACTATTCTAAAAACAAACAAATACAAGCCTTCTAAGAAGTTTTAAAAAGTAGATTAGCTTTTAATCTCACCATTATTTCTTATAAAAATGGCTATGTAAGTAAAAATATATATTAAAAGCTTTTGAAATTAGATAAATAAAAGAGTTTTTAAAAATATAAAATTATTAAAGCATTGATATTTATTGCTTATTTTTAAACATGTTTTAACTAAATAGTCTTTAATTTTAACATCACGGTTTAAAATATCTATTTTGAACGAATTAGGCTTAAGCTTATACGCACAAAGAGTTTTAGAGACCATACAAAACGTGTTTTTCTCTACTCTAAGCTGGAAAATGAGATAGGCAATGATATCAGGACACCCAAGTAAACATCCCCTTTATATCCCATATGCAGGTTTTACACTTTTAGAGTTACCACTTTTAAATAAAGGTTCGGCTTTCACTGAAGAAGAAAGAAGTAACTTTAACTTACACGGTTTACTCCCCCATATTATTGAAACTATTGAAGAGCAAAGCCAGCGCTCTTATCAGCAATATTGCGCTTTCACTGATGATATCAATCGACATATCTATTTGCGTAATATCCAAGATACCAACGAAACCTTGTTCTATCATTTAATCGAAAATCATCTCGAAGAAATGATGCCGATTATTTATACCCCAACCGTGGGTGAGGCATGTCAGCGTTTCTCTGATATCTATCGTCGTCACCGCGGTATCTTCATTTCATATCCAGATCGTGATGTGATTGATGATATTTTGCAAAACGTAAATAAAAACAATGTAAAAGTTATCGTCATTACAGATGGTGAACGTATTTTAGGTCTTGGTGATCAAGGTATTGGCGGAATGGGAATCCCGATTGGGAAACTTTCGCTTTACACAGCTTGTGGTGGTATTAGCCCAGCCTATACATTGCCAATTACAATTGATGTTGGTACCAATAATCCACAATTGTTAAATGATCCGATCTATATGGGTTGGCGTCAGCCGCGTATTAGTGGCGATGAATATTACGCATTTGTAGATATGGTGATTGAAGCTGTGAAGCGTCGTTGGCCAAAAGCATTAATTCAGTTTGAAGATTTTGCACAAAAAAATGCGATGCCACTTTTAGAAAAATACCGTGATAAAATTTGCTGTTTTAATGATGATATTCAAGGAACAGCAGCGGTATCTGTAGGTAGCTTGATTGCTGCAAGTCGTGCCGCAGGCAAGCAATTAAAAGATCAAAAAATTGCGTTTTTAGGTGCGGGTTCGGCAGGTTGTGGTATTGCAGAACAAATTGTTGCACAAATGATTGCAGAAGGTTTAACCGATGCAGAAGCGCGTGCTCGCGTTTATATGGTAGACCGTTTTGGTTTGATCACTGAGAATCAACCAAACTTGCTCGACTTCCAGCGTAAGTTAGCACAAAAAGCTGAGGTGGTTGATCAGTGGGGCAATATCGAAGAAGTCATTTCACTCCTCGATGTTGTTAAAAATGCTAAGCCTACAGTGTTAATTGGTGTTTCTGGACAGCCTGGCTTGTTCACAGAAGAAATCATTAAGACCTTAGCGGCAAATTGTGAACGACCAATTGTAATGCCATTATCTAATCCGACTTCACGTGTTGAAGCTGTACCTGCTGATATTGTGGAGTGGACTGAAGGTAAAGCATTAATTGCAACAGGTAGTCCGTTTGCTCCTGTGAATCATCACGGCAAACTTTACAATATTTCGCAGTGTAATAACTCGTACATTTTCCCGGGCATTGGTTTAGGTGTGGTGGCATCTGGTGCTAAGCGTGTTACAGAAAATATGTTAATGGCATCAAGTAGTGCTTTAGCAAATTGCTCTCCATTGCTTAAAGATCCACAAGCTGATTTATTACCGCCATTGGGTGAGATTCAACAAGTTTCTAAAGTTATTGCGTTCGAAGTTGCAAAAGCTGCTATGGCTGATGGTGTCGCTGTAACAATTAGTGATGATTTGTTGAAACAGAAAATTGATCAGTCGTTCTGGAAACCTGAATACCGCAAATATAAGCGTATTCCTTTCTAAGAGTGAGAATGTACAAAGAGGAGCTTAAGCTCCTCTTTTTTATTTTAGTCTTCTAGAATTTCTTCTAGCAACTCTTCACTAGGTGCAAAATAATAAGCACCATCAAGTGGGGTCACAAAGTGCAATAAGCGGTCGTGGATACCATCTCCACTTGTACCGAACATGCGCTTTAACATAGCGTCAATAATGGTTAAGTCTTTGGTGTAGGCAATGAAAAATAGACCTTGATCACCTCTACCATCTCCATAAGGCAGACTATGACGTAAAATTTCCATTTCTTCGCCTTCATCATCTTCAACAACTGTACGGGCAACATGGGCGTTTTCTGGTTTAACGTCATCATCTAATTCAATAGATTCAAGTTTGGTGCGGCCCATAACATTTTCTTGCGCATCAACTTTCAATTTTTTCCATTTTTCTAAATCATGGGCATAGCGCTGCGCGAAAATGAAGCTGCCATCTGCAAATACCCCAGCGCTTTCTGGTAAGAGTGCTGTCTCAGCTCGGTCGTCTGGAAATTGAGGGTTTTCGGTTCCGTCTATGAAGCCAGTCATATCTCGGCCATCGAAATAACGGAAGCATACACGCTCATCAAGAACCTCAACTTTATCTTGAATACCTTCAAAAAATGCTTGGCTTAATGCAAAACAAATATCAGAGCGCATGCTAGCAATATGAATGAGAACATCAGCTGGCACAACGGGCATATTGAATGCGCCTTGTTCAGGCGCAAGCTGCTTAAAACCTACAGGAGTTTGCGAATATAGCTGTTCCCATAATTCGGGACCAAAAGCGACTGCTGTTTTAATTTGAGCATCTGAATGTTGGGTAATAAGACGGTCACGTGCTTCAAATAAAGCATTAAGTTGGTTTTTTAATTCATCAATAGTTAAGTCTTTTAAACGAAGAACAATAAAGCGTGCATGGTCTGATGGCAACGGTAAAATGACAGATTGAGCACTCATTGGAAGGAATCTCCTCGATTATAATTTGATATGAGTTTTAATTATTGTGCCTGATGCGCAGAGCTGTTAGTAGTCTATTTCTTGATTTTATTGTTTGAATTCTCATCAAGATAGTTTTATAAAACAGTATAATTCCACTTTTATAGTCTATTTTTCGCTATGTCTCTGCAAGTTTGGTTCGCTTATATGTTGGCCTGTTGGGTAATTAGTATCTCACCAGGTGCGGGAGCAATTGCTTCAATGTCGAGTGGCTTAAACTATGGCTTTAGACATGGTTATTGGAATGCAATCGGTTTACAAATTGCTTTGCTACTTCAAATTATGGTGGTGGCAGCGGGTGTTGGGGTTCTATTTGCAACGACACCTTTGGCTTTTCAGTTTGTGAAATGGTTTGGTGTGATTTATTTGTTATACCTTGCTTATTTGCAATGGACAGCACCTGTAAAAGATATAGAGATTCAACAAGAAAAAAGAGATAAATCTGTATTTGCGCTATTGCTAAATGGTTTTGTGGTCAATATTAGTAATCCCAAAGCGATTGTATTTCTATTAGCTGTTTTACCGCAGTTTTTAGATTTGGGTAAGCCTCAATGGATACAGTATCTGATTATGGCTGTGACTATGATTAGTATCGATTTGGTTGTCATGGCTGGATATACAGGGCTAGCATCAAAGGTTCTAAGATTACTTCGTTCCCCTAAACAGCAAAAATATTTGAATCGGGGTTTTGCTGTTATGTTTAGTTGTGCTGCTTTATTATTAAGTACAGTTCATCAGGCGTCCTAATTTAGGCCGCCTGTGTTTGATTTTTTAGCTTTTGAGTTATAAAAATAATAGCGAAAGTTAACGCCATGCATAAAACAATACTCAAGCCTGTAGAGATATTCAGTGCTGCGCTTGACCATAAGCCGACACTCACACCAAGCTGGGCTAATACAAAAGCCCAAATAACCATTTGCTTTGGCGAGTTTGCTAGTAAGCGAGCGCTTAAAGCAGGTATTACGAGTAATGCACCCATAAGTAAAGAACCTACAGCACGCAAAGCTAAGACAGTAAATAAAGCCAATAAAAGCATGAAAATAAGCCGTTGCCAGTTCGCATTTACACCTTCACTGACTGCAATGTCTGGATCAATTGCAAACTGTATTTGCGGCTGCCAAAAACGGTAAAGAATTACGAGTGATATCGCAATAACTAAAGTGAAAACCGGTAAGTCGGGCCAGTCAATACTCAGCAAATCACCAAATAAATAACTTAACAGCTCTGGTCTTAAACTTGGTACATGTTGAATAAACAATAAACCACTACAGAGTAATGTCGCTGAACATAAGGCTAAGAGAGCATCATTGGGTAAGCGATTGTCATGTAGCGCCCATAAAATTGCGACTAATAAAATGGCAGTGCCTGCAACACCAAGCCAAAGTGGGAGGCTTAAAGCACCTGCGATAGCGACTCCAAGTAGTGTGCCGTGTGCCATGGTGTCAGCAAAAAAAGACATCCGTCTCCAAAGCATTAGACAACCAAGAGGTGCGGTCAAAAAGACCAGTAAGGTTCCCATAATCCATGCGGGTAACAATAATTGTAACCATTCCATCATGGCTTAAGCTTCCGGTTCTGGGTGGATGTGAGGGCGGTCATTATGAGGGCAGGGGTGTGCAGCATCACCGTGAGCACAGTGATCATGATGATGTTGATAGAAAACCCGTTGAGTTCCAAATATAGCCTGATATTCAGGATGTTGTTGAATGTTCTCGGGTAGTCCACTACAGCAAATATGTTTATTTAAACACACTACACGGTGTGTTCCTTCCATCACCCATTGTAAGTCATGGGAAACAATTAAAATTGCACAGTTATATCGTTCCGGCAAACTGCGGACATACTCATAAAGTTCAGCTTCAGACTGAATATCTAAGCCTTGCATAGGTTCATCAAGAACTAAAATATCTGGCTGGCGAAGTAAGGCACGCGCTAGTAGTACTCGTTGGCGCTCTCCACCAGAAAGTTGTTGTACTTTTGATTGTTGTAACTTGGAAATGCCTGTGTCTTGAATAATTTCCTGACGCAGGGCAGGGTTACATTTTTCTAAATCAAGTAAATCCTGAACACGCAAAGGTAGGCTGTGTGAAGGATTGAACTTTTGTGGCACATAAGCCATTTTAAGTTTTTTATGATGGGTAACTCGGCCACTACTCGGCTGGAGAATACCGAGTAGAACTTTAATAAGTGTTGATTTACCTGCACCATTGGGACCAATCAAAGACACAATTTCATTTTGATGTAGAGCAAAATCAACTTTTTTTAAAATATCCCGATCATCGCGATGAACAGAAACCTGCTCAAGCTGAATTAATACGGGATTTAAGGAGTTGTGCGGCACTGTTGGCATTTCCCCGAGATTTCAATAATGCTATGTTGAGCCACGAACTCATCTGACGCTGCAAGTTGGTCAAGCTGATGAGTTAAACCTTGAGAAGAGGCTTCTTTAACCATGTGGCATTCGGTACAAATCAAGAATGCTGCTTGATGACCTTCACGAGGGTGGCAACAGGGAATATAGGCATTAATAGAAGTTAGGCGATGGATCAAACCTTTTTCTAATAAAAAATCTAAAGTTCTATATACAGTTGGAGGGGCAGCGGGGCGATCAGTTTGACTTTTTATACGTGCGAGTAAGTCATATGCGCCCATTGGGCCCGAAGCATTTAAAATGAGTTCCAAAACTTCTTTGCGCAAAGGCGTAAGTCGTGCGCCAGTCGCAGAACATAAATTTTCTGCTTCAGCTAAACGGTTTGCGACATTATGGTGATCATGCACACCATGCAAAGAATCATGATGTTCATGCGAGCAGGAACTCATAGAAATAACCTCGAATTTTTAACGGAATATTAGCATGAAGCGATGCTTCATTCGATTAATCTTAGGTATTTTTGTAACTTTGTTATATTATAACATGCTTCGAGCTAATTTAAATTGATGGTCTAGCATGTTCCGTTTTTTTGTTTTCAGTATGTTCTCTCTTTTGAGTACGTTAGGGTGGAGTCAGGGTTTGGTGGTTTCTACACACCCGATTTATCTGATTGCAAAAGAAATCACTCAGGGTGTTGAAGAACCTCAGCTTTTGCTTAAAGGTCAGACCGGTCATGACGTACAGTTGACTCCGGCTCACCGTAAAGCAATTAATGATGCATCTTTAGTGATCTGGTTGGGTAAGGCTCATGAAGCACCTCTAAATAAATTGTTAGGTAATAATAAGAAAGCGATTGCCTTATTAGATAGCGGCATAGTTTCTGTTTTACCCCTGCGTAGTACACGCGGCGTGGCTTTACCTAATACAGTAGACACCCATGTGTGGTTAGAACCAAACAATGCAGTTCGAATCGGTTTCTTTATTGCTGCTTTACGTTCTCAGCAGCATCCTGAAAACAAGGCTAAATATTGGAATAATGCCAATATGTTTGCCCGTAAGATGTTTCAGGCTGCACAAGTTTATGATAGTACAAGTAATGGTAAGCCATATTGGTCATATCATGATGCCTATCAATATTTAGAGCGCTCGTTAAACTTAAAGTTCGCAGGTGCTTTGACAGATGATCCGCATGTTGCACCAACAGCAGCTCAAATTAAGTATCTTAATGATAATCGACCGAAAAATCAGATGTGTTTGCTCGCAGAAAGTTTTACCACTAAAAGTCAGTATCAAAAATTAGGTAACATTACTTTTCAACCAGTAGACGAGAGCATGAATAACGAGGATGATTTCGTCACTGCATGGAAGAAACTGGCTATAAAAACAGATAAATGTGTATTAAGTACGCAAAAGTAAGATAAAAAATAAACAAAGGCTGACTGTAGCGTCAGCACCACCGGTCATGAAAAACCCCGACTAAAGTCGGGAAAAGATTGCATGTTCAGGGGTGTAACTCTATAATGCCTGCGATTAAAAGCGATCATCAGCTAAACTTGTCAAGCATTTATGCTGTGAGTGGATAAATAATGAGCCGAACTAGTCGCTTGATTGACCGACGATTAGCAAAAGCTTTGGTCTTCTTACAAGCATGTATGATCCCTGTTTCCGCCCTCGTGGCGTGGAGCATAAAAGACATGACAGCAGCATTAAGTGCGGCACTTGGTGCACTGGTTTGCTGGCTTGCTATGAGTTATTTCTCGTGGCAATCCTTCAGAACAGCAGGTGCGAGAGCATCAAAACAAGTGCTGTCTAACATGTATAGGGGCATGTTAGGCAAATTTGCAATCATGATCGTTGGATTTATTTTGATTTTGAGCAATGTTAAACCTTTATCACCGTTAGCATTGCTGTTTGGTTTTATTCTCGTTCAGGCAATGTCGTGGGTCGCTCCATTTTGGGTGTCACGTCTAGAAAGACGGGTATAGAAACAAGAAGAATTGAAGATTTTTTGGAGGGTGGCGAGATATCGACAGTACGCCGATGTTCGTAACCCTTCTTTTTAGTAATTGACATTGACCAGGTGTGATTTATGGCTGCTGAAGAACATGCCCTCACTTCGACAGAGTATATCAAGCATCACTTGACCAATATGACCTATGGCAAAATGCCAGACGGTACATGGAAATTGGCTGAGACTGCTGAAGAAGCTCATTCGATGGGGTTCACTGCAATTCACTTGGATTCAATGGGTTGGTCAATTGGCCTTGGTGTTATTTTCTGTCTGTTATTCTGGATGGTTGCGAAAGCTGCAAATGCAGGTGTTCCAACTAAATTCCAGTCTGCAATTGAAATGATCATTGAGTTTGTTGACTCAAGTGTCCGTGACACCTTTCATGGCAAATCACGTTTAATCGCTCCGCTTGCATTAACTATTTTCGTGTGGATTTTCCTCATGAACTTAATGGACTTGTTCCCAGTTGACTGGATTCCTCAAGTTGCAGCATTTGTGGGTGCAAACGTATTTGGTATGAACCCTCACCACGTTTACTTCAAGATCGTTCCATCTACAGATCCAAACATTACTTTAGGTATGTCTTTATCTGTGTTTGTACTTATCTTGTTCTACAGCATCCGCGAAAAGGGTGTTAGTGGTTTCGTTGGCGAGTTGGCACTTAACCCATTTAACCCAAGTAATCCAGTTGCAAAAGCGTTGCTTATTCCAGTGAACTTGATTTTGGAATTGGTAACATTCCTTGCTCGTCCGATTTCATTAGCTCTCCGACTATTCGGTAACATGTATGCAGGTGAGCTGATCTTTATCCTAATTGCTTTATTGCCGTTCTGGATTCAATGGGCGTTATCTGTGCCTTGGGCGATCTTCCACATTCTTGTAATCACGTTGCAGGCATTCATCTTTATGATGCTTACCATCGTTTACTTGAGCATGGCAAGCGAAAAACATTAATGGTATTGCCTAACTATCAAACGATGGTTGGGCTGAATTTTTTTAATTTAATTTGGTAATAACCTAACCTCTGAGGAATTTTTCATGGAACTCACTTTAGGTCTAGTTGCAATTGCATCTGCTATCTTGATCGCTTTCGGTGCTTTAGGTACTGCGATTGGTTTTGGTCTTTTGGGTGGTCGCTTTCTAGAAGCTGTTGCTCGTCAACCAGAATTGGCTCCACAACTTCAAACTCGTATGTTCTTAATCGCGGGTCTTCTTGATGCTGTGCCTATGATCGGTGTTGGTATTGGCTTGTTCTTCATCTTCGCTAATCCATTTGTAGGTTAATCATCTTAATTCCTAAATCCACTATTTGAGGAATTGCAATGAATATCAACCTCACATTGATTGGTCAAGCGATTGCGTTTGCATTCTTTGTTGCATTCTGCATGAAGTTTGTTTGGCCACCACTAATCAATGCGATTAGTGAGCGTCAGCGTAAAATTGCTGATGGCTTAAATGCAGCAGAAAAAGCGAAAGCTGAGCTTGCCGATGCACAATCGCAAGTAAAGCAAGAGCTTGATGCAGCTAAAGCACAAGCGGCTCAATTGATCGAACAAGCGAACCGTCGTGCAGCACAATTGATCGAAGAATCTCGTACTCAAGCTGCGGCTGAAGGTGAGCGTATTCGTCAACAGGCTAAAGAAGCTGTTGATCAAGAAATCAATTCTGCTCGCGAAGAATTACGTCAACAAGTAGCTGCTTTGGCAGTAACTGGCGCAGAAAAAATCCTGAACCAGCAAGTTGACGCAGAAGCTCATAATGCCATGCTGTCTCAGCTGGCTGCTAAACTTTAAGAGAGGCGAATCATGGCTGAACTCTTGACGTTGGCACGTCCGTATGCCAAAGCAGCATTTGCTTATGCTTCTGAGCAAGGTGCAACAGACAATTGGTCGAATGCGTTACAAGTGCTCAGTGCTGCGGTGCAAGACGAAGCATTTTCCGCTTATTTAAATCGCCCTGAACTTACTCCTGTGGAGCAAGTGAAGCTTTTTGCTAAAGTTTTAGGTGAAGATCAGTCTCAAGCAGTGTCTAACTTTTTGACACTTCTTGCAGATAACGATCGTTTAATGTTGTTACCTGAAATTGAAGCAGAATATGAACAGCTTAAATCACAGAATAACAACAATGTGGATGTCGTGATTGAATCGGCTTTCCCATTAACTGCTGAACAAGAGCAATTGTTGAAATCTGCTTTAGAAAAGCGTTTTAACAGTACTGTAACTGTTTCAGTTGAAGTTAAACCTGAGCTTATTGCAGGTGTTGTGATTCGTGCAGGCGATCAAGTGATAGATGATTCTGCGCTTAACAAGCTTGAAAAAATGCGTACTCGTCTTCTTGCATAATGCAAATGATGAAGACTGAACTATTAAAAGATTGAGGAATAGCGCAATGCAACAACTGAATCCATCCGAGATCAGTGCGCTCATTAAACAGCGTATCAGCGATCTGGACACCAGCGCGACCGCTAAAAACGAAGGTACCATTGTTATGGTATCCGACGGTATCGTGCGCATTCACGGTCTTGCTGATGCAATGTACGGTGAAATGATCGAATTTGACGGCGGCTTATTTGGTATGGCACTGAACCTAGAACAGGATTCAGTGGGTGCCGTTGTCTTAGGTAACTACTTAAGCCTTCAAGAAGGTCAAAAAGCTCGTTGTACAGGTCGTGTACTTGAAGTTCCAGTTGGTCCGGAACTTCTTGGCCGTGTTGTCGACGCTTTGGGTAACCCAATTGATGGTAAAGGCCCAATTGATGCAAAATTAACTGATGCTGTTGAAAAAGTAGCACCAGGCGTAATTTGGCGTCAGTCTGTAGACGAACCTGTTCAAACTGGTTATAAATCAGTTGATACCATGATTCCTGTGGGTCGTGGTCAGCGTGAGTTGATTATTGGTGACCGTCAAACTGGTAAAACAGCGATGGCGATCGATGCGATTATCGCTCAGAAAAATTCTGGCATTAAATGCGTATACGTTGCGATTGGTCAAAAACAATCAACAATTGCAAACGTTGTACGTAAGCTAGAAGAAACTGGCGCTATGGCGTATACAACTGTTGTCGCTGCTGCGGCTGCTGATCCTGCTGCAATGCAGTACTTAGCTCCGTACTCTGGCTGTACAATGGGTGAATACTTCCGTGACCGCGGTGAAGACGCTCTTATTATTTATGATGATTTGTCTAAGCAAGCTGTTGCTTACCGTCAAATTTCATTGCTTTTACGTCGTCCACCAGGTCGTGAAGCGTATCCGGGTGACGTATTCTATCTTCACTCACGTCTTCTTGAACGTGCTTCTCGTGTATCTGCTGACTACGTTGAGAAATTCACTAATGGCGCAGTAACTGGTAAAACTGGTTCTTTAACTGCATTGCCAATTATTGAAACTCAAGCAGGTGACGTATCTGCATTCGTACCAACGAACGTAATTTCGATTACTGACGGTCAGATCTTCTTAGAAACATCATTATTCAACGCAGGTATTCGTCCTGCTGTGAACGCGGGTATCTCTGTATCTCGTGTTGGTGGTTCTGCTCAAACTAAGATCATCAAGAAATTGTCTGGTGGTATCCGTACTGCTTTAGCACAATACCGTGAATTGGCTGCGTTTGCTCAGTTCGCTTCTGACCTTGACGAAGCAACTCGTAAGCAACTTGAACATGGTCAACGTGTAACTGAGTTAATGAAGCAAAAGCAATATGCTCCTTACTCAATTGCTGACCAAGCTGTTTCTGTTTATGCATCTAACGAAGGCTATATGGCTGACGTAGAAGTTAAGAAAATCGTAGACTTTGATGCTGCGTTAATTTCTTACTTCCGCTCAGAATATGCTCCGTTGATGAAACAAATCGATGAAACTGGTGATTACAACAAAGACATCGAAGCAGCAATCAAAGCAGGTATTGAAAGCTTTAAAGCGACTCAAACTTACTAAGTTTAGTTTTAGTTAAGTTTGGTTCACGGATCAACCTTCGGAAGCTCGAAAGGGCTTTCGAATACTAGGTTAAGCGTATGGCAAATTTAAAAGAAATTCGCGCCAAAGTAGCTAGTATCAAGAGCACGCAAAAGATTACTCGCGCGATGCAAATGGTAGCTGCTTCTAAAATGCGTCGTGCGCAAGAGCGCATGGCTCAGGGCCGTCCGTATGCCGATAATATGCGCCGTGTAATTGCTCACTTGGTTCAAGCAAACCCTGAATACAAACACCGTTATATGGTTGACCGCCCTGTTAAGCGCGTTGGCTATATCGTAGTGTCTTCAGATCGTGGTTTGGCCGGTGGCTTGAACATTAACTTGTTCAAGAAAGTTGTGCAGCATGTCAAAGCACAACAACAGCAGTCAATTGAAGTTGAATTTGCTTTAATTGGTCAAAAAGCGGTTTCGTTTTTTAAGAATTACGGCGGTAAAGTGCTTGGTGCAACTACCCAACTTGGCGATGCGCCGAGTTTGGAACAGTTAACTGGCTCAGTCCAAGTTATGCTTGATGCATTTGATAAGGGCGAATTAGATCGTATCTACCTCGTATCAAATGGCTTCATTAATGCAATGACTCAGCAGCCTAAAGTAGAACAACTTGTTCCTTTAGCACCAGCAGAAGAAGGCGATGATCTCAACCGTACTTATGGTTGGGACTATATCTACGAACCAGAAGCAGAACAATTGTTAAATGGTTTGTTGGTTCGCTATATCGAGTCTATGGTTTATCAAGGTGTGATTGAAAACGTTGCATGTGAGCAGTCAGCTCGTATGGTCGCGATGAAAGCAGCGACAGACAACGCAGGACAACTGATTAAAGACCTACAACTCATTTACAACAAGCTGCGTCAAGCCGCGATTACTCAGGAAATTTCTGAGATCGTTGGCGGTGCCGCTGCCGTTTAACATTATTAAGTTTGAATTGAGGAGACAGCAATGAGTAGCGGTCGTATCATTCAGATCATCGGCGCGGTTATCGACGTCGAGTTTGAGCGCAATAGCGTTCCTAAGATCTATGACGCTCTCCAAGTTGACGGTACTGAAACTACATTAGAAGTTCAGCAACAGCTTGGCGATGGTGTTGTTCGTACCATCGCAATGGGTTCTACAGAAGGTCTTAAACGTGGCCTTAATGTAACTAGCACAAATGCACCGATTTCTGTTCCAGTAGGTCCAGCTACGCTTGGTCGTATCATGGACGTTTTGGGCCGCCCAATTGATGAAGCTGGTCCAGTTGCAACTGAAGAACGTTTGCCAATTCACCGTCAAGCGCCTTCTTATGCTGAACAAGCTGCTTCTACTGACCTTTTAGAAACTGGTATTAAAGTAATTGACTTACTTTGCCCGTTTGCAAAAGGTGGTAAAGTTGGTTTATTCGGTGGTGCTGGTGTTGGTAAAACCGTTAACATGATGGAGTTGATCAACAACATCGCGAAAGCTCACTCAGGTTTATCTGTGTTTGCTGGTGTTGGTGAGCGTACTCGTGAAGGTAACGACTTCTATCACGAGATGAAAGATTCTAACGTTCTTGACAAAGTAGCAATGGTCTACGGTCAGATGAATGAGCCACCAGGTAACCGTTTACGCGTAGCGTTAACTGGTTTGACTATGGCTGAATACTTCCGTGATCAAAAAGACGAAAATGGTAAAGGTCGTGACGTATTATTATTCGTCGACAACATCTACCGTTATACTCTTGCAGGTACTGAAGTATCAGCATTGTTAGGTCGTATGCCATCTGCGGTAGGTTACCAGCCTACACTTGCAGAAGAAATGGGTGTTCTTCAAGAGCGTATTACGTCTACTAAATCTGGTTCGATCACATCGATCCAAGCAGTATACGTACCTGCCGATGACTTAACAGATCCATCGCCTGCAACTACATTTGCTCACTTAGATGCAACAGTAGTATTGAGCCGTGACATCGCATCTTCTGGTATCTATCCAGCGATCGATCCACTTGACTCAACTTCACGTCAGTTAGACCCATTAGTTGTTGGTCAAGAGCATTATGAAATTGCGCGTTCTGTACAGAACATTTTGCAACGTTATAAAGAGCTTAAAGACATCATCGCAATCTTGGGTATGGATGAGTTAGCTGAAGAAGATAAATTGGTTGTTTACCGTGCGCGTAAAATCCAACGTTTCTTCTCTCAACCATTCCACGTAGCTGAAGTGTTTACTGGTGCTCCTGGTAAATTAGTATCGCTTAAAGAAACGATTCGTGGCTTTAAAGGTCTATTAGCTGGTGAATACGATCACATCCCAGAACAAGCGTTCTATATGGTTGGTGGTATTGACGAAGTGATTGCTAAAGCTGAGAAACTCTAATTTAAGGAGATCATCTCATGGCGACTATGCAATGTGATGTCGTAAGTGTTAAAGAGTCTATTTACTCTGGCGCAGTAACGATGTTAATCGCGAAAGGCGCAGGTGGTGAACTTGGTATTTTGCCAGGACACGCACCACTTGTGACTTTGCTTCAACCGGGCCCGATTCGTGTTCAGTTGGAAAATGGTACAGAAGAAATCGTCTATGTATCTGGCGGTGTTTTAGAGGTTCAACCTCATGTTGTAACGGTTCTTGCAGATACTGCAATCCGTGCTGACAACTTGGATGAAGCTGCAATTTTAGAAGCACGTAAAAATGCTGAACAATTGCTTGCGAACCAAAAGAGTGATTTGGACTCAGCTGCTGCATTGGCATCTCTATCAGAGATTTCAGGTCAGCTTGAAACTATCCGTAAGATGAAGAACCGCGCATTATAATTTGTGCAGTGTTCATCAAAAAAAGCCACCGTAAGGTGGCTTTTTTATTATTTGGATATAACTTAAGAATCAGTTTTTGGATCAGGTTTTTCATCTCCAGCCATAATCATAGCTGCGAGTTTAACCATATCCATTTGAATGGTATTCAGCTGTTTTTCAATTTGGTCAAAATTGATTTGATCTAATTTTCCATTTAGTAAAGGCATGCTTAGAGCTTGTTGATTGGCATGTAATAAACTTTGGCGAATATTCTCAATTTCCTGACTTTTGATATCTAAGGTGAGAAGAGCTTGATTTAAACCTTGTAATTGCTGTTTTAAAGTTGAAACAGTTGTTTTTAATTCATTTTGATTTTTATCTTGGATAGCTTGTTCAACGTCAAGTTGAGTGTCTTTAAGTTGTTCAACATAATCTCCAGCTTTAAGCTGTAAATTAGCAGCATCTCGAACCATATAAAAAATATTGCCGCTTTTAAATTCGGTTTTACTCGGAGCAATATCTGACTCTTGTCGTTCAATAGTTTGATTAGATGCCTGTTCAGTTATTTCAATATTTTCTTGTTCAGTAGCATGGTCTTGTGCCTGATCACACCCGAGTAAAAGCATGCCTGAGGCAAAAATTACAAAAGGAAGAAATGCACCCTGTAAAACTTTTTTCATAACTACAAACAACATCAAATAAAGCAAATAGGTACTATAGGCATAAAATATGGAGAAAGATTGTATTTTTGCAAACAAACAACATTTTGACCAGATAATAAAAAAGAGCGTAGAAAACGCTCTTTTTTACGTTTTTTAAACGTTATTTTGCTAACTCTGCTTCAACTGCTTTAACGATTTGTTCATCATCCGCAGTTAGGTTTGGAGCAAAACGAGCCACTACTTCGCCATTTTTATTAATTAAGAATTTTTCGAAGTTCCATAAAACCTCTGGAGCTGGATTAGTTGGGATACCTAAGCCTTCTAAACGCTCACGGAAAGGTCCTTCACCACTACGTTCTGGTTGAGCTGCTGTCAAAGTTTCATAGAGTGGGTGCTTATCTTCACCGGCAACAGACACTTTAGAAAATAAAGGGAAGTGAACATCATAATTTAATGAACAGAATTGTTGAATTTCTTCATCTGAACCTGGTTCTTGCTCTTTAAAGTTGTTTGCTGGAAAACCTAAAATTTCAAGGCCTTGATCTTTTTTTGCTTGATAAAGCTTTTCTAAGCCTTCGTATTGTGGAGTTAAACCACATTTAGAGGCAGTATTTACAATAAGTAAAACCTTGCCCTTATATTGTTCAAGGTCAACCGTTTCGCCTGAAATAGCTTTTACTGGAATGTGATATACAGATTGTGTCATGAGTATTTCCTAAAGATTGTAGTTGATATCAAGTAACGCATTTGTTTTAACTGCTATTGAGGGGTAGTGCAATAATATTCGTGTTCAAAAAAAGAAAAAGATTTTAAAAGATAAACTGAATTCTAGTTATTTCTAATTTGAATAGGTGTTTGTCCAGTATAACGTTTAAAAAACTCAATAAAACTTGAGCTATGTTGATAACCTAAATCATATGCTAAGCGTTTAATTGGAGTACCTTGTCGTATTTGATGAATTGCATAAACAATTTTGGCTCGATTTCGCCATTCGGATAAAGAGAGTTGTAGCTCTTGTTGACTCAAACGTAACAGGTGGCGGTCACTTACAGAGAAATTTTGAAGTAACTGCTGTAAAGAGTGATCAAAAAGTAATGGGTCGGAAAGCTTTTCTAAAATAGGCAATAAAACTGGATGCCGCGTTTGAGGCAAATAATGCGAATAGGCTGGGGCTTGTTGTAATTGGTCGAATAAGACTTGTAAAAGATGTTCTAAATATTCAGGTTTTTTATTCTGCTTCTGTTGTTCCAGAATTTGGAGGACCAAGGTCCGAAAAAAGGGCTGGATACTAAAACACTGACAGACATCTCCTAAAATAGAGCATAGACGGGGATGTAGACGAATACAGATATAGTGAATTTCGTGATCAATATCAGTCGATTGATGAACTGTTTGAGGTGGAATCCAAAGTCCATAGCTAGGGGGAGACAGATATAGCTGTTCTTCTACCTGCATTTCTAAAATGCCATTTAAGCTGAAATTAAAATCGCCCCAGAGTGAGGCATGAGGACGAACAATATCTTCTTTTTGATATAGAAATTCATGAACTTCTATACTGTTCAATAAAGAAAAGTGTTGGTCCTCATTGTTCATCTTTGTACTCAGACTATATTTTAATTTTCACAGGTCGCTTTAGGATTGTTTAAGCCCTTTGCAAAGGTAAATGTACTTACGAGTGCTAAAGCCACAAAGCTTAATACACCATAAATTAAGGTATTTTCATTGAAATGATCAACCACATAACCGCCTAATAATGAACCTGTGGCAATCATGACCTGAAACATACCTACAAAAAGAGGCATACCTTTTTCAACTGCATGTGGCGCATGTACAAACATCCAGATATTGGCTGAGGTAGGGAAAGCACCAAATGCGAAGCCCCATAAAGCAGTTAAGACAATAGCACCAAATTCATGAATGGCAAAAAGTGGGAATCCAAAAAATACAATTGCAAAGCACGCGCTAACAAAGGCAAGAGTATAACGGACATTCAGATTGCCACTATATCCAGCAAATGCATTTCCGAAAATACCTGCAATTCCGTAGAGCAATAATAATGAACTAATCGTTGTACCATTAAAGCCTGCAATATTCTTAAAGAAAGGCGCTAAATAGCTATATGCACAAAAATGAGCAAGGCCGATAAGTAGAACAATAAGCATGCCGCTACGTGCTTTGGGCGTGCGTAATAATGCTGGTAAGTCCCTCATATGGATTGGCGAGTCTGGAACAAGTTTAGGTAAAAAGATTAATTGTAAGATTAAAACAATTAAGCCAATTCCTGCTGTAATTCCAAAAGCACTGCGCCAGCCATAAAATTCACTTAACCATGTTCCAATAGGAACACCCAAAACTGTCGCAAAAGTTACACCTGCCATTACAACAGCAGTTGCTTTAGCAATAGGGAGATGGGCGGGAGCTAATTTTCCACTTAAAGCGATTGCCGTGGCCCAGAACCCGCCAATTGAGATGCCTAAAATTAAGCGACTGAGTAATAAAATATGAAAGTTTTCAGCAAAAGCAGTAATGGTATTGGCAATAACCATAATTGCTGTCAGTAAAATGAGAACATAGCGTCGATCAAGTTGTTTCACTGAAACTGGTAATAAGGGGGCAGCAATCGCGGCCATAATGCCCGGTACAGTAATAATAAGACCGGCTGTACCTACAGAAATATTTAAATCTGTTGCAACACTATTTAAAACACCAACAGGTAAAAATTCACTTGTTACTAATGCAAATGCTGCAATGGCAACGGCCAAAATGGCAAACCAACTTCCTTGTGGGGAGGTTGTGGGTCGCGCTTTAGAGATAGAAGATTGGTCCATAGGAAATCCTTACTTGGCTAAATTTGGAGTGAAGAAAGGCAATTTATTAATTAACTAACGATCATTATGAAAATAAAATAGTTGATAAAAAATCGAACGTCAATTAATTTAATAACGATTGTTATAAAAATAGATGTGATCTTTATGACAAATACGCATGAAACGAATTTGATCGCTGTTGAAGACACGCTGAAAAAAAAGCGTGGACGTCCTAAATGCTTTGATGAACAGCAGGTTTTGCAAAAGGCAATGTTACTGTTTTGGGAGCATGGTTATGAAGCAACGTCGATCAGTGATTTAACGCAGGCTTTGGAAATTACAGCACCAAGCTTATACAGTGCGTTTGGAGATAAGGCGGGGCTCTTCTATCAAAGTATTGATTACTACTTGGCTCATGAAGCATGCCCTATTGAAACCATCTTTTTAGAAGCAAAAACAGCAAAAATCGCTTTTGAACTTTATCTATACGATAACGTTAAAAGACTCGTCCAGCCAAATAAGCCTGCTGGTTGTATGCTCGTCGTTGCTGCTATGAATTGTTCTGACGCTACTCAGAATGTGCAGCAGAATCTTCTCGATAAAAGAATAAAGACCAAAGAAAAATTATTCAAACGTCTCCAACAAGGTGTAGAGCAGGGTGATTTGTCTTCGAATGCACCGTTACAGGAAATGACAGACTTTTATGCAACTGTCATTCAAGGGTTAACGATTCAGGCAAGAGACGGCGCTAGTACCGAGCAATTACACAAAGTTGTGGAACATGCCATGAAGACTTGGACATTATTCTAAAAAAAGGATGATGTCCTAAGTTCAATATCAATGTCGGAAATACGATATTTCAATTTATTAAGACATTCTTCAAAATAAACTCTCTTTTACCGATGGCGTATTACTATGAGTCAGGTCATGAAATATCATAAATGGGCATTTATATTTCCCATTTTGGCAGTACTGATTTGGTCTTTAAATATTGTAGTTACCCGCTATGTTTCTGATTATATCTCTCCTGTCAGTATCAGCTTTTACCGATGGTTAATCGCCTTTATTATTTTAACCCCATTTATGTTGTTACCAGTTTGGAAACAACGACACTTATTAAAACAATATTTGCCTAAATTAGCAGTATTAAGTGCATTTGGAATGGTGCTTTATCAAGGGCTTGCTTATACGGCTGCACATTATACCAGTGCAACTAATATGGGAATTGTGAATGCGTTTATTCCCATCTTTACTATTTTTGTTTCTCTTGCCATTTTAAAAGATGTGCCTAATCGCTTTGCAGTTTTTGGCAGTATTTTGTCTTTTGCAGGTTTGCTCTATGTCATGTCCCAAGGAAATATTGGCCACCTATTAAGTTCTGGTGGACATCTTGGTGATGCTTTAATGATTATCGCTGTGTTCTTTTATGCATTTTATGGGGTGTTTCTTAAAAAATGGCAGTTGCCTCTACCAATCATGACGAGCTTATATGTCCAGATTGGTTTTTCTGTAATATTTCACCTTCCTTTAATTTTTTGGTTCGGACTGGATGCTTTAAATGCACAAAATGCTCCGAGTGCTATTTATGCAGGAGTATTTGCTTCACTCATTGCACCTTTAGTTTGGATGTTGGCTGTTCAGCAATTAGGACCTAATAGAACAAGTATCTTTATGAACCTTGTTCCTGTGTTTACAGCAATTATTGCGAGTGTCTGGTTATCTGAGCAGTGGACCATTTATCACACACTAGGGGGCGTAATAATTTTAATTGGTATTATTATGGCTCAAAAGAAGGTCAGTTCCAAAAAGAGTGAGCTGATACAAGAGCAAAACTAAGACGACTAAAAAAACTATGGCATATTTTGAAAAAAATTAATGAAAATATGCCATTTTTTTATTAGTTAAAGCTTTTCTATATGATTTATAAATAGTTTATAAAAATAGGTTGAAATATAAATATTAAAAAAGCCAATAAAAATATTAATATAATTTTAATTTTTAAGTAAAAATCCGTAAATTCCCTACACTTTTCATGCTTTTTTTAGAGAAATTATATATTTCTCTCATTTAGTCTCTTGCCACATAATAGCGACCACTACGAAAGACGCTCTTTTTGCAGATTCTCTTTCGTTGCAGAGATATCCAAACCCTCTGGATGCGGTATATACCCATCCTTTTTTATGCTCAGTTATCCCTATATAACTGAGCTTTTTTTTGTCTGAAATTAGGCGCGGATAATCTCGCCTGTGAGAGCATTAATAATTCTACTTGGCTGCTGACTTTGGCCTAAATCACCATTGAGATAGTTCAATTGTGAACCAAAGTATTGGCAGGCATCCTGTAATGAATGAGCAGGTTCTTGCCCGCTTGGATTAGCGCTAGTCGAGACAATAAAACCATGAAAAGCATTGCATAATGCTACACACAAAGGATGTGTGGTGACTCGAACAGCGACAAGTGGATGTTCACCTTTAATCCATGAAGGAATATGTTCACCAGCAGGCAAGAGCCAAGTTGTGGCTCTTTCTGAGGGTTGGTGATTCGTCCAACAATCAATAATTTCTTGTTGAGTCGCTTCAGGTAAAGAGGTTAACAGGTGCTCAACTTGGCTAATATGGCCTGCTAATAAAATGACTCCCTTTTCAATAGGCCTTTGCTTTAACTCAAGAATCTTTTGAAAAGCTTGTTCGTTAAAAGGGTCGCAACCTAGCCCCCAAACTGCCTCAGTTGGATACGCCAAGACTTGACCTTGATGTAAACTTTCGGCTGCTTCGGTAACTGAGGTGGTAATCATGGTAATACTCTTCCTTTCAATCAGACAGAATTGCTATTGTGCGCTCCAGTACTAAGAGCGACAACGTAAATACAGCCCTGATTGTTGCATACATAAACCAAGTAGTTCTAGTTCCATGAGTGAAGAGGTGAGTTCTGCAACGGGTTGTGAATGGTGCACAACAAGCTGATCAATATCTTGACCAATCCAGTCTAAAGATTGATACAGTTTGATTAAATGTTCAGGAATTTCTGGCGCGCCCGTTTCAGTTGCTTCATTTTGGCTTTGTTGCTGACTCTGCCATTGGGTTGGAAGAGCAAGGTCCTCAATAATCTGTTCAGGATGATCGACTAAGATTGCGCCTTCACGGATAAGCTGATGGCAGCCCTGATGAAACTCACTATAAATATGACCAGGTATAGCAAACACCGTTTTACCTTGCTCAGCAGCCTTGTTGGCAGTAATCAGTGAACCACTTTTTAAAGTCGCTTCTACGACGAGTACTCCTAAACTCAAACCACTAACAATCCGGTTCCTACGTGGAAAATGCTGCTGTAATGGTGGCGTACCGGGTAAAAACTCAGTAATGATGGCGCCGTTTTGAGCCAAGATCTGTTCTGCAAGTTTTTTATTCTGAGCAGGGTAGGTGCTGTCTAGACCTGTTCCGGTTACGGCAATAGTTCGTTGATGTACTGAAGCACCTTGGTGAGCAGCTTCGTCAATGCCATATGCCAAGCCACTACTCACATAGAATCCTTTTTCACTTAAGTAATAGGCAAAATCATAAGCAACCTGACGGCCATGTGGGCTTGGTTTTCGACTACCTACAATCGCAATTTGTGGTTGCAACAAAGCTTGAGCTTGGCCTTTTCCAAAAATGATAGGTGGATGGTCTATGTAAGGTAGCAATTGCGTAGGATAGCCAGAGTCATCTGGCGTTAAAATAAAGTCCGTATATTGCTGGATCTGCTGAACCAGTTTTTCAAAATGAGCCTGACCTTGAGCAGTTTGAAATTCATCTACGCGTTTTAAATGATTGGCATGTAAACCGAGATTAGACCATTGGGCTAACCCAGCAGGTTGGACAGCCGTTTCACAGCTACCGAAATAGTCGACAATTTTTTTAAAGCTAACTAAAGAGTGCTGCACCAAATACCACACTTTAAGGGTGTGGTAATGGTGTGAAGAAAGTTGAGTAAGCATTGTAAAGTGTATATCCAGCGTTAATCATCAAGACGAGGTGGCTGAATGTTTGAACCTACTTTAATAGGTAAGTCACTTTCTAATACATAGGCATAGCTGAGCTGATCAAAAGTTCTAAATACCATAAGGCTACCAATTTGCTGTCCAGGTAACTGTATTGGTTCTTTGGTTTTAGGGTCTCGAATGGTTTCACCTTGTTGGGTAATATCAAAGACTTGACCCACCTGAACGCCTTGAGCCGTACCGCGGTCTAAAGTCACGACACTATTTTTGGCTGCTCTACCAATTGAACCCATCACACGAATGATCTTGCCACCATCCGTCACTTGTTTAGCATCCACTGGGTAAAATAGAGTGGGCAAAGTCGCATCTTCTTCTGGCATGACCCGATCACCACGACGCACTTCGGAATTGTAGCTATCAGTTAGCTCAAGTGTTGTTATGTCTTTCTCAGAAGAGATCGCAATACCTGACGCAACCTGTTGTAGTTCAATACCTAGACTGTGTTTTTTACCCTTACTATCCATGAAATAGTACGGTTCACCTTCACGGTAGACAGCATAACGTTGACCATCAATTAAACCTTGTCCGCGTGCATAAATCGTTTGGCCCTTTGCAGCAAGTACACGTTGATCGGCAGTGCCAACAATATAAGGCGTATGTTCAATTGCATCGGCTGGCAAAATTGTGCTGTGTTCTAACCACTGTTTGATATGTTCAAGTGGAATAACAGGCACATTATCGTTGAGCGACTCCACACGAACTTGAGGTTGTAAGTTTGCTGTTTGGCCTGTGTAGCGACGAATAATGCCGACACAACCATCTCCCTCATCTTTACCTATCAATGGTCGACCAGCTAAACTGCATAACAATAAGCGGTCACCCGGGTAAATCCAGTGTGGATTTTTGACGTGCTGATTACTTGCCCAGATTTCTGGCCAGCGCCAGGGTTTACTTAGGAAATGACCAGAAATATCCCACAGCGTATCTCCTCGTTTTACAACGTAGACATGTGGTGCATTACTTTTTAGAGAGGGTGGATTATGGTTCGGACTAGCAGCATGAACCTCTGCTACTGTACCCATTGCAACCCCTGTAAAAAGTGCGAAAGCAAGTAAATGCTTTTTTATCCCCAAAGCATGAAATTCACCCATGCCGTTAAAAACCTTTTTCATTATGATAATTCCTAAAAATTATGTGTGCAGATGCGTTATAATGAGCGGCTTACACACAATTTTTCGATGAAGTATTTCCTTCATTTGGTTTTTCAATCAATGGCATAAGTGAGGACGTCAGTATGGCCTTATTACCTATTTTAAGTTTTCCTGATCCCCGTCTTCGTACCATTGCTAAGCCTGTTGAAGAAGTTACTGATGAAATTCGTCAACTTGCAGCAGATATGCTTGAAACCATGTATGCCGCACCAGGTATTGGTTTAGCAGCTTCACAGGTAGATCGTCATATTCAGTTAATCGTTATAGATTTATCTGAAGCTAAAGATGAACCCTTGGTTTTTATTAACCCCAAAATCACTCCGCTGACAGAAGATAAGCAGCAGTACGAAGAAGGCTGCCTATCGGTGCCACAAATATACGACAAAGTTGAGCGCCCGTCACGTGTGAAAATTGAGGCAATTAACCTTGAAGGTCAAGCATTTGAGGTAGAAGCTGATGGACTTCTCGCTGTTTGTATCCAACATGAAATGGATCACTTAAATGGCAAATTATTTGTGGATTATTTGTCGCCACTTAAACGTCAGCGTGCGCGAGAAAAAGTCGAAAAAGTTGTTCGTCAACGTGAGCGTGAAAAAGTTGCAGTAAAACGTTAAAAATTTCTATTCTTAAAACATTAATATAGTGTGGATGTGATTTTTGGTTTTTCGTAGTGGTTTACTGCTTGCATGTGCAGCAGTATTTTTACAGGTCGCGGTATTTCTACAGCCGCTATTACCGAAGCAATATCAAATTGCTCCGGTCTGTGAAACTATTACCCGTGCTTTGCTGAAACCCAAAGCACAGACGGAAGCCATGTCACATACCATGCATTCACATCATGAACATCATATTGAGCAGGCTCAAACTGCTAGTCAACATGACCATCATGATGCAAATCACCAGTGTCAATATTGTACCGTCTATGCCAATCTGGTTTTACCGCCTGAATTCGGCGTAAAAGAAGTTTTAGTTCGCATACAAATTCGCTTAGTCGCCTATCAACAAGCATTCAAACATGTTTATTTTGCGCTACAGCGACTTTTCCTACTCCCGCAAGGGCGTGCACCACCTCTATTTGCATAAATAAAAGCAATTTTTTGTTGGGGTCTTGATTGACTTCAATATCACTTTATTTATGTTTTAGAGCGTATAAAAAATGTCACATTCTAAATTCTTATTACAACCTTTATGGGTTGCGATGCTTGCTGTCTCTCATTCGGGTCTAGTTTTTGCTGATTCAGAAAAAAATGATGTTGATACCAAAACACTTCATTCATTAGCACCCATTGTTGTTACGGCACAGCAAGGTAATGATGCAAATGGTCTTATTGTTCATGCAGATCCAAAGCAACCGATTCAGCCAGTACCTGCTACAGATGGTGCAGATTACCTGCAAAGTATTATGGGTTTTAACTCAATACAAAGCGGTGGAACAAATGGCGATGTAACATTCCGAGGTATGTTTGGCTCACGCATCAAAATTTTGACGGATGGAACCGAAAACTTAGGTGCATGTCCAAATCGTATGGATGCACCAACTTCTTATATTTCACCAGAAAGTTATGACCGTATTTCTGTCATTAAAGGTCCGCAAACAGTTCAATATGCCAATACGGGTTCGGCAGCGACAGTTCTTTTTGAACGTCAGCCTGAAAAGCTCACCACAGAAAAACCTTATCGTGGACAAGCGAGTGTTTTGTTAGGTTCATATGGACGTATTGACCATAATGTTGAAGCGGCAATAGGTGATGAGAAAAAATATATCCGTTTAAATGCTAATCGTTCTGAGTCCAATAGTTATCAAGATGGTGACGGTGATACCGTGCCTTCAGCATGGAAAAAGTGGAATGCTGATTTAGCACTTGGTTTTACTCCAGATGAAAATACATGGATCGAACTCACTGGTGGAAAATCTGATGGCGAATCTCTCTATGCTGGACGTTCAATGGATGGTTCTCAGTTTGCGCGTGAAAGCTTAGGTCTACGTTTTGAAAAGAAGAACATTACTGATGTCATTAAGAAAATAGAAGGGCAGGTGAACTACAGCTATAACGACCATATTATGGATAACTTTAGCTTGCGTACACCGCCATTAGTTGAAATGAATCATAGTGGTATGACTATGCTGATGCCGAATCCAATGGAAATGCAAGTGACGCGCCGTACATTAAACTCGCGCTTAGCTATGACCTCTGAATGGAATCAATGGAGCCTGATCACAGGTATAGATTCTCAATTCAATAAACATGGCGGTAGCATGTCATCACCAACGATGCCTTCTATGAATATCCCATATCGTCAAGATATGCGTTTTCAATCATATGGTGCTTTTGGTGAACTCGGTTATCAATGGAACGATCTCAATAAACTGGTTACAGGTGTGCGTTTAGACCGAGTAACAGTTGAAGATGAGCGCGCAGATTCTCAAGCAAAAGGCTTTAATACTAAACTTGAAAAGACTTTACCAAGTGCATTTGTCCGCTGGGAAAATCAACATCCTGAGCATGACCTAAAAAGCTATATCGGTTTAGGTTATGTAGAACGTATGCCTGATTATTGGGAGCTTTTTTCGCCTAAACATGGTAATGCCGGCTCAACCAATACCTTTAACGGTGTAAATCCTGAGAAAACACTACAGTTGGATCTGGGCTTTCAGCAACAACATGGCGCTTTAAATACATGGGCTTCTGCCTATGCAGGTTTAGTAGATGACTACATTTTAATGAGTTACCACCACCACCCAAGCACGGGAATGGGTGGGCATGATATGAGTCATGATATTACTGCAGGTGCTAAAAATGTCGATGCAACCATTGCAGGTGCAGAAGCAGGTATTGGCTATCAATTTACCGACCATATTCAGGCTGATTTAAGTGCTATGTATGCATGGGGTAAAAACACCACAGATGACAAACCTTTACCTCAAATTTCACCTTTAGAAGGTCGACTAAATATTCGCTATGTGGCTGACAAATATAATTTAGGTCTGTTGTGGCGAGCTGTTGCTGAGCAAAACCGCGTGAGTTTACATCAAGGTAACATCGTGGGATATGACCTAAAACCAAGTAAAGGTTTTTCAACTCTTTCTCTAAACGGAAGTTACAACCTTCGTAAAGATATTGATGTCTCTGTCGGCATCGATAACGTATTAGATAAGACTTATACCGAACACTTAAACAAAGCGGGTAGTGCAGGCTTTGGATTTGCGAGTGAAGAGCAGTTCAATAATATCGGAAGAAACTACTGGGTTCGTATGAGCATGAAGTTTTAATAAGCTATAGCGCATGAAATGAATTGAAAATATTAATTGAATGAGAGAAATGAAATGACAAATAAATTATCACCTGAACAATCGTGGTGGGGGTGGAAGTTACTTATTGTGGCTTCTATCTTGAGCTTATTATTTATGATTATTTTTTACTTGGCGATCAACAATGAGCCTGACTACATGCCAAGTCAAAAAAAGAAGCAAATGATGGAGTCGCCTGAGCAAATGAACCACGTCGAAATGCATAGTTCATCATCTCAATAAGCGCCTTAATATTTGAAAAAGGAAGTCTGATTAACGGGTTTCCTTTTTTTATTTTTAGGTTTCAAAAAATTATTGATGCATACTCGCCAAGGTTTTTGCCTTACCTTGATTCTGATAAAGCGTTAAGCCAAGCTTTTGTATATTGCGACCTGATTTGGATAAAAAATTTTCAACTTTTGGTGAAAGCTTCGCACCACTATAAAGTAGTGAATTGCGCACAATCAAATAATAAGCAAACCATGAAGCAGACTGCTGAGGCAATCCAAGTAGTTTCATTCTTTTCTTACCAATAAAAAATTGGGTAAGTTCTAAATGTTGACGGTAAGCAAGCTTCTGCTGCAAAGAGCGTAAATGCAGATATTTTCTCTCAAAAGGCTCTTTAGATAAGCTCGATCCTAATTCAACACTGCTGTGATCGGAGCGAGGGTGAGCAAACTGCATCCAGTAAAGTAACCGCCAACCTTCGGATTCAGATTGAATAAGCCATTTTTCATCAATACCCATCAACCAGCCAACATAGCGCCAAAAATGTAAAAAACTCTTAGCTTCTTGTTTCGTTGGCCATACACCTAAAGCTCTAATACCAAGTAAAACTACACTGCTAAAAGCTAAATTAGTCATTGCTAAATCAAATTGATTAAGTGGAATTCCCCAAATTTCACTATCCCAACGATCAGACTTTTTTAATTGTCGACGTACAAGTGCGTGAATAAAGCGAACATAAATCGTTGACGTGAAACCTGAGCTTAAACGAGAAAGCCCCTGAGGTTCAGTAATATCAACCCACCATTTTGTAGTTTCTGCTAAACGAGTACCCGCCTGTTTCTTTAATGCGCCCGTTAAAATTAGGGGCTGATTAAATCCCGGATATAAATATCCCGCCATCAAAGATAAATCTCTAAGAATAAAACCATTATTTATTCCTAAACGATGAGTAAATTTAATAGCCTCATCAATTTGGTGTTGGTCTAACCATTCAGGCTTTTGTTCAATGTAATTAAAGAAATTTTCTAACTCGGTGGGCATCGGCTCAGATAGGTCATCGCGGCCTTGAAATAATATCTTCTCAAAAATCATGCGGTGATCTTTAGGATTTTGCATAACCCAATCAATTACTTTATCCATTTCAACGTCCCCTTCATAAAGAGCACGTTGTAAAGACACATATTCTGCATAGTTTGGCTGTGCTGGTTTTTCGCAACAGACATTTAAAAACTGAGTAAAGAAATTACTGTCTTGCATGTCATTAAAAGAGGCAAGTCGAGTCGGGCTGCTTGTTTGCATATTGTCACTTACTTATTGAACTGAATAATAAATAGGCTAATATGAATAATTATTCGCATTCAATTCACATTTAAAGAATAAAAAAACCAATGAGAAAAGCCCCACAACAACAGCGTTCAAAAATTATTGTTGACCATATTTTAGAGGCGACACAGCACTGTATTGCCCAATATGGATTGCTCCATACCACGACTCCTAAAATTGCAGAGAGATCTGGAGTAAGTGTGGGTTCAATTTACCAATACTTTGAGAATAAAGATCAAATCATAGAAGAACTGTTGCGCCGTAAAAGCGAACTATTGGGGCAACAACTCAAAGAATTAGTTATGCAGCAAGGAAATATTCCTTTGGATATCCTTATCCCCTTAGCAATAGAACTAGGATTTGCTGCATTAAAAGCCGATCATGGATTTTTTATAGAGGTACTGAATCATTGGCATGACTATAGTCATTCGCAAGCTGCTCAGATTTTAGAAAAACATTTTTTTGAAGTTGGACTATATACATTTAGTAGAAATCCCCATCAATGGGACTTCGAACAGGTGAAGCATAAATCCTTTGTAATTATCAATAGTACGCTTTTTACAATGATGAGATATGTTAGTCAGAACAATTTTCTTATCTCAGAACAACAACTTAAACAAGAATTATCGGGCATGATATTGGCTTATTTAAGTCAAAAATAAATAATTAAAATAATTATTTATATAAAACAGTATGTTAATATGGCATTTGATTTAAAAATGAACGCTCAAGTCATAAGTTTCTAATTTTCGCTTGCAAAGGGTTATTAATCCTCTATAATGCACATCCATCGGCGGTGATGCAGATAGAAACTTGTTGAAAAACAGTTACTTGGAATTGAACTAGTTGC
>NZ_JBWKOW010000015.1:0-29909 GCF_059416285.1 Acinetobacter sp. GW821-FHT09D10
TTAACAGTTGAGGGTGTTTTTTTATGTGCGTAATAAAATACGAAAATAATGAATTTAGAAAAATACGGCAATAAAAAAGAACTCTAGAAGAGTCCTTTTTTATATAAAAGAAATTTCGAGCTCGTTCTGATTTAGAAATGGGCTTCTAAACCAACATATAGGCTTTTAAATTCAAACTTAAGTAGGATTAGATTACATTTTTATATGGAAAGTTATTTTTTAAACTGGAAAAGTAAGTAGCATGAGAATTATAAAGAGTAAGAAAAATGAAATATCAAGGAAGTTGTCATTGTGGTTCGATTAAATTTGTAGCGGAAGGAGAGTTATCAGAGGTTTTATCTTGCAATTGTTCAATATGTCAGAAGAAAGGTTCTTTGCTTTGGTTCTTACCAAGTAAGCAAGTTAAGATTTCATTAGAAACCCCTGAAAATTTGGCGAATTACACTTTTAACAAACATGTGATTAACCATCATTTCTGTAAAATTTGTGGTATTCATGTTTATGCTCAAGGTACAGATGCAAAGGGTAATGCTATCTTTGCTATTAATGTTCGATGCATAGATGACATGGATTTAGAAAAAATAAAAATAAATTATTTTGATGGACGTTCAGCTTAATAAATATAAGGATTTATCCAATGGTAATTAAAAAGCAATTAGCTCCAAAGCAAATAGAAACACTGATTGAGCTACTAAAAGATAGATTTGAAAAGAATTCACATCGGCATAAAGGAATAGAGTGGTTGAGTGTGCAGACTAAACTAATTAAATCTCCTGATAAACTATGGTCATTGCAAGAAATGGAAAATACTGGAGGAGAGCCGGATGTGGTGGCTTATGACCAACATAGTGATGAATATTTGTTTATGGATTGCTCTCCTGAGACACCAAAAGGCCGTAGAAGTCTTTGTTATGATCGTGAAGCTTTAGAGTCTAGAAAAGATCACCCACCTAAAAATAGTGTAATCGATATTGCTATAGAAATGGGAGTCGATCTTCTAACAGAAGAGCAATATCATCAATTACAAAAGTTAGGCGAGTTTGATCTTAAAACATCAAGCTGGCTTGCAACTCCAGACGACATGCGAAAATTAGGAGGAGCACTTTTCGCTGACCGTCGTTATGGTCGTATTTTTGTTTATCATAATGGCGCACAATCGTATTACGCGGTTCGTGGATTTCGTTGCTGTTTAAGAGTATAGACTTTGCATTTTAGTAAGAATAATTGGGTTTGATGTTTTATGCCAAGAAATTGGAGATTCTTGCAACTTTTGATTGATGCCAAACATGCCAAGATATGTCTTGGAATTAAATAAAAACATCAGGATATCTCTAAAAATGCAATCCAACCCAATTTACTATAATGAACAACACATTGCTTTTGCAGATAATGTTCGTCGATTTGTACAAAAAGAAATGACACCTTTTGTCAATGAATGGGATGAAGCCGAGACATTTCCAAGAGAACTTTATAAGAAGGCTGCTGAGATTGGTTTATTGGGACTAGGGTTTGCTGAAGAATATGGTGGTATTCCAGATGCTGATCCATTCTATTCATTGTTGGCTGGTATCGAAATGGCGAAGGCTGGCTCTGGTGGAGTACATATCTCATTGATGGTACATACCATTGGTGCTCCACCGATTCAGCATTTTGGTAGTGAGGAATTAAAGGCTAGAGTTCTCCCGAGTATTATTTCTGGTGAAAAAATTTCTGCCTTAGCCATTACTGAACCAAGTGGTGGCTCAGATGTTGCTGCACTTCAGACTAAGGCAGTTCGAGAGGGTGATTATTATATTGTTTCTGGTGAGAAAACCTTTATCACTTCAGGAATTCGCGCTGATTACTATACAGTTGCGGTACGTACAGACCCGACTAAATCGGGTGCTGAAGGTATTTCGATGTTGCTGATTGATGCCCAGAGTGAAGGAATCACTAAAACACCTTTAAAGAAAATGGGATGGTGGGCTTCAGATACAGCACATTTGCATTTTGACCAAGTTAAAGTGCCTGTATCAAATCTTTTAGGTAAAGAGAATGCTGGTTTTAAAGTGATTATGAATAACTTTAATATGGAGCGTTTTTTCTTAGGTGTGGTGGCTTATGGTTATGCACTGGTGTGTTATGAAGAAGCTTTAGATTGGGCTCAGCAACGTAAAACATTTGGTAAGCGATTAATTGATCATCAAGTAGTCCGTCATAAGTTGGTGGATATGGCGACACAATTGACCTCAACACGGGCATTACTTGAAGAAACTGCATGGAAAATGACTCAACCAAAGTTGCAGGGGCCTGAGCTCGTAGCTCAAATTTCAATGCTTAAAAATGTTGCTACACGTACTATGCAATTTTGTGCTGATGCAGCTGTACAAACTTTGGGTGGTATGGGGTTTATGCGTGGAACTAAGTCTGAACGTATTTACCGTGAAGTGAAGGTCAATATGATTGGTGGTGGCGCTGAAGAAATTATGAAAGATTTGATTAGTAAGCAGTTGGGTTATTAAGTCTATTTATAAGGTGGCTTTTAAGCTGCCTTATCACATTCTTGATCTATCTATCCTGAAGTTTTATTCCACATTTCATTTAAAATCGCCCAACGTTCATGATCTTTCCACTCTTTTCCACCTACTCGAAGATAATGTCGAGAAAAGCCCTCTTTGATAAAACCTGCATTTGCAACCAGATGAATTGAAGCAATATTTTCAGGTTGTATATTCGCTTCTAATCTATGTAAGTTTAGGTTTTCAAATGCTTCTTTGAGTAATAATTTCAGACCTGCTTTCATATATCCAAGGCCTTGATATGGATGAAATACTTCATAACCTAAGTAAGCCGAGTGAAAATAACCTCTGATAATGTTAGAGATATTAAAAGTTCCGACAATTGTATGGCCTTTCTCTAGACAAACGAAATAACGATGTTCTTGTGCTAGGTAGTGTTGAAAGTCAGAGGGTGGATATGTCCACGGTTGATGTAATTGAACACTGCGCTCATAAGCTTCTTTAATTTCAGCCAAGTCATTTATTTGAGGTTTACGTAAATAGACAGAACTCATTTCAAAGCCATCTCCCAAACCATTTCGGTCACTTCATCAATTTTGACCTTTCCTTCAGGTTTATACCAAGTTACGGTCCATGAAATCGCCCCACCCACTAAACGTCGCCAAATAAAGGCATCATGCTTTATCTTGCCCTTTGTGCGTAACTTTTCAATAACATCTAACCAGATTTGCTCATATTCATTACGCATTTTCAATAGATAATCTTGTTTTTCTTTTGAAAGAGCAAACCATTCATAAACCAACACAGCCATGGCAGCCCCAGTATCTCCAGTAATCGAGATGAGTTCTGCTTTAATTAGGGCACGTAATTGTTGCTCTGGATCTGTAGATTGAGTTGCTGCATCTTCTAAACGGGCGAGGTTATAAATGATGGTTTGCTCCATCACATGGGCAAGGATGTCATCTTTACTTTTGAAGTGATGGAATAAACTTCCCGATTGAATTCCAATAAATTGAGCTAGTTCACGCACAGTAGTTTTGTCATAGCCTTGCTTGTGAAATAGGTATGCGGCACCTTGTAATAAACGACCACGTGGGCTGTCATCAAAGCAAGAGATATTTGGAATCTGTTCAATTGAAGTAGCAATCATGCGTGCGGTTTGGTCCTTTAAATAAAAAATGAATACTCAAATTTTTTGCTAAATCTCACCATATTTTCAGAATGATTATCGATTTTGGAAGATTTGGTCAACATCACAATAACATTTTGCTCTTTACAAACCAAGCGCTTGCTTGGTAATGTTGAGAATAATTTTTAAACAAAATAATGAGAAATAAGATGGCAAGTAATCAACAGGATGATGAGCGTGTCGTAAAGATAGGTTGCGCCTCCGGATTTTGGGGAGATACCAATACTGCTGCTTTTCAATTAGTGCATTTAACCGATATTGATTATTTGGTTTTTGATTATTTGTCAGAAATTACGATGTCGATTATGGCAAAAGCGAAAATGGTAGAGCCGAAACATGGCTATGCCTTAGATTTTGTCAGCCGAGTGATGGCGCCTCTACTTAAAAAAATTGCAGAAAAAAAGATTAAGGTGATTAGTAATGCAGGTGGGGTAAATCCGTTTGCTTGTCGGGATGCTTTGCAAAAAATAATTAGTGAATATGGTTTAAACCTGAAAGTGGCTGTGGTCTTAGGTGATGATCTTTTAGCAAAGCAAGAACAGTTCAAACAACAAAATATTCAAGAAATGTTTAGCAGCGAGCCTTTACCAGATCAGGTGGCGAGTAGTAATGCTTATTTAGGTGCAGTGGGCATTCGCGATGCTTTGAATTTTGGAGCAGATATTGTGATTACGGGCCGTGTTGTAGATTCGGCTGTGGTTCTTGCTCCATTATTACATGAATATCAATGGTCGCTCGATGATTATGATAAGTTGGCACAAGGCTCATTGGCAGGACACGTGATTGAATGTGGTGCTCAATGTACAGGCGGTAATTTTACTGATTGGCGCTTAGTACAAGGCTTCGACAATATGGGTTTTCCTGTGGTTGAAGTCAGTGAGGACGGCTCATTTGTAGTCACTAAACCACAAGGTACAGGTGGATTGGTTTCTACCGCAACAGTTGCAGAGCAAATTGTTTATGAAATTGGCAATCCACAAGCCTATTTATTACCAGATGTGATTGCTGATTTTAGTCAGGTGCGCCTAGAACAAGTTGGTGAGCATCGAGTGCGTGTGACTAGTGCAACAGGGCAAGCACCTACAGCACAATATAAAGTGAGTGCAACTTATCCTGATGGCTATCGGGTTTTAGTCAGTTTTCTAATAGCAGGGCGTGAAGCACCACAAAAAGCGCAAGTCATTGCCGATGCCATTTTAACTAAATGTGAGCGTGTGTTGGCCATGCGTTCAGTACCTCCTTTTAGTGAAAAGTCTGTTGAAATTTTAGGCATCGAAAGTACTTATGGCGCACATGCCCAAGTAATAAATAGCCGCGAAGTAGTCGTCAAAATTGCTGTAAAACACATGTTTAAAGAAGCCTGTATGTTCTTTGCATCTGAAATTGCACAGGCTTCAACAGGAATGGCTCCAGCTTTGGCTGGCATTGTTGGAGGGCGGCCTAAGGCATCTCCAGTGATTAAGTTATTTTCATTTTTAATTGATAAAAATCAGGTCAATGTGGAAGTTGATTTTGATGGAAAACGTTATCCGGTTGAGATTCCTCAAGGAATTTCTACACAGCAATTCAATACTTTAGCAGCAGGTGAAAGTGCGGTTTATCAAGGAGATGAAATTGAAGTTCCTTTGATTGAAATTGCGCATGCTCGTAGTGGAGATAAAGGCAATCATAGCAATATTGGCGTGATTGCGCGTAAAGCAGAATATTTACCTTGGATTCATGCGGCACTCACAGAGCAAGCTGTTGCAAGCTATATGCAACATGTTTTGGATGCTGAAAAAGGACGAGTAATTCGTTATGAATTGCCGGGTTTAAATGCGGTGAATTTTATGTTGGAAAATGCCTTGGGTGGTGGTGGTGTTGCAAGCCTGCGTATTGACCCACAAGGCAAAGCATTTGCTCAACAATTATTGGATATGCCTGTAAAAGTTCCGGCAAATCTTTTAGAAAAATAAAATGAATGGATGAAACAAAGATGAGCTATCAATCAATTTTTAGACCAGATGCCTTTGCCAATAAAGTCATTATTGTGACCGGTGGAGGCTCAGGAATTGGTCGTTGTACTGCCCATGAGCTTGCCGCGTTAGGAGCCCAAGTCGTAATTACAGGACGCAAAATTGAAAAACTGGAAAAAGTAAGCCAAGAAATTACAGAAGATGGCGGACTCGTTCATTTTGTTGTGTGTGATAACCGAGAAGAAGAACAAGTTAAGAATATGATTGCTGAAGTGATTGAGAAGTTCGGCAAACTTGATGGTTTAGTTAATAACGCGGGCGGTCAGTTTCCTTCCGCATTAGAGAATATCTCTGCGAACGGCTTTGATGCAGTCGTGCGTAATAATCTGCATTCAACTTTCTATTTAATGCGTGAAGCTTATAACCAATGGATGGCAAAACATGGTGGCAGTATTGTCAACATGACTGCCGATATGTGGGGTGGCATGCCAGGAATGGGGCATTCAGGTGCTGCACGTTCGGGGGTTGATAACTTAACCAAAACAGCATCGGTCGAGTGGGGGAAATCTGGCGTTCGAGTGAATGCTGTAGCGCCGGGTTGGATTGTTTCATCAGGCATGGATAATTATAGCGGTGATTTTGCCAAGGTGATTATTCCAAGTCTTGCTGGCAATGTGCCTTTAAAGCGCATGGGAACCGAGTCAGAAGTTTCATCAGCAATTTGCTATTTGTTATCTGATGCTGCGGCTTTTGTCTCTGGTGTGACCTTACGTATTGATGGGGCAGCATCGCAGGGAACACGAATGTATCCGCTAGGCGATGCGACAAATAGCGAATCTTATAACGGTTTCCATCGTGCGTTTATCCCTGAAATTTTTAAAAAAGATAAGACTGAAAAAGCTGAGCAAAACAATAATTCAGGCTTGGAGTGAGGGATAAAGAATGACCATTCTCCAATCTGAAATTGCTATTGGTAGTGAACAGTATCAAAAGAATAAAGATGTACTCCTTGCTCAGTTGAGTGAGGTTCGTGCAATTCAGCAAAAAAGCATTGATAAATCATACGCTGCTAAACCAAAGTTCGATAAAAAAGGCAAAATTTTGCCCCATGAACGCGTGCGGTTATTGCTAGATGCCGACTCTCCTTTCATCGAACTTTGTGGTTTAGTTGGCTACAACATGCATGATGATAAAGATGGCTCGGAAGCTGGTGGTGGTGTGATTGCTGGTATTGGTTTTGTTAGTGGTGTGCGTTGCCTAGTCTCTGCAAGTAATAGTGCAATTAAGGGAGGGACTATGTCGCCCATGGGTGTGCAGAAGACTTTGCGTTTGCAAAAAATTGCTTTGGAACAAAAACTTCCGCTGATTACGCTAACCGAAAGTGGTGGCGCGAACTTAAATTATGCAGCAGAAGTATTTACCTACGGTGGCATGACCTTTGCCAATCAGGCACGCCTTTCTGCAGAAGGTATTCCACAACTGGCTGTTGTACATGGTAATGCGACAGCAGGTGGTGCTTATCAACCTGGGCTTTCTGATTATGTCATTGCGGTACGTAAACAAACCGAAATGCTTCTTGCAGGCCCTCCATTACTCTTGGCTGCAACTGGTGAAGTGGCAACGGCTGAAGAATTGGGCGGAGCGGAAATGCATTCTCAAATTGCCGGAACCGCTGAATATTTGGCAGAAAATGATGCCGATGGTATTCGACTTGCACGTGAAATTTTTGAGCATCTAAACTGGAAAGAACAGATCAAACCAGTTGATGCAGTCTATAAAGAACCTCGTTACCATGCCGATGAATTATTGGGTGTGATTCCAAGTGATCCTAAACAACCATTCGATATGAAAGAGGTGGTAGCCCGAATTGTTGATGACTCAGATTTTCTTGAATTTAAGCAGGAATATGATGATTTAACTGTTTGTGGCTGGGCAAAAATTGGTGGCTTACATATCGGTATTATCACCAATAATGGTCCGATTACCCCTCAAGGTGCGGCGAAAACAGCTCAGTTTATTCACCTGTGTGAACAGACACAGCGCCCGCTATTGTTCTTGCATAACACCACTGGTTTTATGGTGGGTACCGATGCAGAGCAAAACGGTATTATCAAACATGGTTCAAAATTAATTCAAGCTGTTGCTAATTGTACCGTGCCTAAAATTTCGATTGTGGTAGCTGGGTCGTATGGAGCTGGCAACTATGCGATGTGTGGACGTAGTTTATCGCCAGACTTCATTTTTGCTTGGCCGAACTCACATGTTGCTGTAATGGGTGCTGCTCAGGCTGGAAAAGTCTTACGTATTGTGGCCGAAGGCAAGCAAAAAGCTTCAGGTCAGGAGCCTAATCCTCAAATACTCGATTTTCTGGAGCAAAGTACAGCCATGAAATTGGAGCAACAGTCTACAGCACTTTTCAATACGGCCATGTTGCATGACGACGGCATTATTGACCCTCGAGATACCCGAAAATTATTGATTTTCCTTTTACAAACCATTTATGAAGCACAGCAGCGGGCATTGAATCCAAGCCGTTTTGGGGTGTCTCGATTTTAAGCAACTTTTACCGCAATTAAAAAAATTATCAGGAAGAATGTAATGAAATTTACTGCCGAACATGAAGCATTACGCCGTACAGCTCGTCAATTTGTTGAAAATGAGCTGAATCCGAATATTCCAGAATGGGAAGAGGTGGGTCGTTTCCCGATTCATGATGTATTTAAAAAGATGGGTGACCTTGGTTTATTAGGGATTTGTAAGCCTGAAGAAAATGGTGGTTTAGCTTTAGATTATTCTTATAACCTTGTTGTTGCTGAGGAAATTGGTCGTGCGACTTGTGGTGGGGTGCCCTTAGCAATTGGTGTACAAACCGATATGGCAACACCAGCTCTCGCACGTTTTGGTCGTAAAGAATTACGTGATGAGTTTTTAACACCAGCCATTGCTGGGGAATATGTGGCATCGATTGCTGTATCTGAAGTTCATGCTGGTTCTGATGTGGCGGCAATTAAAACCACAGCAAAAAAAGATGGTGATGATTATGTGATTAACGGCAGCAAAATGTGGATTACCAACTCATTACAAGCCGACTTTTTCTGCCTTTTAGCCAACACTTCTGACGATAAACCACACGTCAATAAATCGATGATTATTGTACCCGCAAAAACTAAAGGCATCAGTTTTTCAGAACCACTCAATAAATTAGGAATGCGTTCGACCACCACAGCACAAGTTTATTTAGATAACGTGCGTGTACCGCAGCGTAATTTAGTCGGTGCAGAAGGTATGGGCTTTATGATGCAGATGATGCAATTTCAGGAAGAGCGTCTGTGGGCATGTGCCAATTCGATTGGAGGATTGGAAACGTTAATTCAAAAAACCATTGCCTATACCAAAGAGCGTACCACTTTTGGTCAGCCACTCATCAATAACCAATATATCCATTTCCGCTTTGCTGAACTCATGACTGAAGTGGAAGCTCTCAAAGCTTTAACTTATCAGGCGTGTGAACAACATATTGCCGGTGAAGATGTCAGCATGCTGGCTTCAATGGCAAAACTAAAAGCAGGACGTTTAACTCGTGAAGTTGCAGATAGCTGTTTGCAATATTGGGGTGGCAATGGCTTTATGTGGGATAACCCTGCATCTCAGCTTTACCGTGACGGCCGCTTAGGTTCTATTGGTGGTGGAGCCGATGAGATTATGTTGGGGATTATTTGTAAGTTGATGGACATCCTGCCTAAAAAACAGAAATAAAATAAGGAATAAGCCATGACACTTTCCAAATCTCTACAAGCTTTAAATATTGATGACAGCATTCAATTAGAACAAGACGGCAGTATTTTATACCTCTGGTTAAACCGACCAGAGAGCCGTAATGCCATGAATTTGAATATGGTTAATGCGATTCAACAGGTCTTTACTGCTATTCAAGATGATCTTTCGATTCGTGCGGTCATCATCCGTGGTGAAGGAGGAACTTTCTGTGCAGGTGGTGATATTAAAGATATGGCAGCTTTGAGAGTTGAAGCGAACAATGTCGGTAGCCTACAACCTTATGCTGATTTTAACCGCCGTTTTGGTGCCATGCTTGAGCAAGTTGAAACCGCCCCGCAGACAGTTGTAGTGATTTTAGAAGGGGCTGTTCTAGGCGGAGGTTTTGGTCTGGTATGTGTTTCCGATGTTGCGATTAGCCGTGACAATGCCCAGTTTGGATTGCCTGAAACTGGGCTAGGAATAATTCCTGCGCAGATTGCTCCTTTTGTAGTGAAGCGTATTGGTTTAACTCAGGCTAGACGACTTGCTTTGTTGGGGATGCGTTTTGAAGGACCTACGGCACTCAGTGTCGGAGTAGTCCATCAGCTTGCTCATAATGAATTAGAGCTAGAGCAGGAATTACAGGAAACTATTCAGCAAATTAAACGCTCTGCACCACAAGCTTCACGTATGACGAAAGCACTATTACATCGAACACTCAATGAACCATTAAATCATTTGCTTGATGATGCTGCGCAACAATTTGCTCAAGCGGTTGGTGGTGTTGAAGGGCAAGAGGGAACAATGGCTTTTATTCAAAAACGGTTGCCGAATTGGGCCGATGAGCAATAAAAGATAAGGATAAAAACAATGAAATTTTCAAAAGTACTGGTTGCTAATCGTGGTGAAATTGCAGTTCGGGTGATGCAGACAGCAAAGGCAATGGGTTATCAAACTGTGGCGGTCTATTCCGATGCAGACCGTAATGCTCGCCATGTCCAAGAAGCTGATGAAGCAGTTTATATTGGAGCTTCTAAAGTATCTGAATCTTATCTTTCAATTACCAAAATTATAGAAGCTTGCAAAAAAACAGGCGCGGATGCTGTGCATCCGGGTTATGGCTTTTTGTCAGAAAATACCGATTTTGCTCAGGCCTGTATCGACAATCAAATCACTTTTATTGGTCCGACAGCTTCTGCAATTGAGTTAATGGGGAGTAAACGACTTTCAAAAATTGCCATGATTGAAGCTGGTGTACCTTGCGTGCCTGGTTACGAGGGAGATCGGCAAGACCTTGAATATTTAGCAGTACAGGCAGAACAGATTGGTTTTCCAATTATGGTGAAAGCTTCTGCTGGTGGCGGTGGTCGTGGTATGCGTTTGGTTCAGCAGGCATCCCAGCTTGTAGAGGCTTTACAAACTGCACGTTCAGAAGCTGAAAATGCATTTGGTTCAGGTGAGCTTATTTTAGAAAAAGCAGTGATTGCGCCGCGCCATGTTGAAATTCAAGTTTTTGGTGATACGCATGGCAATTATGTGTATTTGTTTGAGCGTGATTGTTCGATTCAACGCCGTCACCAAAAGGTTGTAGAAGAAGCACCCTGTCCAGTCATGACACCCGAACTGCGTCAGCAAATGGGAGAGGCTGCTGTTGCGGCTGCCAAAGCATGTGCTTACGTAGGCGCGGGAACTGTTGAGTTTTTGCTTGATGCATCGGGTGAATTTTATTTTCTAGAAATGAATACGCGCTTGCAGGTTGAGCATCCAGTCACTGAACTTATTACAGGGCTAGATTTGGTTGAATGGCAATTGCGTGTCGCCAATGGTGAGTATTTACCATTGCAACAACATGAATTGTCCATCAAGGGCCATGCAATTGAAGTCCGTTTGTATGCTGAAGATCCACGCCAAGATTTCTTGCCGCAAACAGGTCAAGTTCTACGTTGGAAGCCCACAATTTTGCCAAATGTACGAATTGATCATGGCATGTTAGCAACAGATGAAGTTAGTCCTTTCTATGACCCGATGGTAGCTAAAGTGATTGCATATGGTAAAACTCGAGAGGATGCGATTCGTCTGCTGGCTCGTGCTGTAGATGATTGTGTTTTGCTTGGTGTAAACAGCAATAAACAATTCTTGGTCAATTTATTACGTCATCCAGTCGTTGTCGCTGGTGATACCAATACGGCTTTTATTCAACAGCATTTTCAAGATGACAGCAGCTTACACTCTCAGGTTTTATCTTTAGAAACCTTGGCTATTGCCGCGGCATTATTTAGCCAAAATAAAGGTACTGCGGTATGGCAAACTGGGCTTGGTGTTCCATTACCCTTAAAACTAAAATATGACGATCAGCAAATCCAGTTACAGCTTTCATCTGTAAATAACACATTCACGGTACAGCTCTGTGATCAAACTGTTTGTATTGAAGTCATTGAAAAGACAGACGAGCAGCTAACGTATTTTGTTGATGGTATACGCCGCCGTGTTCAATATGTTTTAGACGGCGATCAGCTTTATTTAGATCGAGACAATGGCAATGTTGCGATTCGCAATGTGACTTACGCTGCTCCAGAAACGGCTGATGTTGTGGGAGATGGTAAAATTCGTGCACCTATGGATGGTGCTGTGATCAATATCTTGGTCAATAAAGGCGATCAAGTCGTGAAAGGGCAAACCTTACTGGTACTTGAAGCTATGAAGATCCAGCAACAGATTAGATCTGATGTCGATGGTGTAGTCGAAGATATTTTAGGACAGCAAGGGCAACAAGTAAAAAAACGGCAAATGCTATTTAGTATTCAAATTTAATAAAAATACCGCTCTATATGAGCGGTATTTTTTAGTGGAGAATCATGATCTATTCGCCATCTGCCTCAGCAATGATCTGGCTTGCTTTTTTCAAGCTATACAGTAGTTGTCCCAAAAGAACCTCTTTATTACTTAAGGTGACCATGACCATTGGGTGATGAACAGCAGGGATAGCTGTCAAAATGGCTTTGCCATTATCTGCGTCTAGCGTAATGTTATTACAGCCTGTGAGTTGAATTTCTTTTAAAAATGCAGTCACCATTGCCAAAATTGAACTGCTGACAGCCGCCAATTTAGTGGTGTTGTGGTAGTTTTTATGACTCACAGTTGCTAATTCAAAACCATCTGAAGAGCAAATCATCACGAAATCTACGCCGCGTGTATTCATCAAAATAGTATGAGCTTCACTTTTTGCGAGTTGTAGCAATTGCGTTGGTGCTGTTCGTTTTTGAGCTGGAATACTAAGCATGATTATTCCCCTGTGATATTGTCCCAGCCTTCACTTCAAGTGATGCAATTAATGACTCAACCATCATTAAAATTTGTTCTTGCTCTCGCGCATCAATGAAGAATAAGGGATAAGGCAGTTCATTTGCTTTTATCCAATTACGATATTGCTGAAGAGAGGATTCTTTATTTTCATCAATATGAGTAATACCAATCACAATATTATCATTATAATTTTTAAAGGTTTTTAAGTAGTCATTTAGTTCGTCAATTGAATTCGGACTATTATGATCTAATAATAAAATAATACCGATCGCACCTTCACAAATGACCGACCAGATAAAATCAAAACGGCTTTGCCCAGGTGTCCCATATAATCCAATTTTGATTCCATCATCTAAAGTAATTTCACCATAATCAATACCTACAGTGGTCTGGGTTTTCTGGTGACTTTGTACATCGGTATTGAATGCTTCTGTTTCCAGAATTGGAATCTCAGATAACGATTTAATCGCTTCTGTTTTTCCAGCCCCCATGCTGCCTGCAAAGACAATTTTATATTGCTGTATAATCATAATGTTCCCTAAAGACCAAAGCGGCGTCTAATCTTCCCTATAAAATTTTTAAAAAAATGATTGTCTATATTTGAATTTTCTAAATGAGAGCTTGGTGCGTAAGAGCATTTATTCGCAGAAACAAATCTTCCGTTATTTGCCATTACACAAGCCGTAACGAAGCGTAAAACATCGTCAATTGATACGTTGAGTTGTTTAGCAACATCAGTAATTTTTGCACCCTGTATAAAACATGCTGAGAGCTGTAGACTCACTTTTCTATATTCTTTTTGGTAGGGCTGTGGCCAATGATCGATTTTGAAGTAACCATCAACTGAAGCTAAATTTTCAAAATCTTTTGAACACCAAATTAGGTTCCATAACCAGTCTTGTAAGTAATAACTTTTTTTACGAGAAACTTTAGTAAAATCCGATGTTTTAGCAAAAGCAAAGTTAAAGCTCATATTGGTATGTGCTTTTTGACGAGAGGGTTCTATCCAAGCAATTTGAGCTCTGTTATCAATAATAGCTAGAGTGCCTTTATCATCAAATAAATGTAATTTAGTATTTTCTGGACTATGTAAATTTCTTATAAATTGTTCATCAATAATGAGGAGTTCAGTAGATAAATCTGGAACTATCGCAACATTATTTTGATTTAAAAATGATAATAGATTTTTTTGTAACCACTCTAGTAAAGGTTCTACTTTTTCTAGTGGCAGATATAGAGTATGTTCATAAACTTGATATCCATTTTTTGAAGGAGTTTTACTAATTTTTAAATAAGGAAACTTTTTCTTTTGAAGAACATTTTGAATATTGTCAGAGTCAAAAAAAAATTCGTTAATTAATAATAGATCAATATGATTGCTTGAAATATTAACCCAATTAATACCGTATTGATTAGATATAAAATTTCTGATTAGTATTTTTAATTCATCTGAAACTTTTGAACTTAAACCAGAAGTTGCAATATTTATGCAATGCCTATCCATAGTATCACATTAAATTTTATTGAATAAGATAGAGGTTTTAATGTGCTTTTTATAATAAATATAAAAAGCACATCTTAGATTAATTAGCTAAAGTCTAGCTCTTTTTCAAATGACTTTAACTCATGACGAGCCATAGCTAAATTCGATTTAGCACGATCAAGCACTAAGTAAAGGAACAAATTATTATTACTTTCTAGAGGTCGAATTAAGTGGTAAGCCTTACCTAAGGTAATTAAAATATCTTCAATATTATCATTTAATTTCAATGCATTGGCGATATTTCGCTTTGCGCGAATTACTTCTGTGTTTCCTGCAGCAGCCAATTCTAAATCAATTTCCCCACCACCTTGTGTTGCAAGTGATAAACCGCTTTCTGAATCAACAAGTGCAGAAGCAATAAAACCATCAATTTCAGTTAAGCTATCTAAAGAAAGTTTAGCCATGTTTTTATCTCTCAGGATTCTAAAATTATATTTACTACTTTTTCCTAAAAGTAGTTGAAATTCATTATATTTCTGAATAATTTTAAGTCAATCAATCAAATAAAGTGTGATGTTTTAGTTTTAGGCAATAAGTGACGGAAAATGTCAGATTATAAAAAATATTATAAGATTACTTTTACATTATACTTTTAATATTGTGCTGCGGTTTACATTATATATTTTAAAATTTAGGCAAAACAATTGTAATAGAATATTAATACAATATTTATTAATAAAATATGTTGGTTTTAATCAAAAAAAGGGGAATAACAAATTCCCCTTTTTTATAACAATGATCAAACTAAACGAGCTGTGTATAAATACAATAGAGGTAGCCCAAAATTGCTAAAGCAACGACAGGGGCAATAATCTTTGACCATGTTGGTACAGAAATTTCGGCAGCTTGTTCTTCAATATGCACGTCATCATGATGAGGTTGGGCTTGGTGAACCATTTGGTTGAACTCCTTCATTGTTGTATCCAATGATAGCTCTTCTTGTTCCACAGGTTTAGAACCAATTAACTCATTTAGATGGTTTGTTGACCAAACCCAATCTTCTGCCTGACCTGATAAGTGTTCGACTTGACCTAAAATTAATTCTTTTAAGCCATTATGCCCAAAACCACCTGTTTCATCGAGCTGGTTAAGTTCGGCTAACTGCAAAGTTAAAATTTCAGAAATACTCTGTTCTAGTTCTGCATTTTTTAAAGTTGACTGGTTATGCTTAGAAGTTGTTAAATGTCGAGCAACTTCTTGAATATAAAGTGGATCTGCCGATTTTATTTCATGATAAATCTTATTGTCATCTTGGCGCCATAAACTAATCAGTTTTCCAAGCGTAAGAATATTCACCTCATCAATCAGTTTATTTTTTTCATTAACTGGATATTGATTTAAAAGCTGAGGCTTTTGAATTTTTATCTGCTCAGCAAAGTATTGGACTAAATCAAATGCCATGCTTTCTTCCTCTAAATTTAATCTAAAATTCTTAACGTCGGTTTTTTCTTGGTCGATGTTGTTTCAGCTTCTTGTACTTCTGGCTCTGCTATATTTTCTACAGGCGCTACATTGGCATATTCTTCAGGATCAAAGAATAAACCTTGCCCATTCTCACGTGCATAAATACCTAAAACTGCTTGAATAGGTACATAAATGTCTTTCGATGCCCCCCCGAAACGGGCAGAAAAAGTAATGGATTCATTTGCAATAAGAAGTTGATGAACAGCATGGGGCACGATATTTAAAACGATTTGCCCATCTTTAACAAATTGCTGTGGAACATCGGTATGTGGCTGTGTCGCATCCACTAATAGATAAGGAGTAAGCTGGTTATCACAAATCCATTCATAGATTGCACGAGCAAGATAAGGACGTGTAGGGGTTAAATCAATAGGTTGCTCAGACATATCACACTATTCCATATTTAATAGTTCATTGTAACGGTTTTTCTCTTGAGCCGTCATTGATTTAGCAAAAGAAGGCCTCTCAAAGATACGTTTACAATACAAAAGTATCGGTCGGCAGTGCTGTTTCGGTAAATCGATTCCCATACTATTTAGCCTTAAGAAAATAGGGGCAAGCATACAGTCCAAGATGGTGAAATTTTCAGACATAAAATAGGGAAAATGCTGAAATAGGGGAGTAAGTGAAATTAAAGTTTCACGTAATTCTTTTTGAGCTTTTTGCTTTTGTTCGACATTTAAAGAATCAGCATGCTTTAACATCTGATCTGCTAATTTGAACCAGTCGTTTTCAAGTCTCCATATATATTGACGCTGCTCTGCACGCATCATTGGCGCATCTGCGTAAAGCTTACCTTGGCGATAACGATCATCTAAATATTCAGCAATAATTGGCGCTGAAAATAATTTAAGATTTTGCTCGACCAACATCGGCAATTGGTTATAAGGATTTAAACTTGCTAAATCTTCGTCTTCATGGTCAGTTACGATCAATTGATATTTGATTTGCTTTTCTGCTAATAAGAAACGAATCCAGTGAGAACGGAAATCATCAGCATGACTGTAAAGGGTAATCCCCTGAATAGAGGTGTTTTCGACCGACATATCACAAGACGACGTGGTTGAGTGAATCGATTAGGATACTAAAAATGCTCTAGGAAATCACGGTTCTAAAGAGATAGTTTGTTTATATTTATAAGTTTGCATTTTATTGTTCTATTTTCATAATAAAAAAGCCTTGGAAAAATCCAAGGCTTTTTGTCCAACTCGATAAACGAATTAACGTTTAGAGAATTGAGGACGCTTACGAGCTTTACGTAAACCAAGTTTCTTACGTTCAACTTCACGAGCATCACGAGTAACGAAACCAGCTTGACGAAGAACAGGTTTTAAAGTTTCGTCAGCAGCGATAAGCGCACGAGTAATACCGTGACGGATCGCGCCAGCTTGACCACCAATACCACCACCTTTAACAGTGATGTAAAGGTCAAACTTTTCAGTAACTTCTAAAAGTTCTAAAGGTTGACGAACAACCATACGAGCAGTTTCACGACCGAAATATTGCTCTAAAGTACGGTTGTTAATAACGAGTTTGCCTGTACCAGCTGACAAGAAAACACGTGCAGTTGCGGTCTTACGGCGACCTGTACCATAATTAGTAGCCATGTGCTGTATCCCTTAGATGTCCAAAACTTGTGGCTGTTGAGCAGCATGCGGATGCTCAGTACCAGCGTACACTTTCATTTTTTTGATCATTGCATAACCAAGAGGACCTTTTGGTAACATGCCTTTAACTGCTTTTTCAAGAACAGCTTCAGGCTTGTGAGCAATTAACTTCTCGAAGTTAGTCTCACGGATACCACCAGGGAAACCAGTATGGCGATAATATTTCTTATCAAGTGCTTTTTTACCAGTCACTTGAACTTGTTCAGCATTAATCACAACGATGTAATCGCCAGTGTCAACGTGAGGAGTATAAGAAGTTTTGTGCTTACCGCGTAAACGACGAGCGATTTCAGTCGCAAGGCGACCTAAAGTTTTGCCAGAAGCATCAACAACATACCAGTCATGTTGAACTTCAGCTGGCTTAGCGCTGAGAGTTTTCATTAAACCACTACCTATTATAGTTGGTTTGGACTATGGAATCTGTCCAAACAAAAGGAGCGAGCATTCTAAACGAGTTTGTTCAAAGTCACAAGAAAAATCCAGTTTAAGCCATATAATTTAATCCATAAACTGATGAATGCGGGATATGTTAAAATCAAACAAATTTTCGTTATGTGTCTGGGGTGATTGTGCTGCCTTTATATGTCACTTCTGGTGAGCCGGCTGGTATTGGTCCAGATATTTGCTTGAGCTTGGCTAAGCGAGTTGATGAACGCCCACTTGTTATTTTGGGTGACCGAAATTTATTAGAACAACGTGCCCAGAAACTCGGGATAGATATTCAATTTCTAGAATATACGGGACAAGCTGAATCATCGTCTTCAGGTGAACTTTATATAGAGCATGTACCTTTAGAAACGGCGGTTGTCGATGGGCAATTAAACTCAGCTAATGCACCTTATGTATTAGAACAATTACGCCGTTCAGCTGATTATGCAATGTCTGGTAAAAGTGTTGGGGTCGCCACCGCTCCTGTGCAAAAGTCGGTCATTAACGATGCAGGTATTTTGTTTAGTGGACACACTGAATACTATCAAGAATTTGCAGGTGTAGAGCGTGTCGTTATGATGCTTGCGACTAAGACTTTACGTGTTGCCTTGGCTACTACACATTTGCCGTTAAGAGATGTTGCCGATGCAATTACCAAAGAGCGTCTACATCAAGTCATTGATATTTTATTACATGATTTAAAAACTAAATTTAAGATTATGGATCCGCGCGTACTTGTTTGCGGATTAAATCCTCACGCGGGTGAAGATGGGTATTTGGGACGCGAAGAGATTGAGACCATTAATCCTGTACTTGAAAGTTATCGGGCGCAAGGGATTAAAATGAGTCTAAGCTTGCCTGCGGACACCTTGTTTACCCCTGAGCATCTTAAAAATGCTGATGCTGTACTTGCTATGTACCATGATCAAGGTCTACCTGTGTTAAAATCACAAGGGTTTGGTGAGGCCATCAATATTACATTGGGTTTGCCATTCATCCGAACTTCGGTCGATCATGGCACGGCATTGTCTTTGGCCGGGACCGGTTTGGCAAAAAGCTCAAGTTTAAATGTCGCTGTCGATTTAGCTTTATCTTTGGCAGCGAGCTAAATTTTTCATGTTGGAAATGTTCTATGTATCAAATTAATGCCCTAAACCCGAAAGATGAAGGGCATAAAGCTCGTAAACGTTTTGGTCAAAACTTCTTACATGATCAGCGAGTCATTGCCAAAATCGTGCGCTCGGTGAATCCGCGTGCGGGTGAAAATGTTGTCGAAATTGGACCTGGTTTGGCCGCATTAACATCTCCTTTAATTGGGGAATGTGATGCCTTAACAGTTGTTGAGCTAGATCGTGATTTAGCAGCAGGCTTACCAGAACGCGTTCCACATCCTGAACGTTTAACGATTATAGAAGCTGATGCATTAAAATATGATTTTAACGAACTGGTAAAAGATGGTCGACCATTGCGTGTGGTTGGTAATTTACCTTATAACATTTCAACCCCATTACTTTTTCATCTCTTGGAATTTGGCAGTAAAGTTAAAGACATGCACTTTATGCTCCAAAAAGAGGTGGTTGACCGTATTACGGCTGAGCCAAACACAAAAGAATATGGTCGCTTGTCGGTAATGATTCAGTATTATTGCCAACCAACGTTTTTATTTGAAGTGCCAGCTGGCGCATTTAACCCACCACCTAAAGTAACGAGTGCTGTTTTCCGCCTTGTTCCCTATGAACAAAAGCCAATTATTGCAAAAGATGAAAAAGCTTTAGCTCGGTTGGTTGGTCATGTATTTACCCAACGTCGTAAAACCCTAAGAAATAGTCTTAAAGGTATGATCGCTGAAGATGGCTTTGAAAAAGCAGGCGTTGATCCGATGGCTCGTCCTGAAACTTTAACACTTACTCAATTTGTTGCTTTAGCCGATCAAATGGTGGGATAAATGACTAAACGTTTTAATTATGTGATTGGCGATGTACAAGGGTGTTTTGAAGCTCTGAAAGCCTTACTTAAAGAAATACGTTTTGATCCAGACCAAGATTTTTTATGGTTTGCAGGTGATTTGGTTGCTCGTGGCGAAAACTCAGTGGGAGCTTTACGTTTTGTTAAAAAACTTGCTGACCGCGGCGCTGCTGCAACTGTGCTCGGAAACCATGACCTCACTTTAATTGCGTGTGCACGTGGTTTAAAAGAGATTAAAGAAAAAGATCGCACGCAGGATGTTATTGATGCAATTGATGGCGATGAATTAATCGATTGGTTGCGTAAACAACCTTTATGTTTATTCCCAAACGAGCACACAATTCTTACTCATGCTGGCATACCTTGCATTTGGGATGCACAAAAAACTGCAACGCTAGCAAAAGAGGTTGAAGCAGTACTCTCACATGAAGATTTATCTGTATTGGATGCTTTTTTAGCAGAAATGTATGGTTCAAAACCCGATTTGTGGGAAGACAATTTAATTGGTTCAGCACGTTTACGTTGTATTACCAATTATTTGACTCGCATGCGTTTAACCAACGCAGAAGGAGCTTTAGAGTTCAGTTTTAAAGATGCTCTGGATGCGCCAATGCCAGAAGGCTATTTACCTTGGTTCGAATTTCCAAGTAAAGCTGCTCAGACTCATCAGATTATTTTTGGTCATTGGGCTGCCCTAGAAGGTAGAAGCGTTAATGAGCAAATCCAGAACATTGATGGCGGCTGTGTTTGGGGACGAAAATTAATGGCTTATCGCCTTGAAGATAAAGAAATCTTTGCTGTCGATAATCCTGAGTGAATATAGGAAAAGCAATGCTTTTCATGAGCGCAAGACGAGGGTTGTACCCGAGTGAAAATAAAAAAGCCGCATAAGCGGCTTTTTTATTTTTAACTTTTATTCTACGCGTAACCAAATTTGGTTACGTCCCAAAGCAGAAATTCCTAGATATCCACGCATATGAAGACGTTTACCAGTTGCGCTAAGTTTTGCTTTAAGCCCATAAACTTTGCCCGTATTCGGATCTAGAATTTTCCCGCCTGTATAATTAAGCTCATCTGTCTTTTTTAAGCCAGTTGCAATATCCAAACCTAAAATGGGTTTATTGGTATAGGGTGCAGGGCAGTTATCACAAATCTCTTTAGGCGTATAACCTGGGCGTGGTGTAACTTTAACGATCTTTCCAGCATATGTCCCATTGGCTTCTTTACGTATTTCTACCTGTGCTTTGGGCGCGCCAGTCTTATCATCAATTGTTTGCCAAAGACCTATAATGTCTGCTGCAAATGTAGCAGTATTGATCCCCAGTAAGAGCAAAGCTCCAATAAAAATTTTCCCCATCATTAAAAATCCTTTTAACATTGAAAGGTCATCTTATTTCGAATTTATATACCGTTCAATGTTTATTTAATAGGCTTATTAATTATGGTGTTCCGAGTGACAACATTAATGTAGGTAGCCAAATTGCAGTAAATACGCCATTCAAAGCCATACCAAATGCAGCGTAGCGACCCGCAACTGGACCGCGTTGCCAAGCTTGAGCTGTTCCTATGGCATGCGCAGCTAAACCTAAGGCTAAGCCTGATGCTCTTTCATCATGAATATGCTTGAGTAAAAATGGTGAAAAAGCCGCTCCAATAACCCCAGATAAAATAACAATAAGGGTCACCAGCGTTTCAGGAGCATGTAATAACGTTGCGATATTCAGGGCGATAGGGGTAGTCACCGCACGGGTTGCAAATGCAAGAATAGTAGGTTCTGACATATGTAACAAATAAGCGAGGCCCATAGGCAAAGCAACGGCACTTATACTTGCAAAACATAAAATCCCAATGACCGATTTAATTGGAAGGTCATCGTAACGCATTGCAGCTAAAGGAATGGCTAAGGCTACAGTCACATACCCCAATAAATGGCTAAATAACTCATTCACATAAAGACGATATTGTTCATAAGGAACTTGTAAAACTGAAAGTAAGGCAATGACAATGAACATGCCGAAAACTAAAAGTGGAACTTGCGGAAAACGTCGGTTTAAAGGTTTTGCACACAGATAACCAATTAATGTGATTAAAAAACCGTAAAAGATCGTAAACATTTTATTCTCCTTATAACCAACGTTTTGCCATTTTTGCATAGACCCACAAAGGTATAAGGGTGCTGACTACTAAAACAAAAAGGAATAGTGGAATTTCTTTACCCATATGCACCAACATAATTAAGGAGCCAGCACAAACGGGTAAAAAAGCAAATCCACTTTCTTTCATAATTTTATTATTTGTATCAACTATCCGGAGAGGGATTTTTTTGAACTTTCGCCAGATAATCAAAATAGTGAGTAAGCTGATTAACCCGACCAGATTACCTAATTCTGGATGACCAAAAGCACGCATGACGATGACAGAGCCTTCACGAAAACCAATAATGAGTAATAACGTTGCTACCCATGCTGTCCAGTCTATACTTTTGATCTTATCCATATTTTTTATCTCTAAAAGTTTACTTATCAAGTTTTAACTGATCTGACCCTTGATTTCAAACTCCTCTAAGGGACGGCTAAATTGACTAGCACGTTCTCCCAAGATTTCCTCTAAGGGCAGTTTTGCTTGGCGAATAAGCTTTTCTAACTTATGTGGGGCAATGCGTACATCAATATGCAATAAGCCAGCATCATCATAGTGTTCAGACTGAATCACATTTAAAGCATAAAGTTGGGTGCGCAATTTGCCATAAGCAGGTTTAAGAATCAGTGAAAAATGTTGAATTTGACCCATTAAACATTCTTGCACTGCTTGTTGAAGTAATTCTAGACCAAGGCCAGCATGAGCCGAAACATAAACTCGATCTGGTACATGTGGCTCGGCATAAATGATTTTGGCTTCTTCACCACTTAAGTCAATTTTGTTGTATACCCGAAGTACAGGAGCATCTGCGCCAATCTCTTTTAATACACCTTCAACTGCTTCAATTTGATCAAGCATGTCATGGCTATTACTATCAATAACATGCAGTAATAGGGTGGCTTCAAGTGTTTCTTCAAGTGTTGCCTTGAATGATTCAACTAAATCATGTTGTAAGTTCCGTACAAAGCCTACTGTATCTGCTAACACGACAGTACCAATACCATCCCATTCCAAACGGCGTAATGTCGGATCGAGTGTTGCAAATAGTTGGTCGGCTGCGTAGACATCACTTTTCGCTAAAATATTAAATAGAGTTGATTTGCCCGCATTGGTATAACCAACTAGCGACACAGTTGGAATGGCTGCCTTTTGTCTTGCAGCACGTCCTTGAATACGGGTTTGATGTACTTTTTCTAATTTATCTTTTAATTGGGCAATACGAACGCGAATGAGGCGACGATCTGTTTCTAGTTGTGTTTCACCAGGACCACGTAAGCCAATACCACCTTTTTGTTGTTCAAAGTCTGCTGACCAACCGCGAATAAGACGCGTAGATAAATGCTTTAACTGTGCAAGCTCGACTTGTAATTTACCTTCATGCGTACGAGCACGTAGCGCAAAAATATCTAAAATTAAGCCAGTACGGTCAATGACTCGGCATTTTAATATTCTTTCTAAATTTCGTTCTTGAGCGGGTGATAAAGCATGATCAAAAATCACCAGACTTGCTTCTAGTTCCTGAACTCGCTCTGCAATTTCTTCAACTTTCCCTGAACCAATAAAAAATTTAGGATTGGGTTTATTTCGCTGAACCTTAATATGTTCAAGGATATCTGCACCAGCAGACTGTGCAAGTAGAGCAAACTCTTCGGCATCCAGATCATCTAATAATTGTACAGAAACACTCACTAAAATTGTGCGTTCACCGCCTTGATGCCGATCAACATATTCCACGTGGCTATAAATCCTGAAAATGGGAAAACTTTATTCTAGATGAAACTTAAGCAAAAGGGGAAAGCGTTTGTTCTTATCCTTTAGATTAGTTAAATGTAGTTAGAGATGTCTGAATTTATTTTATTTCCCGTTCTCTATCATCAATGCAAGTTTATTCTGAAACGTATAGAATGCTCGAGATGGGTATAACAATGATTGATCGTTAGTGAAATTTTATGGCTCAAACGCAAAGTATAGTTAATTCAACGTTAAAGAAATTATCAAAAATAGGTTTATACGGAAAAAAAGTCACTTCTGCCACGGCTGCAATTAGTGAAGGTTTTTATTTAGTTTATCGACATGGCCTTTATAAAGATCCTAATAATCCGGTTAATACACGCTATGTTCAATATTTTTGCCGCCGTTTATGTCAGGTTTTTAACTTAGATGTAGAAGTACATGGAACAATTCCTCGAGAACCTGCTCTTTGGGTAAGTAATCATATTTCCTGGCTAGATGTTGCTGTTTTAGGTTCAGGGGCTCGTGTTTTCTTCCTTGCTAAAGCTGAAATTGAAAATTGGCCCATTTTCGGGAATTTAGCTAAAGGTGGTGGAACTTTATTTATTAAGCGTGGGTCTGGGGACTCCGTTAGAATCCGTGAGCAAATTACCGAATTTTTAAAACAAAATATTCCTGTACTATTTTTCCCTGAAGCGACTACCACAGATGGGCATTCTGTTAAGAAAGTACATGGCCGTCTACTCGGGGCTGCTATTGAGGCTCAACGTCCAGTACAGGTATGTTTAATTTGTTATGTAAACCGTTATGGACAATTAGATACAGTTGCTCCATTCATTGGTGAGATGTCTTTTGCAGAACATATTCAACGCGTACTTGAAATGCCGAAAGTAACAGCTCATTTGTTAACTTTGCCACCAATTTCTGTGGAAGGGCATGATGTGAAAAGTTTAACGAATGAAGTTCAAGAAAAAATGGTAGAAGGCTTGGCTCAACTACATCAAAAAGTACTTAAGCCAAAAAATTAATTACATGAATCCTTCAAGTGGCAGCCATGAAAGAAACTTCATGCCTGCTTTTTGCCACCATTTCATCTCCGGTTCCTGTTTATAAATTAAGGGACCATGTGAAGTCTCTTGCTGCCAATAAATATGATTATTAGCGTCAAGCTTTAGCTTATAAGCAAATTTGTTTAAATTTTCATCCATGGTGTGGTGAATGGTTTTAGCCAATGATGGACTATCCAAAATTACGCCAATTTCAGTATTCAAATATGCTGAGCGTGGATCAAAATTAAATGAACCAATAAAAACCTGCTCATCTAATGCCATAAGTTTTGTATGCAAGCTTGAGCGGCTTAATCCCTTCATATTCACTTTTGCTTTAGTTGCTAGCTCATCTGTATTTTTATTTAAATCTCTTTTATCTGGTGTCGGTAAAAATTCATAAAGTTGTACGCCGTTTTTAAGCAGTTCTTTACGGTACTTTCCATAAAAGGCATGAACGACAGCAACGTCATTTGCTTTAAATGAGTTCGTTAAGACTCGAACCTCAACACCTTCTTTAGCAAGAGTACTTAAAATCTTGGCGCCTTGCTTTTCAGGAATAAAATAAGCTGAAATTAAATCAACATTACTTTCCGGTTTTTCTAGATGGTTAATTAACTGGAAATTAAGGTGTTCTTCTTTTTTAGCCTTTGATTTGATTTTATCAGGCGAGTCTTTTACGACTTCTGCTTTGACCCAGTCGAATTGAATATTGCGATTTAACCATTCATCAAATGCATGTGATTTTGCGGTTAAGTTTAGAAAGTTTTGAACTGTCGCCTGTTGGTAGTGAGCTTCGAGTTGCTCTTTTAATCCTTCATAACGTAGACGATGTTGCTCTGGACTTACGATACTTTGAACTGAATATGCATATTCATGATTCCAGTAGTCATCAAACGAATTCACAATATCATCAACAGCAGCACCAACTAACATTACATCGACATCAGAGAATTGATAACTATCACTTACATTGTAATATTGATTTGTCATGTTTCTTCCGCCAATAAGAGCAACCTCATTGTCGGCAATAAAACTTTTATTATGCATACGACGATTGATACGTTTTAAATCAAGCACCATATCCATCGCACGATATTTACGAAAACGGTAGGGATTAAAAAGCTTAACTTCAATATTTTTATGCTGAGAAAGGGCAAGCAAAATCCCTTCTATTTTTTTTGCATTATTATCATCAATAAGAAGTCGGACTTTTACCCCGCGATCAGCTGCCCGAATAATCGCGTGTAACGCCAAAGCACCAACTTTGTCATTGTCCCAAATATAATATTGTAAATCTAATGTCTTTTCGGCTTTATCAATTAATCTTAGGCGGGCTGCTAGAGCCTCCAAAGGATCATTTAATATGTGAAAACCCGTTAGTTTTGGGTTTTGCTGACGTAAGGGAGTAATCAGTTTGGCAAGTGAGGTCTCAGAAGTATCAATATCTTTTGCATATTGTACTGGCTCAACACCATGTTTTGGCAGAGTACTACATCCTGTCAAACCCACAGCAAAACTAGAACATAGGACTATAGAGGCTTTTATCAAAAAGCCTTTAGCTTGTTGATTCGTTTGAAGCTGTTTGGAATGAAAGGATTGTGCCATAATCAGTACATACGATAACGTGAGCTAGAGTATAATTCGTGCATATTGAAAGATAAATATTGAATTTGATTACTAGCAATCAATATAAGATAAGTCGAGAGTCGTAATGTGGAATCCAAATTCAATTATTTTTTGTTTTTACTTTATATTTTCAATACTTGCTTTATGGGGGATTTCTGAAGCTTGGATTCATCAATCTCGAACCGAGACTATTCATCCATTTAAAGCTTTTGTCCATTTACTCGCATTTTATCTCTCTTATCTACTTATTCCTCTCTGGTTTTTTAATTTATACGCTGCTTGGATTGGTTACTATTCAATTCATCAAGGTATTTTCATCTTTTTCTTAAGTGGCATTTTAATTTATGCCCGATTTATTGAACCTCATCTAGTGCGTGTCGATACACATCAATATCGGTTAAATCCAGATCGAAGTTTTAATAAACCGGTAAAAGTAGCGTTAATTGCTGATTTACATATTGGTTTATTTTCAGGGCATGAGCGCCAGCTCAAAACAATAGTTAAAAAATTAAATGAACAGCAACCTGATTTAGTGGTTGTGGCGGGTGACTGGACGTATGAGCCAGAAAATAGACTAATTCAAGAATTGAGTGTTTTAAAAGAAATTCAGGCACCTGTTTACTCCGTTCCTGGAAACCATGATGAGCAATATCCAGGACCACCTATCCAACAATTATTAAAAGATGCCTTGTTTTATAATGAAGTTGTCGATATTGAAGGCAAAATAGTTGATTTTGAAGAATTTCGTTTGATTGGTATTGGTGATCTCTGGGCTGGAAAAACCGACATGCGTTCGATGCCAGATTTACCACAAGACAAGCCTTGGTTAATTCTTTCCCATAATCCCGATACGGTAGACATGGTGCCTAAATTGCCGAATCGACCATTAATGTTATCTGGGCATACACATGGAGGGCAGGTTGAGCTTCCATGGCTTACCACCTATATTATGAAAAAAGTGTCAATTTTAGGTCATAAACGTGGATTTTACTCTCACGAACATGCCGATGTTTTTGTGACAGTTGGCACAGGAATGGTTGGCATCCCTTTACGTTTTAGAGTGCCGCCAACAATTGATATTATTGAGTTAGTTTAAAATAAAAAAGCCAATCACAGAGGATTGGCTTTTTTATAAATTGAAAATTATGGAATAACAACAATGGCAACACGTCGGTTAATCGCACGATTTTCATTGGTTGTATTTGGAACATAGGGCTGCGTTGAACCGCGACCAATCACATAGATATTTTCTTTTTTAAATCCGCGAGCTAAGAAAAGGTTTGCCACACTTTGTGCACGCTCTTCCGACAGCTTTTGATTATAAGCAGCATCGCCAACATCATCAGTATGACCAACAATTTTCAATTTATTCAGATCATATTTATTCAACTGAGATGCCAGACGTACTAACTCAGCTTCATGGCTCTGTTTTAACTCTGCATTATTAAAGTCAAATAACAAACGTTCTGGTAAACCTAAAGTCCATCCTTCATTTGTAAGCACAAAACCTTCTTTTTTGAGCAATTTTACCTGACGATATTTTAATGGCCCAAAACTCAGGCACCCTGCAAGAGTAATGCATAGCAATGCAATAAAGGAGAGTTTTAAAGATCTTGTATTCATAGATTAGCCTAAATTTAATTTTCAGGTTTATAGATAAACCAGCGTTCATCCGAATTTTTAGCCTTATACATTGCCTGATCTGCTTGCATAATGAAATCTTCGGGGCTAGATGCAAATTGTGATAAAGCAATACCCACACTAAAACTGAAGTAAATGGTTTGACCATTCAGATGCAAAGGTTCTTTACAGCTTTCGAGTAAATTTTCAGCAATAGATATTAAATGATCAGCATGACTAATGGAATGCAAAATAACAGCAAATTCGTCGCCGCCTAAACGCGCGATAAAATCTTGATGACGTAAACGGGTTTGCAAACGATTTGCCATTTCTTTTAAAACTTCATCTCCAGCCAAATGTCCAAACTGGTCATTAATCGCTTTGAAGTTATTGTTATCTATAAATAATAAAGCAGACTTATTATCAAATCCCTTATCTTCAAACATATCTAAAAGAATTTGATAAAAATAATGTCTATTAGGTAATAAGGTGAGCTGATCGTGATGAGCCTGAAATGACAATTTACGATTTTCTTTTTGTAATTGATTGTCCCATATCTGAATTTCTTCAAGTAACTCATTAAAAACAGTATTTAAATCTTGAAATTCTTTAATTCGATTATAAGGGAACCGAAGATTATAAGCTTTTTGCTCACTTACAATTTGAGCAATATTGGTAAGTGGATAAATAGCCTGCATAATTTGGCGATAAGTTAGATTTACTGACCACCACAAAGCGCAAACAATAAACAACATCGCAATTGCGAGCCCTACCATAATCATTTTTAGGAACTGCAATATTTTTTCTGAACTACCAAAAAGGGTTAATTCACCTACATTTTGTTCGTGATGATAAATTGTAAGATGAACGGGTTCATTTAAAAACCAATGATCAAACCAGCCCTCTAAAATTGAAGTCTGACTTGATAATTTAAAACTTTGCGCAATAAGGTGATGTTCTGAATCATAAATATGAATAGTACGGATTGAATGATCATTCGTATATTCATTCAAAATTTGCTCTATCGTAATTTTGTCATTAAATACAACTGCTGGTTGAATACGTTCGAGCAGGGTATGGCTGAGCAATTGTAAATTTTGTTTGGCATAGGTTTCCATTGTAAAAACAGAAATTGATACAAAAGTAAAAGAACAAATAAAGAACGTAATTGCAAAAATCGTAAATTGAGACTTTCTAAATAAAGCATGCAATGAAGTGGACTGATACAACTTAGATATCATAATCCTTACTCCGCATTCTTAGCCAAGAGCAATACTCTTGGATCAATATGAACTTTGGAGTGACTTAAAGCATCTAAGTTAACTTTAAAGGTAGTGTAATTATTTTGATTATATAAACAAAAGATACTTCCTATTTCACAGTCTGAATTATTGATGCTTAAAGAAAGTAAAGAACGATAAGGATAATTCTGAATAAGGCTTTGTTGCTGCTGTGGAGAAGTAGTAGAAAAATAAACAGCCTGACAATGTGACCGTGCAAAATCTTTCGCGTTTACAGTTTGAACACGATAATTATAAGACATTTGCTGGATATAAGATTGAAAGGTAGATGTAATGGAGGGATTATCAATAATACAAAGAGTAGGAGTATTTACATTCTCCCACTTACTGTAGCTTAGAATAGATAATGTAAGCACATAGAAGTTATGTTTTGAATTGGCATAACAAGGCCCACTCGTAGCAAACACTACAAGTATGCAAACAAATACTTTCTTAGCGAACTGCCACATGGTGAGTTAATGCCAAACTATTGCACGAATAATCTATTCTACATGAAGTTGATAAAGTAAAAAAAGTTTAATATCTCATCTAATGTTGACTGAGGTGCCTAAAAAAAAGGCATATACATCACTTTTTTCTCAAAATAGTAGAAAAAAGCGGCACTCAATAGAAAAAGGCTGAAATACCCCTTGCCAAGAGAATTTAATGGTCTATAATGCACATCCATCGGCGGT
>NZ_JBWKOW010000016.1:0-5563 GCF_059416285.1 Acinetobacter sp. GW821-FHT09D10
AAGATCATTAAGAGATTATGAAGAACAACTTGTGTGGATTTTTACTGATTGATCGATCGAAATATTATCATTGATTGATTGGTTTAAATTACTCGAAGTTTATTTGAGCGAAATTTAAGTCAGAAAATTGATGAGCCAGAATTGGCACCTTGTCTTTAATAAGGTGCAAAATGATTTTTAACTGAAGAGTTTGATCATGGCTCAGATTGAACGCTGGCGGCAGGCTTAACACATGCAAGTCGAGCGGAGTGATGGTGCTTGCACTATCACTTAGCGGCGGACGGGTGAGTAATGCTTAGGAATCTGCCTATTAGTGGGGGACAACATTTCGAAAGGAATGCTAATACCGCATACGTCCTACGGGAGAAAGCAGGGGATCTTCGGACCTTGCGCTAATAGATGAGCCTAAGTCGGATTAGCTAGTTGGTGGGGTAAAGGCCTACCAAGGCGACGATCTGTAGCGGGTCTGAGAGGATGATCCGCCACACTGGGACTGAGACACGGCCCAGACTCCTACGGGAGGCAGCAGTGGGGAATATTGGACAATGGGCGCAAGCCTGATCCAGCCATGCCGCGTGTGTGAAGAAGGCCTTATGGTTGTAAAGCACTTTAAGCGAGGAGGAGGCTACTGAAGTTAATACCTTCAGATAGTGGACGTTACTCGCAGAATAAGCACCGGCTAACTCTGTGCCAGCAGCCGCGGTAATACAGAGGGTGCAAGCGTTAATCGGATTTACTGGGCGTAAAGCGCGCGTAGGCGGCTAATTAAGTCAAATGTGAAATCCCCGAGCTTAACTTGGGAATTGCATTCGATACTGGTTAGCTAGAGTGTGGGAGAGGATGGTAGAATTCCAGGTGTAGCGGTGAAATGCGTAGAGATCTGGAGGAATACCGATGGCGAAGGCAGCCATCTGGCCTAACACTGACGCTGAGGTGCGAAAGCATGGGGAGCAAACAGGATTAGATACCCTGGTAGTCCATGCCGTAAACGATGTCTACTAGCCGTTGGGGCCTTTGAGGCTTTAGTGGCGCAGCTAACGCGATAAGTAGACCGCCTGGGGAGTACGGTCGCAAGACTAAAACTCAAATGAATTGACGGGGGCCCGCACAAGCGGTGGAGCATGTGGTTTAATTCGATGCAACGCGAAGAACCTTACCTGGCCTTGACATAGTAAGAACTTTCCAGAGATGGATTGGTGCCTTCGGGAACTTACATACAGGTGCTGCATGGCTGTCGTCAGCTCGTGTCGTGAGATGTTGGGTTAAGTCCCGCAACGAGCGCAACCCTTTTCCTTATTTGCCAGCGAGTAATGTCGGGAACTTTAAGGATACTGCCAGTGACAAACTGGAGGAAGGCGGGGACGACGTCAAGTCATCATGGCCCTTACGGCCAGGGCTACACACGTGCTACAATGGTCGGTACAAAGGGTTGCTACCTAGCGATAGGATGCTAATCTCAAAAAGCCGATCGTAGTCCGGATTGGAGTCTGCAACTCGACTCCATGAAGTCGGAATCGCTAGTAATCGCGGATCAGAATGCCGCGGTGAATACGTTCCCGGGCCTTGTACACACCGCCCGTCACACCATGGGAGTTTGTTGCACCAGAAGTAGGTAGTCTAACCGCAAGGAGGACGCTTACCACGGTGTGGCCGATGACTGGGGTGAAGTCGTAACAAGGTAGCCGTAGGGGAACCTGCGGCTGGATCACCTCCTTAACGAAAGATTGACGATTGGTAAGAATCCACAACAAGTTGTTCTTCATAGATGTATCTGAGGGTCTGTAGCTCAGTTGGTTAGAGCACACGCTTGATAAGCGTGGGGTCACAAGTTCAAGTCTTGTCAGACCCACCATGACTTTGACTGGTTGAAGTTATAGAAAAGAAGATACATAACTGATGATGTAAGCTGGGGACTTAGCTTAGTTGGTAGAGCGCCTGCTTTGCACGCAGGAGGTCAGGAGTTCGACTCTCCTAGTCTCCACCAGAACTTAAGAGAAGTTCGGATTACAGAAATTAGTAAATAGAGGTTGTAAGATCTTAGTTTATTAACTTCTGTGATTTAAGTATCACGGTATTAAGCATGACCTGACGAAGGCATGTTTATTCATTAACAGATTGGCAAAATTGAGTCTGAAATAAATTGTTCACTCAATAATGAAAAGAGAAGAAGTAATTCTGATCTTGGAGTTAATTGAGAACTAGCAAATTAACTGAATCAAGCGTTTTGGTATATGAATTAGATTGAAGCTGTACAGTGTTTAAATACACAGTACTTCAAACTGTAAGAGATTGATGAGAAATCATTAATCATGTCTTATTACTCCTTGTAGGTAATAACGACTGTTTGGGGTTGTATAGTCAAGTAATTAAGTGCATGTGGTGGATGCCTTGGCAGTCAGAGGCGATGAAAGACGTAATAGCCTGCGATAAGCTCCGGGGAGGCGGCAAATATCCTTTGATCCGGAGATTTCTGAATGGGGGAACCCACCTACTTTAAGGTAGGTATTGCAACATGAATACATAGTGTTGCAAGGCGAACGAGGGGAAGTGAAACATCTCAGTACCCTTAGGAAAAGAAATCAATTGAGATTCCCTTAGTAGCGGCGAGCGAACGGGGATCAGCCCATTAAGTTATGTGTGTTTTAGTGGAACGCTCTGGGAAGTGCGAACGTAGAGGGTGATATTCCCGTACACGAAAGGGCACACATAATGATGACGAGTAGGGCGAGGCACGTGAAACCTTGTCTGAATATGGGGGGACCATCCTCCAAGGCTAAATACTCCTGACTGACCGATAGTGAACCAGTACCGTGAGGGAAAGGCGAAAAGAACCCCTGTGAGGGGAGTGAAATAGATCCTGAAACCGCATGCATACAAGCAGTGGGAGCCGACTTGTTCGGTGACTGCGTACCTTTTGTATAATGGGTCAGCGACTTATATTCAGTAGCGAGGTTAACCGTATAGGGGAGCCGTAGAGAAATCGAGTCTTAATAGGGCGTTTAGTTGCTGGGTATAGACCCGAAACCAGGCGATCTATCCATGAGCAGGTTGAAGGTTGGGTAACACTAACTGGAGGACCGAACCCACTGTCGTTGAAAAGCCAGGGGATGACTTGTGGATAGGGGTGAAAGGCTAATCAAGCCTGGTGATAGCTGGTTCTCCCCGAAAGCTATTTAGGTAGCGCCTCGGACGAATACCATAGGGGGTAGAGCACTGTTTCGGCTAGGGGGTCATCCCGACTTACCAAACCGATGCAAACTCCGAATACCTATGAGTACTATCCGGGAGACAGACTGCGGGTGCTAACGTCCGTAGTCAAGAGGAAAACAATCCAGACCGCCAGCTAAGGCCCCAAAATCATAGTTAAGTGGGAAACGATGTGGGAAGGCATAGACAGCTAGGAGGTTGGCTTAGAAGCAGCCACCCTTTAAAGAAAGCGTAATAGCTCACTAGTCGAGTCGGCCTGCGCGGAAGATGTAACGGGGCTAAAACTATGTGCCGAAGCTGCGGATTTGACTTTTAAGTCAAGTGGTAGGGGAGCGTTCTGTAAGCCGATGAAGGTGTATTGAGAAGTATGCTGGAGGTATCAGAAGTGCGAATGCTGACGTGAGTAACGACAAAACGGGTGAAAAACCCGTTCGCCGAAAGACCAAGGGTTCCAGTCCAACGTTAATCGGGGCTGGGTGAGTCGACCCCTAAGGCGAGGCCGAAAGGCGTAGTCGATGGGAAATTGGTTAATATTCCAATACTTCTGTGTAATGCGATGAGAGGACGGAGAAGGTTAAGTCAGCCTGGCGTTGGTTGTCCAGGTGAAAGGAAGTAGGCATGCATCTTAGGCAAATCCGGGGTGCTCTATGCTGAGATCTGATAGCAAGCTGTACTTGTACAGCGAAGTGGCTGATACCATGCTTCCAGGAAAAGTCTCTAAGCTTCAGTTACACAGGAATCGTACCCTAAACCGACACAGGTGGTCAGGTCGAGTAGACCAAGGCGCTTGAGAGAACTCTGCTGAAGGAACTAGGCAAAATGGTACCGTAACTTCGGGAGAAGGTACGCTGTTGTTGGTGATGGAACTTGCTTCCTGAGCTGATGACAGCCACAGAAACCAGGCCGCTGCAACTGTTTATTAAAAACATAGCACTCTGCAAACACGAAAGTGGACGTATAGGGTGTGATGCCTGCCCGGTGCTGGAAGGTTAATTGATGGGGTTAGCGTAAGCGAAGCTCTTGATCGAAGCCCCAGTAAACGGCGGCCGTAACTATAACGGTCCTAAGGTAGCGAAATTCCTTGTCGGGTAAGTTCCGACCTGCACGAATGGCATAATGATGGCGGCGCTGTCTCCAGCAGAGGCTCAGTGAAATCGAAATCGCTGTGAAGATGCAGTGTACCCGCGGCTAGACGGAAAGACCCCGTGAACCTTTACTGCAGCTTGACATTGAACTTTGACCTTACTTGTGTAGGATAGGTGGGAGGCTTTGAAGTTGGAACGCTAGTTCCAATGGAGCCGTCCTTGAAATACCACCCTGGTAATGTTGAGGTTCTAACTCTGCCCCGTAATCCGGGGCGAGGACCATGTCTGGTGGGTAGTTTGACTGGGGCGGTCTCCTCCTAAAGAGTAACGGAGGAGTACGAAGGTGCGCTCAGCGTGGTCGGAAATCACGCGTAGAGTATAAAGGCAAAAGCGCGCTTAACTGCGAGACCCACAAGTCGAGCAGGTACGAAAGTAGGTCTTAGTGATCCGGTGGTTCTGTATGGAAGGGCCATCGCTCAACGGATAAAAGGTACTCTGGGGATAACAGGCTGATACCGCCCAAGAGTTCATATCGACGGCGGTGTTTGGCACCTCGATGTCGGCTCATCTCATCCTGGGGCTGAAGCAGGTCCCAAGGGTATGGCTGTTCGCCATTTAAAGAGGTACGCGAGCTGGGTTTAGAACGTCGTGAGACAGTTCGGTCCCTATCTACCGTGGGCGCTGGAAATTTGAGAGGATCTGCTCCTAGTACGAGAGGACCAGAGTGGACGAACCTCTGGTGTACCGGTTGTGACGCCAGTCGCATCGCCGGGTAGCTATGTTCGGAAGGGATAACCGCTGAAAGCATCTAAGCGGGAAGCCTACCTCAAGATAAGATTTCCCTAGGACTTTATGTCCTCTAAAGAGCCGTTCGAGACTAGGACGTTGATAGGTTGGATGTGGAAGCATAGTGATATGTGAAGCTGACCAATACTAATTGCTCGTGAGGCTTGACTATACAACACCCAAGCAGTTGTATATAAAGCATCAATCGATTCATTAATATGCAAAGCAACTTGATTTAGTTATACGCTTAGCTAAAATGAACAAAATAAAGTAAGACTCAATCAGCCCATCTGTAAAGATTTGGAAAACGCATCGGCAACCAATAAGACCAATGCAAGTATCCATACCAGTTGTGCTGGCGACCATAGCAAGAGTGAACCACCTGATCCCTTCCCGAACTCAGAAGTGAAACCTCTTAGCGCTGATGGTAGTGTGGGGTTTCCCATGTGAGAGTAAGTCATCGCCAGCTCATTATTCAAACACCC
>NZ_JBWKOW010000017.1:0-734 GCF_059416285.1 Acinetobacter sp. GW821-FHT09D10
TCACCATTGTTAGTCGCTGGGTAATCCACGCCATCAACAGTCACCACCACAGTCGCAGCAGGATCATCGATCGTACCAGTCAACGCAGGTGTGCTGTCATTGGTTGATACATCTGGGAATGTGACCACTGGTATAACTGTATCGATTGTTACAGTACCTGTATCCGTACCTGTATTACCTGCCAAGTCTGTTGCTGTCACAGTCACACTGTGAGCGCCTTCTGACAAGGTTGGTAAGACATCGTTCGGTAAAGTCCAGGTGCCATCACCATTGTTTACTGCCGGATAATCAATACCATCCACAGTTACTACAATCGTTGCATTTGGATCATTGATGCTACCTGACAAGTCCGGTGTTGCATCATTCGTCACTTCATCAGTTAACGATACCACTGGTGGTAAGCCGTCTCCGTCAACAATCTCTGTACCTGGCAATGAAGTATTGCCTGCAGGGTCAGTCGCTGTTGCTGAAATTGTCTCACCATCTACCAGATTGCCCGGATTCGGCACTGACCAGCTACCATCTGTACCTGCAACTACGGTTGCAGTCGTACCATCCGGGAAGCTTACAGTCACTGTTGAATCTGGTTCTGCTGTACCTGTAATCGGATCTACCGCATTCACTGGATCGATGTCCGGTGCATTTGGTGCAACCGTATCGATTGTTACAGTACCTGTATCCGTACCTGTATTACCTGCCAAGTCTGTTGCTGTCACAGTCACACTGTGAGCGCC
>NZ_JBWKOW010000017.1:830-960 GCF_059416285.1 Acinetobacter sp. GW821-FHT09D10
ATCTGGTTCTGCTGTACCTGTAATCGGATCTACCGCATTCACTGGATCGATGTCCGGTGCATTTGGTGCAACCGTATCAATCGTCACCACTGCAGTATCTGTACCGGCATTACCTGCTGCATCTGTTGCA
>NZ_JBWKOW010000018.1:0-786 GCF_059416285.1 Acinetobacter sp. GW821-FHT09D10
AACAAGTGTGACCTTGTTGATGATGAAGAATTACTTGAATTAGTAGAAATGGAAGTTCGTGAACTTCTTTCTACTTATGACTTCCCAGGTGATGACACTCCAGTTATCCGTGGTTCTGCGCTTAAAGCGTTGGAAGGTGATGCTGGTCAATATGGTGAGCCTTCAGTTCTTGCTCTTGTTGAAGCGCTTGACTCTTACATTCCAGAACCAGAACGTGCTATCGATAAAGCATTCTTAATGCCAATCGAAGACGTATTCTCTATCTCTGGCCGTGGTACAGTAGTAACTGGTCGTGTAGAAGCTGGTATCGTGAAAGTAGGCGAATCAGTTGAAATCGTTGGTATCCGTGATACTCAAACAACTACAGTTACTGGCGTAGAAATGTTCCGTAAATTGCTTGACGAAGGTCGTGCAGGCGAGAACTGTGGTGTATTACTTCGTGGTACTAAGCGTGAAGACGTACAACGTGGTCAAGTACTTGCTAAACCAGGTACAATCAAGCCGCACACTAAATTCGATGCAGAAGTATACGTACTTTCTAAAGAAGAAGGTGGTCGTCATACTCCATTCCTTAACGGCTACCGTCCACAGTTCTACTTCCGTACAACTGACGTAACTGGCGCAATCCAATTACAAGACGGCGTTGAAATGGTTATGCCAGGCGACAACGTTGAAATGTCAGTAGAATTAATCCACCCAATCGCAATGGACCCAGGTCTACGTTTTGCGATCCGTGAAGGTGGTCGTACTGTAGGTGCTGGTGTTGTTGCGAAAGTAACTGCATAA
>NZ_JBWKOW010000019.1:0-683 GCF_059416285.1 Acinetobacter sp. GW821-FHT09D10
CCCATAGTTATAACGAGGAACCCCAACATCTACTGAAAATTCATTGATGCCTTTTGCCAAAATTTTAGATGAAAAATAGTAAGCCTGTTTGGTAATGCTCTGCTGACCTGTTGCATCGGTGGTTACAAGCGTGACTTCATTACCCGAAATAAACGGGAGCTGCTTAATGTCAAACGGACCTGAAGGCACAAGCCCTGAATAAATCTTTTGTTGGTTGACATATAAATCTAATGTCGAAGGCAGTGCAGCCGAGCCGGAAAATTGTGGTAATGCCGAAGTGACAATATCACCACGTTGGGTATAAGCACTCGACCACTGGAAACCAGCAAGGCGGACACTACTCCCCCAATCAGAACTATTGGAAATAAAATCCCCTAAGGTATATATCCTGATCTTTTCAGGGTCTACATACTGCCACTTACTCTCTAGGCGCACCCACTTTTCATGGCTATAACTATTTTCATTACTTCCGTTATATAGTACCCCTGAAGAAAAGTTACCTATTGCACTGTTAAAAATGCCTTCTGCCGAACCGGAGAAAACATTCTCGTCATTAGTCAGGGTGTGATAGAGGCTGTAGTTCAAAATGGCAGCGTTTAAGGGTTTTATTTTTAGTAAATGAGGACTCGTGAGCTGTTGACCATTTAAGTCAACTGAATAATCCGCCAACATGTTTGAAGGAA
>NZ_JBWKOW010000020.1:0-580 GCF_059416285.1 Acinetobacter sp. GW821-FHT09D10
GCACGGGCAGCCATAGCAATCGCATCGAGTGAAGAACCACACAAACGGTTAATGGTGGTTGCTGGCACTTGATACGGCAAACCTGCAAGTAGTGCTGACATACGACCAACATTGCGGTTGTCTTCACCGGCTTGGTTGGCACAACCATAGATCACATCATCGACCTGTTCCCAATCCACATTCGGGTTACGTTGCATGAGAGCTTTAATCGGCACAGCGCCAAGGTCATCGGCACGAACAGGGGCAAGGCCACCTGCATAACGGCCGAATGGGGTACGGATGGCATCGATGATATAAGCATTTTTGAATGTCATTTCCTACTTCCTTACCCTTGTGTCGCATCAATCAAAGTTGCACCAGTCAAAGCCTGTAACTCCTCAAAGCTAAGACCTTCTACTTTCTCAATCACCTTTAAACCATCGGTAGTCACATCAATCACACAAAGATCGGTGTAAATACGGTCAACACAGTGTTTACCCGTAACCGGATAGCTCAGCTCAGCCACAATCTTCGGTTCACCTTGCTTGGTCACGTGGTCCGTGGTGATAAATACTTTCTTGGCACCCACAGCCAAATCCAT